>NZ_JADEYC010000001.1 GCF_015209505.1 Saccharopolyspora montiporae
ACGAGCTGCCAACCGCTTGGGATCATCCGTGCACACTCCGTTCATATCGTGGTGCCGCGACATTCGACCGCCTCGGCACGCCGGCGAGTTGCCCGGGACGTCGCGGGTCTCGACAGCTCGCGCTGCCGCGCGAAGTGCTGCGCCTCCAGGCCATCTCCGACCGGTTTCGCGGCACCCGCCCCAATGCGACGTTCGCTCCGGCTCTCCGGGCGTTTCGCCGGTCCGCCCGCCGACGGCGAGGACGGCGACCGAACCGGCGTGCTTCGGAAACGACTCCAGCCGCCGAGATCGTTGCCGCTCACTGCGGACGGTTCGTGGTGGGGATCTCGATGCTGATGGGGTAATCGCCTTCGGACAGGAACAGCAGGACGGCTTGGCGCAGGACTTCGTCGAACATCCAGTACGCCTTGTCCGTGCCCGGGAACGTGTCGAGCACTCCTTCGCGGAAGGCGACGAACGGACCCCAGAACGTGTTCAACAACGGGTCCCAGACCGGCTCCTCGGGAATCATCAGCCACTCGGCGATCTCATCGCCGAGCATGAACCGCGTCAGCGCGCCGATGACCGGCCTGCTGAGGATCGTTCCGTCGATCTCCTTACCGAAGTCCATCAGGATGTCGGCGAGGTTCACGCCTTCCGGAGTGGGAGCCAAGATCGGTGTGAGGACCTGATCCGCCTGCGCGTTGGCCTCGTCCCACGACGCGGGGATGTACTCGTCCTGGATGCCGAGCATGTGCGCGCACATCTGCCAGGAATGCAGGTACGCCTCGGACTCCTCGCGCGGGATGGGCACTTCCCACTCGACCATCTTCCGGTTGACCGTTGTCGCCAAGCTGTGCCAGGTGACCATCAGGTCGGCTTGGCTGATCGGGATGTCCTCCGGCGCTGCCGAATCCCAGTGCGGGGACTGCGGCAACAGGTGGCGCACACCGGCATGCGTGAGCCGGGTCTTCACGCAGGTGACGATCATTTCCCCGTCATCGGCGTAGGCATTGGCAGTACCGATGTCGTAGCCGAGCTTGGCGGTCTTGGTGATGCGGTCCTTCATGTTGGCCCCGCCGTAGGAGTGGTAGACCGCGCGCGCCTCCTTCGGAATGACCGTGCTCATCATTCCGCTGGCCATCCCGTACAACACACCGAGGTACAGCCCGCGCTTCTCGTTGAACTCGTAGGCGAGGTCGAGCTTCTCGCGGTCGGCCCACTCGGGCAGCTGTCGGGCGTCCTCGATGAAGGTGCGCAGTTCCGAGGGAAGCCCCTTCGGCAACTCCTGACCGTTCTTGGTCCATTCGCGCAACAGCTCGTTCACCCTGGGAACATCGCCGCGCTCGGACAACGAGGCCACGAGGGGGTCGGCCACCTCGTCCCAGACCCATCTGGGATCGAGGCCCGCCCCGGTACCGACGACCGAACCGCTCGGGGGCCAGGTCCAGGCCGCCGGGGGCGCAGCCATGCTCAACGCGCCCAGTGCCCCGAGCGCCCCTCCAGAAGCCAACAGCCGACGTCTGCTGAATCCGCTCATGTCTGAACTCCTCCTTGAGCTCGCGAAAGCGCGAGGTGATACGGTGTAACATATTGCGTATCACTGCACCTACAGGAGAGCACACGTCACGTATTCCTCGCCAGCCCGAAAAGGGAACTCGTACCAACTTGCCACCAAATGCCGCAACGCCCGCGGAACACCCGCACCACGCCGAACGCGGCGCTCAGCAGTGCGGGCGATTCGGCATGGCGGTGACCAGCGGAGTGCGGCTCGAATGCCGCCACGACGACCCGTTCGGCACCACCCACCGAAAAACCGGTGGGATGCGACCGAACGGCCGCACGCACCACCGGTCCGACACCCCGGCCACAGTGCGGGTGTCCGGGCGCACGACCTATTCGATGGATTCTCCGTTGCGCGCCCGCAGGCACAACGACGACGGTGGGTCGAACCGCTCGCCGTAACGACCTGCCAGTTCCCGCGCTCGTTCGACGAAACCGGCCACGCCGCCCGGATAACCGTTGATGTACTGGATCACGCCACCGGTCCAGGCGGGGAACCCGATACCGAGGATCGATCCGATGTTCGCATCGGGCACCGAGGAGAGCACCCCCTCGTCAAAGCACCGCACGGTGTCGATGGCTTCGGCGAACAGCATCCGTTCTTTCATGTCCTCGAACGGGATCTCCTTGCCGGCGACCGTGAAATGCTCGGCGATGCCGCCCCAGATACCGATCCGCTCGCCCTCCGCGTACGCGTAGAAACCGGCTCCCGAGGAACGCCCGCAGCGGTCGAACTCGTCGATCATGCGGTCGATCACCGGCTCGGACCCGTGCGGCGTCCACTCGGCCCCGGCGGCGAGCGCGGAGCTCTTCGTTTCCTCCCTGATCTTGCGGGGCAGCGTGAGCGTCAGTTCATCCAGCAGGCGAAGCGGCGGCGTCGGATACCCCGCCTGTGCACCCGCCTGCTCGACCGACACCGGGTCGATCCCTTCACCGACCATGGCGACCGCTTCATCGACGAACTTGCTGATCACCCTGCTGGTGAAAAAACCGCGGCTGTCGTTGACGACGATCGGCGTCTTGTTGATCTGGTGTGCGATGTCGATGGCTTTGGCCAGCGTCTGCCGACTCGTCCGCTCGCCGACGATGATCTCCAGCAGCGGCATCTTGTCGACCGGCGAGAAGAAGTGCAGACCGATGAAGTCCTCCGGGCGCCGCACACCTTCCGCCAACAGGCTGATCGGTAGCGTCGAGGTGTTCGACCCGAGTACGGCACCCGGTTCGACGACCTCCTCCACCTCGTCGAAGGCTTTCCGCTTCACCGCGGGATCTTCGAAGACCGCCTCGATGATCAGGTCGCAGTCCGCCAGCGCATCCGGATCTGCGGTCGGCGTGATCCTGGCGAGGACCTCGTCGGCGCTTTCCCGACTGACCTTGCCGCGCGCCACCGCCTTCTCGTACAGCCCGACGGAATAGCTCTTGCCCTTGTCGGCCGCTTCGACGGAGACGTCCTTGAGCACGACATCCATCCCGCCCCGGGCGCACACGTAGGCGATACCGGCACCCATCATCCCCGCACCGAGCACACCCACCTTCCGCGCGCGGTGCGCGTCGTAGCCCTGGGGCCGGTTGCCGCCGGAGCTGATGTGCTGCATGTCGAAGAAGAACGCCTGCATCATGTTCTTCGCGACCTGACCGGTCATGAGCTCGACCAGGTAGCTCGTCTCGATCTTGAACGAGGTCTCGATGTCGACCTGGGCTCCCTCGACCGCCGCGGCGAGAATGTTGCGCTGGGCGGGCAGGTTGGCGCCTTTGGTCTCCTTGCGCAGGTTCGCCGGCAGCGCGGGCAGCGTCGCCGCGATCCGGGGATGCGCAGGTGTTCCTCCGGGCATGCGGTAGCCATCGGCGTCCCACGGCTGCGTGGACCCCGGGTGGGCGCGGATCCACGTCTTGGCCTGCGCGAGCATGTCCTCCGGCGTGGCCGCCAGGTCGTCGACGAGGCCGTTCTCCAGCGCTTGGCGGGGCGTGTTGCGTTGCCCTCGCAGCAGGACCCGCAGCAATGCGTCCTGCAGGCCGAGGAGCCGCACGGTGCGGGTGACGCCTCCGATTCCGGGCAGCAATCCGAGCGTCGCCTCCGGCAGGCCGATCCTGCTGCCGGGGTGGTCCAGCGCGACCCTGTGGTGGCAGGCCAGCGCGATCTCGAAACCGCCTCCCAGGGTGGTGCCGTTCATCGCGGCGACGACCGGTTTGCCCAAGGTCTCCAGCCTGCGCAGCTGGGACTTCATCGTCGCGCACAGCTCCGCCAGCGCGACGGCGTCCTCCGGCTGGGCCCGAATCATGAAATGCACATCGCCGCCGGCGAAGAAGCTCTTCTTGCCCGATGTGAGGACGACGCCGGTGATCGTCTCCCGTTCTCGTTCCAACCGGTCGACCGTCTCCCCCATCGACGCGGTGTATGCCTGGTTCATGGTGTTGGCCGACTGGTCCGGGTCAGCCATGGTGAGCACGACGATGCCTTCGTCGTCGCGATCCCACCGGATCATGGTGTTCTGGGGCATCGTTACCTCATCCCTCTCACGAAAACTGGGGCTCCACCGCGCGACGAGTTCACCGATCTGCGGGGGACGGCCCGGGGCGGTTCGCGGAAGCGGAGAGCGGCCACCCGCTCAAACCCGCTCGATGACCGTTGCGATACCCATGCCGCCGCCGACGCAGAGGCTCACCACCGCACGACGGGCATCGCGGCGTTCCAATTCGTCGACCACGGTGCCGACCAGCATCGCACCGGTCGCGCCCAGCGGATGGCCCATGGCGATGGCACCACCGTTGACATTGACCTTCTCCCAGGGGAGTGCGAGGTCTCGGACGTACTTCAAGACCACGGAGGCGAACGCTTCGTTGATCTCGAACAGGTCGATGTCCTCGACGGAAAGCCCCGCGAAGTCCAGGGCCTTCCGCGTCGCCGGGGCTGGTCCGGTCAGCATGATCGTCGGATCGGCACCGCTGACGGCCGTCGCCAAGATCCGGGCGCGGGGAGCCAGGCCGAGCTCCGCACCCATCTGCTCACCGCCGACCAGCACCAGTGATGCCCCGTCGACGATCCCGGACGAATTGCCCGGGGTGTGCACGTGCTCGATCCGCTCCACCCGGTGGTACTTCTGCAGCGCCACAGCGTCGAATCCGCCCGCTTCACCGATCTCGGCGAACGACGGCGGCAACTCGCCCAGCCCGTCCACCGTCGAGTCGGGGCGCAGGTGCTCGTCCTGCGACAGGACCAGGATGCCGTTGCGGTCGCGAACCGGCACGACCGACTTGGCGAAGTGGCCCGACGACCACGCCCGGGCCGCGAGCTCTTGCGACCGCACGGCGTAGCTGTCCACGTCGTGCCGGGAGAACTGCTCGATGGTCGCGATCAGGTCCGCGCCGATGCCCTGCGGGACGAACGAGGTGTTGAAGTTCGTCTCCGGGTCAGACCCCATGGGACCCCCATCGCTGCCCATGGGAACTCGCGACATCGACTCCACACCGCCCGCGACGACCAGCCGGTCCCATCCTGAGCGGACCTTCTGCGCCGCGGTGTTCACCGCTTCCAGGCCGGACGCGCAGAACCGGTTGAGCTGCACCCCGGCCACGTGGTCGGGGAGTTCGGCGGCCAGCGCCGCGGTCTTGGCGATGTCCATGCCCTGGTCGCCGACCGGCGATACGACCCCGAGCACCACGTCGTCGATCCGTTCGACGTCGAGTGCGGGATGCCGGGCGCGTAACTCCCCGAGGAGCCCGACGACCAGGGATACCGGTTTGATCTGGTGCAGCGATCCGGTCTTCTTCCCCTTCCCGCGCGGGGTGCGGATCGCGTCGTAGATGAATGCCTCTGCTGTCACGCTCAACCTGCCTTCCTTCCTGCGGAACGTCCGCTCGCGGCGCGTGCCGCGACCGTCGGCGCTCCGAACTCGCCGGGACTTTACTGACGTCGCGTTAATAGCGCTAGGTGCGAGCGTACGTCCGACCCGCAGCGCCACCCGGAGGAATCGGATGCGCGCGATGAGGGGCGAGCCCGAACCGACTGTTGACGTATGGACAACAGTGGGTCAGCGTATAGCCAGCTCAGGGATGACTCGTCATTCGCGATGGAGGGAACGAGGGTCGTGACCACTGCTGATCAGGTATACGAGGCTGTCGAGGGCAAGACGATCACCGGTCTGCTGGCCCGCAACGCGCGAGAATTCCCGGACGAGTCGGCGCTCACCAGCGGGATCGGCCCGGAAGCGGTCACGCTGAGCTGGTCACAACTGCGCACCGAGGTCACCGCGCTCACCCACGGGCTCTCCGCATTGGGACTCGACGTCGGCGACCGGATGCTCATCTCGATGTCGAAGCGGCCGGAGCACTGGATCATCGACCTGGCGGCCATCCACCTCGGCGCTATCCCCTGCACGACCTACGACACCCTGTCGACGGAGGAGATCCGCTACGTCGCGCAGCACAGCGCAGCGCCGGTCGTCGTTCTCGAAGACGCCGACCAGCTGTCCCGGTGGCGTCCCGTCCTCGACGACCTCCCCGAGCTCCGCGCGGTCGTCGTGCTCGACCCGGCAGCGATGCCGTCCAGCGATCCGCGCTTCGTCAGCTACACCGACCTGCGCGGTACCGGACCGCACGCGCAGTACGCGGGCACCTTCGAGCGGCTCGCGGCTGCCACCACACCGGACCAGCCGTTGACCGTGGTGTACACCTCCGGGACCACCGGCGATCCGAAAGGCGTCGTGCTGTCCCATCGCAACGTGATCCACGAATCGTTGATGCAGGACCACCTCGTTCCGGTCCCCGACCACCCACGTTCGGTCTCCTACCTCCCGCTGGCGCACATCGCCGAGCGGGTGCTCGGCATCTACATGCCGATCTGCAACGCCGGGCACGTCACCATCTGCCCCGACCAGGCACAGCTCCTGCCCACGCTGGCCTCCGTGCGGCCGCACGGATTCTTCGGCGTACCCCGCGTCTGGGAGAAGATGGCCGCAGGCCTGCAGGCCAGACTGGCGACGGCATCCGCAGGCGAAGCCGCTGCCGTCGAGCAGGCCCGTGACGTCGCGCTGCAGGTATACCGGCTCCGCGCGCAGCGTTGCGAGCTCCCCCCTGAACTCGCCGAAAAGCACCGGGAGCTGGACGAGCAGGTCCTCCGCCCGATCCGCGCCTCGATCGGTCTCGACGCGTCGGCCCGCAATTTCAGCGGTGCCGCGCCGATACCGGTGTCGGTGCTCGAATTCCTCGCGAGCCTCGGCCTGCCGGTCTATGAGGTGTGGGGCCTGACCGAGACGACCGGGTGCGCCACGGTGAGCACTCCGGACGTGTTCGCGATCGGCAGCGTCGGGCCGCCCGCGCCCGGTGTGCAGGTCGCTTTCGCCGACGACGGCGAAGTCTTCGTGCGCGGAGAAGTCGTGTTCCTCGGTTACCTCCAAGCTGACGGCGGCATCGCTCCTGCCACCGACGGCCAGGGCTGGTTCGCCACCGGCGATATCGGTGTCGCCGATGAGCGGGGGGTCATCTCCATCACCGACCGCAAGAAGGAAATCCTCATCACCGCGGGCGGCAAGAACATCGCACCGACCCACATCGAGTCCCTGCTGCGCGCACATCCGTTGCTCGGGCAGGCGGTGGCGATCGGCGACCAGCGCAAGTACGTCACCGCGCTACTGGTCCTGGACGAGGAGGCAGCCCCGGAATGGGCACGCAGGCGAGGCATCGAGACCACGAGCCTCGCCGAGCTCGCGCGACACCCCGACGTCGTGGATGAGCTCGATCGCGCCGTCGCCGCGGCGAACGAGTCGTTGTCCCGCGTCGCGCAGGTCAAGAACCACACGGTGCTGGGTGTCGCGTGGACGGCGGATTCGGGCGAACTCACCCCCAAGTTGAGCTTGCGCCGAAAGGTCATCGCCGAGCGCTACGCCAGCGAGATCGAAGCCATGTACGCGTGACACTGCCCGTGACCACGCCGCT
Organism: Saccharopolyspora montiporae; assembly: GCF_015209505.1. Classification (GTDB taxonomy): domain Bacteria; phylum Actinomycetota; class Actinomycetes; order Mycobacteriales; family Pseudonocardiaceae; genus Saccharopolyspora; species Saccharopolyspora montiporae. The sequence continues at coordinate 7,474 of NZ_JADEYC010000001.1, forward strand.
TTCGAAGTACCGCATCCGTTCGGCGAACCATCGCAGGACAGCGTGGCCGAGGCCGGCAGGTACTCCGCGCTCACGTTGTTGACACAATGGCAATAAGACGGAACAGTGAGCCCATGAGCATGTCTCAGCCGGGTCGCCGGCACCGGATGAATCCGGACCAGCGGAGATCCCAGATCCTGCAGTCCGCGCGCAAGCTCTTCGGCTCGCGCAGCTACTCGTCGGTGCACCTGGCAGACATCGCAGCGGAGACCGGCGTCACCCGGGCGTTGATCAACCACTACTTTGGGAGCAAACGGGAACTCTACCTCGAAGTGGTGCGCCAGATGATGGTCGTACCCGCCTCGGTTTCCGAAAACCTTCCGCAGACCACCGTCGACGAACGCATCGCGATCTACGTCGACCGATGGCTGGATGTCGTTGATCGCAACCGCGAGATGTGGCTGGCCGCGATCGGATCGGATCCGGTCGGCAAGGATCCCGACATCGAACAGATCATGCTCGAATCCGATGAGATCGCGGCGGACCGGCTGCTGGAGGCAGCGGGCCTGCTCGACACCACGGGAGGGCGTGAGAAGCTGCGCGCCGCGATCCGCGCGTACGGCAGCATGCTCAAGGCAGCATCCCGCGAGTGGCTCGTGCGCGACACCCTCACCAGGGTCGATCTGCACCTCCTGCTCACCCAAGCTGTGCTGCACCTGCTGCACACCGTCTACCCGGCCCTCAGCGAGCACGAAGAGCCGGCATGACCTCGCGATGAGGAACTCCACTCGCCGCGATGTTCGCGCCGGTGAAGGGAGTTCCACAAACGACAGGGAAGGGCAGCGTCGGCAGGTTCCTCCGCGACCCGCCGCGCTGCCGCGGAATTCGCTACTGCGCTCCCCGTCCGGGTAACCGGTTCGCGATCAGGTCGTCGGCCTCGACGACCATGCGCTCGATCACCTCGGCCACCGTCGGTATGTCGTCAATGAGGCCCTGGACCATCCCGGAACTCCAGATTCCGAGCTCCGGGTCGCCTTGTTCGAACACCTTCCGGCCGCGTGAGCCCGCGACCAGATCGCGCACATCGTCGAACACGCCACCCCCGTCGAGGATCTCCACGACCTCTCGACTCACCGAATTGCTCGCCACGCGCGCTGTGTTGCGCAGCGGGCGGAAGATCAGTTCGGTGTCGCGCTCCGTTGCGGCGACGATCTGTTCCTTGACCCGGGAGTGCACGGGTGCCTCCTGGGTGCACAGGAAACGCGTGCCCATGTTCACCCCGTCGGCGCCGAGAGCCAATGCCGCCACGAGTCCTCGCGCGTCGGCGATACCGCCCGACGCCAGCATCGGGATCGTGATCCGCCTGGCCGCTGCCGGGATCAGGACCAGCCCTGGAATGTCGTCCTCACCGGGATGGCCGGCACACTCGAAACCATCCACGCTCACGGCATCGACACCGATCTCCTCCGCCTTGATCGCGTGCCGGACACTCGTGCACTTGTGCAGCACCTTGACGCCGGCCTCGCGGAACTCCGGTAGGTGTTCCTCCGGGTTGAATCCCGCGGTCTCCACCACGGGGATCCCGGATTCCACGATCACCCTCCGGTACTCGTCGTACGGAGGCGGGTTGATCGACGGGAGGATCGTCAAGTTGACGCCGAACGGGCGATCCGTGAGCTCACGGCACCGTTCGATCTCCTTGGCCAGGTCTTCCGGCGTGGGCTGCGTGAGCGCCGTGAGGAACCCGAGGGCACCCGCATCGGCCACTGCCGCTACGAGTTCGGCTCGGCCCACCCACTGCATTCCTCCCTGCGCAATGGGGTGCTCCACCCCGAACAGGTCGCAAAAGCGCGTCGTCACCATGGAATGTTCGCTCACAGACCGTAGGTCTTGCCGATGATGTCCCGTTGGATCTCGCTCGTCCCGCCGTACACGGTGGACACCACCGTCGATCGGAGGAGGGCTTCCATGCCGTACTCGGTCGCGTAGCCGTAACCACCGAGCATCTGCATCCCTTCCAGGGTCACGTGCTTGGCCAGCTCCGTGCACTTGAGCTTGGCCATGGAGGCTTCCCGCGCGAAGATCGCATCCGGCTTGGCGTCGATGGCCGCGGCCACGTCATCCAGCAGGAGTCGCGCGCACTCCAGCTCGGTGGCCATATCCGCGATGCGGTGCTTGATCGCCTGGAACGAGCCGATCGGTTGACCGAACTGTTCGCGCTGCTGGACGTAACCGACCGTGTCGTCGAACGCGCGGCGCGCGGTGCCGAGCATGAGCGCGGCGAGGATCATCCGTTCCAGGTTCAGCCCGGACATCAGCTGTTTCCACCCCTCGCCCTCCGTGCCCACCACGGCGGATTCCGGGACGAAGCAGTCCGTGAAGTAGAGGTCGTTCACCTCGCGTCCACCCATGGTGTCGATGCCCCGGATTTCGAGGCCGTCCGTGGTCGTGGGAACCATGAACTGCGTGAGGCCGTGGTGCTTCGAACCTCCGCTGGAGGTGCGGGCGACGAGCAGGATGTGGTCGGCGATGTGCGCGTTGGAGCACCACGTCTTCTGCCCGTTGATGACGTAACCGCCGTCCCGGCGCTCCGCACGGCAGGTGAGTCCGCCGACGTCCGACCCGGCCTCGGGTTCCGACATCGAGATGGCCTCGACCCTGCCCGCCACGACACCTTCGAGCACGGTCCGCTTCTGTTCCTCGGTCGCGAACTTCTCGTACGCAGCCGCGCTGATGATCGTCGTGGCGAAACCGCCGATGGGAGCCTGCCAGTAGGCGGTTTCTTCGAGGAACAGGCACAAATCCGTCATGCCGAGACCGGCGCCGCCGTACTCCTCGCCGATGGCGATGCCGAGCCAACCCAGATCCGCCATCTTCGCGTAGATCTCCTGGCTGTGCGGGTGCTGGCCCGAGCTCGTCAGCTTGTCGCGGACTTCCTTGCTGCCGCACTCCCGGCGGCAGAAGTCTTCGATCGCGGCGACGAGATCGCGTCGTTCGTCGGTGAGCACTCGTGGCATGGGGCGGATCCTCCGGGTCGGCGGCTGCCCGATCAGAGTGACCGTGCTGTTGTCGCTATGTCAATAACTTGCCCGCGACGGGCAGCGCCCCATCGCACGAGCGCGCCCCGGGTGGAGCCCTGGAGGCGTGCAATGCTCTCTGAGGTGCGCTGCTGCCCGCACCGAGGGACGCAGGTGACGCGTCACATCGTCACCGGCCTGCCGTGGGGTGCGCCGTTGTGCGGCCAGCTCCGGCCCCACCGCCCAGCAAACTCGGGCAACCGCATGACCAGCGCGCGTGCGCGATGGGACAGTTCCCGTCGACGATCTCCACCGAAGTGCTGCTGCCCTGGCCACTCCCCCGCCAGGTGGGGCAGCGCGCGTGCGCAGGAAGGACCGCATGCCGCAGCAACTGCTCGTCACCGCCGGCGAGGTCTACCCCGGTCGAGGAACGACGCCGATCACCGACGGCGCTGTCCTCGTCGACGGGCCCCTCATCAGCGCCGTCGGCGCCCGTCCGGACATCGAAGCCCGCGCCACCGCGAACGTGGCCCGCTTCGACTTCCCGGGAGGAACCATCCTGCCCGGCCTGATCGATGGCCACGTCCACCTGGCGTTCGATCCGACCCAAGATCCGCCCGAGGCCCTCCGGCACCTCGATGACGAGACGCTGCTGCGCGAGATGGCCGACCGTGCCGGCGCGGCGCTGCGGGCGGGGATCACCACGATGCGCGACCTCGGCGACCGCGGCGGTCTGGCGGTCCGGCTGCGCGACGAGATCGCCCGCGGCGATCGGTCCGGCCCGCGCGTGCTCGCCGCCGGCACTCCGCTCACGCCGCCGGGCGGGCACTGCTGGTTCCTCGGCGGCGAGGTCGCCGGGTCCGAGGAGATCCGCCGCCGGATCACCTCGCTGACCGAACTGGGTGTCGACGTCATCAAGGTCATGGTGTCCGGAGGACACATCACTCCCGATTCGCGGAAGCCGTGGGAAATGCAGTTCACCGCGGAGGAACTGCGCCGCATCGTGGACATCAGCTCCGAGCTGCAGCTGCCGGTAGCGGCCCACGCGCACGGCACCACAGCGATCGCGGCCTGCGCCGAGGCGGGAGTGAGCACGGTCGAGCACTGCACCTGGATGCGGATCGGTGACAACCCGGAGATCGAGGAACGCCTCGACGTTGCCGAGCGCATGGCCGAGCGCGGCATCTGCGCATGCCCGGCCTGGCCATCGGATTGGCGGTCCCTCCTCGACGCGCTCGGGGCCGACGTGGGCAAGCGGGCCATCGAGAAGATGGTGCGGATGCGCGATATCGGGGTGCCGCTGATCGCCGGCACCGATGCCGGTGTCGTCCGGTCCGAGCACGGCGGGCTGCCCGCCGGGTTGGAGCTCTACCGACACCTGGGCATGGCGCCGCACGAGATCCTGGACATGGCCACGACCGACAGCGCCACCGCGCTCGGGATCGGTGACCGGGCAGGCCGGCTCGCAGCGGGCTACGACGCGGACATCCTCGTCTGCGACGGCGCGCCGCTCACCGACATCACCGCCCTCCAGGCCCAGCGCCTCGTCCTGGCACGTGGCACCACCACCCGCCCCTGACGCGGACGGCGGGCACTCGGGGCCGGGTGCGCCGCAGTTCGCTTCCGCGGGGCGGACACCCGCCGAGCGGGAATGCACAGCGCGGGAGGAATGTTGGTCGGGACATGGCTGACGAGAGCGTGGAGTTCAATCCCACTGGTTGGGTGCGTGACCAGACGAAGAAGATCCTGGAGACCGGGACTACCGACAGCGTCGACATCTTCGGGTCGCCGGTCGTACTGCTGACGCTGCGCGGCGCGAAGACCGGGAAGTTGCGCTACACACCCGTGATGCGGGTCGAGCACGACGGCCGGTACGCGGTCATCGCGTCCCTGGGCGGCGCCCCGCAGCACCCGAACTGGTACCACAACATCAAGGCGTACCCCGAGTTTCGGCTGCAAGACGGGACCGAGACCAAGGATTACGTCGCCCGCGAGGTCGAGGGCGCCGAACGGGCGGAGTGGTGGGAACGGGCAGTCGCCGCCTACCCGTCCTATGCGGACTACCAGGCGAAAACCGACCGGCACATCCCGGTGTTCGTGCTCGATCCGAAATGAGGTCGGTGCCGGCGGTTCCCGCACCGCCGGCACCCATCCGACCGCGACCGCATCTTGCGCCGGAATCCGCCGCAGTTCAGCAGCCGTTCGTGAATTCTCTTCGCTCCGGGCACACCCCCGCGGCCAACTCCGCGGTGGGCATGAGCGAGCAGGGGTTCAGGATCACGGGGCCGACGTCGCGGGCGGTGCCCAGTCAGGCCCCGGTGATATCTCCGCTTCGAACTGCTCGGCCGAGGACTTCGAGAGCACCCTGCAAGCCCGGCCGGGCGGCGGCACATTCGTGCTGGAGGTGGCCAACACCTCGGACCAGGAGTGCGACCTCGGGGATGGGTGAACCTCACCCGACCGACATGGCCGGCCAGCCGATCGAGACGGCGGCCAGGCCGGGCCAGGACCTGGCGTCGCTCCCGGCGCCTCGCCCTTCGCCAGCGTGAAGTACGAGACCAGCTCACCGGCCGACCCGGACGCGCAGGTCGCCTCCGGCTCCGTAGCGACCCCCTCGGACATGCATGGCGAGGTCAACGCCCAGGTCCAGGACACCAACGGCGGCGACATCCCGATGGAGGTCGCGATCAGTTCCCTTCAGGTCGGCGCCCTGCAGGAAACACCGCGGGGCGTCGTCGCCTTCTGATCAATCCCGCCAGCACGCGAGTCCGCGCCGCCCGTCGGCGCGGACCGTCGCATCGGCGCGGTGTCCGATGCTTTCGCGGCGTGCAGCCGTCGACGTGTCAGGACCGTCCGGAGCGTTCACCCGCACGGGCCTGGCGAACGGAAGAAAGGAGCGGCAACGCGAAGTACTCGGCCGGGTCATGAGTTTCACCCCCACCTGAACATCGCGATGAGATTGGTTAGAGTGGCCGCATGCTGAAGGCATTCGTGCGGACACGCGGAGGCGCTAGGGCCTTCGTGATGTTCGCGCTTTCAGCACTTCTGGCCTGTTTCGCGCTGCCACATCATTCACACGTGGCCACGGCCGCTCCGAGCGGCGGTGAAGCAGCGCCGGCTGCGGCCAGCTCCGAGCACAGCACTGCAACACCGAGCGCTCCGGAAGCCGATCCGGACACCTCTTTCCTGGGGGGCGACTGCGAGCAGGACTCGCACCCGGAACCCGCATGCCACAACGCAGAAGCGCAGGTCATGGACCTGTCCAAGCGTTGGTCCGCATCCGATCCCGACGACTGGCCAGCGCTGCTCGGCGTTGTGGTGGTCGTCCTCGCCGGTGGCGCGCTACTCCTCGGACGCACTCGTGCGCAGCGGTGTTGGACACGTCCTCCGCTTCGCGTCGCGGGCTTTTCCCTCCTCATCAAGCTCGGTGTGTCACGAACCTGATTCACGTGCGCGGGCAGTGCTCTGCTGAAATCCAGCTGAATTCCAGCTGAATCATTCCTGAGAGCAACCCCTTCCTTTTCTCAGCTCCTTTTCGGCTATCGATAGCGCACCGCCATCGGACATGTGCGCTCCCCGCCGAAATGGTTCTCGTTTTCGAGCCGCTGGCGCTGACCGGCGGTATCCGTTCCCTGAGCACGGCTGCGTCCTTCGCATGTCCTGGTGACGCGGCCGGGAAGGTTTCTCGTGACACACGAATCTGTGCTGGACTGCGTCGGCGCAACCCCACTCGTCCGGTTGCGCCGGTGCTTCCCCCACTCCGAGTGGGAGGTCCTGGCCAAGTTGGAGATGCTCAACCCGTGCGGGAGCATGAAGGACCGCCCCGCCCGCCACATCGTCGAGCAGGGCTTGCACGACGGGACGTTGGCGCCCGGGATGCGGATCGTGGAAAGCACCTCCGGCAACCTCGGCGTGGCGTTGGCCGTGGCGGCACGGACCCGCGGGCTGTCGTTCACCGCTGTCGTGGACCCGAACACCTCACCGGCGAACCTGCGGCTGCTCGACCTGTTCGGAGCGGACGTCGACATGGTCACCGACCAGGACGAAGCCGGTGGCTACCTGCAGGCCCGCGTCCGTCGCGCGCAAGCCCACGCCGCGGGTGATCCCAACGTGGTGTGGGTCAACCAGTACGCGAATGAGCGCAACTGGCGCGCCTACTACGACACGCTGGGTGCCGAGATCCTGCAGCAGGTCGACGGGCCCATCGACTACCTGGTCGCTCCGGTCTCCACCACCGGGTCGCTGCAGGGGACGGCCCGCCGGCTGCGTGAGGTGTACCCGGGGTTGACCGTGGTGGCCGTCGACGCGGTCGGGTCGGTGATCTTCGGGGCGCCGCCGGCTGAGCGGCGCATTCCCGGCTTCGGCGCCAGCCGTGTGCCGGAGATCTTCGACCAGGACGACGTCGACGAGGTCATCCACGTCGCCGACCCCGATTCCACGGCCGGCTGCCGGCGGCTGGTCGAGACGGAGGGGCTGCTGGCCGGCGGTTCGTCCGGTGCCGTGATCACCGCGTTGCACCAGCTGCTCGGCCGGCTTCGCGGCCCGGCACGCGTGGTGACGTGGTTTCCCGATCGCGGCGAGCGGTACCTGGACACGATCTACGACGACGCTTGGGCCGCGGAGCTCAAGCGGGATGTGCCCCGAGCCGACTTGGCCGACATCCCGTGAGCACCGCCGACAGCGGCCAACGACGCAACCTCGTACTGCTGTGGGCCAGCCAGTTCATCAACACCGCCGGGTTGATGATGCTGGTCCCGATCATGCCGTTCTACGTGCGCGGCATGGGACTGACCAGCACGGCCGAGGTCCAGACGTGGGCGGGGGTGGCCATCGCCGCCCCCGCCCTGGCGCTGACCGTGGCGACCCCGCTCTGGGGCCGCCTCGGCGACCGCGTGGGGCGTCACTGGATGGTGGTGCGCGCCCTGCTCGGACTCGCCGCTTCCATGCTGGTCATGGCTGTGGCCGGCAACCCGATCGCACTCGTGCTCGGTCGGCTGCTGCAAGGCGGTCTCGGCGGGGTCGTCGAGGCCGCTCAAGCCTTCGCCGGTGCCGCCGGTTCCGACGGGAAACGCGGGTCTGCGCTGGGAAAATCGTTCAGCGCCACCGCAGCCGGTTCGTTGATCGGCCCGCTGGCCGGTGGGGCGTTGATCGGCGCCGGTCACCTCGGCAGCCTGATGGTCGTGATCGCCGCGGTCGCGGTCGTGCTCGCCGGTGCGTGCGCGCTCGGGCTGCGCGATCCGAGCCCGAGCACCCGCGCATCGGCGCCGGACCGCGCCGGGGCCGTTGCCGAGGGGCGGCCGGGTTTCTGGCAGGTTCCCGGGGCGGTACCGCTGGCCGTGGCCGCGGTGGGCGCCTACCTCGGCGTCTACGGCTTGATCCCCGTGTTCGCCGATCACGTGCAGCAGGGCTTCCCGCCGGACCGGGCCGGGCTCTGGGTCGGGATCTTCCAGTCCCTCACCTGGGGAGCCACCCTGATCGCGTCCTTCTGGTGGGGTCGGCACAACGACCGGTACCAGCGCCCCGCGCGGGCGTTGGCCATCGCCGGCGGGGTCTGCGCGCTCAGCATCGCCGCACAGGCGCTCCCGCTGGGCGTGGTGGGCCTGATCGTGCTGCGGGTCCTGCAGGGGGCCGGTTTCGCGGCCTTGGCCCAGTCGCTGTTCTTCCACTTCAGCCGGCACGCACCGCCGGAAAGGCGGAGCGGGTACGTCGGCGCGGCCAACAGCTTCCTGCTCATCGGTCAGTCCGCCGGTCCCCTGCTGGCCGGCCCCATGGCCCTGGTGCTGCCCACGCAGGGCTCCATCGTGCTCCTGGGAGTCGCGTGCGCGCTCGCGTTCCTGTGCTCCCTGCACGCGGCCCGCGGGGAAACCCGCGCCGTCCGCGCGCCGGAGGTCCCCGGGCACGCCGCCCCGCACTTCAGCGGCGACCTGGACCCACCACGCGAACGAACCATGCCCATCCCCCTGCCCTCGTCCGCCCGCGTCGACCAGCACGGTGGGCGCTGGGCAGGCGAAGTTGGCCGCCGCAGCCCCTGACTCCGAAACCCGTTGCTCGGCAGTGACTTTCCCACCGATGGGCCCGAGCCGGGCACCACCGCAGCAGAAGTCGCGCCCCGAGCTGATCTGACGATGTCCACGACCACCCGAGGAGTGGTGTTCCATGCCCCTGTCCCGCCGCAGTCTCGTCGCCGGCCTCGGCGCCTTGGCTCCCGCCGCCGTCGCGGGAAGCACCTCCGCGTTCTCGTCTGAGGCGACCCCGCGTCCACCGGCCGGTGCTCCCGAAGCGGTAGCCCGCGACGAGTCCTTCTGGCAACGCGTTTCGCGGCAGTACCGGGTCAGCGATGACTTCGTGAACCTGGAGAACGGCTACTACGGGATCATGTCCGATCCGGTTCGCCGCACCTACCACGACAACGTGGACCGGCTGAACGAGCTCAACTCCTACCTGCTCCGCACCACCTACAAGCCGGACGCGGATCGAGTTCGGGCGCGGGTGGCGACCGCGGTGGGCGGCGACGAGGACGAACTCGCGTTGACCCTCGGCGGCACCGAAGCCCTGCAGAACCTCATCAGCGGCTACCGGGAACTGCGGCCCGGTGACGCCGTGATGTACGCCGATCTCGATTACCCGGACATGCAGGACACCATGGATTGGCTCCGGCGTCGCCGCGGTGTCGACGTCGTGACCACGACGCTGCCCGAACCAGCCACGAAGCAGGCCGTGCTCGACACCTACGAGTCGGCGCTCGACCGCCACCCGCGGACGAAACTGCTGCTGCTGAGCCACATCAACAACATCACGGGGTTGGCGACACCGGTTCGCGAGATCGTCGACATGGCGCGCGAGCGCGGTGTCGACGTGATCGTCGACGCCGCTCACTCGTTGGGCCAGCTCGATTTCCGCATCGAGGACCTCGGGGCGGACTTCGTCGGATGCTCGCTGCACAAGTGGATCGGCGCGCCGCTCGGCACGGGATTCCTCTACATTCGCCGGGAACGTCTGGACTCGATCGAGGTCGTGTTCGACGACGAGTCCTACCCTCCGGACGACATCAAGTCCCGCGTGGTGTCCGGAACTCGGGACGTGGCGTCGATGCTGTCGGTCCCGGCCGCGTTCGACTACCACGACGAACTCGGCGGGTCCGCGATCAAGGAGGCCCGGCTGCGGTACTTGCGCAACTGCTGGGTCGATGCGGTCACCGATGTCGGCAACGTCGAGGTCCTGACGCCGCCCGATCCGGCGATGCACGGCGGGATCACGGGTTTCCGCATCACCGGGCACACGACCGAGGAGGCCAACGAGGCGATCGCGAACGACCTGCTCGACCGGCACGGGATCTTCGTGGTGCCCAAGGACGGGCCCGACAGGGGCGCGTGCGTCCGGGTCACCCCGGGGCTGTACACCTTGCGCGAGGACGTGGACCGCTTCGGTCGCGCCCTGCGGGACGTGGCACAGCGATTCCGCACCTGAGGCGCCCGCACCGCCCCGCCGCGGTTCCGCCCAGCACGCGGTTCCGCCGGCGGCGCGGGTGCGAAACCGCGGGTGAGATTTCACCTCGCGTGCCGACGACGCCTCCCGGCTCGGAAGTGCCGAACTCACCGCCGCCACCGCGATCGCACCACCGCTCCAGCGGACGCCGTTGCCGAGATCTGGGCGCACTACCCGGTTCCGGCAAGCCCGCGGTGGTCGTGCACAGCAACACCGGTTCGATCATCGTGCAGGGATCTCCGCGGGGTCTCCTCCGGCGCCGAGCACACCACTGTGGGAGACCGCCGATCCGGCCACGGTGTCCGGTCGACTCACCTGTGTGTTTCGCTCAGCAATACTCCCCAAACACTGATTCTCGGTATCATTCGTGATACTACCTTGGCATGCTTATGACCCTTCGGCTCTCCGATGAGGAGGCCGACGCGCTGCGCCACCGTGCCGACCGCGAGTCCCGCTCGATGCAGGACGTCGCCAGGCAGGCGGTGCGGGAGTACGTCGAGAACCACAGCCGCGCCGAACTGCTCGACCAGGTACTCGACGAGGAGCTGCCTCGCTACGCCGAGGCCCTGGAGCGCCTCGGCCAGTGCTCTACCTGACACTGCCAGAGCTGCTGCACATCGCCGAACGGACCCTGGGCGGCGAGCCATCCGTCCACGAGCACGGGCTGCTCCAGTCAGCGTTGAGGTGGCCGCAACCCACGGCGTTCGAGGCTGCCGCCTACGTGAGCCTGGACAAAAAGGCCGCGACCCTGCTGCATTCGCTGGCCCGTAACCACGCCCTGGTGGACGGCAACAAGCGGCTGTCCTTGGCCGCGACGATCGCGTTCCTTGGTGTCAACGGACGGCGACTGACCCTGTCCAACGACCAGGCGTACGAGCTGATTATGGCGGTAGCTGCAGGCGAGCTGGACGACGTCACCGGCATAGCAGAACGCCTCAAGGACTCCACCGAACCACGTTGATCTCCGCCGCCACAGTTGTCTCACAGGCCGTATCCCGATGGACAGCCTCTCGCACGTCCTCATGGAGAAACGATCAGTTTCTCGCCGGACGGATTCATCGCCTGATCAGAAGTGTGTTGCGACTGCGGTTGCAGCGAGACGTTCAGGCACTCAACGCCGGTGACTACCACCCCCTGCTGGCCAACTACGCCGATGACGCGGTCCTGCACTTCCCGGACGGCGAGCACCGCTTCGCCGGTGACCACCGGGGAAAGCAGTCCATCGAGCGGTTCCTGCAGGAGTTCGTCGCCGCGGGACTGCAGGGCGAGGTCCACGACCTGGTCGTATCGGGCCCGCCCTGGCGGATGACGATGATCGTCCGCTTCGATGACCACGCTCTGGGCCCGCAGGGCGAACAGCTCTACGCCAATCGCGCGGTGTTGCTGATTCGTGCCCAGTGGGGCCGGGTCGTCGAGCACACCGACTTCTTCGAGAACACCGAGCGCATCACCCACCTGGAGCGCCGCCTCAGGGAACGGGACGCGGACCCGGGTTCGTGAGCATTCCCGTCCGCCGCGTCGTCCCATCGGCACCGGAACCCCGGCCTGGCCTTCCAGCGCGGGTGATCACTCGCGTCCCGCGGAGGTAATCACCCCGCTACCCTCCACAGTGGAGGGCACGGTCGGTGCGCTACCGCACGAGGATGCTGCGCTCGATGGCCTCGGTGGCGAATTCCACCACGCGCTCGGGTTTGATGCGTCCTTGCTGGGAGCCGCCGAGCAGCAGATCGTCGGCGGTGCCGATGAGCGCGTCCCACACCCAGTGCGGCAACACGGGATCGTCGATCACGGTCTGCCCGCGCTCCGCGGCGGCCTCGCGCAACGTCTGGTCGAGCTGGTGCAACACCCGGCGGTAGTCGGTGATCGACGCGATCGCGTCCTTGCTGCGCCGCCCCTCGGCGAGGACCTTGGCCTCCCATTGCGAGGCCGAGCGGCCGAGTCGGCGCCACAGCTCGGTGATCAGCGGCAGGATCTCGCGAAGCACCGCGGCGATACCGATGGTGCGGTCCACATCGGCCAGAACCCGCTCGATGTGGTCGAGGCGCTGGGCGGTGAGCGCGACGAAGACTTCTTCCTTGCCGCCGAAGTACTGGTAGACGGTGCCTGCCGAGACGCCCGCGCCGGCGGCGATGCCGCGCATGGTCAACGCCGCGTAGCCGGATTCCTGCAGCAGGTGCTCGGCCGAGGCCAGGATGTCCCGGCGCCGCCCTTCCGCGTCACCCCAGGCGGTGCGGCCGGGTTCGGTCGTCGCGTCCACAGCGCGAGCCTACCGCGCGGTGAGCGGCGTCCGGGGTGTGGCCGAATGCCGCCCGCAACGGGGGTGAACGTTGTTCAAAAAGAGTATTGAACGTTGTTCGATCCCTGGCTAGCGTGCTCGTGATGACCGCGGACACCGCCCTGGCACACCACCTCGCCACCGAGACCGGCCACCTGCTGCTCGGGATCCGGCGAACCACGCCCGACCCCGCCCGCAGGCGCGAGCAGGGCGATCGCCTGGCCCAGGACTTCCTCGCGCGGCAACTCGCCCGGCACCGGCCCCGCGATCCCGTGCTGTCCGAAGAAGCCACCGACGATCCGGGGCGGCTGACCTCCGAACGCGTCTGGATCGTGGACCCGCTGGACGGCACCCGGGAGTTCAGCGAACCCGACCGCACCGACTGGGCCGTGCACGTCGCCCTGTGCGAACGCGGCGAGGTGACCGCAGCGGCGGTCGCCCTCCCGGCCCTGGGCCGCACCGAGACCACCGGTTGCCCTCCCCCGGCCTCCGCGCCGGCCGGGCGGGTGCGCCTGGCCGTCAGCCGCACCCGCCCGCCACAGGACATCGACCGGATCGCCACCGCGCTGGACGCCGATCTCGTCCCGATGGGCAGCGCCGGGGCCAAAGCGATGGCCGTGGTCCGCGGCGACGTGCACGCCTACGCCCACGCCGGCGGGCAGTACGAGTGGGACTCCGCGGCCCCCGTGGCCATCGCCCGCGCGGCGGGCATGCACACCTCGCGGCTGGACGGCGCGCCCCTGGTCTACAACCAGCCCGATCCTTGGCTGCCGGACCTGCTGATCTGCCGGCCCGAGCTGGCAGGCGCCGTGCTCGGCGAACCGGAGGGAGTCGCGTGACGGGCACAGCAGACCTCCTCGACCGCGCGGATCGTTCCTCCTCAACCGGTTCACCAACGGCACCGTCGGGGCCGGCATGATCGAACGGTCGCTCCCGCGGGGCAGGGATCTCGCCTGGCAGCACCTGACCGTGGACCGCGAGGCGCGCGCGGCGCGCAACGGGCACCGCCCGTGCGTGGTGTGGTTGACCGGGCTGTCCGGCGCGGGCAAGTCGACGATCGCGGACCTCGCCGAACGGGCGTTGCACGCCGAGGGCCGGCACACGTTCCTGCTCGACGGCGACAACGTCCGGCACGGGCTGAACAAGGACCTCGGGTTCACCGACGCCGACCGGGTGGAGAACGTGCGGCGGGTCGCCGAAGTCGCCGCCCTGATGGCCGATGCCGGGTTGATCGTGCTCGTCTCGTTCATCTCCCCGTTCCGGGCCGAGCGCGCGGACATCCGCGCGCGCATGGCCGCGGATGAGTTCTGCGAGGTGCACGTCGACGCGCCGCTGGAGGTCGCCGAGCAGCGCGACCCCAAGGGCTTGTACGCGCGGGCGCGGCGCGGCGAGCTGGCGAACTTCACCGGCATCGACTCCCCCTACGAGCCGCCGAACCACCCCGAGCTGCGCATCGACACGACGTCGATGAGCCCCGAGCACGCTGCCGGGGCGGTCGTCGATGCGCTGCGCGCGCAGGGCGTGTTCCCGGGCGACCGAACATATTGAACGTTGTCCGGAATGAACCTAGAGTGCTCAACTAGAACACGTTCTTTCCGAGGAGGTCCGGTGACCGGTTCCGACGAGGCGGCCGAAGCGGTGCGGACCGGCCAGGCGTGGTCGGAGTTCTGCCGGGCCCTGGAAAAAGCCGGCGACGTGGTGCTGTCCGACAACACCCCGAACACCGCCTTCGACCGCGCCGAGGGGTTCCGCTACCTCACCCGCCTGACGCGGGAAATGTTGTACTCCTGCGTCGACAACGCCGACCCCGACCAACCCCGGCTGCACGAGCTCGACCTGGTCAAGATCGGCGCCGACAACCCGGACAACGTCTACCTCTCGGCCAACATCCGCGGCGACCGGGAATACCGGATCACCGGCGAGCGCGGCACGATCAGCTACTTCAGCATCGGCTCCAAGGCCAACCGCTACGCCAAGGACGGCACCATGGCCTCCACCGGCGAGCTCAGCGACGCCGACCTGGTGCCCGAACCCGACGGCAGCATCGAGATCATCGCCAGCGCCACCCGGCAAGGACGCAACTGGCTGCCGCTGGCACCGGACTCGACGGGCCTGGTGGTGCGCCAGACCTACCTCGACCGCACCACCGAAACCCCCGGGAAATGGCAGATCCAGCGGATCGGCGAGCCGGACCGAGCAGAACCGCTGGACCCGACGTTCCTGCTCGGCGCGCTGCGCCGGGCAGCGCTGGCCGTGCACGGCACCGCGGCGACGTTCGCGGGCTGGACCGACATGTTCGCCGAACGCCCCAACGAACTCGTCGACTTCGGCCAGGAGATGTTCCAGCGCGCCGGCGGCGACCCGGAAATCTGCTACCTGCACGGCTACTGGCAACTCGAACCGGGTCAGGCATGGGTGATCGACACCGACGTGCCGCCATGCCCCTACTGGAACTTCCAGCTGGACAACTGGTGGATGGAATCGCTGGACCAGCGCCGCCGCATCACCGTCAACAAGCACACCGCGCGCCTGGACGCGGACGGGCGGCTGCGGATCGTCGTGGCCGACCGCGATCCCGGCGTGGGCAACTGGATCGACACCTGCGGGCACGACCGCGGGACCGCGCTGCTGCGTTGGCTCGGCGCCGAACAACACCCGATCCCGACGTGCCGAGTGGTGCCGCTGGATTCCCTGGATGACCTGCACGACGAGGAGGACCGGTGACGGCCACAGGCAGCGAACTGCGCGTCGACGACCTGCTCTCGGCCGCGCGGGACAAGACCGGGCTCGACGAGTTCGGCGACGACTGGTTCCTCGAACCGCTCGGAGTCCTGGTGGCAGCGCTCGACGACGAGGCGCAGCTGTCCGAGCAGGGCCGCGCGATGATGCACCGCCGGCTCACGGCGCTGTTGGCCGACCGGTTGCGGCTGCGGGCACTGCAACGCGCCCACCCGGAGATCCAGGAGGTGCGGCCCGTGGTGGCCGCCGAGATCTGCGGCCTGCCCCGGACCGGGTCCACGCTGCTGCACCGGCTCCTGTCCAGCTCACCGCAGTTGACCTCGACGATGTCCTGGGAAACCACCTATCCGCTGCCCTTCCCCGGCGAAGGCGCCGACGCCGCCGAGCGCAAGCACCGGGCGCAGCAGCGCCAGCAGGCGTTCCTGGAGCTCTCCCCCGACTTCGGCGACCTGCACACCGTGGCCTGGGACGCCCCGGAGGAGGACGTGATCCTCGTCGACCGGTCGTTCACCTCGATGAGCTTCGAGTCCTTCCACTGGGTGCCCAGCTACGGTGATTGGCTGCGCAGCGCCGACCAGAGCAAGGCTTACGCGGAGCTGCACCAGTGGCTGCAGGTGCTGCAGTGGCAACAGCCGCAGCGTTCGGACCTGCGTTGGATCCTCAAGTCCCCGCACCACCTCACGGCCGTCAACACCGTGCTGGACACGTTCGAGGACTGCTCGATCGTCATGACCCACCGCTCGCCTGCGCGGGCGGTGCCCTCCTACGCCTCGATGGTCAGCAACCTGACCAAGCAGTACAGCGACACCGTCGACGACGCGGCGATCGGGCGGTATTGGAGCGAGCGGTTCGCCGCATCGCTGCGCGCGTTCACCCGGGTCCGCGAGGCGCGGCCGGAACGCTTCGTCGACGTCCGCTTCGACGCGATGCTCGACACCCCGGTCGCCGAAGCGCTGCGGGTGCTGCGGTCGCTGGGCCGGACACCGGGTGCCGACGATCGCAGCGCGTTCGAGTCCTACGTGGAGCGCGACCGCGAGCAGCGCAGCGCCGCGCACCGCTACACACCGGAGGAATTCGGTCTCTCCGCCGACCAGCTCGACGCGGACTTCGCGTTCTACCAGGAGGAATACCTGTGATGCTCGACGGCGAAGTCGTGCTCATCTCCGGCGTCGGGCCGGGTCTCGGCGCCAAGCTGGCCACGCGGGCGGCGGCCGAAGGAGCGAAAGTCGTTGCCGCGGCGCGATCCGGCGACGTGCTGGACCAGGTCGAGCGCGACGTCGCGCAGGCCGGCGGCGAAGCCATCGGCGTGCCCTGCGACGTCCGCCGCGCCGAGGACGTCAGCAGGCTGGTCGGCACCGCCGTCGAGCGCTTCGGCACGATCACCGGCCTGGTCAACTCCGCCTACGGGCACCCCGGTTTCGCGGACCTGCTGGACACACCGGACAAGCAGCTGCAGCGGTCGATGGACATCATCCTGTTCGGCGCGCTGAACCTCGCCCGGGAAGTCGTGCCGCACATGCGCGAAGCCGGACGCGGCTCGATCGTCAACGTCGGCACCATGGCCACGCGCAAGCCCGTGCGCGGTGAGGCCGGTTACGCGATCGCCAAGGCAGCGATGTCGGCGGCGACCCGCTCGCTGGCCCTGGAGCTCGGCGAATCCGGCATCCGGGTCAACCAGGCCGCACTGGGCTGGATGGACGGGCCCGGTGTGCGGTACTACCTGCAGATGACCGCCGAGGAGCGCGGCGTCGACGAACAGCAGGTCTACGACGAGATCGCCGGGCGCATCCCGCTGGACCGGATCCCCACCGACGAGGCGTGCGCCGGGTCGGTGCTGTTCCTGCTGTCGCGCTACGCCTCCGAGATCACCGGCGCGACCCTGGACACCAACGGCGGCGAGTACATGCCGGCGTGACCTCGCAACCCTCCCGGTTGATTCGGATGTGAGCCCGCGCGGGTCATCGTGGGCCGGGCTGGATGTCGCTGCGGTCGTTGGAGGCCGGGGCGTCGCCGGGCAGGGTGATCGGGGTCGATGGCGGGCCCGGTCGCCACCAGCCCCAGTGCTGCTCGATCCGGGTGTCGGCGGCTGCCGTGGCGGGCAGCGCATCGGGTTCGTAGGGGTGCACCTCGTACAGGGATCCCCAGTCGGTCCCGCCGTCGTTGCGCAGGTAGGTGGGTACCTCGGCCATGCTGGTGGCCACGTTGAGGTAGCCGAACGGTCCGCCCGCGTTCGGCGCCGACCAGCCCTGCCCCATGTCGCGCAGCTCCTGCCCGCCGGAGATGCGGTAGCGCGGGAGTTCGGCGATGCCGTTGCGGATGCGGGTCATGTTCGCGCAGGCGTGCACCATCGCCGCGGTCCACTCGACGAACGCCGGGTCGTCGCCGACCACGTCGGTCATCGGGGTCAGCTGCGGGGCGCGCGGTGGGCTGACCGCCAGCCAGCCGTTCTCGTCCAGCGCCCGGTCTTCCGCGACCAGGCGCACCTTCGTGGCCGCCTCGGGTGTGGGCACCCGCTCGTCGCTCCAGCTGCGGTCGCCGCCGCGTCCGACCGCGACGCGGTCGAGGATCTCGAAACCGGCGGCGGTGTCCCGGCCGAACTCGACGGTCACCGCGTTGGCCCCCGAGGTGGTGCCGGCCGCGCTGACGACGACGGGAACCTCGCCGGTGCGGGCGCGTTCGGGCAACCCGCTCCACGGGGTGCGGATCTCGCCGGTGCGGGTGGGTGCGCCGTAGCTGCCCGAAACCGGGCCGATGCGGTTCGGCGGTGTCCAGGTCGGCTGCCCCTCGGCGGGGTCGCGGGTGTCGGGCAGGCCGCCGCGCGCGAACCCGCGGGAGGTGTGCGCGAGGTATTGCCGGGGGGACTCGTCCTGGCCGCCCCGCGCATCGGGGACCGGGTGCTCGGGCTGGTGGTCGGACGCGGGCAGCACCCCGGAGGCCGGGTCGTCCTCGACGTAGACCGAGTCCGACAACCCGCAGCTTCGCCCCGCGAGTTGCCCGACGTTATCGGTGGCGAGGGTGTAGGTGTCCCAGCGTTCGGGGATGACCTTGGCCAGCGCGGCGAGTTCGGCCAGCACCAGCAGCGCGCAGGCGATCGACAGCGGAGCGGTCCCCAGCCGCAGTGCTCGCGACCGGTTCTCCTCGATGGCCACGGGTGGCTGGCGCTCGTCGACCTTGAGGTGTTCGACGAGCGCGACGAGCAGGGCGATCACGGCTGCCAGCAGCAGGCCCGTGCTGAGCGCGAACCCACCGAGGGATGGGGGTTTATCGTGCCAGGGCACGCCCCAGCCGGAGACGTACCACCAGGCGTTGGGGCCGGTGGCCGACAGCGCCAGCACGAGCATGAGCCCGGCGACGAACACCGCCCGGTTGCGGCGGGACCGCAGCACGGTGCTGCTGGCCGCCAGCGCGGTCAGCGCGGCCACCGCGCCGCCCACCGCGGCGAACACGCCGAAGTGGTGGGTGTGCTTGGTCGGGGTCAGCGCCAGCGCCACGAAGTACAGCCCCGCCACGGCCAGCAGCCGTCGGCTCGGGCCGAGCGCGGCCCCGCGGATGCGGCCCCGCCGCAGCAGCACGGCCGCGCACACGGCCAAGCACAGCAGCATGAGCAGCACCGGGAACCGGCGCGACAGCGACCCGTCGGGCGAGGAGGAGAACAGCAGCGTGTAGCGGCTCAGCTCCTCGTACCAGCCCTGCGACGGCCCGATCTGCGAACGCACGGACGTCGCGTCGGACACGCTGGCCCAGGTCTGATCGGAGAACGCCGCGACCAGCACCACCAGCCCGGACGCGGCGATCGGGGCCAGCACCGCCGACGAGCCGACCTGGTCGACGCGGCGGCGCATCAGCTGCCAGAGCGGTTTGGCCGCCGCGACGAACGGCAGCACCGCCACCATGCCGTGCGGGTTGACCGCCACCGAGAACGCGGCGACGATCAGGCCGGACGCGGCCGGCGCGAGGCGCTGGGTGGCCACCGCGTACTCCACCAGGCACAGCGCCAGCAGGGCCAGCACGACCACGACCGGTTCCGGGCGCAGCCCGTTGTTGTAGGGCAGCCAGCAGGCCAGGAACACCGCTGCCGCGGCCCATCCGGCCGCGCGGCTGCGGCGCACCCGCTGGCCGAGCCGGGGCAGCACGAATCTGCTGATGAGCAGCCAGCCGGCCAGTCCCATGCCGAGGGCGGGTAGCCGGATCCAGGGCGTGGCGGTGGAGAACGCCACCCATCGGGCCTACAGTTCCACGAACCAGCCCATCGGGGCCACGGTGCCGGAGAACCAGCGGTAGAAGTCGCTGACGTAGCCCAGGTCGTCGCGGGCGCGCGCCATCGTCAGGAAGTAGCCGTCGTCGGCGGTCATCGCCCCGATCAGCCACCACGCCAGCAGCACTGCGGTCACCGCCGCGTCACGTCCGGTGGGTCGCCACCGTCGCCGTGTCGCGCGCACCGGGCGGCGGCCCCGGTACGCGTCGATGCGGTGCAGCGCCAGCAGCGCTGCCGCGCAGGCCACCACGGCCACCGCCATGACGGCGAGCTTCAGCGGTGTCGGGTGGCTGTTGTAGCGGTCGTCGACCTCGGCGGTGACCGACAGGCCCCGTGTCGCGTCGACCGCGCCGTCCACATCGGAGTAGATGCCGGTCAGCTGTGGGCGAGCGTCGCCGCCGGTGTGCGCGAACGATTCCCCGCCGACGTCGGCACGGGTGCCGTGCCCGTCGGCGTGCACGTTGATGGCGCAGTCACCGGCGGGCAGTGCCGCGGTGCCCAGCTGCCTGCCCTGGGTGAGCAACCGCAGCTGCCCGTCGTCGATGTCGAGGCGTAGGCCGGTGAGGTCGCCGTAGGGCGCCTCCGGCGGGTTTGTGCTCGCCAGCACCGCCGGCTGCGGGCTGCGCGCGTCGAGGTCGTGCGCGGTTTCGCACGGCACGGCGACGTCCAGCCGGGTCGGCTGGTAGGCCGCCAGCGGAGCCGACACCGAGCGGGTGCCTTCTGCCGTCGGCCACCGCAGCGTGGTCATCTCCTGGGCCACCGGCAGGAACGGCACCAGGACGGCCGCCAGAGCACCGATGATCCCGCACACGACCGCGGTGCGGCGCAGCGACCCCAGCGGTCGATCGGGCGCGTTCGTGGACCGCATGCTCATCGTCGGCTATCGCCGGGTGCGCGGACGGCCGGGGCGGTGACCGCGGCGCAAGCCACGAGGGCCAGCACGGCGAGCATCGCGTGCTGCAGCCCGAAGCGCTCTCCGAGGAAGCCCAGCAGCGGCGGGCCGACGAGGAAGGCGATGTAGCCGGCCGTGGCCACCGCGCTGACCCGGGCCGTAGTGTCGCCGTCGCCGTCCCCGGCGGCCGAGATCGCCAGCGGGAATCCCAGTGCCGCACCCAAGCCCCACAGCACGACACCGGCGACCGCGAGCGCGTGGTGTTCGGCGACGATGACCAGCACGAGCCCGATCCCCGCGCACACCGCGCTCGCGCGCACGACCTGCGCGCGGCCGAACCGGGTCACCAACCAGGATCCGGTGAAGCGCCCGGTGGTCATCGATGCGGCGAACAGGGCGAACAGCAGGGACCCGGTGGCCGGGTCGACACCGTGCCCGTCGACCATCAGCAGCGGCAGCCAGTCGTTGGCCGCCCCCTCGGCCAGGGCCATGCCCAGCACCACGCAGCCCAGCAGCGCGATGCGCGGTTGCGCCCACAGCTGCAGCTGGCGGCGCGCGGCGGGGCCGATCCCGCCGCGGCGGCTGGATCGCTCGCGGCCGAACCCGCCGGGGATCGCCGGTATCGCCAGGGCGACCGTGCCGGCACCGGCCGCGGCGACCCCGAGCAGGTGCCAGAGCACGGCCACCTCGGCGTGGGCGAAGGCGAGCCCGAGCAGCGAGCCGACGACGGTGCCGGCGCTGAAGGTGCCGTGCAGCAGCGGCATGAGCGGTCGGCCGGCGAGCCGTTCGACGTCGGCGCCCTCGATGTTGATCGCGATCTCCGAGCTGCCCATGCCGAGCCCGAACAGCAGCAGGCCGGTGAACGCGCCGGCCTGGATGCCGAGCGTGGAGGCGGTGCCGAGCACCGCCAGTCCGGTCACCATGAGCGTGATGCTGATCGCGATGACGGTGCGCGTGCCCCACCGCCGCACCAGGGGTGTGGACGAGAGGATGCCGCTCATCGAGCCGATCGACAGGCCGAACAGCACGAGACCCATCTGGGCGGTCGAGGCTTCCAGCGCGTCGCGAATGGCCGGGGTGCGGCTCACCCACGAGGCCAGGGCCACCCCGGGCAGGGCGAACAGGACGAGCAGCGCGCGCCACCGCGCGGTGGGCGTCGAGCGTTCGGTGGGCGGCGCGGTGCGACCGAGGCGGTCGGTCATGGTTCTCCGTTCGCACGCGGGTGCGGAAAGGCGCGTGCGTCAC
Organism: Saccharopolyspora montiporae; assembly: GCF_015209505.1. Classification (GTDB taxonomy): domain Bacteria; phylum Actinomycetota; class Actinomycetes; order Mycobacteriales; family Pseudonocardiaceae; genus Saccharopolyspora; species Saccharopolyspora montiporae. Next base: position 29,361 of record NZ_JADEYC010000001.1, read on the forward strand.
CTCGGCGCGGACGCACGCGGACGATCGTACACTCGTTATGTACGACCGTACGCATCCCTCCGCTGCCGGCCACGCGCACCGCCACAACCCGGATGCGATCCTGTACGCAGGCACGCGGTTCGCGATCCAACCTCGGAAAGGCAGGTGCCCGCGCGATGGGGCGGTCTCGTCGGTTCGATCCCGAGCGGCGCTCCCGGATCATCGACGCGACCCTGGGGCTCATCGCCGCCGACGGGGTCGCGGGCGTGTCCCACCGCAAGGTCGCCGCGCACGCCGACGTGCCGCTGGGGTCCATGACCTACCACTTCGCCAACATGGACGAACTGCTGCGCGAGGCGTTCGAGCGGTTCACCCGGTCCGTCGCGGCGCGGTTCGAACGCAGGCTGGCCGCCGCGCACGGGTTCACCGAGGCGGTCGAGGCCGTCGTCGACATCATCCACGTCGACGTGTTCGCCACCCGAGAAGATCTGGTGCTGACCCAGGAGTTCTACGCGCTGACCGCCCGGCGGCCGGATTTCCGCGACGTGCTCGACGAGTGGATGCACAACAGCCGCAACGAACTGCAGCGGCACTTCGACCCGGTCACCGCCCGCCAGATCGACGCCCTCATCGAGGGGCTCACCATGCACCGCGCGCTCAGCGGCCACGGCTACGATCGCGCGCTGACCCTCGACGCGGTACGGCGCATCGCCGCAGGCGCCACCGACGCGACGAATCGGACCGACGGGCGAGGCTGACCCGACCACGCCTCGGCGATACCCGGCCTTGAGGTTGACAGTGTCTTCCCCGCAACCTCTCCCGCCCGGACCGCCGCCATGGAAGTCCGGAAAATCCGATGCGCGACTCGGAAGTGGTTGTCCGCCAACGACGAACACGCCACCACGGCTGATCAGTTCTGCTAGTTTCCGAAACGGGATGCGGCGCTTCCCCGGAGATCCGGCGGCGCGATGTTCCCCGACAACGACGAGCACCGAAGGAGTCGGTCACACATGCCTTCCACCGTCCGCGCTCTCACGCGTGCAACGACCGTGGCGACCTGCGCAGCGGCACTGGCGGTCGGCCTGACCGGCGTCGGGCAGGCCCAGCAGATGGGGCAAGCCAGGTTCACCGTCCAGCTGTTCGAATCCCCGAACCTGAGCGCTCCACTCATCGGCACGATCCACGAGGGCAACAGCTACCAGACCTTCGAGGTGGTGCAGGGCCAAGCCATCCCACCGCACTACTGCGGCACGGACAATCCCGGAACCGACTGGCGCCCGGTCCTGCTGCCCGACGGCAAGATCGGCTACACCTCGATCTACTGCATCTTCTGAACCATCGCAGCGGATCGGGCTCGCGCTCAGCCCGCTCAGACGCGGCCAGGCGAGGGTCCTCTCGCCTGGCCGCCGTCGCGGCCTTCCCGTCCGAGCCACGAGCGACAGTCTTCATCCTTGTGCTGCCGAGCGTTTCGGCACTCACCCGGCCCGCGGAGCACGCTGACGACCCCGCCCGCGCGGGCGCGACACCGCCCATCGACCCGACGAACCGGACAACCGCACCATCCTCGGCTCACCGCGCCGACTCACCGGACGCGCACCCGATTCCCCGCGAGCCCCGGCCGTCGGGCCTACCGTGGCCGCATGCGCTCACCGATCACCGGCACCGCCGCCGGAGTACCGTTCACCGCTCTGCCACCTCCCGACGACGGCCCCGCACCGCTGATCGTCACCTGGCACATGCTGGACGCACCCAGGTCCGACCCCGCGTTCGCCGCCGCACTACCGATGCACGACCTACCCGCGTGGCGGGTGCACCTCGGCATGCCCATGTGCGGGGCACGCATGGTCAACGGCACCATGGACGCCGGTCTGGAACTGCTCCGCACCGATGTGCTCATGTCTGCGCTGCACCCGTTCGTCCAGCAAGCCACCGAGGAGTTCCCAGCCGCGCTGGACTCCATCCGCGCGCAGCTGCCGGTCGCCGACGGCCCGATCGGGGTGCTCGGCGGCTCGCTGGGCGCAGCCGTGGCGCTGCGGATCCTCGCCGACACCGCGACTCCGCTCTTCGCCGGCGCTGTCGTGAACGCCGCCATCCGGCTGCGGTCGGTCGTCGACCTGTTCGACGGTGACTACCCCTACGACACCGAGTCCGACAACGTCGTCGACAGCTGGGATTTCGTCACCAAGGCCGGCAGCATCGCCGAGCGCGCACCACTGCTGGTCGTCAGCGGCGAGCTGGACCACCCGGCACTGCGCGCCGACGCGGTCGATCTCGTCGACGCCGTCGGACCCGGCGCCGAGCTGCTGCCGATCCCCGGCTTGGCGCACCCGCTCGCCGACGAGCCCGGCATCGAACCCGCACCGCAACAACCGCTGGCCCGCGACGTGGACGCCGGCCTGACCGCCTGGTTCCGACGCCACCTCCCGGCCGCGAGCTAGCACTGGTGCCGGACCGGTTCCCGGCATCGAGAACTGGTTGCTGCCGCGCCTGCTGGCCGCTTCGGGCGTGTCACTCGCTCGCCGAAACGGACCGCGCACGCGCAGGAATCGCAGAACTCCGCCGAGCCGCCGAGCCCGTGATACCCAAGAGTTGACGACGTGGTCGCCGAAACGGCACCGTCGTGCCATCCACAACGCCGAGCCGCTCCGGCCTGCCCCGCGGAACGGCCGAGCAGCTCGACCGGCACCGCTGGCGCACCCGTCTCCGAGCCGGCCGGCGCCCTCTTTGAATACCTCGGAGATCTGGTACGACCGCCGGCGCAATCAGCTCGACATGCGCACGCCGATCGACTGGGACCGGAGCAGCCTCACGGTGTTATGAAGTCCAAGAATCCGACTTCACCAAGCCGGGACACAGCAAAGCCTCCGGGCACGCGGAGGAAGCCCGCATCACGTGGACCGACGCCGACAAGTCCACCCACCCGCGCCAGAATGGCTTCCCTGCTAGCCGAATTCGGCGACAGCGCTCCGGAAGTGTTGTCCAACAGCCTGTCCCCGAGCCGACGAGGGCTTCGTCGGATGGTAGTGCTGGCACGACGGACCCGTTCCCAAACCGGACCCGTTACGCGGTGAACTCGGGCGCGAGTGCTGTGCACCCATCACTGCACCAGTCTCACACTCCGTTGAGGCGGTCAGATTCCCGCTCGGTCGAGGCGCTCGATGAGGGCGGGTTTGCGTGCGTGTGCTTCTCGCAACGCAAGGGCCCGCGCCGCGAACGTGTCGTCACGGTCCTCGCGTTCGGCCAGCGTTCGGAGATCGGTGAGCAGGGTGACGGCCGCGTCGTACTCGGTCGATTTCCTGGTGGCGATCATCGCCCCGACGCGCGACCAAGCGGCGTGTTCTTCGTCGGCCAGCTTGTCGAGTCGTCGTTCACGGGCGTCCAGACGCTCCTGTTCCCGGCGCGCCTGCTCGTCGGCGCGTTGTTCGGCTCGGCGACGCTCGCGCTCGGCTCGTCGTCTCGCTGCCTCGTCGAGCAGGTCGGCCACGGTCCGGCGGTCCGGGCCGGGGATGGTCCGGGAGGCGTCGCCGCGGGAATGGCGCAGCAGTTCCATCTGCACCCGCACAGCCTCTCCCTGCGCGACCCGCACCAGGAGCCGGTCCTTGTCGATCACCGGCATGCGGTTTATCCATGCGGCGAGCTCGTCGGGATCGTCGGCGTATTCGTCGATCGGTGTCGACGCCCCGACCGCGGTCGCGATCAGGTCGTCGTCGAGGCGCAGGAAGCTGGCCAACGCCTGCTGCGCCGCGGTGAGCGTGCCCAATCCGGGCGGAACCGGTGGTTCGAGATCGTTGTCGGCGTCGCGGTCGAAGACGTCTTCGTCGCGTTCCCACGCGCCGTAGGCGGCCAGCCAGGCGAGGTAGAGCGGTCGGAGATCGCCGGTCATGAGTTCGGCGCGAGTTCCGACGATCGCCGAGAGCAACGTCTCGGCGTCGTAGTCGAAATCGAACTCACCGTGATGATCCTCGCTGGTGAAGTCGAGCACGACGCACTCGTCCACGACCCAGGAAATCACCTGGTCGCCGACGCAGTAGTCCTCGACGACATCGGGATCGAGGAGAGCACAGGGTAGGCGGAACATCACCCGGTGGGTTCCCCAATTGGTCACATACAAGTGCGCGTCGTAGTAGAGCTCCATCAACCGGCTCGGGGCACCCTGGAAATCGCCCCAGTGGTATTCGTTGACGAAACTGGTGGCCGTGATCGTCGCCCGGGTGGACAGCGAACGGACCTCGGCCTGCTCGTCATCGTCCAACGGCCGGTCGAGGGCCAGGAACTCGTAGTACTGGTACTCGCTCACGACCCGATCCACTCACTCGACGTGGGAGATCGCCGTCGTCGACACCGCCCACGTGAACTCCGCACCGGGCATGCCGTCGCGTTCACCCGGGCGGTAGTCCAGCTCAGCCTGGACGGCGATGAAACCGACCTGACCGGTTCCGCCGGCTGCGAACTCGATGAAACCCGCCTTCACCAGGTCGATCGCGTCGCGATCCCGGTGGCGCATCTCGGCGATGCGCCACCGGCCGATCAACCGCGCTGCAGACTTCCGAACACCCCGCGTCACGAGGCATCACGGTACCCATCGGGTAGTGGGCCGGTTCGACGTGCCGCGGTCTGATCACGATCTCGATCACATCCGAGGATCCGGCCGGTGCGCGGCACGGTGCGGTGAGTCACATTCCCGTCTCTTTTCCGGATGTGGAGCTTCGTGGGTCAGTAGGGCGGTCGGGACACGATCGCGACGACCGTCGCGGCATCCGTGCGCGGGCCGTTCACGGTCCTCGGCGATGCCCGTACCGTGGCCGAGACGGCCTGGATTGAACCTCTGCAGCCCGGGAACGAGCTCGGCAACGGCGTTTCGACGAACTCGCCCGCCGCGTCGAGGAACTGGACAGCACGCTGCGCGCGCTCGATGAGCGGCTGGCACACGTCCAGAAACGAGACCGACGACTCAACCGCGACCTGGAAGGCCGCCCGGGACACGCGGAACTCGACGGTTGCCGGAATCGGCTCGGTCAGGCCGAATCGGCCGAAGCCGCCTACGATTCCGCCGTACGAGACTGGCTGCGCATGGTCGTGCAGCGCGAAGCCGCGGTGCGGTCCGCGCTGCACGCGGTGAATGAGCGTGCCGCCTGCAACGGGCTGCCCACCGAAGGTGAGTCCTTGGAGGGGCTGAGCAGTGCTCTGGATCAGTTCCGCGACCTCGCCGAACCCTGGCTGGATCGGCACCGGGACCATGCGCATGCCCAGCAGGTCACCCGGTCGTCCAGCGAGCAGGCGCGGCGCAGTCGGGACAACGCACACCGCCGTGCGGTGTGGGAGTCCGTCGGAGTAGCGGATGACGCACTGTCAAGCGTGGTCCTCGCCGCGGGAATCCACCCGGACGGTGACAGCCTGCCCGCAGTCATCTTGCGCGCGTGCGCCGGTTCCGGGCATGCCGCTGCGTTGACCCTCGGACAGTTGCGGGACTCCACGGATCTCCCCGTTTTCCACCCGATCGTCTGGGTCGTGGAAAACTCGAGCGTTCTGTCTTCGGCGTTGCGACGGTTCGGTAGGGCTTGCCCACCGGTCGTGTGCACGTCCGGTTGGCCCAACAGCGCGGGGATTCTCCTACTTCGCATGCTCGCCGACTCGGGGGCTGAGCTGCACTACCACGGTGATCTCGATGGGGAAGGTATCCGCATCGCGTCCTACGTGATGGACAAGACGGGTGCACACCCGTGGCGGATGTCCACGGCGGACTATCTGCGCGAAGTCGGGGACAAGCCGGATGGCCCGGATCCCGGGCGCATCTCACCGGCTTCGTGGGATGCCGAGCTCGCCCAACACCTGGGCGAGCACCGGGTAGCGGTCTACGAGGAGCGACTCACCCCGATGCTGCTCGACGACATGGCATCCGGAAGTTCCTACGAGGGGTGACGGCCAGAGTCCGACACCTCCGTCAGCGCTAGGAACGCAACCGGACGTGCGCTGTCCACGTGCGCTGTCACTGCCGGTGCCCGGCCCACCGCCCCGCGTCGAAACCGCTCGGCCGCTGGGCCGCTGGGCCGCTGGGCCGCTGGGCCGCCGATGAGATCGGCCGCGCCATCGAGCGGGAGGGGCCAGAGACGGTGGTCGCGGTCTTCCTGGAACCGCTGCAGAACACCGGCGGCTGCTTCCCGCCGCCTCCCGGATGCTCGCCCACGGCCTGTACTGCCGCTCCGACGACCCGGGGGCACATCACGCCAAGCACGGCAGAACTGGACCAGGCGACGTGCCCTGGTGGTGCCGGCCCGGTAAATGCTCCTTGCCCCGTGGGCTACTGGCGGGTAATAGTGATGTCCGGCAGTACGATGACCGCGATCGAGCCGAACAGGAGCTCGCGCATGGCAGGCGAACGCGCGCACGACCTGGTCGTGTTCGGAGCGACCGGGTTCACGGGCAAGCTCACCGCCGAATACCTCGCACGGCACGCCCCCGCGGAGTGCCGCTGGGCCCTCGCCGGGCGCAACGCGGACAAGCTGCGCGCGGTGCGGACGGCCCTGGCCGAGATCAACCCGGCCTGCGCCGACCTGCCGCTGGTGCACGCCGACACGACCGACCCGGCATCGATGCAGGAGCTCGCGGCGGGCGCCAGGGTGGTCATCACCACCGTCGGGCCCTACACGCAATACGGCGATCCGCTGGTGGCCGCGTGCGCCGACAACGGCACCGACTACGTGGATCTCGCCGGCGAGCCCGAGTTCGTGGACCGGATGTACCTGCGCCACCACGAACGCGCGGCGACCTCCGGAGCCCGGATCGTGCACGCCTGCGGCTTCGACTCCATCCCGCACGACCTCGGCGTCCTGCACACGGTTTCGCGACTGCCCGCACGTGAGCCGGTGCGGGTCGAGGGCTTCGTGCGCGTGGGCGGCCGGTTCTCCGGCGGCACCTACGCCAGCGCGCTGACCGCCTTCTCCCGCGCGTCCACGATGGCCCGGACCGCCAAGGAAAGGCGCCGTGCCGAGCCGAAACCGCAAGGCAGGAAGGTGCGCACCCACACCGGCCGGGCGAAGCTATCCAGCCCGGTGCACGCGTGGTCCCTGCCGCTGCCGACGATCGACCCGCAGGTGGTGACCCGATCGGCCGCGGCGAGCACCGCGTACGGACCGGAGTTCACCTACGGGCACTACGCGGCGGTGAAACGGCTGCCGGTGGCCATCGCGGGTGTCGCGGGGTTGGGCGTGCTCGCGCTGGCCGCCCAGATCACCCCAGTTCGAAAATGGCTGCAGAATCGGCTGGAACCGGGGTCGGGGCCCAGTGCAGAACGGCGCGCGCAAAGCTGGTTCACCGTCCGCTTCATCGGTCGCGAAGGCGACCGCACGGTCATCACCGAAGTCAGCGGCGGCGACCCGGGCTACGACGAGACGGCGACGATGCTCGCCGAGTCAGCGCTGAGCCTGGCCTTCGACGACTTGCCCGAGGTCAGCGGTCAGGTGACACCGGCGACCGCGATGGGTTCCGCGCTGACGGAGCGGCTCGTCGGAGCCGGAATGCGCTTTGCCGTCCTCGACCGCACCCCGACCAGCCCACCGCACCGCGTCACGACCTGAACCCGCACGCTCGTGCCCGTGCCCGACGTGGCGGTGCCCCTGGTGACCGCCACGAGCTCTTCCCGCGCGGGTCTTTTGGCATTGCCACGGCATGGGGATGCACGGACCGATGGGGCAGGTGACACCACGTCGGCGAACGACGTCACAGTGGAGAACTTTTTCAGCCTCGTGCAGAACAACGTGCTCAACCGTCACCGATGGGACTCTCGCCGACAGCTCCGCACGGCGATCGTGTTCGTGCTGACCAGCGGGTGTTCCTGGCGGCAGCTTCCGCCGTCTTTCCGGGTCAGTGTGCCCACCGCGCACCGGCGGTTTCCGGAGCGGACCCAGGCCGGGGTGTGGCGGTATCTGCACCGGGCCGTGCTCGATGAACTCGGTTCGGTCGGGGAGCTCGACTGGGAACGAGCGATCGTCGACGGGGCCAGCGTTCGCGCGAAAAACGGGGTACCGCAACCGGACCCAACCTCCTCGACCGCGGCAAGAACGGGTCGAAGCTGCACATCCTGACCGAGGCGGGCGGGCTCCCGCTGGCCGTGGCGGTCTCCGGGGCCAACACCCATGACATGAACGCGGTGAAACCCCTCGTGCGCGCCATCCCGGCCGTGCGCTCATGCCGCGGCCCTCGGACGGCGCAGGCCGGCCAAAGTGCATGCCGGCAAGGGCTACGAACACCTGCGCACATGGCTGCGTGACCCGCAGCATCGTCCCGCGGATCGCTCTGTCGGCGTCGAGTCCCGCGACCAGTCGGTCTCTGAGACACCACTCGATCTACCTGGAGTCCCTTCTCGTCTCCGCAGCGGACCCACCCGAGATCAGCACTGCCTTCACCTCGACGGGACGGCTCCAAGTGTCGAGCACATCCACAGCTCACAGGCGGGCCTATCGGCACTGTGAAGGCAGCTTTGCCTGCTGGTAACGCGCCTCAAGCAACCGTGAAACACCGGCTCCATATGGTCGGCGCAGCCCGACGAGAGGAACCGAGTTGACCGCCACCCCACACACCAGGCCCGGCCGGTGGATCGACGGCTGGGACCCCGAGGACGAGGAGTTCTGGGAACGCACCGGCAAGCACGTCGCCCGCCGGAACCTGTGGCTGTCGATCCTGTCCGAGCACATCGGATTCTCGGTGTGGAGCATCTGGTCAGTCATGGTGCTGTTCATGTCCCCGGCCATCGGCCTGGGATTCACCGCACCGGAGAAGTTCCTGCTGACCACGACCCCGGCGCTGGTGGGCTCACTGCTGCGACTGCCCTACAGCTACGCCGTCACCCGGTTCGGCGGCCGCAACTGGACGATCATCTCGACTTCGGTCTTGCTGGTGCCCACCGCACTCACCGCTTACTTCGTCCAACAGCCGGGCACCGAGCTGTGGGTGTTCCTGGTGCTGGGTGCGCTGACCGGGGTGGGTGGCGGCAACTTCGCCTCGTCGATGACCAACATCACCGCGTTCTTCCCGCAGCGCAGCCAAGGCTGGGCGCTGGGGTTGAACGCGGGCGGCGGCAACATCGGCGTGGCGGTGATCCAGGTGGTCGGGCTGCTGGTGATCGCACTGGCGGGTAGCACCTCCCCCGCGCTGGTAGCCGGGGTGTACCTGCCGCTGATCGTGCTGGCGACGCTGCTGGCCGCGCTGCGCATGGACAACATCGACGCGGTCGTGGCCGAACCGGGTGCGCAGCTGGAAGTGGTGCGCGACCGGAACGCCTGGTGGATCTCGCTGCTCTACATCGGCACATTCGGCTCGTTCATCGGCTACGGCTTCGCGTTCGGCCTCGTCCTGCAGAACGAATTCGGCTTCACCCCGCTGCAAGCAGCGACCTGGACGTTCCTGGGGCCGCTGCTCGGATCGCTGGCGCGTCCGATCGGCGGGCGGATGTCGGATCACTGGAGCGGCGCGCGGGTGACGTTCTGGAACTTCCTGGCGATGGCGGCGGCAACCGGGCTGCTGCTGGTGGCTTCCGGGCTTCGTTCGTTCCCGCTGTACCTGGCCGCGTTCATCGTGCTGTTCGTGCTGGCCGGCATCGGCAACGGATCCGTGTTCAAGATGATCCCGGGGATCTTCGCCCGGCGGGCCGATCACTCGGTGGCCTCCGGTGCGGACCCGACGCCCGCGTTCGCCCACGCCCGCCGGCTTTCCGGCGCGCTGATGGGGGTAGCCGGGGCGGTCGGCGGTCTCGGCGGCGTGTTCATCAACCTGACCTTCCGCGCTTCGTTCGACGGGGCCGAAGCCAACGGCGACGCGGCGTTGCTGACGTTCCTGGTGTTCTACCTGGTGTGCGTGGCCGTGACGTGGGCGGTTTACCTGCGCCGGACTCCCGCCCCGGCCACGGCTCGGGAGAAACCGATCGCACAAGGGGCCACCAGTGCCTGAACCGCGCACGGTCGCCACGCACTGCCCGTACTGCGCGTTGCAGTGCGGAACCCGCCTCACCCGCGAACGCGCGGGTGTGACGGTGACGCCCACCGACTTCCCGGTGAACCGGGGCGGACTGTGCCAGAAGGGGTGGACCGCGGCGTCCCTGTTGGACACGTCCGACCGGCTGCGGCACCCGATGGTCCGCCGCGACGGGAAACTGGTGGCCACCGACTGGGACACCGCGCTGGAAACCGTCGCTTCCGGTCTGCAACGGCTGCGCACCGAGCACGGCGCGGACGCGGTCGGTGTGTTCGGCGGTGGCGGGCTGACCAACGAGAAGGCCTACCTGCTCGGCAAGTTCGCCCGGGTCGCGCTCGGCACCAGCCAGATCGACTACAACGGCAGGTTCTGCATGTCCTCGGCCGCCGCGGCCGGAACTGCCGCATTCGGGCTCGACCGGGGCCTGCCGTTCCCCGTGACCGACCTCGGTGGAGCGAACGTGGTGCTGCTCGCCGGGGCGAACCCGGCGGAAACGATGCCGCCGCTGATGCAGCACTTCACCCGGCCCGACCTGATCGTGATCGACCCGCGGCGCACCGCCACAGCCGAGCGCGCGGCACTGCACCTGCGCCCCGCGCCGGGAACGGATCTGGCGCTGGCGCTGGGTTTGCTGCACATCGCCGTGGTGGACGGCTGGGCCGACGACGACTACATCCGCCATCGCACCGCCGGGTTCGACGCGACGTGGCAGCGGGCGATGATGTGGTGGCCGGAGCGGGTCGAACGCGTCACCGGCGTTCCGGTGACCGCGCAACGCGCCGCCGTGCGGATGCTGGCGCGGGCCGAGCGGGCTTACGTGCTCACCGGCCGCGGCGCCGAACAGCACAGCAAGGGCACCGACACCGTCGCCGGGTTCATCAACCTGGCGCTGGCGCTGGGTCGGCCCGGCCGGGACGGCAGCGGCTACGGCTGCCTGACCGGGCAGGGCAACGGCCAGGGTGGCCGCGAGCACGGGCAGAAGGCCGACCAGCTACCCGGCTACCGGTCGATCACCGACGAGTCCGCGCGCGACCACGTCTCCGAGGTTTGGGGTGTGCTGCCGGGCACGTTGCCGGGACCGGGCCGCAGCGCCTACGAGCTGCTGGATTCCCTCGGCACGCCGGACGGGCCTCGTGCACTGCTGGTGTTCGGTTCGAATCCCGCGGTGTCGGCTCCGCACGCCGGGCACATCACCGCTCGACTGTCCAGTTTGGATCTGCTGGTGGTGGCGGATTTCGTGCCGTCGGAGACCGCGCGGATGGCCGACGTGGTGCTGCCGGTGACGCAATGGGCCGAAGAAGACGGCACCATGACCAGCTTGGAAGGCCGCGTGCTGCGCCGCCGCCGGTTGCAGGACCCGCCCGGGCACGCGCGGTCGGACTTGGAAGTGCTGCACGGGCTGGCGCGGCGGTTGGGCGAACCGGGCCACCGCTACCCCACTGCGCCGCGTGAGGTGTTCGACGAGTTGCGCCGCGCTTCGGCCGGCGGGAAGGCCGACTACTCGGGCATCAGCTACGAACGCCTCGACACCGGTGCCGCTCTGCACTGGCCGTGCCCGGCCGCAGGTCCCGGCGGGGACGAACACCCCGGAACTCCACGGCTTTTCCTGGACGGCTTCGCCCACCAGGACGGGAAGGCGCGGTTCGCCGAGGTCGACTACCGCGACCCGGCCGAGGACGTGTGCGCGGAGTTCCCGCTGCGGGCCACCACCGGCCGGGTGCTGGCCCAGTACCAATCCGGTGCGCAGACCCGCAGGGTCCACGACCTCAACGCGGCCGCTTGGGAAGTGTTCGTCGAGATCCACCCGGACACGGCCGAACGCGCCGGGCTCGCCGAAGGCGAACTGGCGGTGGTGACTTCGCAGCGCGGCAGCACGGTCGCGCGGGTGCGGCTGGCCGAGACGATGCGCACCGACACCGTGTTCCTGCCGTTCCACTTCCCCGGCGACGGCCGGGCCAACCTGCTCACCAACCCGGAGCTGGACCCGCGCAGCCGGATGCCGGAGTTCAAGGTCGCCGCCGTGCGGATCGCCCCGCACGCGCCGCGGGCGACGGCGGGGACGAGCACTGCCGAGGAGGTGCTGGCGTGAGCCACGTGCTGGTCATCGGAAACGGTCCCGCCGCCCACCGGCTGGTTGAGCGGCTTCGCCACCACGGGCACGACGGTCCGATCACGGTGCTCGGTCAGGAAGAGCACCCGGCCTACAACCGGGTGCTGCTGGCCTCGGTGATGGACGGGACGCTGAGCTCGCGATCGGTCACGTTGCCGGAGTCCGACGCCGTAGTGCGACTCGGGGTGACCGCGACCGCCATCGACCCTGCCCGGCGGCTGGTGCGCACCGGAAACGGTGTGGTGCACCGCTACGACGAGCTGGTGCTGGCCACCGGAGCGCGGGCGACCGTGCCGCCGATCCCGGGTGTGCGCACGGGCGAGGGAGAACTGGCCGACGGGGTCACCACGCTGCGGACGCTGGCCGACTGCGACCGGATAGCGAGCGGGGCGCGGCGCGCGGTGGTGCTCGGCGGGGGTGTGCTCGGAGTGGAAACCGCGCGCGGGCTTCAAGGCCGTGGCATCGAAGTCACCCTGGTGCACCCGCAGCCGTATCCGATGGACCGTCAGCTCGACCCCGCCGGTGGTGACCTGCTGGCCGAGCACCTGCGGGGCATGGGAGTGACCACCGAGCTGGGCCGGCGCGCGGCCGAGTACCGGCCGGGTGCGCTGGTGCTCGACGACGGCCGGGTGCTGGATCTGGATGCGCTTGTTCTGTGCGCGGGCGTGCAGCCGGAGACCGAGCTGGCACGCGCCGCCGGGCTCGCGGTCGGGCGGGGAGTGCTCGTCGACGACCGGATGCGCACCTCCGACCCGCGCGTGCACGCGCTCGGTGACTGCGCCGAGCACGACGAGCGGGTACCGGGGCTGATCGCACCCGCGTGGGAGCAGGCGGACGTGCTGGCACGGGTGCTCACCGGCGGGCACGCCTCCTACGCGCCGGTCGGCGATGTCACCCGGCTCAAGGCCCGCGGTATCGACCTCTCGGCGATGGGTTCGGCGGCGTGCCTGCACGATTCGGAGCCCGGTGTGGAGCTGGTGACGATGGCCGATCCAGCCCGCGGGCGGTACGCGAAGCTCGCGCTGCGCCACGAGCGGGTTGCCGGGGCGGTGCTGATCGGGTTCCCGCAGGCCGCGGCGGCGATCAGTCAGTTGCACGACCGGGGCCTGCCCGTGCCGTCCGACCGGCTCGGGCTGCTTCTGGGGCATTCGGCGGTCGAGTGGTCCGCGCCCGACGACCTGCCGGATGACGCGGTGATGTGCCGCTGCAACAACGTCACCAAACAACGGCTGACGCGTGCTTTCCGCGACGGGGCCCGCGACGTGGGTGCGCTCGCGCGGGCCACCAAGGCCACCACCGGTTGCGGGGGCTGCGGTGACGACGTGCGCCGCCTGTGCGGCGCGTTGCACGACGCCTCGAACGAACAGGAGGGAGTCGCATGACCCGGACCCTCGTCGTGATCGGCCACGGAATGGTCGGTCATCGCCTCGTGGAAGACCTGCGCGAGCGGGACGCGGCCGGCACCTGGCGGGTGGTGGTGCTGTCCGAGGAGCCGCACGCCGCCTACGACCGCGTGGCACTTTCATCCTATTTGGACGGCAAGAGCGCCGCGGACCTGAGCCTGGCCGGGCAGGGGTTCCTGACCGATCCGGCCGTGGAGCTGCGACTGGGCTGCTCCGCGGCGAGCATCGACCGCACCGCGCGCGCGGTGACCACCACCGACGGTGACGAGCTCCGGTACGACGCGCTGGTGCTGGCGACCGGTTCCCGTCCGTTCGTGCCTCCGGTGCCCGGTCATGACCTGCCGGGCTGCTACGTCTACCGCACGCTGGAAGACCTCGACGCGATCCGCCGCGAGGCCGTCGAGGACCAACCCGGGGTGGTTGTCGGCGGCGGGCTGCTCGGCCTGGAAGCGGCGAATGCGCTGCGGCTGCTGGGGATGCGCCCGCACGTGGTGGAGATGGCGCCGCGGCTGATGCCGATCCAGGTCGACGAAGGCGGCGGGCAGGTGCTGGCCAAGCTCGTCGAAGAGCTCGGGCTCCAGGTGCACTGCGGCGTGGCCACCCAGTCCATCGATGCCGGGCCGCACGGCGGGGTCGCCGGGGTGACCTTGGGCGACGGGACCACCGTGGAAACCGACGTGGTGGTGTTTTCCGCCGGGGTCCGCCCGTGCGACGAACTCGCCGAGCCGACCGGGCTGGCCCGCGGCGAACGCGGCGGGTTCCTCGTCGACGACCGCTGCCGCACCAGCGATCCGCGGATCTGGGCGGTCGGCGAGTGCGCTGCGGTGGACGGTCGCTGCTACGGCCTGGTCGCCCCGGGCTACAGCATGGCCGAGGTCGTCGTGCGGCAACTGCTGGAAATCGGCGACGAGCCGTTCCCCGGCGCCGACATGTCCACGAAGCTCAAACTGCTGGGCGTGGACGTCGCCAGCTTCGGCGACGCGCACGGCAGCAGCGAGGGCGCGCTGGAGGTCGTCTACGCCAACACCGCGAATGGCACCTACGCGAAACTCGTGCTCAGCGACGATGCCTCGGTGCTGCTGGGCGGCGTGCTCGTCGGCGACGCCGGTGCATACGCGACCCTGCGCCCGCTGGTGGGCAGGGAACTGCCCGCGCCGCCGGAGCACCTGCTGCTGCCCGCGGGCTCCGGTGTGGACGCCGCAGCCCTGCCCGGTGACGCGATCATCTGCTCGTGCAACAACGTGTCCAAGACTGACATCACCACCGCCATCACCGGTGAATCGCTGACCGACGTCGCCGGCGTCAAGGGCTGCACCAAGGCCGGCACGAGCTGCGGTTCCTGCGTGCCCATGCTCAAGAACCTGCTCGGCGAGTGCGGCGTGGAGACCTCCAACGCGCTGTGCGAGCACTTCGGGCAGTCCCGCTCGGAGCTGTTCGAGATCGTGCGCGCTACCGGCATCGGCACCTTCACCGACCTCATCCGCAAGCACGGCAGCGGCCACGGCTGCGACATCTGCAAACCCGCGGTGGCCTCGATCCTGGCCACTCTCGGCAACGGGCACATCCTCGACGGCGAGCAGGCCGGGCTGCAGGACACCAACGACCGGTTCCTGGCCAACATGCAGCGCAACGGCACCTACTCGGTGGTGCCCCGGGTGCCGGGCGGGGAGATCACCCCGGACAAGCTCATCGTGCTCGGCGAGGTGGCCCGCGAGTTCGGGCTCTACACCAAGATCACCGGTGGACAGCGGATCGACCTGTTCGGCGCCCACGTCGAACAGCTCCCGGCGATCTGGCGGCGGCTGGTCGACGCCGGGTTCGAGTCCGGGCACGCCTACGGCAAGGCGTTGCGCACGGTGAAGTCCTGCGTCGGCAACGACTGGTGCCGCTACGGCGTGCAGGACTCGGTGGCGATGGCGATCCGGCTGGAACTGCGCTACCGCGGGCTGCGCTCACCGCACAAGGTCAAGGCCGGGGTGTCCGGCTGCGCACGCGAGTGCGCGGAGGCCCGCTCGAAGGACTTCGGCGTCATCGCCACCGAGAAGGGCTGGAACCTCTACGTCGGCGGCAACGGCGGGTTCTCCCCGCGGCACGCCGAACCGCTCGCCGCCGATCTCGACGACGAGCTGCTGGTGCGACTCATCGACCGGTTCTTGATGTTCTACGTGCGCACCGCCGACAGGTTGCAACGCACCGCGGCGTGGATCGAAGCGATGGACGGCGGCATCGAGCATCTGCGCGCGGTCGTGATCGACGACTCCCTCGGCATCACCGAGGACCTGGAGGCCGCGATGGCCGAGCACGTCGCCGGCTACACCGACGAGTGGGCCGGGGTGCTGCACGACCCGGCGAAGCTGTCCCGCTTCGTCTCCTTCGTCAACGCTCCCGACGCGCCGGACCCGACGATCAGCTTCACCGAGGAACGCGGTCAGATCCGGCCCCAGCCGGTGACCCTGCCCATGCCGTCCGTGCGCGGCGAGTCCGAGGAGGTCCCCGCATGACGACCTGGCAACCGGTCTGCCCGCTGACCGCGGTGCCGCCCGCGTGCGGCGTGCCGGCGCTGGTGGACGACGATCCGGTCGCGGTGTTCCGCACGTCCGAGGACGAGCTGTTCGCGGTCGGCAACATCGACCCGTTCTGCGGTGCCGGGGTGATCAGCCGCGGCATCGTCGGTGACCGCGGCGGAGAACCGACCGTCGCCTCCCCGATGCTCAAGCAGGTCTTCTCGCTGCGCACCGGCGAATGCCTGGACGATCCGGCGGCGAGGCTGCCCACCTACCCGGTACGGCTGCACGCCGACATGGTGGAGATCGCGCACCCGTGCTGACGGACGCGGACGCCACCAGCACGCACCACGATGCACCGGCCTCACTGGGCGGGTTCACCGTCGGTATCACCGCTGCGCGCCGCGCCGACGAACTCGGGTCGCTGCTACAGCGCCACGGTGCTCGCGTGCAACACGGCCCGGCGTTGCGCATCGTCCCGGTCTCCGACGACGCGCAGCTGCACGCTGCTACCGAACGGTGCATCACCGACCCGCCCTCGGTGGTGATCGCCACGACCGGGATCGGGTTCCGCGGCTGGGTGGCCGCCGCCGACGGGTGGGGTCGTGGCGGAGAACTGCTCAGCGCGCTCGGGCACGCGCGGCTGCTCGCGCGGGGGCCGAAGGCGCGCGGGGCGGTGAGCGAGGCCGGGCTGGCGGACGCGTGGTCGCCGGACTCGGAGTCGGCCGCGGAACTGCTGGACCACCTGCTCACCGGCCCCTTGGACGGCGTGCGGGTGGCGGTGCAACTGCACGGACGGCCGTTGCCGGATTTCGTGGAGGCGTTGCGCTGCGCGGGCGCTGAGGTCATCGAGATCCCGGTGTACCGGTGGAGCACACCGCTGGACAGCACACCACTGGACAACCTCGTCGACGCGGTGTGCGCGCACGAGGTCGACGCCGTGACGTTCACCAGCGCCCCCGCCGCGGCGGGACTGCTGGCCCGCGCCGCCGAGCAGGGCATTCGCGAATCGCTGCTGGACGCGCTGCGCGGGCCGGTGCTCGCCGCCTGCGTCGGGCCCGTCACCAGCGCGCCGCTGGCCGAGCACGACGTACCCGCGGTCGTACCCGACCGTTTCCGGCTCGGCGCCATGGTCCGGGCGCTGTGCCAACAGCTCCCCGACCGCCACCCGACGTTGCCGGTCGCCGGGCACGCCTTGCAACTGCGCGGGCACGCGGCCGTGGTGGACGGCGACATCAAACCGCTGTCACCGAACGGGAAAGCGTTACTGCGGGTCCTGCTGGACCGGCCGGGCAGGGTCATCCCTCGCGCGGAGTTGGCGACCGCGCTCAACAGCCCCGATGCGGCCTCGAACGGCCGCGGCGCGGACGAGCACGCGGTCGAGCAGGCCGTGGCGCGGTTGCGTGCCGCGCTCGGTGCTCCGGACCTCGTGCAAACGGTGATCAAACGCGGCTACCGGCTCCCGCTCGGACCGATGAAGGACGCACCGCGATGCGCACTGCCGTGACCACCACGCCGGATCCCCCGCTGCTGCTCGTCGCGCACGGCACTCGCGACCCCGCAGGGCCTGTCGTCGTCGAGAGCATCGCCGCGGCGGTCGCCGAACGCGCGAACATCTCGGTGCACGTCGCCTACGTCGACGTCATCGGCCCCACCGTGGCTGACGCGCTGCGTGCGTTGGACGGTCCCGTCGTGGCGCTACCGGCGTTCCTCGCGTCCGGCTATCACGTGCGCACCGACCTGCCCGCGCAGATCGCCGCGGCCGGGCGCACCCGAGACGTCGTGGTGTCGCCACCGCTCGGGCCGGACCCGGAACTGGCCAGGGCGATGCTCGACCGGCTCACCGAATCCGGTTGGCGGCCGGGCCAGAACGTGCTGGTGTCCGCCGCCGGTTCCTCCGACGAACGCGCGCTCGGCGACGTGCGCACCGCGGCGCGTCAACTTGGCCGGTTGTGCGGGCAGCGGGTGCTCCCGAGTTTCGTCACGACCGCGCAACCGCTGACCGAGGATGTGTGCGCGAACGGGAACGTGGCTTTCATCGCGCCCAACCTGCTGGCGCCCGGGCTGTTCCACCGCCGGCTCACCGAACTCCCGGCACGTGCCGTGGCTGAACCCATCGGTGCGCATTCGCGCGTTCTCGACCTCATCGTGCGGCGCTACCGCGCGGGCGCTCCTCGACGCCGTTCCACCGATGCCCGGTCCTCGGAGGCGACCGCGCCGGCCAGAGGTGATGGTCGTCGATTCGGTGATGAGCGCCAAGAACACCGAAAGCTGGCTCGGCAGCGCGGAATGTTGCGTTGAACATCCGTCGAACTGACCGGGACGGCAACCGACCTGTGCAGTGGGTCGTCGAGCACACCCCGGCGCTCTTGCACCACTTCCGCCCGGTCGGAAGCATCCTCCGGTGCTGGACGAGCAGCCCACCTCTACGAATGGTGCGAGGCCATGACTTCCTTCGTCGCAAGATGGCGATCAACGTTCACGCTGCCCGATGTGGACGGTGCGCTCACCGAAGCCGAGCACGCCCTCGATATCCTCGGTGCGGACGGCGTCGTTGTGCTGGCCAACAGCGGTGGCCGCTACCTCGGTGATCCCGAGTTCGCCCCGCTGCTGGAATTCCTGCACCACCGCGAAGCCGTTGTGTTCATCCACCCCGGCGGGCTGCCCGCGGCCGGAGTCCCGGACATCCCGACCTTCACCGCGGACTTCCTGCTCGACACGCCCCGGACCGCGATCAGCCTGATCCTGTCCGGATCGATGGAGAAGTACCCGAGCATCAAGTTCATCGTGGCCCATGCGGGCGGATTCGTCCCCTACATCTCCTATCGAATCCTGCTGACCATCCTCAACACGAAGAACAAGGCACAGCAGGCATGGGCCCAGCTCAATCAGGAACGGCAGGTGCACGAGGAACTCGCCGTGCTGCGGCAGTTCTACGACGACATCGCCCTGTCCTCTTCCCCCGCCGCACTTCCCAGCCTGCTCGGGGGGCGCCGATCCCGCCCACATCACCTACGGCAGCGACTACCCTTCCGCGCCCGCCGCCGCGGTCACCTTCCTCGACCGCACGTATGAGAAGTACCCGCTCGATGACGATCTGCGCTCGGCCATCGACCGTGGCAACTCCGAGGCGCTGTTCCCGAGACTGCGCGGGTAGCAGCTGGTTCCGGACCGGGCTGGGGGTTGTTCGCGACTCCGCGACGCCGGCCCTGCCCGGACACCCCTGCGCCCGGACCGGACCGGCCGTGGCCTCCTACGCGAGGGTCGACTGCGCGCCGCAGGTGGATGCGCCGGTCTCCCGCTCGGCGGCGATGGCCGCGATATCGCGGCCGGTGCGGTAGCCGAAGACCATGGCGGGGCCGATGTTCGCGCCGTAGCCGGGGTAGCCACCACCGAAGACGCTCACCGCGGCCGTGCCCACGGCGTAGAGACCCGGAACGGGTCGGTCGTCGGCGTCGAGGACCTCGCTGCGGTCGTTGACCGCGAGACCCGCGTAGGTGCCGAGATCGCCCATCTCGATCTTGACGGCGTAGAAGGGGCCCTTGTCGAGGGTTTCGAGGTTCGGGTTCGGCTTGTGCTCCATGTCCCCCTTGAAGTGGTGGAACCAGTTGGATCCGCGGCCGAACTTCGGGTCTTCGCCGCGGGCGGCGCCGGCGTTGAACTCGTCGAGGGTGGCCTGCAGCCGTCCGCCCGGGACACCGATCTTCGCGGCGAGCTCGGCAACGGTGCGCGCCTTGTGCAGGAATCCGCTGCGCAGGAAATACGTCTGCGGGAAGGGCCACGGCTTGGCGTAGCCGATCCCGTAGCGCCGCATGGCCTTCTGGTCGGCGATGATCCAGCCGAAGGTGCCCTCGCGCCCCTCATCGTTCTTGATCATCTCCACGCCGTAGTCGTGGTAGGACAGCGACTCGTTGGCGAAGCGGACACCGTCCCGGTCGACGGCGATCAAACCCGGCAGCCCGAACGCGCGCAGGTGCGGGAACCAGCGCTTCTGCCCACGCAGCCCGCGGAACACCGTGACCGGCCCCCACGAGGCGGGCTGGTGCGGGCGGGCGTCGATGTGTCCGCCGAACGGCTCGGCCAAGGCGACCGAGTCGCCGTGATGCCCGATGGTCGGTGTGGTGTGGTTGGTGCCGTGCGGGTCGTGCGGGAAGTGCTTCTTGCGCAGCTCGGTGTCGCCGGAGAACCCGCCCGCTGCGATCACCACGCCGTAGCGCGCGTGGACCACACCGGCGTGCTCACCGGAAATGCGGGCGCCGGTGACCACGCCTGAGGCGTCCCGGATCAGTTCGTCCGCGCGGGTCGAGGTCCACATCCGGATTCCGGCCGCATCCGCGGCGGTGATCAGCCGGGTCATCAGAGCGTTGCCGTTGGTGCGCGTGTAGGCCCGCTTGTGCAGGATCGTCTCGATCCAGGTCTTGGACAGCTTGCGCGCCGCGTAGCGGAACGCCTTGAGGTTCTGGTTGGCCTTGAGGAACGTCGCGATGTCCGGTCCGATCTCGGGCATGTAGCCGAAGACCGTGTAGGACATCAGATAGGGCTGCACCCGCAGTCGGTTGTGGCCGAGGATCCGGCCGTCGGTGGCGGGAACGGTGACCGCCCGACCGGAGACCTTCGCGCCCGGGACGTCCATCTGGTAGTCCGGGGCCTTCTCCGGGTAGGAGAACTCGATCTCGGCGTCGTCTTCGAAGAACTGCATCGCCTCCGGGACGGTGTCGAGGAATCCGGCGACCGCGGCGGCGTCGTAGGTGTCACCGGCGAGCGCCTTGATGTAGGTTTCGATCTCCTCGCGGGTGTCGCCCTGCTGCACGCCCTGCTTGTTGCCCGGAACCCAGGCCCAACCGCCGGAGATCGCGCTCGTACCGCCCAAGTGGCGGTCCTTGTCGATGACGAGCACGCTGTGGCCGTCCAGCGCCGCCTTGAGCGCGGTCGCTATGCCGCCGGCACCGGAGCCGATGACGAGGACGTCGGTGTTGATGGTCTTCATGGTTCTCCTTGTCTCGGTTCAGTCGTCGAGCCGCTGCCGTCGACGTGTTCGGACCGTCGTGCACCTGGCCCGCTCGCAGGCGAAGTGGCACGCGACGTGGGCGGACCGCCTCGGGCGCCCGGGGGTGGGGCGGCTGCCGAACGGGTCGTCCTGCTGTTCTTGCAGCAGCGGTGCGGACCGAACTGGCCCGGCTCCCGCGCTCGCCGTGCGTCGCGGCATCGGGCTTGGTGCCGAGCCGGGCTGGTGGCAGCGCGCTTCGCGGGCCCCGCGGCGATCACCTGCGCGAGGCCCCACCGGTTCGGCCGTGCGCACGCTCGTAGCGGTGACCAGGGCGATCTTTCCGGCCAGCTGCCGATCACCGGGCATCCTCGGGCAGCTCGAAGTCCACCGAGATGATCTGCTCGGCCCCCGCTCGGGACAGCTCGACAGCGGGTTGGTGCTCGGGGTGCGCGGTGTAGACGGCGACGTCCTCGATCCGATCGAAGTCGGCGACGATCGCCGCGTCCCAGGATCGATCCGCGTGCAGCACGTCCGCCCCCAGGGAGAGTTCCTTGACCTCGGGGATCTTGTGCTGCAGCCCCCGGACCGCGGCGAACCACTCGGTGGGGTCGAAGTCCGGTTTCCACCGGAACAGGACGACGTGTCGGATCATCGCACTACCCCGTCGGTCCGGTGCGGAAGCGGTCGGGATTCATGGCAGCCCCTCGTGCTCGGCAGGTGCGGTGGTGGACGGCTCCGGCTCGGGCCGGTAGCGGTCATCGCACGGTGGCGTCCGGGCCGAGCAGGCGGAACCGGGGTTTTTATTGAATGAGAAGGTGATGCTCGCGGCGCGGCGCCCAGTGGGCAGCGGAGTCAGTCCGCATCGCGGCCCGCGCCGCGCACCGAGCGCCTCATGCGGCGTCGGATGCCGGCCGCCCGGTGTCCGACTTGTAAGGTGGGTGGGCGCGTGAAGTGGGGTCGGGTCCCGCCCGGCACCGGGGGAAAGGGGACCCGAATGACCAGCGAGGTGCGGTTCCAGCCTGCTCGGCCGCGCCGTGCGTTCGACGAGATCATCGCCCAGATCCGGGCCATGATCCACAGCGGAGAGCTCAGCACCGGTGATCGACTGCCGTCCGAGCGGGCCCTGGCCGAGCAGTTCGACGTCAGCCGCAACACCGTGCGCGAGGCGGTGCGGATGCTCGAGATTTCCGGTCTGGTCACGATCAAGAAGGGGGCCACGGGCGGCGCTTTCATCGCGCGCCCGGATGCCGCCTCCATCGCCCAGCGGCTCTCGGACGCCATGACGCTCACCGAGTTCTCGCTCTCCGACCTCACCGAGGCCCGGCTGTGGATCGAGGCGCTCGTGGTGCGGGTCGCCTGCGAGCGGATGAGCGACGAAGATCTCGAAGCGCTGCAGGCCAACGTCGACGAGTCGGTCCGGCTGTCCGAGGACGGGCTGTGGGAGGAGTGTCCGGACGCGCTGATGGCCTTCCACGAGTTGCTCGCGCGCGCCACGGACAACCCGATCTTGAGCATCCTCATGCAGTCGATCCTGGATCTCATCCGCCAGGTCGTGGCCGCCGTCGGACCGCTGCGCGACCTCGGGCTGATCGAGGCGCGCTTCCGGTTGATGGACCGGTTGCACGCGCGGGACCCGGACGGCGCGGTCGCCGAGATGGAGTCCCACCTGCGCCGCCTGCACCAGCTGTGGCTGACCGGCGCCGAGTCGGGCGATCCGCACCCCCCGCGGAACTGAATCCCGCGCCACCGGCGCGCACCCCGAGATTGGCTCAATGGTAGAGCCCATCTGGCGGCGCTGGCCGCCACCTGTCAAGCCCACCCCATGCGCCGGTGTCCAGCCGCGCAGCGCCGGCCTGGTGCGGACCGTTGAATATCCGCGGACGGAGCGCGGACGCCCGCAGGCGTCTCCGAACTGCTCACCGCTGGGGCCAGAGCGATGATGTCGGGTGGCCGAGCCTGCACCGGACGATCTCCAACTCGGGGCAGCGCCGAGGCGACCCGATGCGCGAGGGAGACGAGGATGACTGCGCAGACCTACACACTGGGCAACGGCGTGACCATTCCCCGGCTCGGCCTGGGGACCTGGTTCATCGACGACGACAAGGCCGCCCAGGCCGTGCACGATGCCGTCGACACCGGATACCGCAACATCGACACCGCACAGGCCTACGGCAACGAACGCGGCATCGGCGAGGGCATCCGCACCTGTGGTCTCGTGCGCGACGAGCTGTTCGTCTCCACGAAACTGGCGGCTGAGATCAAGGACTACGACTCCGCGGCCGCCGCGATCGACACCTCGCTGGAGACTATGGGACTCGATTCCGTTGATCTGATGCTGATCCACAGCCCGCAGCCGTGGAACGACTTCCGCGGCGGCGACTACGCCGACGGCAACCGCGAAGCGTGGCGTGCCCTGGAGAACGCCTACGAGACGGGAAAACTCCGCTCCATCGGCGTGTCCAACTTCGAGCGGAAGGACCTGGACAACATCCTCGCCACGTGCACGGTCCCGCCACACGTGAACCAACTGCTGGTGCACGTGGGCAACACCCCGGCCGAGCTGCTGGCCTACTGCGCGGGCAAGAACGTTCTGGTGCAGGCATATTCGCCGATCGCCCACGGCGAGATCCTGAAAAACCCGGACGTCGCGGCGATGGCCGCCCGCTATGGCGCGACCGTTCCGCAACTGTGCATCCGGTACGCGCTGCAGCTGGGCACCCAGCCGCTGCCCAAAACGGCCAACCCCGAGCACATGCGCAGCAACGCCCAGCTCGACTTCGCGATCTCGGAAGCGGATATGGCCGCGCTGCGCGCCCTGGAGCAGAAGGACTACGGCGAGCACAACCGCTTTCCCGTGTACAACGTGTTCGGGGGAGCGTAGCGGCCGCGCCTGATGCAGGATCGCCGTCCACACCGCCCGGACCACAGTGCCCTCGTCGAATGAAAGCGAGCGCTGCATGCAGATCACCCGAAGCACCAGCACGGCCACCCAGAAGGGGCCTGCCGACTGGTTCACCGGCGACGTCTACCTCGACACCGCCGCGGTCCCCGCGGGCAGCTCCACGTTCGGCGCCGCCGCGGTGCACTTCACCCCGGGAGCCCGAACCGCCTGGCACACCCACCCGCACGGGCAGACGATCTTCGTCACCGAAGGCGTAGGCCGGTGCCAACGCGCAGGCGGCCCGGTCCAGACCCTCTACCCCGGCGACCGCGTGTTCTTCGAACCCGACGAGAACCATTGGCACGGCGCGGCTCCGGACCGGTTCATGATCCACATCGCCATGCAGCAGAACGATGAATCCGGCAATCCCGTCACCTGGGGCCGGCACGTCACCGACGAGGAATACGCCACCGCCCCGGCCAGCGACGACTGAGCCGGTCGGCGCCGTGCTGCGGGCCGCTCGCCACTATGACGGGCACGCGGCCCAGCATGCGCGCTCACCATCCCCGCGCCAGCGATCCGCACCACGAACGGCCGCTGGACACGCACCCGAGCCGTTGCCCGGCTGCGACGACACCCGACTTCCCCGATGACCCGGGCCCTGCCCCGGTTTGCCGGTACGGGCTCGGAGGTACACCGTGACCGAAACGCGCTCGGCGACCACCCACTTTCCCACCGCCGAGACCACAGGCGACCGTCCCGCCCACCCCGCAACGAGAGGAGTCTGCTCCGATGGGTGCGAAAAGCAGGAAATCCGGCTCCCACTCGGGTGGCGGGGCGGACTCCGATAGCAACACGGCCGTGCTGCACATCGGGCACCACGAACTGCTGATCCGGCAACGCTACGAGGTCATCAGCATCGCCAACGATCTGCTGATCGGCACCTGGTTCGTCATCGGCAGCTTTTTCTTCTTCTCCGAGGCCCTGACCTACGCTGGAACATGGCTGTTCGTCCTGGGCAGCATCGAGATGTTGATCCGCCCGCTCATCCGGCTCACCCGCCGCCTGCATCTGCGGAGCTTCCGGACGCGCGGACAACAGCCCACCGAAGCCGCCTACGACTTCTGACCGCTCCCCGAACGACAAGCATGGCACGGCACGTCGCCCGGGGGTCCCGTTGCGCCACCGCCCTGCAACAGCATCGAAGAGCGGGCCCGCATCCGCCCCGGGTTCTCTGCGCCGCGCGATGCCTGCCGCACAGCTGTGAGCCTGGTACGACGGTCGCTCGACTTCACCTCATGCGGCCTCGCTGCCCTCGAACGCCTTGCGCAGCGCCGCCTCCTGATCATTCGAGAGGTTGGTGTGGATCAGCTCGAAATGGGTGCCGTCGACACGTTCACGCACCTTGTCCAGCACAGCGTCCGAGGTCAGCAAGAACAGCGCCGAGGTTCCCGGAACAACTTTGTCCTGGGTCTTGCGGATGAAGTCGTCGTCGATCCCCACATCGGTGAGCGATCCGGCGAGTGCGCCGGTCGCTGCGCCGATCGCCGCGCCCAGCAGCGGAACGAAGAAGATCAAACCGAACAGCAGACCCCAGAAACTCCCACCCAGCGCACCGCCAGCGGCAAGATGGTGCAGCTGACGGGTTTTCGGTTTGGAGGATGATTCCGGCCAGGACACGGTAGCTGCATCATAGATCTTGATGAGCTCTTCCTTCGCCAGCTCCTGCACGGTGCTGGATGCCTCCTCGGCACCGGTTGCGCTGTCGAACTTCCAAGCCGTCAACGTGGCCATCACACATCTCCGATCTCGATGGGGCCTGCACCGGACACGAAGTACGGTAAGGCTTCGCACGGCATTCGCATTTCCAACGAGAACCACTCGTCCCCTCGTGAACAGCGAATCTCCCGCCTGCACATCACCCAGTCGTGGCATCAACACGGGGAACCGCTACTGCCTCGGCCATCCCGACGAGGAGGTCACGAGCTACGCGGCAGGTCCCAGACCACCCGCTTGGAACGCGGCCCACGCACGAGTCCCGGAGTTTGCGAGCGGATCGCTGCCACCGCGTTGATGGTCCAATACGCCAAGGGGTACAGCGGAAGCAGCAGGCAAGCGTACGGAAGCTTCGGATCCAGTCGCAGGTCGATGGCCGCAGCAACGATGTTCTGGATGATCGCGATCACCGCGATGCCCATCCCCCAGGCCAACATCCACCGGAACTTCGTATCGCCGGGAAACAAGATCCAGCGGATGACCCCGTAGGTCGTCGCGATCAGCATAGTGAGAACCCAGAGGTAGGACAGAAACGCTTCCAAAGCGACCGGCCACATGGTTGCCCGGCCGGGCGACACCACCGTTCGAGCATGGGTGCGGAGAACTTCACCTTGCCCGCGTGCCCACCGAGTGCGTTGCGCCCAGATCCCGCGCACGGTCTGCGGTACCTGCATGCCGACCAGGGCATTGGGCGCGAAGGCGGTGAGGTAACCGGCTTCCAGCAGCCGCCAGGTGAGCTCGATGTCCTCGGTCGCCATCCGCGAGTCATACCCACCGACGGCCAGAACCGCGTCCCGACGGAAAAGTCCGAGCACCCCAGCCACAGTGCCGACTCGCCCGGCCAACGCGTGGGTACGACGCATCAGCCCGATCAGCGATGCTGTCTCCAAGATCTGCATCGTGGTGATCAGTCCACCTCGATTGGTCACATGCGGACTGCCGGCGACAGCCGCGTATCGCGGCGAGCGCAGCATCCGGGCCACCAAGTAGTGCACGGCACGTGGATGCAGGTGCGTGTCCGAGTCCGTGACCAGCACCAGATCGTGGCGGGCACGGCGCATGCCGTCGTTGAGCCGATCGGCTTTGCCGAGGTTGACCCCGTCGTCGAGCACGCGAATCCGCGGATCACCGTCCGCAGCTGCTCGGGCCCGCGCCACGGTCTGATCCCGGGATCCGTCGTTGAGGATCAGTACCTCGAGCCCCGGGTAGTCGAGCTCGCGCAGCGCTGCGATACAGCGGGAGACCACCGCCTCTTCGTTGTAGGCCGGGACCAGGATGGTCACCCCGGGCCAGCCGCCCGGCGGTGCGACGATGCGCGTCCGCTCTTCGAGCACACGGAACAGGGTTCCCCCAACCATCCATGCCGCACCGGTCACGACGGGGTAGAACGCGAGGAACACCAATAGCAGGTCAACGAGGTACATGGCGCTCCTGCCCGCGACGCATCACGATGCCGCACACCAGGGCGATCCCGAAGAAGAACCAGGACAACACGGTGACGACCAACAGGGTGCGCAGGATGTGGGTATGTCCCAACAGCACAATACCCAGCCAGAAAGCCGCCACCCACAGCAGCGAGCCGAGGAGGAAGGCGACCGCCTTGCGCGCTCCGGATGCCGGCCCCGTGGGCTCGAAGCTGATCCGCGGGCGGTCGCGGCGTGCTCCCATGGGCGTCCTCCCCTTCCGAGCGCCCAGGCCCAATGCGGACCCTGGCGAACGCGCCCAGGTTAGGGGAATTCAATACCGGTCGCCGGTCCCGAGGCGTTGCTACTACCAAGCGACGTCGCATCGTTCGTTTCCCTCGGCGATCTCCCGCAGCTCAGGTGGTGCGCATCTGCGCAGGCGGCGAGGATGAGACCGAACGCACTGCGCGAAGCAGTGGCCCGGCCAGCCGTGCCGCGAGGGAGAGCGCGATGTCTCAGAGTTCCGGACCCCGCCCCGCCGAACCCGGAATCGCGGCGGGCAACGCGGCAGTGCGCGACCGATTCCCCTTCGACGACACTCGCGATCTCGACGACGCGCGCCGCGGGTTCATGGGCACGGCTCAGCAGACGTTGATCCGCGACGAGGACGGAGCGGTCGTCTGGGACTTGCAGGCCTATGGCTTCCTGTCCCACGACTGCCCCGATACGGCCAACCCTAGCCTGTGGCGACAGAGCAGGCTGTGCTCCGAACACGGGCTGTTCGAGGTTGTCGAGGGGATCTATCAAGTCCGCGGCTTCGACCTGTCCAACATGACGATCATCGAGGGCGACCGGGGAATCTTGATCATCGATCCGCTGCTGTCGGCCGAACCCGCTGCCGCAGCGGTGCAGCTCTACCGCAGCCACCGCGGGGACCGTCCCATCACCGGCGTCCTCTACACACACAGTCACGCCGACCACTTCGGAGGGGTGCGCGGCGTGCTCACCGACGACGATCTCGAAGCCGGCGTGCCCGTGCTCGCCCCGCAGGGATTCCTGGAGCACGCCGTCAGTGAGAACATTTACGCCGGTACGGCCATGGCCCGCCGCGCCGCCTACATGTACGGAGCAGCGCTGGGGAAAGGACCGCGTGGCCAGATCGGGGCCGGTCTGGGACAAACGACGTCGACAGGAGGAGTCGGCCTCATCCCACCGACCGTCGATATCGCGCGCACCGGTCAGGTCGAAACCGTCGACGGAATCCGGATGGTGTTCCAGTTGACCCTCGGTACGGAAGCACCCACCGAGGTCAACATTCACTTCCCAGGCCGCTCAGCGCTGTGCATGGCCGAAAACGCCACGCACAACCTCCACAACCTGCTCACCCTGCGGGGCGCGCAGGTCCGCGACCCGCACGGCTGGGCGCGCTACCTCACCGAGGCGATCGATCTCTTCAGCGATACCACCGATGTCGCCTTCGCGTCCCACCACTGGCCGGTCTGGGGGCGCGAACGGCTGGTGACCTTCCTCAGCGAACAGCGCGACGTGTACGCCTACCTGCACGATCAGACGTTGCGAATGCTCAACCTGGGGATGACACCGCTGGAGATCGCTGAGCAGATCGAGATGCCGCCGGCCTTGCAACAGGCATGGCACACGCACGGCTACTACGGTTCCGCCAGTCACAACGCCAAGGCGGTGTATCAGAAGTACATGGGCTGGTTCGACGGCAATCCCGCCCACCTCTGGGAACACCCGCCGGTCGAAGCTGCTCACCGGTACGTAGCATTCATGGGTGGGGCGGACGAAGTCGTCCGGCGCGCCCGTGAGTCCTTTTCCCAAGGGGATTTCCGGTGGGTTGTGCAGGTCGTCAACCACGTGCTGTTCGCGCAACCTGATCACGAGCAGGCACGTACGTTGCAAGCCGATACCCTGGAACAGCTCGGCTACGGGTGCGAGAACGGGACCTGGCGCAACTTCTACTTGATGGGTTCCTACGAACTGCGCAACGGCTCAGTCGGCACACCGACCTCCACAACGTCCCAGGATGTCCTGGATGCCTTGACCTTGGACCAGCTCTTCGACGCGCTCGCGGTCCGCGTGGACGGCCCGAACAGCTGGGAGGCCGACATTGCCGTGCGCTGGAACCTGCGCGACGGCGAAGCGCACACACAGCGGCTGCACAACGGGGTGCTCACACACATCGTCGGCACCGGGCCGGCCGTGGCCAAACCCGATATCGACATCACCCTCGACGAAGCAGACCTGCGCAGCGTCCTGTTCGGCACAACCACTCCAGAGGAGCTGGCCGAGCGCAGTCGCGTCGAGATCACCGGTGATTCCGGACAGCTCACCGAGCTCTTCAGCTACCTCACCGAACCCGACCCGGACTTCCACATCGTCACACCCTGACCCGCAGGCCATGTCAACCCTGCTGGGCATGCCTGGTCAGTCGACCGGTTCCGCGGCGTGCTCCGCTCGGCCCAACCGGGCCAAGCGGGCGGCGTCGCGTACCGGGCGGGCGAACACCGCCAGACATACCGCGCCAGCGAGGAACAACACCGCTGTCAGGAGGAACACCACGTGGTAGCCGGTGGCGTTCCCGGCCCCGTATGCGTCCACGAACCGACCGGCCAGCGCCGGGGCAACGACACCGGAAACCCCGGTCACCGCGGTCGTGGTGGCCAACACCGCAGGCCGCTGTCGCAACGGGGTGATCTCGGCGATCAATGTCATGCCCACGCTGATTTGGACCGTGGCGACGGAGAACCCTATGGCAAGCAACGCCAGTTTGACACCGGTTGCCGATACCAAGGTCAGCCCCGCGATAGCCACGGCCGCAGTCAGGATGCAGCCGGACGACACTCCAGCCCGGGCACCCCGGGAGGACACACCGCGCTGCAGCAACCGGTCGGACACGGCACCCTGGGCGGGGATCGCGACGGCCCCGCACACCCACGGCAACACCACGAGCGCGCCGGCCGCCGCGGGGTCGAGTGCCATCGGCCCGCTGAGGTATAGCGGGATCCATGACACGAGCAGGGCGATCGACCAGTACACGGCGAAGCCGGCGATGAGCACGCTCAGCCCGGTACCGCTGAAAAAGATGTTCCGGTAGGGGACGCGATCAATCCCGCTGATCCACCTGTCCCCGGTCGGCGGAGCCGCACGAGTGATGTGCGAGTCCAATGCCACCGACCCTTCAGAACCGGGCACTTGACCCGGCCGCACGCCGGGTGCGTCGCGTCCGAAGGCGGACCACAACACCGCCCAAACCAAACCCAGCAGCGCCACTGCCACGAACGCCGAACGCCAACCGTGCGCCTCGATCAGCAGTGACAATATCGGTGCCAAGGTCACGACACCGAGCGCAGCGCCGAGATTGACCAACGACGTTGGCAGGTTCCGCTGATCGTCGGGAAACCACTTCTGAGCGGAATTGACCGCGATCGGGTTGGCGGGCCCCTCGGCAGCTCCCAGCACCACTCGGCTCATGAACACGCTCACGACCGAAGCGAAGAAGATGATCGGGACCTGAGCAAGCCCCCAGACGAGCACCATGATCAGGATGATGCGCCTGTTGGAATAGCTGTTCGCGATGAAACCGACCACGACCGCCGAGACTCCGAACATCGCGTAGAAGGCGCTGGATGCCGCGCCGTATTGCGACGCCGTCATCCCCAACTCCCGCATCATGGGCCCGGCAGCGAGACCGAGCACCGCCTTGTCCGCAAAGTTGATCATCATGAAACCCACGAGCAGGATGGTGACCACCCACGCCCGAAACCCGACCGGGGTCGTTTTCCGCCTCGAAGAAGACACAGAGCCGACTTTGATCACTCCGACGTCACGATCGCAAAATCCGGATCGGTCGTGTCCAGCACGCTGAGCAGCCGCAACAGCACACTCACGTCCCCGTCGACGCGGACCCCGGACTCGGTCAAGGACTGCTCGGTCGGCGGTCCGGAGAACACCACCTGGGCCAGAACAGACGGGCTCGGCACGGTCACGGTCGCCTCGGCAGCCATCCTGGGGTGCGGATTGGAACGGGTCAGCACTCCATTGGCCAACCTCAACCGGTGAACACAGGCAGGATCCTCGAACACGACATCCACGGTCAGGACCTCGTCCCAGCAGTTCGGCCCGTCAACGCGAATCGCGATCGCGACGAAGATCTGTTCGGGGGTCAGCTCGCGAACCACGTCCGCACTCGTGGACCGGACCGGGGTACCGAAGATTCCATGACGCAGCTCGTGTGCACCGGAGAGGTACGCAGACCGCCATGGTCCGCTCTCAGCACCGTATCCGAGTTGTTCATAGGTGTCGGCGAGCAAGGTCTTCGCCTCATGGCAGCTCGGTTCGGCGAACACCACGTGGTTGAGAATTTCCGCCGCCCACCGAAAATCGCCCACCTCGTAGGCGGTTCGGGCCTTTGCCAGGACGTTGTCCGCACCACCCATGTCCCGCACGTACCGGATTCCCCTCGCGACGGGCGGATGCGGCCACAGATGCGCCGGGTTGCCGTCATAC
Source organism: Saccharopolyspora montiporae (assembly GCF_015209505.1). GTDB lineage: Bacteria > Actinomycetota > Actinomycetes > Mycobacteriales > Pseudonocardiaceae > Saccharopolyspora > Saccharopolyspora montiporae. Next base: position 60,900 of record NZ_JADEYC010000001.1, read on the forward strand.
CAGCCCAGATAGCGTTGGTATACCGCCTTGACGTTGTGGTTCACGGTTCCGTAGTAGCCGCGCGTGTGCCAGGTTTGCTCGAGAACCGGCGGCAACGGAAGGATCTCGGCGATCTCAGGGCCGGTGTGTCCCTGGTTGAGCAGGCGGAGTGTCTGGTCGTGAATGTAGGCATACATGTCGCGTTGCAACGACAGGTGCGCCACCACCGCATCGTTGCCGAACGTTGGCCAGTGGTGACCACCGAAGATGACCTCGGTTTCGTCTCCCCACATGTCGAGGGTCTCGGTGAGGTAGTCCGCCCAGGCGTGCGGATCCCGCACCAGCGCCCCGCGGAGGGTGAGCACGTTGTGCATCGTGTGCGAGGAGTTCTCGGCGACGCACAGCGCTTTGCTGTTCGGCAAGTAAAAGTGGAACTCGGACGGCGCCTCCGAGTCCGGCGTCATCTGGAAGATGATCCGAATGCCGTCAACGATCCGCTCTTGCCCGGTTTTGACGATTTCCACAGTCGGTTTGATCAACGAGACGGTTCCCGACGAGGTGGTCTGCCCGATCCCGGCGCCGACATGGCCGCGCGGTCCGCGCTCAAGTGCCGATCCGAACATGTAGGCAGCTCGCCGAGCCATCGCGGTGCCGGCGAGGACGTTCTCGCCCACCGCGTGCTCGAGGAACCCGCTCGGTGCTATCACGGGGACCCGACCGGCGTCGACGTCTTCCTGCGACGTGACACCTTTGACTCCGCCGAAGTGGTCGATGTGGGAGTGGGTGTAGATCACGGCGGTGACCGCACGGTTTCCCCGGTGCTCGCGGTAGAGCTGAAGCGCTGCCGAAGCCGTCTCGACCGAGAGCAGCGGGTCAACAACGACGACTCCGGCATTCCCTTCCAGGAACGTGATGTTGGAAATGTCGAGACCACGAACCTGGTAGATGTGCTCGGTCACCTTGTACAGGCCATGGCGTGAGACCTGCAGGCTGTGCCGCCACAGGCTGGGGTTGACGGTGTCCGGAGCTTCCTCTTTGAGGAAGTCGTCGGCAGCGACGTCCCAGACAGCTCGGCCGTCCTCGGTGCGGATGATCCGCCCGTCCCACTCGGCGATCAAACCGCGTTCCGACTCGTCGATGCTGTCGTCGAACGGCAATGCAGTGGTGAGGTTTCGGTTCTGTCGGCGGATGTGTTCGGAGGCTTCTCGGGGAGCACCGGTCATGATCGACCTTCTTTTCCTAGCACGACGACGAATCACTCGTCCGTGGATGACTATTCCCGTTCGGTCCGATGCTCGACCGCGAGGATCCTGGCGACTACGGCCGGATCGGCATCGTCGCGACTGCCCTGCGACCGTGGCCCGACGATGCTTCCGAGACCGGTTTCCTCGGTCGGAGGCCGCGGTGGTTTCGGTTCAGTGCGACAGCAGTTGAGCGACTCGCGATGATCGAACGGCCCTTTGGCGGGGTTTTCCCGACCGCGACCTCGATGACGTGTTCACTGCTCAGACACGCCCCGTCGTCCCCCTGATCAGATCCGCGACCTTCTCCCCTGCGAGAACACTGGGAGCGTGCGTGTTGCCATGGGGGATCGTCGGAAACACCGATGCGTCGGCGACGCGCAGTCCCGACACCCCGTGCACCCGCAATTCGTGATCGACGACCCCGTCGCGTTCCGTGCCAATGCGAGCTGTGCACGCGGGGTGGTAGGTGTGCTCGACATCGTGGCGGATCGCGCGTTCGAGTTCGGTGCGGGTCTGCAATGCAGATCCGGGGTGGAGCTCTTTTCCCACCACCTTCCCGAGTTCTCCGGTCGTGGCGACCACGCGCGCCCGCTCGATCCCGTCCACCATGGAGTCCATGTCCTCGGGCGCATCGAAGTAGTTGAACGTCGCTGCTACCCGTTCCTTCGGGTCGGAGCTGCGCAATCGCACCGTCCCGCGGCTTTTTGGCCCCACCAGCGAACACCCGATAGCGAAGGATGGCTCGTTGTAGTTGGTGAACCCGTGTTTCCAGAAGTAGCCAGGCGCGAAGAGGTACTGCATCGCTGGCGCTTCGTCGCCCTGCCGAGTATGGACGAAGGCACCACCTTCACCGACATTGGAGGTCAGAAGTCCCCGTCGCCGTAGAACGAAGTTCAGCAGTTGCGCCGGTGATTGGGCGCCGGCCAGGGTTCCTTTCGCCGTGGTCGCGAAGTTCACGCAGTACATCGGATGGTCCATCAAGTGAGCACCCACGTTGGGGTTGTCCACCACGACGTCGATATCATGGGCCGCCAGGTGATCAGCGGGACCGATACCCGAGAGCATCAGCAGCTGCGGCGTGTTGAAAGCCCCTGCGGACACCACCACCTCGCGGCGACACCGGTACTCCTGCCGTTGACCGTTCACCTCGACGTCGATACCGCTCACGCACTGCCGGCTCATTCGGAGGCGCAAGGCGTGCGCGTGCTTGAGCACGGTGAGGTTGCGGCGTTTGCTTGCCGGAATCAGGTAACCGTCCGCCGTTGTCCACCGGTGCCCGCGGTGATGTGTCACCTGGTAGAGACCGGCGCCTTCCTGCTCTGCACCGTTGAAGTCGTCGTTGCGCGCGGCTCCGGTAGCCACCATCGCATCGACGAACATTCGGCTGAGCGGGTTCGGGCTGCGCAGGTCTTCGACGTGCAGCGGCCCGTCGCCGCCGTGGTACTTGCCCGCGCCACGCGAGTTGACTTCAGATCGCTTGAATAGCGGCAGGAGTTCATCGTATGACCAGCCGGTCGCCCCCGCTTTCGCCCATCCATCGTAATCGGCGCGGTTTCCGCGCACGTAGATCATGGCATTCATGGAACTTGAACCACCGAGCATCTTTCCGCGCGGATGGTAGATCCGCCTCCCGTCCAGGTTGGGTTCGGGCTCGGTGTGCAGGTCCCAATCAATCTTGGTTTTGAACTGCGAGGAAAACGCCGCAGGGATCCGGACGTTCATGTGGCGATGGGTTCCACCCGCCTCGATCAACAACACCGACGCGCTGGGGTCTTCTGAGAGGCGACTCGCCGCAACCGCACCCGCAGAACCCGCGCCCACCACGATGTAATCGAACGTCGCCGTATCCGTCGCCATCTCGGCTCGCCTGCCTCTTCAACTCGCTGTGTGACAGACCAACGGTTGCACCCCGGACCTTGACCGGGCTTGGCTTGACACCCAGACTTCGCATGCCTGTTTGTGCACAGGAACAAATGCAGGCCGAACACGAGGCAACGGGAGGGCGCATGTCCGGCTCGCAAGCCACCACGCTGACTCCGTGGCTGCACGAGTTCGTCGCGGCCTCCCTGTGCGACGACGTCGTCGAGAAGTTCGTCCGGCATGTCAACGACGGCATCCTCGCGCAGACCCCGGAGATCGCCGATGACCCCCTCCTACTCCAAGATCTCGACACCGGCACGCGCGCGCAATGGCGGGCATTCCTCGGGGTCGTCACCGATGCCGATTACCATCACGATCTGCCCGCCCAGGCGGGCTCTCTGGCACGCTCGCTCGCCCGACGCGGTATGGATCTCGGTATCCTGCTCAAGATCTACCGGGCAGCGAACCAACTCGTGTTCCAGTACTTCAGTGAAGTGGTCCGGCAGTACACCGGGGACAGCCCGTCCCGCGATGAGGTCCTGATCTTCATCTGGAGCCGCGCAGGCCAGTGGATCGACGATTCGATTGAACTGCTGATCGAGACCTTCTACGAAGAACGGCGGCGAGTTCACCAGGGGACACGAGCACGGCGCACGGCCATGATCGAGGCATTGCTCCACGGCAGCTCCCTGGACGTGGACGAAGCCACCCGAGAGCTCGGCCATGCCCTGCGGGACTGGCAGACCGCGCTCGTGATCTGGGCCGACGATTCCGGGCACACCACCGATAGCGACTTGCTCGATGTCTGCGCACTCGCCGCGGACGCGCTCGCAGCGGCTCCGGCACTAGCCCATGTGGTCGGAACCCACGACGCACGATGCTGGATAGCCACCCCGGACACGCCCGACCTCGACGCCCTCACCCAGCTGGAAGCCCCTCTGCGGCAGCGCGGTATGCGCATGGCCGTGGGAGGTCCTTCCCGCGGCGTGATCGGGTTCCGCGACAGCCATGCGGAAGCGGTCGCGGCTCATCGAATCTCGACGTCCGCGGTCAGATGCCACACGCTCGTATCGTATCGCGATGTGGAACTACCCTTCCTCGTGGCCAACAACAGGGAGTTCGCCGAGCGGATGGTGTTGCGAGAGGTCGGCCCGTTGTGCGCACCCGACAAGAACCTCACGCCAATCAGGGAGACCGTCCGCACCTTCCTGGCGAATCGCGACACCAATCTGGTAGCCCGGAAGCTGTTCGTCCACAAGAACACCGTGCGCTATCGCCTGAACCGCGCCGAAGAGTTGATCGGGCATCCACTAACCGAACGGTCCGGCCTCGTCGAACTCGCTCTGCGCTACATCGAGGTATTCGGAGCGCCCGATCCACGAGAAAGATGAGCGGTCACCGTCGAGAACAGCCGCCGGCTGCTCGTCGCGTCTTCCCCAGCTGCACGACAACCAGCGGCATGCTGTCGTTCGTGGTGTGGCCGGGGTGATTGAGGTAATGGTGGCCTGTGCTACCGGGTTGCGCGATCGAGAGCGTGCGGCGTCTTCCGAAGTACGTTCGCGAGACCGCAAGCATGCCCAATCGTAGTCGCATGTCCCGGAAAGCACTCATCTCGTTCAGATGACCAATCGCCCCTTCCGACGGCGAAGTAGCATCTATGCATGGAGATGCCCAGGCTGTCCGCGGCGGACTTGCCCTGGCTTGCGATCCTGGACCAGGCGGCAGGGCCGCTGGCGGTGCTCGATCTGCACGGCCGGTACGTCCACGTCAATCCGGCCGGATGTCGTTTGCTCGGCCGGAACCGCGAGGAGCTCATCGGGCGCGTCCCGGCTGACTTCACCCACCCGGACGACCCTGCTGTGGCCCAGAGCATGATCGACCGGGCGATCGAAGGTCCCGAGAACAGCTTCGAGATCGAAAAGCGCTACGTGTGCTCGGATGGCAGTGTGATCCTGGCATTGGTGATCAACTCGCTGATCCGGAATGACAACGGAGATCCCGCATTCTTCGTTTCGCAGGTTCACGACATCACTGCCCGCCGCGAGATCGAGAAGCGCTGGCAGCAGACGATGAACTACGCACCTATCGGCATGGCATTGCTCGATCTCGACGGGAACTTCACCGAGGTCAACAGCAAGTTGTCCCAGCTCACCGGATACGATCGGGACGAACTCCTGAGTATGACCTTCGCTGACATCACCTACACCGCCGACATGCCGGCAACCATGTCGGCCTTCAACGACGTACTCGAAGGCCGAGAAGAAGCAGTAGGATTGGAGAAGCGATACAGGCACAAGAACGGACACCCCGTGTGGGTATTCACTCGCACCAGCGTCGTGCCGGACGGGAATGATCGACCCTCCTATCTCGTGAGTCAATTCGAAACGATCGGCGAGGAGTCCCTCGGGGACCGGCGCCTCGCGCACCTCGCCCTGCACGACCCGCTGACGGGCCTCGCCAACCGGGTACTCCTGACGGAGCGACTCGAACACGATATTCGGGATCTCCCCCGCAAAGACCACGTGCTCGCAGTCCTGCTGATCGATGTGGACAACCTGAAACCGACCAATGACCGCTACGGGCACGCTATCGGCGACGAGCTTTTGACCCGCGCGGCCGACGACATGCTGGATGCCGTATGCGCCGGAGATACAGTCGCCCGCCTCGGCGGTGACGAATTCGTCGTCTTCGGCTGGGTAACCGACTTCGCCGACGCCGAGTCGTTTCGTCGGAAAATATCGTCCACCCTGAACACCGAGGTCGCCCTCGCCGGCCACCGCCTCAGTCGGCGGGCCAGCGTCGGGCTCGCCATCGCACAAGATTCGTCCACATCCGCCGACGCATTGCTTGACTCGGCCGATCGAGACATGTATCGGCGCAAGCAAGACCGCGCTCAACACGACTCGGCGTCGAGATCGAGGCAGGATGACGAACCTCGGTAACCGGGAGGAGAGAGTCACGGTCGAGCCCCCGATTGGCCAGGAAAGAAGATCTTGACGTGGTTTCAATCCGTACACGTCAAGCGAACGCTCCGGCTACCGCAGGGGAATCCGGGCGCGGAGCAGTTTCGGACAGGTTTGGCGCCGGCTGGGACACGTGGTCGCGGCGGCGTTCTTCGCGATCCTGAAAAGCACGTGCTACCACCGAAAACGGTTCCGATCCGTGTTGGCACGCTCGCTTCGCGGCGCTGAGCACTTCGAGGTCTTCTGCACTCGACAACGCCGCACAACAGCCTGCGGCTACCGCACCCGGCTACTCCGATCACCACATGCCCAGGGTGGCTTGGACTGCAGAAGTCCTGTGTGCTGCCGACATCATCGGCACATTCCAGTCCGGATGCCGTGTCGGGGCCGCTCACCAGCTCGATCCCCGCCACGCGCGCCGGGGTCATTCCCCACTGCTCGTCGGGGACACCGGCCACAGCGCACTCCAACACCGCCGGATGCTGGTTGATCGCCTCCTCCACATGCCTATCATCGCGCAGCTGTCCGCGTAAGCCCGTTCGCGCTCGCGCCCGGTCACGGCGTTGCATCACCGCGCAGCGCGCACCGCCGGTGGTGCGGGCCCCGCCGGAGTGTCGACCGTGATCGCTTCCTCCGCACCCCAGCCGCACTCCACCGGACCGGAAGGTGAGCCGGCCGTGCTGGTCGCTCGCCGATGCTGCCGATCACCGCACGGACGGCCGCAGTGGATCCGGGTGGGCTCGGCTCCCGCTCGGTACGTGGCGGATAGGTGTGGTCGACGTCGCAGGTGGCCGCGCGGGGAACCTACGGTTGCGTAGCCTGGCGCCGTGGCAGAGATCGTGTACCCGCCCGTCGTCCTGGCGGCCAAGACCATGTTCCGGGTGCTGGACAACCGGCTGCGCGTGACCGGCACCGAACACATCCCGCGCTCCGGCGGCGCGGTGATCGCATGCAACCACGTCAGCTACCTGGACTTCATCTTCTGCGGGCTCGGCGCGCAGCCGGCCGACCGGCTGGTGCGGTTCATGGCCAAGAAGGCGATCTTCGACAACCGGATCGCCGGCCCCCTGATGCGTGGCATGCACCACATCGAGGTGGACCGGGCCGCGGGCAAGGACTCCTACGACGAGGCGGTCCAGCGGCTGCGCGGGGGCGAGATCGTCGGGGTGTTCCCGGAGGCGACCATCAGCCGGTCGTTCACCGTCAAGCCGACGAAATCCGGTGCGGTCCGGATGGCCGCAGAGGCCGGTGTGCCCGTAGTGCCGATGGCGTTGTGGGGGACCCAGCGGCTGTGGACGAAGGGCCGACCGCGCACGCTCACCAAGCGGCACGTGCCGATCGACATCCACGCCGGCGAGCCGTTCCATCCCGGCGCGGACGACGATCCGGAAGTGCTCAACAAGGATCTCCGCACGCGCATGTCGGAGATCCTGGACGGGCTGCAAGCCGACTACCCCGACGAGCCCGCCGGCGAGGACGACCGCTGGTGGCTGCCGGCCCACCTCGGCGGCACCGCGCCGACCCCCGAGGAGGCGGCCGCCCTCGACGCCCAGCGCCCGGAGCGCGGATGAGGCTCCCCGGGAGGTGACGCTCGACAGCAGCGACATCTCCGGGAGTCACCGCCTCCAGGTGCGTGCGCACCGTTGAGCGACCACTTTCCTGCGCGAGGCCGACGTTGACCGGCGAGGTCCGGGGCGCCCGGTTCAGCCCGCGTTCCCGGTGCGGCTGCCCACTTCCACGGGCCGCTCCGGCCGGACGGGCCGGCCGCGCTGCTCACGCTCCAGCCACCATTCGGCCAGCAGCAGCGGCAGGACCCACCCGGTCCAGGTGGTCAACCCGGCGACGGTGTAGCCGAACAGCACCTCGTTGCCGCCGAAGGTGGTCGCCAGCTGCGGCGCCAACGCGATTCCCCAGACCACGCCCCATATTCGGTTCGTGATGATGGACATGGTCAGCGCGAAGCTGCGGATCATCCACCGCCGGTGCTCGCGGTAGCGACGCGCCCTGGCGGCGCGGAAGCCGTTGCCGGTGCAGGTCAGCCACAGCACGGCGAGCAGCACGTTGCTCACCGCCGCGACCGGTCCGAACGGGCTGACCACCGCGATGGCCAGCCCGCTCAGTCCCGCCGGGAGCACCCCGGCGAGGACGTAGCACCGCCCGATGTGCCGGTGCGCCGCCGGGTACCGCTGCCGGAACCACGGCCAGACCTGCAACACGCAGCACAGCATGGCGATCGAGGCGAAACCGACGTGCGCCACCAGGACCGGGTAGTACCACCCGTTGCCGGGTGGCGGCGGCACCCGGGACTGCACCGGGTCGAGGCCGAGGTACGGCGGTAGTGAAAAGACCAGGAACGCCACGGCGACGAAGCCGAGCGGTACCACCCAGGGGCGCCGCCACAGTGCCGGTCCCGGTCGTGTCGGCTGCGGCATGCTGCCCCCCGTGGTGCTGCGAATACGGTGTACGCGATCGAGGTACAGCGTATGGAGCGGCTTCTCATGCAGACAACACCGCAGGTCGAATATGGGGGTATACCCTGATAGCGCACTAGTTCGGCGCAGCTGGCGCACTAGTGCGGTCATGGGAGGTGGCGATGTCCGGAGAACAACCGGTGTACCAGCGCATCGCTGGTGAGCTGCGGCGACGGATCGTCGCCGGGGAGCTTCGGGCCGGGGAGCGGGTGCCCTCCACCCGTGCCGTGATGCGCGAATGGGGCGTGGCGATGGCCACCGCGACCAAGGCGCTGACCGTCCTGCGCGAAGAAGGGTTGGTACGCGCGGTCTCCGGCAGCGGCACCGTCGTCAGCGGGCGCTCCTCGCCGCGCCGCGCGGGATCTGGGGCGGAATCCGGGCTCAGTCGCGAGCTGGTGGTGCGCGCTGCGATCGTGCTCGCCGATGCGGAGGGCCGCGCGGCGTTGTCCATGCGCCGGCTGGCCGCCGAGCTCGGAGTCGGGCCCATGTCGTTGTACCGGCAGGTGCCGGACAAGGACGAGCTGCTCCGCCTGATGGCCGACACCGCGTTCGGTGCGGAGGAGCTGCCCGAGCCGGGACCGTCCGACTGGCGGGAACGGCTGCGGCTCAGCGCCCGGGTGCAGTGGCGCGCCTACCGGCGACACCCGTGGTTGGCTCCGGAGCTACTCAACTCGTTGACCGACCCACCGGTCGTGCCCAGCGGGATCCGGCATCTGGACTGGTGCCTGCGCGGGCTCGGCGGGCTGGGGTTGGACGAGCCGACGATGCTGCGCACCGTCGTCACGCTGAACGGATACATCGGTGGCATGGCGTTGAGCCGGTCGCTGGAAGTGGAGACCGAGCAGCAGACGGGTGTGCCGGTGCACCACCGGGCCTGGTCGAACGATGCATTGGCCGCCGAAACCGTCCATTCGGGACGGTTTCCCAGTTTCGCGGGACTGACCGGTCGGATCGAGGGCATGGGCGACCTGGACGAGCTGTTCGAATTCGGCTTGGCGCGCCACCTGGACGGCATCGCCGCACTGGTCGGCTGAACGCTCGCTGCTGAACTGAGGTCGCCCGTGGGCCTCCGGCCGTCGGCGTTCGAACGATGTCTCCTCAGGCGTCCGCGAACCGGTCGGCGATGGCCTGGGCCCGGTCGAGCAGATCCACCTTGATTTTGCCGGTGGCCGTGGCGGGAGATCGGTGACGATCTCCAGCAGCGAACCTTGCACGGGGCCATGTGCTGCGCCGCCCACTCCCCCAGCGCCGTGTGCAGCGCTCGCACCGAGCTCTATGCGCTCCGGTTCGGCGCTGGGAAACCGGCGCGCGCGAAAGCGGCCGTGGCCCGCGCCGGACAGATACCCGGGCTCGTGGGCACCGCCCGCGGTGGGCGTCGACCCGAGCCGGCACAGCAAGCGCTTCGAGCGCGGAGCGAAAGCCCCTCGGGCGACCAGGCCTGACGCGAGGCTCGTCCGAGACCATCTCCTGCCACGCCTTGACTTCAAGCAAGGTCGAAGTATCACCGTGGGTCCGTCGTGGCGACGACCCCACGGAGGTGCGACGAATGCGGGCGGTCCAGGCGCAAGAGTTCGGTGGGCCGGAGGTCCTGAAGCCGGTCGAGCTGACTTCGCCGGAACCAGAGGTCGGGGCCGCTGTGGTCGCGGTCCACGCTGTCGACGTGCTCGGCCTCGACATCACCATCCGCCGCGGGGACGGCCCCGAGCTCTTCGGCACGGTAGCCCCGTACGTGCCCGGGGACGGGGTCGCCGGAACGGTGGTGGCCGTCGGGGACGGTGTCGACCGGCAGTGGGTCGGGCGCCGCGTCGTCACGACCACGGGTACGCACGGCGCTTCTGCCGAACGAGTCGGCGTCCCCGCCGAGGACCTCGTCCCGGTGCCCGGCGGACTCGGGCTCACCGCGGCCGCCGCGCTGGTCCATGACGGGCGCACGGCGCTCGCCCTCATCGAGGCAGCCGCGGTCCGGCCCGGAGAGCGGGTGCTGGTCGTGCCCTCCGGTAGTGGCCTGGGACTGATGCTGGTGCAGCTGGCTCGCCTCGCCGGTGGCACCGTCGTCGCAGCAGCACGGGGCACTGAGCAGCGGGCGGCGGCGACCGCGGCCGGGGCCGCCGGGATCCTCGACACGGCGAGCAGCGACTGGACGGTCCCGCTCGGTGCACCCGTGGACGTGGTTCTCGACGGGGTCGGCGGGGCCACCGGTCACGCCGCGTTCGAGGTCGTCGCCAGCGGTGGTCGCTACCTCGGCTACAGCGGCCAGCCCGGCCCGGATCCCGACGAGGCCCGCCGGCGTGGCGTGGCCCTGTTCGGCACCGAGGTCGTCCACCTCGGGAGTAGCGGAGCGACGCGCAGGCTCACCGAACGAGTTCTCAGTGAAGCCGCCGCTGGCCGGGTGCGGCCGGTCATCGGCCCGGTCTTCCCTCTCGAGAGTGCGGCCGAGGCCCATGCCGCTTTCGAGCGCGGCGGTCTGGTGGGGCGACCGCTGATCAGGGTGGACCATGCCGATACCGCGGCCGGCCACGACGAGCTGATCGGACTGGTGGAACGGTTCCGGCAGGGGTTCGCCGCCGCGGACGCCGAGCTGCTCACCGGGTTGTGGGCAGACGATGCGGACGACCTCGTCTACGTCGCCGGGGAGCGAACCCGCCCGCTGCGGACCCGCAGCGAGATCGCGCGGTATTACCGGGAGGCGCTCGGCCCCGTCCGGAGCGTGGACACCGCTGAAGTCACCGATCTATCGGTCGAGGCCGCAGGAGATCGCGGGCGCGCCTTCTTCCGGTTCCGCTTCGCGGGACGAGAAGAAGCGAGCGACGAGCGTTTCGACGTGGGCATCTGGATCACGGCCCTTGCGCGGCGACGCGACGACCGGTGGGTCCTGGTCCACTACCACGAGTCCTCGCCCGGCCCCGTGTAAGGAGCCGGGCGCGGTGGCCTGTCGCTGAGCACGTGGATGCGTGCCGCTCCGGTGACGACGTGCTCGACGGCCACGATGATCGCGAACTTCTCCCGCCCGCTGAGCCCGAGTCCGTGCAGGCCTTGCAGGGTGAGTTCCAGCCCAGCCCCATCAGCAGCGGGCTGACGCGGTATTGCGCGGCGAAGGTCATCGCCAGCGGGGCCAGCAGAGCCAGCGCAGCGGAGGGGAATACACCGAAGGCGACCAGGAGCGCGGCGATGGCTCCGAAGACCACGGGAATCAACGCCACTTTGCCTGCGACCAGCCGTACTCCGGTGCGCACGATCAGTTCGACCGTGCCGTTCTCCCGGGCGATCGCGAACAGGTAGGTGACGCCGGCGATGAGCACGAAGATGTCAGCGGGGAAGGACTCCAGCACCTGGTCCGCGGACAAGCCACCGACGGTGGCGACCACGAGCGCCGCGACGAAGCCGAGCACGCCGATGTTGACGTTGAAGGCGATCGCCAGGCCGAACATCAAGACCAAGCAACCGACGCTGGTCGCGATCGCAGCGGACATCGTTGTTCCTCTCTGCGGGCAGGCGCGGAAGGCCGACGAATGCAGCGGTGCGCGGATGTATGCAGCAGCATACGTTCGCCGCGTCCGGCGTCAATAGACTTTCCAGCTGGTTCTGGCGATACTGCTGTGCTCAGCTGAAATATCTTGACAGGCAACGCCAATGGATGCGTACTCTTCTGTATACAACCGTGTGCTGCCCTGGACACCGAGAGGCTCAAGACCAGGCGGCGACGTCGCCGACCATCACGCCTATGGAGTGCGTCGCATGACCAACCCCAGCTACCGGATGCTCATCGGTGGGCAGCGAGTCGGAGCGTCCACCGGGCAGGAGCTGCCCGCGATCAACCCCTTCACCGCGTCCGAGTTCGCCACCATCCCGGATGCGGCCGCGCCGGACGTCGACGCCGCCGTCGCGGCGGCCCGCGCCGCCTTCGAAGGAACCTGGTCGAACACCCCCGGCATCCGCCGCGCCGAGCTGATGAACCGGCTCGCCGATCTGCTGGACGAGCACGCCCAGGAACTGGGCCGCTTGGAATCCACCGACAACGGCAAACTCGTTCGCGAGACAACGGGCCAGGCGCGTTTCGCCGCCCGCAACTACCGGTTCTTCGCCGGCTACGCCGACAAGCTCTGCGGGCGCACCATTCCGCTGGACAATCCGGATGTCCTGGACTACACGGTTGCCGAGCCGGTCGGTGTCGCCGCGCTGATCACCGCCTGGAACTCACCGATGCAACTGCTGGCCAACAAGCTCGCTCCCGCGTTGGCCGCCGGGTGCTGCGTGGTGATCAAACCCTCCGAACACGCCTCGGCGACCACGTTGCGGATGGCCGACCTGATCGAGCGGGCCGGGTTCCCACCCGGCGTTATCAACATCGTCACCGGCGGGCCGCAAGCCGGAATCGCGCTCACCGAGCACCGCGGGCTGGACCGGATCAGCTTCACCGGCAGCGTGCCCACCGGCACCGCGATCGCCGCCGCCGCGGCGAAGAACCTGATCCCGGTCACGCTGGAACTGGGCGGCAAATCGCCGAACATCGTCTTCGCTGACGCCGATCTGCCACGCGCGGTCACCGGCGCGGTTGCCGGGATCTTCGCTGCGGGTGGGCAGACCTGCATCGCGGGCAGTCGGCTGCTCGTGCACGAGTCGGTCTACGAGGAGGTGGTCGCCGCGGTCGCGGCACGCGCCGCCGAGATCCGCCTCGGCGACCCGATGGACCCGCAGACCCACATGGGCCCGGTCGCGAACCAACCGCAGCGCGACCGAATCCAGGGCGCCATCGACGCCGGGGTGCGATCCGGCGCTCGCGCCGTCGTCGGTGCCGAACGCATCGACGACCCGGCTCTCAGCGCGGGATTCTTCGTGCGACCGGCGGTGTTCACCGACGTCGACAACACCTCGCCGCTGGCCCGCGAGGAGATCTTCGGTCCGGTACTCAGCGCGATCCCGTTCACCGACGACGAGCACGCCGTCGCGATCGCCAACGACAGCGAGTTCGGCCTGGCTTCCGGGATCTGGACCAACGATCTGACCCGTGCCCACCGGGTCGCCAAGCGGCTGCGAGCCGGGACGGTCTGGGTCAACACCTACCGGGCCAGCGCCGCGCAGGCCCCGTTCGGCGGCACGCGCAAATCCGGCTACGGCAGGGAACGCGGTGCCGAAGCGCTGCACGAGTACCTCACCACGAAGAACGTGATGGTCGACCTCACCGGACATACCCCGGACCCCTTCTCGATCCACCTCTGACATGCGTCCCATCGCCCCTCGTTCAACGCGACGCAGAGCGCACCTGCCGACCCACCCGAAGCGCTTCGAACCCGCCTCGGGCGCAACCGGAAAGGAGAACGCCGGTGAGTGACACCGTCTCGTTGTGCGGCCTGGGCAACATGGGCGGCGCTGTCGCCGGACGCCTCGCCGCCCACGGCCCCCTGCTGGTGTTCGACCTGGACGCCGAGCGCGTCACGCAGGTCGCCCAGGCCCCCCGCATCACGGCCGCTGCCGCGGTGCCCGATCTGGCGGCGTCCGACATCGTGGTGCTGTCCCTGCCCACGCCGAAGGCGTCCCTGCAGGTGATCGCCGATCTCGCGCCGCAGATGCGTGCAGGGGGCGTGATCGTGGAGACCAGCACGGTCAACCCCGCTGACGTGGTCGAGGAACAGAAGATCTGCGCGGCCCACGGCATCGGCATCGTGGACGCCGCGATCCTCTCCGGCGTGTCCCAGATGGCCGGTGGTTCCGCGACGCTCCTGGTAGGTGGTGATCAGTCCGATGTGGATAGGGTGTCCGGGGTGCTGGACGCCATCAGCGCGACCATCACCAGGTTCGGCCCGGTGGGCAGCGGGATGGCCGCAAAAGTCATCAACAACGCGGTCGCGCACGCGGTCATGGTGGTGCTCGCCGAAGCCGGCGCCCTCGCCGCCGCCACCGGGGTCTCCGGTTCGGCGCTGGCGGCACTCCTGTCCGGCCCGGAGGCCGGCCTGACCCGCCCGCTCACGCACCGCTTCGTGGAACGCGTTCTGCGCGGCGACTACGACGGCGGCATGCCCACCGAAGCCGCCCGCAAGGACTCCACTCTCGCACTGGCCATGGCCCAGGACACGGGGGTGCCACTGTTCGGCATCCACGGCGCGCACACCGTCTACGAACTCGGCGTGGCCGACGGGCTCGGCAGACTCGACTACGCCTCGATCGCCACGCTCTGGGAGCGCTGGACCTCGCGGCCCATGACAGATACCTCCAACGACGAGGGAGACGACCAGTGACCGATCAGTTCGACGTGGTGGTGATCGGCGGCGGCAACGCCGGCTTCTCGGCCGCCCACTCGGCTGTCGAGCAGGGCGCCAGGGTACTGCTGCTGGAAAAGGCGCCCGAAAACGCCGCCGGGGGCAACTCGTTCTACACCGCAGGCGCGTTCCGATTCGCCTTCGACAGCCTCACCGAGGTCGACGACCTGCTCGAACCCGACGAGCGCTACGCCGACGCCGTGGTGCCCGCCTACCCGGAGAGCGCTTTCACCGCCGACATGCAGCGGATCACCGGCGGCACATGCGATCCGGAGCTGACCGAGGTGCTGGTCTCCCGTTCCGCCGACACCGTGCGCTGGTTGGCGGGCAAAGGCATCACGTGGCGGCTGATGTACGAGCGGCAGTCCTACCTCTCGAACGGCAAGTGGGTGTTCTCCGGCGGCCTGTTCTTCGGCACCGTCGACGGCGGCAAGGGACTCATCGCCCAACACACCAAGGCTGCCGTGGACGCAGGTGTGCAGATCCGCTACAGCGCGGAAGTCACCGCGCTGCACCTGTCCGACGGTGCCGAACGAGGCGTGACCTACCGCGACGCCTCCCGCGTCGAGCATCGGATCAACGCCCGTGCGGTGGTGCTCTGCGCCGGCGGATTCGAATCCGACCCGGAGCGTCGCGCCCAGCACCTCGGCGCGGGATGGGACCGGGCGCTGGTGCGCGGGACACTCACCAACACCGGCGACGTGCTGGACCTGGCGCTGGACGCCGGTGCCGCCCCGCACGGCGACTGGGGTTCCTGCCACAGCGTCGCGTGGGACGCCGACGCCAGCCCGACCGGTGGCAACCGGGAGCTGACCAACCAGCTGACCCGGCAGAGCTACCCCATCGGCATCGTGGTCAACACCCGCGGCGAGCGATTCGTCGACGAGGGTGCGGACTTCCGCAACTACACCTACGCCAAGTACGGCAGCGAGATCCTGCGCCAGCCGCAGGGCCGCGCGTTCCAGCTCTTCGACGCCAAGACCCGCCCGCTGCTGCGCAAGGAGGAATACGACTCGCGGCCGATCGCAGGCGCGCAGGCCGACACGCTGGCCGAACTCGCCACGAAACTCGGCATCGACGACGACGGTCTGCAACGAACCGTCGCCGAGTTCAACAGCTCCATCGTGGACGAGCCGTTCGACCCGGCGGTCAAGGACGGCCGCGCCGCGCGGGTCGAGCCGCCGAAGTCGAACTGGGCGCAGACCCTGGACACCGCCCCGTACTACGGGTACGCCGTGGGCTGCGGGATCACCTTCACCTTCGGCGGCGTCCACGTCGACGGATCCGCCCGCGTGCTCGGCACCGACGGTCAGCCGATCGACGGACTCTACGCCGCGGGTGAGATGGTCGGCGGCCTGTTCTCCGGCAATTACCCGGGCGGCAGCGGGCTGACATCGGGTGCGGTGTTCGGCCGGCTGGCCGGGGCGGACGCGGGAAGGTCGGCCCGTGATGGCTGACGTCTTCCACGTCTACGCGATCAGGTTCGCGCACCGCGACGCCTCGGTGCGCAGCGAGCACTTCTACGGCCACGATCCGTGCGCCACGGATCCCTGGCCGATCTCCTATTACGTGTGGCTCGCGGTGTCGGACTCCCGCGCGGTGCTCGTCGACGCCGGTTTCACCCCGAAAACGGCCGCGCGACGCGGAAACCGCAACTACCTCCAGTCCCCTACGGATACGATCCGGGCACTGGGCGTGGACCGCGACGACATCTCGCATCTCGTGCTCAGCCACCTGCACTACGACCATTCCGGACACCTGGCCGACTTCCCGCGGGCCGAGATCGTGCTGCAGGAATCCGAGCTGTCGTTCTGGACGTCCCGGCACGCCGGACGCGATCAGCTGGCGCACTTCGTGGAGCCGGCCGACGTCGCGCGCCTGGTGGAGCAGAACTTCGCCGGCCGCGTCCGCCTGGTCAACGGAACGCACAACGTCGTGCCGGGGGTGACCGCGCACCACGTCGGCGGACACACGCCAGGTCTGCAGGTGGTGCAGGTGCGCACCGCGGCGGGCGACGTCGTGCTGGCCGCGGACGCGTCGCACTTCTACGAGAACGTCGAGCAGGAGAAGCCCTACGGGGTCGTCACGTACCTACCTGCGATGTACGACGCGTTCGATGCCCTGCACAGGCTCTCGTCCCGCCCGGAGCTGATCGTGCCGGGCCACGACCCGCAGGTGCTGCACCGATTCCCGGCAGTACCCGGCCTGGACGGTCTGGCAGTCCGCATCGCCTGAACAAGCCATGCATACCGAGGTATACTCGCCGGAACAAAGGGGCCTGGCCCGTCACCGGACCGGACGGGGTCCGCGAGCACGACCACGGTGCCGAATCTGCGGCAAAAGGAGTGAACGGCGCTGTCCGAAGTGTATGACCGGCTGCGCGGCGACATCGTCGACGGCACCTTCGAGACCGGGGCCCAACTGGTCGAACTGGTGCTGGCCGAGAAGTACGGCACCAGCCGCACACCGGTACGGGAAGCACTGCGCCGCCTGGAACAAGACGGACTCGTGGAGCGCGGCGATCGCGGCACGCGGGTGCGCACCCGCAGCCCGGAGGAGATCTTGGAGATCTACGAGGTGCGGATCCCCCTGGAAGCCACCGCCGCCGCGACCGCCGCGCAACGGCACAGCGACTTCGACATGATCCGCATCCGCCGAGCCCAAGCAGCGATGGACAACACGCCGACGGACGACCCGCCCGCGATGGCGGCGAACAACCGCGCCGTGCACGAGACGATCTGGGCGGCCAGCCACAACGGCACGATCGTCGACCTGCTCACCCGGCTGAACAACCACCTCACCCGCTATCCGGCCACCACCCTCAAAGCCCCGGGCCGCTGGCACGAGGCGCTCGCAGAACACCACGAACTGATCGACTCGATCGACCAGCGCGACGCGACCCGAGCGCACGACCTCGCCCGGGACCACATGACCAAGGCCCGCGACCTCCGCCTCCAGATCTACCGGGACGAACCCGCCGAATAGCGATCCAACCCGCCGAGCACATCTCGCCGGGCCGCGGTACCGCACCAGCACCTGCGGCACACATGCAGGCCCTGCTCCCCGTTCGAAATCACCGCCGGAGTACTCGATCGGTGTGAGCATGTCGAGTCGGCTGTGCCGTCGTTGGGGGTTGTGCCAGATCTCGACGTACTCGAAGATCGCGTTGGCCAGTTCCAAGCGGGTGCGCCAGCGTTTCCTGTCGAGCAGCTCGACCTGCATGCGGGACCAGAACGACTCCATCGTCGCGTTATCGAAGCAGTCGCCGACGCTGCCCATCGAAGGCACGAGCCCGGAATCCCTGGCACGTCGGGTAAAAACCCAGGACGCGAACTGGGCCGCGACAGATCATCCATCGGGTGATCATCATGTCAGCACCCACGACCGGACTATCAAGACACCATCTTATCGACATCCATGTCCATGTTCGATCCGCCAATCGCACCATCGGCCCTGAATCACTCCGCGCAGCTGATACGGGCGCTCCTATGGACAGCAAGATGACTTCATGCTCCAATAACCGCATGATCTAGACGGCCATGTCTAGAAACATCGACCCGCGGTGAACCGAAGGCGGGCGACGGGGACATGAGGAGGAGTTCGGTGAGCCAGGAAAGCCTGCACTTCGGGATCTTTTGCCTGACCAACGTCCCGGAATGGAGCACGGAAAGGGAAGCCGTCCACAAGGGGATCGAACAGATCAACCTCGCGGACAAGCTCGGCTTCGAAGAGGCCTGGGTGGCCGAGCACAACGCCCGTCGCTACGGCATCATCTCCTCCTCCCAGTTGGTCCTGGCGGCGTGCGCCGGCACCACCTCGAGGATCCGGTTGGGCAGCGGTGTTACCCGGCTGCCGATGAACCACCCACTCAAGCTCGCCGAGGACTTCTCGCTCCTCGACGTGATCAGCAACGGTCGGCTGAACTTCGGCATCGGCAAGGCCTACGACCTGCTGGAGTTCCAGTCCTACGACATCGACCCCGACGAGCGGGACGAGCGGTACCAGGAAACCTTCGACATCATCATGCAGGGCTGGCGGACCGGCGAGATCAAGTACCACGGCAAGCACTTCTCGGTGCCCGGCCGCGGTGAGCAGGCCGAGGAGATCACGCTGATGCCGCGGCCGCTGCAGCAGCCGCACCCGCCGGTGTTCGTCATGGTTTCCCAGACCGAGGCCTCGCTGCGGGCGGCAGCGCGCCAGGGCTTCGCGTTCGTGCTCGGGCAGATGCCGACCTGGGAGGACATGGCCCGGCTGGTCGACATCTACCGGGAAGAGGCCCGCGACGCGGGCTACAGCTACGACGAGATCGACGCCAACGTCGCCCGCTCCTCCCAGCTCAAAGCGATCCACGTCTCCGACGATCGCGAAACCGCGGCGAAGGAGTACGAGAAGGGGCTGATGTGGTACCTGAGCGTCCTCAGCAACCGCGCCAAGGTCGGCCTCGGGCTCAATGAGCTCACCTTCCAGCAGTACCTGGACAAGGGCGCCATCCTGTTGGGCTCCTCCGACGACGTCGCCCAGCAGCTCGAGGACTACAAGAAGGTGACCGGCATCGGCGGGCTCGTGGGCTGGTTCGACGCGGGCAGCCAACCGCAGGAGCAGGTACTGCGCTCGATGACGAAGTTCGCCGAGGAAGTCCGTCCGCAGCTCACCGGCACGTCCGTCTGATCGCCGACCGCACAGAGAGGGGGACGCATGGTGGGCAGCTCAGGAGCCGAGGCCATCGAGCCCAAGGAGATCGTCGAGGCCCTGTTCGGCTTCGTCGACAAGGCGGTGGCGCCGCTGGAGGACAAGCATCGAGACCTGCTGGAGGATCCGGCCAGGATCTTCGACGAGCGCGGGCTGACGTCACCCGAGTACCAGGACGTCAGCCGTCAGGTACGTGAGCTCTCGGCCGAAGCGGGCTTCTATACCTTGTACGGCGCCGAGGAACTCGGCGGCGCCAACCTCTCGGCCACCGGGATCGTCGCGGTGCAGGAGGCGATGCACCACAAGTACCGGCCGGATCGCATCCTCGTGCACGAATCCGTGATCCCCTCACCGTTTACCAACGGCCTCAGCCCGCTGCTGCTCGAACTCAACCCGCAGCTCCTGGCGGAACGCATCGACGCCATCCGGGACGGCGTTGCGACGCTGTGCTTCGCGCTCTCGGAGCCGGATGCCGGCTCGGACGTGTTCAACCTCCGGACCAAGGCGAACCCGGTCGAGGGCGGCTGGATGATCAACGGCCAGAAGCAGTGGATCTCCAACGCCGCGCACGCCTCGCACGCGTTCGTCTTCGCAGTCACCGATCCCGACGCCGTCCGGGAGCGGCGCGGCGGGATCACCTGCTTCTTCGTCGACACCGACACCGAGGGGTTCTCCGTCGACACCGGGATCCCGATGATGGGCTCGCGCGGCTCGAACGCCACCATCATCTCCCTGACCGACGTCCGGGTCTCCCCTCAGCAGATCGTCGGCGAGGAGGGCGCCGCGCTGCGGCTCGCGCTGGGCGGCATCAGCCGTGGCCGCCTCACCATGTCCGCGACCTGCGTCGGGCTGGCGCGATGGGCGCTGGACATGGCTGTGGAGTACGCGAACGCCCGACGGACCTTCGGCAGGGCCATCGGGGAGCACCAGATGATCCAGGCGAAGCTCGCCGACATGGCGATGGAGATCTATCTGTGCCACTCCGCGGTGCTCCGGACGGCGGAGATGGTCGACGCCGGCCGGGCCTCGATCAAGGAGACATCCATCGTCAAGGCGCGCTGCACCGAGATGGTTGGCAAGGTGCTGGACGAGGCCATCCAGGTCCACGGCGGCCTCGGGCTCACCAACGAGCTCGGTCTCGAGGCCGGCTACCGGTACGCGCGGATGCTGCGGATTCCGGACGGCACCTCGGAGATCCAGCGGCGCACCATCGCCAAGCGCCTGCTGCGAGGTGACCTGGACCTGTGAGTAGCCAGGGCTCCTTGATGCTCGTCGACCGCAAGCTCCGCGACGGCGTGCTCTACGTGACACTCAATCGTCCAGAAGCGCTGAACGCACTCAGCCCAGAGCTGCGTGAGGATCTGCGTGTCGCCCTGCTGGACGCCCATCAGGATGACGACGTCCGCTGCCTGGTGCTGTCCGGCGCCGGCGGGAACTTCTCCGCCGGCGGCGACGTCACACGGATGGGCCAGAACACCCCGGCCAAAAGCGCGGCCCGGCTCGGCCTTGGTCGCGAGCTGGTCGAGCTGCTGCGCAATATCCGGGTGCCGACCCTCGCAGCGGCCCGCGGGCACGCCGTCGGCGCCGGCTTCGGACTCGCGATGGGCACCGATGTGATCGTCGCCGAGTCGGGCGCCCGGTTCCAGTGCGGCTTCATCAAGCGCGGTCTGGCGCCGGACAGCGCAGTCTCCTACCTCCTCGCCCAACAACTCGGCGTGCGAAGGGCGCTGTATTACACGATGACCGGCGAGGTCATCGACGCCGCCACCGCGGTCGACCTCGGTATCGCGGCGACACAGTTCTCCAGCGAGGAGTTCGACGACCGTACGCACGAGGTGGCCCGGCGGCTGGCCGAGGGGCCCACCGCCGCACTGTTCGCCACGCGCAAGGCCGTCCACGCCGCCGCCGATTCCACGTTCGCCCAGACATGGGACTTCGAGGCCTTCGCCGCGGCCGTGACCTCCTCGACCCACGACCACAAGAACGCCGTGGCCGCGTTCAAGTCCAAGACCCCCGCCCGATTCCAAGGAGAGTGACCGTGAGCCTCGTAGATGTGGGCCGCTTCGACGACGACCGGTACGCGGTCGTGACGATGGATCGTCCCGACAAGCTCAACGCCCTCAACAGCGAGTTGCTCGACGATCTCTTCGCCGCCCTGGACTCGCTCGCGGAGGACGACGCCATCTCGTCAGTGGTGATCTGCGGCAACGGGGGCAACTTCAGTGCCGGCTACGATGTGGTCTCGGGGTACACCGCGCCCACCGCGTACCAGGACTGGCGGAAGCTACAGGGCAAGATCGACCGCTGGGAGCAGATCTGGCGGTACCCGAAACCGCTGATCGCGGCGGTGGAAGGTCACTGCCTGGGCGGCGCGACCATGCTAGTCGCCTGCTGCGACCTCGTCGTCGTCGCCGAGGACGCCAACATCGGCTGGCCGTCGATCCCGCTCGGCGGCGGCCTGCTGAGCCCGGTCTCGCTCTGGCACATCGGCATGCGGAAGGCCAAGGAGCTCTCCTACATCGCCGGTAACTCCATGACCGGCACCGAGGCGGTCGATCTCGGGTGGGCCAACACGAGCGCCCCGAACGGTGAAGCTGCGACCGGGGCGGCGCAGATGGCTCGCCGGGTCGGCAAGACGCCACTCGACCTGCTCTACCTGAAGAAGAACGCGCTGAACCGTGTTTTCGACCGCCAGGGCTTCACCGAGGCGCTTCGAGCAGGGGCGGAGTGGGACTCCATCTCGCACACGGCCGAGTCGATCGACGAGGTCAAGGACCAGATGCGCGACCTCGGGTTCAAGGGCGCGATCAAACACTTCACCCAGGACTGAGGTCCGGCACGGGCAGAATGCAAAGGAGCACGCGCATGGGTGCGGAGTGGAGGAAGGTCGCCGTCAGTGTCGCTGCGGTGCTCGCCACGGTGGCCGTCTCGGGATGCAGCAAGGCCGACAGCGCGGGCGTGGACAACTCCGGCGGAAAGGGACTGCCACCCGGGGCGACGAAGGCCCAGTACCAGGCGGCGTTCGAGGACGTCGAGCCGATCGAGCTCTCCTTCCAGGTGGCCTCGTCGAACCCGGAGGCCTATTCATCGATGCGTGACGTGGAGTTCGCCCAGTCGCTGGAGGAATGGTCCAACGGCAAGATCGACGTGCAGATCCACTACGCCGGTGCGATCACGGAGCCCACCGAGACGCCCGATGCGCTCGTGGACGGCCGGCTGGATCTCGCGCACTACTACACCACCTACGAACCCAACGAGATGCCCGCGTTCGTCGACCTGAGCGACTCGATGGTCCAGGTCCCCAGTACGCCACTGGTCGGCGAACTCGTGCTCCACGCCGCCTTCCAGGAGATGGTGTTCCGCACCCCCGAGATCATCGAGGAGTTCGAGGACCGGGGCATGCACGTGCTGGCCCCGGCGAGCTCCTTCGGCGTGACCGAGATGATCTGCAACTCCGAACGCGGTTCGCTGGCGGACCTCGAGAACGCCCAGATCCGTGGCAACGCACACGCTCACGAGACCGAGATCGATGCGCTGGGAGGCACGATCTCCTCCGTCGAGCTGGCCGAAGGGTACGAGGCGTTCCAGCGCGGAGTGCTGGACTGCTCGCTGCAGGCACCGGCCACGGCGGAGTCGGCGGGCTGGCTCGATGCAGCGCCGCACGTGTACTTCCCGCGGAGCCAGGGGTTCGCCCCCGGGCCCGGCAGTCTGGTGGCGGGTGCCTCCTGGGATCAGCTTCCGCTCGTCGCTCAGCAGTTGATGTCGGACCGGATGAAGGAGTACATGTCGGCGGAGCTGTACGGCGCCTTGCAGTCGATCGACGACACCGTCGTCGAGACGGCCGAGAACGGCGGGTCGGCGCAGTACCTCGACGCCGAGTCGGAGGCCGCGCTGAGTAGGGCGAACGAGGATCTGCTCGCCGACGTCGAAAACTCGCCGGTGCTTGCCGGCGAAGCACTCAACGCGGACGTCGCCGAGTCCATTCACAAGTGGACCGCGATCACCGATCAGCTTGGCTACACCGAGGATGGAGACGTCGCGAACTTCGACGACTGGTATCAGGGCTCGGCGAAGTTCGAGGACCGCTCCTACCTGGAGCCGATCACCAACCGTCTCCACGAAGAGGCCTTCCTCCCCGAGCGACCCCGCTGACCGGCGGGTTCCGGCAAGGAGCAGTCAGATGATTCCGACCCTCACCGGCACCGTGGCCGAGGACGCGCTGGGGCGCGTGCTGATGCATGAGCACGTGTTCGTCCTCAACGCCGAGCTGATGATCAACTACCCGGCGATGTTCCCCGAGGACGCCATGGTGGAGCGTGCCGTCACGGTGCTCAAAGAGGTCCAGGCCACCGGCATCGACACCTACGTCGACCTCTCAGTGATGGGCACCGGGCGCAACGTGCCTGTCCTTCACCGGATCGCCGAGCAGGTCGACCTCAAGATCTTGCTGGCCACGGGCTGGTACACCTACCACGAGGCACCGGTCTTCGCGCAGCTCAACGGCCCGGGACGCCTCTTCGACGGCCCGGACCCCCTGGCCGAGATGTTCATCCAGGACATCCGGCACGGCATCGGCCAGACTGGAGTGCGCGCGGCCGTGCTCAAGTGCTCGGCGGACAAGTACGGCATGACCGACGGCGTCATGAACGTCATGCAAGCCGTGGCCGACGCACACCTGGAGACCGAAGCCCCGATCTTCACCCACTCCGACCCCGGCAACGGGACCGGCCTCGCGCAACAGGACTACTTCGAGTCCCGCGGCGTCGACCTCACTGGGGTGGTCGTGGGCCACTGCGGGGACACCGACGACCTCGATGTCCTACGGAGGATCGCGGACCGCGGCTCGGTGCTCGGCATGGACCGGTTCGGGCTCGAGTCCCGGCTGCCCTACGAGGCGCGAGTGGAGGCGGTGGTGCGGATGTGCGCCCTCGGCTACGCCGACCGGATGGTCATCTCCACCGACTCCTCGGTGTTCAGCATGAACTTCCCCGACGCCCATCGCCGTGATCACCTGCCGTTGTGGGACGCCCGGTCCGTTATGCCCCGCGTCGTCGCCGACCTGCGCGCGGGTGGCGTCGGCGAGGACGATATCGATCAGATGATGCAGCACAATCCGGCCCGCATCTTGGGGTCTGCGAGCCGGCGAGAGGATGCATGATCATGCACGTCTTCGATTCGAACACCTTCCGGCGAGTGCTCGGCTCGTTCCCGACCGGCGTCGTGGTCATCACCGCGACCGGCAGCGACGGCGAGGCCCTGGCGATGACGGTCGGGTCGTTCATGTCGGTGTCCCTGGATCCACCGCTGGTTGGCTTCCTGCCCAGCAAGACCTCGTCGTCGTGGGCCGCGATCCGTGCGAGCGGCAAGCGATTCGGGGTCAACGTGCTGAGCAACACCCAGGAGGACGTCTGCCGCGCGGTCGCCAAGCGGAAGACGGACAAGCTGGTCGACTTCGAGTGGTCCCGCACCGAGTACGGCACGCCGAAGCTGGCCGAGAGCATCGCCTTCATCGACTGCGAGACCGAGAGCGTCTACGACGGCGGCGACCACGAGATCGTGATCGGTCGGGTGCTCGCGCTCGAGAGCATGAAGACCACCTTGCCGCTGCTGTTCTTCCGGGGTGGGTACGGCTCGTTCCGCCCGGGCTCGATGGCCGTGGAGTCCGGCATCCCCGGCGCCCGGCTGGCGGAGCTCGACGTCGTGCGGCCCCACTTGGAACGGCTCTCGCGCCACCTCTCCCTCGAGGTCACCGCGATGTGCCGGATCGACGAGAATCTGGTCACGGTCGCTGCGGCCGGCACCTCGAAGCGCTCGGTCAGGCTGCAGCGGGTCGGACGCCAGGTGCCGTTCATGCCACCGATCGGTGGCGTCTTCGCGGCCTTCGGTGGCCCGGAGGCGGAGACGGAGTGGCTGGACAACGTCCACCACGACTTCGACGGGTCGGCGCGACAGAGTTACGAGCAGGCGCTGAACCGGGTCCGCGAGGCCGGATTCGCGGTCGGGATCGGGCACGACTCCGGCAAGGCGATCGAGGGGGCCTCGGTCTCGGCGAACGAAGACGGTTCCCCGCACGAGCGCCGCCGCCTGGCCCGGGTCATCAGCGACGCGTCGGAGGGGTTCAACACCCACGAGCTGCGGCCGGAGGAGCAGTACGAGTTCCATTCGATGACCGCTCCCGTCTTCGACGCCGACGGCGCGTGCGCGTTCTCGCTGACCGTCTGGGGCGCCCGCGGCACGATCCCGGGGCCCGACGTCCTCGCCATCGGTGACAAGCTGATCCGCGCGGCCGAGTCCTGCACCGCCGACCTCCAGCGCGCCGGGAGGAGCCGATGAACGAGATGATCCCCGCGGCGCTGTCCTCCTTCCAGGACCTGCTCGTCATCGAGCTCGCCCACATCTACAACGGCCCCTACTGCGGACTCATGTTCGCGCACCTGGGCGCCGATGTGGTAAAGGTGGAGCCGCTCTCGGGCGAGCGGCTGCGCGGGCGCGCCCGCGGCGATGCCGACCCGCAGGAGTTCATCATGCTGAACTCCAACAAGAAGAGCGTCGCCCTCGACCTCAAGAGCAAGGAGGGCCACGAGGCGCTGCTGGGTTTGGTGGACGCCGCCGACGTGCTGATCGAGAACTACTCACCCGGCGCGCTGGAGCGGATGGGGCTGGCGCCCGAGGTCCTGCTGGAGCGGAACCCGCGGCTGATCGTCGCGTCGGGGAAGGGGTATGGCTCCTCGGGACCTTACGCCGCGATGCCGGCCATGGATCTGACCGTGCAGGCGATGTCCGGCACGATCGCGACGTCCGGCTTATCGGACGGCCCGCCGGTGAAGGCCGGGCCGGCCTTCACCGACCTCTCCGGCGGCATCCACCTCTTCGGCGCCGCGATGGCGGCGCTGTACGAGCGCGAGCGCACCGGGCATGGCCGGCTGGTCGAGGTCTCGATGCACGACACCATCTACCCGATGCTCACCTCCGCGTTGAGCGGCCTGTACAACTACCCCGACCGGGACCTCCCCGAGCGCACCGGCAACCGGCACTCCGGGCTGGCGATGGCGCCCTATAACGTCTACGAGGCGGCCGATGGCTGGTTGGCGATCATCACCACCGCCGACGAGCACTGGACCGGCCTCTGCCGGGCGCTCGACCTGGAGCCGCTGCTGGAGGACCCGCGGTTCGCCACCAAGCACCTTCGGGCCGACCACATGGAGGATCTGGACGCCGCGATCAGCGCAGTGACGGCCACGCTCACCCGCGATGCGATCGTCGAGCGGCTCGAGGCGCACCGGGTCCCATGCGCGCCGGTGAAGGGACTCCGGGAAGTCGACAACGATCCGCACCTGATTGCGCGAGGCATGATCCGCTACATCGACCATCCCAATAACGGGCGGGTGCCGACCGTCGGAAATCCGCTGCGGGTCTCCCCCGAGGTCGGCACGGCGCCCCTGACCCACGCGCCCACGATCGGTCAGGATCAGGCCGAGGTGCTCGGCAGGATCCTCGGGATGTCCGCCGAGGCCGCCGAGCGCCTCAGGAAACCATGATGACCAGCGTGCCTACCGAACCCGAGCTCTCTGGCCCATATAGTGAAAGGACGGAACGTGACCACATCCGTCGCCCCTCCGAGTCCGGTTAGGAGCCAGTCGCCTGTGAGGTTCCCCGCGGCGGTGGACGCCGACATCGAGGACATCACACGGGCCTTGGGCGTGTGGAGCGGCGTGGTTTCCGAGTCGGAGCCCAAGAACAAGCGCGGCGTTCGTACGCGTCAGCACCTGCTGGACTCCGCCGCGGCCACCTTTGTCCGGCTCGGCTATGTGAACTGTGCGGTCGAGGACATCCTGCAGGAGGCGGATGTCTCGCGCGGGACCTTCTACTCCCACTTCAAAAGCAAGAAGGCGATCTTCGCAGCCGTCATCACCTGCTCCCTCGAATCCCGGATGAAGAGCACCGACGTCTCCGATTCCGAGGAG
Organism: Saccharopolyspora montiporae; assembly: GCF_015209505.1. Taxonomy (GTDB): domain Bacteria; phylum Actinomycetota; class Actinomycetes; order Mycobacteriales; family Pseudonocardiaceae; genus Saccharopolyspora; species Saccharopolyspora montiporae. The sequence continues at coordinate 88,324 of NZ_JADEYC010000001.1, forward strand.
CCCCTCGTGCGTGGCCGGGTCGAGGAATCCGTCCGACGGTTCCTCGATTCCTATTGGCGCACCCGCGGCCTGTCCCAGGTGATCGAGCAGGTGGCTAACCACGACCCGTCCTTCCGCGAGATCCGGCTGATCATCCGGGACAGCTTCGCCAAGCGGATCGCGAAGGGGATCCGCCGGCAACAGGCCCGTGGCATCGCGGACCCCGCAGTCGACCCGGCCGAGGCCGGGCTCGCACTCGTCTCGATGTTGACCAACTATGCGCACACCGAACTCGGGTGGCGTCAGCGACAACCGAGTGAAGAGATGGTCGAGCTCCTGACCCGTTTTTGGGTGCACGGCATCGGGCTCGACGAGGATGCGCCGGTCCAGCCCGATGATTGACCTCGACCCCTGGGCAACCCTGCCGGCACCCGAGCTCGATTCGGCACGGTTCAGCGATTCACAGTCAAGGAGTGCTCGATGTTCGGAGTACCGGGTCGTCAACCCTGCCACCGGTGATCTGGAGCGCGCCGAACGTGTCGGCACGCGGATCGAGGCCGGAAGGTTGTTCTGAACACGCCCGAGGCGTCCCGCGAGTTCCTGCCCTTCGGTGGCGTCAAGCGGTCCGGGTCGGGCGCGAGCTGGGCCCGCTGGCCATGGACGAGTTCGTCAACAAGCAGCTGGTCTACAAGAAGGGTTGAACACCAGGGGTCCCAGCACGAGACGGGGCTGCCCACCGCCTCCTCTGCACCGCCGACGGTGGGCAGCCCCGTCTCCGAGGCCCGGAGGAGGACGTCGATGGAAGACGAACAGCAGTTGCGGGAGGAGGCTAGGGCCGCGTTCAAGGCCGCCCATGGGTACTGGCACGCGGCGCTCGACGATCTACTGCGGGTGGACCCGCGCTACGTCGCCGCCTACGATCGGTTGCTCCGGGTCACCAGTGAACGCGGGCATCTGTCTCCGGTCCAGCGCGAGCTCATCGGTGTGGCCGTCAACGCCCAGGTGACCTACCTCAACCCGGTCTACACCCGACACCACGTCGGGGAGGCCCGCAGACTGGGCGCGAGCGAAGCCGAGGTCGTCGAGACACTGCAGCTGGCGGCGTCACTCGGTGTCCACTCGATGCTGGTCGGCGTTCCGATCGCGCACGAGGTCTTCGAGGAGCTGGGCGTGGCCGCTTCCCCGCAGCTCGACAAGCACGCGCACGGGCTGAAGGAAGACTTCATTCGGGAGCGGAAGTACTGGTCACCGCCGTGGGACACCGTGCTCGCTTACACGCCGGAGTACTTCGATGCCTACCTCGGGCTCTCCCGCATCCCGTGGGTGCACGGCGTCCTCGAGGAATCGTTCAAGGAGCTCATCTACGTGGCCATCGACGTGGTCACCACGCACCTGTTCGTCTCCGGCATCCGGGTGCACGTCCGGAAGGCGATCGAGTACGGCGCGACGCCCGATCAGGTCATCGACGTCATCACGATCGCCAGCAACATCGGCGTCCACAGCACACTGATGGGCGCCTCTCAGATGGGCGCCGACCAGCGGTGATGGTCAGAGGCAGCCGCGCAGGTTGTTCCCGGCGGTCTCTCCGCCGTCCACCGCTAAGGACGCCCCGTTGATGAACTGGGCGTCGTCCGAGGCGAGGTGGACAACGAGCGCGGCGACCTCCTCCGGCTGTCCGACCCGACCGGCCGGGATTTGACCGATCCCCCGATCCAGGTCCGCGGTGAGCGGCGTGGCGATGCTCCCGGGGTGGATGGAGTTGACGCGCACGCCGTCGCCGCCGAGCTCGAGCGCCGCAGTCTTGGTTAGGCCGTGCACGCCCCACTTCGAGGCGCTGTAGGCGGCCGACCCCTTGAAGCCGACCAAGCCAGCGATCGAGGAGATGTTGACGATCGCGGAGGTCTCGTTGGCGCGCAGTGCGGGCAACGCGGCCTGCATCCCGTAGAAGACGCCGTCGAGATTGACCGCCATCACCTGCCGCCAAGTCTCCGGCTCCGCTCCGGCGACACCGCCGCGGCCGGCGATCCCCGCGTTGTTGACCAGCACGTCGAGCCGACCGAACGCGTCCAGGGTCGCGCGGATCGCATCCGCCCAGGCCGCGGGGTCGCTCACGTCCAAGCGGACGGCACGCGCGCGGTCCGGACCCCACCGGCCTGCCTGCTTACGTGCCTCCTCGCCGTCGAGGTCGGCGAGGATCACTCGCGCGCTGTGGTCGACGAGGGCGCGGGCGGTGGCCAGTCCGATGCCGGACGCCGCGCCGGTGACGAGGACAACCTTGTCCGCGAGACGGGCGGCTGGGCCCGCGATCTGTCCTGATGGCACGTACTTCTCCTGGATCGAGTGGTGGCAGGTCAGGCGTTCGAGATGCTCGGCAGCCAGAGCGCCAGGTCCGGCCAGAGGATGAGCAGCAGCAGGAAGACGATCGCCAACGGCAGGAACCAGATCAGCGACACGAAGACGTCGTTGAGACTGATCCGGGTGCCGATGTTGACCTCCCGCCGCTTGCACAAGTTGTAAACGACATAGGACAGGACACCCACCGGCGGCGTGGCCATCCCGATCTCACCGAGCAGCACCACGAAGACACCGAACCAGAGCGGGTCCACACCGACTGCGGCGAACGTGGGCATCAGCACCGGGACTGTCAGCAGCACCATCGCGAGGGTGTCGAAGAACATCCCCATGAAGACGTACAAGACGATCAGGAGGCACAGGAAGGCGACCCGGCCGAGACCGAGGTCGGTGATGAACCCGGCGACGCTCTCGGCCAGACCCGTCACGGCCAACAACCGAGTCAGCATGTGGGCGCCGATGAGGATGAAGAAGACCGCTGCCGTGGCTCGCACCGCGTTCATCGCCGCGGAGGTCACCTGAGCCAGCGGACGGTCCCGCCACGTGTAGACGATGGCGAGGACCAGCGCCATCCCGGCCGCCGCCGCACCCGCCTCGCTCGGGGTGAAGATCCCGCTGAACATGCCGCCGAATAGGACGATCATGATCAGCGGGAAGCCCCAGATGCCGGCCAGCGCGCGGAACCGCTCCGACCACGACGCCACGCCCGGGCGGGCCTTGTTCCGGCCCACCATCTTCGGCAGGAAGACCCCGATCAGGAAGAACGCCGCGGCATACATGACTGCGATGGCTACCCCGGGGAGGACCCCGGCGATCAGCTGTGGGCCGACCGGCACCGAGGCGATCCCGGCGTAGACCACCAGGAGGATGCTCGGCGGGATCAGCTGCCCGGGGAGACCAGCGGTGATCACCGTCCCGACCGCGACCCGGCGGTCGTAGCCTGCGCGGAGCATCTCGGGGATACCGGCGCGACCGAGCGCGTAGGTCATCCCGATCGTCGATCCGCTGACCGAAGCCAGCCCGGCGCCGGCGGCGGTGGTACCGATGCCGAACCCACCGGGGAGCCAGCCGAACCAGAGCTCGGTGGCGCGGTATAGCTTCTGGGTGATCCCCGCCTGGGTCAGCAGCAGGCCCATGAAGATGAACAGGGGAAGCACCGTCATCGACCACGAGGACGATGCGGAGAACGCCGTCGTCGAGAGCACGTTGGTCAGCGCCATGCTTCCGCTCACGTAATAGATCCCGAGGGCACTGGCGAGCATGAGCGACACGGCGATGGGGGCGCCCATGAACATCAGCGCGAGCATCAGCCCGATGGTCCACAGCCCGGAAGCGATGTCACTCACGCTGGTGAACAGGCCAATCGTGCACCCCACGCTGACACCGAGTGAGATCAGGAACCCGACCGGGACACCGCTGCGGTGCGGCGGCCGGTCGGCGGACTCGGGGCTGTTTCCCGACGTGCCGGTACCGTCCTCGGGCACGCCGGTACCGACGTGAGCGATGTGGGACATCGGAGTTCCTCCTCAGGAAGCGACGGACTCGGCGTCGTCGTGCAGGGGGGTGCCGGTGCCGGTGTTGAGGTCGCCGTCCGGGTGCTTGAAGGCCAGCACGGCATCGCAGATGAAGGCGACGGTGACGAACACGAAGCTCACCGGCACGAGGTAGTAGAAGGGGAAGATCGGCAGCGAGGTGATCCCGGCCGTCGCCAGCACCTCGGTCTTCTCCAGCGCCTCCTGCAGCCCGAACCAGGCGATGCTCGCGCATACCGCGGCGCTGGCGGCGTAACCGAGGCACTTCAGCAGTGCCAACGAACGCGGCTTCAGCCGCTCGGTGAGGATGGAGACGGTGTAGTGCTCCTTCCACACCTGGGCGCCCGGGATGGCCAGCAGCACGATCAGCGGGAGGAACCACTGCGAGGAGATCTCGTTGGCGGCGTATATCGGTACACCCCACCACGTGCGGCCGAGCGCGTTCGTCACCGAGACGACAATCATGGCCAGCAACGCCAACGCAGCGATGCTCGTGGAGATCCGCTCCGGGATCCGAACGAACTTCAGCAAGGGATCACGCCTTCGTCGTTGGGGGCGAGAATGTGGCCGAGAATTGCTGGTGACCGCGGGCGGTCATCGCACGAACGGGGTCGTGGACTCGAAGCCACCACGGATGCCGCCGTCGATCCGGATGACCTCGGCGTTGAGGTAGCTGTTCTCGGCGACGTGGTGCGCGAGGGCGGCGAACTCGCCGGGATCGCCCATCCGTGGCGGGAACGGAACGTGCCGCGGCAGCGGCGGCGTCTTGTCGAGGATCGGGGTGTCGAACAGGCCCGGCGCGATGGTGACCACCCGTATGCCGAACCGGGAGAGTTCCCTGGCCAGCGGCAGCGTCATGCCGGCGACGCCCGACTTCGACGCCGAGTAGGCCGACTGGCCGGCCTTGCCGTCGAACGCGGCCCCGGAGGACGTGAGCACGATGAAGCCACGGCTGCCGTCCTCGACCTGGGTGCGCCGGGCGATCGCCCCCGCCGCGTGGCGCACCATGATGAAGCTGCCGAGCAGGTTGATGCGCAGGGTGCGCTCGATGGTCTCCAGGTTGTCGAGCGGCTCCCCCGTCTCCGGGGAGATGAGGTGCCCTGGATTGGACGGGCCGAAGTCCGCGATCCCGGCGCAGTGCACGAGACCGGCGACCGACGCATGCGCCGCGATCTCCGCGAAGACCTCGCCGACTGCGGTGTCCGAACAGACGTCGACGTCGATCTGGTGGACATTTCCCTGCGACTCAAGGGCCGCCGTGGAGCGGTCCAGGCCGTAGACGGTGTAACCAGCTGCGACGAACCGTGCGACGGTCGCGGCACCGAGGCCGCCGGCCGACCCGGTCACGACAACGGCTTCATTGCTGGGCATGTCGTCACCTTCCGAGGCGCGCAGCAGGGTGGGTGATCGAGATCGACGAGCTTCGTGTGCCGTACGAGTGAGAACTATGTCTCATTGCCGCGGAACCTGCCACAGAATCTATACAGTCATGTTCTTGTTTGTCTAGGGCATTCGCGAGACCGGACCTCCGATCCCTCGTGTGACTCCGAAACCCCTAGCAAGATCCCTCGACGCGTTACGGACACCTCCGTCCAGAAATTTGAAGCCAACCGCCCTCGCAGACCCGTGGGAAACGACGTCGGCGAGTTCGTCCGGCTGCGCCGGGTACGTGTCAGAGGACAACACGGATCTCGTCTCCCTTCTCACTCACCGGGAACGACCGCAGCCGGATCCGCGGCACGCCTGCGTGCTCCTCGGTTGTGACTCATCCCGCTCGTGGACACCGTTCCACCCGGGACGGCAACCAATCCGTGCGCTGGTCGTCGAGCGAACCCTGGCTGGTGGCGATCTTCGCCATCACCGCTGTCGTCGTGAAGCCGATCGTCGGTTTCGTGGCCGACCGATTCTTCGGTGGTGCTCGGAAGAAGCCGATCGCTGCCATTCTCGGGATATTTGCCGCCTCACTGATCCTCTTCGGCAGAGTCGACTCCACGACGGCGTTCATGGTGATCGCCCCGCTGTTGGGAGCTGCTTCGACCCGGTCTTTGCCCGGGCGACGGGGCTCGGCCCGGTCGCGGCCCCCTTTTCGCGCGGAGATGGGAGGCATCCACACACGCGCGTGACCAATCGATCGGTCCGGCCGCATTGAGCTGGGCGAGCAAGACCTCGGGAAGCTGGTCGAGGCCCCCGGCCTTATGCCGGTCCCGCAACCGCCGCCGGCAGGTCATCCCGGAGCCGGGATTCGGCCCACGACTGCCTGGCCCCCAGTCCGTCGCCGATACGGGCGAGGTGCTGTCGCAGCACCTCCAACGGCCCCCAAGTGGTCCCATCTCCGAAGTGTGTGCAGCACTGAGGAGGCCGCCCTCACAACACGAAAAAACCCGCTCACCAGGCATTTGCCACGGTGAGCGGGATTCGTTTCACGCTGTCGGGACGGCGGGATTCGAACCCACGACCCCCTGACCCCCAGTCAGGTGCGCTACCAAGCTGCGCCACGTCCCGGCCACACCACTTCTTCCGCGCGGTGCTCGCCCAGTCTAGCGCACCGCGGTGGTGGTGATCGCCGCCCCCCTCAGGGTGGCATTTTCGCAGCTCATGACTGTGCCGGGCTGGCTTTCCTCGCCGGGTTGGAGCTGCCGATGCGTGCGAGCCAGTTTGAGGCCTATGATTGGTTTCATTTATCGCTGAAATAATAGAGCTATTCATACCGGGTGGCCGACCGTCGACGTTGCGCGGAGGTCGATCGTGGTCGGTTTACGGTGATCGGCGGGCCGGCTGAGACGCAGAAGGCAGGAGGCTTCGTCGTAGCGATCGGTGCGGCTGCCGGCTCACGGTGGGCGGTTCCCGCCTTGGGATTCGGCGCCTTCGCCGTGGGCACCTGCGAACTCGTGCTGGCCGGCGTACTCGCCGACCTCAGCGCCACGTTCGGCGTGCCTGTCGGCGTCGGTGGCCAGGTGGTCACCGCCTTCGGCCTGACCTGCGCCGTGCTGGCACCGGTGTTGGCCACCGCCAGCGCACGGTGGCCGCGGCGGCAGGTCCTGCTCGGTGCGATCGGGCTCTACCTGCTCGGCGTCCTGGCCACCGCCCTGGCCCCGTCGTTCACCGCGGTGCTGGCCGCGCAGATGGTGGCCGCCGCCGGAGCCGGCCTGTTCCTGCCGACCGCCACGGTGACCGCCTCGGCCGTCGTCGCACCGCACCGCCGTGGCCGCGCGATCGCGGTGGTGACCACCGGGATGACCGCCGCCACCGCGCTCGGCGCTCCGCTGGGCACGGCCATCGGCGGGATCGCGGGCTGGCGCGCCACGATGTGGTTCGTGGCCGCGCTGGCCGGTGCTGCCGCGATCGCGCTGGCCGTCGTCGTCCCGGGCGCGCTGCCGGTGTCCACGCCGGAGGGCCTGCGGGCCCGGCTGCGACCACTGGCGCGCACACCGGTGCTGCTGTTGCTGGGCACGACGCTGCTGGCCTTCACCGCCGTCTACATCCCCTACACCTACATCTCCGTCGTGTTCGCCGAAGCCACCAGCGGCAGCGGTGTGCTGCTGGCGGTGCTCATGGCCGTGCTCGGCGTCGTCGGCGTGGTCGGCAACCTCGGCGCAGGCGCGCTCGCCGACCGCTTCGGCGGCCGCGCGATCGTCGGCACCGCGCTGATCGGCGTGACCGGGGCGCTGCTGCTGATGCCCGCCGCCTCCACGACCCTGCCGACCGCGATCGCGGTCATCGCGGGCTACGGACTGGTGGGCTTCGCGATCAGCACACCGCAGACGCACCGGCTGATCACCACCGACCCGGACTCGGCCGCCGTACTCGTCGCGTTGAACGCGGCCGCGCTCTACCTGGCGATCTCGTCGTCCGGTGCGGTCGGTGCGGCAGGGCTCGGTGTTGTGGGCGCAGGTGGTCTCGGGCCGCTCGCGGCCGTGTTCGCCGTGCTGGCCCTCGCCGTCTCCGAAGCCGCCCACCGGCTCAGCCGTCAGCGCGCCGGCACTGCGGGGTGAACGGCCGTCAGCGCTCGCCCGGCACGGCGCGGTCGAGGACGGCTCGACTGTCCACACCGGACGGAAGGGTGCCGAAGGCGGCGCCTCCGTCGTCCAACCGCCCGGCGCAGAACGCCTCGGCCACGGCGGTGTTGCCGGTGCGGTGCAGCAACGACGCCTGCAGGACCACGGCCATCTGCTCCACCAGGCGCCGGGTGCGGTACTCGATGTCGTCGAGATCGCCGAGTTCCTTGCGCAGCCGGGAGATCGCGCGGTCCAACCGCGCGTCGGCTCCCGCGGCCCGCTCGACCTCGGCGAAGTACGCCTCCACGGTCTCCGGCTGTTTCGCCATGGCGCGCAACGCGTCCAGGGCGGCCACGTTGCCGGAGCCTTCCCAGATCGACGGCAGCGGCGATTCGCGGAACAGCCTGGGCATGCCGGACTCTTCCACATAGCCGTTGCCGCCCAGGCATTCCAGGGCTTCGGCGGCGTGCGCCGGGGCCCGCTTGCAGACCCAGTACTTGGTCACGGCCAACCCGATCCGGCGGAACAACTCCTCCTGGGCGTCGCCGGCCGCCGCGCGGTCGACCGCCCCGGCCAGGCGCATGGCCGCTGCGGTGGCGGCTTCGGCTTCGACGGCGAGATCGGTGAGCACGTTGCGCATGAGTGGCTGGTCGAGCAGCCGCTGTCCGAACGCGCTGCGATGCGTCGCGTGGTGCAGCGCCTGCACCGTGCCCAGCCGCATGCCGGAGGCGGCGCTGATGGTGCAGTCCAGGCGCGTCATGTTGACCATCTGGATGATGGTGGCCACGCCGCGCCCCTGTTCCCCGACCGGCCAGGCGGTGGCGCCGTCGTACTCGATCTCGGCGGAGGCGTTGGAGCGGTTGCCGAGCTTGTCCTTGAGCCGCTGCAGGTGCATCGCGTTGCGGCTGCCGTCCGGCAGCACGCGCGGGACCAGGAAGCACGACAGCCCTTGCGGTGCTTGGGCGAGGGTGAGGAACACGTCCGACATCGGGGCCGAGGTGAACCACTTGTGCCCGGTGAGCCGGTAGCTGCCGTCGTCGGTCGGGACCGCGGAGGTGGTGTTGGCCCGAACGTCGGAGCCGCCCTGCTTCTCGGTCATCGACATGCCCGCGATCAGCCCGCGCTTGCCGCCCGGCTCGCGCAGTCCGAAGTCGTAGGCCGGGGAGGCCAGCAGCGGTTCGTACACCGCGGCCAAGTCGGGTTGGGCGCGCAGGGCGGGCACCGCGGCGTAGGTCATCGACACCGGGCACAGGTGGCCCTGGTCGACCTGGCCCCACACGAACATCTTCGCCGCTCGCGCCACGTGCGCGCCGCTGCGCTCGTCGCGCCACGGTGCGGCGTGCAGGCCGTGCGAGACCGCGGTGGCCAGCAGGTCGTGCCAGTGCGGGTGGAAGTCGACCTCGTCGATCCGGTGGCCGTAGCGGTCGTGCGTGCGCAGCACCGGCGGGTTCTCGTCCACCAGCCTGCCCCACTCCTGGGCACGGGTGCTACCGGCGAGCGCGCCGAGCTCGCGGACCTCGTCCTCGGCCCATGCCGCGCCTTCCCGGCGCAGACCCTCCAGCAGCGCCGGATCGGTGGCGACGTCGTAGTCGTCCAGGGGCGCGGCCTGGTTGGTGACGTCATGCGTGGGCGGCATCGGCCACCACCGGGGTGCGTCGGTACGGCATGCGCGCGAGTGAAGCACCGACGCCACCGGGTCGGCAAGACCTCAGCAGCGGGCGCTACCGAGGCCGTGCTGGGCGGCGACGTGGTCGATCTCGGCGAGCAGTCCGGCTTTGCGGTGCGGTTCCAGGAAACCGGCGTGCACGCCGTTGTGGGCGAGCCGGACGAGATCGGTGTCCCGAAGACCCATCCGCTGCGCGGTATGCGTCGGTGCGGTCCGTGCCGAACATGGTGGGGTCATCGGAGTTGAGCGTGACCAGCAGCCCGGTTCGCAGCATCGCCGGCCGCGGGTGTTCCTCGATGCCGGGCACCGAGCGGACGTTCTGCTGCGCGAGCACGCCGCGGCACCACGGTTGACCGGCGCACGCTGTGCAGGATTGTTCAACAATGATCCGCTCGTCGCCATCGGGCGCCGAACCACCGTTCACGAACGAGATCCCCTGTCGGGCCGCCGAAAACGGCCAGTAATATCACCCCCTTCGCCGATCTCATCGGCGAAGACGACAACAGACGCGGGACGATTCACTGGGGGACTCGTGACCCGGGGCAACGACGACGAGCGCGATCCGAGGACCGGCCGGTTCGGCCGGTGGCACCAACTCGGCCTCGCGTTGGGCGGTGTCCTCGGTTCCGGCTGGATCATCAGCATCCTCGCGGCAACGGGCGCCGGGTGGTTCGCGATGCTGTCCTGGTTGCTGGCGCTTGCCGCGATCGGGCTGATCACGGTGATCGTGGTCCAGCTGGCCCGAGCCAGACCGGCCGCGGCCGGACTCGTTTCATGGCCGACGAACACCAGCGGACGCGCGGTCGGCACCGTCCTGACCGCCGGGTTGGCCGTGGTGTATGCCGGGAACCCGCCTGCCGGGGTGGCGGCAGCGGTCATCGCACTGGACAAGTTCGGCGTACTGCCCGGAATGACCCAGCAATGCACCCCGGGCGCCGGCGGCCTGCCTCCGCTCTCCTACCCGGGGGTGGGGGTCGCCGCCGTCCTGCTCACCGCGATGTTCCTCATCAACCTCATCGGGTTCGCGGCCGTGGTCCGGCTCAACACGGTCCTCACCGCGTTCAAGGTGGCCCTCCCGCTGGTGTTCGTCGCCGGCGTCCTGCTCGTCGGCTCGCATGCGGGGTTCACCGGCGCCGGATTCCACCTCGGCTGCACCTCGGCGCCCCCGGAGGACGGCACTGCGACGACCCAGCTGACTGCGGCCCTCCAGGCGGTCGTGACCGGTGGCCTCATCTTCTCGCTGACCGGCTTTCAGGGCCCGGTCGACCACGGCAGCAAGAACGGCTCCCCGCACGTGGGTTTTGCGATGTTCGGCGCACTGTTCACGGTGACCGGGCTCTACCTGGGGCTGCAGGCGCTGGTGCAGAGCCAGGAGTGGCACGCGTGGCCAGCCGGGGTCGAGCACTGGACGGCAGCAGTGCTGCTGGTGGCGATCGTGCTGTCGCCGGTGGCCAACGCCATGCTGTTCGTGTCGCTGTCCCGGGAAGTGCTGAGAACCGCCGCGGACAAGGACATCATCAGGTTCAGCAAGCACCGCGGCGACGACGAGCGCATCGGGGTCAAGGCGCTGCTCGCGGCCTACCTGTTCGGTCTGTTCATGCTCATCGCGCTGCGCGGCTGGACGCAGATCATCACGACCAAGAGCGTGATCTTCCTGTTCGTGTACTCGTTCGCCGCGATCGCCTACGCCGCCTACCGCGACACCGATCCCGACGGGCGAGAACGGTTCCACCGCAGCCTTCGGGTCGCCGGACCGGCAAGTTTCGCCGTGGCCACGGCGCTGGCCTACTACGCGGGCGTGCCCGCGCTACCGCTGTCGTACGTGTTCATCGCCGCGGTCAGCGCGCTGATGTTCTGGACGCGGCGCAACGCCGTGTATCCCTGGACCGAAGACCTGCGGCGGGCTCGCTGGCTGTTCGGCTACTTCGGGATGTTGCTGCTGCTGGCCGTGATCCGCGCAGCCGGCCAGATCGCCATGAGCGCCGGCCACGGGTGGGCCACGGCGATCGAGCACTGGCACGAACTGCTCCTCGGCACGCGGCCCATGCCGACGGCGGAGGCGGTCGGCGATCACCTCCTGGTGCACGGCCTGGCCGCAGCGGCGTTCCTGCTCGGTCTCTGGGCCTACTACGCCGGAGTGCGCAGCGCCAAGCAGCACCTCGAGGCGGTCAACCGCAAGAACGAAGCGGCAACCGCGGCGGGCAGGAGTCGCGGGTAGTTCGGTGCCGGCCCCTGAGCCCTCCGATCAGCCGACGCGTGCTGTGACCAGCTGAACCCGCCGTCGACGTGCGGTCACAGCGCCACCCGGTTCAAGAACCGGTCGGCGTGTTCGGCGGCACCGAATTCGCGCAGCCATCCCACGTACTCCTGCTGGTTCACCTCGATGCGCTCATCGGCGATGAACGTGTCGGTTTCGCCGATGATCTCCTCGCGCAGATCGGCGGCGATGTCCGGGTTGGCGCGGACCACCACCACCAGCTCGGCGAAGTAGCCGATGGTGATCTTCTCGTCCTGGCGCTGGTAGAGCGCGTACAGGCGCCGGAGCAGCTCAATACCGGGCTTGGCGGCATGGCTGAACACTCTCCGCTGGCGCGCGACCGACAGCGGGACCAGCAGCGCGGCGATCTCCTGCGGGGAGAACCGCTGCGGGTGCTCCAGCGCCCGCCGCAGCAGGCGTTGCGCGAGATCCGGCTGCATCTTGCCCGCCAGCAGGGATGCCGTGCGCGCCAGCGTGTTCGCCGATGCGTCGTCGGCGACGCGACCGAGCAGCGCGTCCTCGTCCTTGCGCAGCCGGGCCGGGCGGTTGGCCTTCTGGGTCCACAGCACCAGCATGTTGCCGAGCGTGTCCCCGTCCCGGCGGTGGTGCAGCTGGCCGAACACCACCTCGGCCGGGCCGCGGCCGTCCACCTCCCCGTCGCGGACGAAGGTCATCAGTTCCCCGGAATCGCTGCTCAACGCCGCGGCGCGCGAGGCGATCAGTTCCGCCAGATCGTCCGCACCGGCATCGAGCGCGTCGCGGTAGAAGCGGGCCACGGCCGCGGCCGAGCGGGCGGTCACCGCGGCGTCGAGCAGGTCCAGCCGGTGACCGCGCCAGCGGAAGAACGCGGCGAGTTCCGCGGCGGGCAGGTGTTCGCTCACGTGGTCGCGGACGTCGCCGACCACGTCCCGGCGCCACTCGGCGTCCCCACCCCCGAGGGTGTCCAGCACCGTCGCGGGGGCGGCCGCGGTGTCGTCCCGCGCCATCGCGGCCTGCGCGGCCGCTCGGCCTGCTGCGTGCATCCCCTGGCTGTGCAGGGCCGCCGCCAGCCGGACCAGCGTGCCCAACGACCGGTCGGCCGACACCGCGGTGAGCACTTCCTCCGCGCGGTCGACGTCACCGCGGGCTGCCGCGTAGGCGGCGAGTTCCCGCGGGCGGCGACGGCGGGCGACGCGGTGGTCCACGGTTCGGGCGGTGTCGGGTGCACTGCCGGCGATGTGCGCGGCGAGCCGTGCGGCATCCGCCGGGTCGCGCCCGAGCGCGGCACCGTCCAGGACGGCGTCGGCTTCGGGGGTGCGCTCCGCGTCGTGCAGCAGTGCCAGGAGGGTGCGGACGTCTTCGGCGCTGCGCTGGGTGCCGAACGCTTCCAGCAGCGTGAACGCTGCGGCGGTGTCGGAATCGCTGCGCGGGTCGGCGAGGAACCGCCGGGTCAACTCGGCCAGGTCCTGCGGTGGGGCGCAGCGCACGAGCACGTCGTCGATGGTGAGCTCTGCCGACTCGCCCCAGGCGCGACGGACATCGGCGAGTTCGGTTCCCGATGTGCGGGCGGCGTTTTCCAGCAGCTCGCCGCCCGCGACCGCGCAGTCCCCGCACTCCTCGGCCAGCAGCAGTGCGGTGGTCTGCGCGCGGGTGCCGACGGGCGCGGAGCGGATCTTGTCCAAGACCCGGCCCTGCACGTGGGAATCGTGCGGGCACGTGCAGTGCAGGGCGTGCACGAAGTCGCGGGTGTGCGCGCTGTTGTCCCGGAAGAGGTCGTTGATGACCCGGTTGAGGGCGTGCCGTTCGGTGTCTTCCGGGGCGGCCCACTGCTCGGCGAGTTCGGTCAGCGGCAGGGCGGCCAGCCGGGCCCTGGCCTGTTCGTCGATGCGCACGGTCGCCGCGTTCTCCAGGATCGGGAACCGCCCCGAGCCCGTGGTTTCGACCAAGCCCGGCAACGGGTGGTCCTGCAGCCAGAGGCGTTCCCGGAGCACCTCCCGCACGTACTGGAAGTCGAACACGTCCGGACCGTCCGGGACGCCGTCTTCGAACAGGTTGACGAGCGCGCCGCTGAAGGCGGTGTAGTCCGGGCCGAAGGCGTTGCTCGTGGCGTGCGCGCTTTGGCTGGGATCGTTTCGGTGCAGCGCGGTGAGCACGTATCCGGCCCAGTCCGGCACCCGGGCGGCGGCCTGGGTGACCTCGGCGTCATCGTCGCCGAGTGCCGGGACCCTCCCGCTGTTGCAGCAGTCGAGGACCACCGCTTTCAAGTGCGACGGGTGGTCGCGGAGCAGGTCGTAGAGCTTGTGCAGTTCGAGGAAATGGGACCTGCCGTCCCGTTTGCTGCGGCGCATGACCAGTTCCAGGTCCGTGTATTGGTCGCCGCGGCGGGGCATCTCGGCGTGCCCGGCGAAGTAGAGGAGCACCGCGTCGTCGGGTTGGGAATCGCGCAGCACGCGCTCGATCGGTTCGGTGACATCGCCGGGTGTGGCCGGGTCTTCGATCAGCTCGCAGCGGTTCCACAACGGGCTGCTCTCGAACAGCCCGCACAGCTCGCGAGCGGAGTTGCGCACGGATTCGTGCGGGGTGAAGTACGTGTCGTCGTAGGCGGCGACGCTGATGAAGAACGCGTATCGGCTCACGATCCCTCCCGGGGATCGGTCCGGTCCTCGTCTTCCTCGTCCACCTCCACCTGCGCGTCCGGCCGGTCGCGGCGGGGGTACTGCTCCCGGAGCTGCTTGAGCTTGTCGCTGATCTGCTTGCGCACCGCTTCGGCGGCCACTCCCCCGACGGCCGTGCCGGCGCTGTTGACGAACCCCTCCAGCAGCCCGATCAGCACCTCGCCGGTACCGCCGAGCGTGTCGGGGACCTCCGGTGCTGGTGTGCGCTCCCAGTGGCCGGGGTAGGTGGTTTCCAGCCAGGTGCCCAGCGCGGCGAGATCCGCCTTGTCCATGTGCTCCGACACGCGGACGGTCACCGTGATCGCCATGGCTTCCTCCTCAGCTCGCTCCTGTGCCCAAGATCATACCGTTCCGCAGCGGGTTCCCGACCCTCCGTGCACGATTCGCGGCCCCGGCAGCGGCGTCGGCGCGATCAGCGGTGGCTGAGCACGTTGAGCACGCGACCGTGCGGGTCGCGGACGAAGAAGCGCCGCACGCCCCAGTCCTCGTCCTGCAGCGGGTGCACGATCTCGGCACCGCGGGCGCGCATGGCGTCGTGGACGGCGTCGACGTCCTCGACCTCGATGCTCACCTCGGGGTTGACCGGTGCGGTGCGGTCCGCGGTCATGATGCTGAGCTGGGCAGCCGGCGTGGTCGGCGACGCGTAGGTGGTGATCCAGCCGTGCGTCATGACCTGCTCGAAACCCAGCGCCGCGTAGAACTCGCCGTCCGCGGGATCGGCGGCTTCGGCGTGCAGGACGGGCATGACGCGGCGGATCGACATCGCGGGCTCCTCAGACGTGCGGCGGGACAGGTCCAGGACTACTACGTCCGGCCGCCGCCGGTGGGCAGGCGCGCCGGTTCTCGGGAAGCCGACGGCGGTAGGCTCGGCGCACCGTCCGCCGATGAGCTGCAGGAGCGATGATCGACACGCCCATCACCGCCGAACTGCTGCGCGGCGCCGCGGATCTGGAACGCACCGACCGCGGTGTGCTGCCGCATCGGCTGCCGGCCCGGGCCCGCGCCCAGTGCGCGGATCCGCAGCTGGCCATGGCCGAGTCCCAGCCGTCCGGGGTGCGGCTGGTGCTGCGCACCCGGGCGCAGGTGGTGGAGCTGGACGTGGTGCCCACCAGGCGCCGCTACCTCGGTGCGCCGCCGCGTCCGGACGGTGTCTACGACCTGCTCGTGGACGGCGAACTCACCGCGCAGGCCGGTGCCGACGGCGGGGATGCGGTGCTCGTCGATCTGGCCACCGGGACGACCCGGCACGAGCCGGGGCCGGTGGCCACGGTGCGCTTCGCCGAGCTGCCGGCCGGCGAGAAGGACGTGGAGATCTGGTTGCCGCACAACGAGACCACCGAGCTGGTTGCGCTGCGCACCGACGCACCGGTGGTACCCGCACCCGATCCCGGTCGGCCGGTGTGGCTGCACCACGGCAGTTCGATCAGCCACGGGTCCCACGCCGCCTCCCCCACCGGCACCTGGCCAGCGCTGGCCGCGCGGCGGGCCGGGGTGGAGCTGGTCAACCTGGGGTTGGGCGGCAGTGCCCTGCTGGACCCGTTCACCGCCCGCGCCCTGCGCGATGCGCCGGCGCAGCTGATCAGCGTCAAACTCGGCATCAACGTGGTCAACGCCGACCTGATGCGGCTGCGCGCGTTCGGCCCGGCGGTGCACGGGTTTTTGGACACCGTCCGCGACGGCCATCCGGACACCCCGCTGCTGGTGGTCTCGCCACTGCACTGCCCGATCCACGAGAACACGCCCGGCCCCGCGGATTTCGACCACGAGGCGCTGGCCGAGGGCGTGCTGCGGTTCCGCGCGACCGGGGATCCGGCCGAGACGGCCGCGGGCAAGCTGACCGTGGCGGTGATCCGCGAGGAGCTGGCGCGGA
The DNA here is from genome assembly GCF_015209505.1 of Saccharopolyspora montiporae. GTDB lineage: Bacteria > Actinomycetota > Actinomycetes > Mycobacteriales > Pseudonocardiaceae > Saccharopolyspora > Saccharopolyspora montiporae. Next base: position 104,629 of record NZ_JADEYC010000001.1, read on the forward strand.
TCGTCGAGCAGCGCCGCGGGGCGGACCCGCACCTGCACCACCTGGACGGCCGCGAGCTCTACGGCCCGGGCGACGCCGAGCAGCATCCGCTGCCCGACGAGCTGCACCCGGATGCCGACACGCACCGGATCATCGGCGAGCGGTTCGCCCGCAGCGCACTGTCCGGGCCGTGGGGCATGCGCTGAGCGGTCACCGTCGGGCGGTGCTGCGGCGGGCGTCCGGCGGCGTCGCCGCGGTGTTGCAGTCGCCGACCCGGCCGGCACGATCGAATCCGTTCGGTTCGTGGAATCGGTGCGGTACGGGATCATTCGATCGGCGATCGGCGAATGATCGCTCTGTCGGAGCGCTTTCCGCACTTCTTGTGCTCGCGCCCGCAGACCAGACCCGACCGTTGAAAAGCGGGTAGTGGCTGATCAACTCGGGGGCGACCCGAAGGGAACACACCGGCGACGTTGCGCGCACCGCGATGCCGCACATCGTCATCGCACCTGACATCCGGAGGGGTCGGAGACCGCGGAACTGCGCCCCCGGGGCGGGTATCGATCACCACCGCCCCGCCGGAAGAACCGTCCATAGCGGACACCGACGCCGGGGCGGCGGCGCCGCGAATCCGCACGTTCCGCGCTCGACCGAGCACGCTTCGTGTGCGGGAGGCGCAGCGCCATGGGTCCTGGCTCACAGTCGCGCCACCCCGTGTTGCACCCGATCACGCAACGTTGAGAGCATTCCGCGCGCACGCGCCGCGCGCGCCGGCCCCACCGGCGAGCGCCGCACCGACCGGCCACCCCGGCAGGACGACTCGGCGCCGACAGGACGGTATTCGCGAAAGGGTAGATCTGTGCACATGGACACGTTGGCCCAGGCCGACGACGGTATGGTCGCCCAGGCCGGGCCGTTCGTGGACTGGTTCACCGCCCACGCCGGAGCCATGGTCTCCGGGCTGATCAACGTCGGCATCATCGCGGTGGTGGCGTTCGTCGCCCGCGCCGTGGTCGGCAGGCTGATCGTGCGGCTGGTCAAGCGGATCGTGAGCTCGCAGCAGAAGCTCGACCAGGCCAAGAGCAAGGCCAGCCGGGTGGTGACCAGGTCCGCCGAGAACGGCGGAGCCAACCGCAAGGAGCGCCAGGAGCAGCGCGCGCAGACGATCGGGTCGGTGCTGCGCAGCATCGCCTCGTTCGTGATCTTCGGCGTGGCGTTCATGATGATCCTCGGCGAGTTCGGGATCAACCTCGCACCGGTGCTGGCCAGCGCCGGGGTGCTCGGGCTGGCGATCGGTTTCGGCGCGCAGAACCTGGTGCAGGACTTCCTGTCCGGCCTGTTCATGATGACCGAGGACCAGTTCGGCGTCGGTGACGTCGTCGACGTCGGTGACGCGGTGGGCACCGTCGAGGCGATGACGATGCGCATCACCAAGATCCGCGATCTGGACGGCAACCTCTGGCACGTGCGCAACGGCGAGATCATGCGCGTGTGCAACATGAACCAGGACTGGGCCAATGCCGTCATCGAGATCCCGCTGGACTACTCGGTGAACCTGCCCGAGGCCAAGCGCGTCCTGGAGAACGGGCTGGCGGAATTCGCCGACGATCCCGAGTTCTCCGGCCAGATCCTGGAGAAGCCCGACGTCAACGGCGTCGTGGGCATCGGCAACGGCGCGGTGACCATGCGGGTGATCATCAAGACCAAGCCGGGCTCGCAGTGGGCCATCGGCCGCGCGGCCCGCGGCCACCTCAAGCAGCGCCTCGACGACGAGGGCCTGCACGTGGCCTACCCGCTGCTGCCGCTGGCCGGCAGCGGCGCCACCAAGCAGGGCTGACCGACCCCGCTCCCCCGCGCGACCGCCCGCGACCGCATCTCGGTCGCGGGCGGTTCAACGTCCGGGACCGGTCCTCGGGAGCGTGTCGGGTGGTGACCTCGCCCCGCTCGACCATCTGCTGCCACATCTCGCGCACGGGTCGGTCCTGGTCGACGACCAGGACGTCGAATTCCCGGTACCGCCGGTGCGCACCGGATCCGCACCGGCTCGACCGGGCGGTGCGGGTAGTGCCCTCCCCTCGTGCTTCCCGCACGGCCCCCGCTCCCCCGCGCGCCGTTGACCGCGCACCACGTTGACTCGGCGGCGGCTCGCGGACCACTCTCGCGGGGAGACGACGCCGACCACCTCGTGCGGGCCCCGACAGCGGACGCTCGCAGGTCGCCCTCCGGACTGCCCACGAGGAGACGCCCGTGCACGACTCATCCCGCTTCGACGTCGCGGTCGTCGGCGCAGGCCCGCTCGGCGCCGCGACCGCCCGGCACCTCACCGACCGGGGAGCGTCGGTCCTGATCGTCGGGCCCGCCGAGCCGGACCGCTTCGACGACCATCGCGGAGTGTGGGCCGGCTACTACGACCAGGGGCGGCTCGCGCACGTGCTCGAAGTACCGCTGGTGACCTCACTGCTGGCCACCCGCTCGATCCGCCGGTTCCCCGACCTGCGCGAGCGCTCCGGCGTGGAGTTCACCGCACCGACCCACTCGCTGTGCGTGCTGCCCGACGTGTCCGGACATCCGCAGGCCGCGGAGTGGTTCGACAGCAGCCGTCTGGTGCGCAACGCCGAGGACCTCGGTGTTGCGGTCGAGCAGCTCGGCGAGGACGAGCTCCGCTCGACCTATCCGCAGCTGCGGTTCGCCCCCGGGCACCTCGGCCTGGTCCAGCGCGACGCGCTGATCGTCAATCCGCGCGACCTCGTGCGCGCCGAGCTCACCGCCGCCACCTCGGCCGGAGCGGTGCTGGTCCGCGACGAGGTCACCGACGTCAGCGAGCGCGCCGACGCGGTCCTGCTCACCACGACGTCCGGGGCGACGTGGCGGGCGGAGCAGGCCGTCATGGCTACCGGAGCAGCCTCCAACGCCACGGGGCTGCTCACCCATCCCCTGGAGATGAACACCTTCGGGGCCACCGTCGTGCTCGTCGAGGTTCCCGACCCGAACGCGATCGACATGCCGGCGATGATGTACCTGAAGTCGACCGAGGACGGGCTCGACTTCGGTGGAATCGTGATGTCCCCGCTGCGCTACCCCGACGGCCGGTGGTACATCAAGGTCTCCGGCACCAGCGTGCTGGACAACCCCCTTCGCACGGCGGACGAGATCGCCGCCTGGGTGCGCACCGGCGGGCGCCAGGACGACATCGGTGAGGCGCGAGCGTTGCTCGGGGAACTGCTGCCCGGGCACGAGCTCGGTCCGGCACGCACTCGCCCGTGCACGGTGTGCGAGACCGCGACCGGGCTGCCCTACATCGACCGGGTCGACGATCGCACGACGATCGTGATCGAAGGCGAGCGCGGCGTGATGTCCGCCGACGAAATCGGTCGCCTGGCAGCGGACTTCACCGCATCCGGCACCTGGCAGGACGGCATCCCGCACGAGGTGTTCCGGGCGCAATGGTCCGTTTCCGGCTGACCCGACCGCCGAATCAGCGACCGGCGGGCGCAAGGGGGACAGGTGACCAGGGAACTCGTTGTGCTCAACGCCGTTTCGATCGCCGAGCGCGATGTCGACGAGGTCCACCCGCACTCCGGTGTTGAACGAGGTGGTGAACGTCCCAGGTGCGGGGATCCGCGGAGGACGAGGGTCCCGGCACGCGGCCCGCACCGGAATGGCACGCACCTCGGCGTTCTCGGCTCGCACCCCCGGACCGGCGGGATCGGGGCCGCGCACGGCGCGAACCCCGCGATCGCGGCATCGGTCGCGGGATTCGCGCGCGCTCGCTGCGGAGAACGTCCTAGGGCTCGGTGGTGATCGGGTCGCAGCTCCCGCAGCCCTTGTGCTGCGCGGCGACGATGTTGTTGCCGGGGCTGTCGATCTTCACCGACGTCGCTCCGGACTTCCAGGCGCTCCAGTTGCCCGTCTTGTACTTGACCCGGACCCAGGCGTGCCCATCGCAGGACCCGTCGTCGGCTTTACCGGTCAGCGCCTTGCCGGACTCGACGTAGCCGGCGTACGTGGTGCCGCAGAGCCGCTTCCACTGGACGTAGTTCGACGCCGCGGTATCCGGGGCGGTGGCCGCGGGCGGGGAAGAGCCCGCGGCGACCGGGGCCGCGGCGGCACCGGTGGCCGCCATTCCGGTCAGCATCGCGGCGGCGGCCAGAGCGAGGCTGCATCGTCGTACGACAGTGCTCATCTCGAATCTCCTCTCGCAATCGGGTTCGGGCGCCGGGCCCGGATCCGCACCGCAACGGCGCGGTCACCGCTGAGCTTCCAGGACGCCCACCGGATCCGGAATGTGTTTTCCGCGCTCGGCAAACACGCACCCGGTATCGGAACGGGTGCCGTCCGGACGCCGCGGGCCATCTATTGACATCATCAATCGTTGTTGCTTGCATGTGAATCTGCTTCGAGCCGGAGACCGGCACCCGCGCTCGCACGGCACCCGCCCGAGCCGCACCAGACCCCGGGGAGTCCGCGTGCCCGCACACACCGCAAGCACCGCGCCCACGAACCCGCGGCGCGGCAAGGAGATTCGCCGGGTCGTGCTGTCCAGCTACCTCGGCAGCACGATCGAGTTCTACGACTTCCTGCTCTACGCCACCGCCGCCTCGCTGGTGTTCGGCCCGGTGTTCTTCACCGGACTCGACCCGCTGGCCGCCACGATCGCCTCGTACGGCACGTTCGCCGCCGGCTACCTCGCGCGCCCGCTCGGCGGGCTCGTGCTCGGCCACTTCGGCGACCGAATCGGCCGCAAGCGGATGCTCGTGCTGTCCATGACCATCATGGGCGTGGCCTCGTTCCTCATCGGCCTCGTCCCACCCGCCTCGGCCATCGGCTCGTGGGGCGCGATCATCCTGGTGGGACTGCGCATCTGCCAGGGCATCGCGGTCGGCGGCGAATGGGGCGGGGCGGCCCTGATGTCGCTGGAACACGCCGACCGCAAGCAGCGCGGGTTCGCCGCCTCGTTCACCAACGCCGGAGCACCGTCCGGCGCGGTGCTCGGCACGCTGCTGATGAGCGCGTTCGCGACCCTGCCCCGCGAGCAGTTCCTGGCCTGGGGCTGGCGGATCCCGTTCCTGCTCTCGGCCGCACTGCTCGTGCTGGGCCTGTTCGTGCGCTCCCGCGTCGCGGAGAGCCCGATCTTCCAGGAGGCGATGCGCAGCAGCCCGCCGCGGCGGCGCGCACCCGTGCTCGACGTGCTGCGCAGGCCGCGAACCCTGCTGCTGAACATGCTCGGGTGCAGCGGCAGCTTCGCCATCCAGATCCTGTTCGCCACGTTCGCGATCACCTACGCCTCGGCGGCCGGCGCCGACGAGCAGCTGGTGCTGCTGAGCTTCGCGATCGCCTCGTTCCTGCAGATCGGCACCGTGCTCGCCTTCGGCAAGCTGTCCGATGTGGTCGGTCGCCGACCGGTGATGCTCGGCGGCCTGGCCCTGTTCGCGCTGCTGCTGCACCCCCTGTTCGGCTGGCTGGGCTCAGGCAACGGCACGCTGGTCTTCCTCGCGTTCCTGGTGGGCCTGACCTGCCACGCGATGACCTACGGCCCGATGGCGGCCTACATCTCCGAGCAGGTCGGCACCACCTCCCGCTACACCGGCGCCTCGCTGGGCTACCAGGGAGCGACGCTGCTCGGCGCGGGGCTGACCCCGGTGGTGCTGGCCTCGCTGCACGCCGCGCACCGCACGCCTACCCCGCTGGTGTGGTTCATGGTCACGGTCTGCGCGCTCAGCGCCGCGGCGGTGCTGGCGACCCGGGAGAGCAAGGACAACGACCTGCAGGCCCTGTGACGCGCTGAGCCCGCGCCCGCGTGCACGGCCGAATCCGCGGCCAGGCACACTCGGCGTCGTGCACCTGCTGCTGATCGCCGACACGCACGTGCCCAAGCGCGCCACGACCCTGCCCGACGAGGTGTGGGCCGCGGCCGAATCCGCCGACGTGGTGGTGCACGCCGGCGACTGGATGACCGCCGCGCTGCACGACGAGCTGCACGAGCGCACCCGCAGGCTCATCGGCGTGTTCGGCAACAACGACGGCCCTGACCTGCGGGAACGACTCCCCGAGGCCGCCCACGTCGAGCTCGGCGGCCTGCGGGTGGCGGTGATCCACGAAACGGGTGCGTCCCAGGGCCGCGAGGCGCGCTGCGACCGGTGGTTCCCGGACACCGATCTGCTCGTGTTCGGCCACAGCCACATCCCGTGGGACAGTACGACGCCGCGCGGTCTGCGCCTGCTCAACCCGGGTTCGCCGACCGACCGCCGCAAGCAACCGCACCACACGTACCTGACCGCCGAGATCACCGGTGGTCGGCTGCACGAGGTCGCCCTGCACCGGCTGTGAACCGGCACCACCGGGCAGCGGGTCGGCGATCTCGTTGACACGGGTGTCGGGCGAACGGCTACCGTGTCCGGTGATGGAGTGCTTCGCGGCCTGGCGCATCCGCCGGTGAGATCCCGCTGGCCGCTGCCGCATGGCAGCGCCGCGGTCGAGCAGGTCCGCTGAACCCGCACGCTCGGCTCATCGAGCCGGAAGGAGCGCTCGCATGCTCATCCGTTCGTTCGTCCCGAACGACCTCACCGCCATCACTCAGCTCACCATCGACACCTTCGGACCGTTCTACGAGGAGCATTTCCGGCCCCTGGTCGGTGAGCTGATCTTCGCCAACCAACACGGGAACTGGCGCACCGATTACCACCGCCAGGTGGCCGCGCTGCACGATCCCGACCAGCACAAGCACCTCGCGATCGCCGACGTCGACGGTGCGATCGCGGGATACGTCGCGTTCTCCGTCGATCCCGAGAACCGCAACGGCAACGTCGAGATGCTCGCCGTCGACGAGCAGCACCGCAGGCTCGGAGCGGGCCGCGAGCTGTGCGAACACGCCTTCGCCGAGATGCGCGAGCTCGGCGCGGACGTCGTGGAGATCGGCACCGGCGGCGATCCGTTCCACGCCCCGGCCCGCGCGCTCTACGAGGAGCTCGGCTGCACGCCGCTGCCGGTGACCGTCTACTACCGGCAGTTGTGATCACGCGACCGGGGTGGACGGCCGCAGGGGCCCGTCCACCCCGGTCCGACCACTCCGGACGGTGGCATCAGGCGAATCCGTCCGCGAACTGACAGTGTCCGCGCTGTACCCAGTAGGAAGAGGCCACCAGCATGATCGTCGTCACCGGCGCCACCGGCGGGTTGGGCAGCGCCACCGTCGAGAACCTCCTCACGCGCGTACCCGCCGACCGGATCGGCGTCAGCGTCCGCGAGGTCGCCGGGGCGCAGCACTTCGCCGATCGCGGCGTCCGCGTGCGGCAGGGCTCCTACGAGGATCCGGCTGCGCTGCGGGACGCGTTCGCCGGTGCCGACCAGGTGCTCCTGGTGTCGGGCAACGACCCGGCGGCCGACCTGGTCGGCCTGCATCGCAACGCCATCGAGGCCGCCGTCGCCGCAGGCGCCCAGCGGATCGTCTACACGAGCCAGCAGGGCGCCGTCCCCGGCAACCCGTACCGGCCGTCGGAATTCCACATCGCCACCGAGACCGTGCTCGCCGAGTCCGGAGTGGCCTGGACCGCGCTGCGCAACGGCGCCTACGGTCCACTGGACCAGGTACTCGGCCCGTGGCAGCAGACCGGGGAGATCGCCCGACCGCAGGACGGTCCCGTCCCCTACACCGACCGCGCGGACGTCGCCGAAGCCACTGCGATCATCCTCGCCGGTGACCGCTCCTTCGAGGGCCCGATCACCCTCAGCGCGCCGACCGCCGTCACCTTCGACGATCTCGCCGCGATCGCCTCCGACCTGACCGGCCGCACCATCGAGCGCACCGTCCTGGACGACGAGCAGTGGGTCGCCGACCAGATCACGGCCGGGGTCCCCGAGCAGGCGGCTCGGCTGATGCTCTCCTGGTACGAGGCCAGCCGCGCAGGCTACTTCGCAGCAGCCGATCCCCTGCTCGCCGAACTCCTCGGCCGCGAGCCGCGCAGCGCCGCCGACCGGCTCGCGGCCGGCATCGCCTGAAACGGGCTCCGAGAGCCGGGGTGCGACTCCCCGACGAACCGGCGCTGGCCTGTCCTCCGCGGAGGACAGGCCAGCGCCGGGTGCGCCCACGTGGTCAGGTCAGTCGTTGACCTGCGCGTAGTACGCCTTCTCGATGTTCTCGCCGACTTCCTGGTCGATGTTCTTCCAGTACTGGAAGACCCGCGAGAGGACCGGCTCGACGACGCCGCCGAGCAGCGCGCCGGTCACGGTCTGCACGAGGCGCTGCCGCTCCTCCTCGGAGAAGACCTCGCGCACGAGGGTGTGCGCCTGCCCGAAGTCGTCGTCCGCCGAGTGCAGCGAGTAGGCCGACCGCACGAGTTCGCCGTCGGACTCCCAGCCGTTGTCCACCGGGCCCTGCTCGTCCTGGTACGCGCGCCCGTAGGAATTTGGCGCGTACACCGGTGCGTCACCGGAGTGGTAGAACTGCATCGCGCCCTCCTTGTCGTAGGAGTTGGTGGGCACGACCGGACGGTTCACCGGAAGCTGGTTAAAGTTGGTGCCCAGCCGGTTCCGGTGCGCGTCGGGGTAGGAGAACACTCGACCCAGCAGCATCTTGTCCGGTGAGATGCCGGTGCCCGGAACCGTGTTGGACGGGCTGAACGCCGCCTGCTCGACTTCCGCGAAGTGGTTGGCCGGGTTCTGGTTCAGGGTGAACCGGCCCACCGGGATGCGCGGGTAGTCCTCCTTCGGCCAGACCTTGGTGAGGTCGAACGGGTTGAAGCGGTACTCCTTCGCGTCCTCGTAGGGCATGATCTGCACTTCGAGTCGCCACGACGGGTAGTCACCGTTCCTGATCGAGTCGAACAGGTCGCGGCGGTGGGTATCGGCGTCCTTGCCGGCCAGTTCGTCGGCTTCCTCGTTGGTGAGGGTCTGCACGCCCTGCTCGGTGAGGAAGTGGTACTTGACCCAGAACTTCTCGCCGTCCTCGTTGACCCACATGTAGGTGTGCGAGGAGTAGCCGTTCATGTGGCGCCAGGTGCGCGGCAGACCGCGGTCGCCCATGAGGTAGCTGACCTGGTGGGCGCTTTCCGGGGACAGCGACCAGAAGTCCCACTGCATGTTGTTGTCGCGCAGGCCCGAGTCGGGGGTGCGCTTCTGCGAGTGGATGAAGTCCGGGAACTTCATGGGATCGCGGACGAAGAACGTCGGCGTGTTGTTGCCGACGATGTCGAAGTTGCCGTCCTGCGTGTAGAACTTCAACGCGAAACCGCGGACGTCGCGCCAGGTATCGGGCGAACCGAGCTCACCGGCCACGGTGGAGAACCGGGCCAGCATCGGCGTCTTCGTCCCCTTCTGGAACAGCTTCGCCTTGGTGTAGCGCGAAACGTCCTCGGTGATCTCCAGCTCACCGAACGCGCCGGAACCCTTCGCGTGCGGGCTCCGCTCCGGGATGCGCTCGCGGTCGAACCGAGCGAGCTTCTCCACGAGCGCGACGTCGTGCAGCAGCAGCGGGCCGTTCGGGCCCACGCTCAGCGAATGGGCGTCGCTCTCCCGGGGTGCACCGGATTCGGTGGTCGACGGCTTCGAGGAGGTGTGGTCCGTGGTGGGATCAGTAGTCATGAAAGTTCTCCTAGGTGAACTGTCCGACGAGGTGACCGTGAACCGACCGCTCGGGAACTGGGGCGGCATCGCCGTCCTCGTGACGGTGGCGGTTCGGCCTCCCGCTGCATTTCGGACGATGATCGGCGGTATCAACGGGTTTCAGCGTCTTCGGCATCGACCCCCTTTCGCTCCGCGGGGCTGCGGCACGTGGAACACACGCCGCGGAACATCAGCTCTGCTTCTTCCACGTCGAATCCGAGATCGTCGGCGGGGTCGAGGCAGGGCGCCGCACCGATCGCGCAGGGAACGTCCTCGAGCCGCCCGCAGATCCGGCACACCATGTGGTGGTGGTTGTCGTGCCGATGGATCTCGTAGCGCGCCGCGCTACGCGCGTCGACGTCGACACGTCGCAGGAGGCCCGCTCCGGTCAAGGCGTTGAGCACGTCGTAGACGGCTTGCTTGGACACGGTGCCGAGACGTTCGCGCACCGCGGCGGTGACGTCGTCCGCTTCGGCGTGCGGGGCCGCGGCCACGGCGTCGAGCGTGGCCACGCGCGGTGCGGTCACGCGCAGACCTGCCGCCTGCAGTTCGGCGCGCGACCGCTGTTCGAGGTCGTCCTGGTGCGTCGACGGCATGACCTCACGGTACCACTAATCTGGATTGGTTCAAGTTTAAGCGCGAGCAGGCATTCACCACGCTCCCCGGAAGGGAGCCGACTCACATGATCGGTGGTGCCCGTCGCACGGGAACGCAGATCTTGTGACACTCAGCGCGCGACAATCTGCTGAGCGCAGGGCATTTCACCCGCGGCCGGATCGGTTGCGTTGGCGGAACGCTTCGTAGAGCACCGTGGTGGCCGCGTTGGCCGCGTTGAGCGAGCTGGCGCTGCCGCGCATCGGGATGTGCACCACGTGGTCGCAGAGCTCGCGCCAGGACGCGCTCAACCCGGCCGTCTCGTTGCCGACCAGCAGCAGCACCGGTCCGGTGAGGTCGAAATCGGCGATGTCGGTGTCGCCGTGCTCATCGGTGCCCACGATCGGCACCGGGGTTCCGGCGGCGCGCTGCTCAACCAGCCAGGCTGTGACGTCACGGGGCGAGGGGACGCGGACGGCGGGCACCGTGAACAGCGAACCCGTGCTGGCGCGAACGGATTTCGGGTCGTACACATCCGCGGCATGCCCGGTCACGATCAGCCCGTCCGCGCCGAACGCGTCCGCGGAGCGCAGGAGCGAGCCGATGTTGCCAGGGCTGGTGGGCCGGTCGAACAGCACACCGAGGAACCCTTCGCCCACCCCGATCCGGTGCAGGTCGTCGGCGGGGAGTTCCAGCACGGCGATGAGCTCGGCCGTCGATTCGTTCTTCTCGCTGAGCTCGGCCAGCAGCTCACCGGACAGCGCGAACCGTTCCGCCGGCACGCGGTGCAGCAGGCCCTGCGCCCACTGCGACATCGTCCGGTCCCCGTCGTAGAGCAGCGCGCGGATCGGCCAGCCCTGCTCGACGGCGATGGTGATCGGCCGCACGCCCTGCACCAGGAACTCGCGCTGGCGCTGCCGCTTGGTGCGGTTGGTCAGCAGTGCCTGCCACTGCTGGAAATGGGCGTTGCGCGAGGTGATCTTGCGGGCCACGATGCACCTTTCGACGTCCTTCGAGGGCCTCGCGCACTCGCCGCCGGTCGGCCTCCCGTTGTCCGGGGCACCCGGATGTCCGCGCGTGCCACCGCGGTGCAGCCTATCGAGGCGGGCGCAAGAGCGGCGGCGGACCGCGCCCTGCCGGTCCGCCGCCGCTGCGCCCCGGTTCAGTGCTCGTCGTAGTGGTCGTCGTGGGCCGCGTGCCGGTGCCCGTCGTGCAGGTAGTCGACGTGGTCGCCGTGCGGCACCGCGACGTGCCCGCACCCGTCGCCGTGGGCGTGCGGGTGGTCCTGGTGCGCGGTGTGCTCGCTCGGCTCGCATTCGTCGTAGTGGTCGTCGTGCGCGCGGTGCAGGTGGCCGTCGTGCACGTAATCCACGTGGTCTCCGTGCGGGATGGCGGTGTGGCCGCAGCCTTGCCCGTGCGCGTGGTCGTGCTCGGGGTGCTGGGTGTGCGTGGCAGTCATACCGGTCGTTACCTCCGTTCGCGTGGCGTCACCACCTCCTCATATTAGCGAATGTGCATGGTTCGGTGCGCGGTGCGGACCGCGAACGGGCGACCGAGGCGGGCGCGGAAAGTACGAGGCGGCACCGTCGACCTCGGCCTTGTGGCCGATGTCCGGCGCCCGGAACGCTGCCTACAGTCGCACCGATGGCAACCACAGACAGTGACCAGCACGCGCTCGCGGCGCGCGGGCGCTCCGGCGAGATCCGGATCGGCGACGGCGACCGCGCGGCAGCCGACCGGCTGCTCGGCGAACACGTGACCGCAGGGCGGCTCACCAGCACCGAATACGCCGAACGCGCCGGGCAAGCCGGGGCCGCGCGGGTGCGCGGCGACATCACCGCGCTGTTCGGCGACCTGCCCGCCCCGCACCCGCGCTTCGACGACGGACCCGCCGCCGAACCCGCCGCACCGGCCCCCGATCTCGCACCGCGGCCGGTGCAGCCGCTGCAGCGGAACCGACAGCTCAGACACCTGACGACGGCGGTGATCGCGCCCTGCGCGGTCTTCGGTGCGGCCGCGGGCCTGGTCCTGGCCGCCGACGCCCCGGCCCTGCTCCTGCTGGCACTGCTGGTCGTCGGCACCGTCTACGGAGTGCTCGTCGTCGTCGACCTCCAACGCGCGGTGCGCGGCCAGCGGTAGCGCGCACGACCTGCCGAGCCCGGGGCGGGCTGCGCAGCGCGCGGGCGCGCGGTGACTAGGGTCGGTGGGATGTGGCAGCCGCGTGAGATGTGGAAAGCCGTCGACCGCCTGGACCGGGGGCTGGTGCAGCGCAGCGCGCTGTTCCCGGCGTCGCGGGCGGATCCGGCGTGGAAGGCGCTGACCCGGCTGGCCGACCACAGCAAACTCTGGTGCGCCACCGCTTCGGTGTTCGCGCTGCGCAAGGGCCCGGCCCGCCGCGGCGCGGTGCGCGGGCTGGCGGCGGTCGCGGCCACCAGCGCGGTGACGAACCTGCTGGCCAAGCCCACGTTCCCGCGCCGCCGTCCGGCGACGTACCTGCTGTCCCCGCGGCGCAGGCTCGCCGACCCGCCGCGTTCGTCCTCGTTCCCGTCCGGACATGCCGCCTCGGCGGCGGCGTTCACCACCGCGGTCGCGATGGAATCCCCGGTGCTGGGCGTGCTCGTGGCTCCCGTCGCCGCCGGGGTCGCCTACTCGCGGGTGCACGTCGGTGCGCACTGGCCCTCCGACGTGGCCACCGGTGCGCTGCTGGGTGCCGCGGTGGGTCTGGCGACCCAGCGCTGGTGGCCGGTGCGCCCGGCCAAACCGGGTGTGGCGCGCCCGAGCGAGGCGGTGTGCCGCATCGACGACGGGGACGGGCTCGCGCTGCTGGTCAACCCGTTATCCGGTGCGGCAGGCCACGATCCGCTGCCCGCGGTGGCCGACCAGTGGCCCAAGGCCGCCCTGCTGCGCCCGAACCCGGAGAAGGATCTCGGCGAGCAGCTCGACACCATGCTGGGCACCCGCGGCGACGGGATCCGGGCACTGGGCGTGGCCGGTGGCGACGGCACGGTGGGCACGGCCGCCGCGGTCGCGGCCGAGCGCGGACTGCCACTGGTCGTGGTGCCCACCGGCACGCTCAACCACTTCGCCCGCGACGTCGGCGTGCACACCGCCGAGCAGGCCGCGCGGGCGTTGACCGAGGGCACCGCCGTGCACGTCGACCTGGGGACCGTCGAGGTCGACGGCGGACCGCCCCGCTGGTTCGTGAACACGGCCGGGATCGGTGGCTATCCCGACGTGGTGCGGCTGCGGCAGCGCTGGGAACCGCGCCTGGGCAAATGGCCGGCGGCCGTGCTGGCCTTGGTACGGGTCCTGGCGCGGGCGCGGCCGCTTCGGATGCGGCTGGACGGCACGGAAGTGCTGATGTGGGGGATGTTCGTCGGCAGCGGCGGATTCGAGCCGAAGGGCTTCACCCCGTCCTGGCGGCCGCGGTTGGACGACGGGATCCTCGACGTGCGCTACGTGCGCGCCGACCTGCACTGGTCGCGCACCCGGTTCGTGCTGTCCGTGCTGAGCGGCACGCTCGCGCGCAGCCGCACCTACGTGCAGCAGGACCGCGAGGTGCTCGACGTGCGATTGCTCTGCGAGCCGCAACCGCTGGCCTGCGACGGCGAAGTGCGGCTGCACGGGAGGACGTTCCGGTTCGTCGCCCGCGACGAGGCGCTGCGCGTGTACCGCCCGCGGGACGCCACGGGCCGCCTCGCCTGAACCCGTTCGCCCTTTCGAGTGGCACTGGTGGTGCGGCAGACTCCGAGCATGGCCCCTGACGAGCACCTCTTCGAACCTCCGGCGCCGGTGGACACCACGCGACCCAACGCCGCCCGCATGTACGACTACTACCTGGGCGGCTCGGCGAACTTCGAGGCCGACCGGGACGCGGCCGAAGCGGGGCTGGCGGCGATGCCGTTCGCGCGGGACTACGCCAAGGCCAACCGGGCCTTCCTCGGCCGGGCGGTGGCCCACCTGGTGCGCGGCGGCATCGACCAGTTCCTCGACCTCGGCTCCGGGGTTCCGACCGTGGGCAACGTGCACGAGATCGCCCGGGCGCACGATCCCGCCGCACGGGTGGCCTACGTCGACCACGAGCCCGTCGCGGTCTCGCACGCGCGGCGGTTGCTGGCCGACCTGGACGGCGTGACCGTCACCCAGGCCGATATCCGCGACCCGCAGGCGGTGCTGACCGCACCGGGCGTGGCCGAGCTGCTCGACTTCGACCGGCCGGTTGCGGTGCTGGCCGTGGCGATCCTGCCGTTCGTGCCCGAGCAGGCCGAGGCGCTGTCGGTGGTGGGCGCCTACCGGGCGGCATGCGTGCCGGGCAGTCCGCTGGTCGTCTCGCACATCAGCGCACTGGCGGCCACGCCCGAGCAGGTCGCCGACGCCGAGGAGGTCATGGCCCGCACACCGACACCGGTGCGCTGGCGCCCGCGCGAGGAGGTCGAGGAGCTGTTCACCGGCTACGAGCTCATCGAGCCGGGTTTGGTGCCCGCCCCGATGTGGCGCCCGGACCGGCTGGTCACCGAGCAGGCCGCGGCCCCCGCCAACGCCTTCGCCGGGGTCGGCACCCTGCGCGGCTGACCGGATCAGCGCGGCACGGCGAGCACTCCCGCCGAGCGGCCGGGAGCGTCACCCGAACCCCGTTGCGCGAACGGGGTTTTCCGCGTCGGGTCAGGGCGTGATGAGCACCTTGAGCGCTTCCCGATCGTTCATGGCGCGGTAGCCGTCCGGCACCTCGTCCAGTCCGATCGTGCGGTCGAACACCCGCCCCGGCTCGACCCGGCCCGCCAGCACGTCGGGCAGCAGCTCCGGGATGTAGGCGCGCGAAGGAGCCACGCCGCCACCCAGCGAGACGTTGCGGAAGAACACGTGCGCAACGTCCAGCCGTCCCTTCTCGTACTGCGGCAGACCGACCCGGCTGACCGCACCGCCCGCGCGGACCGCGCCCAGGGCCATCTCCAGCGCCTGTTCGGTGCCCACGCATTCCAGCACCGCCGAGGTGCCGTCCCCGCCGGTCAGGTCACGCACCCGCGCGGCACCGTCGTCGCCGCGCTCGGTGACGACCTCGTCCGCGCCGAACTCGCGGCCCAGATCGGTGCGCGCCGGATGCCGGCCCATGAGCACGATCTGCTCGGCGCCGAGGCGCGCGGCGGCCAGCACGGCCGACAACCCGACGGCCCCGTCGCCGATCACGGTGACCGTCGACCCCGGGCCCACCCCCGCGGACACCGCGGCGTGATGACCGGTGGCGAACACGTCGGACAGCGTCAGCAGCGAAGGCATCCGCTCGTCATCGGGTTCGACCGGGAGCCGGACCAGCGTGCCGTCGGCCAGCGGGACGCGGGCCGCCTCGCCCTGCCCACCGTCACCGGCACCGCCCCACATGCCGCCGTGCCGGCACGAAGACGTCAGCCCTTCCCGGCAGAACTCGCACGTCCCGTCGCTGATCAGGAACGGTGCCACCACGACGTCGCCGGGCCGGAACCCCGACACCTGCGAGCCGACCTCATCGACGACGCCGAGGAACTCGTGCCCGATGCGTTCGCCGGGGCCGGTGGGTTCGCGCTGCTGGTAGGGCCACAGGTCGCTGCCGCAGATGCAGGCACGCGTGATGCGCACCAACGCGTCGGTCGGTTCCACCAGACCGGCGTCCGGGACGTCCTCGACGCGGATGTCCCCGGCGCCGTAGATCAACGTGGCTCGCATGCGCACCTCGCTCTCGCGGGTTGCGGACCTGGTCGCCGTTCTCCCGACCGGCACGCCCGGTTCGCCGGAGGATTCCCCGCGCCCGGCGAACCGACACCTGCCGCGCACCGCGGCGCACGGTCCACATCCCGGAACGATCTTCGCGCTGCGTGTCGGCTGTGCCACGATCCGTGCCATGCCACGTGACGGCTACACCTGGTCCGACCGGGCCGTCGACCTGATGCTGACCGCGTCCTGCGGGTGTCGCTGCGCGCCCGCGCACGCCTGAGCAGCTCCCCGCGACCAGCTCGCGCGAGCGCACGCACTCCCCCGCCGGGATCACCACCACCCGCGCCGACGTCCCCGACCGCGCGAATCCCCGGCACACCACCACTTCGACGAGCCGGGTGCGATCGCGCGCCCGGCGGAGGGAACTCACCCATGTCCGACACCGCACGCCCGCTGTCCTTCGCCACCCGCCAGATCCACGCCGGTGCCCAACCGGATCCGGCGACCGGCGCCCGGGCCACCCCGATCTACCAGACCACGTCCTACGTCTTCCGCGACACCCAGCACGGGGCGGACCTGTTCAGCCTGGCCGAACCCGGCAACATCTACACCCGGATCAACAACCCCACCCAGGACGTCCTCGAACAGCGCGTGGCCGATCTGGAAGGCGGGGTCGCCGCCGTCGCCTTCGCCTCCGGGCAAGCGGCCGAGACCGCCGCGGTGCTCAACCTCGCCGGCGCCGGCGACCACCTCGTCTCCAGCGCCTCGCTGTACGGCGGGACCTACAACCTGTTCCACTACACGCTGCCCAAGCTCGGCATCGAGGTCACGTTCGTCGACGACCCGGACGACCCGGAGCAGTGGCGCGCGGCCGCGCGGCCGAACACCAAGCTGTTCTTCGCCGAAACCCTGGGCAACCCGCGCTCGAACGTCCTCGACGTGGCCCGGGTCGCCGGGCTCGCCCACGAGGCCGGGGTGCCGCTGGTCGTGGACAACACGGTGCCGACTCCCTACCTGCAGCGCCCGGTCGAGCACGGCGCGGACATCGTGGTGCACTCGGCCACGAAGTACCTCGGCGGGCACGGCACAGCGGTGGGCGGCCTCGTCGTCGACGGCGGCACCTTCGACTTCGGCGCGCACGCCGAACGATTCCCCGGATTCACCGAGCCCGACCCCAGCTACCACGGGCTGCGCTACTGGGAAGCGCTCGGGCACGGCGCGTTCGCGGCGAAGCTGCGCGTGCAACTGCTGCGCGACACCGGTGCCGCGATCGCGCCGCAGACCAGCTTCCTGATCCTGCAGGGGATCGAAACGCTGTCGCTGCGCATCGAGCGGCACGTGGCCAACGCCCAGGCGTTGGCCGAGTGGTTGCAGGACCGCGCGGAGGTCACCGCGGTGCACTACGCGGGCCTGCCCACGAGCCCCTGGTACGAGGCCGCGCTCACGTACCTTCCCAGCGGAGCCGGTGCGGTCGTGTCCTTCGAGCTCGCCGGCGGCGTCGAGGCCGGGCGGGCGTTCGTCGACGGCACTGAGCTGTTCAGCCAGCTGGTCAACATCGGTGACGTGCGCAGCCTCATCGCCCACCCGGCCAGCACCACGCACTCGCAGCTCAGCGAACCCGAGCAGCGGGCCGCCGGGGTCACCCCGGGCCTGGTGCGCCTGTCGGTCGGGCTGGAAGACGTGGCCGACCTCGTCGCCGACCTGGAAACCGGGTTCCGGGCGGCGAAGGGCGCGGCGTGACCCAGGCGCCGACCGGGCTGCCTCCCGCCACCGGTGCGTGGCGGGAGGCCGATCCGGCCGGGCAACGGCGGTGGTTCACCAGCGCCGACCACGTGCGGCTGGAAGGCGGCGGAACGCTGCCCGGCTACACCCTCGCCTTCGAGACCTGGGGCGTGCTCAACGCCGACCGGTCCAACGCGGTGCTCGTGCTGCACGCGCTGACCGGCGACAGCCACGCCGCCGGACCGGCCGGGCCGGGCCATCCCAGCCCCGGCTGGTGGGACGGGCTCATCGGGCCGGGCAAGGCGCTGGACCCCCGCGAGCACTACGTCGTGGCGCCCAACGTGCTCGGCGGCTGCCAGGGCAGCACCGGGCCCGCCTCGACCGCGCCGGACGGAAACCCCTACGGCAGCCGGTTTCCCGCGGTGACCATCCGCGACACGGTCACCGTCGAGGCCGCCCTGACCGAAGCGCTGGGCATCGAGACGTGGGCGCTGGTGCTCGGCGGATCCATGGGCGGGATGCGAGCACTGGAATGGGCGGTGAGCCGGCCCCGGCAGGTGCGGCGCCTGCTGGTCCTGGCCGCCGCCGCCCGCGCCGGGGCGGACCAGATCGCGTGGGCGCGCACCCAGACCGCCGCGATCCGCCAGGACCCGGGCTGGCACGGCGGCGACTACCACGACTTCCCGGACGGGTCCGGCCCCCACACCGGGCTCGGCATCGCCCGCCGCATCGCGCACACGACCTACCGCAGCGGCACCGAACTCGACGTCCGGTTCGGCAGCACCGCTCAAGGCGACGAAGACCCGCTGCGCGGAGGCCGTTTCGCAGTAGAATCCTATTTGGACCATCACGCGGACAAGCTGGTGCGGCGGTTCGACGCGGCCAGCTACGTGGTGCTCACCGAAGCGATGAACCGGCACGACGTCTTCCGCGGCCGCAGCCGCGACGCGCTGCAGCGGGTGCGCGCCGAGACGGCGGTGGCCGCGGTGAGCAGCGACCGGCTGTTCCCCCCGGCACAGCAGCACGAACTCGCCCGGCGGATCACCGGGAACCCCGCTCGGGTGATCGATTCCCCGCACGGGCACGACGGTTTCCTCGTGGAAACCGACCAGGTGGCAACCATCGTGCGCGACCTCCTGCACCGCACGACCTGACACCGCGGCTGCTCGCGGCACATCCACGGCTCCGGACTGGTGAGATGACGGCGCTATTGGCGAGGCACCACTGCTCCGATCGGGCGGTCAGGAACGGCGACACTAGACGAGGTCGATGACGACGCACCGGGAGGCGTGATCGCGGAGCTGTGCGGCCACGCGATCGAGCGCGTCGGCCAGTTCGGCGCACTGCTCGGCGGTGTAGCGAGAACGCGGTCACTGCCCGGATGCAGCGGCAAGGGGTCTTGTACGACACGAGCAAGCGCATCGAGATCCTGGTGGGCGAAGCCGGCCTTCGGTACCCGATCTGCGCGCCGGAGACGATGAGCGCGCAGCTGGACCGGATCGGATCACTGATCGGCATGAGCACGGTTCGGTTCGGAATCCTCCCGTTGAACCGACGAATGCCCTACATGCCCATGCACGGCTACACCTTGTTCGACGGCTTGGCGCTGGTGGAGAACATCACCGCCGAGATCAGGATCCGCGACGAGGACGAGGTAGCCACTTACCACACGTTGACCGATCGGCTTTGGAACGTCGCGGCGGAAGGAGATGATGCTCGCGCCATCCTGTCGTCCCTGCGGCCGTGATCCGGTGAAAACCCCCAGCAGGGCCGCGATCCTGCGCAGCGAGCACCGTTGTCAGCCGATGCCTCGGGCACGTCCTTCGCCCCCGGCAGCACCGACCCGGCAACCGTGGGGTGGTGTGCGGGTCAAGCCGGCCGCACGGCGCCGGTCTCGCGGCAACCTCCCGCCCACTCGGCGCTGCCACCGAAGGCGCCGATCGGAGGCGATCCGCCGCCGATGATCGTGCTGAACGTGGTCAGATCGAGCGCGAGGTCGTGCCGCGCTTGCCAGGGGCCCAGCCGAGCCCGGGACTTGCTGGAGGCGGCCCTGAGCGACGAGAACTACCGCGCCCTGCCCCGGTTCGTCGCCGACGGTGGGCTGTGCGGGCCGGATGGCCAACGGGATGCATGACATCGAGCCGCGTGTTCGGGAGCCCGGGTAGAATTCCCGCATGGGCGAGCACCCCGGAATCCGCCGCGCCGACGATGCCGACGCCGAGGCAGCAGGCCGGCTGCTGGACGCCTTCAACCGCGAGTTCGACGAACCGACCCCGGGTCCGGGGTTCCTCGCCGAACGGTTGCGCGCGCTCCTCGCCGAAGACACGATCGTGCTGCTGGCCGGGACCGGACCGGACGGGATCGCGGTGCTGCGGTTCCGTCCGGCGTTGTGGAGCAGCGGCCAGGAGTGCTACCTCGCCGAGTTGTACGTGCGCCCACCGGAACGCCACCGCGGGCTCGGCCGGGAACTGCTGCGCGCCGCGCTCGACGCGGCCCGTTCGCAGGGCGCGGTGCGCATCGAGCTGGGCACCGCCGAGACCGATGTGGCCGCCCGCCGGCTCTACGAGCACTTCGGGTTCACCCACCGCGAGGGCGGTTCCGACGGCCCGGTGCTGTACGTCTACGAACGCGAGCTGTGAACCGGGCCGGAACCGGATCCGCACCGGGCTTCTCATATTCCGGGAAACGCTACGTTCCGTTGACGGTGCTCGTCCGCGTTGGTTGAATCCGTGACCATGCCAGCGATCGTTGCGCTCGTATCCCGCCGCTACGTGGACTGCGTCCTCGTGGCCAGCTCCCGCTGTCGCTGATCACTCCTGAGCCGGCCGCCCGTGCGGTCCGGCCCCACCGGATGTCCGGCTGCGCCGTATCCGCGCCAGCCCCGATGCGCTCACCGCACGCCCTTTCCGACCGGCTCGTGCGGCGGCGCGCCCTCGACTCCCCCGACGACGGGACCTCGCTGTGCATGTTCCGGGAAGACGCCCGATCGACCGCCGCCTGTTGCTGCGCGGCACAGCTTCGGCCGCCGCAGCAACCGTTCTCGGCGGCTGCGCCACCTCCACCGCCTCCCCCGGAGCGGAAACCGGGGTGGTGCGCTACCAAGGCTGGTCGGGCGAAGTGCTCTGGCACGAACTCGCCGCCGATCTCGGTCTGCTCGGCGACCTGCGGCTGGAGTGGATCGGCAACACGATCAGCGGTCCGCAGGACATCCAGGCCGCGGTCACCGGCGACATCGACATCGGCGGCGCGTTCAACGGGTCGATTATCCGGCTCGCCGCCGCGGGCGCCCCGATCAAGGCGCTCATCTCCTACTACGGCTCGGATGCGCACACCAACGCCGGGTACTACGTGCTGGGCGGCAGTCCGATCCGCGGTCCGCGCGACTTCATCGGCGCCGCGGTCGGCATGAACACGATCGGCGCGCACCACCAGGACGTGCTGTCGATCTACCTGCGGCGGGGTGGCCTGCGCGACGAGGAGATCCGCGAGATCCAACCCGTGGTGGTACCGCCGGTCAGCTCGGAACAGGCCCTGCGCTCCGGGCAGCTCGACGTGTCCACGATGTCGGACGCGAACGCGGAGAAAGCCGCGGAGCGCGGCGGCATCCACCCGGTGTTCACCGACTTCGGCCTACTGGGCGCGTTCAGCGCGGGCTGCTACGTGGCCCGCGAGGACTTCATCGCCGAGAACCCCACGACCGTCCGCACTCTCGTGACCGGCATCGCCGAGGCGATCCGCTGGGGTCAGACCCGGCCCCGGCAGCAGGTGATCGCGCGGTTCGCCGACATCATCCGGCGCCGGGGCCGCAACGAGGACACCGACACGATCCGCTACTGGCGCTCCACCGGAGTCCCCGGTCCGGGCGGGCTCATCTCCGGCCGCGAGTTCGACATCTGGCTGCAGCGGCTGACCGACCAGGGCATCGTGCCGCGCGGCAGCGTCGACGTGTCCCGGTTGTACACCAACGACTTCAACCCGTTCCGACCCTGAAACCCCGGCAGGAGGCCATCATGTCGGACATCGTCCTGGACGGTGTGTCCAAGGAGTTCGCCCCGCGGCGTGCCGGATCTTCCGCGGTGACCGCGCTGCGCGGAATCGACCTGCGGATCGGTTCCGGCGAGCTGTTCGTGGTCGTGGGACCGAGCGGATCCGGCAAATCCACCCTGTTGGACCTGCTCGGCGGGCTGGACACCCCGTCGGCGGGCAGCATCGCGGTCGGCGGCGACCCGGTCGACGGCCCGGGACTGGACCGGGGTGTGGTCTTCCAGCAGTACGCGCTACTGCCCTGGCGGACGGCGCGGGCGAACGTGGAACTCGGGCTGGAAGCCAAACGCACCGGCAAGCGGGAACGGCGGGACCGCGCGCACGAGTTCCTGGATCTGGTGGGGCTTTCCGGCTTCGCCGACCGATATCCGCACGAGCTCTCCGGCGGGATGCGCCAGCGCGTCGCCATCGCGCGCAGCCTGGCCTTCGACCCGGACGTCCTGCTCATGGACGAGCCGTTCGCGGCGCTGGACGCGCAGACCCGGGAACGGCTGCAGCAGGAACTGCTGGGGCTGTGGCAGCGCACGGACAAGACGATCGTGTTCATCACCCACGACATCGACGAGGCCGTGTTCCTCGGGCAGCGGGTCGCGGTGCTGTCCGCGCGCCCGGGAGAGGTCCGCGAGGTGGTCGACATCGCGCTGGACGGGCGCTCGGGCCGCGCGGACGTCCGCTCGCAGCCCGCCTTCACCCGGTACCGGCACCGGATCTGGAGCCTGCTGCACGACGAGTCCGCCGAGACGGACCATCCCGACCTGCCCGAAGGAGTCGTTCCCGTTGGCTGACACCGCCGTGCGCGCCGCCCCGGCACCCCCGAGCCCGCGCACCGCCACAGCGCGGCACGCCGCAAGCCGCTTCGCCAAGTCCTCCGCGGCGATCCTGCTGTTCCTGCTGATCTGGGAGCTCGTGCCGCGGATCGGGCTGGTCGACGACCTCTTCCTGCCCCCGGTCAGCCGGGTCGTGTCCAGCTGGCTGGCACTGGCCGCGGACGGCCAGCTGTGGATCGACCTGGGTGCGAGCTTGGGGCGGGCGGTGGCCGGGTTCCTGCTCGCGGTGGCGATCGCGGTGCCGCTCGGGCTGCTCATCGGCTGGTACCGGCTCGCCGACGAGCTGCTGAGCCCGCTGCTGGAGGTGTTTCGCAATACCGCGGCGCTGGCGCTGCTGCCGGTGTTCGTGCTGCTGCTCGGGCTCGGCGAGACCTCCAAGATCTCGCTGATCACGTTCGCCTGCGTGTGGCCGATCCTGCTCAACACAATCAGCGGGGTGCGCACCGTGGACCACCTGCTGCTGAAGTCGGCGCGATCGCTGGGATTCGGCTCCGCGCAGGTGTTCGCCAAGATCGTGCTGCCCGCCTCGGTGCCGACCGTGTTCACCGGGATCCGGCTGGCCGCGGCCAGTTCCATCCTGGTCCTGGTGGCCGCCGAGATGGTCGGCGCCAAGGCCGGGCTCGGCTATCTGATCAACGCCGCCCAGTACAACTTCGAGGTGCCGGAGATGTATGCGGGCATCCTCACCATCTCGGTGCTGGGCTTGGGTTTCAACCGCGCGCTGACCGCCCTCGAACACCGCCTCTCCCGCTGGCGGCACTGACGGCTACCCCGCTGGAGCATTCGGTGCGGAAAGGCGTGGCGCTGTTCGCCGCGCGGTCCAGCGATGTCGGCTCAATCAACGCAAACCAGGGCAACTCGGCTACGCGGTCCGAATACACACAAATGAATCAGGAAAGAATCCGATAAGCGAGGCCTACCGCGATCGACCACGACCATAGGCGCCGTGGAGGCTCCCCCCACGGGAGCCTGGTGAGCGCATTTCCCCCAAAGTTTGAGCGTATGACGCACACGAAACGCAACCGGGCCGATACGATCACGGGTGGCGTCCTTCCGGACACGCCAGAGCAATGGCAGTACACGAGCACCCGATGATGGTGCGTACGCACATGCGAGGGGGACTGGATGTCGAACGGAGCGCAGTTGCAGACACCTGGGGATCGGATTGATCTGACCCAGGACGACATCGAGCACATCAACGCGGTACTGACGGCCGAAGGACGTGGAGCTCTCCCGGAGGGCACCACGGCATTGGAGATCACCTCTGACGAGGTGGCTCGCCCACTCGACTCCGCGGGCAATCAGCTCGGGAGCCCTGCGGCCTCGGATACCTTCCAAGCACGCAACGCGGTCATCGACGAAATCGTCGAGGTGGTGGCAGCGTGCCTGGGAACAACCCCGGCAGGGCTTTCCCTGCAAGGAGTCCTCGAGCAGATCAACACGTGGCAGAAGGCAGCCAAGTTCGTCCTGCGCCGGATCGGCCTTTTCGCCGCCATCAGTTGCGGCGGGGGAATTTTCGCGCACTACCTGCTGTGACCCATCCGCGGATCGGGCACCCATCGCTGTCGGATCCGCCATGACCTGAGTGCACGGCGCCACGGTTACTGTCGGGCCGTGGCTCCGTGCACCACGTTTCGTTTTCCGAGGGGGAGACATACATGGCCGCGTTCAACCGCCTCCACCGGCGTGCGACCGCGTGGTTCGGTGGGATGTCGCCGCTGGTCGCCGTGGCAGCAGTCGTGGCCCTCGTTGTCGTGGTGTGGCTGATCAGCCTGTCGTCCTGGGTGTTCCTCGCGCTGTTGGCGGTCTGCTCGGTGGCGTGCGCCGCTTACGGGGCGGTGCAGGTGCATCGGGGCGGGCGCAGCGCCCACGTGCGCGAGGACGTCGTTCCGGCTGCGGCCGGGGTGCTGCTCGCGTGGCCGATCGGAGCATTCGGCGTCACGTTCAGCGGGCTTGCGGGCGCGTGGTCGGCCGCGAGCGCGGTGACCGCCTTCGTCGTGGCCGCGCTGGTGTTCACCTTCGGCCGGATCCTGCTCAAGGCGTCGCGCGCACGGTCGTGAACCCGGCGAGCCCGTGTGCCCGCACCACCAGCGCCTCCGCGGGCTGACGGCGTGCTGGTTACCGTGGTCGGGTGGATGAGGACACCTGGGCGGCGCTGACCGAGGAGTTCGCCGACGGCGCCTACGCGTCGACCAAGGGCCGGGTGCGCACCTACGTGCTGCACCACCAGCTGCTGGAACACCTGCCGCAGCCGCCGGCCACCGTGCTCGATGTCGGCGGCGGGGCGGGCCACCAGTCCTTCCCACTCGCCCGGGTCGGCTACGACGTGACCGTGCTCGACTCCTCGGCCGCGATGCTGGACAAGGCGCAGCAGCGGCTCGGGCGGCTCGACGACGCGGAGCGGTCGCGGGTGACCTTGCTGCACGGCGAGGGCGAGCACGCCGAGCAGCTGCTGAGTGGCCGGCGGTTCGACGCCGTGCTGTGCCACGGCGTGCTCGGCTACCTGGCGCACCCGGAGCCCGTGGTCGAGCAGCTGTGCCGGTGCACCGCGCCCGGCGGCTTGGTCTCGGTCATGACCGGGAACGCGGCGGCGATGGCGGTGCGCCCGGCCCTGGAGCGGCGGTGGCAGGACGCGCTGGCCGCGTTCGACTCCCGGGAGGAGACCGGTGTCCTGGGGCTGGCGACGCGGGCCGACACCGTGGACGAGATCAGCGCGATGCTGCGCGCCGGCGATGTGCGGCCGGTGCGCTGGTACGGGGTGTGGACGTTCGTGGACTGGCTCGATCTCGGCGGCACCCCCGTGGATCCCGACGATGCCGAGCAGGTGGCGGCGGCCGCTGCGGTCGAACTCGAAGCAGGCCGCCGCGACCCCTACCGCCAGCTGAGCCGCATCGTCCACCTCGTCGGACACCGAGGAACCTGACCGCGCGCCGGAAATCCGTGATTCGGCGGCGTTCTCGGCGGCTGCTAGCGTCGCGCGATGGCCACGCGATACGCGCACACCAATCTCATCGCGCACGACTGGCAGCGGCTGGTCGCCTTCTACACCGAGGTCTTCGGGTGCCGGGCGGTGGGCGCCCGCCGCGATCTGTCCGGGGACTGGCTGGCGCGGGCCACCGCGGTCCCGGACGCCCGCCTGTCCGGGCAGCACCTGCTGCTGCCCGGACACGGCGAGACCGGGCCGACGCTGGAGATCTTCTCCTACGACGTCGTGCACGCGCAGTCGCCACCGGTGGCCGATCGGGCCGGGTACGGGCATCTGGCCTTCGAAGTCGAGGACGTGTCCGCGAGCTTGGCCGCGGTGCTCGCGCACGGCGGTAGCGGTTTGGGCGAACCGGCTCGCACCCGGGTTCCCGGGACCGGGGACCTGGAGGTCGTCTACGCCCGCGATCCGGAGGGCAACATCGTGGAGCTGCAATCCTGGCACTGATCAGCACGTCGGAAACTACTCAACGCTCCGCATCAACTTGACGATTCGTTGAGTACTTGGCATGCTTCTCGTCATGAACGATGCGAGACCGAACGCGGACGGCGAGCTGACCCCGGCCGACGCCCTGCGCAGCGCGACCACCATCGACGCCAAGGCGCGCCGCACCGCCCGCTGGCCCGCCTGGCTGTGGACCGCGATGGGCGTGGGGATGCCGGTGCACCTGATCGGCATCCGCCTGCTGCCCGAAGGCTGGCTGCACACGGCCGTGGTCGTCCTCCCGCTGCTGCTCGCGGTGGGCGGCATGATCTACTCCGCGGTGCAGCGCGCCACGAGCAGGCTGCTGAACAAGCTCGTGTGGCCGGTGACCGCGGTGTTCGTCGTGCTCACGGTCGGTGCGTCGCTGCTGCACAGCTTCGTCTTCCCCGAGGGGGCGGTCCTGCCCGTGGTGCTCACCGGGTTGCTGCCCGCGATCCCCTGCTTCTACGGCGTGCGGCGGGTGTTGGCCGGATGACCACCGAACAACACCACCCGCGGCACGGGCTGGACGAAACCATCCACTCCCCGGTCCGGCTGTCGATCGTGGCGGCCCTGGCCCCGATGTCGCAGATGGAGTTCCCGCTGCTGCGCGACACCATCGAAGCCAGCGACTCGCTGCTGTCCAAGCACATGACGATCCTGGAATCGGCCGGCTACGTCGCGGTGACCAAGGGCCACGTCGGCAAGCGCCCGCGCACCTGGCTGGCACTCACCGACCAGGGCCGCGCGGCCTACACCGCCTACCTCGACGCGCTGCGCCACCTCGTCGAGGACTCCGGAAGCTGACCGCGATCACCGGTACCCGGGGGCCACGGACTGCCAGGGCTGCGCCTGTTCGAGCTGGGCGGCCAGGCGCAGCAGCAGCCCCTCGGCACCGTGCGCGGCGGCGACCTGGACCCCGAGCGGCACGCCGGTACCGTCGTAACCGGCCGGCACCGACATCGCCGGCTGGCCGGTCACGTTGCAGATGCGGGTGAACGCGACGAACGCCGCGGAGTGCGCGTACATCGCCTCGGGCGACATCGGGTCCAGCAGGCCGATGTCCGGGGCCGGTGCCGCCGCGGTCGGAGTCAACCACAGGTCGACCTCGCCGAAGAACGCGGCCATGGCGCGTTCGGCGTCTTCGAGCACGCTCAGCGCCGCGGACAGCTCGCCGGCTCCGGTGGCCTTCGCCCGTTCGTAGAGCACCCGGGTGAACGCTTCGACGTCATCCTCGCGCAGCGCGCGGCCGAGCCGCTCCAGCCGCTCGTCGATGGTGGCGGCGAGGTTCGCCCCCATCACCGTCCCGGCGGCGCGCTGGGTGCGCGAGCCGTCGTGCTCGGGTGCGGCCTCGAAGACCTCGTGGCCGAGTTCCGCGCACAACTGCGCCGTGCGCTGCGCGGCCTCCGCGCACACCGGGTCGGTCGCGGTGCCGTCGGCGGCCCGGGTGCACACCGCGATCCGCAGCCGGCCCACCGGGCGCCCCGGTTCGCGGGAGAACGGGCGATCCGGCGCGCGGCCGCCGGGGAAACCCGGGCCCGGGCCCGCCCCAACGTCCAGGAAGGCCGCGCTGTCGCGCACCGAGGTCGTCAGCACGTGGTTGGCCTGCAGCGGGTTGCGCAGCCCGTTGGAGAACGGCGCGCCGGGAACCCGCCAGCGGCCCGGTTTCAGCCCGAACAGCCCGCACATCGCCGACGGGATCCGGATCGAGCCCATGCTGTCGTTGCCGTGCGCCACCGGCACCATTCCGGCCGCCACCGCGGCCGCCGACCCGCCGCTGGAGCCACCGGCGCTGCGACCGAGCGCCCACGGGTTGCGGGTGGCGCCGTGCAGCACCGGTTCGGTGGAGGCGCTGAGCCCGAATTCCGGGGTGCTCGTGGTGCCCAGGACCACCGCACCCGCGGCGCGGTAGCGGGCGACGAGCTCGCTGTCGGCCGCGGCCCCCGCGTCGGCGAACAGCCTGCTGCCTGCCGAGGTCGCCAACCCGGCCACCTCCGCGCCGAGGCTCTTGACCAGGATCGGCACTCCGGTGAGCGGTCCGTCCGGCAGACCGCGCGCGACCTCGGCGCGTGCCTGGTCGAACCGGGTGTGCACGACGGCGCGCACCGCGGGATCACGTTCGGCGATGCGCGCGATGGCTCGCTCGGCCACCTCGTCCGCCGAGATCTCGCCGGACCGCACCGCCGCCGCGATCGCGACCGCGTCGCAAGGGTGCCGCTCCACCTGCCACCTCCGGTGCTGCGGTGTGGATGGCCCACCGCGACCGCCACGAGCGCCCCGGCCGCGGCGGGCCTCGCACCGAACCTAGGCAGCACACCACCCCCGCACGGCATCGCGGTCCCGATCAGCAGGACCGGGCCCGCGCACGGGTTTCAGCTCTCCGCCGCACCGAGGGCGTCGGCGAACAGCGCCCGCGACTCGGCCCGACCGTCCAGCAGCCGGTTGGTGCGGGTCACCACGCGCCAGCCGTCCGGACCGCGGCGCAACCGCCAGACGTTGGCCGTGGCACGGCGCAGCACGAACCGCTCGCCGTCGCGCACCACCATCGCGGTGTACCCGACAGCGGTGGCCTCATCCTCGTGCACCGTGACGTGCGGCGGTCCCGCGAAATGCGCGCAGCCGCCCCGGATCCAGTCCTGGTGACCGGTGGAGCGCACCATCGCCGCGATCTGCTCGCGGCCGGCCATGAACAGCTCGTCCACGTCGTAGACGCCGTCCGGCTCCCAGAGGCCGGCGACCTCGTCGGCGCTGCCGCTGTCCACCAGCGGACCGTAGGACAGCACCAGTCGGGTCACCGCCCGCTCGTCGGCCAACCGGCCGACCTCGGCTTCCAGTGCGGCCAACCGCTCCTCGACCCCGCTCATGCGCTCCGCCCTCCGCTCGGACCAGCTCCGAGCGCCGATCCCACGCACCGCGGCGCGTCCGCGCCAGGACCCGTCCGAGCCAGTGGGACGCCGACCCCGAACCGGTCGCGGGCCCGCTAGCGTGCC
Source organism: Saccharopolyspora montiporae (assembly GCF_015209505.1). GTDB lineage: Bacteria > Actinomycetota > Actinomycetes > Mycobacteriales > Pseudonocardiaceae > Saccharopolyspora > Saccharopolyspora montiporae. The sequence goes on from NZ_JADEYC010000001.1 coordinate 133,512, forward strand.
GGGCACCGGCGCACGCGACCGGAAACCCGCGCCGGCGGCCGCGAAACCGCGCCGAACCACCGGGCGCGGCCCGACCCCGGAAGGCCGAGCAGTGAGCGAGCACCATCCCGCACCGGGTGCGACCACCACCGTGGACGCCGACGTCGACCTGATCCCCGCCCTGCGCGACGAGGGCATCGACGCGGCAGCGGCCGCAGCTCGGCGGGTGCTCGCCGCTCTGCTGCGCAGCGGCGACACCGGATCTGGCGATCTGGCGCGGGTCACCGAGCAGCTCACCGATGCCGCCGAACGCCTCGAATCCGAGGCTCCCCCGGTGTCGGTGCGGATGGCCGCGATGTGGAACCAGGAGGTCACCCGGCACGACCCGGCCAGCGGTTCGGAGAACCCGATCGCCCCGCCGATGCGGTTGACCGGGCACGCGGACGGTTCGGTGTCCGGCACGCTCACCCTGGACCTGCCCTACCAGGGCCCGCCCGGGCACGTGCACGGCGGCGTATCCGCGCTGCTGCTCGACCACGCGTTCGGGGTGGCCAACCACTGGGCCGGGCTGTCCGGGATGACCGCGGAACTCACCCTGCGCTACCTGCGTCCCGTTCCGCTGCACGAGCCGATCACCGTCACCGCCCGCCAGACCGCCACCGACGGGCGCCGGATCAGCACCACCGGTTCGCTGGCCGCGCGCGGGCAGGACTGCGTGGTCGCGCACGGGACGTTCATCGCCAAGCACCTGCCGCGACCGGCCTGACCTCCTCGTCCACTTCGGACTGTCACGCCCGCCGGCTCCGCGCAACACCCCGGTCCCGGACAGCGGGATGTGTCATCCACCTGCGCAGACCCGGTGACTACCGTCTCCAGAACGGGGTGGCGCAGATCACCACCGCCTCCCGGTACACGCTCGGAACCCCGTTCCGCCGAGGCACCGCGAACAACCGCGGTGCCACCCACCGGAGTCGATGATGGCGCCACCCGATTCGACCGACCCCTCCCAGATCAGCGGATCCGGACTGCCCGCCACGCGCAGCACCGCCTACTACGCGGGCGTTCTCGCCGTGCTCATCCTGGTCGTGGAGATCACCGGGCTCACCTTCACCATGGTCACACCGGCGCTGACCGACATCTCCGCGACGTTCGGCACCACCGAGATCGGCTGGTTGATGACGGCGACGACGCTGGTCGGCGCCATCGGGTATCCGCTGTTCGGCAAGATCGGCGATATCGCCGGCAAGAAGAAGGTGCTGCTCGCGGTGACCCTGGTGGCCGCGGCCGGTTCGGCGCTGGCCGCCGCCGCACCGTCGCTCGGTGCGCTCATCGCCGGGCGCGCACTGCAAGGCTTCGGCATCTGCGCGCTGACCATGGTCTACGGACTGATCCGCGACCTGTTCCCCGCACGCACGGTGCCGGTCGCCCTCGGCTTCGTGGGCGCGGGTTTCGGGGTGAGCCCGATCATCGGCCCGCTGCTGTCCGGCGCGCTCATCGGCGGCGCCGGGTTCGCCGGCGTGTTCTGGTTCCTGGCGGGATACGGCGTGCTGACCGCGGTGCTGGTGCAGCTGGCCGTGCCGGAGACACCGCTGCGCAACCGAGTGCGGCTGGACTGGCTCGGCATCGTGCTGCTGGGCGCCGGCGCGTGCGCGGCGCTGCTGGCCATCGGCCGCGCGGGCACGGCCGGGTGGAGAGATCCGCTGACCGCCTCCGGGCTCGTCGGCGGACTGCTGCTGTTCGCGCTGTTCGTGCTGCACGAGCGGTATCCGGCCGAGCCGCTCATCGACACCCGGCTGCTCGCGGACCGCCGGGTCGCGGCCACCCTGCTGACGTCGTTCGTGGTGCAGGCCGGGCTAGCCGGGTCGAACATGCTGGTCCCGCTGTTCGTGATGGCCCCGCCCGAGGCCGGCTACGGATTCGGCGTGGATGCGCTCGGCGCCGCGCAATACCTGGTCATCGGGGGTATCGCCGGAGCCCTCGCGGGGCCGCTGGCCGGACTGGTCTCCCGCCGGATCGGCCCGCGCACCGTGCTGACCGCGGGCGTGTGCTGCCTGGTGACCGGCGCACTGCTGCTGGCCACGGTCAACGACACCACCGGGCAGCTGATGGTGGCCAAGTTCGTCGCCGGGATCGGCATCGGCACCTGCAGCGCGGCGCTGCCGAACATGATCGTGGCCGCGGTTCCCGCGCACGCCCAGGGCATCAGCGGCGGGATGATGAACCTGAGCGGAGCGCTGGGGTCCTCGTTCAGCACGCAGCTGATGGCGGTGATCCTGCTCGTCCCGCCGACGCTGCAGATCGGCGGGCGCGAGGTCTACGCGGAAGCGGGTTTCCGCTACGGCTTCGCGGTGCTGGCCGGGCTGGGGCTGCTCGGCGTGCTCGCGATGCTGACCAGCTTGCGCACAGCCCGGCCCGGAACGCTCACCCGCTGACCCGGATGGCGAGCTTGCCGCGCACGTGGCCGGCCTGGCTGAGCCGGAACGCCTCGGCAACCTCGTCCAGCGCGAAGGTCCGCTCGACCGGCACCGTCAGCCGGCCCGCATCGGCGAGCTCGGCGAGGTCCTGCAGATCGGTGCCGCTGGGCCGCACCCACATGTAGTGCCCGCCGGCCTGCACCACGGTGTCGTCGGCGATCGAACCGTGCCGCCCGCCCTCGGCCAGCACGCCCCGCGTGATGTCGAGGACCCCGCCCACGAAGTCGACCGCGACGTCCACACCGGACGGTGCCAACTCGCGGATCCGCTGCACCACCCCGTCGCCGTAGCTGACCGGTTCCACGCCGAGCGAGCGCAGGAACTCGTGGTTGCCGGTTGAGGCGGTGCCGATGACCCGCGCCCCGCAAGCCAGCGCGATCTGCGCGCCGAGCACGCCGACCCCGCCCGCGGCCGCGTGCACGAGCACCGTGTCGTCCTCGCTGAGGTCGAGCCGGTCCAGCGCCTGGTAGGCGGTCAGTCCCGCCAGCGGCAACGCCGCGGCCGCATCCCAGCTCAGCGCCGCCGGGCGCCGCGCCACCGCCCGGGCCGGGACGGTGCAGAACTCGGCGAACGTCCCGTCGTGCACGAAATCCTTGCGCGCGTAGGCGAAGACCTCATCTCCCGGCTCGAACTCCGGGGTGTCCAGGCCGACTTCCTCGACGACACCTGCCACGTCCCAGCCGGGCACGACCGGGAAGAACACCTGCATCATGCCGTCCAGGTAACCGGCCATGAGCTTCCAGTCGACCGGGTTGACCGCCGCGCTGCGCACCCGGATGAGCACCTCGCCGGGCGCCACCGGCGGCCGCGGGCGCTCCCCGACCTCCAGCACGTCCGGTCCGCCGTACTGCGCGTAGCTGATCGCCTGCATCCCGTTGCGCTCCTTTCCGGTCGTGACCCCGCGAACCTATCGCCGCTCCCAGGGTTGCCGGTGCACCCGGGTTTCGCACATCCGACACCCCCGGCCGTGCGGGCGCGCTGCTCCCGCACGGCCGGGGCGCGTCAGGCTTCCTTCGACGGCGCCGCTTCGCGGATCTCGCCGGCGCCGATCGGGTAATCGTCGTCGGTGCCGTTGACCAGGTGCGGCGGGATCTCCTCCGGGGAGGGCGTCCACTCGTGCGGATCCTTCATGTCGGCCGTCCCGTCCGCCAAGCCGTCCTTGGCTTGCTGCTCGATGCCCGAGGAACCGCTCTGGTCGTTGCCCGGCTGGGAATCGCCGCTCGTCTGGGCGGTCTCGAAGCTGTCCGCGTCCGAACCGCTCGTCTGCGCGGTCTCGAAGCTGTCCGCATCCGAACCGCTCGTCTGCGCGGTCGTGAAGCTGTCCGCGTCCGAGGCGGTATCCGACCCGCCGGTCTGCGATCCGCTGCCCGCATCCCCGGACTGGTCACCACCGGCGAAGATCTCGGTCTCCGATCCGACCGGCGGCGCACCGTCCCATTCCTGCCAGCCCTGACCGCCGGATCCACCGGGACCGTTGCCCCCGCCGGAGCCGGACAGCGTGCCCGAGCTGAGGGTGTCGAAGGACTCCCGGAAACTCCCGGCACTGCTGGCACCGCCGCCGATGGCGCCACCGGACGCACCGGATCCCATGCTCTGCTCGGTGTGCTCGACGTCTTCGCCGGCGTTGTCGGCCTGGAACTGGTTGTTCATCCCGGCGCCCATGACACCGCCCGCCGTGCCGCCGGCCATCCCATTGACGAGGTTGGCGCCCGAGGCGGTCTTGCCGCCGATCTTGCCCGCGGCCTCGCCACCGGCCTTGCCCGCGCTTTCGGCACCGGTCTCGGCCGCCTCGCCGAACAGCCGCCCGCCGAGGTTCTTGCCCACGGCCCCGAACACGCCGTTGGCGATGCCGCCGCCGAGTCCACCGGCCGCACCGGACAGCGCGGCGGCCGTGGTCTTGTCGGTGTCGAGCCCGTCGCGGTCGCCGGCAAGCGCTTGGCCACCCTGGATCGCGAAGTCGACACCGACGTTGATGCCGAGGTTGATCGCGATCTGCTTGACGACTTCCTGGACCAGCTTCAGCAGGCCCTGCATGATCCCGCGGACGATCCCCTGCGTCGCGGCCTGCGCTGCGGGGATACCCGCCGTGCTGGCGCCGAACGTGACCGCGGCCAGGGCGAGCATCGCCGCGATCTGGGCGAACAGGATGCTCAGCGCGGTGATGATGCTGATCTTGGTGTATTCGACGTCGAGGGCGAGGTTGTCGCACGCCTCGCCGACTTCCTCGCACATCTTCTGCAGCGCCACCAGCGGCGCCTCCTCGCCCTGGGTGAGGCGGTCACCGAACTCCTTGAAGGACTCGGCGGTCTGTCCCTCCATGGTGGACAGCGCGTCCTTGACCGCGCCTTCGGTGTCGCCGAGCACGGTCTCGACCTCGCCGGCGCAGGCGGCCCAGGCCTCGCCGAGCCGGCGCAGCGCGTCCTCGTCGCCTTCGGGGAAGTCGGCACCGACGACCACCGACGCCAAGTCCTGCAGCCCCTGCGGCATGGTGACGGTCACAAGGCCCTCCCCGCGTTCTCGACGCCCTCGGCCGAGGACTGGTCATCGGATTCCCACTGCTCGGAGACCTGGTCGAGCTGCTCCTTGGTCCGGTTCAACGCTTCGCCCAGGTCCGTGAACGTGGCATCGGACTCGTTGAGCGCCTTGGCGTACTCCTCGTGGAACGCGGTGCCCGGGTCGTCGTTGCCCCAGCAGTTGCCCTCGGCCTCCCGCGCGCTCTTGAGGTCCTGGAACGCCTTGTCGAGCTTGTCGGCCGCCGCGGCGAACTTCGGGGACCGCGCGCGCAGCGCCTCGGGGTCTACCTGCATGCCGTCCGCCATCAACGCTTGCCCTTCTGCGCCCACGGGTCGTCCTCGCCGAACTCGTCGTCGAGGTCGCCATCGTCGTCGGGGAGACCGGAGGGAACTTCCGGCGCACCCGGGATCAGCGCCTTCACCGACGGAGCCTCCGGGAAGATGTCCGGAAGGTCCGGAATGTTGTTCTGCACCGGGGCGAACGCCTCGTCGGCCTGCTCGCGGGCGTTGCGCGCGGCGGCCTGGATGGTCAGCACGAGCGACTCGGAGAGCATCTGCGGGGTGTTGTACTTGTACACCGCGGAATCCAGCTGCACGTCGGTGACGATGCCCGCGGCGTTGACCTCGACGGTGACCGTCCGGTCCTTCGACGTGGCCGTGCCGACCACGGCGGCGGCCTGCTCCTGGGCCTGCTTGAGCTCTTCGGTCTGGCGGCTGATGCCTTCCAGCAGCGAGGTCATGTTCTCGCGCATGGCGGCATTGCGCTCTACGCGCTCGGAATCAGACATGTTTTCCTACCTGCAGCGAGGAGTGGATCTTGTCAACGGACACTACTCGCACAGGTTTCCTCGCGTTCCACCACACCGGAAAAACGCGAAACGTCCACGCATATTGCGTCTGACCTGCGATGCTTCCGCACCGCCTGCGAACGTGCCGCACCGGACGCCGACGCGGCACGGGGACGGGCGATCAGACGCTGCGCAACACCGACACGAGAGTGCCCAGCACGACGGCCTCGTCGCCATCGAGCACATCGTAATCGGCGTTGCGTGGTTCGAGGTAGACGTGCCCGCCACGGCGCCGGTAAACCTTGACGGTGGCCTCGCCGTCCAGCATCGCCGCCACGATCTGCCCGGAACGCGCCTCGGACTCCTGGCGCATGACGACCACGTCGCCATCACAGATCGCGGCATCGATCATCGAATCACCGCGCACCCGCAGCGCGAACACCGTGCCGCGCCCGGCGAACTCGGCCGGCACCTCCAGCACGTCGTCCAGATGCTCCTCGGCGAGGATCGGGCTGCCCGCGGCGATGTCACCGACCACCGGCACCGCGACCGGCTTCTCGGCGGCCTCGGCCTGCGGCTCCTGCAGGAACACCCGCACGTCGATCGGACGCGACATCGACGCGCTGCGGCGCAAGAAGCCCTTGTCCTCCAGGCTGCTCAGGTGCTTGGACACCGACGACGTGGAGCGCAGGCCCACCGATCGGCCGATCTCGCGGGTACTCGGCGGGTAGCCGTAGCGCACCACCCAGTCGCGGATCACGGACAGGATGCGCTGCTGGCGCTCGGGCAGGATCGAGGTGTCCAGGTGCTCGAAGGCGGGATCGTCGTAGGCAGGCACCCGCGGAATGATATTCCCCGAGCCCGCCAGGCTCCGCATCGGCATGCCGAGCTGCCGGCGATCACTCCGCGGCGGGCTTGCTCGCGCAGCAGAACAGCTGCGGTTCGGGCTGGGCGGCGGGATCGTCCGGGGCGAACCGGATGATCCGCGTGTGCTCGATGCGCAGGCCCGCCGCACGCAGCCGCTGCAGGTACTCCTCCGCCGGGTAGCTGCTCACCCGGATCGACCGGCCGAGGAAATCCACCTCGGCGTCGGCGGCATCGGCCAGCGCCGCCGCGAACACCAGGTACCCGCCGGGCGCCACCCACGCGGCCAGCCGCCGCAGGCACGCGTCCAGCTGCGGCCGGGACATGATCAGCAACGCGAAGAACGCGCACACCGCATCCCACGACCCCGCCGGGGTGTCGAAGGTGCGCGCATCGGCCCGCTCGAACCGCGCGCCCGGCACGCGTTCCCGCGCCAAGTCCACCATCGCCGCCGAGACGTCGATGCCGAGCACCTGCATCCCGGCCGCCGACAACCGCTCGGCGGTGGGCCGCCCGGTGCCCGCACCGACGTCGAGGACCGCAGCGCCCGGCGCGAGCCGCCGCACCAGCCAGTCCAGCGCCGCGCGCTGCTCGGGCAGTTCGGCGAACGCCTGCTCGTAGCGGGCGCCGAGCTCGTCGAACGGCCGCGCCGCCTCGGCCGTTTCGGCCGCGGTCGTGGGCACCTCGGGAATATCGGACATCAGCGCTCTCCTGCCTGCCGCAGGCCGAGTCAGGACCCGCCCACCGACGCCACCCAGTACTCGGCGAACCGCCCGTCGCGCACCCGCAGCAGATCGTTGCCGACGAACCGCTGCACCGTGCCGTCGGCGCTGCGTCCGTGCCCGGTCCAACGGCCCGCCACCAGGTCCCCTTCGGCGATCGGGCCGACGTCGAGCGTGAAGGACAGCTCGGTGAACATGCCCTGCGTACCCGCGATGAGCTCCGCGAGCTGCCCGGGACCGCGCACCTCCCGATCCGGCCAGTGCCCCACGAAGTCGTCGGTGACCAGCGATCCGGCCACCTGCGGATCACCGTTCCAGAGCTCGTCGATCCATCGGCGGTACAGCGCGTGGTGCTCGCTCATCTGCCTGTTCCTCGATCTCGGGTACCGGTGGCGCCACCATAGCCGCTTTCGGTGGCACCGCGCGGGATTTCCCGCGCATCGACCGACCACGCATCCGCCGACCCGACAGTGCGTGCACAATGGGCGACGAGCACCGGCACGCAGGAGGGCACGTGCACGCCAAGGTCGAGCGGGTCCAGCAAGCACTGCAGCACGCCGGGGTGGACGCGGTGGTGCGCGAACTGCCGGACAGCACCCGCTCGGCGCAGGACGCCGCCGCGGCCGTCGGCGCCGAGGTCGCCCAGATCGCCAAGAGCCTGGTGTTCCTGGCCGGCGACGAGCTGGTGCTCGTGATCACCTCCGGCGCCAACCGGGTCAGCCCGGACAAGCTGCAGGCCGTGCTCGGCATCGCCCCGCAGCGCCCGGACGCGGCCACCGTCAAGCAGCGCACCGGCTTCTCCATCGGCGGCGTGCCGCCCATCGGGCACACCGGCACCGCGGTGACCTTCCTGGACCAGGACCTGCTCGACCACGCCGAAGTCTGGGCCGCGGCAGGCACGCCGAACGCGGTGTTCGCCATCGATCCGCGCACCCTGGGCCGGATCGCGGCCGCGATGGTCGCCGACGTGGCAGCCTGACGGCGGCGCTCGGAGCGCTGCTGCTCCGGCCCGGCTACGAGGTGAACACCGCCTCGCCGAACCGCTCGTGCGCGGCCAACGACTCCCACAACCCGCGGTCGGTGTGCGGATCGTGCCGCACCTCGGACTCGGCGTCGAACACCATGACCGCCCGCCGCTCGGTGTCGTACCGCGGCCACTCCGGCAGCCCCGGCGCGTTCGGATTGCCGGTGCGGGCGAAGGCGATCCAGGCCGCGAACATCCGCTCGGACAGGGCCACCGCGTCCGGACCGGACACGTCGAACGGTCCGGCGCCGCCTGCGCCGACCCGGCGCCACACGAACGGCAACTCCAGCCCGTGCGTGGCCTTGAGCAGCGGGTGCTCGTAGACGAACAGGTAGGACCACACGTCGGTGTGCGCGGACAACGCCGCGGTCGCGCGCAGCGTCGGGCACACGAACGAACCGTAGGACATCAGCCGGTTGAGCAGGTCCACATCCCACTCGTGCCCGGCGAAGTGCTCGGCGACCTGCGGCCACAACGGACCGAACTTGCCGCGCAACCACTCCTGCACATCCGCACTCCTCCACCCGGAGGTGTCCAGGAACATGCTGGAGAACAGCGTGTACTCGTCCCGGTTCGCCCCGCACAGCACCGGCACCGGTGCGATCTCACCCCGCTGCATGCACGACTGCGGGTCATCGGGGATCGCGGTGCCGTCCACGACGGGAGCAAAGGTCATCGGCGGCAGCGCGACGCCGGCGCGGTGCAGCTGCTCGGCCGGCAGCGCGCGCAACCGCGGCACCGCGTCCGGACCGGGTTCGATGCCGAGTTCGCCGAGCAGCACGCCGGTCGCCTCCCGCGCGGTGCGCTCGGGCATGGCCGGCGCCGCGGTGCTCTCGATGATCGCCCGGTGGAACAGACCGCGCGCCGCGGGCATCACCAGCAGGTCGGCGACCGAGATCGCCCCGGCGGACTCGCCGAAGACGGTGACATTGCCCGGATCCCCGCCGAACGCGGCGATGTTGTCCCGCACCCAGCGCAGCGCCGCGATCTGGTCGAGCAACCCGTTGTTGCCGGACGAGGCGAGCTCGGCACCACCGTGCTCGGCCAGGTGCAGGAACCCGAACACGCCCAGCCGGTAGTTGACGGTGACCAGCACGACGTCGCCGTCGGCGGCGAAACCCGTTCCGTCGTAGAGGGTTTCGGATCCGGCTCCGGTCACGAACGCCCCGCCGTGGATCCACACCAGCACCGGCCGCTGCTGCCCGTCGGCGGCCGGGGACCAGACGTTGAGGTGCAGGCAGTCCTCGTCCGGCTCGGTCTGCAGCGGCGAGAACCGGCTGACGTCCTGCACTGCGGCGTTGCCGAACCGGGTGCACTCGCGCACCTCGTCCCAGGGTTCCGGCGGCTGCGGCGCGCGGAAACGGTTGCCGCCCACCGGCGGCGCGGCGTATGGGATCCCGCGCCACGCGCACGCACCGTCCGCGACCACCTCGCCACGCACGGTCCCCGAATCAGTCTGCACCGTGGTGTCGACCATCGCGCCCCTCCCCTCGGTCACCTGCTCGTCCGGCCAGTCTAGGGAGCGTTGTGGACACGGTGTGCGAGCGGTGCCGGTTGTGCGCCCGTGCAAGCGGCCGGTTGTGCGCCCGGGCAAGCGGCTGCCGTCGCTCCGGAAACAGAACCCGGCCGCGCCCCGGTTCGGCCCCCGGCTCTCAGCCCGCCGCAGTGCGCGGTTGGGCGAGCAGCTGCTCGGAGAGCTCCCACAGCCGTCCCGCCGCGGCCGGGTCCAGCGCCCAGCGGCGCACCCCGCCGGCGGCCGGGTCCGGGTCGGCGTCATCGGCGACCGGTTCGGCCTCCGCGCAGTCCTCCAGGTAGCGGCCGCCGATCCCGGCGAACTCGGGGGACAGCGCCGCGACCATCGTGGTGGCCGCGGCCTGCTGCGGGGTCTTGCGCGTCCGTGCCAGTGCCCGCTCGTCCTGCACCTCCTGGCCCGCGTGGCGCTGCTGCGGCGCGGCGATCGCGCCGGGCATGACCGCGTTGGCCTGGATGCCCGCCCCGCTCCAGCGTCGGGTCGCCTCGACGGCGAACAGCGCGCAGGCCGTCTTCGACTGCCCGCAGGCCAGCCACGGGTCGTACGGGCGGCGCTCGAAGTGGATGTCGTCGAAGACCACCGGCGAGAAGTGGTGCGCGCTCGAGGAGACCGCCACGATCCGCGCCCCGCGCGCCGCGGCGAGCGCGTCGTGCAACCCGCGGGCCAGTGCGAAGTGCCCGAGGTGGTTCGCGGTGAACTGCAGCTCCCAGCCCTCGGCGGTGCGCTGCAGTTCCGGGACCGCCGGCAGACCGGCATCGTTGATCAGCAGGTGCAGCGGACCGCGCCACCGGGCGGCAAACTCCTGCGCACCGACCGGGTCCGCGAGGTCGAGGTGCTCGACGACCGCGGCTCGCCCGGTGGTGGCGGCGATGTCGGCCGAAGCCACCCGCCCGGCGTCGAGGTCGCGCACCCCGATGGTCACCTCGGCACCGGCCGCGGACAGGCTGCGCGCGGTTTCCAGTCCGGCCCCGGACGCTCCGCCGGTGACCAGCGCGCGGGTTCCGGTGAGGTCGTGGCCGGCCGCGACGTCGTCGGCGGTGGCGGCCGGACCGTACGGGGTGCTGATGCGAGACATGCTGCTCCTGTCGGCGTGGTCCGGGATCCGCCATCCTACGCGCGGAACCGGGCAAACCACCCGAACCCCCGGCACTGCGGGAGCATCCGGCTGCCCGGCGCGCAGCCCCCCGCGGTCGAACCGGCGGAGACCACGCCGGGCCGAAAAGGGCGGGCTCACCGGTTCATTCGCCGGACCGGGGCCGGCTGCCGCGCGGTTCCTCGTGCTCGGACACCAGCCACGCCGCCACCTCGGTGAGTTTGATGTTGGACTCCTGGGAAGCCAGCACCAACAGGTCGAACGCGCGTTGCCCGGTGATGCCGTGCTGGCGCATCAGCAAACCCTTGGCCTGGCCGATCGCGTCCCGCGACATCAGCGCCTCGTTGAGTTGGCGGTGCTGGCGGGCACTGGACAACGCCAGGGCGGCGTGCGTGGCGAAGACCTCGCCGACGAGACGGGCCTCGTCGCCGAACCGGACGCCGGTCTTCCCGTAGAGGCTCAACGCGCCGAGCGTGCGCTGCTGCACGTAGAGCTGGAAGGTGATGAGGCTTCCGACACCGAGCTCGTGGGCACGGGCGGCGAAGCGCGGCCAGCGCGTATCGCTGCCGAGATCGTCGGCGACGATGGTCTGCTGCCCGCGGACCGCGTCCAGACACGGTCCTTCGCCCACCTCTTCCTGGGCTTCGGTGGACCGGAGGACGCGTTCGTCGGTGGGCACCAGGGCATCGATCCGCTTGCGCTGGAGTCGGGTGATGCCGCCGAACCGCACGCCGGGCACGGTCGCGACCGCTGCCTGCACGATGCTCGCCAGCGTCTGCTGCTCATCGGGCTCGGCTTCCAGGTTCCTGGCCACCGTGCTCATGATCTGCGCCAGATCGTGCTCCATCCGGGCTCCCAGCCTCTGAATTCCCGGTCCAGGCACGCACACCAGCCACGCCCCTCGCCGGATGACGACAGTGCGGATCCTATCCCGCCACGGCGACGCCCCGTACTCACGAACGCGGGACGTGCTGCGCCAAATCGGCCTCGCTCATCGTCGAACGTCCTTTGACCCCTTGCACTTTGGCGTCATCCCGGGGCGCGGAGACGTCCGCGGTAGAAGTCCTGCTCTGCCGGCCGGCCCGCCCGCTGCGGGCGCGTTGCTTGTCACCGTGCGCGCGGCGATCTCCTCGGCCCTCCCCGACCGGCTCCCCCGCCGCTGCTGCGAAGCCGCCACGTGCTCGTACTCGCGTTCGGACTTGGCCTCCCTCGCTGAACCTCCTCCCCGGGAGCTTCCGGCAGCCGTTCCCGGTGACCCGGGCGCGCAAACCCCACGCCTCACGGATAGTTCCCCCGACGCTGGTCCCGGGCGGTCTTCCTGGCCTCGGCCGGGCCCGCCGCGGTCGGACTCGACCCGGGTAGCGCGCGCTGCGCCGATTCCCGGGTGAACAGCACCGTGATCCCGCCGAGGATCCCGGCGGCCACGAGGAGGAAGGCCGGGGACAACGCGTTGCCGGTCACGTCCACCAACCACTCGGACAGCAACGGCGTCGTACCGCCGAACAACGCGACCGAGATGTTGAACCCGATCGACACCCCGCCGTACCGGACCGAAGTGGGGAACAACGCCGGCACCGTGGAGGGCAGCGTGCTGCTGAAGCAGACCAGCACCAACCCCAGCAGCAGGATCCCGGCCAGCACGGCCACCCAGTTGCCCAGGTTGATCAACCAGAAGGCGGGCAAGGCGACCACGACCAGCGCGACGCATCCGGTAGCCACGACCGGCACGCGCCCGATCCGGTCCGAGAAGCGCCCGAGCACCACGACCAGCCCCATGACCAGGACCATCGCCACCAGGACGAGCACCAGCGCGTTCGCGTGGCTGAAGCCCACCGCCGCGGTCAGATACGTCGGCATGTAGGCGGTGAGCATGTAGTTGGTCACGTTGAACACCAGCACCAGGCCCACGCAGATCAGCAGCGGCCGCCAGTAGGTCCCGAAGATCTCGGAGTAGCTGCTGCGGTGCTCCGACGCCGTGCCCCGCTGCTCGGCATCACCTGCCGGCGCCTGTGCGTAGGCCGGCGTCTCCTCCAGCCGGAAACGCAGGTAGAGGCCGACGAGCCCCAGCGGGCCACCGATGAGGAACGGAATGCGCCAGCCCCAGGCGAGCAACTCCTGCTCGGGGAGCAGCACCGTCAGCAACGTGACCACCAGAGCCCCGGACGCGTAGCCGGTGAGGGTGCCGAACTCCAGCCAGCTCGCCATGAACCCGCGGCGGCGATCCGGGGCGAACTCGGAGACGAACGTGGTGGCACCGCCGTACTCGCCGCCGGTCGAAAAGCCCTGCACGAGCCGGGCCACCAGCAGCAGGATGGGTGCGGCGATGCCGATGGAGGCGTAGCTGGGGATCAGCCCGATCGCGACGGTGCCCGCCGCCATCAGCAGCATGGTGACGGCGAGGACCTTGCGCCGGCCGATCCGATCGCCGAGTGGGCCGAAGAAGAAGCCGCCCAACGGGCGCACCAGGAAGGCGACCGCGAACGTGGCGAACGTGGACAGCAGTTGCGCGGTCGGACTGCTCTGCGGGAAGAACACCTGGCTGATGACGACGGCGATGTAGCTGAACACCCCGAAGTCGAACCACTCCATGGTGTTGCCGATCGCGGCCGCCGCCACCGCCCGGCGCGTCTTCGATTCCTCGACGATCGTGACGTCTTCCGGGGTCGGCCGGGTCGGCTTGCGCCTGCGGAGGAACCGCCGCGCCCGCCCGGCGTCATCGGAACCCATGTCGATCAGCTCGCCCGTTCCTCCTGCACCGCTGCGCTGCTTCACCCGCGGACTCCGCACGCGCCGTGCCCACGAGCACCAACCGCAGGCTCGTCAGTGATCAGCGATCTGAAACATCCCGCGATCGCGATCACGCGCGCTGGCAGGACGGGCACCACACGGTCGTCCGCCCGGACAGCACTCCGCTGGTCAGCTCGGTGGCGCAGCGCGGACACCGGCCCGCGCGCTCGTCGCGGTGCCCGGTCAGCCAGCTGGGCCTGGGCGGCACGCAACCGGCTCGTGCGGACGCGGCGACCACCCCGTGCAGCCGCTGGTCCAGGCGGCGCCAGTCGGGTGCGCGCAAATCGGTCGTCGCCGTGCGGGGATGCAGCCGCGCCCGCCACAGGACCTCGTCGACCGTGAGGTTGCCCAGGCCCGCCACCCGCGTCTGGTCCAGCAACGCTGCCTTGAGCTGCCGCCGGGTGCGGCCCAACCGGTCGCGCAGCTCGTCGCGGTCGATCGCCGCCGCGTCCGGCCCCAACCGGGACAGCTCGGCCTGCCAGCCGCCCTGCTCGGTCAGCAGCGCGATCCCGATGAGCTTGCGCTGATCGCGGTAGCGCAGTTCGCCGCGGTCCAGGGACACCACGACCCGGTCGTGCGGGTGCGGCGGATCGCCCGCGTCGGTGCGCAGCAGCATGCCGGTCATGCCGAAGTGCAGGAGGACGGCCGGGAAGCCGCGTCCCGACCCGGTCGGCAGGAGCAGCAGCTTGCCGTGCCTGCGGGGATGCCCGAGCCGCCTGCCCCGCAATGCCGCGTCGAACCCGGATGCCTCCGCGTTGCGGACCACCTGAGCATCGCGCACCGCAACGGACCGCACGATCCGACCCGCTGCGCCTTCGGCGACCCGCCGAAACCCCTCGACGTCGGGCAGTTCGGGCACCCCGGTCGCCTACCCGCCGCAGCGGCACCGGAAAACCCGTCGCCCCGGGCAGGCAGGTTTCAGCGGCGCCGCCACGGGCAACGAACCGGGGAACCGGACATGTCCCGTACCGAGAGGCTCAACAATGCGAACGCCGCGATTCGGCCGGCGTGCTGCCCGCACCCTGCGGCGCGCGCTGCAGAAGGCGAACCGGACCACGTCCCGGGGCGCCGCGAAACCCGGCAAGGACCGGGATCCGCTGCTGCACACCGCGCCCCGCACGCCACCGGACACGCCCCGGCGATGGCCGCACCGGTCCCGCAGATCTGCTGACCGGTCGGCGCGCTCCCACCGCTGACCTGCGCCGCGGAGCCGTAGCACGGTGATCGCGCTCTCACCCCGGCCGCGTCCGGCGCGCAGCGCCATCCGATCAGCGGCTCCGCACGCGCCGCGGTGTCGATCATCCTGGAACGGATGATCAGGCCACGCACAGGGCAGGGAGGGCGCGTGAGCACCGGAGAACGCCCGAATACCGGCGCAGGTGGTGTTTTCGGCTGCCCGGACCTCGATCCGGTCGGCACGGTGCGGGTGCATCCCGCCGACAGCGCAGTCCGTCCGGACGCCCGGCGGATCATCAAGCGCTCCGACCGCACCTGGACCGGGTTCACCGGCCCGGCGAGCAACGCACCACCGCACGAAGTGGCCGACTGGCCGTGCCAATCGTTGCCCGAAGTCGCCGCGGTGTTCGAGCACGCCGACACCACCGC
Organism: Saccharopolyspora montiporae; assembly: GCF_015209505.1. Classification (GTDB taxonomy): domain Bacteria; phylum Actinomycetota; class Actinomycetes; order Mycobacteriales; family Pseudonocardiaceae; genus Saccharopolyspora; species Saccharopolyspora montiporae. Next base: position 148,892 of record NZ_JADEYC010000001.1, read on the forward strand.
GCGCCGCGACCGCCGCAGCGCGGTGCGCAGGTCGGTGCTGTCCGGTCCCGGGCACCGGCTCGCCAGGTCGACGCCCCGCCAGACCACCCCGTCGTTCTGGGAGGAAGCCAAGGCGTACTGCCGCGCGATGCACTCGGCCTGGGACCTCGTGCAGTACTGGTCCGAACAGCACCGGCGCCTCGCCGAGCAGCACCGGCGCGAACCCCGCGGCGGCTGACACCGCCTCGGCTCAGCGCCCCCGGACGCGGTACCAGACCACCAGGCAACCGAGCGCGCCGAGACCCGCCGCCGCACCGGCGCCCCACAACACCGGGCGCGGCAGGAACGAGGACGTGTCCGAGGCGGCGATCATCAGCAGCACGCACGCGGTCAACGCCAGCACCGCACCGTCCAGCAGCCACCGCCAATTCGGCACTCCGCGCACCACGACCCCTCCCCCGGCGCAAAGTTCCAACACCACACGGGTTTCCGGCACATCCGTCGCGGGAAACCCGGCCGGAACGTACCAGAGCCGCCGACGACCACGAGGAAGACCACGCCTCCCCAACCAGGAGGTGGGCACCCCGGCTGACCTGCAGGTATCGGCTCCGGTTGTGCCGCCACAGACGATCCGTGTTTCCCCGCGGCCGCGCTACCGGTCCAGCATCGGTGGCAGGCCGCGCGGCGGCCGACCCAGAACCGAGGACGATGAGGAGACGAGGATGAGCGAACACAGCCTGCGGGACGGCGTCGTGCTCATCGGTGGCGGCGCCAAGAACCTCGGTGGACTGCTGGCCCGACGCTTCGCCGGCCACGGCGCGAAGGTCGTGGTGCACCACCACAGCGACAGCTCAGCCGAAGACGCCGCCGCCACCGTGCAGGCGGTGCAGGCCGCGGGATCGCAGGCGGTGTCCGTGCAGGGCGATCTCACGCAGGTCGCCGACGTGCGCCGCCTGTTCGACACGGCCGTGGACACCTTCGGCGGCGTGGATGTGGCGGTGAACACCACCGGGATGGTGCTGCGCAAACCGATCCTGGAGACCACCGAGGACGACTACGACCGCATGTTCGGCATCAACGCCAAGGCCGGGTACTTCTTCATCCAGGAGGCCGGGCGCAGGCTCAACGACGACGGCGCGATCATCAGCCTCGGCACCTCGCTGCTGGCCGCCTTCACCGACGGCTACTCCACCTACGCCGGCGGCAAGGCCCCGCTGGAGCACTTCACGCGGGCGGCCGCCAAGGAGTTCGCGGACCGGGGCATCTCGGTGAACACGGTCGCGCCCGGACCGATGGACACCCCGTTCTTCTACCCGCAGGAGACGCCCGAACGCGTCGAGTTCCACAAGTCGCAGGCGTTGGGCAACCAGCTCACCCAGATCGAGGACATCGCCCCGGTCATCGAGTTCCTGGCCACCGACGGCTGGTGGTTCACCGGCCAGACCCTGTTCCCCAACGGCGGATACACCACGCGCTGACCCGCGCACCGCGATCGCCGCCCGCGACCTGGCACACTCGCGGAGCGGCGCAACGCCCGGCCGCCGTCGGGGGGAGGGGCCGGTGCCGCACCGGTACCGACGCGGCCGCGCGGCCCGGGGTGTGCGCGTGGCACGCCCCGGGCCGCACCTTCGGCGCCAGGAGCGATCATGGGTCTGGACCTGCACAAACTCGAACACCTCGTGGCGGTGGCCGAGGAGGGCAGCTTCACTCGCGCCGCCGCCCGGGAGCACCTGTCCCAGCAAGCGCTGTCGACCTCCATCCGCGCACTGGAACGCGAGGTCGGCGTCGACCTGCTGGACCGCAGCGGCGGCGCGGTGACGCTGCTGCCCAGCGGACGTGCCCTGGTCGACGACGCCCGCGTCCTGCACGGCGCGGCCCGCTCGGCGCTGGCGCGGGCGCGGCGCATCGGCCGCGGCGAACCCGAGGTGCTGCGCATCGGGCACACCCCCGCGGTCACCGGCGACGAGGTGATCGCCCTGGTGCACCGCGCGCACGCCGCGCAACCCGAGCTGGCGCCGCAGGTCAACCAGCGCTACCCGGACGAACTGGCCCGCGAACTGCTGGACGCCGACCTCGACGTCGGGCTGTGCCGGGCGATGCGGCCCCCGCACGGGCTGACCCGCAGCACGCTGCGCCAAGACCGGCTGCGGGTAGCCGTGGCCGCCGATCATCCGTTCGCCGACCGCGGCAGCGTGCACCTCACCGAACTCGCCGCCGAGACCATCGTGGTGTGGGGCCATCCCGGCAGGTCGGGCTACACCGATCTGCTCATCGAGCACTGCCGCGCGGCCGGTTTCGAACCGCGGGTGCGGCGCAATCCGATCCAGGGCACACCACCGATCACCGCAGTGCTGGGCACCGGCCACGCCGCGTTCGTCACCGCCGACCCCGGTCCCGCGGCCGGCGGCCAGGTCCGGGTGCTGGAACTACAGCCGACCCGCGAGGTCCCGCTACACGCGCTGTGGTCAGCGCACATCAGCTCACCCGCCCGGGACGCCTTCCTGCACGCGGCCACCCACTGACATCGAAACCCGGTGCGCCGCAGCGAGTATCAGTGGTGCGTCTGGCCGGCGGTGACGTCCAGGCACTGAGCGTTTTCCACTTGGGTTCAGTCGGCGTGGATGACGCTGCGGATGGCGTCAACGAGCCGGGTCATTTGCCGTGGGCTGGAACGGATCGTGCGGAGGATCCTCCAGGATTTGAGCTGTGCGTTCGCGCGCTCGCCGGGCTCGCGTAGCCGGGAATGTGCTGTGTTGACGGCTTTCTCGTTGGCCGACAGTCGCCGACGACGCTCGCCGGTCTCCGGATCGCGCCGTGGACGGCGGTGCGGGACTTCGACGTTCGCGCCGGCGCCGCGGTAGGCGCTGTCAGCGATCACCCGTACTCCAGCGTGTTCGAGCGCGTCGATGATCCCGTGTTCGGAAGCCGCGCCCATGTCGTGTCGAGCGCCCGGCAAGGCCGGGGAGGTCCAGATCAGCCGTCCGGCCGGGTCAGCGAGGACCTGCACGTTCACCCCGTGTCTCTTCTGTTTTCCGGAGTAGAACGGGCGATCTCGTCCACCGGTCATGCCGACCCGGTCGATCCGCAGCAGGGTCCCGTCGATGACGACGAACGCCTTCCGACGCGCGAGCTCGACCGCCTTCGGTTAGGGGCGTGGCCGTTGCGGCGAGCACGTCGAGGGCTTCGCGGATATAGCGGAACACCGTCGCCAGCCCGATCCCGAACCCGCCGGCGAGATCCGTGTAGGTCTCGCCTTTACGCAGGTAGGCCAGCACCAACAGAGCCTGCTCACCCGCGTCGAGGCGCCTCCAGCGGGTCCGGCGCGCGCGTCGTTCGTGCCGTAAGGCTTCGGCCAGCATGTTCAGCGCGCGACTGGACACCGACATCGACGACGGGTAAGAAAGCACCTCGAAGCTCCTGGTACGGGCAGAGTTGATCTAGACAATCACTCCTCCTTACCAGGAGCTTCTTCACATCCCGCCACCGGCCTCACCAGCACCGGCACCCGGCCCAGCCAAGTGGAAAACGCTCACTGCCCCGTGATCGCGCGCGCCAGATCGGAGCCCAGGAACACCGCAGCGTCGGCGATCTCGTCCGATTCGGGCAGCCGCCGCAGATCGGTGTCCGCGGCCACCTCGTCGTAGACCTGCTGCGGATCCACCCCGCGCTCGGCGGCCAGGTGCCGGAAGTACCTGCGCACCGCGGCAGACCAGATGTAGCCGGGCGCCACCGAATTCACCCGCACACCCCGCGGCCCCAGCTCCACCGACAAGCTGCGCGCCAGGGACAGCAGTCTCGCCTTGCTCATCCGGTAGCTGCCCATCAGCGGGAGTCGGTTGCGGATGAGCATCGAGTTGATCAGCACCACCGAGCCCGCCGACTCCACCAGCGCGGGCGCCGGGCCGCGGGTCAGGTCCAGCGCGGCCAGTGCGTTGGTGTCCACCGCACCGCGGATCTCGGCCGGGTCCGCGGGCCAGCAGCTCGGTCATCGCGGGCTGCACGAACGCGTTGTGCAGCACGGCGTCCACCCGGCCGAACGCGTCCAGCGCCGCGCGGGCGAGCGCATCGACCGCGGCAGGATCGGTGAGATCGGTGGGCACCGCCAGCCGCTTCACCCAACCCGACCCCTCGGGCCAAGAACTCAACCCCTACACCTACGCCTACGGCGTCCCGATCAACAGGAGTGATCCCAGCGGACTCGCTGTAGACTGGACGGGTCTGTCAGGAAAACGGTGTAACTGCGGTGCGG
>NZ_JADEYC010000010.1 GCF_015209505.1 Saccharopolyspora montiporae
CAGTCGATGATGATCTTCTTCGACACGCCTCAGCTCTCCTGCACGGCGTCGGCGATCGACTTCGCTTCGCGCGCACCGGATTCCAGCGCGCGGCAGCAGTAGGTGATCCAGCCCGCCACTCCCCGGGCGTCCCCGCCCGCGAATCCGGCCGCACGTTCGGCGTACTCCTGCTGCCTGCGGAAGTAGGAGACCTCGGGCACCACGAGCCCCTTGGGGTCCAGGCCGCTGCCGATCACCACGAGCCGGGCCGCGGCGCGGGCGACGATCCCGTCGGCGGCGCCGAACGGGGCCAGCGCGAGCAGTTCGCCGTGCACCACGGCGGCCACCACCGGACCGGGCGGCGGATCGCCGGGGGCGGTGAGGATCTCGGCCAGCAGGTCCAGCCGTTCGGCCACCTCCGGAGCGTCGCGCGGCCTGCCCAGTTCGTCCGGATCGTCCACCAGGTCGGCGGCGGCGAGCACGTGCAGCCGGGCCAGTGCTTGGCGGGGAGCCCGCTGCCAGGTGCCGAGCAGGTTGCCGAGGGCTTCGGCGACCCGCAGCGAACCGGCCAGCTGGGGTTCGGCGACCGAACCGGACTCCGGGATCTCCGCGGCGCCACCGGCCACGCCCGCCGAGGCCCGGGCGGCGCGCACCGACGCCTCCGCCGCGGTAGCGGGCCAGCCGCGGCGGTTGGCCGGATGCCCGTGCACCTCGTCGATGGCCGTGCGGGCGGACGCCACCGCGTCCGCAACCCCCTCCAGCTCCAGCAGCGGTGCCAGCGATGGCGTGTCGTTCACGGGCGCGACGCTACCGGCCCGCACTCCGCTCACCGAGCGAACCCGTTGCGACCTGTGCCACAGTGATCATTCGAGTGCGCGGGGTAACGGACCGGCTCCGCCGTGTCGACCGCCGGTGGGCTGAACCGATTTCGCGCCCCCCTGTTGCCGTGAGCTCCATCGCACTACGGTTTCGGCGTAGCACAGGCGCCCACGATCCCAGGGAGGTTCTCGGCAATGAGCCAGCCCGAAGGGCAGAGCAACACCCTCGACAACCTGCTGGCGGAGGATCGGGTGTTCCCGCC
>NZ_JADEYC010000011.1 GCF_015209505.1 Saccharopolyspora montiporae
GTCGAGGCGCTGGCCAAGGCCAACCCCCTCTACCCCAACCGCTGACAGCGAAGGGCTGTTCGGCGAGGACTCGCGACCAGGCCCGCTGCGGTACAGCGCCGCGTCCCGGATTCCGGGGCGCGGCGCTGTCGCGTTGCGGACCCGATTCGATCCGGCACGGTCGGCTCCCGCGCGGAAGCGGAGCGCAACCGGATCCCGGGGCATACCACTCCTCATCGAACGGTTTGTCCGAAGTAGACCGTTTGCGGCGAAAATTCCTCTGCAACAGCGACTTTCGCCACTTGCTATCGGCGGTCGGGAACGGGAACATCTGGCGAACCCGAACGAGATCCGTGTTCGCGTGCACCTGGTGCAGCCCGGGAGCGGACGCGCGGTGAGGAGTCCACGCCGATGAGCCACCCCCCGACCGAGGAATACCGCAAGGAGCTGAGCAACCGGCACATCAGCATGATCGCCCTCGGCGGAGCGATCGGCGTCGGCCTGTTCCTCGGCTCCGGCAAGGCCCTCAACCAGGTGGGCCCCGGCCTCATCCTCATCTACGCGATCGCCGGGCTGATGATCTTCCTGGTCATGCGCGCGCTCGGCGAACTGCTCATGTACCGGCCGGTCAGCGGTTCGTTCGCCGAGTACGCGGGCGAATTCGTGGGCCCCTGGGCGCGTTTCGCCACCGGCTGGGGCTACTGGCTGGTGTGGATCGTGACCGGGATGGCCGAGATCACCGCCGTGGGCGAGTACTTCCAGTTCTGGTTCCCCGGCCTGCCGCAGTGGATCCCCGCGCTCGGCGCGCTCGTCGTGCTCAGCGGAGTCAACCTGATCGCGGTCAAGCTGTTCGGCGAGTTCGAGTTCTGGTTCGCGCTGATCAAGGTGCTGGCCATCGTCGGGTTGATCGTGCTGGCCGCGGCCATCCTCGTCTTCGGCTTCAGCAACGTCGGCGACACCGCCTCGATCAGCAACCTGTGGACGCACGGCGGCTTCTTCCCGAACGGCTCCGCCGCCGCGCTGGTGTCCTTCCAGATCGTCATGTTCGCCTTCGTCGGCGTGGAGATGGTCGGCCAGACGGCCAGCGAGAGCCGGGACCCGAAACGGGTGCTGCCGCGGGCGATCAACGCCGTGATGTGGCGGATCCTGATCTTCTACGTCGGCGCGCTGGTGGCGCTGGCCTCGCTGGTGCCGTGGAACCGGTTCCCCGCCGACGGCAGTCCGTTCGTGCACGCGTTCGCGCTGATCGGCATCCCGGCCGCGGCGGGAATCGTCAACTTCGTGGTGACCACGGCGGCGTTGTCCTCGTGCAACAGCGGGATCTACTCCACCGGCCGGATGCTGCGCACCCTGGCCACGGAGGGGCAGGCGCCGCGGGCCGTCGGCAAGCTCAGCTCGCGTGCGGTGCCCGCGCGGGCGATCGGGGTCACCTTCTGCGCGATGCTGGTCGGCGTCGCGCTGAACTACTTCGTGCCCGAGCAGGCGTTCACCTACATCACCAGTGCCAGCACGGTCGGCGCCATCTTCACCTGGGGCATGATCGTCATCGCGCACCTGGTGTACCACCGGCGGATCCGGGCGGGCGCGCTGCCGGCCGGTTCCTTCCGAATGCCGCTCGCGCCGTACTCGAACTACCTGGTGCTGGCGTTCCTGGCGATGGTCGTGGTGCTGCTGGCCTTCGACGCGGAGACGCGCATCGCGCTCTACATCACGCCGGTGCTGGCCGCGACCGTGGCGATCGGCTACCTCGCCGCGCGCAAGCGGGCCGCGCAGGAGCGGGAACTCTCCGGCTGCTGACGAGCGGGGCCGCGGCTCAGGCCGCTTCGGAGACGTCGCGCGCGGTCTCCGCACCGACCCGGGTCTCGGCGACCGCCGCGCGGCGGCGCTTGACCCGGCGCACGTACCAGACGGCCAGCCCGATCAGCAGCAGCGAGACGGCCAGGATCCAGCTCGCGTGGCCGAGCAGGTCTTCGAGGTACTTGGCCGAGGCGCCCGCGGCCCAGCCGATGCCCACGTGCGTCAGCGACCACGCGGTGGCACCGAACACCGAGGCGAGCAGGAACGGGCCGTAGCGCATCCCGCCCGCACCCGCGGCCGCCGGCACGAGGGTGCGCACCACCGGGAGGAAGCGGGCCACCAGGACAGCGCCGATGCCGTACTTGCGCAGCAGCCGACCGGCCCGGTCCCAGTGGTGCTGGCCGAGCTTGCGCACGGCCTTCGTCTCGCGCAGCCGGAATCGGTTGAACCGACCCAGCCAGAAACCGATGCTGTCCCCCGTGGCCGCGCACAGCGCCACGATCCCGGAGAGGGTGAGGAAGAAACCGGTGTCGGTCACCGCGGCCGATGCGATCAGCAGTCCGCTCTCCCCCGGGACCAGGAACCCGACCCCGATGGTGCACTCGGCCAGCACAAGCGCTCCGGTCACCAGGATCAGGAGCGGCCTCGGCAGACCGGCGATGGCTTCGAGGACATCGCTGATGAAGGACACGAGGTGACTCCTCGGCGTACGTCTGAATGGGTCCCCATCACGCTACCGGCGCAACAGGAACCCGGCTGTCGGCTTCCTCCCGGCCGGGGAGACCCTCCTCGGCAACCGCGCGGGGCGCAGGCCGTTCCGGCCCGCCCCGGGCGCGAACGGCGGTTCAACAGGTCTTGGTCCAGGAGCATTCGAGCTCGCGCTCCGCGGACCGCGCACGTGCGTCGTCCCGCTGCGCCGGCGGCAGCGGTGCCGTACCGCGGACGCGGTCCCGCTCCGCGCCGTGCTCGGCGAGCCGGACGGCGATCGCGTCCTCCACGTCGTGGGGCGGTTCGGACAGCACACCGTTGAACACCACCGAGAATACCAATTCACGACCGTCCGCAGCGGTTACGTAACCGGACAACGCACTCACTCCGGTCATGGAGCCGGTTTTCGCGTGCACGTTGTGCTCAGCGGCCGTCCCCGCCATGCGGTGACGCAGCGTACCTCCGACCGCACGATCTGCCGCACCCGCCACCGGAAGCGCCGCGTACCAGTCGGCGAACCACGGGCGCTGCCGCACGTTGTCCAGCAGTTCGGCCAGCTGTCCCGGCGTGAGCTGATCCATCGGGGACAGACCGGATCCGTCCACGAGCCGCACCGCCTCCGGGTCCACCCCGAACCCGGCCAGCCGCTCAGTGAGCAGCGGGATCCCCGTCTCCCAGTCGCCGCGGCCGTGCTGGTGCGCCGCCATCGCTTTGACCAGGGTCTCGGCGTGCCCGTTGTTGCTGAGCTTGAGGAACGGCCCCAGCAGCTCGCGCAACGGCATCGACACGTGCTCGGCCAGCACCCGCGAACCCGGCGGAGCCGCGCCCTCCCCCGTTCCAGAGACCCGCACGCCGTGCTCGGCCAGCGACCGCACGAACAGATCCACCGCGTAGGCCGCCGGATCCGGCACGCTCACGTACTCCTCGGCTCCCGGACCACCCGCGGGGACCGCGCCGGTGACCACGACGCGGCCGGTCCCGTGCTCGCGGAGCGCGTCGACGTCCGGAGCGGTGTCCGGGGCCGCGGTGCGCACCCGGTCGTCCAGCTGCAGCGCGCCGGTCGCCGGTGCGACCGAGGTGCGCGCGGGTCCTCCCTCCGCGCCCGGCTCGACCCGGACCACAGCGCTGCCCGCGTCGTAGTCGGTGTCCGGGGCCGCGGTCAGCGCCGAGACCGGCGCCGCGTAGTGGTACGGCTCGTCGTCCCAAGCCCAGCCGGTGCCCAGCGGGCGGTCGTCGAACCGGGTCGCGTCGGCCAGCACCGCGCCCTCGACGCGCCGGACACCCCGGTCGGCGACCTCGGCGGCCATCCGGTCGAGGTCGGCGGGCAGCACCGCCGGATCTCCCGTCCCGCGCAGGTGCAGGTCACCGCGCAGCACCGGCCTGTCGACCGGGGCGTCGGTGCGCACCTCGGTGCGGAACCGGTGTTCCGGGCCCAGCACGTCCAGCGCAGCCGCGGAGGTGGCCAGCTTCGCGGTGGACGCGGGAACGGCCCGCTCGTCGGCCGCTCTGCTGTAGAGCACCTCGTCGGTGGCCGGATCGCGCACCACCACCCCGGTGTGCGCCCCGGCCAACCGCGGGTCGGCGAGGATGCGATCCAGGTCCGCCCGCAGCGCGTCGGTCCCGGACGGATCGGCTCCGGACGGTACGACCAGCGCGAACGGCACCACCGCAGCGCCGATCAGTCCCACCTGCACGGCTCCGCGACGGCGCATCGCTGCCCTCCTCCGAGTCGCCGATCAGGCGAGGGAGCCTAGGCGGATGATCACGTTCGGTCAACGAGCCGACACCATGCGCGTTCGCTAGGTCGCGGCGATCGACGTGGCCAGCACCAGCAGCGCACCACCGCAACAGCGCTCGAAGACCACGCGGCGCCGCGGGGCGGCGAGCAGCGCGGAGAGCTTCCGCACCGACGGCACCACCACCAGCCACCAGACCGCGAACGCGCCGACGGCCACCGCGCTGAGCAGCGCCGCCTGCCGGATCGGCTCACCGGCGGGATCCATGGCCTGCGGCAACAGGGTCAGGAAGGTCAGCATCACCTTCGGGTTGAGCACATCGGTCAGCAGGCCGCGCAGGAACACCGAACGCCCGGATACCAACTCGGGCACCGAGCCCGGTTCGGCGAGCGCCGCACCGGAATGGCGCAGGATCTGCAGCCCCATCCAGACGAGGTAGCCGACTCCGGCGACCTTGACGGCCAGCAGCGCCGCGGGCACGGCGGCGAGCAGGGCGGACAGCCCGAGCGTGGCCGCGGTCGCGTGCAGCACCAACCCGCAGGTCACCCCGGCCGCGGCCAGCCAGCCCCAGCGCCTGCCGCTGGCCGCGCTGCGCGTCACCAGGACGAAGTCGGGGCCCGGGACCACGACGATCACCACCAGGGCGAGCAGGAACGGCCCCCACGCGATGTGCACTTCTCCTCCACCGAATCCGTTCGCCACGACCGGCGGCATTCTGCCTGCGCAGTTCGTGCGATCGCCAGCAGTTCCGTACTATGTTCGGTTATGCAGGAACACGTGGAACTGGATTCGGTCGACTGGCGGATCCTGGAAGAACTGCAGAACGATGCGACGCTCGCGAACCGGGTGCTGGCCGAGCGCGTCGGCCTGGCCCCGTCCAGCTGCCTGCAGCGGGTGCGGCGGCTGCACGAGCGCGGCGTCATCCGCGGCTCGCACATCGACGTGGACCCGGCGGCCACCGGTCTGCCGCTGGAGGCGATGGTGTCCATCAACGTCCGGCCGCACACCCGGCAGGTGGTCGACCGGTTCCGCGAGTTCGTGATGGCCCAGCCGGAAACCCGGTCGTTGCTGCACGTCAGCGGGCAGGCCGACTTCCTGCTGCACGTCGCCGTGGCCGATACCGCCCACCTGCAGGAGTTCCTGGTGGACAAGCTCGCCTCGCAGGAGGCGGTGCGGCACTTCACCAGTTCGATCGTGCTGGAGCAGCTGCACACGAGCGCGCTGACCCCACCCCGCGGTATGCGCCCGACCCGCCGCCGCCGAACCAATCGGGATGGTGAGCGACCGCGGGACGGGCTCGACACCCGAGCCTCCGGGCCTAGCGGTTGACCCGGAGCAGGCCCTCTTGGACGACGGTGGCGACGAGGTGGCCGTCGCGGGTGAAGAAGCGGCCGTTGGCCAGCCCCCGCGCGCCCGAGGCGCTCGGCGAGGAGCAGTCGTAGAGCAGCCAATCGTCGGCGCGGAAGTCGCGGTGGAACCACATGGCGTGGTCCAGGCTCGCCCCGGCGACCTCGTCCAGGCCCCAGTAGACGCCGTGCCGGGAGAGCACCGCGTCCAGCAGGGTCATGTCCGAGGCGAAGGCCGCGGTGCACACGTGCAGCAGGTCGTCGTCGGGCAGCACGCCGTCGGCCCGCATCCACACCCGGCTGCGCGCCTCGTGCTGCTCGTCGTCCCGGCTGCGCCACGGCGGGTCGGTCACGTACCGCACGTCGATCGGGCGCGGTTCAGTCCGGCCGAGCCGTTCGGCGAGGTCGCCGATCTGCTCGCCGAACGTCGGCAGCGACTCCGGCGGCGGCACGTCGGGCATCGGCTCGGCGTGGTCGATGCCCTCCTCGGGGATCTGGAACGAGGCGGACAGCGAGAAGATCGTCTTGCCGCGCTGCACCGCCACGACGCGGCGGGTGGTGAACGAGCGGCCGTCCCGGGTGCGGTCGACCTCGTAGACGATCGGGATGCTCGGGTCGCCGGGCCGGATGAAGTACGCGTGCAGCGAGTGCACCTTGCGCTCCGGCTCGACCGTGCGCCCGGCCGCCACGAGCGCCTGCCCGGCCACCTGGCCGCCGAACACCCGCACCGGCGAGGACGCGGGGCTGACCCCGCGGAAGATGTTCTCCTCGACGGTTTCCAGATCGAGCAGGGCAACCAGGCTGTCCAGCACCGGTTGGCCGTGCGGATGCCCGTCGGTGTCCAACGGGACCGCGCCTCCGGTTCGGGATCCGGCCGGATCGGCGGCCGCGGCCCGCGCCGCTTCGGTCACTGCACGCTCCTCGTGATCAGCGCGCCGGTTCGCGGGCGGGAGGGCACCCGCCCGCGAATCCCGGCATCAAACGTGGTCTTCTTCGCCCAGCCGGTGCACGCGGATCAGGTTGGTCGACCCGACCGTTCCGGGCGGCGAGCCCGCCACGACGACCACCATGTCGCCCCGCTCGGACTTGCCCAACGAGAGCATCGCCTGGTCCACCTGGCGCACCATCTGGTCGGTCGTGTCCACCTTAGGCACCAGGAACGTCTCTGTCCCCCAGGTGAGAGCGAGCTGACTGCGCACCGATTCCTCGGGGGTGAACGCCAGCAGCGGCACTCGCGTGTGCAGCCGCGCGAGCCGGCGCACCGTGTCCCCGGACTGCGTGAAGGCCACCAGCGCCTTGGCGTTGAGCCGCTCCCCGATATCGCGGGCGGCGTAGGAGATCACGCCCCGCTTGGTGCGCGGGACGTGGCTCAGCGGCGGCGGCTGGGTCGAGCCCGCCTCCACGGCTTCCACGATCTTCGCCATCGTCTCGACGGTCTCCAGCGGGTAGCGCCCCACGCTGGTCTCGCCGGAGAGCATCACGGCGTCCGTGCCGTCCAGCACCGCGTTGGCCACGTCCGAGGTCTCCGCGCGGGTCGGGCGCGGGCTGCTCATCATCGAGTCCAGCATCTGCGTGGCCACGATCACCGGCTTGGCGTTCTCCCGCGCGATCCGGATGGCCTTCTTCTGCACGAGCGGGACGTGTTCCAGCGGCAGTTCGACGCCGAGGTCCCCGCGGGCGACCATGACGCCGTCGAAGGCCAGCACGATGGCCTCCAGGTTGTCCACCGCTTCCGGCTTCTCCAGCTTGGCGATGACCGGCACCCGCCGGCCGACCCGGTCCATGACCTGGTGCACCTGGTCGATGTCGGCCGGGCTGCGCACGAAGGACAGCGCGATGAAGTCCACACCGAGTTCGAGCGCGAACTCCAGGTCCTCGAAGTCCTTATCGGACAGCGCCGGGACGGAAACGTCCATGCCCGGCAAGGAGATCCCCTTGTGGTCGGAGACGGTGCCGCCCTCGGTCACCTCGCACACCACGTCGCTGCCCTCGACGGCGGTCACGTTCATCGCGACCCGTCCGTCGTCGACCAGCAACCGGTCGCCGACCTTCGCGTCTCCGGCCAGTCCCTGGTAAGTGGTGGATACGCGATCGTGCGTTCCCTGCACGTCGTCCACCGTGATCCGCACGACGTCGCCGGTGCGCCATTCGACCGGACCGGCGGCGAAGGTCCCGAGCCGGATCTTCGGTCCCTGCAGATCACCGAGAACACCGACCGCGCGGCCGGATTCCTTCGCGGCGTCGCGGACCAGCCCGTAGACCTGCCGGTGGTCGGCGTGGCTGCCGTGGCTGAAGTTCAGCCTGGCGACGTCCATTCCGCTGCTGACGAGCTCGGCCACCTTCTCCGGAGTGGCGGTGGCGGGGCCCATGGTACAAACGATCTTGGCTCGTCGACTCACGTTGTGCCAGCGTAGTCCCCTGTCCGTTTCGCGCAGCACGCGCCGCCCCCTCATCCGCGCCCACCGGGGAGATCGTTGCCGAGATCACTGACGCCCCCGGTCCGGGCGCTGCCCTTCGCGGCCGCGCTGCTGCTCAGCGTGATCGTTCTGTTCACCCCGGCGTCGGGCGTGCCGAGCGCGCCGCCCGGCACGGACAAGGTGATCCACATCGCGCTGTTCGCCGCGCTCGCGCTGACCGGCCGCGCCGCGGGGATCCGCACCCGGGTGTTGCTGCCCGCGCTGGCCGGATACGCGATCGCCTCGGAACTGCTGCAGGGCCGGCTGCCGATCGGGCGCAGCGCCGACGCGTGGGACGCGGCCGCCGATCTGGTGGGCGTGGCGGCCGGCTTCGCCGCGCACCGGGTGCTCAGCGACGCCGTTCGGCGGTCGTTCCGACGTGGTCGGCGACCCAGCGGTTGAGCCCGTCCAGCTGCCGCCAGCGGTCGCGCACCCGGTCCACCAGCGCGCTCGTGCAGCAGGTCGTCCGGTTCCCGGTGCTGCTGCGCGTACAGCGTGCGGTGCCGCAGCAGGTCCAGCCGCGGGTGATCGGCGGGATAGCCGCGCGGGCGGGTGCGCAGGGTGTTGCCGGTGATCTCCCAGCCGAGCCCGGCGAGCTCGTCGAGCAGGTCGCGCAGCCGCTGCCCGTGCAGCTGTTCGGCCGCGGCGGTGCGCAGCCGGGCCAGCTGGTCGCTCTGAGTGTGGAAGCATCCGCCGGCGAGCAGCAGTCCGTCCGCGCTGACCTGCACGTAGTAGGCGCCGCCGCCCCTGCCGGGTTCGACCACGGCCGCGCAGGTCGTCTTGTACGGCGACTTGTCCGCGGCGAAGCGCACGTCGCGGTGCGGGCGGAACACCTTGCCCGCGCCGAATCCCGGTGCGAACTCGTCGGCGAGTTCGGCGAGCAGCGCCTCCATCGGCCCGCGCACGTCGCGCCGGTAGAGCTCCTGGTTGTCCCGGAAGTACGCCTTGGAATTGTCGGCCTCCAGGCCCTCGAAGAAGTCGACCAAACCGGCCCCGAACCCGTCGAACCGCACGCACCGACGCTATCCGGCCCGGGTCGGAGTCCCGCGGCCCCCACCACCGACGCGCAGACCGCACGACCTCCGCGTACGGGATGCTCGCTGCGCGCCGGCGCCGCGCCGGCCGAGCTCACCGCCGAGGACTCCCGCACCCTCACCGGGATCTGACCGCGCTGATCTGGTGATCCCGCGCACCGCGCACGCCTGCGACGATCACTTTCGCAGGTCAGCGCGGGTACGCAGGGTTACGCTCGAAGCGTGGTCTCGACTGCGCGACAAGCCCGGGTGCGCGAACCCGCGGGCAACCTCCCCGCCGACGTCACCAGCTTCGTCGGTCGCAGGCGCGAGATCACGCTCACCAAGCGGCTGCTGGGCGAGTCCCGCGTGGTCACGCTGACCGGGCCCGGCGGGGTCGGCAAGACCCGCCTGGCGACGCGGGTCGCGGCCAACATGCGCCGCTCGTTCCGGGACAAGGCCAAGTGCATCGAACTCGAAGACGTCGAGGACGGTGCCGTGGTGGTCGACGCCGTCATCGAGCAGCTGGGCCTGGGTGGCTCGTCGACCGGCGACCTGAACACCGTGGTCGACCACCTCAAGGACCGCGAGATGCTGCTGGTCCTGGACAACTGCGAGCACGTGGTTCAGGACGTGGCGCTGCTGGTGGACGCGGTGCTGCGCTGGTGCCCCGGGGTGCGCGTGCTGGCCACCAGCAGGCAGTCGCTCGGCGTCGCCGGGGAGAGCACCGTGGTGGTGCCCTCGCTGAACGTGCCGGACATCGAGCACCTGCCCGATCCGGAGTCCTACGAGCAGTACGCCTCGGTCCGGCTCTTCGTGGAGCGCGCCCGGTCCGCTGTGCCCGAGTTCGAGGTGACCCCGGACAACGCCGTCGCGCTGATGCGCCTGGTGCACCACCTGGACGGCAACCCGCTGGCCATCGAGCTGGCCGCGGTGCGCCTGCGGTCGCTGTCCCCGCAGCAGCTGGAGCAGCGGCTGGCCGAGCGCTACGACCTGCTCACCGAGGGACGCCGCGGCGCTCCCGCCCGGCAGCGGACGCTGCGCGCGCTGATCGACTGGAGCTACGGGCTCGCCTCGGAGACCGACCGGCTGACCTGGGCCCGGGTGTCGGTGTTCTCCGGCACGTTCGACCTGGCCGCGGCCGAGCACGTGGCGGGCGCCGGGATGTCGGAGAGCGAGGTGCTGGGGGCGATGCACTCGCTGGTCGACCAGTCGGTGCTGCTGCGCGAGGAGGAGTCCGGGGAGGTCCGCTACCGGCTGCCGCACACGCTGCGCGAGTACGGCCACGACAAGCTGGAGGCGTCCGGGGAGGCCGATGCGGTCCGCGGCAGGCACTGTGCCTGGTTCGCCGATGTCACCGCCCGCTTCGCCCAGCAGTGGGTGGGTCCGGACCAGGTCGCCTGGGTGAACCGGCTGTCCAGCGACCTGGGCAACCTCCGCGTGGCGCTGCGCACCGCGATCAGCGACCGCAGCACCGCCGCGCAGGCGATGCGGATGACCATCGACCTCGGCCAGTACTGGGGGATCCGCGGGCTCAACGGCGAAGCCCGGCATTGGCTGGACGCGGCACTGACCATCGCGCCGTCCGACGCCGTCGAGCGGGTGGGCGCGCTGCGGGTCAACGCGTGGTTCGCCCTGCTGCAGGGCGATCTGGCCAAGGCACGCCCGCTGCTGGAGCAGGCCACGGTGCTGGCCACCCAGCGGGCCGACGAGATCGAGCGGACCAAGCTCGCGGTGGTGCGCGGTCTGGTGTCCATGTTCGTCGGCGAACCGCAGCAGGGCGTGTCGGTGTTGGAAGAGGCCCTGGCCAAGGCGCGCAAGTTCGAGCTGCGCACCGCAGAGATGTTCGCGCTGTTCGCCCTCGGGCTGCTGCGCAACCAGCTGGGTGATCCGCAGGCGGGACGCGACCTGCTGGGCGAGTGCATCCGGATCACCGGCGAGCTGGGCGAGCAGTTCTGGCGGTCCTACGCGCTGTGGGCCGCGGCGCAGATCGACCTGGAGAGCGGGGATCTGGACCGCGCCGAACGCCAGGCGAAGAAGGCACTGCGCACGCAGGTGCAGCTGAGCAACCGGCTGGCGATCGCGTTCGACCTGGACGTGCTGGCCTGGATCGCCGAGGCGCAGGGCAGGCACGAGCGCGCCGCGCGGCTGTTCGGCTGCGCCTCCGCGGCCTGGGAGATGGTGCGGGCGGCGCCGACCGGGTTCGCCGGGTACGCGGAACGGCACGCCGCGCACGAGCGGCGGGTGCGGCAGGCCATCGGCGAGGAGGCGTTCGAGGACGCCTTCGAGCGCGGGCGAGAACTGACCCAGCACCAGGCCGCGGACCTGGCGCTGGAGGTCAAGAAGCAGCAGCGGCAGCGCACCGACGAGAACGTGCACCCGATGCCGCTGACCCGCCGGGAGCGGCAGATCGCCGAGCTGGTCGCGCAGGGCGGCACCAACAAGGAGATCGCCGAGAACCTGGTGATCGCCCAGCGCACGGTGGAAGGCCACGTGCAGAACATCCTCACCAAGCTCGACTACTCGTCCCGCGCGCAGATCGCCGGCTGGGTCGCCGCGCAGAAGGGCGCCGGCGAGACGTCCCCCGCGTGAGGCCGCCGCGCGGTCCGGCACCGCGCAGGACGGCCCCGGCGAACCGGTGCCGTCCGAGTCATCCGAATTCCGATCACACCAGGTGATCACACAGTTGACTACACCCCGTATTCGTCTCGGCTCCGTGGGTACTACCTGGTGCACAATCTAGGTAGTCGACTACGTGGAAACACCCATGTCTACGTACGTTCCGTAATGGAACCTAGTCCGCGATGACCCCCGACGAGAATCACTCCCCCGACGACATGGCTCCCTCCACGACCCCCCGCCGCCGGGAGACCCCGCTCCGCCGGGCGGCGACCTGGGTGAGTTCCAGCTTCGCCGGCGACCGCCAGCGCCGCGTGTCCCCGAAGGCGCGGTCGATCCAGATCGGTGCCGCCGCGGCCGCCTTCAGCGCCGTCGGCGTGCTCGCCCTGCAGGCCGGACCGGACGGCGAGACCGAAGCCGTGCAGCCCGCCGCGGAGAGCGCAGCGCTGCCGCAGGCCGCCCCGGCCCCCGGTGCAGGCGACCACGAGCGCAAGGCCGCCGACCACGAACGCGCCAAGCAGGACCACGGCAAGCAGCACCGCGGCGGCGAGCAGGCCCAGCCGCCGCACGCCGCGCAGGCGCAGGCCGGCCCGGCCAAGGACCAGATCGACACCTGGATCGACCAGGCCGTGACGGCGATCAACCAGCACGGCGAGACCCAGCTCGACCAGACCGACCACGAAGCCATCCGCACGATCATCGAGAACGAGTCCGCGGGGGATCCCAACGCCAAGAACGACTGGGACTCCAACGCCTCGGCGGGCACCCCGTCGATCGGCCTGATGCAGACCATCCAGCCGACGTTCGACTCGTTCGCGCTGCCCGGCCGCGAGGACATCTACGACCCGGTGGACAACATCGTCGCCGCCACCCTCTACTCGGTGGACCGCTACGGCGGCCCGTCCGAGGTGCCCGGGGTCCAGGGCCTCGACTCGGGAGGCAGCTACCAGGGCTACTGATCCGCGCCCAGCACGGACAACGTCCCCTCCAGGGCCTCCGCGACCAGTTCGCGCATGGCCTCCTCCGCCCGCGCCCGGTCGCCACCGCGGATGCACTCGGCCACCTCGCAGTGCAACCGCACGGCGACCGGGCGCGGGTGTTCGGGCATCAGCCCGCTGCCCGCCCGCCAGCGCAGGACCTCCTCCACCGATTCGTGCAGCTGCCCGAACATGGCGTTGCCCGAGGCGGCCAGCACGGCGTGGTGGAAGTCGACATCGGCGTCCATGAACGCGTCCAGATCGCCGGACCGGGCGGTGACCACCATCCGCTCGGACAGCGCCACCAACCGCGCCACGTCGTCGTCCCCGGCGCGGCGCGCCGCCGCGGCGGCTGCCACCGGTTCGATCGCGGTGCGCAGCTCGGCCAGGCTGGTCAGCTGCCGGGTTCGGTCCGCGGCGAGTTCCCAGCGGATCAGCTTCGGGTCGAACGAGTTCCACTCGGCGCGCGGCCGGACGACGAACCCGACTCGCTTGCGCCCGAAGACCATCCGGATCGAACCGAGCGTGCGGACCGCCTCCCGGGCCACGCTGCGCGAGATGCCGAACCGCTGCTCGACCTCCTCGATGCGCAGCACGCCGCCGGCGGGATAGGCGCCCGCGGCGATCTCCCGCCCGAGCACGTCCACGACCTCGTCGTGCAGCCCTGCCATGAACGCACCCCTTCGTGCCGGTCCCGCCGGTGCATCGCCACCGAACATCCAACCCTAGGGCGCCGGTCCGGGTGACCGGGGTTACAAATCTACTTAATCGGTCAGGGTGACAATAAAGTCATACTTTTGACCTAGGCTGTGCTCGCCCCAGCTCAACGAGGAGCCGAAAAGAGCCATGCCGCACACCCTGACGACCGCGCTCGCCGCCTCGGCGTGGAGCGCGCACGACACCCGGCTGCTGTTCGCGACCCTCGCGGGCATCGCCGTGATCGTCCTGCTGATCAGCTGGGCGAAGCTGCATCCGTTCCTCTCGCTGGCCCTCGGCGCAGGCACGCTCGGCGTCGTCGCCGGGATGCCGTTCGGCGACCTGGTGGAGACGTTCACCGAAGGCGTCGGCGCCACGATCGGCGATGTCGGTCTGCTCGTGGCCCTCGGCGCCATGCTGGGCAAACTGCTCACCGACTCCGGCGGCGCCGAGCAGGTGGTGCAGACCGTCCTGCGCAGAACCACGGACCGCACGCTGCCCTGGGCGATGGTGTTCATCGCGGCGCTGCTCGGCCTGCCGATGTTCTTCGAGGTCGGCGTGGTGCTGCTGGTGCCCATCGTGGTCATGGTGGCCGGGCGCGCCCAGCAGCCGGTGCTGCGCATCGGGATCCCCGCGCTGGCCGGTCTGTCCATCCTGCACGGGCTGGTCCCGCCGCACCCCGGCCCGCTCGCGGCCGTGGACGCGCTGGGCGTGGACCTCGGCCTGACGCTGGCGCTGGGCGTGCTGGTGTCCATCCCCACCGCGATCATCGCCGGACCGCTGTTCGGCTCGTTCATCGCGCCCCGCGTCCCGCTGCCCGCGGCGGAGAAGCTGCTCGGCGACCAGCGGCCGTCCGCGGACGGCGACGAGAACGCCCGGCGGCCCGCGTTCTGGACCTCGGTGGCGATGCTGCTGCTGCCCGTGGTGCTCATGCTGGGCAAGTCGGTGGCCGATCTGGTGCTCACCGAGGGGACCGCCGCCTACGGGTTCCTGGACACGATCGGCACCCCGGTCGTGGCGCTGATGCTGACCGTGCTGGTGGCGATCGTCGTGCTCGGCCGCGGCGCCGGGCTCAGCCGCGGCCGGCTCTCGGACATCGTCGGCGGCGCGCTGCCCACCATCGCCGGGATCATCCTCATCGTCGGCGCGGGCGGCGGGTTCAAGGAGACCCTGGTCGAATCCGGCGTGAACGGCATGATCACCGACCTGGCCGAGGGGGCGAACCTGTCCCCGCTGCTGCTGGGCTGGCTGATCGCGGTCGGCATCCGGGTGGCCACCGGTTCGGCCACCGTGGCCACGATCTCGGCGGCGGGCATGGTCGTCCCGCTGGTGGCCGACCTCGATCCGGCGCAGGGCGCGCTGGTGGCCCTGGCCATCGGCTCCGGCTCGCTGTTCCTGTCGCACGTCAACGACGCCGGGTTCTGGCTGGTCAAGGAGTACTTCGGCATGACCGTCGGGCAGACGCTCAAGACCTGGTCCGTGCTGGAGACCCTGCTGTCGGTGGTGTCGTTCGCGGTGATCCTGTTGATCAGCGCGCTGCTGTAGGACCGGATGCCGGTGCGCTGCACCGCCGACGCACCGGGACCGGTCCGCACGCGAGGTATATTGGCAGGTCGGGCCTCCGCCGGACGGGGGCCCGTCCCTGTCCGCATCCGGCCCGAGGTGGAGCCATTGTCCAGCACCCGAGTTGATCGGGAAGCAGTGCGCACGCGCGAAATCGCCGCCGAACAGGAATACGTCTCGAAGCTGTACGGGAAGCTCGACCTGCTCCGCGAGGAGACCACGCGCCGGTTGCGCGAAACCCTGGGCCAGACCGGCGGGTCGCCGCAGGCGCGGACCGAGCGCGACATCTCCACCCGCATGTACACCGAGCGGCTCACCCAGCTCAGCGCGGTCGAGCACGGGCTGTGCTTCGGCCGCATCGACCAGGACGACGGTGAGACCTTCCACATCGGCAGGCTCGGGCTGTTCGACGAGGACAACGACTACGAGCCGTTGCTGATCGACTGGCGCGCCCCGGCGGCGCGGCCGTTCTACCTGGCCACCGCGGCTGCGCGGGACGGCGTGCGGCTGCGCAGGCACCTGCGCACCAGCTGGCGGCAGGTGCGGGACTTCGAGGACGAGATCCTCGACCTGGACGCGGCCGAGCAGGGCCAGGACCTCGGGCTGGCCGGGGAGGCGACCCTGCTGGCCCGGCTCGACGCGCGCCGGACCGGCCAGATGCAGGACATCGTGGCCACCATCCAGGCCGAGCAGGACCGGATCATCCGCGCCGGGCTGAACGGCGTGCTGGTGGTGCAGGGCGGTCCCGGCACCGGCAAGACCGCGGTGGCGCTGCACCGGGCGGCCTACCTGCTGTACACGTTCCGCGAGCAGCTGACCAAGCGCGGTGTGCTCGTCGTGGGGCCGAACACGACGTTCCTGAGCTACATCGGCCAGGTGCTGCCCTCGCTCGGCGAGACCGGCGTCCTTCTGTCCACAGTAGGCGGACTGTATCCCGGGATCACCGCCACCGGAGCGGATTCCGCGCGCACGGCCGAGATCAAGGGCCGGGAGTCCATGGTCAAGGTGCTCACCGCCGCGGTGCGCGACCGCCAGCAGGTGCCCAAGGACCACGTCGAGGTCACCTTCGACCACGAGCCGCTGCACCTGCGCAAGTCGGACGCGACCGCGGCGCGCGCCAAGGCGCGCCGATCGCGCAAACCGCACAACCTCGGGCGGCGGATCTTCCGGGACGCGATGTTCGAGGCGCTGACCACGCAGGTCGCCGACCGGCTGGGCCGCGACCTGCTCGACCGCCGCGACCTGGACGAGATCCGGCAGGAACTGCGCGCCGACGCCGGGGTCGCCGCGGCGGTGGACGCGCTGTGGCCGGAGCTCACCCCGACCCAGGTGCTGGACGACCTGCTGTCCGATGCGACCGCGCTGCGCAGCGCCGGGCGCAAGCACCTGGACGACGACGAGCGGGCCCAGCTGCTGCGCGAGCGGGGTGCGGCCTGGACACCGGCCGATGTCGCGCTGCTCGACGAACTGGCCGAACTGCTCGGTGAGGACGACACGCAGGCCCAAGCCGAGCGGGACCGGCAGCAGCGCGAGGAACTCGCCTACGCCCAAGGCGTGCTGCACATCATGGAGCAGGACGAGGAGATCGCCGACGAGGAGCGGCTGCGGGTCTCCGACGTGCTGGACGCGGAACTGCTCGCCGAGCGGCAGGGCACCCGCAGCGATATGACCGCGGCCCAACGCGCCGCCGAGGACCGCACCTGGACGTTCGGGCACGTCATCGTCGACGAGGCCCAGGAGCTGTCCGCGATGGCCTGGCGGGTGCTCATGCGGCGCTGCCCGAGCCGGTCGATGACCCTGGTCGGCGACATCGCGCAGACCGGTGCGCTCGGCGGGGCGAGCTCCTGGGACGAGGTGCTGCACCCCTACGTCAAGGACCGCTGGAAGCTCGCCGAGCTGACCGTCAACTACCGCACTCCGGCCGAGATCATGGACCTCGCGGCCAACGTGCTGTCCGAACTGGACACCGATCTCGCCGCGCCCAGTTCGGTGCGCAGCAGCGGACATCCGCCGTGGACGCGGGAAGTCGCCGAACGCGACCTGGGAACCGAACTCGTGCAGGCGGTTTCCGGTGAGCTCGCCGAGATCGGTGAGGGCAGGCTGGCCGTCGTGGTCCCGCCGCACCTGCTGGAGCGGGCGGGCGAGCGGCTGGCCGCGGCCCTGCCCGAGCAGGTGGTGGGCACCGAACCCGACGACCTCGAATCCCCGGCCGTGGTGCTGGCCGTGGAGCAGGTCAAGGGACTGGAGTTCGACTCGGTGCTGGTCGTGGAACCGGCCGCGATCACCGGGGAGACCGAACGCGGGCTCAACGACCTCTACGTGGCGCTGACCCGCGCCACCCAGCGGCTCGGCATCCTGCACAGCGCACCGCTGCCGGCCGCGCTGCGCTGATCCGCCGCTCCGGCCGGTCCGGACCCGGGCGCACCGGGACCGGACCGGCGGGGGCTCAGACCACGGCCAGCGGCAAGGCGGTCGGGTGCACCGGGCTCGGCAGGTCGGAGACGCCGGTGAGGTACTCGTCCACCGCGCTGGCCACCGACCGGCCCTCGGCGATGGCCCACACCACCAGCGACGCCCCGCGGTGCGCGTCGCCGCAGACGAACACGCCGGGCGCGCTGGTCTCCCAGTTCGAGCCGCACCCGATGGTGCTGCGCCGGGTCCGGTCCACGCCCAGCCCCTCCAGCAGCGGCATCTGCTCGACGCCCTCGAACCCGATCGCCAGCAGCGCCAGATCGCAGGGCAGCTCCTCGGCCTCGTCGGAGACCGGCACCACCTGGCGCCGCCCGTTCTCGTCGCGCTGCACCTGGACCTCGCGCAGCCGCACCGCCCGCACATCGCCGTTCTCGTCGCCGACGAACGACTCGATGGCCACCGCGAACCGGCGCTCGCCGGCTTCCTCGTGCGCCGCGTAGGTGCGCAGGATGTACGGCCAGGTCGGCCACGGGGACAGGTCGTCGTCCCGCTCGGACGGCGGCTCCGGGTAGTTGTCCAGCTGGGTCACCGACACCGCGCCCTGCCGGGTGGCCGTGCCGTAGCAGTCCGCGCCGGTGTCCCCGCCGCCGAGGATGATCACGTGCTTGCCCTCGGCGGACAGCGACGACGGGCCATCGCCCTCGCGCTCCTTGTTCGCCGGGACCAGGTGTTCCATCGCCAGGTGCACCCCGCCGAGCTCGCGGCCCGGGATGCTGCGGTCGTCGCGCCCCTGCAGCGCCCCGACGGCCAGCACCACCGCGTCGTAGCGCTCGCGCAGCTGCTCGGGCAACACGTCCACACCGACCTCGCAGCCGGTGACGAACCGGGTTCCCTCGGCGCGCATCTGCGCCAACCGCCGGTCCAGCACCGACTTCTCCAGCTTGAACTCCGGGATCCCGTAGCGCAGCAGGCCGCCGATGCGGTCGTCGCGCTCGTAGACGGTCACCTCGTGCCCGGCGCGGGTCAGCTGCTGCGCCGCGGCCAGGCCGCCGGGACCGGACCCGACGACCGCTACCCGCGAACCGCTGGGCACCTCCGCCATCTGGGGTGCGACATCGTCGCGCTCCCAAGCGTTTTCGGCGATGGTCTCCTCGACGCGCTTGATGGTGACCGCGCCGCCGGCCTCCGGGGAGATCGCCAGCACGCAAGCCGCCTCGCACGGGGCCGGGCAGACGCGTCCGGTGAACTCGGGGAAGTTGTTCGTGGCGTGCAGCCGCTCACCGGCCTGCTGCCACTGGCCCCGGCGCACCATGTCGTTCCACTCCGGGATCAGGTTGCCCAGCGGGCAACCCGCCGAACCGGAGTGGCAGAACGGGATGCCGCAGTCCATGCAGCGCGACGCCTGGGTGGACACCTCCGCGTTGCGCTCGGCGGACGAGACCGCCGCGTACACCTCGTCCCAGTCGCCGAGCCGCTCGTCGACGGGGCGCTTCGAGGCATCGGCCCGGCCGTGCTTCAGAAATCCCCTCGGGTCAGCCACGGGATGCCTCCATGATCGCCTCGTCCACGTCCCGGCCCTCGATCCTGGCGGTGCGCGCGGCGTCCAGGACCCGCTGGTAGTCCCGCGGCATCACCTTGGTGAACGCCGCCGAACGCCGCGGCCAATCACCGATCAGCGAGGCCGCGACGGTGGATCCGGTCAGGTCGTGGTGCCGCTGCACCGTCTCGTGCAGCCACTTCAGTTCCTTCGCGCTGGGCCGCTGCAGGTCGACCATCGCCGTGTTCACCCGCACCGGATCCAGGTCCAGCACGTAGGCGATACCGCCGGACATGCCCGCGGCCGTGTTGCGCCCGGTGCCGCCGAGCACCACCGCGCGACCCCCGGTCATGTACTCGAAGGCGTGGTCGCCGACGCCCTCGCAGACCGCCAGCGCACCCGAGTTGCGCACGGCGAACCGCTCACCGACCTGCCCGCGCAGGAACAGCTCCCCGCCGGTGGCCCCGTAGCCGATCACGTTGCCCGCGATCACCTGGTCCTCGGCGGCGAACGCCGAATCCGGGTGCGGGCGCACGATGATCCGGCCGCCGGAGAGCCCCTTGCCCACGTAGTCGTTGGCGTCGCCGATCAGGTCCAGGGTGATCCCGGCCGGCAGGAACGCACCCACCGACTGGCCCGCCGAACCCTCCAGCTCGACGCGCAGGGTGTCCTCCGGCAGGCCCGCACCGCCGTAGCGGCGGCTGACCTCGGCGCCGAGCAGGGTGCCCACGGTGCGGTTGACGTTGCGCACCGGCAGCTGCAACCGCACCTCGTGCGCGTCCTCCAGCGCGGCCTCGGCCAGCTGGATCAACGTGCGGTCCAGGGCGTGCTCCAGGCCGTGGTCCTGTTCGCGCACGCAGCGGCGCACCGGCGAGTAGCCGCTCTCCGGCTCGGCGAACACCGGCGCCAGATCCAGCCCGCGCGACTTCCAGTTGCGCACCGCCTCGTCGGTGTCCAGCGCGCCGACCTGGCCGATGGCCTCGTCCAGCGACCGGAATCCCAGCTGTGCCAGGTATTCCCGCACTTCCTGAGCCACGAACCGGAAGAAGTTCACCACGTGGTCGACCTGGCCGGTGTAGCGCTCGCGCAGTTCCGGGTTCTGCGTGGCCACGCCCACCGGGCAGGTGTCCAGGTGGCACACCCGCATCATGATGCAGCCCTCGACCACCAGCGGTGCGGTGGCGAACCCGTACTCCTCGGCACCCAGCAGCGCGGCGACCACCACGTCCCGGCCGGTCTTGAACCCGCCGTCGACCTGCACCGAGATGCGGTCGCGCAGCCCGTTGAGCAGCAGCGTCTGCTGCGTCTCGGCCAGCCCGACCTCCCACGGCGTGCCCGCGTGCTTGAGCGAGGTCAGCGGTGCCGCACCGGTCCCGCCGTCGTGCCCGGAGACCAGCACCGCGTCCGCGTGCGCCTTGGACACCCCGGCCGCGACGGTGCCGATGCCGAGCTCGGACACCAGCTTCACGTGCACCCGGGCGCGCTCGTTGGCGTTCTTCAGGTCGTGGATGAGCTGGGCGAGGTCCTCGATCGAGTAGATGTCGTGGTGCGGCGGCGGCGAGATGAGCCCGACACCGGGCGTGGAGTGCCGGGTCTTGGCGATCCACGGGTACACCTTGTGCGCGGGCAGCTGACCGCCCTCGCCCGGCTTGGCGCCCTGGGCCATCTTGATCTGGATGTCCGAGGCGTTGACCAGGTATTCGCTGGTGACGCCGAACCGACCGCTGGCGACCTGCTTGACCGCCGAGCGTCGCTCGTCGTCGTAGAGCCGGTCGACGTCCTCGCCGCCCTCACCGGAGTTGGACCGCCCGCCGATGCGGTTCATCGCCATCGCCAGCGTCTCGTGCGCCTCGGCGGAGATCGCGCCGTAGCTGATCGCCCCGGTCGCGAAGCGCTTCATGATCTCCGAGGCCGGCTCGACCTCGTCGATGTCGATCGGCTCGCGCCCGCTGTCCAGCGTGAACAGCCCGCGCAACGTCCCGCCCTCGGCGGCCAGCCGGTCGCACTCGGCGGTGTACTCGCGGAACTTGGCGTAGCGGCCGGTCTTGGTGGAGTGCTGCAGCAGGAACACCGTCTCCGGCGTGAACAGGTGCAGCTCGCCCTCCCGGCGGTAGGCGTAGTCCCCGCCGACGTCGAGCTTGCGGTGCGCGTGCTCGGTGGGGTTGTCCGGGTAGGCGGTGCGGTGGCGCAGCGCCACCTCCTCGGCCAGCTCGTCCAGCCCGACCCCGCCGAGCTTGGACGTGGTGCCCGCGAAGTACCGCTGCACCAGCTGCTCGGACAGCCCGACGGCCTCGAACACCTGGGCCGCGGTGTAGGCGCCGACCGTGGAGACGCCCATCTTGGACATCACCTTGCGCACGCCCTTGACCAGCGCCTGCACGTAGTTCTGGATCGCGACCTTGGGACGGACGCCGGGCAGCCGCCCGTCGGCGATCATGTCCTCGATCGTCTCGAAGGCCAGGTACGGGTTCACCGCGGCCGCCCCGTAGCCCAGCAGCGCGGCCACGTGGTGCACCTCGCGGGCGTCGCCGCTCTCCACGACCAGCGCGACCCGCAGCCGCTCCTTGGTCTGCACCAGGTGGTGGTGCACGGCCGAGACCAGCAGCAGCGACGGGATCGGCGCGTACCGGTGGTCGGAGTCGCGGTCGGACAGCACGAGCACCCGCGCCCCGCCCTCGATGGCCTCGGACGCCTCGGCACAGATCCGGTCGATCGCCTCGGCCAGGGTGGTGCCGCCGCCGTCGGCCTCGTACAGGCCGGACAACACCGCGGAGGTGAAGCCGGGCAGGTCCCCGTCGTCGTTGACGTGGATCAGCTTGGCCAGCTCGTCGTTGTCGATGACCGGCTCGGGCAACACGATGTGCCTGCAGGACGCCGGGGACGGGGTGAGCAGGTTCTGCTCCGGCCCCATGACCCGCTCCATCGAGGTGACGATCTCCTCGCGGATCGCATCCAGCGGCGGATTCGTGACCTGCGCGAACTGCTGCACGAAGTAGTCGTAGAGCACCCGCGGGCGCGCGGACAGCGCCGCGGGCGGGGTGTCCGCGCCCATCGACCCCAGCGATTCGGCGCCGGAGGTGGCCATCGGCGCCAGCAGCAGGCTCAGCTCCTCCTCGGTATAGCCGAAGGACAGCTGCCTGCGCAGCACCGACTCGTGGCTGTGCACCACGTGCTCGCGGGCGGGCAGCTCGTCCAGGTTCAGCAGCCCGGCGTGCAGCCACTCGCCGTAGGCGTGCGCACCGGCCAGCTCGGACTTGATCTCCTCGTCGTCGACGAGCTTGCCCTGCTCGGTGTCGATGAGGAACATCCGGCCCGGCTGCAGCCGGCCCTTGGCCACGACCTCCTCCGGCTTGAGGCTGAGCACACCGGTCTCGCTGGCCAGCACGACCCGGTCGTCGGCGGTCTGCCACCAGCGCGCGGGGCGCAGGCCGTTGCGGTCGAGCACCGCGCCGATCAGCGAGCCGTCGGTGAACGTCACGCAGGCCGGGCCGTCCCACGGCTCCATCAGGTTGGCGTGAAACCGGTAGAAGTCGCGCCGCTGCGCCGACATCTCGTCGTGGTTCTCCCACGCCTCCGGCACCATCATCAGCACCGCGTGCGGCAGGCTCCGCCCGCCCAGGTGCAGCAGCTCCAGCACCTCGTCGAAGGACGCCGAGTCCGAGCCGTCGTCGCTGCAGATCGGGAACAGCCGGGACAGGTCGCCGGGGATCAAGTCCGATTCCAGCAGCGCCTCGCGGGCCCGCATCCGGTTGCGGTTGCCGCGCACCGTGTTGATCTCGCCGTTGTGCGCCACGTACCGGAACGGGTGCGCCAGCGGCCACGAGGGGAACGTGTTCGTGGAGAACCGGCTGTGCACCAGGCCGATCGCGCTGACGAGCCGCTCGTCGTGCAGATCGGGGAAGAACGCGGGCAGCTGTTCGGTGGTGAGCATGCCCTTGAAGACGAAGGTGCGCGCGGACAGCGACGGGAAGTACAGCTCCAGGCCCGCGCGCGCGGCCTCGCGCTCGGAGCGCTTGCGCAGGCAGAAGGCCAGTCGGTCCAGGTCGACGCCGGCCTCGTCGGCGGTGCCCGCGACCAGCAGCACCGAGAAGTGCGGCATGCTGCGCAGCGCCGTCCGCCCCACGCCGGCCCGCTCGGGCGCGATCGGGACGTCGCGCCAGCCGAGCACCTGCAGGCGTTCCTCGGCGGCGACCCGCTCGACGAGTTCGCGCACCGCGGCGCGCTCGTCCTCGTCCGCGGGCAGGAACGCCATCCCGGCCGCGTAGCGCGACCGCCCCTGCTCGTCCGGCTGCGGCAGGTCGACCCCGGCCTCGGCGCGCAGCAGCTCGTCCGGCAGCTGGACCAGGATCCCGGCCCCGTCGCCGCTGGTGGGCTCGGCACCCGCCGCACCGCGGTGCTCCAGGTTCGCCAGCGCGGTCAGCGCGTCGGCGACGATCCCGTGCGTGCGTCGTCCTCGGACGTCGGCAACCATGGCCACACCGCAGGAATCCTGCTCCGCAGCGGGGTCGTAGAGCCCCTGCGCTGCTGGGACGGCAGAGAAGACCATGCGCAGACCTCCCTCGTCATGTCTCGTGCTCCGAAGTCGATCGACTCCAGGAATGCCGGGCACGGGACGACGCTGGCCCGTAGATGGGGACTCCGGTTCCTCGACAGAATTCGCGGGGGAAATGCCCGCGTTTCGACCGGATGTTCAGAAAACTTTAACAGCCGCGGTACCGCTGAGCAGCAACGCAAAGGTGATGCTGACCATCTTGTTGCCACCGGGAAGCGTGCGCTAACGACCGGATGCGCGAGCACGATCGGCTCATCGACGAGCACGGTGCGCGTCGAGAATAGCGAGCGCGGCGCGGGCCGGACAGCCCCTCGTGCTCGACGCCACTCGGCCGCATCGTGGCGCGTGGATCTTTTCCTGGTATCTTTCCAGCTCAGAAGCGACCTCCACGGAGGGAGCTCCGCCGAACGCCGACACCCGAGCGAAATCCGGTGCGAAACCGGTGCTGTGCCGCAACTGCGATGCCCCGGCGACAACCGGGGACGAGCCAGGTCGCCTCGGTGCGCGGCGTCGATGTCCACCACCCCCGGTGCAGGGGTGCGGCGTCGGCAACGCCCGGCCGCTCCTGGTGCACCGGCCGACCAGAGGGAAGCGATGAACGGGTTGCGCCGCCTGCACGTGCTGCTGTTGGCCACGCTGGTACTGCTGGTCGGGAGCGCGTGCGCTACGCGCCCCGAGCCGCAGACGCAGGAACCGGTGGACGATCCGGCCTCGTCCTTCCCGGTCAAGGTCGAACTGCCCGGCCAGGAACCGGTCACGCTGACCCAGCAGCCCAAGCGGATCGTGTCGCTGTCGCCCAGCGCGACCGAATCCCTCTACGCCATCGGCGCCGGGGAGCAGGTCACCGCGGTGGACTCCGAGAGCAACCACCCGCAGGAGGCGCCGCGCACCGACCTGTCCGGACTCGAAGCCGACGCCGCCGCGGTCGGCGCGCACGACCCGGACCTGGTCATCGCCCCGGACAGCGCCACCGAGCTCGCCGAGGGGCTGCGGTCGGTGGACGTCCCGGTGCTGCTCACCCCGACCGCCGAGCGCCTGGACGACGCGTACGCGCAGATCGAGGCCCTGGGCAAGGCCACCGGGCACGCCGGCCAGGCGCAGCACGTGGTGAACGGGATGCGCGCCGAGATCGCCGAGATCGTGCGCGGGACGCCGAAGGCGCCGGAACCGCTCAGCTACTACCACGAGGTCAGCCCGGACCACTACACGACGACCTCGCGCAGCTTCCTCGGCGACATCTACGCGAAGTTCGGCCTGCGCAACATCGCCGACGAGGCCGAGGGCGACTTCCCGCAGCTGTCCGAGGAGCAGATCGTGCGGGCCGACCCGGCGCTGGTGTTCCTGGCCGACGGCAAGTGCTGCCAGGTGACGCCGGAGTCCGCGGCCCAGCGCCCCGGCTGGTCGACGATCACCGCCGTGCGCGACGGCAACGTCGTCCCGCTCGACGACGACCTCGCCGGACGCTGGGGCCCGCGGGTCGTCGACCTGGTCCGCGACATCGGCGAAGGCGTCGCCGGGGCGCAGCGGCGTTGATGCCCGCCCGGCTGCGCGGCCACCGCGCTGCCGCCCCGGTCAACCGCTCGAAACTCCGTGCCCGGCACCTGCTTTCCGCGATCGCGCTGCTGCTGGCCGCGGTTCTGCTGTCGATCGTGGTGGGCTCGGTGGACCTCGGCTGGCAGCGCGTGCTGGGCGAGATCACCGCGCAGCTGACCGGCGGCACCGCCCCGCTGTCCGAACGCGAGGCCGCCATCCTCTGGGAACTGCGGGTGCCGCGGGTGGTGCTCGGCGTGCTGGTGGGCGCGGCGCTGGCCGTGTCCGGAGCCGCGTTCCAGGGCGTGTTCCGCAACCCGCTGGCCGATCCGTACCTGCTCGGGTCGGCGGCGGGCGCCGGACTCGCGGTCACCGTGCTGATCGTGCTGTTCCCCCAGGGCCCGGTCGTCCCGGTGCAGGTGGCCGCGTTCGCCGGTGCGCTGGGCGGCGTCGGGCTGACCTGGGTGGTCGGCCGGTCCGCGGGCCGCGACACCACGACGCTCGTGCTGGCCGGGGTGGCCGTCGGCGCGTTCCTGACCGCGGGGCAGACCTTCGCCCAGCAACTGCGGCTGGACTCGCTGGACCAGGTCTACCTGTGGATCCTGGGTCGGTTGAGCACCACCGGGTGGCACGAGGTGCTCGTGGTGCTGCCCTACCTCGCGGTGGCGGCAGCGGTGCTGCTGGTGTGCGCGCGGCTGCTGGACCTGCTGGGCACCGGGGACGAGGAGGCGACGGCCCTGGGTGTGCACCCCGGCCGGGTCCGGGCGCTGGTGCTCGTGGCGGCCTCGCTGGCCACCGCTGCGGCCGTGTCGGTGGCCGGGTTGATCGGGTTCGTGGGCCTGGTCGTACCGCACCTGGTGCGGCTGGCGGCGGGCGGCAGCTTCCGCATCATCGTGCCGCTGTCCCTGCTGTTCGGCGGGGTGTTCCTGGTGCTGGCGGACATGCTCGCGCGCTCGCTGCTGTCCCCCGCCGAGATCCCCATCGGGGTGATCACCGCGTTCACCGGTGCCCCGTTCTTCGCCGTCCTGCTGCACCGGAGGGCATCGTGAGCACGCATCTGCAAGTCCGCGGGCTGACGGCCGGCTACCGGCGCAGCACCGTGCTGCACGACGTGTCGGCCGAGGTCCGGCCCGGCGGCTGGCTGGGCATCATCGGACCGAACGGCTCCGGCAAGTCCACGCTGCTCAAGGCGGTGGCCGGTGTGCTCGGCCACCGCGGCGAGGTGCTGGTGGACGGTCGGCGGCTGGCTGGGCTGTCCAGCCGCGAGCGGGCCCGCGCCGTCGGCTACGCCCCGCAGATCCCGCAGCTGCCGATCGGGCTGACCGTCACCGATTACGTGCTGCTGGGCCGCACCCCGCACCTGGGACTGCTCGGCCGCGAAGGCCGCGGGGACCTCGACGTGGTGCGCTCGCTGCTGGAGCGGCTCGACCTGGTCCACTACGCCGACCGCGCGCTGGCCACGCTGTCCGGCGGGGAGCGCCAACGCGCCGTGCTCGCCCGCGCGCTGGCCCAGCAGGCCGGGATCCTGCTGCTGGACGAACCGACCACCGGGCTGGACGTGGGGCACGCGCAGGCGCTGCTGGACCTCGTCGACGACCTGCGCGCGGAGCTCGGCACCACGGTGGTGACGACGCTGCACGACCTCACGCTCGCCGCCCAGTACGCCGAGCGGCTGCTGCTGCTCGACGAGGGGCGGGTCGCCGGCGCGGGCCCGCCCGAGGAGGTGCTGACCGCGCAAGCGCTCAGCGAGCGCTACTCCGCACGGGTCGCCGTGTTGCGCACCGCGGACGGTGCACCGGTGATCGCCCCGGTCCGCGGCTAGCGAGCGCTGCGCCGGCTGCCGGCGCCGCTGCGGTCAGTCCGCCGACGTGCGGTCGGATCCGCCGTCCTTCCCGGTCCGCTTCTCGTCGGTCTGGTCCTCGTCGCCGGTCTGCTCGCCGGGCCCGGGTCGGTCCTCCGGGTTGTCCACGTCGTCATCGGCGATGTCCCGCGGCGTCCCCGCCGGTTCGGCGGCTCCCGCGCGCTCGTCGGCCGGATCCGGCAGGCCGGCGGGCGGTGGTCCGTCCGCACGCCGCTCGGCGGAGCCGTCCGGGTAGTCCGGGTCACCGGGCATCGGCCTGCCGCGCAGGCTCTCCGGGTCCTCGCGCCCACCGCGGACCAGCACCAGGTAGACCACCGCCGCGACGAGCACGACCAGCGAGGTGAACACGTTGATCCGCACCCCGAGCACCAGCGTCGCGTCGTCGGTGCGCATCATCTCGATCCAGAGCCGGCCCAGCGTGTAGCCCGCGACGTACAGCGCGAACACCCGGCCGCGGCCCATCCCGAACCGGCGGTCCGCCCAGATGATCAGCAGGAAGACCCCGACGTTCCACAGCAGCTCGTACAGGAACGTCGGGTGCACCACCGCGATCGGCGTGTGGTCGATGGCCGTGCCCGCGATCGGGTCGGCCAGACCGGCCTCGTCGATGCGCCGGTAGATCTCCAGGCCCCAGGGAAGATCGGTGGGACCGCCGTAGAGCTCCTGGTTGAACCAGTTGCCGAGCCGCCCGATGGCCTGGGCGAGCACGATGCCGGGCGCGACCGCGTCGGCGAAGGCGGGCAGCGGGATCTCGCGCCTGCGGCAGCCGATCCACGCGCCCAGCGCACCCAGGGCGACGGCGCCCCAGATACCGAGGCCGCCCTCCCAGATCTTCAGCGCGTCCAGCGGGTTGCGGTCCGCCCCGAAGTACTTGTGCCAGTCCGTGGCCACGTGGTACAGCCGACCGCCGACCAGCCCGAACGGCACCGCCCAGACGGCGATGTCCACCACGGTGCCCGCGCGGCCTCCGCGCGCCCGCCAGCGCCGGCTGCCGAGCCACACCGCGACGACGATGCCGAGCATGATGCACACCGCGTACGCGCGGAGCGGGAATCCGCCGAGGTACCAGACGCCTTGGTCCGGGCTCGGGATATTGGCCAGGTACGTGTTCGCAGCGGCGACAACCGGGGCACTCACGCGCTCCACCGTATCGGGCGGCCCACGCGCGGTGAGCGCGACCCGCTGATCATGCCCGCGGCGGGTCCGCGGTCAGCGAGAACGCACGCCCCGGCCGAGTTCCGCGGCCAGTTCGCGCACCCCGGCGACCCCGTCGGCCTCGGCGCGGTTCACGAACGCCGACCCGACGATCACGCCGTCGGCGAACCCGGCGACCTCCGCCGCGTGCTCCGGCGTGCGCACGCCCAGGCCCACTCCGATCGGCAGATCGGTGTGCGCACGGGTGCGCCGCACCAGGCCCGCGGCCGCGCTGCCCACCGAGTCCCGCGCACCGGTCACGCCCATCACGGAGGTCGCGTACACGAACCCCGAGGAGGCCTTGGCGGTCATCGCCAACCGCTGCTCGGTGGACGACGGGGCGACCAGGAAGATCCGGTCGATCCCGTGCGCGTCGCTGGCGGCGATCCAGTCCTCGGCCTCGTCCGGCACCAGGTCCGGGGTGATCACCCCGAGTCCACCCGCGGCCGCGAGGTCCCGCGCGAAGCGTTCCGGGCCGTACTGGTGCACCGGGTTCCAGTAGGTCATCACCACCGCGTGCTTGCCGGCCTCGGCGACCGAGGAGACCACGTCGAACAGGTCCCGCACCCGGAATCCGGCGCGCAGCGCGGTATCGCTGGCGGCCTGGATCGTCGGCCCGTCGATGACCGGATCGGAGAACGGGATGCCGATCTCCACCAGGTCGCAGCCGGGCGCGTCCCCGGTACCGGAGAGCATCCCGTCCAGCAGCTCCTTCGAACCGGCCACCGTCGGGTAACCGGCGGGCAGATAGCCGATCAGCGCGGCGCGGTCCTCCGCGCGGCACGCCGCGAACACGTCCTGCAGACCGCTCACCGCGCCTCCCCTTCCTCGCCGTCCGCCGCCGGTCCGTCCGCGACGGGCGCACCGGTTTCCTCGTCGACGAGGCCGAAGTACTTCGCAGCGGTGTCCATGTCCTTGTCCCCGCGGCCGGACAGGCTCACCAGGAGCGTGGCGTCCGGGCCGAGCTCGCGGCCGAGCCGGATCGCGCCGGCCAGCGCGTGCGCCGACTCGACCGCGGGGATGATGCCTTCGGTGCGGGACAGCAGCTGGAACGCCTGCATCGCCTCGTCGTCGGTGACGCCGAGGTACTCCGCGCGCCCGGAGTCCTTCAGGTACGAGTGCTCCGGGCCCACACCCGGGTAGTCCAGCCCGGCGGAGATCGAGTACGCCTCGATGACCTGCCCGTCCTCGTCCTGCAGCAGGTAGGACCGGGCGCCGTGCAGCGTGCCCGGGGTGCCCTTGCTCAACGTGGCGCCGTGCTCACCGCTGTCCAGCCCGTGCCCGGCGGGTTCGATGCCCACCAGCCGCACGCCCGGATCGTCGATGAAGCCGTGGAAGATGCCGATCGCGTTGGAACCGCCGCCGACGCAGGCCACCACCGCGTCCGGCAGCCCGCCGTACTGCCGCACCGACTGCTCGCGGGCCTCCTCGCCGATGACCTTGTGGAAGTTGCGCACCATCACCGGGAACGGGTGCGAACCGGCCGCGGTGCCCAGCAGGTAGTGCGTGTCCTCGACGTTGGCGACCCAGTCGCGCAGCGCCTCGTTGATCGCGTCCTTGAGCGTGGCCGAGCCGTTGGCCACCGGGATCACCTCGGCGCCGAGCAGCCGCATCCGCGCCACGTTCAGCGCCTGCCGCTCGGTGTCCACCTGCCCCATGTAGACCACGCAGTCGAGCCCGAGCAGCGCGCAGGCGGTGGCCGTGGCCACGCCGTGCTGCCCGGCGCCCGTCTCGGCGATGACCCGGCGCTTGCCCATCCGCTTGACCAGCAGCGCCTGCCCGAGCACGTTGTTGATCTTGTGCGAGCCGGTGTGGTTGAGGTCCTCGCGCTTGAGCAGGATCCGCGCCCCGCCCGCGTGCTCGGCGAAGCGGCGGGCCTCGGTCAGCAGCGAGGGCCGGCCCGCGTAGTTGCGCAGCAGGTCGTCCAGCTCGGCGAGGTACTGCGGATCGCGCTGGGCCTTGGCGTACTCCTCGGCCAGCTCGTCCTGCGCGGCGATCAGCGCCTCCGGCATGAACCGGCCGCCGTAGTCGCCGAAGTGCCCGCGCGCGTCGGGATCGTGCCCCTCCGGCACCGGTTTGCCCGGCCGGTGCACCCGGCCGGAATCGGCGTCCACGGTCATCTCGTCCCTCCTGTGCCTGACCGCGCGGCGCGCGGTCCCTGCGCCGCCGCGGTGGGCCGGCTCACCTGCTCGGTCGCGGGCACGCCGGGTGCGACCCGGCCGTGACCAGCTGCGTCACCGCGGTCTTCGGGCTCTCGCTGGTGACCAGGCCCTCACCCACGAGCACCGCGTCCGCGCCGGAGCCCGCGTAGGCCATCAGGTCGCTGGGGCCGCGCACACCGGACTCGGCGATCTTGACCACCTCCGGCGGCAAGCCCGGCGCGATCCGGCCGAACACGTCCCGGTCCACCTCCAACGTATGCAGGTTGCGGGCGTTGATGCCAATGACTTTCGCGCCCGCCTCCAACGCCCGGTCGGCCTCCTCGGCGGTGTGCACCTCGACCAGCGCCGTCATGCCGAGCGATTCCACCCGGTCCAGCAGCGCCTCCAGCGCGTTCTGCTCCAGCGCCGCCACGATGAGCAGCACCATGTCCGCACCGTGCGCGCGGGCCTCGTGCACCTGGTACGGGCTGACGATGAAGTCCTTGCGCAGCAGCGGAGCGCTCACCCGCGACCGGACGTCATCGAAGTCGGCCAGCGAACCGCCGAACCGCCTGCTCTCGGTGAGCACGCTGATGACGCGGGCACCCGCGTCGGCGTAGTCGGCCGCCAGGTCCGCGGGCTCGCCGATCTCGGCGAGGTCGCCCTTGGACGGGCTGCGCCGCTTCACCTCGGCGATGACGCCCACGCCCGGCGACTGCAGCGCAGCCAGCACGTCGTGCGCCGGTGCGGCCTCCGCGGACCGCTGCTTGATCTCGTCCAGCGGGACGGCGGCCTCACGCTCGGCGAGGTCCTCCCGCACGCCGTCGATGATGCTTTCCAGGATGCTCACGCAAACACCTCGCCGGCCGTGCCCCGAACACTCACCCGCAGGTCACCGATTGCGCAGATGAACTCATTGCGCTCGATCACGACACTCCCCTTCCCGTCGTGCCGTCGCAGGGCCGATGCTAAACCTCGCCCGTCTCGCCCCTTTTCGAGGGGTGGGCACAACGTCCCAGCGCAGCAAGGACCTTCGACCCTGGACGTGGCGGCGAACACGTGTTCCCGAACCCCGCCGAACTGCGCTTTCACCCCCGCCGGAGCAGAACCGGATCACCGGCCCCGATCGTCACCGGTCGTCGGGTCCCGGCCCTCGCTCAGGTCCTCCCACATCTGCCGGTCGGGATCGTGGGACACCTTCTTCTGCGCGCCGGGGGCCGAGTACTTGGCCCCCATCGCCGGCATCCGCCCCGCCGCCACGACGACGAGCAGGCCCGCGGCCACCAGCGCGACCGCCCCGGCCGACATCAGCAGCGGACCGAGCGGATCGGTCGACAGCACCTGCACCGGGAAACTGCCCGGCGGTGCGTCCGGTGCCGCCGGCACCGGAGTCCCGTCCTGCCAGTGCTGCACCACGCGCCACACCAGCACCCCGCCGGAGAGCACCACCAGGGCACCCACCACCCGGCGCAGGAAACCGCCGGTCGCCAATACCGCCGCACCGGCGGCCAGCGCGGCCAGCGCCACCGGGCCCAGTTCGGGCCGCAGCACGCCCCCGGCGATACCGACCTCGGTCTCGGTGCCGAACTGCGAGCGGTGCAGCTGCTGCACCCAGTCCAACGACGAAGCGCCGCCCAGCAATCCCGCGGCGAGCAGCACCAGCAGCACCACCGACCACAGCAGCCCCTTGGACCGCGGCCGGGCCTCAGATTCCGGCGTGGTCAACGCGCTCTCCCGTCCGGCCCGCCCCTGCCGGGCGCCGCAGGGTCTCCGCGGTCGCCACGGCGTTGAGCACAGCGCGGGCCTTGTTGATGCACTCCTCGTCCTCGGCGGCCGGATCCGAATCGGCCACGATCCCGCCGCCGGCCTGCACGTGCGCGGTCCCGTCGCGCACCAGCGCGGTGCGGATGGCGATGGCGGTGTCCGCATCCCCGGCGAAGTCGAAATACCCGACCACACCGCCGTACTGGGCCCGCTTGGTCGGCTCCAGCTCCTCGATGATCTGCAGCGCCCGCGGTTTCGGCGCCCCGGACAGCGTTCCGGCCGGGAAGCACGCGGTGACCGCGTCGCAGGCGGTGCGGTCCGCGGCGAGCTTGCCGGTGACCGTGGACACGATGTGCATCACGTGGCTGTAGCGCTCGATCCGGAAGAAGTCCACGACGTGCACCGACCCCGGTTCGCACACCCGGCCCAGGTCGTTGCGGCCCAGGTCGACCAGCATCAGGTGCTCGGCGCGCTCCTTGTCGTCGGAGAGCAACTCCTTCTCCAGCAGCGCGTCCTCGTCCTCGTCCGCGCCGCGCCACCGCGTCCCGGCGATCGGGTGCGTGGTCGCCTGACCGTCCCGCACCGTCACCAGCGATTCGGGGCTGGAGCCCACGATGTCGAACGGTGCCCCGCCGTCCGGGTCCTGCATCCGCAGCAGGTACATGTACGGGCTCGGGTTGGTGGTACGCAGCACCCGGTAGATGTCCAGCGCATCCGCGGTGGTGGCCATGTCGAAGCGCTGCGAGACGACGACCTGGAACGCCTCGCCCTCCCGGATCGCCTCCTTCGCGCGCTCCACGGCCGCGTGGTGCTGCTCGGGACTGCGCCTGCGCACGAAGTCCGCCGCCGGCCGGGCGAACTCGGCCACGGTCGGCGCCGCCGGGGTGCACAGCTGCGCGGTCATCTCGTCCAGCCTGCGCACCGCGTCGTCGTAGGCGGCATCGACCCGCTCCGGCGAGTCGTCCCAGTTCACGGCGTTGGCGATGAGCGTGATCACGCCCTCGTGGTGGTCCAGCGCGGCCAGGTCGGTGGCCAGCAGCATCACCAGTTCCGGGATCTGCAGGTCGTCCTCGGTCAGGTCCGGCAGCCGCTCCAACCTGCGCACGGTGTCGTAGCCGAGGTAGCCGACCATGCCCCCGGTCAGCGGAGGCAGGCCCGGCAGCGGCTCGGTCCGCAGCAGCCGCACCGTCTCGCGCAGCGCCTCCAGCGGATCCCCGCCGGACGGCAGCCCGACCGGGGGCGTCCCCGTCCAGTGCGCCTGCCCGTCGCGGACCGTCAGCGCCGCAGCGCTGCGCACGCCCACGAAGGACCACCGCGACCAGGAACGACCGTTCTCCGCGGATTCGAACAGGAAGGTGCCGGGGCGGTCTCCGGCGAGCTTGCGGTAGACGCCCAGCGGCGTCTCGTCGTCCGCGAGCAGCCGCCGCACCACCGGGATCACCCTGCGCTCCCGCGCGAGCGCGCGGAAGTCCGCACGCACCGGGCTGATGCTGCCCATCTCGCCGTCGCCGACCATGCCGACATTGTGCCGCGCGCCCGGTGCCGCCCGTGCGGCGCCTCCGGACCGCTTTGCCCGGGGCACCGCGCGACCGCGAGGATGCACGGGTGAGCAGCAGCGACGAGCGGAGTGGTCCCGGCAAGCAGCGGAGCGGAAACGACGCCGGGCAGCGGCTCCTGGCGGCCGCCCGCGCCACGTTCGCCGAACTGGGGTACGAGTCCGCCACGGTCCGCACCATCGCCGCCCGCGCCGGGGTCGACCCGGCCATGGTCAACCACCGCTTCGGCGGCAAGGAACACCTGTTCACCGCGGCGATGGCGATCCCGGTCGATCCAGCGGAGGTCCTGCCGGGACTGCTCGGCGGGGACCCGCAGCAGCTGGCGGAACGCCTGCTGCGCTTGTTCCTGGAGGTGTGGGACGGGGCGGGCGGTGGTCGGTTCGCCGCGCTGGTGCGCAGCGCCAGCAGCAACGAGTCGGCGGCCCGGATGCTGCGCGAGTTCGTGCAGGACGTCGTGTTCCGCCGGGTCACCGAGCACCTGGGTGTGGACCACCCCGAGCTGCGCACCGCGCTGTGCGCGACGCAAGTGGTGGGCCTGGGCATGGCCCGCTACATCGTCCGGCTGGAACCACTGGCCTCGGCCGACCACGACACGGTGGTCCGAACCGTAGCCCCCAACCTCCAGCACTACCTCACCGGCGACCTGGGCTGAGCCGAAGAACGACACGGACAAACGCGCCCGATCACCAACCATCGGCGTCGGGCAACCACACGACGCACAGCCGAAGGCGAGCGAAAACCCGCCCCACGTCAGGCAAGCGGTGAAGCCGCTTGCACCCCACCGATCACCCCGCACGGCCCAGCAAGCCGACCCGAGACACCGTCACATCAAGACATCCGCGTCGAAGCAGGTGCGATCCCCGGTGTGACAGGCACCATCCTGCTGCTCGACCAGCACCAGCACGGTGTCCCCGTCGCAGTCGAGCCGCACGCCGCGCACGTGCTGGACGTGCCCGGACGTCGCTCCCTTGACCCAGTACTCGCCCCTGCTGCGCGAGTAGTAGGTGCCGCGGCCGGTGCTGAGCGTGCGGTGCAGCGCTTCATCGTCCATCCACGCGAGCATGAGCACTTCCCCGGTGTCGTGCTGCTGCACGATGGCGGGGAACAGCCCGTCGGCGTTGCGCTTGAGCCGCTCGGCGATCACCGGGTCCAGATCGCTCATCGAACCGTGATCCCCTCCGCGCGCATGGCTTCCTTGACCTCGCCGATCCGCAACTGTCCGAAGTGGAACACGCTGGCGGCCAGCACCGCGTCCGCGCCGGCGCGCACAGCGGGGGCGAAGTGCTCGACGGCGCCGGCACCGCCGCTGGCGATCAGCGGGACGTGCACGACCTCACGCACCGCGCGGATCATCTCCAGGTCGAACCCGGCCTTCGTCCCGTCGGCGTCCATCGAGTTCAGCAGGATCTCCCCGACGCCGAGCTCCTGGCCGGTGCGCGCCCATTCCACGGCGCAGATGCCGGTGCCGCGCCGACCGCCATGCGTGGTGACCTCGTAACCGGACGGGGTCGGCGTGCCGCCTTCCGGCACTCGCCGCGCGTCGACGGACAACACCACGCATTGCGCGCCGAACCGGCGGGAGGACTCGTTGAGCAATTCGGGGCGGGCGATGGCGGCTGTGTTCAGGCTCACCTTGTCCGCGCCGGCGCGCAGTAGCCGGTCGATGTCGTCCGGGCTGCGCACCCCGCCGCCGACGGTCAGCGGGATGAACACCTGCTCAGCGGTGCGCCGCACCACGTCGAACGTGGTTTCCCGGTCCGCCGAGGAGGCGGTCACGTCCAGGAAGGTGAGCTCGTCGGCGCTCTCCGCGTCGTAGGCGTGGGCGAGTTCCACCGGATCGCCCGCGTCCCGCAGATCGGTGAAGTTGACGCCTTTCACCACACGCCCCTGGTCGACGTCCAAGCAGGGGATCACGCGCACCGCAACGGCCATGCCACCAGGGTAGAGACGCCGGGCCGGTGCGCGCGGATCACCCCCGCGCGGCCGCGGTCAGCGCACGGCCGCGAGCGCTTCGCCGAGGGTGAAGTTGCCCGCGTACAGGGCCTTGCCGACGATCGAGCCCTCCAGACCGGACGGGGCCAGCCGGGACAGCTGCACGAGATCATCCACGGTGGACACTCCGCCGGAGGCGATCACCGGCGCATCCGTGCGCCGGCACACGTCCTGCAGCAGAGCGGTGTTCGGGCCCTGCAGCGTGCCGTCCTTGCTGACGTCGGTCACGACGTAGCGGCGGCAGCCGGCGGCGTCCAGCCGCGCCAGCACCTCCCAGAGGTCGCCGCCGTCCTGGGTCCAGCCGCGGGCCGCCAACCGGTGGTTGCCCTGCTCGGTGATCCGCACGTCCAGGCCGACCGCGACCCGGTCGCCGTGCTCGGCGACCACGCGTGCCGTCCATTCCGGATCTTCCAACGCAGCTGTGCCCAGATTCACCCGCGCGCAACCGGTTCCGAGCGCGGCGGCCAGCGATTCGTCGTCGCGGATGCCCCCGGACAGCTCGACCTGCACGTCCAGTTCGCCGACCGCGCGGGCCAGCAGATCGCGATTGCTACCGCGCCCGAAGGCCGCGTCCAGGTCCACGAGGTGCACCCAGTCGGCGCCGGACCGCTGCCAGGTCAGCGCGGCCTCCAGCGGATCACCGTAGGAGGTTTCGGTTCCGGCGGCGCCCTGCACCAGGCGCACGGCCTGACCGTCGGCGACGTCGACAGCGGGAAGCAGCGTGAATGTCACGCGGACAAGCCTACGACGGCGCGAGAACCGGCTCGGCCCGCCCCTGCACGGCTTGGGCCCCGGACAGCTGCGCCAGGACTCAGTCGGGGCGCCGCTCCGCACGCATGATCATGCCGGTCGGCACACCCATCACCACGAGCACCAGGAGCGTCGCCGCCCACAGCGGCACCCCGGCCTGGACCAAGTACGGCACACCGATCCCGGCGGCCAGACCGACCACCAGCACCAGCGCCACGACCCGCGTCCAGCCGCCGGAACCCATCAGACCGTGCCGTCTCGTCACAAACTCTCCAACCAGTTGCGCAGCAAGCGGGAACCAGCCGCACCGGATTTCTCCGGGTGGAACTGCGTCGCGGACAGGGCTCCGTTCTCCACGGCCGCCACGAACGGTTCGCCGTGCTCGGCCCAGGTGATCCGGGGCGGGGTGATGCGTTCCGGTACCGGCATCGTCCACTCGCGCACCGCGAAGGAGTGCACGAAGTAGAAGCGCGTCCCGGGGTCCATCCCGGCGAACAACGCGCTGTCCGGCGGGGCGCTGACCTCGTTCCACCCCATGTGCGGCAACACCTCGGCGTCCAAGCGCTCCACCCGGCCGGGCCACTGCCCGCAGCCCTCGGCGCGCACGTCGTGCTCGACGCCCGCGTCGAACAGCACCTGCATGCCCACGCAGATGCCCAGCACCGGGCGGTCCCCGGCGAGCCGCCGATCGATGATCTTGTCGCCCCCGGCGGCCAGCAGGCCGTCCATGCAGGCGGAGAAGGCGCCCACCCCGGGCACCACCAGGCCGTCGGCCTCCAGCGCCGCATGCCGGTCCGCGGTCACCTCGACGTCGGCACCGGCGCGCTGCAACGCGCGCTCGGCGGAGCGGAGGTTGCCGGATCCGTAGTCCAGGATGACGACTCGTACCACGCCACCAGGCTACCGACCCCGGACCACCGCCCCGCCGGTGCTCCCGGATCAGCCGAGGAAGCCGCGGACCTCGGCGGCGATGCCCGCGGCGTCCAGGCCGTGGGCGGCGGTGTGCTGCTGCGCGGTGCCGTAGTTGCGCAGCTCGGTGTCCCGGCGCACGCCCAGGGACAACGCCCGGTGCGGGAGGTCCGCCAGCGCCCGCTGCACCTCGTGCGCGGACGTCCCGCGCAGGTACGGCTCCACCAGCACCACGTCCGGTCGCGCCGATCCGGCCGCGGCCCGCAGCCCGACGGCGTCGAACGGGCGGATCTCGCCGGTGTAGAGCACGGTCACATCCAGTCCCGCGGTCGCGGCCAGGACCGGATCCAGGGTCGGGCCCACCGCGGCGACGACGCCGCGCGTGCCGTGCCGGACAACCTGCCAGCCGGGTCCGCCGAGCCGCGGTTCGGCGTTGACCTGCTCGGACATCCGCAGGTAGACGCGGTCGTCACCGGCCAGCGCCGTGTCCAGCGCGGCGCGCAGCTCGTCCGGGTGTCCGGGGACGTGCACCGCCCATCCGGGCAGGGTGTCCAGCAGCGCCACATCGGCCGGGGCCATGTGCGTGCGCCCGGCACCCGGGTAGTCGTAGGACGCCCCGGTGCTCACCGCCACCGCGCCGACGCCCTGGTGCCCCAGATCGAGTTTGAGCTGCTCGTACGGTCGCTCCACCAGGAACGGGGTGATGGTGTGCAGCACCGGGCGCAGACCCGCCAGCGCCAGTCCGCCGGCCACCCCGACCATCGCCTGCTCGCGGATGCCGACGTCGTGGATCCGGTCGGGGTGCCGCTCGGTCACCTCGGTGAAGCGGTCCGCGGAGATGTCGGCGAGCACCAGCGCGATCCGCGGATCGTCGTCCAGGGCCGCCGACATCGCGTGCACGAACACGTCGCGCATGGTCTGCTCCGTCGCGGTCATGCTGCTTCCTCCTGGTCGTACGGTTCGACGACGGCCACCACGGCCAGCGGGCGGTCCGGGTGCGCCTCGGTCAGCGCGCGGTGCAGGTCCTCGTGGTCGCGCCCGTCGGCGGTGCGGGTCGCCCAACCCTCGCGGGCGAACCGGTCGGCGATACCGCCGGGCCAGCCGTGCGTGGACGAGCTGTTGTCCACCACCACGGCGGTGAGCTGCTCCAGCCCCCAGCGGCCCGCCACCGCGATCGCCTCGTGGTTGCTGCCTTCGTCGAGTTCGGCATCGCCGAGCAGCACGACCGCGCGCGGGCGGGTGCGGCCGCGGGCGCGCAACCCGCGCACGACGCCGACGCCGAGCGGCAGGCCGTGCCCGAGCGAACCGCTGCCGATCTCGACGCCGGGCACGAGCACGCGGTCGGGGTGCAGCCCGAGACGGGATTCGAATTCCGCCCAGGACCCGAGCTCGTCCGGGTCCAGGAAGCCCTTCTCGGCCAGCACCGCGTAGTAGGCCATCGGTCCGTGCCCCTTGGACAGCAGGAAGCGGTCGCGCTCCGGATCGTCGGTGCGGTCGGGGTGCGCGCGCAGCACCCGGTCGTAGAGCACCCACAGCACGTCCATGGTCGACGTGGCGGCGTTGTCGTGCTTCTCGTCGCCGGTCATCCGGCTCATCAGCGGGCGCAACCGGTCGTACCCGGTCGCGGCCACCGCATCGATCGCAGTCATGGCACCACCCTCGGACTTCGAGTTAACTCGAAGTCAATACTCGGATCGCCGAGTTGTTGTTCGAGTCAACTCCAAGTCTCTGGAGCGCTATGCTGGCGCGGTGAGCAAACTTCCGGACGTGCTGACCATCGGCGAGGTCGCCGAACGCAGCGGAGTGGCACCCACGGCACTGCGCTTCTACGAGCAACGCGGGCTGATCCGCGCGCAGCGCACCGGCGGCAACCAGCGGCGCTACCAGCGCTCGGTGCTGCGCAGGCTGGCATTCATCCGCGCAGCGCAGCGGGTCGGGCTGAGCCTGGAGCAGGTGGCCGAGGCGCTGGCGGCGCTGCCGGACGACCGGGCCCCCACCAAGGCCGACTGGGCGAGGCTGTCCCGGCGCTGGCGCGACGAGCTCGACGCGCGCATCGACGGCCTGCAGCGGTTGCGCGACCGGCTCACCGGCTGCATCGGCTGCGGCTGCCTGTCGCTGCGCACCTGCGCGCTGCACAACGCCGACGACCGGTTCGCCGAGCTCGGCCCCGGGGCACCGCTGCTCCGCCCGGCCGCCGACGACTGAGCGCTCAGTCGGCCACCCAGCGGTAGGTCATCTCCGGGCGGCCCACGCCACCGTACTGCGGGCTGCGTTCGGCCGTGCCGTTGCCGACCAGGTATTCCAGGTACCGCCGGGCCGTCACGCGGGAAACCCCCGCCGCGGCGCCGACCTCGTCCGCCGCCGCGCCGTCCGGATTCCCGCGCAGCACGGCGATGATCCCGGCCAACGTCTCCTGTCCCATGCCCTTCGGCAGGCCACCGCCGCCGGTGCCGCGCAGCGAGGCGAACGCCCGGTCGATTTCCGCCTGCCCGTTCGCCTCCCGGTCGTGCCCGAGGCCGGCCCGGAACCGCGCGTAGTGCTCCAGCTTGTCCCGCATCGCGGCGAAGGTGAACGGTTTGAGCAGGTACTG
Source organism: Saccharopolyspora montiporae (assembly GCF_015209505.1). Taxonomy (GTDB): domain Bacteria; phylum Actinomycetota; class Actinomycetes; order Mycobacteriales; family Pseudonocardiaceae; genus Saccharopolyspora; species Saccharopolyspora montiporae. The sequence continues at coordinate 39,679 of NZ_JADEYC010000011.1, forward strand.
CACCACGCCGCTGGACACCGCGGCCCGCACCACCTTGAGATCGCGGGCCGAGGTGACGGCGATGACGTCGATGTCGCTGCCGCTGTGCCGCAGCGACCGGGCCACCGCCAGCCCGTCCATGTCCGGCAGCCGCAGGTCCAGCAGCACCAGGGCGACCGGGTGCTGCTCGACGAACTGCAACGCGCTCTGGCCGGTGCGCACCCGGCCCACGACGCCGAACCCCTCGACGCGGTTGACGTAGGTCTCGTGCGCCTCGCCGACGATCGGATCGTCCTCCACCACCAGCACCGAGATCATCCGCGCCCCCCGGTCCGCAGCGGGATCCGGACCTCGAACACCGCACCCCGCTCGTTGCGCACCCCGATCGTGCCGCCGTGGCGCCGCACGCTGCGCCCGACCAGCGCCAGGCCCAGACCGCGCGCACCGTCCTTGGTCGACCAACCGCGCCGGAACACGGCCTCCACCCGCTCCGGCTGCACGCCAGGACCGTTGTCGGCGACCCGGATGACCAGCTCGTGCGCATCGGACCGGGCGGTGACCTCCACCCGCGGACCGGGCACCTCCAGCACGGCCTCGACGGCGTTGTCGACCAGGTTGCCCACCACCGTCACCAGATCACGATCGTCCAGCCCGGCCACGGCCTCCTCGTCCACCCCGCTGTCCTCGCCGAGCACGACCTCCACCCCGCGCTCAGCCGCCTCGGCGCTCTTGCCGAGCAGGACCGCGGCCAGCACCGACTCGCCCACCGACCCGACCACCTGATCGGTCAACGCCTGGGCCAGCTGCAGCTCGGAGGTCGCGAACGCCACCGCCTCATCGGGCCGCCCCAGCTCCACCAGGGACACCACGGTGTGCAGCCGGTTGGCCGACTCGTGCGCCTGCGAGCGCAGCGATTCGGTGAACCCGCGCATCGTGTCCAGCTGTCCGCTCAGCTCCTGCAGCTCGGTGTGGTCGCGCAACGTCGCCACGGTGCCGAGGTCCCGCGCCCCGCTGCGGATCCGGGACACACTCACCAGCAGCACCCGGTCGTCGGTCACGTGCAGCTCGTCGCGGACGTCCCGGCCCGCGTCGAGCGTGCCGGCCAGCGGTGCGGGCAAGCCCAGCTCGTCCACCGGGCGCCCCTCGACCTGGTCCGGATCGCGGGCCAGCAGCGCTGCGGCGCCGTCATTGCACAGGGTCACTTCGCCGCGCGGCGAGACGAGCAGCAGCCCTTCGCGCACCGCGTGCAGGATCGCGTCGTGGTACTCGTACATGCGGCTGAGCTCGTCGGGTCGCAGGCCGTGCGTGTGCCTGCGCAGCCGCACACCGACCAGGTGCGTCAGCCCGGCACCGAGCAGCAGCGCCCCGCCCGCGGCGGTCACCAGCGCCGCCACCTGGCCGCGCAGCTCCGCGCTGAGCACGCGCACCGCGATGCCGACCGCGACGTGCCCGCGCACCTGCCCGTCGCCGTCGAGCACCGGGACGACCGCGCGCACCGTGGGGCCGAGCGTGCCGGTGTGCGTCTCGGTGAACACCTCGTCGTCCACCGGCGCCGCGTCCACGTGCCCGAGGAACCGCTCGCCGATGCGCTCCGGATGCGGATGGGTGTAGCGGATCCCCTCCGGGGACATGACCGTGATGAACGCCACTTCGGTGCTCGCGCGCACCTGCTCGACCAGCGGCTGCAGCACCCGCGGCGGGTCCGGGCCGTGCACCGCCTCGCGCACCGCGGGCTGCTGGGCGAGCGTGCGGGCGACCGCGACCACCTCGTCGGCGGCGGCCTGCTCGGTACGCCTTCCGGCGTCGTACCAGGCGAGTCCGGACCCGGCCAGCACCACGAGCGCCACCACGGCCACCTGCAGCACGAACAGCTGCCTGGCCAGGCTCCACCGCGGCCGCACCAGGGCGGGCCGGTCGCGATCGGCGGCACGGGACATCTCGGGGCAACTCAATCTCGGGGGCGATCATCGCGCGCAGGCCGGGGCGTGCGCAGTGCCGCTGCGCAGCGGATTCAGCCGGTCACACCCGGTTTTCGGTGATGTGACGGCGCCGTGAACAGAATGAACGCAACGGTGACGGCAACCGTACTCGCCGCCGATAGTCACCTCTCGGCCCAGGTCCGTGACCTGCCGCACGGAAGGGCCCGAGAGTCAACGGCAGCCCACCAGGAGCAATCAGTGGCGAGCAACGATGCTGCGACGACGCCCCGCAAGCGGGACCGGACGCACTACCTCTACATCGCGGTGATCATCGCCGTCCTCGGCGGAATCACCCTGGGCTTCGTGGCCCCCGACGCCGGTCAGGCCCTCAAGCCGCTGGGCACCGGGTTCGTGGACCTGGTGAAGATGATGATCTCCCCGGTCATCTTCTGCACCATCGTGCTGGGCGTCGGCAGCGTCCGGCAGGCCGCCAAGGTCGGCAAGGTCGGCGGCATCGCGATGGTCTACTTCCTGGTGATGTCCATCGCGGCGCTGATCATCGGACTGCTGGTCGGCAACGTGCTGCACCCGGGCGAGGGACTGGACATCGCCGGGCAGACCGGCGGTGGCGGCGAGATCGAAGGCGCCGAGGGCGGCGAGAGCACCACCGACTTCCTGCTCGGCATCATCCCGGACACGCTGGTGTCCGCGCTGACCGCGGGCGAGGTGCTGCAGGCGCTGCTGGTGGCACTGCTCACCGGTTTCGCGCTGCAGTCGCTGGGCGACAAGGGCGCGCCGATCCTGCGCGGCATCGAGCACATGCAGCGGCTCGTGTTCAAGATCCTGTCCATGGTCATGTGGGCGGCCCCGGTCGGCGCGTTCGGCGCGATCGCCGCGGTCGTGGGCGCGACCGGGACGGATGCGCTCAAGGGCCTGGCCACGATCATGGTCGGCTTCTACGTGACCTGCCTGCTGTTCGTGTTCGTGGTGCTGGGCCCGCTGCTGTGGATGTTCGCGCGGGTCAACATCTTCTCGCTGCTGCGCTACCTCGGCCGCGAGTTCCTGCTGATCGTGTCCACCTCCTCGTCGGAGGCGGCGCTGCCGCGGCTGATCGCGAAGATGGAGCACGTCGGCGTGAGCAAGCCGGTCGTGGGCATCACGGTGCCCACCGGCTACTCGTTCAACCTGGACGGCACCGCGATCTATCTGACGATGGCCTCGCTGTTCATCGCCAGCGCCATGGGCCAGCCGTTGTCCGTGAGCGAGCAGATCTCGCTGCTGATCTTCATGATCATCGCCTCGAAGGGCGCCGCGGGCGTCAGCGGTGCGGGCATCGCCACCCTGGCCGGCGGGCTCAGCTCGCACCGCCCGGAGCTCGTGGACGGCGTCGGCATGATCGTGGGCATCGACCGGTTCATGTCCGAAGCCCGCGCGCTGACCAACTTCGCGGGCAACGCGGTGGCCACCGTCCTGATCGGATCGTGGACCAAGGAACTCGACCGCGACCGGATGCAGCGGGTGTTCACCGGCGAGGAGCCGTTCGACGAGCAGACCTTCGCCGCAGAGGGCCACGGCGGTGGCGACGACAGCGGTTCCGCGGCGTCGTCGGCACCGGAGAAGCCGGAGCCGGAGAAGGCCGCCACGTCCTGAGGCCGCGCGAGAAGCGGGGTGCTGCCGGGAGAACCCGGTCGGCACCCCGCTTCTCGCGTGCGGGGCGGGCTCGTCGCGCGAGCGGCGGCACCCGGGGCCGGACGGGGGTGCACCCCCGGTAACCTGGGCGCATGGCCGACATCCTGCCGATCATCCTGCTCGGCCTGGCCGGGTTCCTGCTGGGCGGCGTCTATGCCACCTGGAAGACCGCGCGCGGGCTGGCCGTGCTGCTGGCCGCCGCCGCGGTACTCGCGGTCGCGGGCGGCATCGGCTGGCTCTACTGGGGCTGAGCGACGCGAAAACCTGCGCTGCAGCGCGACTTTCCCGACGCTTGTTCCTCCAGCCGCGCCGACCGCTTCCACCGCACCCGAGCAACCCGCGCCGGCACGCGAGCCGTGCGCTCAGCGGCTACAGGGCGCCCTTCGTGGACGGGATGACGCCGGAGAAGCGCGGATCCGGTTCCACCGCCGCGCGCAGCGCCCGGGCGATGGCCTTGTACTGCGCCTCGGCGATGTGGTGCGGATCGCGTCCGTGCACCACCCGCACGTGCAGGTTGATCTGCGCGTGGAAGGCCAGCGACTCGAACACGTGCCGGTTGAGCACGAACGGGTAGTTCCCGCCGATCGTAAAAGTGTTGTACTGCTCCGGTTCGCCGGTCAGCACGCAGTAGGAGCGCCCGGAGACGTCCGCGGCGGCGTGCGCCAGCGTCTCGTCCATCGGGATCCAGGCATCGCCGAACCGGCGGATGCCCTTCTTGTCGCCCAGCGCCTGGTGCAGCGCCTGCCCCAGCACGATCGCCGTGTCCTCGACGGTGTGGTGCGCATCGATGTGCACGTCCCCGCTGGCCCGCACCGTCAGGTCGAACGCCGCGTGCGTGCCCAGCGAGGTGAGCATGTGGTCGTAGAACGGGACGCTGGTGTCCACATCGGTCTGCCCGGTGCCGTCGAGGTCGAGCTCGACCAGCACCGAGGATTCCTTCGTGGTGCGCTCCACCCGGCCGACCCGGGTTCCCGGCTGGAATGCGGTCACTGGCTGATCTCCTCGGTCACGGACTTGCTGGCCGCCAGGAACGCATCGTTCTCGGCGGGAGTTCCGATGGTCACCCGCAGCTGCCCCGGGACGCCGATGTCCCGGACGAGCACCTCGTTGTCCAGGTAGCGCTGCCACGCGCGGTGCGGATCGTCGAAGGTGCCGAACAGCACGAAGTTCGCATCGCTGGGCACCGGCGCGAATCCCATGTCCCGCAGCGATTCCACGACCCGGTCCCGCTCGGCCGCCAGGGCGCGGACCGAGCCCAAGGTCGCCTCGGCGTGCCGCAGGGCCGCGCGCGCGGCGGCCTGGGTCAGCACCGACAGGTGGTAGGGCAGCCGCACCAGCAGCAGCGCGTCGATCACCGCCGGGGCCGCGGCGAGGTAGCCCAGCCGCCCGCCGGCGAACGCGAACGCCTTGCTCATCGTGCGGCTCACGATCAGCTTCGACGGGTGGTCGGCGATGAGTTCCACCGCGCTGGGCTGCGCGGAGAACTCGGCGTAGGCCTCGTCGACCACGACCACGCCGGGCGCCGCCTGCAGGATCGCGCGCAGACCGGCCGGGGTCACCGACTGCCCGGTGGGGTTGTTCGGGCTCGTCACGAACACCACGTCGGGCTGCTTGTCCGCCACCGCCCGCGCGGCTCGCACCGGGTCCAGCGAGAAGTCGTCCTGCCGGGGCATGGGCACCCACTCGGTGCGGGTCCCCGCGGACAGGATCGGGTGCATCGAGTAGGAGGGCGTGAACCCGAGCGCCGTGCGCCCCGGACCGCCGAACGCCTGCAGCACCTGCTGCAGGACCTCGTTGGACCCGTTGGCCGCCCACAGGTTCGCCGCGGACAGCCCCACCCCGGTCGCGCCGGTGAGGTAGGCGGCGAGGTCCTCGCGCAGCGCGGTGGCGTCGCGGTCCGGGTAGCGGTGCAGCGATTCCGCCGCCTCGCGGACCGCCTCGGCCACGTCGGCGACCAGCTCCGGCGGCGGCGGGTACGGGTTCTCGTTGGTGTTCAGCCGGACCGGGACGTCCAGCTGCGGAGCACCGTAGGGGCTGCGGCCGCGCAGGTCCTCGCGCAGCGGCAGATCGGCCAGATCGATCCCGTCACCGGGCACGTCGCTCATCAGGTCCACTCTCGATCGTCGGGCGCGCCCGCGGCGGTCCTCCCCCGCCGCGCTCGGCGCGCGCGTTCCTGCTCCGTCCCGCGGGACTACCCGTCGAACCGGGCGGTGACCGCTTGGCCGTGCGCCGGGAGATCCTCGGCGTCGGCCAACGCGACCACGTGGCCGGCCACGTCGCGCAGCGCCTGCTCGGAGTAGGAGACCACGTGGATCCCCTTCAGGAAGCTCTGCACGCTCAGCCCGGACGAGTGCCGGGCGCAGCCGCTGGTCGGCAGCACGTGGTTCGACCCGGCGCAGTAGTCGCCGAGCGAGACCGGCGCGTAGGGGCCGACGAAGATCGCCCCGGCGTTGCGCACCCGGGCGGCCACGACATCGGCCTCGGCGGTCTGCACCTCCAGGTGCTCGGCGGCGTAGGCGTCGACCACCCGGATGCCCTCGTCCAGGTCGCCGACCAGGATGCAGCCGGACTGCCTGCCGGTCAGCGCGGTGCGGATGCGCTCCACGTGCTTGGTCCGGGCCACCCGGTCGGCCAGCTCGGCGTCGACCGCGTCGGCCAGCTCCGGCGAGGTGGTGATCAGCACGCTGGCCGCCAGCGTGTCGTGCTCGGCCTGGCTGATCAGGTCCGCGGCCACGTGCGCCGCGTCCGCGGTGGCGTCGGCCAGCACCGCGATCTCGGTGGGACCGGCTTCGGAGTCGATGCCGATGAGGCTGCGCAGGTGCCGCTTGGCCGCGGTGACGTAGACGTTGCCCGGGCCGGTGACCATGTCGGAGGGCTCCAGCTCGGCACCGTCGGTGTCCTGCCCGCCGTGCGCGAGCAGCGCGACCGCCTGCGCCCCGCCGACGGCCCACACCTCGTCGACGCCGAGCAGGTGCGCCGCGGCCAGGATCGTCGGGTGCGGCAGGCCACCGAACTCGCGTTGCGGCGGACTGCACACCACCAACGAGTCCACCCCGGCTTCCTGGGCCGGCACCACGTTCATCACCACGCTGGACGGGTAGACCGCCAGCCCGCCCGGCGCGTACAGGCCCACCCGCTGCACCGGGACCCAGCGCTCGGTGACCGTCCCGCCGTCGGCGACGCGGGTGGTGGTGTCGGTGCGCTTCTGGTCGGCGTGCACCCGGCGTGCACGGGCGATGGCCTCCTCCAGCGCGGCGCGGACCTCGGGGTCGAGCTCGTCCAGCGCGCGGGACAGCTCGCCCGCGGGCACCCGCACGGACTCGGGGCGCACCGCGTCGAACTGCTCGGTGTAGTCGAGAACCGCCGGGACGCCCCGCTCGCGCACCGCCTCGATCACCGGCTTGACCTGGTGCAGCACGTGCTCGACGTCCGTTTCGGCGCGCGGCAGGGTCGCGCGCAGCTCGACGCTGGACGGAACACGACCGCGCAGGTCGGTACGGGAGAGCATGAGCGTCCTTCCAGTTCCGGGGGTTGCTCCCACCAGGGTAGTCGCCGGGACGTGCAGGTGACGCGCTCCCTGTCCGGACCGTCCGGACCGGGCCGGCTCCCCGCCGCGGCGCAGGAGCCGAGGGTCACCGCACCGCAACCGCGCGTGCCCCGCCGGTGGGTCGCGTCGGCGAGTCGTGCGGGGTGCGCACCGGGTGATTGCCGATGATCGGCACTGAGCCCGGCGGAGGCGCCGAACGGGAAAATGGTGACGCCGGTCATCGCCCGCATGCAGGTTGTCAACATCGCCGGGCTCGGACAGCCTCGCTACGTCACAACCGGTGATCGATCGGAGACCCGATGTTGAGCTCACGGCGCAGAACGGCGCTGGTGGCGGCCACCGCATGCCTGGCGCTGCTTCCGGTGCAGGCAGGGGTGTCGGCCGCCCAACGACCGGACGCGGACGCCGGACCGGCCGTGTACGCGGTCCCCGGCACGGACACCGGCACGCGCACCCAGATCCAGCGCATCGGAGCCGAGGTGCTGTCGGTGTCCGGGAACGTGGCCACCGTGGAAGCGACCCCGCAGCAGGCCGGGCAACTGCGCGCGGCGGGGATCGACCTCGGCGCGGGAACCCCGGCCGCCGACACGCTGCCCGAACGCGGCGGGCAGCGGGCCGCGGCGGGCGACTTCCCACCCGGCGACGAGGCGTACCACACCTACGACGAGACGGTCGCCGAACTGGACCGGATCAGCACCGAGCACCCGGACGTCGCCGCCAAGACCAGCATCGGCACCTCGTTCGAGGGCAGGGACATCCCGGCGCTGAAGATCTCGGACAACGTGCAGGAGGACGAGGGCGAGCCCGAGGTCCTGTTCGACTGCAACCAGCACGCCCGCGAGCACCTCACCACCGAGATGTGCCTGCGCGTGGCGCAGCGGTTCACCGACGAGCGCGCCCGGCCGGAGAACCGCGCCGCCGCCGAGGACCGGGTGCTCTGGGTCATCCCGATCGTCAACCCGGACGGCTCGGCGCACGACGTGGAGTCCGGCCAGTACCAGGGCTGGCGCAAGAACCGGCAGGACGCGGGCACCGACCTCAACCGCAACTGGGGTTACAAGTGGGGCTGCTGCGGCGGCGCCAGCGACGACCCGAACGCGGAGACCTACCGCGGGCCGGAGGCGTTCTCGGCACCGGAAACCGCCGCGCTGCGCGATTTCATCGATTCGCGGGTGATCGGCGGCGAGCAGCGGATCAAGGCCGCTATCGACTTCCACACCTACTCCGAGCTGGTGCTGTGGCCGTTCGGGCACACCACGGACGACACCACCGAGGGCATGACCCAGGAGCAGTACGACCGGTTCGAGCGGGTCGGTACCGAGATGGCCGGGACGAACGGCTACACGCCGCAGCAGTCCAGCGACCTCTACATCACCGACGGCGACGTGCTGGACTGGATGTGGTCGGAGCACGAGATCCTCGCCTACACCTTCGAGATGTACCCGGCGGAATCCGGTGGGCTGGACGGCTTCTACCCACCGGGCGACGTGATCGATCGGGAGACGCAGCGCAACGACCAGGCCGTGGACGTCCTGCTGCGCGAAGCGGGCGCCTGATCCCGGCGGAGCTCCCCGGTGACCGCCGGGGAGCTCCGGGCAACCCCTGTCCGGGTGATCGTCGTCGGCTCCGGATAATGCGGGGCATGGCTGGCGCATCGTCGACCGAGGTCACCGCGGGTTCGTGGGCCACCCGGTCTCCCTGGTTCCTGCTCCCGCTGCTGGGCGCGGTGATCGGTCTGCTGCTGCGCATCGCCGCGCTGTGGCTGGTGGAGCTGCGCTGGGCCCCGTTCCAGGGCGTGTTCGAACTGCTGGCCACCGGTGCGGAACCCGTGGGGTCCGCTGTGGTCGTGGCCTGCTGCGCGGTCGTCGGACTCGGCTTCGCCGGGCTGCGCGCCCAGGAGCGGCTCCGTGTCTCGGTCGGCCCGGAGGAGCTGGTGCTGGCCCGCGGCACCGGCGAGCACCGCTTCGCGCGGACCGCGGTCGGCGCGGTCTACCCGGACGGGACCGACCTGGTCGTGCTGGACCCGGACGGCGGCGAACTGACCCGGCAGCGGTGCGATCTGGCCCGCGCCCGCCTGCGGGACGCGCTGGCCGAGCACGGATACCCCTGGCGGGACCGGGATCCGCACAGCGGCGAGTACCGGGAGTGGACCGGGGACAGCCCGGAGCTGTCGCTGCGCTGCAACGCGCTGCTGGCCGAGCGGGAGCGGGCGCTGCACCGGCGCTCGACCGGTGAGGCCGAGTCGTTGCGCCGCAGGCTGGCCGAACTGGGCGCGGTGGTGCGCGACGAGAACAAGCGCCAGTTCTGGCGGACGGGTCCGGTGCGCTCGGATCCGGGTCCGACCGGCTGATCCCGGACCGGGCTGTTCGCGCCGCACGGTGCGGTGCGGACTGCCAGAATCCGGCGGGTGGACGGCATCGCGTGGAATCTGGCCCTGGTGCTGGTGTTCGTGCTGCTGGGCGGGTTCTTCGCCGCCGCGGAGATCGCACTGGTCTCGTTGCGGCAGAGCCAGGTGCACAAGCTCGCGGAACGCGGCCGCGGCGGTGCGCGGGTGGCCCGGTTGCGGGGCGATGCCAACCGTTTCCTGTCCGCGGTGCAGATCGGCGTGACCTTCACCGGGTTCTTCGCCTCCAGCTACGGCGGGGCGACAATCGCGGTGCGGGTCGAACCGGTGCTGACCGGCTGGGGCTTGCCGGTGGGTCTGGCCGCTGCGGTCGCCCTGGTGCTGGTGACGCTGCTGGTGTCCTACCTGTCGCTCGTGCTGGGCGAGCTCGCGCCGAAACGCTTGGCGCTCCAGCAATCCGAGCGCGTCGCACTGGCCACCGCCGGGGTGCTCGACCTGCTGGCCACCGTCGCCCGGCCACTGATCTGGCTGCTGTCGGTCTCCACGAACGCGGTGGTGCGGTTGATCGGCCTCAACCCGCGCGCGGCGGAGGGCGAGGTCACCGAGGAGGAGCTGCGCGACATGGTGCGCACCAGCGAGCAACTCTCCGTGGAGGAGCGGCAGCTACTCAGCGACGCGTTCCAAGCCACCGACCGGGTGCTCAACGAGGTCATGGTGCCGCGCACCGAGGCGGACTTCCTGGACCGCACCACCACGCTGGACGCCGCGGTCGACGAGATCACCGACAAACCGCACTCGCGCTACCCGGTGATCCGGGACACCGCGGACGACGTCGTGGGGTTCATCCACGTGCGCGACCTGCTCACCGCGACCCGCAACGGCGCGGGCGCCGAGCGCACCGTCGCCGAGATCACCCGCCCGGTGATCGCGCTGCCGGGCAGCAAACCGGTGCTGGCGGCGCTGTCCCAACTGCGGCGCCGCGGCGGGCACCTGTCGGTGGTGGTCGACGAATACGGCGGCACCGCGGGCATCGTCACGGTCGAGGACCTGGTGGAGGAGGTCGTCGGCGATATCTGGGACGAGTACGACCCGAGCGCGGCGCCGGTGCACACCCGCCGGGACGGGGGTTTCGACGCGGACGGCATGCTGCACCGCAGCGATTTCGCGCAGCAGACCGGGATCGTGCTGCCGGACGGCCCGTTCGACACGCTGGCGGGATTCGTGGTCAGCAGGCTGGGGCGCATCCCCGTCGAAGGGGATGTGCTGACCGCACTGGGGCACCGGTTCACGGTGCGCGAGATGGACGGCAGGCGGGTGTCCCGGCTGTTGGTGACCACCGAGCCGGGCCAGCCCCGGTGAGCCGTTCCGGCCGCGGGCGTACCACCGCAGGCGCGGCGGATCCGCCCGCGGCGCGGACAGGTCCTTAGAACAGCACGAGGATCCCGACACCGACCACGATGGCCAGGACCACCACCACCGCGGCGGTCAGCAGCAGCGCGCGCAGTCTCGGCTGGTTCTCCCGGGCCTCCGACTGAGCGCGCTCCCGCCACTGCATGAAGGTCGTGCCCTCACCGTCACCCATTGCTGACTCCTGCTCGTGCCGGACTCTCGACCGCCGGTCGGCGGTTGCGCAGACCACGATGTCATACGGTTTGCCCGTTGCTGCGGCACGCGCCGAGCAGCGGGACCCGGTTCTGCGCGCGCGACCGCCACCGCGCGGGGGTCAAGGACACCTCTTCAGCAGATTGTCCACCCGATCGTGCGAGGCGGTGCGCGGCGCGACCGGTCCGCGCAGCGGCACTCGGGCCCGGACCGGACTGGTATACAGCGCGTGGGGCCCGGGCGAGGCGGGCCGCAGGGACGAAGGGACCACGCATGCGGATCGCGGTGTGCCAGATCGTGTCCGGGCCCGACCCACGGGCCAACCTGGAACTGGTCGCCGACGGCGTCCGGCGCGCCGCGGACGCGGGGGCAGCGCTGGCGGTCTTCCCGGAGGCGACGATGGCCTGCTTCGGCACCAGGCTCGGTCCGCTGGCCGAACCGCTGGACGGACCGTGGGCCACCGAGGTGCGCACGCTGGCCGAGGACGCGGGCGTGGCCGTCGTGGCGGGGATGTTCACGCCCAGCGGCGACGACCGGGTGACCAACACGCTGCTGATCACCGGCCGCGGCCTGGACACCGCCTACGACAAGATCCACCTCTACGACGCCTTCGGCTTCGCCGAGTCCCGCACGGTCGCCCCGGGCGCCGATCCGGTGACCTTCGAGCTGGACGGGGTCGGGTTCGGCGTCACGACCTGCTACGACGTGCGCTTCCCCGGGCTGTACACGGCCCTGGCCGACCGGGGCGCGTCGGTGATCCTCACCGCGGCCTCCTGGGGTGCGGGCGAGGGCAAGCAAGCGCAGTGGGAGCTGCTCACCCGGGCCCGCGCGCTGGACTCGACCTCGTGGGTCGTGGCCTGCGGGCAGGGCGATCCGGCCACCACCGGCCGGGAGACCTCCGGCAAGGCGCCCACCGGTATCGGCTGCAGCCTGGTGGCCGATCCCTACGGCCGCACCACCGCCGAGCTCGGCGCGAAGCCGGACGTGCTCATCGCCGATGTCGACCCGGCACTGGTCGAGCAGGCCCGGCAGGCCATCCCGGTCCTGGCCAACCGCCGCTGCTGACCGCGGCGCCCCGGTGGTCGGACGTGCGTCCGGCCACTTTTTTTGGCCTCGGTATACCCCCCTAGGTATGTTGGACCCAGGAGGCGAAAACATGGAGATGAAACCCGAACTGGTCGGCGATGCGGTCGTCCGGCTGCGCCGGGCGCAGGGCCAGCTGACCGGCGTGATCGAGGCCATCGAGGAGGGCTCGGACTGCGCCGCCGTGCTGACCCAGCTCGCCGCCGTTTCCCGAGCTCTCGACCGTGCCGGTTTCAAGATCGTGGCCAGCGGGATGCGGCACTGCCAGCAGTCCCGCGAGGATGGCGAGGAACCGGAGATGACCGAGCAGGAGCTGGAGCGGCTCTTCCTGGCCTTGGCCTGAGCACCGCGCCCGCCCTCGGGCGGCTCCTCCGGAATCGAATACACCCCCCGGGGTACTGGAGTGACACCATGACGACTGCACCGCTGCCCGACGAGGTCCACGTCGAGGTCATCGAGACCTCGTCGCTCGGCGACCGGAGCTACCTGGCCACCGACGGCGAGCTGGCCGTGGTGGTCGACCCGCAGCGCGACGTGGACCGGGTCCTCGCGCTGGCGGGTCGGCTGGGCGTGCGCATCGCACTGGTCCTGGAGACGCACGTGCACAACGACTACGTCTCCGGCGGGCTGGAACTAGCCCGGCTGACCGGCGCCGACTACGCCATCCACGCCGCCGACGAGGTCCCGTTCCGCCACCTGCCGCTACATCCCGACGATGAGCTGGAGGTCGCGCCGCGGCTGCGGGTGCGCGCGGTGGCCACCCCGGGGCACACGTTCCACCACCTGTCCTACGTGCTGCTGCACGACGACCGGCCGATCGGCGTGTTCACCGGCGGTTCGCTGCTGTACGGCACCACCGGGCGCACCGACCTGCTCGGCGAGGAGCACAGCGAGGAGCTCGCCCGCCACCAGCACGCCTCCGCGCACAAGCTGGCCGACCTGCTCCCGCAGGGGGCGCGCATCTGGCCCACGCACGGGTTCGGCAGCTTCTGCTCGGCGAGCCAGGCGAGCGGCGAGTCCTCGACCATCGGCGAGCAGTGGGCGGTCAACCCGGCGCTGTCGCTGGGCGAGCAGGACTTCGTCGAGACCACGCTGGCCGGCCTGGACGTCTATCCCGCCTACTACGCGCACATGGGCGTGCGCAACGCCGCGGGGCCGGAGCCGCTCGACCTGCGCGCACCGACCCGCGCCGACGCCACCGAGCTCGCCGAGCGGCTGCGGCGCGGCGAGTGGGTGGTCGACCTGCGCTCGCGCACAGCCTATGTGGCCGCCCACCTCACCGGGACCATCAGCCTAGGGCTGGACGGTCCGATGGCCACCTGGCTGGGCTGGATGATCGACTGGGGTGCCCCGATCACCCTGCTCGGCGAAACCCCCGCCCAGGTCGCCGACGCGCAGCGGGAACTGGCGCGGATCGGCATCGACGCGTTCGCCGCCGCGGCCACCGGGCAGCCCGCCGAGCTAGCCGCCCGTCCGGACCAGCTGACCAGCACGCCGGTGGCGGGCTTCCCGGAACTGGCCGCCGCGCTGTCCGGGGCTCCCGGCGACCTGCCCGGGCCGGACGTGGTGCTGGACGTGCGCACCAACAACGAGTGGAACGATGCGCACGTGGTCGATGCCGTGCACGTTCCGCTGTACGAACTCCCCCGGCGGCTGGCCGAGATCCCGGCCGGAACCGTCTGGGTGCACTGCGGCAGCGGGTACCGGGCCACCGCCGCGGCCTCACTGCTGGAGTCGGCCGGGCGGACCGCCGTGGTCGTGGACGACCAGTTCGCCACCGCGGGCCAGGCGGGCGTTCCGCTGGCAACCGGCTGAAATCTCTTATCGCGCAACATCAACCGTGGGCAGCAGCCCGCCACGAGTCCGGAAGGACGACCATGACCGCTTTACCGTCCACATCGGATGTCCACCAGGTGCGCGAACTGCGCACCAGCCACCCGCGCGCCCGCGTCATCGACGTGCGCACCCCGGGTGAATTCGAGTCGGCGCACATCCCCGGCTCGCGCAACGTCCCGCTGGACCTGCTGCAGCGGCACCGCGGCGCGCTGGCCACCGAGCACACCGACCCGGTGGTGCTGGTGTGCCGCACCGGCAACCGCGCCGAGCAGGCACGCACCCTGCTGGCCGAGTCCGGGTTCGACGAACTCACCGTGCTCGGAGGCGGCGTGGACGCCTGGGACCGGTCCGACGCGCCGCTGGAGCGCGGTCGCGGGAAGTGGGCCATGGAACGCCAGGTCCGCCTGGTGGCCGGATCGGTAGTGCTGACCAGCGTCCTCGGCAGCCGGTTCGTCCCGAAGCTGAAGTGGGTCGCCGCGTTCATCGGCGGCGGGCTGACCTTCGCCGCGATCACCGACACCTGCGGCATGGCCAAGGCGCTGTCCCTGCTGCCGTACAACCGGACCCCGCAGCACGACGCCGACGACCTGCTGTCCGCGCTGACCGGCGCGGATCCGGCTCGCTGAGTCGACCGTGCCGCTGATCGCCGCCGCCGGCATCGTCCTCGGCCTGTGCATGGGCCTGCTCGGTGCCGGCGGTTCCGTCCTCGCACTGCCGGTGCTGGTGCACGGCGCCGGCCAATCGCCGGCGACCGCCATCCCGACCGCGCTGGCCGTGGTCGCGCTGTCCTCGCTCGGCGGACTGCTGTCCCGGCCCCGGCTGCGCCAGGTCCGCTGGCCGGTGGCGGCGGTCTTCGCCGCGAGCGGCGTACCGGGTTCGTTCGCCGGGACCGCGCTCAGCCGGACCCTCGACGACGACCTGCTGCTGCTGGGTTTTTCCGTGCTCATGGCGGTGGTGGCGGTCCGGATGCTGCGCGGCGACGATGCCGGCGTGGACCACTGCCACACCGCGGGTGGGGCGTTCGACTGGCGCAGGTGCCTGCCGCGATCCGCGCTGACCGGTGCCGGTGTGGGCGTGCTGACGGGTTTGTTCGGCGTGGGCGGCGGTTTCCTCGTGGTGCCCGCGCTGACAGTGCTGCTCGGCCTGTCCGCGGGCCAGGCGGTGGCGACCTCGCTGGTGGTGGTCACGGTCAATTCGGCGGGCGGGCTGCTGGCCCACCTCAGCGATCTGCAGGGCGTGGACCTCGGCGTCCTGGCGGTGTTCGCGGTCACCGCGCTGCTGGCCTCGGTGCCCGCCGGACGGCTGGCCCACCGGCTGCCGGGCGAGCTGGTGCGCCGCGCGTTCGCGGTGGTCGTACTGCTCGTGGCGGTTGGGATGGCGGCGGGCGCGCTGCTGGGCTGACTAGGACCGCGCGCGCCGGAACGCGATGTGCGCGACGACCGCCCCGGCCAGCAGGACCGCCGTGGTGACCAGGCTGCCCTCCACGCCGAAGCCACCGCCGGTGAGCAGGTCCTCACTACCGGGCACCGGCACGGTCCGCAGCAGCGTCGCCTGCAGGTCCATTCCGGACACCGGGATGCCGTAGACGTTGCCCTGCAACCAGTTCCACACCACGTGGAAGGCACACACGCCCCACAGACCGCCTTCGGCCAGCGCCCACAGCGCCAGCAGCACCCCGATGAGCGCGATGTTGACCAGCGCGACCCAGCTGAAGTGCATGTTCACCCCGTGCAGCGCGGCGAACACGGCGGCCTGCACGAGCACCGCCGCCACGAGTCCCCACCGGCGAAAGGTGACCTGCAGCAGGTATCCGCGGGTGACGACCTCCTCGGTGGTGGCCTGCACCGCGAAGCCGGTCAGCGCCACCAGCACGACGCCGATCCCCGCGCGGGCCGCACCGGAGGTGGAGGCGCCGCTGAGCAGGCCGAGCAGCACCGGGATCGACACCAGGACCGCGGCCACGACCGCGCCCAGCGCGAGGTGGGTCAGCGGGCGGCCGCCGGTGGTGAACCCGATGCTGCCGAACGGGCGGCGCTCCTTGCCGGCCATCCACAGCCACAGCAGCAGCACAGCCCCGCCGAAACTCAGCATCGTGGCCTGCTGGGTGGCCAGGCCCATCCGCCCGGTGAGCAGCTCGACCGGGTCGGCGCCGAACAGCGGGATCAGCGCGAACCCGGCCAGCAGCTGCCCCACCAACAGGCACACCAGCGCCACGACGATGCCTACCACCGGGCCGGTGGGCCTGCGGGCGCGCTCGGCTCCGGCCAGCAGGGGCGAGATGGCGGGGGCACGGCTCTGCTCGGTCATAGCCGCCGATCGTGCCCGACCGCTTCCCGAGCGGCACGAACCCCCGCGGCTCACATGTCCAGACCCAGGTCCAGGCTCGGGGCCGAGTGCGTGAGCCCGCCGACCGCGAGGTAGCCGACGCCGGTCGCGGCGTACTCCCGCGCGTGCTGCAGCGTCAGCCCGCCGGACGCCTCCAGTTCGGTGCCGCACCCGCGTTCGCGCACCAGCGCGACCGCCGCCGCACACTGCTGCGGGGTGAAGTTGTCCAGCAGCACCAGGTCCACGTCCTCGTCCAGCACCTCGGCCAATTCATCCACTGTGGACACTTCGACTTCCATCGGCAGGTCCGGGGCCCGCAGGCGGCAGGCGCGCACCGCCGCCACCACCGAGCCGGCCGCGACCACGTGGTTGTCCTTGATCAGCAGCGCGTCGCCGAGTCCCATCCGGTGGTTGCGGCCACCACCGCAGCGCACCGCGTACTTCTGCAGGTCACGCATGCCCGGCAGCGTCTTGCGGCTGTCCCGGATGACGCAGCCCGTGCCGGAGACCGCATCGACCCACTGCCGGGTGCGCGAAGCGATGCCGGACAGGTGGCACAACAGGTTCAGCGCGGTGCGCTCGGCGGTGAGCAGTCCGCGCACCGGAGCCCGCACGCGCAACGCGCAGTCCTCCGCCCGCACCCGGTCGCCGTCCGCGCGTTCGGCGAGCACCGTGTAGCGGTCGGCTCCGATGACCTCGTCCAGCACCGCGCGCACCACCGGCACACCGGCCAGCACCCCCGCCGAGCGGGTGTTGAACCCGGCCTCGGCCACCGCCTCGGCGGGCACGGTGGCCTCGGTGGTGGCGTCCGGACCGTGCCGCAGGTCCTCGCGCAGCGCGGTGCGCACGACCTGCAGCGCGCTGTCCCGATCGACACTCACGCCGCCACCTCCGACACCGCGGTGTCCGCACCGAGCAGGAATCCGGACACGTCCAGGCGCAGCGCCGTACTGCGGCGCAGCTCCCGGTCCGGCTGCGGGAAATCCGTCCTGCGGTGGCTGCCGCGCGATTCGGTGCGTTGCGCCGCTGCGGTCAGCAACGCCTGGGCGGTCAGCAGCAGCGCCGAGTCTTCGACGGCCTGCCGGGTGCTCAGCGGCCGGGCCACCGACCCGCGGTCGAGCACCCGGGCCGCCTCCGCCAATCCCGCGGCGCTGCGCCCGATCCCGGCGCGACGGCTCATGGTGCGCTGCAGCAGGTCCCGGTCGACGACCGGCTGGGCGGGCGGCGGCGCGGCCCGGTCCGGCGACTCGGCGGCCAGCACTCCGGAACGCAGGTCGGCGCCGGCGGCCTCGGCGGCCTGCTGCCCGACCACGAGCCCTTCCAACAGGCTGTTCGAGGCGAGCCGGTTGGCGCCGTGCAGGCCGGTGCGGGCGACCTCACCGGCCGCGTACAGCCCGGTGACCCCCGTCCGCCCGTGCACGGTGGACACCACGCCGCCGCACGCGTAGTGCGCGGCCGTGGTGACCGGGACCGGTTCGCGGCGCGGATCGATCCCCGCCTGCGCGCAGGCGGCCAGCACCGTGGGGAACCGATCGCTGAACTGCGCGGAGATCCCGGTGGCATCCAAGTACACGTGGTCGGTCCCGGTTTCGGCCATCCGCCGCGCGATCGCGGCGGACACGACATCCCGCGGGGCCAGATCGGCCAGCTGGTGCTCGTCGCGCATCACCCGCTGCCCGCGGGCGTCGACCAGCACCGCGCCCTCTCCCCGCACGGCCTCGGTGACCAGGGGGCGACGGCCGCGCGGAGCCCCCGGCGCGTACAGCACCGTGGGGTGGAACTGGACGAACTCCAGATCGGCCACCGCGGCACCGGCCCGCAGCGCCAGCGCGACACCGTCCGCAGTGGACACGTCGGGGTTCGTCGTCGCCTCGTAGAGCTGGCCGAGCCCGCCGGTAGCCAGGAGGACCGCGGGTGCGCGCAGCAGTCCGGTGCGCCCTTCGGCGTCGATGGCCAGCGCACCGGTCACCGCGCCGCGCGACCCGCGGACCAGCTCGGCCACGCAATGCCGCTCCAGCACCGCGATCCCGCCTTCGCGCGCCGAATCCCCGAGCGCCCGCTGCACTTCGGCGCCGGTGGCGTCCCCACCCGCGTGGATCACCCGGAACGCGCTGTGCCCGCCTTCCCGGGTGCGGTCCAGGCTCCCAGCGGCATCGGCGTCGAACCGCGCGCCGAGCTCGCACAACCGGCGTACTGCGGCGCCCCCGGCGGACAGGATGCCGGTCACCGCCGGACGCGAGCACAGCCCGGCACCGGCCAGCAGCGTGTCCTGGACGTGCGCGCCCAGGCTGTCCCCGGGGTCGCCGTCCTCATCGCGGTGCACCGCGATCCCGCCCTGCGCCCATCCGGTGTTGCCCGCCAGCGCGTCGTCCTTGCTGATGACCAGCACGCGCAACCCCAGTTCCCGAGCGCGCAGCGCCGCGGTCAGCCCGGCCACACCGGTCCCCACCACCAACAGGTCGGCGTGCGCCTCCCAGCTCATTCGCCGCCTCCCGGATTCCCGATCCGCACCATCCGCTCGACGCTGGCCCGCGCGCGCTGCGCGGTCCGCTCCGCCACCCGCACCTCGTCGGCGCCCTCGCGCAGGCAGCGCAGCAGCGCGGCGGGAGTGATCATCTTCATGTACCGGCAGGAGGCCCGGTCGTTGACCGCGCGGAAGTCGATGTCCGGCGCGGCCCGGCGCAGTTGGTGCAGCATGCCGACCTCGGTGGCCACGAGCACCGAATCGGCCCCGCTGGTCCGGGCCGCCTCCAGCATCCCGCCGGTGGACAGGATCTTGACCCGTTCGTCGTCGACCGCACCCGTTCCGGCCAGGTACAGCGCCGAGGTCGCGCAGCCGCACTCCGGGTGCACGAACAGCTCCGCATCGGGTTCGGCGGCGGCCCGCTCGGCCAGCTCCGCACCGTTGATCCCCGCGTGCACGTGGCATTCACCGGCCCACACGTGCATGTTCGACCGCCCGGTCATCCGCCGCACGTGCGCGCCGAGGAACTGGTCCGGGCAGAACAGGACCTCGCGGTCGGCGGGCACCGAGCGCACCACCTCCACCGCGTTGGACGAGGTGCAGCAGATGTCGGTTTCGGCCTTCACCTCCGCGGTGGTGTTCACGTAGGACACCACCACCGCGTCCGGATGGCGCCCGCGCCACTCGCGCAGCTGCTCGGCGGTGATGGAGTCGGCCAGCGAGCAGCCGGCGCGCTCGTCCGGGATCAGCACCGTCTTGCCGGGGCTGAGGATCTTGGCCGTCTCGGCCATGAAGTGCACCCCGCAGAACACGATGGTGCTCGCGGTGCTGTCCGCGGCGATGCGGCTCAGCGCCAGCGAGTCACCGGTGTGATCGGCGATGTCCTGGATCTCCGGCAGCTGGTAGTTGTGCGCGAGCAGGACCGCGTCGCGCTGCGCCGCCAGCTCCCGCACCTCCCGCGCCCATTCGGCGTCCGGTTGCACCCCGGTGTAGCCCGCCTCGGTCCGCTGCCACTGCGCAGTCGCGGTCACGTCGTCCTCCTCGCCGCCGGGTGGTCTCCACCGGCGCCCCCGGGACCTCCGGTTCAAGTTTTCGCCTTACAATCGAAAACATGCCGGATCCTAACACCGCGAACCGGACATCGACCCGGGACCTTGGTCACGAAGTGCTGGGCGCGGTGCTGCGCATCCGGGACGGGCGGGTCGGGGTGCTGCTGTGGCAGCGCGCCCGCCAACCGGACGTGCACCGCTGGTCACTGCCCGGTGGCAAGCTCGCCGCCGACGAGGACGTGGAGACCTCGGTGCGCCGGCAGCTCGCCGAGAAGGTCGATGTGCGCACGCTCAGCCACGTCGAGCAGCTCGCCGTGTTCAGCAGGCCCGACCGGGTGCCGGGAGCGCGCCTGGTGGCCACCGCGTTCCTGGCCCTGGTCCCCACCAGCGTCGACCCGGAGATCCCCGCCGACACCGCGTGGTGGCCCGTCGACGAACTGCCCGAGACCGCCTTCGACCACGAGCAGATCGTGCACGCGGCCCGGGACCGCCTGCGCGCCAAGCTCTCCTACACCAACATCGGATTCGCGCTGGCCCCCGCCGAGTTCACCGTCTCCGAGCTGCGGCGCATCTACTCCGCGGCACTGGGCTACGAGGTCGCGGCCACCAACCTGCAGCGCGTGCTCACCCGGCGCGGCGCCCTGGAACCGACCGGCGACACCGTGCCGGCCGGCCCCGCGGGCGGACGACCGCCCGCGCTGTTCCGGTTCGCCTCCCGAGATCTGGCGGTCACCGATCCGTTCGCCGTGTTCCGCCCGCCGGGACCGGGGAACTGAACCGGACCGAGAACACACCGGCGCCGAGCGACTGCCACACGCCCGGCCACAACGTAGGTTGGAACGGTGATGGACACGCTTGCGCTGTTCCCCTTGGGTTCCGTGTTGCTGCCCGGCGGCGACCTGCCGCTGCACATCTTCGAGCCGCGCTACCGGCGGCTGATCGACGACCTGGCCAACGAGGTGCTCCCGGACCGCACGTTCGGCGTCGTGGGCATCCGCCAGGGCTGGGAGGTCGGCGACGACAACGTGGACTCGATGTACGACGTCGGGTGCACCGCCGAGCTCGGCCAGGTCCGCCAGCTGCCCGCGGGCCGGTTCGACGTCAACGCCACCGGCGGGCAGCGCTTCCGCCTGCTGCAGATCGACAGCACGTCCGCGCCCTACCTCATGGCCCGGGTCGAACCGCTGCCGGACGACCCGCCACCGGACGACGGGCCACAGCGCCGCGCCCGGCTCGTCGACGCGGCCCGCGCGGCGCACCGGCGCTACCACGAGACCGGCCTGCGCGGCGGGGCGACCGAGTTCGCCGAGGACACCGACCCGGCGGACCTCGCCTACCGGCTGGCCGACGACAGCGTGCTCACCGTCGAGGACCGGCAGTCGCTACTGGCCGAGACCGACCCGCTGGCCCGGCTGCGCAGCGTGCGCGGGCTGCTGCTGCGCGAAGCCGAGTTCCTGCGCGAGCTACGCGCGGTTCCGGCACCGCTGACCGAGTTCGCGCACGAGACCAGCACGAACTGAGCCGGGCTAGCTGCGCCTGCCGAGGTCGTCGAACCCGTTCCAGGACGCCGCCAGCCCGTAGGTCAGCGCGCAGGTCAGCGGCTGCACCAGCACGGCCCACCCGGTGCCGATCTCCGGGGCCCGAGCGACCGGCTGCCCCACCGCCGGATCCGCCGGCGGCGGGTGCAGCGCCGCCGCGAACGAACCGCCCAGCTGCATGCCCAGCCATGCCGCCAGCAGCGAGCCGATCGCGGCACCCACCAGCAGCACCGGCCCGCGGCGACTGCGCACCAGCCACAGCACGGCACCGACCAGCACGCCGAAACCCGCGCTGAGCAGCAAGAACAGCGCCAGTGCATCGAACTCGTGGTAGGACTCGACCAGCGAGGAGGTGGTTCCGCCCGGGGCCAGCACGCCGTGCTCCGGCGGGGCCAACCGGGACCAGATCCAGCCCAGCGGCACGCCGAGCAGCGCGATCAACGACGCCGCGCTCAACGCAGGTAGCAGATCCGCCCGGACCACCGGCCGCGGGACCGGCGGGGGCGGCAGGAAGCCGTCGAGCGCCGCGTCCGACTCGGCGGCAGCCGGCTCGGACGGCGAGTCCGGAGCGCCGCCGTCGTCCGGGTCCTCCTGCCTGTCCGGCACGCCGACCTCCTCGGACACGCGATCGAGCCCCCTCGGGCACGCGGTTCCCGGGCGACCCCCGGGCGTCGGCCACCCTAGCCTGCGCCCACCGGCGATCCGCATCACCCGACACCCGGATGCAGTGGGCTCATCAACTATTCTGCGCGGCGACATCTGTCAACTGTCGCCAAAGGACTAGCTCAGTGGCGGGAATCGTCCCCACACCGGTGCTGACCGGCCCGAGTCCGATCGATGAACCACGGCGCGATTCGGCGGTGCGGCTCACGCTGCGCAGCACGCTCGGCGAGCTGGTACTCGGGTCCGCGACCGCAGCCCTGGTGAGCCTGCTGCTGCAGTTCGCGGTGTCCCGGTTCACCATCGTCGAACCGAGCTTCGCACCGGAAGCCCTGGCCGCGGCCTCGTCGGCCGTCGTGCTGCTGGTCCTGTTCGCGCTGCTGGCGTTCGGCCACCGCCGCTCGCCGCGGTGGCTGCGGCTGCTGGGCAGCTGGGTGGCGCTGAGTTCGCTGTCCACGTTGGCCTTGGCCCTTCCGCTGCAGAGCACGCGCTTCTACTACGGCGGGTCCTCGGTGGACAACGGCTTCCGCATGCAGTACATGACGCGGATGGCCAGCACGGCCGGGCTCGCCGACATGAACTACGCCGAAACGGCCCCCTACTACCCGGCGGGCTGGTTCTGGCTCGGCGGGCGGTTCGCCAACCTCATCGGCTGGGAGGGCTGGGCCGCCTACAAGCCGTACGCGCTGGCCTGGGTGGCGGTGACCACCGTGCTCGCGTTCACCGTGTGGAGCGTCGTGGTGCGGCGCAGGCTCGCGCTGCTGGCCGCGGTGGTGACCGGCCTGTCCGGGATGCTGCACGGGATCGAGGAACCCTACGCCTGGCCGTCCGCCGCCCTGCTGCCGCCGGTGGCCGTGCTGTGCTGGCACGCCCTGCGCCGCGAGCAGCGGGCCCCGCGCTGGACCCTGGCCTGCATCGGCGGGTTCGTCGGGTTCGCGGCGATCACCTACACGCTGCACTTCGCGTTCGCGGTGCTCATGGTGTTGATCATGGCCATGATCATCGGCGTGTCGAAGGTGCACCGCGGCGCACCGGCCGGCGCCACCGCGCGCGTGCTGTTCCTGCGGCTGCTGCCGATCGGCCTGGTCAGCCTGGTCATCGCGCTGATCGTGTGGCTGCCCTACCTGTGGTCGACCGGGTTCCTGCTGAACAACCCGCGCAGCGCCGCGCAGCACTACCTGCCCGAGGACAGCGCCTTCCTGCCGGTGCCGATGCTGGACAGCACCGTGTTCGGCGTGCTGTGCCTGGCCGGCTTCGCCTGGCTGCTGCTGCGCTGCACCCGCAGCGAGGTCGCCGCCGCGATGCTGTCCATCGTGGTCGCGGTGTACGGCTGGTTCCTGCTGTCCACCCTGGCGCTGCTGGCCAAGAGCACACTGCTGGCCTTCCGGCTGAACGTCATCCTCGACGTGACGCTGGCCGCCGCGGGCGTGTTCGGGCTACTGGAGCTGATCGGCTACCTGCGGCGCACGCTGGACGCGCGGCACGCCGCGCGCATCGGGCTGCTGGCCGGCTCGCTGGGCCTGCTGGGCGCGGTCGCGATCAACCAGAACGCGCTCAGCGACACGCTCAAGGATTCCACCGAGGCCGCCTACTCCGACTACTACCCCACCGGCACCAACGCGGTGGGCGGCACGGACACCGCCGAGGACGGGGCCTGGCTGGACGACGAGATGCGGGCGATCGCCGAACTCACCGGCAAGCCGCCGCAGGAGAACATCGTGCTGTCCACCGACTACACACTCATGTCGTTCGCGCCCTACTGGGGCTTCCAGCAGGAGACACCGCACTACGCCAACCCGCTGGCCGACTACGACGGCCGGGCCGAGGAGATCGCCTCCTGGACCGAGGCGACGAACCCGGAGGACCTGCTGCACCGGCTGGACAGCAGCCCCTTCCCGGCGCCGAACGTGTTCGTGCTGCGCAACAGCCCGAGCGCGCAGGACGCGGAACAGCCCGAGGTCGGCGGGGACTACGAGGAAGTGCTGGCGCTGCAGCTCAAGGAGGACGCGTTCCCGCAGCAGCCCAACGTCCGCGACTACGACGTCTACTTCGACCCGGCGGCGTTCGCATCGCCGGAGTTCGTGAAGCGGCAGATCGGCCCGTACAGCGTGATCGTGCGCCGGTGATGCCCGCGCCGGTCGCCGCCGGATCAGCGCAGCAGCACCGGTAGTTCGCGCAGGCCTCGGATCAGCGTGCTGTAGCGCCACTGCGGTTCCCGCAGCGCAGGCGCCGCGCGCAGGCCGGGGAACCGGGCGGACAGCTGTCGCAGCGCGGTCCGCCCTTCCAGCCGGGCGAGCTGGGCACCGAGGCAGAAGTGGATGCCGTGCCCGAACGCGAGATGCCCCTGCGCCTCGCGCCGCGGATCGAACCGGTCCGGTTCGCCGAACCGCTGCGGATCTCGGTTGGCCGAGGCGATCGACACCCACACGACCTCGTGCGCGGGGATCTCGACCCCGCCGATGTCCACCGGCTGCACTGTGTGCCGGAACGTGCCGTGCATGACCGGGCTGTCGAACCGCAGGGCCTCCTCCACCACCGGCTCGACCAGTCCCGGGTCCGCGTGCAGCTCCCGCCACCTGCCGGGCTCGGCCAGCAGCGCCAGCACGGCGTTGCCGATCAGGTTCACGGTCGTCTCGTGCCCGGCGATGAGCAGCAGAAACACCATGCTGATCAGCTCATCCCGGCTGAGCCGGTCGGCGTCCTCGGAGGCTTCGATCAGACCGGACACCAGATCCGCGTCCGGCTCGGCGCGCTTGCGCGCGACCAGCTCCCCCAGGTACCCGGACAGATCCGCGGCCGCGGCCGCGGCGGCACCCCGGTCGGAGGCGTCGAGCAGGGTGTTCGTCCAGGTGCGGAAGTCCTCGCGGTGCGCCTCGTCGACACCCAGCAGCTCGCAGATCACCTGGATCGGCAGCGGGAAGGCCAGCGCGTCCAGCAGATCGACCTCATCCCGATCACCGAAGGCGTCCAGCAGCCGCGCGGTCAGCCACTCCACCCGCGGGCACAGTTCGTCCACCCGGCGCGCGGTGAACGCCTTGACGACGAGCTTGCGGATCCGCGTGTGGTCCGGCGGATCGAGGTTGAGCATGTGCTTGGCGATGGCGTCGTCGGGGGTGCCGCGCACCTGGTCGTTGGGCAGCTTGTCCTGCACGATCCGGCGCGCGCCGTCCACATCCTTGGACAGCCGCGGATCGGCCAGCGCCGCCCGGACGTCGGCGTAGCGGGTCACCACCCAGACCGGCAGGCCGTCCGAGGTGCGCACCCGGTGCGCCGGGCCCGCTTCGCGCAGCGCCGCGTAGCGTTCGTGCAGGTGCTGCACGAAATCGGCGTCGATGACGGTCGGGTGCTCGGTGGCGGACATGCGGTCCCCTCCCGGTCGGCTCTGCCGACCAGTCAACCCGACCGCGACCGCCCTGTCAGACGCGCGGAGCAGGACCAGCCGCACGGAGCAGTCCGCGCCCGGCACTCGGGAGGAGCACGGGCACAACCCGAGGCATCGCACCGCGGAGCCGCCCGAACCGGTAGCGTGGCCCGACGTGGCTGGCCCGGATCCCGTTGACGTACGACTGCTCAGCGTCGTCGCCGAGATGGGCCGTGCGGCGATCCCGGACATCGCCGGTCGGCTCAACATGGACGTGCGCGACGTCGGCGCCCGGTTGGCCGCGCTGTCCACGACCGGTCTGCCGATATCGATCGGTGTGGAGTGCGACCAGCAGGGCATCCGCAACGCGCTCGCCGCCGCCCAGGCGTGGGCGGCGCAGCACGCGACACCGCCGAGCGGACCGCACTACCCCGCGCACCCGAACAGCGGCGGATACCCCGTGCCGCCGGGTTTCCCACCCGCGCACAGCGGAGGCCACCCGGTCCCGCACCCGCACTCCGGGCCGCATTCCGGCCCGCACCCGCCGCAGCACTCCGGTCCGAGCGGCCCGCAGGGCTTCGCGCCGGCGCCGCCACCGCCGCGCCCGCCCGCGCAGGACCCGGTCGCCACCTGGGGGCCACCGGGATCCGCGTCCTGGGCGCGCGGTGACCACGCCCCCGGCAGCCAGTTCGCCACCAGCCCGGCTCTGCCCCGGCCGCGCACCGGCCGGGTCGGCTCGGCGCTGGAGGTCGTGGGCGCGGAGGGCGAGCAGCTGAGCATGAAGCTGGTCGAGGTGGTGGACCCGGCCGATTTCCTGTTCACCGCAGCCGGTTACGAGCTGAAGGACGGGGAACGCGCCGTCGTGGTGCACACCGAGCTGACCAACCGCGGGCCGATCCCGTTCCAGGCGGTACCGGATGCGCACCTGGAACTGCTGGCCGCGGACGGGTCCCCGGTGGCCGGGTCGACCGTGGCGCTGTCCTCGCGGCCGCCCTACCGCAGCGGCGTCGCCGCCGGGGAGACGGCCGGCGGGCACACCGTGTACGTGCTGCCGGACGGCACCGAACTCACCGCGCTGCGCTGGCGGCCCGCCCCGGACGACGAGCGGCGCACGCTGAACTGGGACATCACCGACCTCTGACGGCCGCGGAACTCCCGCGCGGCACCGGAACCCATCACTCGGGGCGCAGCCAGCCGGACATCCCGCGGCGCTGCTGCCCGGACCGCTCGCGGCTGCGGTACTGCAGCGTCGGCCAGTCCTCGGCGGTCTCGCCCGCCGGGCTCTGCCCCGGGGAACTCTGCCCGGGGGCGCGGCCGGCGGCACCCGGATCCCCGAACACGGCGGGCGCGGCTTCGCCCACGTCCTCGGCACCGATCACGTCGGCGAGGCTGGTGAAGCCCTCCGGCGGGGTCGGCACGTCCGAACCCGGTACCTGGTCGCCGGGCGGTTCCTGGCCCGGTGGCGGCAGCGGGATGCCGCGCGGCGGCGTGGGCACGTCCGAACCCGCGAAAGTCCCCGCACCCGCGGCATCTCCCGCGCCGGATCCCGCACCCGGGCCGTTCGACTCCACCATCTCGCAACCTCCCTGGCCGGACCGCACGGCGGTGCACCAGCGCACCGCCACCACCAGGTTACCGCCGATCACCCGTCCTGATCACGAAGAACGTCCAGAGCGTGTTGCAGGTCGGCCGGATAGGGGCTGGTGTACTCGACGCGGCCGCCCGCGGGGTGCTCGAAGGCCAGGCTGCGCGCGTGCAACCACTGCCTGGTGATACCGAGCTTGCGGGCCAGCACCGGATCGGCCCCGTAGGTCAGATCGCCCGCGCACGGGTGGTTCAGCGCGGCGAAGTGCACCCGGATCTGGTGCGTGCGCCCGGTTTCCAGCTTGACGTCCAGCAGCGAGGCGGCACGGAACGCCTCCGCGGTCTCGTAGTGCGTCACGCTCGGCTTGCCGGTGGACACCACCGCGAACTTGTAGTCGTGCCGCGGATGCCGGTCGATCGGCGCGTCCACGGTGCCCGCGCTCGGATCCGGATGCCCCTGCACCAGCGCCTGGTAGCGCTTGTCCACGGTGCGTTCCTTGAACGCCCGCTTGAGCACCGTGTACGCGTGCTCGCTCTTGGCCACGACCATCACCCCGGTGGTCCCGGCGTCGAGCCGGTGCACCACGCCCTGGCGCTCGGCGGCACCGGAGGTGGCGATGCGCACGCCCGCCGCGGCCAGCCCGCCGACCACGGTCGGCCCGTCCCAACCAGGACTCGGGTGCACCGCGACGCCGATCGGCTTGTCCACCACCGCGATGTCGTCGTCCTGGTGCAGGATCTGCAGCCCGTCGACCGGGGTCGCCACCACCTCCAGCGGGGTCTCCGCCGGGGGCAGGGACACCTCCAGCCAGGATCCGGCCAATAACCGGTCGGACTTGCCGGCCGGACTGCCGTCCAGCACGACGTCGCCGTCCGCGGCCAGCGCTGCCGCCGCACTGCGGGACAGCCCGAGCAGCTTGGCCAACCCGGCGTCCACGCGCATGCCGTCCAGCCCCTCGGGGACCGGCAGGGTTCGGAGATCGCTCACGATTCGTTCTCGCTGGTCTTGTTCTTCCTGGTGTGCACCGTGCCGTCGTAGTCGCGCCCCAGCAGCGACATCAGCACCACGAGCACACCTCCGCACACGATCGCCGAGTCGGCGATGTTGAACACCGGCCAGTACTGCCCGTTGGGCCCGAAGACCGACAGGAAGTCCACCACGTGCCCCTGCAGCGGTCCGGGCGCCCGGAACAGCCGGTCGACGAGGTTGCCGCAGGCACCGCCGAGCACCAGGCCCAGCCCGATGGCCCAGCCCGTGGAGCGCAGCTTCGGCGCCAGCCAGATGATCACACCCACGACCACCAGCGCCAGCAGCGCCAGCAGCCAGGTCAGCCCGGTCGCCAGCGAGAAGGCCGCACCCGGGTTGCGCAGCACGTCCAGGTAGATGAGCCCGCCGAGCGCCCGGACCGGCGGCCCGCCCTCCAGGGTGGCCACCACGGCGACCTTGGTGACGGTGTCCAGCAGCAGCGCCACCGATGCGACACCGAACAGCAGCACGAGCAGTTTCCGGGGTCTGCGCCGCACTCCGCCACCGCCTTCGCTGCCGGTACCGGTCGGGTGCTCTGCTGGCGGCTGCTCGGTGCTCACACCGGCCATTGTCCCCGACCGGCCCCGGTGCGACCGCGTCGCCCACGCCGGGACCGGTCCGAACGGCACTCCACCGGAGGTGGTCAGGCCCGGGTGACGGTGACGCCGATCTCGGTGCCCTCGCCGACGCTGCCGGTGACACCGTCCGCCTCCCCGGCGCGCACCGACTCGGCCAGCGTCTCGCCCGCGATGAACTCGCGGTGGGCCTGCAGCGCGGCCACCACCTCGTCCGGCGCCGAGACCAGCACGTCCACCCGGTCGGAGACGTGCAGACCGGCCTCCCGGCGCGCTTGCTGCACCACGCGCACCAGGTCCCGCGCGATGCCCTCGGCGGCCAGGTCCGCGGTCACCTCGGTGTCCAGCGCGACCAGGCCGGCACCGCCGGGCAGCGCACCGGCCGCACCGGTATCGGTGGACACCAAGCGCTCGGTGAACTCGCCCTCCTGCAACTCGATGCCCGCGGCCAGCACCGCCCCGCTCGACGTCCGGGTCCATTCCCCGGACTTGACCGCCTTGATCACCTTCTGCACGTCGCCACCCAGCCGGGGACCCGCCGCGCGGGCGTTGACCGCCACCTCGAACCGGCCGTGCGCGGCGACATCGGTGCTCAGCCGCACCTGCTTGACGTTGACCTCGTCGCGGATCAGGTCGGTGAACGGCTCCAGCGACTCGGCGTGCGGGGCGGCCACCACCAGCTCGGCCAGCGGCAACCGGACGCGCAGCTTGTCCGACTTGCGCAGCGCCAGCGCCGCCGAGCACACCTGCCGGACCCGGTCCATGGTCGAGACCAGCGCCGGGTCGGCGGGCAGCTCGTCCACCGCGGGCCAGTCCTGCAGGTGCACCGAGCGGCCGCCGGTGAGCCCGCGCCACACGGCTTCCGCGGTCAGCGGCAGCAGCGGCGCCACCACGCGGCAGGTGGTCTCCAGCACGGTGTGCAGCGTGTCGATCGCCTGCTGGTCCCCGGCCCAGAACCGGTCCCTGGAACGGCGCACGTACCAGTTGGTCAGCACCTCCAGGAAGTCGCGCACCGCGGCGCAGGAACCGGCGAGGTCGAACGAGTCCATCGCCGCGCGCACATCGGTGGCGAGCTCGTCGGTCTTGGCCAGCACGTAGCGGTCCAGCACGTGCTCGCTGTCCGTGCGGTAGGTGCCGGTGGTGCCCGCGGCGTTGGCGTACAGCGCCAGGAAGTACCACGAGTTCCACAGCGGCAGCACCGCCTGGCGGACCGCGTCCCGGATGCCGCGCTCGGTCACCACGAGGTCGCCGCCGCGCAGGATCGGGCTGGCCATCAGGAACCAGCGCATCGCGTCCGAGCCGTCCCGGTCGAAGACCTCGTTG
Organism: Saccharopolyspora montiporae; assembly: GCF_015209505.1. GTDB lineage: Bacteria > Actinomycetota > Actinomycetes > Mycobacteriales > Pseudonocardiaceae > Saccharopolyspora > Saccharopolyspora montiporae. Next base: position 69,584 of record NZ_JADEYC010000011.1, read on the forward strand.
ACGTCCGGGTAGTTGCGCTTGGACTTCGACATCTTCTGCCCGTCGTGGCCGAGCACGATGCCGTGCGCGGCGACGTTGGCGAACGCGGGCCGGTCGAACAGCGCGGTGGCCAGCACGTGCAACGTGTAGAACCAGCCGCGGGTCTGGCCGTTGTACTCGACGATGAAGTCGCCCGGGTAGTGGTGCTCGAACCACTCGGCGTTGGCGAACGGGTAGTGCACCTGCGCGAACGGCATCGAGCCGGACTCGAACCAGCAGTCCAGCACCTCGGGGACCCGCCGCATCGTGGAGTTCCCGGTGGGGTCGTCCGGATTCGGCCGGGTCAGCTCATCGATGTTCGGCCGGTGCAGGTCGTCGGGCCGGACTCCGAAGTCGCGCTCGATCTCGTCCAGCGACCCGTAGACGTCGGTGCGCGGGTGCTCCGGATTGTCCGAGACCCACACCGGGATCGGCGAGCCCCAGTAGCGGTTCCGCGAGATGTTCCAGTCGCGCGCGTTGGCCAGCCACTTGCCGAACTGGCCGTCCCGGATGTGCTCGGGCACCCAGTTGATCTGCTGGTTGAGCTCGACCATCCGGTCGCGGAACCGGCTGACTGCCACGAACCACGAGGACACGGCGCGCTGGATCAGCGCGTTGTCGCAGCGCCAGCAGTGCGGGTAAGGGTGCTCGTAGGTCTCGTGGCGCAGCAGGAGCCCGGCCTGCTTGAGGTCGCGGGTGATCGGCTTGTTCGCGTCGAAGACGTGCATGCCCTGGTACGGCGGGACGTCACCGGTGAACCGGCCGTGCGCGTCGACCGGGACCACCGGGTCGATCCCCGCGGCGTCGGTGACGGCCTTGTCCTCCTCACCGAATGCCGGCGCGATGTGCACGATCCCGGTGCCATCTTCGGTGGTGACGTAGTCGGCGGACAGCACGCGGTGCGCGTTCTCCCGGCCGGCGAAGAAGTCGAACGGCGGGGTGTAGGCGGTGCCGATCAGCTCGGCGCCCGGGAACCGGGCCAGCACGTGGTCGGCGACGTCCTCGCCGAATTCGCGCGCGTAGGCGGCCAGCCGCGCCTCGGCCAGCACGTAACGCTGCTGCCCGCCGCCGGGCGCCACGAGCACGTAGTCGACCTCGGGATGCACCGCGGCCGCCAGGTTGGACGGCAGCGTCCACGGCGTCGTGGTCCACACCAGCGCCAGCGCACCGTCCAATGACGTCCCGGGGGCGTTCAGCCGCAGGCCCGCGGTCACCGCCGGGTCCTGCCGCGGCCGGTAGACGTCGTCCATCCGGGTCTCGGTGTTGGACAGCGGCGTCTCGCAGCGCCAGCAGTACCAGAGCACCCGGAAGCCCTCGTAGACCAGACCCTTGTCCCACAGGGTCTTGAACGCCCACATGACGCTTTCCATGTAGTCCAGGTCGAGCGTCTTGTAGTCGTGCGCGAAGTCGACCCAGCGCGACTGCCGGGTGACGTAGTCCTGCCACTCGTCGGTGTAGCGCAGCACTGAGGTCCGGCAGACCTCGTTGAACGCGCCGACGCCCATCGCCTCGATCTCGGACTTGGAACTGATCCCGAGCTGCTTCTCCGCCTCGACCTCGGCGGGCAGGCCGTGGCAGTCCCAACCGAAGCGGCGCTCGACGCGGCGGCCGCGCATCGTCTGGTACCGCGGGACGGCGTCCTTGACGTAGCCGGTCAGCAGGTGGCCGTAGTGCGGGAGCCCGTTGGCGAACGGCGGGCCGTCGTAGAAGACGAACTCGTTCGCGCCGTTCTCGCCGGCCTCGCGGGCCTGCACGGATGCCTCGAATGTCCGGTCCTGCGCCCAGAAATCCAGCACCCGGCGCTCGATCTCCGGGAACGCGGGCTGGGCCGCGACACCCTGCTGCGCGTTTCCGGCGCCGTCGAGCTGAACTTTCGGGTAGGCCATCGCGGGCTTCGCTCCTCGCGGTCGTCGTCGTGTTCCGCCGCACAGCACCGGTTTTCCGGTGCCGAACGGGGACGACACACCGCACGCGCAGCGCACGGGTCCGCGGTACCACCCCGCTTGCCGCCCGCCGGGGACGGCCTCTCCTCCTCGGCTGTCACGGGCCGGACCCGTCCGGTTCTACTGGGACCCGCAGGTCCGTTCTTCCGGAAGCTCCCCGGTGATGGCCGGATCGTCGCCTGCTTCCACCAGCATAGCCGGTGCGCACCACCCCGCGGCCGGAGCCCCTGCGGCCAGGTCGGACGGGCGCTAGCGGCCGCCTGCCCGACCGGCCAGCGTGGCGTAGGGCGCACAGCGAGCGCAGGGCGTGAACCCCAGCTCCTGCGCCTCGCGGAACGGCAACCCGATCGTCTCCCGGTCCCGCAACCACGGGCAGTCCGGCAGGTGGTAGCGCGGGTACTCGTCCACGACCAGCACCTGGGCGTCCGGATCGGGCGCCGGGGGCTGCTCCCAGCGGGTCGTCGCCGCGGGCGTCGCGGTTCCGCCGCGATCCCGGTCGGCTACGGAATCCCGCCCCAACAGCGCAGTTCCGCCGGATGCCGCCGACTCCGCGCTCCGGCCGGTGATCGGGTTCTCGTCCGGATCCCCGGGCACAGGTTCCGGCCCCACCACGGTGGGCTGCCGGTCCGTTCCGGGTGCGGGCTCCGCCTCCGGGCCCGCGGCCGGACCGGCGCGGCGCCGACGGCGGCGCTCGGCCACCAACAGCGCCGCCCCCAGCACGCTGAGCAGCACGGAGATCCAGCCCCATGCGGGCTCACCCACCCCGACGGCACCGACCAGGACTCCGGCCGCCAGGACCACCAGCAGCAGTACGACCACCAGCACGGGCTATCACGCTCCTCGCCGGACCAGATCCGGCCTCTGCGCCGCACACCGGTTGAACCGGGCCGCGACATGCGCATCGGCGGCAACGGATCTTTCCGTCGCCGCCGACGCAGACCGGATTCGCCGGTCAGCCCGCTTCTGCCGCCCGGGCGCCGAAGCTGTAGCTGGCCTGCTGACCGGACGACCTGCTCCCGCTGGAGCTGCTGTTGCCGCTACTGCCGTTCTCCGAGGGCGCGGCGGAACCGCGGTCCTGCAGCTCGCGCAGCTGCGACTCCAGGTAGGTCTGCAGCCGCGTCCGGTACTCGCGTTCGAAGGTGCGGAGGGTTTCGATCTTCTTCTCCAGCGCGTTCTTCTCCTGGGTGATGTTGCCCATCACCTCGGCGTGCTTGCGCTGGGCGTCGCGTTCGAGCGTTGCGGCCTTCTCCCGGGCCTGGCGCTCCAGTGTCTCGGCGCGAGTGCGTGCGTCGTTGAGCATCGTCTCGGCCCGCGACCGGGCGTCGTTGACGAGGCTGTCGGACTTGGACCGGGCCTCGGACAGCAGCTGCTCGGATTTGGTGCGCGCGTCGGAGACCATGCCGTCGGCCTCCGACTTGGCCTCTCCGGTGAGCCGGTCGGCCATCTCCTGCGCGAGGCCGAGAACCTTCGCGGCCTGCACATGATGGTCGCCCCCGGGAGAAGTCTGCTCAGCAGCGGACGGCGCCGGCACCGGGGTGAGCCGACGGGGTTCCTCGGGCTGGGCCGCCGGAGCGGCGGGAGCCGACGACGCGGACGCGGAGGCGGCGGCCGCCTGGCTCCGCGCGTCGTCGAGGTCGACCTGGGCGGACTGCAGCTGGCTCTCCAGCTGCTCCACCTGGCTCCGCAGGTCGTTGTTCTCCTCAACCAGCCGGGCAAGCTCGGCTTCAACCAGGTCGAGGAATGCGTCCACCTCGTCCTCGTTGTAGCCCCGCTTGCCGATCGGAGGTTTGCTGAACGCGACGTTATGCACGTCGGCGGGGGTCAGGCCCACAAGATCACCTCACGCACTCCTCGGCTGCGGGTAGCCCGGGTTCCCCGTCACCCGGGTTGAACCAGTCGCATCAGTATGAACACGACCAGCAGCAGCACCATAATCGATAGGTCTAATCCGACGCCGCCGATCCGGACCGTCGGAATCACCCGACGCAGCAAGCGTACGGGCGGGTCGGTCACTGTGTAGATGCTCTCCAACGCGATTGCAACCCCCCCGGCCGGGCGCCAATCGCGCGCGAACACCCGAACGAGTTCGATCACGATGCGACCCACGAGGAACAACCAGAAGAAGAACAGAACGTAAAACAGGACGATCTGAACGGGATACACACCTCAACTGTGCCACCACTCACCCGTAGTTGAAAAAGGCACCCTCGGCGAGCCGCCGCTTGTCCTCCGCGGCGACGTCCACGTTGGGCGGTGAGAGCAAGAACACGCGGTTGGTGACCTTCTCGATCGAGCCGCGCAGCGCGAACGCCAGACCTGCTGCGAAGTCGACGAGGCGCTTGGCGTCGGCCTCTTCCATCTCGGTGAGGTTCATGATGACCGGCGTGCCATCGCGGTACTGCTCACCGATCGTGCGGGCTTCGCTGTAGCTGCGGGGGTGCAGGGTTGTGATCTTGCTCAAGCTGAACGTGGTGCCCGTGTCGGTGACCGCGCGCAGCCGGGACGGCTCCCGCGGGGGATCCGCCGGCGCGGCGCTGCGGACCGGCGCGTCCTGATTCCACGACCGGCGCAACCGGACAGGCTCGCGGTACTCCTCGCCGAACCCGTCCTGATCACCGTCCGCGTCCGGCTGGTAACTTGCCCGCGCACCGGCCCGGCGCCGCGGTGCGGTCCGGTCGTCGACCGGCTCGGGATCCGCATAGCGGTCGCGGTAGGCCGCGTCCCGGTACCCGGCGTCCCGGTACGCCGGGTCGTCCTCGTACTCGTCGATCTCGTCGGCCGGAACCATGCCGAAATATGCCTTCAGCTTGTGCAAAGCGCTCATCGGCATGCCCTTCCTCTGCGACTGCTCTGCGCCGGGCACGGCGTGACCGACCTCGACGCCCGTTGCGACCTCGGGCTTCGGCTACGGCGAGGTTAGCGGCCGCCCACCGAGCAGCGCTGTTCCGACACGCACCCTGGTGGAGCCGTGGGCGATCGCACTTTCCAGATCGCCGCTCATCCCCGCCGACACCTCGCCAGCCTCCGGGTGACGATCGCGCAGCTGCCGGGATATCCCCGAAAGTGTGGCAAAAGCCATATCCGGATCGCCGTGCAGCGGTGCGACCGCCATCACACCCCGCAGCCGAAGTCCACTCGTCCGCGTGATGAGCGCCGCGAGGGTAACTACTTCGGCCGGGGGACATCCACCACGTCCGTGCGCGTCGTCCAGATTGACCTGGATGAGCACGTCCAGCGGGCGGGTGCGCTCCCCCGCGTCCAGCGCCGACGCGCAAGCGCGGTCCAGCGCCCGCACCAACCGCTCGCTGTCCACCGACTCCACCACGTCCGCCCAGCGGGCCACCGCCCGCGCCTTGTTCCGCTGCAGCTGGCCGACCATGTGCCAGCGCACGTCCGCGTCCGGGCGCAGCGCGGTGAACTCGGCCACCTTGTCGCGCGCCTCCTGCTCGCGGTTCTCCGCGAAGTCGGTCATGCGCAGATCCGCCAGCAGCGCGGCGTCCGAAGCGGGGAAGGTCTTGGTCACCGCGATGAGCTCGACCTCGGCCGGCTCCCGGTCCACCGCGCGGCAGGCGGCGTCCACCCGAGCCCGGACCTCCGCCAGCGATGCGGCCAGCTCCGCCCGCCGCTGCTCGGCGCTCACCCCCGCTCCTCGGGGTCGATCCAGATGACCGCGGCGAACCGGCCGGTGCGGCCGCCGTCGCGGCGGTGGCTGAACAGCTCGGGCGTTTCCATCGTGCAGCGCGGATCCACGCCGATGCGCGCGATCCCGGCCTGGGCGAGCTGCTCCCAGAGCCCGGCGCGCAGGTCCAGCCCGGCGGTGCCGCGACGCGTCTTGCAGGCGCTGCCGGGCAGCCGCTCCTCCACGTCGGCCTGCATCTCGCGCGGAACCTCGTAGCACTCCCCGCATGCGGCCGGCCCCAGCAGTGCCTCGATCCGGCCCGGGTCGGCGCCCGCGCGCACCATGGCTTCCAGGGCCGCGACCAGCACACCCACCCGTGCCCCGACGCGGCCCGCGTGCACGGCGGACACGACACCCGCCTCCGGGTCGCCGAGCAGCACCGGCGCGCAGTCCGCGGTCAGCGCCACCAGCGCCAGGTCCGGCTGCGCGGTCACCAGCGCATCGGTGGCCTCCACCGGTTCGGCCTGCGGGCCGTCGACCGTGGCGGCGGTGCGCCCGTGGATCTGCTCCATCCACACCAGGCGGTCCGGGGACAGCCCGATCCCGTCGGCGAGCTTGCGCTCGTTGTCCGCCAGCGCGGCGGGATCGTCGCCGACCTTGCCGCCCAGGTTGAATGAGTCGAACGGCGGCCGCGAACTGCCGCCTTCCCGCGTGGTGATCACGCGTCGGATCCGCACTGCTGCTCGACCTCCAGGTGCCGTCACGAGTGGTGCCCGCACGAAAAACCGGCACCGGAACGGGTGTTCCGATGCCGATTCTCGCGCATCGTGCCGTCCTGCCGACGGCGGACGCCGGTCGTGCTCAGCGGCGCATGAACGGAGGGATGTCCACGTCGTCGTCCGAATCATCGCCGGTCGAGGAGCTTCCGCGGTTCGGCGCAGCACCGGGCCGCGAGCTCGTGCCGGTGTGCGTCGGGTAACCACCGGTGTTGCGGGTGGGCACCGACACGCTCTGCTGCCCGGCGGACGGGCCGTCCGAACCGAACAGGCTCGGCCGCTGCGGTTCCGCCCGCTGCTCGGGCTCCGGCTGCTGCCGGGGCTGCTCGGCGGGCTGGTCGACCGGTTCCTGCGGCGCCTGCTGCTGCGGAGCCGGTGCCGGCTGCTGGACCGGGGTCGGCTGCTGCGGCTGCTGGGCGGGCTGCTGCGGTGCCGCCTGCTGCTGCGGCGCCGGCTCCTGCGCCTGCTGCTGCGGCGCGGGCTGTTGCGGCATCGGCTGTGGGGCTGCGGCCGGAGGCTGCGCCGGTTGGGACGGTGCCGCCTGCGGCTGCCCGCCGGCCGAAGTCGGCGCAGCCGGCGCCTCACCGGCGGCCGCCCGGGTGTCCGGTGCGGTGCCCGGCGGAAGCCCCTGCCCCTCGGTGACCGCCTCCGAGTCGACGACCTCCGGGTCCTGGCCGTCCTCGTCGCGCGAGCCGACCTTCGTCGGGTCGAGCTTCTTGTGCGTCGGCGCCCCGGCGTCGAAGCCCGCTGCGATGACCGTCACCCGCACCTCGTCGCCGAGCGAGTCGTCGATCACCGTCCCGAAGATGATGTTGGCTTCGGGGTGCGCGGACTCCTGGACCAGCGAGGCCGATTCGTTGATCTCGAACAGGCCGAGGTCCGAACCACCCGCTATGGCGAGCAGAACGCCGTGCGCGCCCTCCATGGACGCTTCCAGCAGCGGCGAGTTGATCGCCTTCTGCGCCGCTTGCACCGCTCTGCCCTCGCCTCTGGCCGAGCCGATGCCCATCAGGGCGCTGCCCGCCCCGGACATGACGCTCTTCACGTCGGCGAAGTCCAGGTTGATCAGACCCGGCGTGGTGATCAGGTCGGTGATGCCCTGCACACCGGACAGCAGGACCTCGTCGGCGGAGCGGAACGCGTCCATGAGGCTCACGCCGATGTCGCCGAGCTGCAACAGCCGGTCGTTCGGGATCACGATCAGGGTGTCGCAGCAGTCGCGCAGCTCCTTGATCCCCTGCTCGGCCTGCGACGCGCGCCGCTTGCCCTCGAAGGAGAACGGCCGGGTGACCACCCCGATGGTCAGCGCACCGAGCTTGCGCGCGATCGAGGCGACCACGGGCGCACCGCCGGTCCCCGTGCCGCCGCCTTCACCGGCGGTCACGAACACCATGTCCGCGCCCTTGAGGACCTCCTCGATCTCCTCCTTGTGGTCCTCCGCGGCCTTGTTGCCGACATCCGGCGCGGCGCCCGCGCCGAGGCCGCGGGTGAGCTCCCGGCCGATGTCGAGCTTCACGTCCGCGTCGGACATCAGCAGGGCTTGGGCGTCGGTGTTCACCGCGATGAACTCGACGCCCTTGAGGCCGACCTCGATCATGCGGTTCACGGCATTGACGCCGCCGCCACCGATGCCGACGACTTTGATCACCGCGAGGTAGTTGTGCGGGGGCGTCATCGGGTCCGCCTTCCTGATCGTGGCTGAAGTGCTCTCTGCGTCGACCGCCGGAACGGTCGTTGTCCGGTCGTCGGGAGCTCGCGCAACCCCAGTCCTCCGGTAGCTGCAGGTGCCGGGACCACACCGATGTTGATCCCCTGCCCGGCTCGGACGGTAGGCATGCCGATACCTCCACGTCCAGCAGCCACGCCGGATTCCGGGACGGGCGCGCTGCAGTGCACCTTCGCAGCCCGCCGCCTCGACCGGCCCGTTCCCCAGCGCGTCGGCCGCCCACCGCTGTGCAGTGGTCCGAGCACGTTCTTTCCTCCCCGTCAGCATCACGCCGCAGCGTGATCATCGCGCATACCGTACCCCGAATGGAGGGCGACGATGCCAAGCAGGGACTTCCGGCGCGCCGCGTCCCGCCGGCGCCGCTCCGCCCGCGCCGGCACCGGCGACCGTCGGTGGTGACCGGGATACTCGGGGTGCACGGCGCGACCGCCGTACGGCACGCCCGATGAGAGGAGAGCAGGTGGGAGCACAGCTGCGGGGCAGGATCGCGTTGGTCGCCGGGGCCACGCGCGGTGCCGGGCGCGGGATCGCCGCCGAACTGGGCGCCGCCGGCGCCGTGGTGTACGCGACCGGGCGCAGCACGCGCGAGAACCGTTCCGACTACGACCGCCCGGAGACCATCGAGGAGACCGCCGAGCTGGTGACCGCGCGCGGCGGGACCGGCATCCCGGTTCGCACCGACCACACCGATCCGCAGCAGGTGCGCGAACTGGTCGAGCGGATCGACGCCGAGCGGGGGCGGCTCGACCTGCTGGTCAACGATCTCGGCGGGGAGCACCTGATGGTCTGGCACACCCCGCTCTGGGAGACCTCGCTGGACAAGGGCCTCGCCCGGCTGCGCACCGGGATCGAGGCGCACCTGATCACCAGCCACTTCGCGCTGCGGCTGCTGGTGCGCAACCCGGGCGGGCTGGTCGTCGAGCTCACCGACGGCACCGCCGAGGTGCACGAGCAGTACTACCGAAGCGAGGGCGGCGCGTTCTTCGACGTCACCAAGGTCGCCGCGCACCGACTGGCCCGCGCCCAGGGCGAGGAGCTCCGCCCGCACGGCGGGACCGCCGTCTCGCTCACGCCCGGATGGCTGCGCTCGGAGATGATGCTCGACGAGTTCGGCGTCGCCGAGCACAACTGGCGCGACGCGGTGGCCCGGATCCCGGGTTTCGCCATCTCGGAAAGCCCCGCCTACGTCGGCAGGGCGGTCGCGGCGCTGGCCGCCGATCCCGATGTGGCCCGGTGGAACACCGCATCGCTGTCCGCCGGATACCTGGCGCGGGTGTACGGGTTCACCGACGCGGACGGCTCGCGACCCGACGCCTGGCGCTACATCCGGGAGGTCGCGTGGGCGGGCGGCAGCGGCGACGTCGCGGACTACCGCTGATCGCGGTCAGCGCAGCAGGCCGCCGAAGTGCGCCGGCCCGCCGGCTGCGGCCCGGTCGGCGGCGTGCTCGTCGACGTGGAACTCGGGCCGCTGCGGTTCGGTGTCGTAGTAGCGGTGGAACACCGGGGTCAGCGCACCGGACATCGGCGGCACGATCCAGCTCCAGTCCACCGGGCAGCTGCGCCCGGCCTTCTCCTCCTTGGCCAGGTGCGTCATGAACCGCTGCGCTTCGGTGTGGTGGTCGGTGATCGTCACGCCCGCTTCGCGGAACGAGTGCAGCACCGCGCGGTTGAGCTCGACCAGTGCGGCGTCCCGCCAGAGCGTGTCCTCCCGCGAGGTGTCCAGCCCCAACCGCTCGGCGAGCGGCCCGATCAAGTCGTAGCGGTCGCCGTCGGCGAGGTTGCGGGCGCCGATCTCGGTGCCCATGTACCAGCCGTTGAACGGCGCGGCCGGATAGGACACCCCGCCGATGCGCAACCGCATGTGGCTGATCACCGGGACCGCGTGCCAGCGCAGCCCCAGCTCGGCGAACCAGTCGTGCTCCGGGTGGGTCAGCTCGACCTCGTGCACCACCCGCTCGGGGAGGCTGAACATGCGTGGACCCTCGGCACGGCTCTCCACGACCAGCGGGAGCACGTCGAACCGGCCCGGTCCGGCGGGCGGCCGCCACCCCGCCGCGCGCACGGCGGAGGTGAACCCGCGGTAGCGCGGATCGCCCAGCACCGAGCCGTCCCGCTGCTCGTACCCGGCGTAGCGGACCAGCTGCTCGTTCCAGATGCGCGGTGCGGGACTGCCCGGGACTTCCGGCGGGAAGATGCTGATCACCGGGCGGATCCGGCCACCGTTGGTCGCGATGCGCAGGTGCTGGACGCAGTGCGCGGCCACGTCCGCCGGGCGGTGCACCGCGCGCAGATCGCGCACCAGCAGGCTGCGCCAGTACAGCCTGCCGATGCAGCGCGCGCTGTTGCGCCAGGCGACGCGCGCGCCGAACTGCAGCTCGTCCGGGGTGTGCCGGTAGGTGCCGGTGAGTTCGACCTCGGTGCGCACCGCCGCCAGCCGCTCAGCGGCCGAGCCCGCGTCCGGATTCTCCGCGTGGAACAGCTCCAGGAACTCCGCTGCCTCGTCGAGGTCCGCCACCGCCCCGCGGCTCACCGCGGATTCCGGCGCCGGGGGATCCGTCCGATCGCTGACCTGGGACACACCGCACACCGTAGCCGTGCGCAGATGATCTTGAACGGGTGTTCCCCTCAGGCCACCGTCGGCAGCGCGGGCGTGGTGACGTCGTAGACGTCTCCGGAGCGACTCAGCAGCGTGGGCAGGATCGCGGCCTTGCGCTGCATCTCGGCCGCATCGCCCCAGTGGATCCGCCGACCGTCCTGCAGCACCAGGTGGATGTCGGACGGCTTCTCCGCGTGCACGGCGCGGAGCTGCGCGTGCACGTCCCGCGGCAGCGCCGCCAGCACCGCAGCGCCGGTGCGCACCCCCTCCGCGCGCTGCGGGCCTCCGGCCGCGTGCAACTGCGGGAGACCGTCCGGTGGCTGCTGCGCGCGGCCGAAGAGGACACCGGAGGCATCCACCAGCCGGACACCGCCCGGTTCGGCCAGGAATCCCTGCGGAGCGCGTTCCACCACGCGCAGCAGGACCTCGCTCGGCCAGGACAGCTCCACCGCGACATCGGCGACCGCGGGCACGCGGGCCAGCCGCTCACGCACCGCGGACTCGTCGACGCGCAGCATCGGGGTGCCCGGTTCGACACCGGCCGCATCGAGCACGTCCCGCTCGGGGATCGAACCGCCCGTCACGCGCACCTCGCGCACGCCGAGCAGCGGGCTGAAGTACAGCACCAGCACGAGCACCGTCACCACCGCCAGCGCACCGGGCAGCAGCCACCGGCGCCAGACGGGACCTCGCGGGGCGCCGCCGCGCACCGGACGGCCGCCGGTGCTGCGCACCCCCGGCCTGGCCTTCGCGCGGCGTCCCGAGGTGCTCACACCTGATCTCCTCCGAGGCCGCGGTCGGGCCCGTCCAATTCGGACAGGATCTCCGGCCCGAGCATGGTCACATCACCGGCGCCCATCGTCAGCACCAGATCGCGCGGCCGGGCCAGCCCGGCGACCAGCGCGGCGGCCTCGGTGAGCGACGGTTCGTAGTGCACCCGTTCCGCGGGCAGCGGCACCCCGCCGGCGATCAGCTCCCCGGTCACCCCCGGCTGCGGGTCCTCCCGCGCGCCGTACACGTCGAGGAGCACGACCTCGTCGGCCAACCCCAGCGCGGTGGCGAACTCCGCGTGGAACGCCGCGGTGCGCGAGTACAGGTGCGGCTGGAACACGACCACCAGGCGGCCGTCCTCGCCGAGCACCGGCCGGGCCGCGCGCAGCTGCGCCTCCACCTCGGTCGGGTGGTGCGCGTAGTCGTCGTAGACCTGCACGCCCGCGGCCCGCCCCTTGAACTCGAAACGGCGCCGCACACCGCCGAACGCGGCCAGACCGTCCAGCAGCCCGGGCAATTCCGCACCGAGCTCCAGCCCGGCCAGCACCGCGGCCACCGCGTTGCCCGCCATGTGCTCACCCGGCACCGCGACCTGCACGTCGACCCGGTCGGCCGGCGCGGGTTCGCCGACGAGTTCCACCGTGGCCACCCCGGCGCCGTGCTCCGGGCGGTAGCCGACCAGCCGGGCATCACCGGACTCGGTCACCGACTTCCCGTAGCGGCGCACCCGCACCCCGGCGGCCTGGGCGGCATCGGCCAACCGCGCGGCGCCCGGATCATCGGCGCAGGCGATCAGCACCCCGCCGGGCACGATCCGCTGCACGAACTCGTCGAACGCGCGGGTGTAGGCACCGGCGCTGCCGTGGTGGTCCAGGTGGTCCGGTTCGACGTTGGTCACCACCGCGACCGACGGGGAGAACACCAGGAAGGAGCCGTCGCTCTCATCGGCCTCGGCCACGAAGATCGTGCCGTCGCCGTGGTGCGCGTTGGCCCCCGAGTCGTTGAGGTCCCCGCCGATGGCGAACGAGGGGTCGAACCGGCAGTGCTGCAGCGCCACGGTGAGCATCGACGTGGTGGACGTCTTGCCGTGCGTCCCGGCCACGCACGCCACCCGATGCCCGGCCATCAGCGCGGCCAGCGCCTCGGCGCGGCGCAGCACCGGAACCCCGCGCCGGTTCGCCTCCACCAGTTCCGGGTTGTCCTCGCGGATCGCGGTGGAGACCACGATCGCGCTGGGACCGCTGTCGAACTGGTCGAGGTTCTCCGCGCGGTGGCCCACGAGCACCTGCGCACCCTGCGCCCGCAGGGCCAACACGGTGCGCGAATCCCGTGCGTCCGATCCGGACACCTCGTTGCCGCGCGCCAGCAGGATGCGGGCGATACCGCTCATTCCGGCGCCGCCGATGCCGACCAGGTGCACCCGGGCCAGCAGCTCGGCGGTGTCCTGCGCGCCTGCCTCGGTCACTGTCCGGCCACCTCCAGCACGATCTTGGCCAGCACCTGGTCCGCTTCCCGGTGCCCGGCCCCGATGGTCGCCGCGCTCATCTCGCGCAGCCGCTGCGGGTCGCGCACCAGCGGCAGCACCTGGTCGATGACCCGCTGCGGGGTGAACTCGGCGTCCGCGATGAGTTCCCCGCCGCCGCCGGAGACGACCGGCTGCGCGTTGAGCGCCTGTTCGCCGTTGCCGTGCGGGAGCGGGACGAACACCGCGGGCAGCCCGATGGCCGAGACCTCGGCGACGGTCATCGCGCCGGACCGGCACACCACCAGGTCCGCCGCGGCATAGGCGAGGTCCATCCGCTCCAGGTAGGGCACGGTGCAGTACGGGGGCGCACCGCGGACCTGCTGCACCGCAACGGTGTTCTTCGGCCCGTGCGCGTGCAGCACGCCGACCCCGGCGCGGCCCAGCGCCTCGGCGGCCCCGGAGAACGCGGTGTTGAGCGTGCGCGCGCCCTGCGAACCGCCGAAGACCAGGATCGTCGGGGCGTGCGGGTGCAGTCCGAAGTGGGCGCGCGCCGGTGCGCGCAGCGCCCAGCGGTCCACCCCGGTGATCGACTCGCGCAGCGGGATCCCGATGGTCTGCGCTCCGCTGAGCCCGCTGTCCGGCGTCGCCGACAGCACCCGCTCGGCGTAGCGCGCGCCGATCTTGTTGGCCAATCCGGCCCGCGCGTTGGCCTCGTGCACCACGATCGGCGTGCGGCCGCGGGCGGCGAGGTAGGCGGGAAGCGAGACGTAGCCGCCGAACCCGACGACCACGTCGGCCTGCACCCGGTCCAGGACCTCCCGGGTCCGCTTGACCGAATCGCGGACCTTCATCGGCAGCCGCAGCAACTGCGGGCTGGGCTTGCGCGGCATCGGCACCGGCGGGATCAGCTCCAGCGGGTATCCGCGCGCCGGGACCAGCCGGTTCTCCAGCCCCCGCTCGGTGCCCAGCGCAGTCACCCGCGCATCGGGCCGGGCGCGGCGCACCGCGTCGGCGAGCGCCAGGGCCGGTTCGATGTGCCCCGCGGTACCACCGCCTGCCACCACGACCGACAGCGGGCGCTGCGCCTGCCCCCCGCCTGCCGGAAAGCCCTGCGGGACACCCGTGCCCGGCGCGGGCACGTTTCCCGGGCCTGCGCCGCGGTCGATGCGGACCGTGCGATCCCCGCTCAACGGTGTCCTCCTCGTGTCTGCGCCCGGGATCCGGGACCGCTGCGCGCACCCTGCGCGCGTGCTTTCCCGGTCCCCCGGCGGGTTGCCTTCGCCCCGGAAGCCTTCGTCGCGGGGCGGCTGGGTGGGGTGCTGGGCCGCGCCGGACGTCGCTTGGCCGGCGGGCGGTACGGGTCCGGGGTCGGCAAGCGGAGCAATCGGCCGACCCGTCCCGGTCCCAGAGACCGTAGCGCGGCGATCGCCTCCGGCTCGTGCCGGGCGAAGTTGGCCAGCAGCCCGAACACCAGCATGCTGCTGACGACCGAGGACCCGCCGGAGGAGATCAGCGGCAGCGGCAGCCCGGTGATCGGCAGCATGCCGACCACGTAGCCCATGTTGATCACCGCCTGGGACACCGTCCACAACGTCAGGGTGGCAGCCACGATCCGGATCCACGGGTCGGTGTTGCGCCGCGCGATGCGCATCCCGACGTAGGCGGTCAGCGCGAACAGGCCGAGCACCACGGCGCAGCCCAGGAAGCCCAGTTCCTCGCCGATGACGGCGAAGATGAAGTCGTTGTGCGCGTAGGGCAGGTACTGCCACTTGGACCAGCCCTGGCCGAGTCCCTGGCCGAACAGCCCGCCGTCGGCCAGCGCGTACAGCGCCTGCATCGACTGGTAGCCGTTGCCGGTCGGGTCCGCCGAGGGGTCGAGGAACACGGTCAGCCGCGCCATCCGGTAGTCCTCGATCACCGCCAGGGCCAAGGTTCCGGTGACCCCGCCCAGCGCCAGCACCGCGAACAGCCGCATGGGCGCACCGACGAACCACAGCAGCCCGAGCAGCACGATGAACAGGGTGATCGTCGAACCCAGGTCGGGTTGCAGCATCACCAGCGCGAACATGAGCAGCGCCGCGGGCACCACGGGAACCAGCAGGTGCCGGTACTGGCCGAGCAGCCCGCGCTTGGTGACCAGCACGTGCGCGCCCCACAGCGCGAAGGCGATCTTGGCGAATTCGACCGGCTGCACCGAGATGCCCCCGAGGCTGAACCAGCTGCGCGCCCCGTTGATCTCCTCGCCCAGCGGGGTCAGCACCAGCGCCAGCATCGCCAGGCACACGCCGAGCAGCGCCATGCTGTAGCGGCGGATCAACCGGACCGGGATGCACAGCGCCAGGTAGAACAGCACCAGTCCGACCAGGCAGTACAGCACCTGCCTGCCGAAGACGCTGTAGGACGTCCCGGCCTGGCTGTACGAGTCGACGCTGGACGCCGACAGCACCATGACCAGCCCGAACACCGTCAGCAGCCCGAACACGGCCAGCAGCAGGTGGAACGAGGCGAGCGGGCGGGTCAGCCAGGCGGTGACCGGTGCGAACAGGCCGCGGCCCGGTCCGCGTCCCGGCGCCCGCTTCGGGGGCGCGGCAGTGGTCTTGCTCGCGGTCGGCATCGGCGGTTCACCCGTCGTGCGCGGTCGCCGTCGAGGACTCGGCCAGCACGCCGCCCGCGGCTTCGGCGAAGCACCTGCCGCGTTCGGCGTAGTCGGTGAACATGTCCATCGAGGCCGCAGCGGGGGCGAGCAGCACCACCGATCCGGGGCGGGCGAACCCGCCGGCCAGGCGGACGGCTTCCTGCATGCCGGTATGGTCCCGCGCCGCCACCTCGCGCACCGGCACATCCGGGGCGTGTCGGGCCAACGCGGCGGCGAACCGCTCGCGGTCCTGCCCGATCAGCACCGCCGCGTCCAACCGATCGGCGTTGTCGGCCACCAGCTGCTCCACGTCGGCGCCCTTGAGCAACCCACCGGCGATCCAGACCACCCGCGGGTGCGCGCGCAGCGCCGCGTCGGCCGCGTGCGGGTTCGTCGCCTTGGAATCGTCCACGTAGGACACCCCGGCCGCTTCGCCGACCACCACCGAGCGGTGCGCGCCCGGCTGGAACGAGCGCAGCCCCGCGGCCACGTCCGCGGGCTCCACGCCGAAGGCCAGCGCCAACGCGGCCGCGGCCAGCGCATTGGCCTGGTTGTGCGGGCCGGACGGGTGCACCTCGCCCAGCGCGGCCAGATCCCGCCGGTCACCGAAGGCGCGGTCCACCAGCCTGCCGCCGGAGACGCCGAGCTGGCCCGGTTCCGGCTCGCCCAGCGTGATCCACACCCGGCGGCGACCGTGCCCGTCCACGAGGCGCGTGGACCACGCGTCGTCCGCATTGCCCACCGCGACCTCGTTGCCGAAGTAGATCCGCTCCTTCGCCCGGCCGTAGGACTCCAGAGATCCGTGCCAGTCGAGGTGGTCCTCGGCGAGGTTGAGCACCGCACCGGCCAGCGGGCGCACGGACTCCGACCAGTGCAGCTGGAAGCTGGACAGCTCCACCGCCAGCACCCGGTGCCCGGCGCGGACCGCGTCCACCACCGGCAGCCCGACGTTGCCGCAGGCCACCACGTCGGTTCCCGCCGCGCGCAGCACCGCTTCCAGCATGCTCACCGTGGTGGTCTTGCCGTTGGTTCCGGTCACCGCCAGCCAGGTGGCGGGCTCCGGTTTGTCGGCGTCCAGGCGCCAGGCCAGTTCGACCTCGCCGATGACCTCCACGCCGGCGGCCGCGGACGCGCTCAGCAGCGGCGACTCCGGGCGCCAGCCCGGGCTGGTCACGACGAGGTCCGTCCCGGCAGGGGGTTCGGTCAACCCGGCGACCAGTTCGGCACCCGCTGCGCGCAGCGAGGCCAGGGCGGCCAGCCGCTCGTCCGAGGCGTCGGTGACGGTCACCGACGCACCGGCGTCCAGCAGCGCCCCAGCCGCCGACCGGCCGGACACACCCGCCCCGGCCACCAGCACTTCCCGACCGTGGAACCGGCCCGCAGCCACCGAACTGCCTCCTCACCTGGTCCGACCGCGCTGCTCGCGCGACCCGAGCGCTTACTGGAACTGGTCGGACAGCGCCAACCAGTCGGCGTAGAACAGGCCCACGCCGAACATGCAGGTTATCGCTGCCAGCACCCAGAACCGGATGATCACCGTGGTTTCCGCCCAGCCCGCCAGTTCGAAGTGGTGGTGGAACGGGGCCATGCGGAACAGCCTCCGCCGGGTGGTGCGGAACACGGCGATCTGCATGACCACCGACAGCGCCTCGACCACGAACAGCCCGCCGATCACGATCGCCAGCAGCTCGGTGCGGGTGACCATGGACAGCCCGGCGATGAGCCCGCCGAGCGCCAGCGAACCGGTGTCGCCCATGAAGATCTTCGCGGGTGCCGCGTTCCACCACAGGAAGCCGACGCACGCGGCCATCGCCGCGGCCGCCACCACCGCGATGTCCTCCGGGTCGCGCACCGTGTAGCAGCCGGGCGTGGGCACCACGGTGCAGTCGTTGCGGAACTGCCAGAACGAGATCAGCACGTAGGTGGCCAGCACCATCGACGCGGTGCCCGCGGCCAGGCCGTCCATGCCGTCCGTGAAGTTCACCGCGTTCGACCAGCCGCTGATCGCGACGTAGGCGAAGATCACGAACCCGATCGCGCCGAACGAGATCAGCGAGATGTCCCGGATGAACGACAGGTGCACCGAGGCCGGCGTCACCTGGTTCACGTCCGGGAAGCGCAGCACCAGGATCGCGAACACCACCGCCGCGGCCAGTTGGCCGACCAGCTTGGCGGTCTTGTTCAGCCCCAGGTTGCGCTGCTTGCGGATCTTGATGAAGTCGTCGAAGAAGCCGACGAAGCCCAGCGCGGTGGTCAGGAACAGCACCAGCAGTCCGGATGCGCTCGGTCCGGTCTCGGTGACCGTCAGGTGGGTCACCAAGTACCCGACCCACATCGCCACCAGGATCGCGACACCGCCCATGGTCGGCGTCCCGCGCTTGGCCGAGTGCGACTTCTGCACCTCCTCGCGGATCTCCTGGCCGAAGCCCTGCTTGGAGAAGATCCGGATGAGGTACGGGGTGAACAGGATGGAGACCACCAGCGCGACGGCGGCGGCGACCAGGATCGGCCTCACGCGCGACCAGCCTCCTCGTCCAGCAGGGCCTCGGCGACCCGCCACAAACCGGCGGAGTTCGACGCCTTGGTCAGCACGACATCACCGGGACGCAGCTCGTCACGCAGCAGCGCGACGGCCGCATCGACGTCCGGCACGAGAACCGACTCCTCTCCCCAAGACCCTTCCAGCGAGGCGGCCTGGTGCATCACCCGAGCCCCGTCACCGACCACGACCAGGCGGTCGATGTTCAGCCGCACCGCCAGCCGCCCGATGTCGTCGTGCGCCTGCACGCCGGACTCGCCGAGCTCGGCCATCTCGCCGAGCACCGCCCACGCCCTGCTCGGCCGGCCCCTGGTCATCGAGGCCAGGGTCTTCAGCGCCGCACGCACCGACTCCGGGTTCGCGTTGTACGCGTCGTTGATCACCGTCACCCCGGCGTCGGTCTCCGCGACCTCCATGCGGCGCGCCGACACCCGGCGCACCCCGCTGAGCCGCTCGGCGACCTCATCCACCCCGGCGCCCAGCTCCAGCGCCACGGCGGCGGCGGCCAGCGCGTTGGACACCTGGTGCTCGCCGACCAGCGGCAGGTGCACCGGGGCAGCGCCGCTCGCGGTGGTCAGCGTGAAGGTCGGCCGCGCCTGCTCGTCGACCTGCACCTGCACCGCGCGCACGTCGGCGACCGGGCTCTCACCGACCTGCACCACGCGCGCCGCGGTGCGCTCGGCCATCGGCGCCACCAGCGGGTCGTCGGCGTTGAGCACCGCGAGCCCGTCCGCGGGCAGCGCTTCGACGAGCTCGCCCTTGGCCACGGCCACCGCTTCCTGCGAACCGAACTCACCGACGTGCGCGTGCCCGACGTTGAGCACCACGCCGATCCGCGGCGGCGCGACCCGGCACAGGGCCGCGATGTGCCCCGTCCCGCGGGCGGAGAGCTCCAGCACCAGGTGCCGAGTGCTCTCGTCGGCGCGCAGCACGGTCCACGGGTGGCCGAGCTCGTTGTTGAACGAGCCGGGCGGGGCCACGGTGGGGCCCATCGGTTCCAGCAGCTGGGCGATCAGGTCTTTGGTCGAGGTCTTGCCGGACGAACCGGTCACCCCCACCACGGCCAGGTCGGGCAGCCGGTCCACGACGTGCCGGGCCAGCGCGCCGAGCGCGGTCAGCACCGCGGCGCCCGAACCGTCCGCGTCCCCGGCCAGCGCCATCACGCCGGACCGGTCCGCTGCCGAGACCGGCGGCACGACGACCGCCGGAGCATCCACCTCCCGGGCGGCGAGCACACCCGCCGCACCGTCCGCCGCGGCGCGCGCGGCGAAGTCGTGACCGTCGACCCGTTCGCCCGGCACGGCCACGAACAGCCCACCGGTCTCGATCCGCCGCGAGTCGAATTCGACTCCCGCGCTGACGATCTCCGAGCCTTCCGCACGATGGAGCCTGCCGTGCACCGCTTCCGCGATGTCAGCGAGGCTGAGCCGGATCAACTTGCCTCCTCGTCGCCCTGCCCCCGACGAACACCGGTTTGCCGCGGCTCGCCGAGCCGCCTGCGGAGCGCGGCCGCGAGCTCCTCCCGGTCCGAGAACGGATGCACCACGCCCGCCACCTCCTGTCCTGTTTCATGGCCCTTGCCCGCAACGACGACGATGTCGCCCGGACCGGCCCGACCGACCGCCTCGGCGATCGCCGAGCGCCGGTCGCCGACCTCGACCACGTCCCCGCGCTCGTCGGCGGGCACGTCCCGGGCACCGGCCAGCACGGCCTCGCGGATCCCCGCGGGATCCTCGCTGCGCGGATTGTCGTCGGTGACGATCAGCAGCTGCGCTCGGCGGATGGCCGCCTCGCCCATCAGCGGGCGCTTGGCGACATCCCGGTCACCGCCGCTGCCGAGGACGACGATCACATCGCCGTCCACCTGCGCCCGGGCCGCGTCCAGCACCGCTGCCACCGCCCCGGGTTTGTGCGAATAGTCCACCACAGCGGTGAAATCCTGCCCCAGCGCGACACGCTCCATGCGACCCGGCACGTCGACCTCCGCGAGACCCCGTGCGATCGCGTCCTCGTCGATGCCGGCCGCGTCGAGCATCCCGGCCGCCAGCAGCGCGTTGGCGATGTTGAACGGGCCGGGCAGCCGTAGCCGCAGCTCCAGTTCGCGCCCGCCCGGACCGCCGGCGGTGAACGTCTGCTCCCCGGTCGGGAAGGCGCGCACCTCGGTGGCGGTCCAGTCCGCGGCGCCGGTCGTGGACGCGGTGGTCGCACCACCCGCGGCCAGCCGCTGCCCCCACTCGGTGTCGGTGCACACGACCTCGCGCGCGGCGCGCCCGTCGAACAGCAGCGCCTTGGCCTGGAAGTAGTCCTCCAGGTCGCGGTGGAAGTCCAGGTGGTCCTGGGAGAGGTTGGTGAACCCGCCGACCGCGTAGCGGGTCCCGGAGACGCGGCCCATGGCCAGCGCGTGGCTGGAGACCTCCATCGGCACGTGCGTCACGCCCTGCTCGACCATCACCGCCAGCAGGGCCTGCAGATCCGGCGCCTCGGGCGTGGTGAACGCGCTGTCCAGCCGCTCGCCGGCGACCCGGGTCTCCACCGTGCCGACCAGCCCGGTCGTGCACCCGGCGGCGCGCAGCGCGGACTCCAGCAGGTAGGTGGTGGTCGTCTTGCCGGACGTACCGGTCACGCCGAGCACGGACAGCTGCTGCGAGGGGTCGCCGTAGACGATCGCGGCGGCGCGGCCCAGCACGCCGCGCGGATCGGGGTGCAGCAGGACCGAGACCTTCCCGGACCGCACGGCCGGGTGGTCGGTCAGCCCGGTGCGGTCGATCCCGGCCTGGTCGGTGAGCACCGCGACCGCACCGGCGTCGAGCGCTCGGCCGATGAAGTCCGCGCCGTGCACCCGGGTTCCGGGCAGAGCGGCGAACAGATCACCGGGCAGCACGTGCTGCGCGCGCAGCGTCACCCCGGTCACCGGAGCAAAACCAGCGCTCTGACCAGCAGAAACGACCGGCCGGGCGTCGATGGCACCGGCCAGTTCCTCGATGTCCACCGGCTCGACGCGCTGGGGGCGAGGCGGGGCTGTGGCGACCGCGGAAGGCACGTTGCGACAGGCTACCGGGTGCACCGGGGGCAGCATCTCCATGGTCGGCACTGCGGACGGACCGGCACCGGCTACGTCGTGCGGAGCAGCGCGCGGACCGCCACGCGGAGCCGTGCGCCCTCGCCCACACGCAGCCGCGCGGTGCGGGCCGGCCGCCGCGGGCGATGGCGAGAACTCGCCGGATTCCGGTCGACCGGTCCGCAGGCGTGGATTTCGGACACGGCCCGCTCTAACCTCGCCGATCGGCACCGCAGGCCGCGCACCGGCCGGCTCCCCCCGTTCCACAGCGCCCGGGTCCGCAGCCGCACCCGGGGCCGCACACCCCAGCGCGGCAGACCGCGCGCTCACCCTCGGAGGAACACGTGCGCACTTCGACGACGGCCCGCCTGCTCGGCGGGCTCGTGACCGCCCTCGCCCTCCTGCTGCTACCGCTGGTCGGCCCCGCCTCGGCCGCTCCCTCCGCGGCGGCCCCGGCCGACGGGACGCCGAGCGGTGCGATCGAGTGGTTCCAGCAGCAGTCCGGCGACACCTCTTACGAAGGGCTCTGCGAGATGGCCGTGGAGAACGCCTACGGCACGACCGGCGTCTGGCCCTCGGCGCGGGCGCACTGGGAAGGCGCCCGCAGCGCGGGCAAGGCGCACGAGGGCGACACCGATCCACCGGAAGGCGCCTTCGTCTACTGGGACACCAGCGAGAACGGGCATGTCGGGATCGCCGACGGCTCGGGCGGCTTCTACTCCAGCTCGGTCGGCGGAGCCATCGGGCACGCGGAGAGCCTGTCCTACTTCGGCGGCTACCTGGGGTGGAGCGAACCGCAGGTCCCGGCCTGACCGCAGCCGTTCCCGCGGATACCGCGCCGATATCCGCGGGAACGGGGATTCGCGGCGCATGTCACCGCGCTCACCATTCCCGCGGCGCCACGAGAATTGTTCGTCGAGTTCCCGTCCGCTCCCGCGCACGCGCGGCGAACCGGCCCGCAGCAGTGGGAACCCGCGCATTCCCCGAACAACCGCGCGTTCGGCGGGATTTCCGCGAATGCGGGCAGAACCCGGTGGATTCAGTGCCCGTCGCGGGGGACGTAACTGCCGGAACCGCCCACCAGGAAATCCAGATCCGCTCCCTGATCGGCCTGCAGCACGTGCTCATGATAAAGCCGCGGATATCCGCGCGGATGCGGGTTCGGCGGCGGCTGCCACTCCGCCCGCCGCCGCTGCAGTTCGTCCTCCGGCACGTCCAGGTCGAGCCGGCGCGCCGGAACGTCCAGCCGGATCGGGTCACCGGTGCGCACCAGGGCCAGCGGTCCGCCCGCCGCGGCTTCCGGGCACACGTGCAGCACCACGGTCCCGTAGGCGGTGCCGCTCATCCGGCCGTCCGAGATCCGCACGACATCGTCGATCCCCTGCTCCTGCAGCTTTTTCGGCACCGGAACGTTGGCGACCTCCGGCATGCCGGGATACCCGCGCGGACCGGCGTTGCGCACGACCAGCACCGTGTCCGCGTCCACATCCAGATCGTCGTCCCGGCACACCGCGTAGTACTCGTCCACGTCCTCGAAGACCAGCGCGCGCCCGGTGTGCTGCAGCAGGCGCGGGGACGCGGCGGACTGCTTGACGACCGCACCGTCCGGCGCGAGACTGCCGCGCAGCACGGCGGTTCCGGTTCCCACGGCCTGGAACGGCTCGGCCGCCGAGGTGATGACCGCGCGGTCGTGCACCTCGGCACCCGCGATGTTCTCGGCCATCGACCGCCCGGTGACGGTGACCGTCGAACCGTCGATCAGCTCGCCGAGCTCGGTGAGCACCGCGGGAAGCCCGCCCGCGTAGCAGAAGTCCTCCATCAGGTGCTCACCGCTGGGCATGAGGTTGACCAGCGTCGGGACGTCCCGCGTGTAGCGGTCGAAATCGTCCACGTCCAGCTCGACGCCCAGCCGCTTCGCGATGGCGATGAGGTGCACGACGGCGTTGGTGGACCCGCCGATCGCGGCGTTGGCCCGGATCGCGTTCCGGAAGGCCGCCGGGGTGAGCAGGTCGGAGGGTTTGAGGTCCTCGTCGACCATCTGCACGATCCGCCGCCCGGTGCGCTGCGCGGCGACGGAGCGGCGCGCGTCGACCGCGGGCCAGGACGCCGCGTACGGCAGCTGCATGCCGAGCGCCTCCACGATGCAGGCCATGGTCGACGCGGTGCCCATCGTCATGCAGTGCCCGGCGGACCGGGACATGCACCCCTCGATGACGTGGCACTCCTGCTCGGTGATCCGCCCGGCGACGAGATCGGCTTCGGCCTGCCACACCGCGGTTCCCGAGCCGATGTCCCGCCCGCGGTGCTTGCCGTTGAGCATGGGTCCGCCGGTGAGCATGATCGCGGGGAGGTCCACACTGGACGCTGCCATCAGCAGCCCGGGTGTGGTCTTGTCGCAGCCGGACAGCAGCACGACCGCGTCCAGCGGGTTGGCCCGGATCGTCTCCTCGGCCTGCATGGCCAGCAGATTGCGGTAGAGCATGGCGGTGGGGCGCACCAGCGTCTCACCCAGCGCCATGTTCGGGAATTCCAGCGGGAATCCGCCCGCCTGCCACACCCCGCGCTTGACCGACTCGGCGATCCGCTGCTGATGGGCGTTGCACGGCGCGAGCTCGGACCAGGTGGTCGCGATGCCGATGACCGGGCGCCCGTCGAAGACCTCGTCGTCGTGCCCCTGGTTGCGCAGCCAGGAGCGGGCGGTCATCCCCGCTCGACCACGTGCCCCGAACCAGTTCGCGCTGCGTCGCGTCACCCTCGGTCCCCCTCGTCGTCGAGCCGGTGGCCGCCGACGTAACCAGCACCTTTCGGCCAGGCGCAATAGGCCGGCCGGGGGGCGGGCCAGGCGGGGCGCACCGTTGACGGCCGATCACCGCGGTCCTACAGTCGTGCCGCTCGACGAACACTGTCCGGAATACCGAACACCACCTCATCGGGGAGGCACGGTGCACGCGGACGAGCAGACGTCGCACGACCCGGCCCTGACCGGCGCCATCCGCAAGGTGATGACCCGGTTGATCCCGTTCCTGCTGCTGATGTACGTGATCGCGTTCCTGGATCGGGTCAACATCGGCTTCGCCAAGGACGAGTTCCAGCTGCACACCGGCATTTCGGAAGCCGCGTACGCGCTCGGCGCCGGGATGTTCTTCATCGGCTACGCGCTGTTCGAGGTACCCAGCAACCTGGTCCTGCAGCGGGTCGGCGCCCGCTGGTGGATGTGCCGGATCATGGTGACCTGGGGGCTGATCTCGGCGGCCATGGCGCTGGTGAACTCGGAAGGCGTGTTCTACCTGCTGCGGTTCCTGCTCGGCGCCGCCGAAGCCGGGTTCTTCCCGGGCGTCATCCTCTACATCACCTACTGGGTCCCGCACGCCTACCGGGCCCGGTGCAACGCGCTGTTCTACCTCGGCATCCCGCTCGCCTCCGTGCTCGGCGGTCCGCTGTCCGGCCTGCTGCTGGAACTGGACGGGGTGGCCGGGATCCTCGGCTGGCAGTGGATGTTCGCGGTCGAGGGCCTGATCGCCTGCGTCGTCGGCGTGTGGGCGCTGTTCCACCTGGACGACCGGCCCGCCGACGCCACCTGGCTGACCGCAGCCCAACGCACCGCGCTGCAGTCCGCTGTGGACAGTGAAGCGGCGGTGACCGCCCGGCACAGCCCGCGCGGTCTACTGACCTCGCTGCTGGATGGCAAAGTGCTGTACTTCAGCCTGGTGTACTTCCTGATCCAGTGCGCGGTGTACGGGATGACCTTCTACCTGCCGACGCAGGTCGCGGCCGCGGTCGGCCGGGATGTCGGGGTGCTGGTCGGACTGGTGACCGCGGTGCCGTGGGCGATCGCGCTGCTGGCCAACATCGCGGTGTCCGTCGGCGCGGACCGGGTGAACCAGGCGCGGCGCAGCTTCGTCGCCGCGGGCAGCGTGGTGGTCGGCTCCGCGGGTATCGCCGCGTCCGCGGTGTTCGCGAACCCGGTGCTGGCCATCGGCGGGCTCTCAGTGGCGGCGGCGGGCTACATCTCCGTCCAGCCGGTGTTCTGGACCTTCCCCGCCGCCTACCTGACCGGCACGGCGGCCGCGGTCGGCATCGGCCTGATCAACTCGCTGGGCAACCTCGGCGGTTTCGTCGCCCCGATCGCCAAGAACTGGGTGGAGGAAACCACCGGCTCCCCGGCCGCAGGCTTGTTCCTCCTCGCGGCCTGCGGCCTCGGCGCCGGACTCCTGCTGCTGGTCGTGGCCCGCTTCCGAGCCCCGGCGGAAACCCCGGAAGCGGCAGCCCGGACCCGGACGCCCGAAGCCGGATAGGACCCGTCCCCGGGCCGCACCCCGATCGACCCGTACCGCCGCACGCCTCGGGAGGCATCGACAACCCCCTACTCGGGCTGGAGCACCTGGACCGGGGCCGGCTCGTGGGACAACGGGATCTGGAAGCGCTGGGTCAGGAACGACGCGATGTCGTGGAACAACGGCGCGGCCGAGGACGCCTCGGGCGTCCCGGCGGTGGGCGCGTCGAGCATGAGACCGACCACGAACCGCGGATCCTCGGCCGGCACCATCCCGGCGAAAGTGATCCAGTAGTCCGAGTTGCTGTAGCAGCCGCAGGACGGGTCGATCTGCTGCGCCGTCCCGGTCTTGCCGGAGACCTGGTACCCCTCCAGAGCCGCGTCCGAGCCGGTGCCCTCCTGGTCGGGCGCGTCCTGCACGACGCCGCGCAGCATGTCCCGCACCGTGCGGGCGGACTCCGGACTCACCACGCGGACGCCCTCCGGTTCCGGGCGCTCGGTCCGCTGCCCGTCCGGCCCCACCTCGGCGGAGACCACCCGGGGCGGGACGCGCACGCCGTCGTTGGCGATCGCCTGGTACATCCCGGCCATCTGCAGCACGGTCATCGACAGCCCCTGCCCGATCGGCAGGTTCGCGAACGTCGATCCGGACCACTCGGCGCGCGGTGGGAACGAGCCGGGGCTCTCCCCGCCGAGCTCGATACCGGTGCGCTGGCCGAGGCCGAATTTGCGCGCCGTATCGGCGAACCGCTGCTCACCGAGCTGCTGCGCGACCATCAGCGTGCCGACGTTGGAGGATTTGCCGAGCACACCGGTGAACGTCAGCGGGATCGTGCCGTGCTGCCAGGCATCGCCGACGGTCCGGTCGGCGACTTCGATGTTGCCCGGGACCTGCAGCACCTGCTCCGGTTGCACCACGTTGTGCTCGATCGCCGCGGCCGCCGTGACCAGCTTGTTCACCGATCCCGGCTCGAACGGCGTGGTCACCGCGGCGTTGCCGAGGTTGCTGCTCCACTCGGCGCGCGGATCGAAGCTCTTATCGTTGGCCAGCGCGTAGGTCTCCCCGGTCTTGGCGTCCAGCACCACGGCGCTGGCGCTGGTGGCACCCGCCCGCTGCGCGTAGTCGGCGAGCTTGCGCTGCACCATGTACTGCAGGTCGGAATCGATGGTCAGCTCCACGTCCGACCCGGGCACCGCGGGTTCGAGTTCCCGTTCGCTGCCCGGGATGACCAGGCTGGGACTGCCCATGGCGGTGTCGGACACCTTGACCCCGTGCTTGCCGCTGAGCGCCTCGTCCATCGAGCTCTCCAGGCCCATGACGCCCTGGATCTCCTGCTCGTCCATCCGCCAGTTCGCCGCACCGACGATGTTCGAGGCGACGTCGCCCGCCGGGTACTCCCGGGTGGCCCGGTACTCCGAACCGATCTGCGGGTACTTCTCGCTGATCACCCGCGCCTGACTCGGGTCGATCTCCGGCCCGAAGTAGGTGAACGACTGGTCGGAGAACAGCGCGTCGAGCGCTTCCCGCTCGCTGATGGCATTCCCGACGGTCTGGTGCACGAACCGGGCCATCTCCCGCTTGTACCGGTCCGGTTCCGGCTTGCTCGGGTCCTCGGCGCGCGCTTCGGCCAGTTCCTCGGTCAGCATCCGCGGGTTGGCGTAGAGCTGGCGCGCCTCGGTGCTGAACGCGAGCGCGTTGCCCGCCCGGTCCACCACGGACCCCCGCTCGGCGGGCACGGTGTCCCGGCTGACGCGCTGCTTCTCGGACTGCCCGGACAGGGCGCTGGCCTCGAATCCCTGCACGTGCACCAGCTTCGCGCCGGCCACGATCAGGCACATCACGAGCACCACCCGGCCGACGAGCAGCCTGCGGTTGCTGCCCGCCGCGTCCGTGCGTGCGCCGCGCCGCCGAGAGTTGACCAGCCGCTTCGACGTGCGGGGCATCAGCGTGCTGCCTGCCCGCGGTCCGCGCTGGCCTGCCGGGCCGGGTCATCGGAGCTGCCGGCGTGTTCCGGAGAACCCGCGTCGTCCCCGGGAGTTCCCGGGCGGTCCGCGGTTCCGGGGGCGTTGCCGGCCTGCGGGTGCTGCCCGCCCGGCTCCGCCGGGTTCTCCGCGGGCGGCGCGGGCGGCGGCGCCGGAGCCTGAGCCTCCTCGGGCTCGCCGACGACCTCCACCTCGCCGCCGGGCTGCACCACGAGGTGCGCCGGGGCGGGGCCGGGCACCATGCCGAGCTCCTGGGTCACCCGGCGTTCCAGCGCAGGAGTGGAGTTCATGGTGCTCACGTCCCGCATGAGCTCCTCGCGGCGTTCGTTGAGGGTGTTGATGGTCTGCTCACCCTGCTGCAGCTGGTAGCTGTTGCTGACCGCGGCGATCGCCAGCCACAGGGTCGCGGCCAGGCCGATGGCCAGCACTGCCATCACGACCACGACCTGCGGCAACCGGGCCGAGGAGACCCGCTCCTGCAGCTTGGTCTTCTGCTTGGCACCGCTGGGTCGCTTGGCCGGGGCAGCGGTGCGCCGGGCCGGCGGCTCGCGCAGCGAACGGTCCCGGCGGTCGTCGCGCCGCGCGTAGGCGCGGTCGGCGGCCGCCGACCGGCCGCGCGGGGTGGTCGCGCGCTTGTCCGCGCCCTTGCGCTCCGGAGCCGCCTTCTTCTGCTGCGTGCCGGTCGCGTTCTTGGCCCGGTCGGTGCTGCCCGCGCGCGAGCCCGACTTGGTCCGTGCCGGTGCTGTCATCTCGCCTCCAGTGCCTCGCAGGTCGGCCCGTCCGGGCAGGGCGATCGGTTCGGTCGGGTGGTCACGGGTCCTCCGCCGCGATGCGTTCTGCGGCCCGCAGCCGCACCGAAGCGGCTCGCGGATTGGCCGCCTTCTCCTGCTCCTCGGCCGGTTCGGCCCCTCGGGTCAGCAGTCGGAACCGCGGCCCGTGGCCGGGCAGTTCCACCGGGAGGTCCACGGGGGTCCGGGATTTCGCGCGCTCGGCGAGCTCCCGCTTGACCAGCCGGTCCTCCAGCGAGTGGTAGGACAGCACCGCGATCCGCCCGCCGACCGCGAGCGCGTCCAGCGCGGCGGGGACTGCGCGGGCCAGCACGTCCAGCTCGGCATTCACCTCGATGCGCAGCGCCTGGAAGGTGCGCTTGGCCGGATGCCCGCCAGTGCGCCTGCTCGCCGCGGGCACCGCGTCGTAGAGCAGCTGCACCAGGCGCGCGCTGCCGGTGAACGGTTCGCGCTCGCGTTCCCGGACGATCGCCGCGGCGATCTTGGCCGCGAACTTCTCCTCGCCGTAGGTCTTGAGTACCCGGGTGAGCTCCCCGGCCGAGTAGGTATTGAGCACCTCGGCCGCCGTGCGCCGCGCTCCCGGATCCATCCGCATGTCCAGCGGAGCGTCGTGGGCGTAGGAGAAACCGCGCTCCACCTCGTCCAGCTGCAGCGAGGAGACGCCCAGATCGAACAGGAAACCGTCCACTGCGGACGCTCCCACCGCCGCCAGCGCCGCATCGACGTCGTCGTAGACGGCGTGCACCAACCGCACCCGGTCGCCGAACGGCTCCAGGCGCCGCCCGGCCAACCGCAGCGCTTCCGGATCGCGGTCCAGCCCGACCAGGGTCAGCTGCGGGTGCGCGGTCAGCAGCGCCTCCGCGTGCCCGCCCATGCCCAGGGTCGCGTCCACGACCACCGCAGGACCGCCGGACAACGCGGGCGCCAGCAGTTCCAGCGTGCGCTCGCGCAGCACCGGCACGTGCCGGTCGGCGGCCGACCGCGCGCCGGCTTCGGCGCCGCGGTCGTGGCTGGCTCCGGTCACGGCGCCCCTCCTCCCACATGTGCGGCGGTTCCCGGAGACCGAGCCGCCGATGCGACCCACGCCGTCCCGGAGCCCGCTGCTCCCTGCACGGTTGTTGCGATTCCGGTACTGCGGATCGTCCGGAACCGGCGCTGTCGGCCGGATACCGTCAGGTCCCCGCCCGCCCGTCGCTTCCTGGCGCCGGGGAAGGTGCACCAGGCGTGCGATAGCCGAGCGGACCGAGGGCCTCACGGAACCCGATCGCCGCGGTGGTCGCGGTTGCGGACCGGGAAGACCCGCGTGCGGCGCGTGCGCGCCGGTGGGGTGTCAGAACACCCCGGGCAACACCTCCTCCCGGGCCTGCGCGTACGACTCCTCGTGCTCGTCGAGGTAGCGCTGCCAGCGCTCGGCGTTCCAGACTTCGAGCCGGTTGATCGCGCCGATCACCACGCACTCCTTGTCCAACCCGGCGTACTTGCGCAGTTCGGCCGCGATGGAGATGCGGCCCTGCCCGTCCGGCTGCTGCTCATCGGTACCGGCGAACAGGTAGCGCTGGTAGGCGCGGACCGATTCGTTGGTGAACGGGGCTTCGGCGACCTTGCGGGCCATCTGCTCGAACTCGTCCCGCGGGAACACGTACAGGCAGTGGTCCTGCCCCTTGGTGACCATCAACCCCCCTGCGAGTGCTTCCCGGAACTTCGCCGGCAGCGCCAACCGCCCCTTGTCGTCCAGCTTGGGGTGATGGGTACCGAGGAACATCGGTCCACCTCCCCCTCAGCCGCCGCACCCCGCGGACCACCCGGTGGCACGGCGCGCACGCCGATTCCCCTGCCACCAGCGGCGAACCGCCCGCACTCCACCGGACGCCCGCCCGAAACCGCGTCACCGGGGCAGTGCCTCCCCGGGATGGGCTGTCCGGCGGATCCGACCGCTTCGAAGGGCCTGCCAGAGCTGCTTCCGAATGAGCTGCCTTCAAACAAGCTGCGGGACCCCCGTTTGCCCCACAGTTCCCCACAGTACCCCACCTGCCACCACCGTCAACACGGATCACACCCGTACCCCCCGCACGACTGACGCCGTTTACGCTGGTGAGCACGTTGCACACGGGGTGGGGGACGTGGTGCCCGCCGAGCCCGGCGGAGCGCGCCGATCTCGCCGTTATGCTCGGGCCCCGGCCCCGGACCCCGCACGGCAGGCGACGCGTGGGGGGAAGTGGGGGACGTCGGACTCGGACGCGCGCAGCACGCCGTGTCGCGCCGCGGTGTCGGCCAGCAGTCCGGTGCGGGTACGCAGCAACATGCAGGAGGTCGCGTGACGCCCGAAGTCCAGCTGTCCGACGCGTCGTCGGCGGGTGGCGACGACACCCGGCCGCCCGGGGTCGACGCGTTGCACAGCACGATCCAGCGCATCACCGCCAACATCGAGCAGGTGCTCGTCGGCAAACCGGAGGTCGTGCGCGTCGCCCTGATCACACTGCTGTCCGAAGGGCACCTGCTGCTGGAGGACGTACCGGGTGTCGGCAAGACCTCGCTGGCCAAGGCGCTGGCCCGGTCGATCGACTGCAGCGTGAGCCGCATCCAGTTCACCCCGGACCTGCTGCCCAGCGACATCACCGGCGTCTCGGTCTACAACCGGCGCGCGGAGAACTTCGAGTTCCGCTCCGGACCGGTCTTCGCCAACATCGTGGTGGGCGACGAGATCAACCGCGCGTCCCCGAAGACCCAGTCGGCACTGCTGGAGTGCATGGAAGAGCACCAGGTCACAGTGGACGGCGAGACCTACCGGCTGCGCGAGCCCTTCATGGTGATCGCCACGCAGAACCCGGTCGAGATGGAAGGCACCTACGCGCTGCCCGAGGCCCAGCGCGACCGGTTCAGCGCGCGGGTGTCCATCGGCTACCCCGACGCGGCCGCCGAGCTGGAGATGGTCGCCGAACACGCGGTGCAGACCCCACTGCAGGAGTTGCAGCCGGTCACCGACGCCACCGAGGTCGCCGCGCTGCAGCGGGCGGTGCAGCAGGTGCACCTGTCCCGCGATCTGCGCCGCTACGCCGTGGACCTGGTCACCGCCACCCGCCAGCTGCCCGAACTGCGCCTCGGCGCCTCCCCGCGCTCCACGCTGCAGCTGGTGCGGGCCGGGCGCGCGCAGGCGGCCATCGCCGGGCGGAACTTCGTGGTGCCCGACGACGTGCGCAGCGTCGCCGTCCCGGTCCTGGCGCACCGGCTCGTGCTCACCAGCGAGGCGCGTGCCGCGCGCCGGTCCACGGCGGACCTGGTCAAGCAACTGCTGACCCGCGTCCCGGTACCGCGCGGCGAGGACGAACGGGACTGACGATGCTCGGCGGCCTGACCATCCGCGGACGCTGCCTGCTGGCCGCCGGCGCCGCGGCGGCGATCTGCGCGCTCGTCCTCGACGAGCGGGACCTGTTGCGCGTGGCGGCGTTCGCCACCGCTCTCCCGCTGCTGGCACTGGGGATGTCCGCACGCGCCCGACTCGGCGTCGACGCGCGTCGCGAGGTCTCCCCGCCGCGCCTTCCCGCCGGGGAGCGCACGACGGTCCGGCTGCACCTGTCCGCCCGCGGCAGGCTGCCTGCGGGCGGTCTCGCGCTGGAGGACGGCCTGCCGCATTCGTTGGGCAGGCGCCCGAAGTTCCGCCTCGAAACGGTCAACCGGACCGCACCCCCGGTGCTGGAATACCCGGTCGTCGCGCGGATGCGCGGCATCCACCGCATCGGCCCGCTGCGCACCCGGGTCGACGATCCGCTCGGGCTGTCCGAGTTCGATCGGGAACTCGCCGGGACCAGCAGGCTCGTCGTCGTCCCGCGCGTGGTCGAACTGTCCGGTCTGCCGGTCGGTTCCGGGCTCGGCACCGGGGAGGACGGCAGCGCGCGGCTGCGCTCCGGGCACGGCGAAGACGACACCATGGTCCGGCAGTACCGGCACGGGGACGACATCCGGCGCGTGCACTGGAAGACCACGGCGCGCCGGGACGAGCTGATGGTGCGCGCCGAGGAACGCCCCTGGCACGGCGGGGTCACCGTGCTGCTGGACCGCCGCTCGGCCGCGCACCGCGGAACCGGGCCGCACGCCAGCCTGGAATGGGCGGTGTCGGCCGCGGCCAGCATCTACCTGCACGTGCGCCGGCAGGGCCGTCCCGCGCACCTGGTCACCGAGGACGGCGCGCGGTTGGCCTCGCCCGCCGCCGAACCGGACACCGTGCTGGACTCGCTGGCGGCGCTGCGCAGCAGCACCCACCGCGATCTGGTCTGCCACAGCGATCCGGGCGACGGGCAGGAACTGGTCGCGGTCCTCGGGGAGATCACCACCGCAGCCGTGCGCGAACTGACCGCGCTGCGCCCGGAGGGGAGCACGAGCCTGGCGCTGCTGCTGGACACCCGCGCATGGGCGGGCCTGCCGGTCGGCGGCCCCGGGCCGGACACCGCAGCACAGCGGTTGCGCGCCGCCGGCTGGTCCGTGGTGGTGGTCCCCGGTGAACAGGCCTCGGTCGCCGCGATGTGGCAGCAGCTGTGCGACGAACCCGCCGTCCCCGCGGCCCGCGTACCGGAGAACGAACTGTGAGCACTTCGCCCTCGATGCCCGTCGACGTCCCGGTGCTGCGCGCCGCGGCAGCAGCGGTGGCCGTGCTGGGCGCGGGCACCGCGTTCGCGGGGGTGCTCGCCGACGGGCGCTGGTTCCCGCCCGCGCTGCTGACCGTGCTGGTGATCGCCGCCACCGGTGCGGCGGGCCGGTCGATCGGCCGCGGCCGGACGACCGGTCGGCGCGGGATCGCCCTGCAGCGCGCGGCGGTGGTACTCGCCCAGCTCGCCGCGCTGGCCGCGGTGCTCACCGCGCTGTTCGCCGGTTCCGGCGTGCTCGGCTTCCTGCCCGGACCCGCGGCGCTGGCCGAACTCGGCAGGCTGCTGGCCGGGGCGGTGGATCTCGTCCGCACCGGAACTCCCCCGGTGGCCGCCGAACCCGCGCTGCAGTGCCTGGTGTGCGTGGGCCTGGGCGTGGTGGCCGTGATCGTGGACCTGGTGGCCGCCGCGCTGGCGAGCCCGGCCGCGACCGGCCTGGTGCTGCTGTGCGTGTTCGCGATCCCGGCGTCGCTGGCCCGCGAGATGCTGCCGTGGTGGAGCTTCCTGGCCGGAGCGGCGGGTTTCGCGCTGCTGCTGAGCACCGGCGGCCCGCACCGCCGATGGCAGCGCAGGGAGCCCGGAGGCCGGGTGCTGCGCGGGCTGTTCAGCGGAGCCGGTGCCGCACTGGCCGCCACCGCGGGGGTTCTCGCACTGCTCAGCGGGGTGGTGTTCACCGGGGTCGGGACCGAAGGGCGGCTGCCCGGTTCGGCCGGAGAACGGCTCGCCGGCGGCACCGAGGGGATCGGCCTGCAGCCGTTCACTTCGCTGCGCGGGCAGCTCAACCGCGATCGGGTCGTGGACCTGTTCCGGGTGCGCGGGCTGGAGCAGGAGACCTACCTGCGGGCGATGACGCTGCGCAAGTTCGACCCGGAGAAGGGCTGGGCGCTGGACGGGCTCACCCAGGGCGTGCAGGCCGACGACGAACTGCCGCTGCCGGAGGGGACGACCGTCGCCGGGGGCCCGTCCACGGACGTGGAGATCGAACCGCTCGGCTACCGCGATCCGTGGCTGCCGGTGTTCGGCACCCCGACCGCGGTCGGCGGGATCGGCCCGGCGTGGCGCTACGACCCGGCGGCGGGCATCGTGTTTACCCAGTCCGATCAGGACAGCGCGAAGTACACCCAGCGGTTCTTCCTCGCCCAGCCCAGCCCGCAGGACCTGCGGGAAGCGGGCGGTCCGGCGGCGATCGCGCCCGAGTACTTCGAAACCCGCGGTATCCCACCCCAGGTGGCCGACCTCGCCAAGCGGGTCACCGCCGACGCCCCCACCGACTTCGACAAGGCCGCCGCGCTGAACCGGTTCTTCACCGACCCGGCGAACGGATTCCGCTACGACCTGAGCACCGCACCGGCCACCGATCAGGACGCGCTGACCGACTTCCTGTTCCACGGCAAGCGCGGGTTCTGCGAGCAGTACGCCTCGTCGATGGCGATCATGCTGCGTTCGGTCGGGGTTCCGGCGCGCGTGTCGGTCGGCTTCACCCCGGGCTACCGGGACGGCGCGGACCGGGTGATCACCACGGAGGACGCGCACGCCTGGGTGGAGGCGTACTTCCCGGGCTGGGGCTGGCAGACGTTCGATCCGACCCCGCTGGACGACGGGCGCGCGGCGCTGCCGGAGTTCCTGGAGGACGGGCAGCCCGCCCCGGATCCGCAGCCCGGCGAGCCGCTGCCGCCGGAACCCTCCGGGCAGGCCCCGCCGCCGGACCCGCAGGAACCGGCTCCGGAACCCGTCGAGCAGGAACCGCCGCGGGACGACCGCGAACAGGAATCCGCGGTGTGGCCGGGAGTTGTGGCCGGCTCGGTGCTCCTGCTGGCGGTGCTGGCCACCCCGGCGACGGCCCGCGAACTGCGCCGCAGACAGCTGCTGCGCGCGGTGGCGGCCGGCGGGCGCGGGTCGGCGAGCACGGCCTGGCGGCTGTTGCTGGACGAGTACCGGGACCGCGGCTGGGACCCTGCTCCGTCGGAGACGGCCCGGATGATCAGCGACTCCGCGGTGGAACGCTTCGGCTTGGACGACGCGGGCGCCGAAGCGGTGGCCGCGGTGCGCACCGCGGCGGAACGCGAGTGGTACGGGGCTCCGGAGGACGGGGATCCGCAGGAGCTCGCGGCGACGGTGCGCCGGGCGCTGGAGGGCCTGGACCGGACCGCTCCCCGCGATCTGCGGGCGCGGGTGCTGCCCCGCTCGCTGCGCCACCTCGATTCCTGACCGCAGCGGCCGCCGCGCCCGTGCGGGGGCGGAGGTCGCTGCACGGATCCGCTGCGGCCGCGGGGCCAGAGCGCATGCCGACGCCCCGGCCGTCCGTGGACGACCGGGGCGTCGAGGGCCTTCGAACCGCGCGGGCGCGGTCCCGGCTCACTGGTCGAAGCGCTTGCGGAACCGCTCTTCCATGCGCTGGGACAGCGAGCCCTTCGGGCGGTTCTGCGGTGGGCTCTTCTTCCTGCGGGGTTCGGCTCGCCCGGATTCGCCCTCCGGTTGCTCCTGACCGTCCTCCGCGCCACCGCCGCGCAGCGCGGACAGACCGATCACTGCTCCGCCGAACATCACGAGGAAGCCGACTACGCTCACCACCGGGATCTCGGCCACGCTGACCGGAATCACCGACACACCGAGAACCAGCAGCGCCAATCCGAGCACGAACACGGCGACGCCCTGCAGGCCGCGCCGCCGGGACGGGCGCTGGAAGCGCCCCCCGCGCACTGTGGAAGCGAACTTGGGGTCTTCGGCATAGAGCGCGCGCTCGATCTGCTCGAGCTGTCGCTGCTCGTGCTCGGAGAGTGGCATGACTCCTCCTCCGGCACAGGTCTCAGTGGCGCCGGAGCCCCCGGATCTCGCACGTCTCCAGGGTCGAACCGGCGAACGCTTGTGGGCGTCACCATCAGGATACGGTTCCGGCGGGCGGACGACTACCCGGTCCCGGCACGAGAACGTGCGGTGTTGACGACATCATCCCGTCGGGGCAACACCCAGGTGAATTCAACACCAGCGGTCATCACGTTCCCCGTTCCGGACGACGCAGCGTCGATCAGGCCACTCGGCCGAGTGCGTGGAGACGCGTAGCGATGTCACGCATCGGTGCCTGCTGCGAAGCCAGCCGCTCCAGCTCGTCCAGCGCCGCGGCCGCTCCGGGATCGTTGTCCAGCACCGGCCCCGGAACCAACTCGGTGAGCACGTCGTGCCCCTGCACCAGCTCGACGGACACGCCCGCCCCGACCAGCAGCTCGCGCAGCGACCCGGTGTCGAACCGCCGCCGCAGCGGGTCGGCCTGCTCGGCCAGCCTGCCGTCCGGCGCGCGGAACAGCTCCAGCGACTCACCCACCCGGCCGGCCAGCGCCCGGGCCAGCACCGCGGCGAAGCGGTTGGTGACCAACAGCGACACCGCCCCACCCGGCGCGGCCGCGGACACCATTCCGGCCAGCGAGCCCGCCGCGTCGTCCACGACCTCCAGCAGGCCGTGCGCGAGCACGAGGTCCGCGCCCCCGTCCGGGGCGTGCTCGGCCAGCGCATCGGTGTCGGCCTGGCGCGCGTGCACCCGCTCGGCGACGCCGGCCTCGTCCGCGCGGCGCTGCAGGATCGCCAGCGCGTCCGCACTCGGGTCGACGACGGTCACCTCGCAGCCCGCGGCCGCCAGCGGGACCGCCCAGACCCCGCTGCCACCGCCCACGTCGAGCGCCTGCGGCCATCGGCCGCCGCGGCGCTGCTGCGCGGCGGCGAGTTCGGCTTCCAGCACCTCTCGGACGGCCTCGGATCTCATGGTGAGCAGCGTAAGGGGTGGGCAGCACCGGCGCGGCGATCGGGAGGGCGCCGGTTCGCAGATCGGCACTCCTGCCCGCGCGATCGATTCCGTAAGCTGCAGGCGTGCAGACCGTGGCAGTGCTGAGTCTCAAAGGTGGCGTGGGCAAGACGACCGTCGTGCTCGGTCTCGCATCGGCGGCGATGCGCCGCGGGGTCCGGACGCTGGTGGTCGACCTCGATCCGCAGTGCAACGCGACCGCGTGCCTGGAACCGGGCGACACCGACAAGGGCCTGAGCGATGTGCTGGCCAATCCCCGGGCGTCCGTGCTCCGCCAAGCCGTCTCCCCCAGCTCGTGGGGGGAGGACGTGGACGTGCTGGTCGGCTCCGAGGACGCCGAGGTGCACAACGGGGGCCGCGCCGACGAGCGGCACCTGGCCAAGCTGGACCGGGCACTCGCCGAGATCGACGCGCTGGTCGCCGAGGGCGAGCTGCCCTACCGGCTGGTGCTGCTGGACTGCCCGCCGTCGCTGGGCAAGCTGACCCGTTCGGCGCTGGTGGCCGCCGACCGCGCGCTGCTGGTGACCGAGCCGACGATCTTCGCGGTCTCCGGGGTGCAACGCGCGTTCGAAGCCGTGCAGGCCGAACGGGAGGAGCACAACCCGGACCTGCAGCCGCTGGGCGTGATCGTGAACCGGATGCGCCCCCGCTCGCACGAGCACCAGTTCCGCATCGAGGAGCTGCGCGAGATCTTCGGCCCGCTGGTGATGCCGGTCGCGCTGCCGGACCGCCTCGCGGTGCAGCAGGCCCAGGGCGCGTGCCTGCCGATCCACCAGTGGGGGACGCCGGGAGCGCGCGAAGTCGCCCTCGCCTTCAACCTGCTGCTCGCCCGGGCGTTGCGCGCGGGGCGCGCCCAGCGCCCGGAGGACGCCGACGAGGACGAGCTCGACGACCTCGACGACGAGGAGTGAGCCCGGCGAGGTGGTGAGCCCGACTGCCCGAGGGAGACACCGTGTTCCGGGTCGCGGCCCGGCTGCACGAGGCGCTGGCCGGTGAGCGGATCACCCGTGGCGAGGTCCGCCACCCGCGGCTGGCCGAGCTGGAGCTCACCGGCAGGCGGGTGCGCGAGGTCCGCCCGGTGGGCAAGCACCTGCTGATCCGGTTCGAGGACGGCGGCACGCTGCACGCGCACCTGCGCATGGACGGCACCTGGCAGACCGGCCCGCCGGGTGCGCGGTGGCGCCGCCCCGCGCACCGCGCCCGGGTCGTGCTGACCACCGAGCGCAGCCAGGCGGTGGGTTTCGACCTGCACGACCTGCGCTGGCTGCCGACCAGTGCCGAGCACCGGGTGCTCGGGCACCTGGGACCCGACCTGCTGGATCCTGGGTGGGACGCGGACAGCGCGGCGGAAGCGGCGCGCCGGCTCACCGTCGATCCGCAGCGCGAACTGGGCACGGCGCTGGTGGACCAGCGGGTCCTGGCCGGGATCGGCAACGTGCACAAGAGTGAGATCTGCTTCCTGCTCGGTCGGCTGCCCGGCACCCCGGTCGGTGAGCTGGACGCGCAGCAGGTGGTGCGGGTGGCGCGCGACCAACTGCGACGCAGCGCGGAGCGCGGCTCACGCTCCGGGAACCCCGGCGAACGCACCCGGATCTACGGCAAGCGGGTGTGCCCGCGGTGCGGGACCGCTGTCCGGCGCACGCGGCAGGGCGCGGATGCGGACTCGCGCATCACGTTCCACTGCCCGCGCTGCCAGGTGTGACCCCGGTGCGCGCCCGCGCGTCGGCCAGGGCGCGCAGCAGCGGGTAGCCGAACACGATGCCGACCGAGCCCCACACGATCCCGGTGATGCGCAGTTCGCCCAGGGACAGCGTCAGGTCCCCCACGCCCGCGATGACCGAGGTCCCCAGCACCACGAGGTTGACCGGGTCGGTGAAGTCGACCCCGGCCCCGGCCCAGATCCGCACGCCGACCATGGCAAGCAGACCGAACAGCACGAGCGTGGCCCCGCCGAGCACGCTCATCGGGATCGTGGCGATCAGCGCGGCCAGCTTCGGCGAGAACGACAGCAGCACCGCCGCACCGGCGGCCACCGCGCACGCGGCCGTGGAGTAGACCCGGGTCGCCGCCAGCACCCCGACGTTCGGCGCGTGGTTGCCCAGCGCGGAACCGCCGGACGCCCCGGACAGCGCGGTAGCCAGTCCGCCCCCGATCAGCGCGTCGCCCACGTGCGGATCCAGGTTGCGACCGCTGACCGCGGCCACAGCTTTGAGGTGCCCGACGTGCTCGGCGACCAGCACGATCACCAGCGGCAACACGAACGGCATCACCGCGATGTGCACCTGCGGCGCGATCAGCTGCGGCAGCCCGACCCAGGACGCCTCGACCAGCGCGGTCACTCGCGCGTCGTCCAGCTGGCCCGCCACCGCCGCGTACGCCCAGCCGGCCAGGACGCCCACCAGCACCGCGGTCCGCCCGGCCATCCCGCGGCCGAGCACGAGCAGCAGCACCACCACGCCCAGCGTCAGCGCAGCAGGCACCGGTTGGTTGTCGAACGAGGACACCGACTGCGGGGCGAGGCTCAGCCCGATCATGAGCACCACGGCTCCGGTCACCACCGGCGGCATGGCCGACTCCAGCAGGCGCACCCCGAGGGCCTTCACCGCCACACCGACCGCGACCAGCAGCAGGCCGACGACCATGATCCCGCCGAGCAGGGCCGCGGGAGTAGCCCCGCCCTGTCCGGCCGCGGTGCTGAGCGGCACCACGAACGCGGTCGATGCGCCCAGGTACCCGGGGACGCGGTTGCGGGTGAGCACGAGGAACAGCAGCGTGCCCACTCCGGACAGCAGCAGCGTGGTGGTCACCGGGAAACCGGTCAGCAGCGGGACGAGGGTCGTCGTGCCGAACATCGCCAGCAGGTGCTGCACGCCGAACCCGACGGTCAACGGCCAGCTCACGCGTTCATCGGCGGCGACCATCGCTCCGCTCAACGGGCGTCGACCGCTGCCGTGCACGGTCCACACCGCCACATCGTCCTCCCACGACCAGCCGGATACGGCCCAATCTCGTCACGGCACGTAGTGATGGGAGCAAAGATTACTATTTCGCATCACACGATCAAGCCATCGTGAGCAAACGATTGAAAAAAGATCGGCCACCAGCAGTAACGCCAGCTCGGCGGGCGGCGATTAACGCCCTTCACCGCGGGATGGACCGGATCCGTCCTCCGGGGCACCGAAGACTTCGCGCAGCCCGGAGGCCAGTCCCGCCAGCCGGTCCGCGGCGTCCTGCAGCGCGTCGCGCTGCTCGGGGGCACCGCTGGCCGCCACCGCACGTCCCGCAGCGGCGACGAGCGTGCCGTACTCGGCAACACCGTCGTCCAGTTCGGACCGCAGCCGCCGGACGTCCTCGCGCAGCCCGGCCCGATCGGCGGGCGGCGAGTGCTCGATCGCGGCCTCCACGGACTGCAGCCGCTGCGCGCCGGTGCGCAGCTCGGCGGCGGTGGCATCGGCCGTGCCACGCGCATCGCCGGGTGCGCTGCCCGCTGCGGTCCCGCTGAGCTGGGACAGCGCCTTGTGCAGCGTCTGCTCGGCCTCCTGAAGCCGCTGCATGGGTTCCCGCGCCTCCGAGTCGCGCGGCGGCAGGGACACCGACACCGGCGGTGGATCCGGCAGCGGCTGCCGGTTGAGCCTGCGGTAGCGCAGGCCGGCGCCGACCGCACCGACACCGCTGGCCACGGCCAGACCGCCCAGGCCGAACGCACTGGTCATCTGGGCGATGTCACTGAGCGGACCTAGTCCGCTCCACACCGGGTCGGCGGCCATCGAAGCGTAGGAACCCACGCCGAACACGCCCGCCCCGGCGGCACCGGCACCGGCGGCCCGCTTGGACCTCCTGCGCCGGCGCAGCAGCCGCGCCCGCGGATCGCGCCACCCGGCGAACCGGCGACGCAGGTCGTCCAGGACGGGGCCGCGCAGCTGCTGCACGGCCGCTTCGCCCCACCGCACGAGCTCATCCCGGCGCGGCTGCACCTCGACCTCGCTCAGGCTTGACCGGTCTGCGGGTTCTGCTGCTGGGGGTCGGCCGCGGGCTGCGCCGCGTCCTGCCCACCCGTCACCTGCTGCTGACCGCCACCGGTGACCTCCTGCTGGTCGGGCCCCATGCTGGCGCGCAACTGGGCCAGCCGGCTGGCCCCCGCGGCGTCCGCGGAAGCCTGCTCGACCTCCATCATCCGGCCCTGCACGCTGTTCTGCGCCAGTTCGGCCTCACCGAGGGCGGTGGTGTAGCGGCTCTCGATCTTGTCCCGGACCTCGTCCAGCGACGGCGTGTTGTCCGGCGCCGAGACCTCGCTCATCTGCTTCATCGAGGACGAGACCTGCTCCTGCATCTTGGCCTGCTCCAGCTGGCTGAGCAGCTTCGTGCGCTCGGCGATCTTCTGCTGCAGCCGCTTGGAGTTCTGGTCGACGGCCTCCTTGGCCTGCGCCGCCGCCTGCAGGGACTGGTCGTGCAGGGTCTTGAGGTCCTCGACGCCCTGCTCGGCGCTCACCAGCTGGTTGGCCAGCTGCGAGGCGGTCTCCTCGTACTTCTGCGCCTTGGTCTCATCGCCCTCGGAACGGGCCTGGTCGGCCATGACCAGCGACTGCTTGGCCGAGGCCTGCAGCTTCTCCACCTCGCCGAGCTGGCGGTTGAGCTTCATCTCCAGCTGCCGCTGGTTGCCGATCACCGAGGCGGCCTGCTGGGACAGGGTCTGGTGCTGCCGCTGCGCTTCCTCGATGGCCTGCTGGATCTGCACCTTCGGGTCGGCGTGCTCGTCGACCTTCGACGAGAACGACGCCATCAGGTACTTCCAGAACTTCACGAACGGATTGGCCATCTCCTCCGCCTGCCTTCTCTAGCTGCTCGGCTGCCCCAAGCCGCCCCGCATCGGGCGTGCCCGCTGATTACATCGTGTCAGGTCGCCGTTGCGGCTTCCACCGAACACGGTAGATCCACCGGGAGTCACCCCGGGCTCACGGCCCATGATCGAACCAGCAACCGGCAGCCACGCACGCACCGGGGTGGCGCGTTGCAGAACCCGACACAGCACCAAAATACCCAGGATCACCGCGGGCTCCGAGCGGCGGCCACCGGCACGGGTACGACCGGGCACGGCAAGACCGCGATCCTGCCGTGCCCGGTCACCGAACTCGCCGAAACCTCAGGCGGCCACCACGACACCGCCCGACTTGCGCACCGGTGCGCTGATCCGCTGGCTGAGCACCGGCTGCAGCCGCAGGTCGCCGTCGGCCGCGGCCTCCGCACCGGCGAACTGCTGCTCGGACAGCTCCGACTCGGCCAACTGCGCACCGAGCAGGCTGGGCACCAGGGCGTCGCCGTCGACGTCCTCGCCGACCGGGCGATCCACCCCGTCCGGGGCGACCATCGTGTCGTCCAGATCACC
Organism: Saccharopolyspora montiporae; assembly: GCF_015209505.1. Taxonomy (GTDB): domain Bacteria; phylum Actinomycetota; class Actinomycetes; order Mycobacteriales; family Pseudonocardiaceae; genus Saccharopolyspora; species Saccharopolyspora montiporae. The sequence continues at coordinate 111,587 of NZ_JADEYC010000011.1, forward strand.
GGCCACCGTCACCAGCAGATCCGGCAGCGGTAGCTCCAAAGCGCCGCAGATGGACGCGAGCAGTTCGCTGGAGGCCTCCTTGCGGCCCCGCTCGACCTCGGAGAGGTATCCGAGACTCACCCGGGCAGCGCGCGAAACGTCCCGCAGAGTACGAGACTGAGCGGTCCGGGCGCGGCGCAGTCGCTCACCGACCGCTTCCCGCAACAACACGGTCATCGCGCGCCTCCCTTCCTTGTACGCCTAGCGCGTGCACGACGCGTGAACGCCCCCCACGTTACTCACCACCGGCCCCTGACGAGAACGATCAGGCCGAAGTCCGCCGACGGCGAACGGCGGGTGTTCCGCGGGTGACGACCTGATCGACCCCGGTTTGCGGAGCGCAGCACTCCCGCGAACCCACTGCGGGGTCAACGCAGCAACTCCTCGAAGTGTTCCAGCGCCACCCGAACGGCGGCAGCCCGCACCGCGTGCCGATCGCCGTCCAGCTGCGCGGTCCACACCCGGGCGGTGTCCGGCCCGGCGAACCCGACGTGGACCGTGCCCGGCGCGACCCCGTCCTGCGGATCCGGTCCGGCGACTCCGGTGAGCCCGATCCCCCAGTCCGCGCCGCAGGCCGCGCGGGCGCCCGCGGCCAGCTGCGCGGCCACCTGCGGATGCACGGCGCCCCGCTCGGCCAACAGCTCGCTGTCCACCCCGGCGAGCAGCTCCTTGAGGTCGGTGGCGTACACCACCAGCCCGCCGCGCACCACGTCGCTGGCACCGGCGACGTCGGTCAGCACCGCCGACACCAGGCCCGCGGTCAGCGACTCGGCGGTGGCGACCGTCCGGGCGGTTCCGCGCAGCCGGTCCACCACCCGCTCGACCCGCGCGGGGTCGGCACCCAGCGCCTCGGCGATCATGCGGCACCCGCCCCGGACCGCGCCACCGCCCGCATCCGCAGCGCACGCGCCACGTAGTCGGCCCCGGTATAGACGGTGGCCAGCACCGCGGCCAGCAGCACCGCGAACCGGACCAGATCCAGCCAACCGCCGACCGGGATCAGGTACAGCCCGATGGCCACCGCCTGCAGCAGCGTCTTGACCTTGCCACCGCGGCTGGCCGGGATCACACCGTGCCGGATCACCCAGAACCGCAGCGCGGTGATACCCAGCTCGCGGCCCAGGATGATCCCGGTGGCCCACCAGCCCAGGTCACCGAGCAGGCTCAGCGAGATCAGCGCGGCGCCGGTCAGCGCCTTGTCCGCGATGGGATCGGCGAGCTTGCCGAAGTCGGTCACCAGCCCGCGCTTGCGCGCGAGGTCGCCGTCCACCCGGTCGGTGACCGAGGCGAGCACGAACACCGCGGTCGCCAGCCAGCGCCACAGCGGATCGTGCCCGCCCTCCCAGAACAGGGCGATGACGAACACCGGGACCAGCGCCAACCGGGACACGGTCAGCACGTTGGCGATGTTGAGCACCGGCGCCGGGACCGCCTCCGGCCGCGGCCCCGCCGGGTTCGTCGCGCCCCCGTCGGCCGCCATTCACACAACCCCCGCCCGGTCTCGTCCCTGCGTCTCGGGCCGGACCACCAGATCCACGCCCTCGGTGCCCACCACCCGGCAGCTGAGCACATCGCCCACCGCCACCGCACCAGGATCGAGGACCAGGCACTCGCCGTCCACCTCCGGTCCCTGGTGCTCGGCCCGGCCTGCGCATTCCGACTCGCCGGTGCGCTCCAGCAGCACCCGCACCGCGGCGCCGATGCGGTCCTCGGCGCGCTGCTCGGTCAGCTCGGCGACCAGCGAGGTGACCTGCTCGACGCGCGACGCCACCAGCTCCGGGTCCAGCTTGCCGTCCAGCCCGGCCGCCTCGGTGCCGTCCTCGTCGGAGTAGCCGAACACGCCCACGGCGTCCAACCGCGCCGCGGTGAGGAAGTCGCACAGCTCGGCCACGTCGTCCTCGGACTCGCCGGGGAAGCCCACGATCACGTTGCTGCGGATGCCCGCCTCGGGCGCGTGTTCCCGGATCTGCTCGATCAGCGCCAGGAACGACTCGGTGGATCCGAACCGGCGCATCCGGCGCAGCACCCCGGCGCTGGCGTGCTGGAACGACAGGTCGTAGTAGTCGGCCACGCCCGCAGTGCCCGCGATGGCCGCGATCAGCCCGGGCCGGGTCTCGGCGGGCTGCAGGTAGGACACGCGCACGCGGTCGACGCCCTCGACGGCCGCCAGCTGCGGCAGCAGGTGTTCGAGCGCGTCCGGATCGGACAGGTCCTTGCCGTAGGACGTCGAGTTCTCGCTGACCAGGAACAGTTCCCGCGCGCCGTGCCGGGCCAGCCACTGCGCTTCGCCGAGCACCTCCGCAGGCGGGCGGGACAGGAACGATCCGCGGAATGAGGGGATCGCGCAGAACGAGCAGCGGCGGTCGCAGCCGGACGCCAGCTTGAGTGCGGCCACCGGGGAGTCGTCCAGCCTGCGCCGGGACACCTCGCGCGCGGCCGGGACCCAGCCGTGCCCGGGGACGGCGACCTCGGCGGCTGCCGCGGGCCGCTCGGCGGGGCTGATCGGCAGCATCGTGCGCCGGTCCCGCGGCCGGTGCGCGGCCACCGGGCGTCCGGCGAGCACGTCGTCGAGCCGTTCGGCCAGCGCGGAGTAGTGGTCGAAGCCCAGCACGGCATCGGCTTCGGGCAGCTGTTCGGCGAGTTCGGCGCCGTAGCGCTCGGCCATGCACCCGACGGCGACGACCTTGGCCCCGGTGTCCCCGGCGGCCAGCAGGGTGTCCACCGAGTCCTTCTTGGCCGATTCCACGAAACCGCAGGTGTTCACCAGGACCACGTCGGCCTCGTCGGGTTCGGTCATCCGCCACCCCTGGCGGTCCAGGCCGCCGGCGAGCTCCTCGGAATCGACCTCGTTGCGCGCGCAACCGAGCGTCACCACGGCGACTCGGCGCTGATCGTGCTCGGTTGACATGCATCGAGCGTAACGCTCTGGGCGATCCGAGCTGCGCATGCGCCTGGACAACGGCACGCGCAGTGCGCGACCAGACCCGGAACCCGACCCGGCGGACCGATCGGGCATCGGCGACCCGACTGACCGATACCGCACGAGGAAGCTTAGGGTTACCTAATATGAATCCGGTGGAGGTGCGTCCGGCACGGGTCGGCGACGTGCGCGCTATCAAGCAGCTGATCGACCACTACGCGGGCAAGGTCGTGCTCGGCAAGGAACTGGTCACCCTCTACGAGGACGTGCAGGAGTTCTGGGTCGCCGAGCAGCACGGCCGGATCCTGGGTTGCGGGGCGCTGCACGTCCTCTGGGAGGACCTCGCCGAGATCCGCACCGTCGCCGTCGACCCGACCAGCAAGGGGCGCGGCGTCGGCCACCACGTCGTCGACCGCCTCGTGCGGTTCGCCCACGAACTCGGCCTCAGCCGCCTGTTCGTGCTCACCTTCGAGACGAGCTTCTTCGGCAGGCACGGATTCCGGCCGATCTCGGAGACCCCGGTGCCGCCCGAGGTGCACGACGAGATCCGCCGGTCGCCGGACGAAGGGGTGGCGCAATTCCTGGATCTCGCGCACGTGAAGCCGAACACCCTGGGCAACACGAGGATGCTGCTGCACCTGCGACCCACCGGGGTAGCCGCGACCACGTCGGGGCACCTGCGGAGCTAGCATGCGGGGCATGAATGACGATGCGCCGTCAACAATAGCTATTCGACGGGCGCGCATCGCCGACGTGCCCCGGATCAAGGCGCTGATCGATTCCTACGCGGGCGAAGTGCTGCTCGGCAAGGAACTGGTCACCCTCTACGAGGACGTGCAGGAGTTCTGGGTCGCCGACGACGGCGGCCGCATCCTGGGTTGCGGGGCGCTGCACGTCCTCTGGGAGGACCTCGCCGAGATCCGCACCGTCGCCGTCGACCCCGCCAGCAAAGGCCGCGGCGTCGGCCACCGCATCGTCGACCGCCTCGTGGAACTGGCCCGCGACCTGGGCCTCAGCCGCCTGTTCGTGCTCACCTTCGAGACGAGCTTCTTCGGCAAGCACGGATTCCGGCACGTCGACGGCGCACCGGTCGGCCCGCAGGTCTTCGAGGAGATGCGCCGCTCCGCCGACCCCGGGGTGGCCGAATTCCTCGACCTCGCCCGCATCAAGCCG
>NZ_JADEYC010000012.1 GCF_015209505.1 Saccharopolyspora montiporae
AGCACGGATTCCGGCACGTCGACGGCGCACCGGTCGGCCCGCAGGTCTTCGAGGAGATGCGCCGCTCCGCCGACCCCGGGGTGGCCGAATTCCTCGACCTCGCCCGCATCAAGCCGAATACCCTCGGCAACACCCGGATGCTCCTCGAACTCGGCTGACCGGCCGTAACCCGACCGGACGAGTGCCGTCGACCGTTGATGTACGGCCGCCGCGCAACCGCGACGCACACGCGGGGTTGCCGATATAACACTCCTCGTGATCACCAGCACCGAGGAGGAGCCCGTGCACGCACCGTCCACCATCCGCCGCACCGCCACCGCCGGGGCCGCAACCGCGGCGGCTCTGCTGCTCACCGCAGGTGCAGCGCAGGCCGACCTCGATCCCGAACGGCTGCGGCAGGTCACCGATCAGTACCTGTTCGAACTGGAGCTCGCCGAGTTCACCGCCGTCCGGGAACAGCAGCCGCATCCGGACCAGCTGGACTGGACCTCGGACAGCTGCTCGCTGTCCCCGGACGAACCGCTCGGCCACGACTTCGCCACCAGCTGCGACCGGCACGACTTCGGCTACCGCAACTACACCCGGCAGGAGCGGTTCACCGAACCGAACCGGGAGTTGATCGACGACCGCTTCCGCGACGACATGTACTCGGTCTGCGGCGGCGATCCGCTGTGCCGGGGGACCGCGGACGTGTACCACTTCGCGGTGCGCCAGTTCGGCGGGGTCGCCAACTCGACCGCCCAGGCCATCGAGATGGCCCAGATCGAACCCGGACGCGGGGCCGACGGCGGATTCCGGGCCACCGACGCGCGCGGCGAGCGGGTGCACCTGCCGGGCTGAGGCTCCACCGATCGGTGCGGCGGCCGGGCCCGGACCCGTCGCACCGATCACGCGGGATGAAAGGGCGGTCCCCGCAACCGGTTCCGTTCGGCGCGATCCGGAGCACGGAAAGCCCCGGGGAGACGACGTTCCCGCGACGTCAGGACTCCTCGTCGGCCTCCGGTGGTGGTCCACCGCGGATGGCGGTGAGCGCACCGTCGAGCTCGTCCGGCTTGACCAGCACCTCGCGCGCCTTGGATCCCTCGGAAGGTCCCACCACGCCACGGGATTCCAGCAGGTCCATCAACCGTCCGGCCTTGGCGAACCCCACCCGCAGCTTGCGCTGCAGCATCGAGGTCGAGCCGAACTGGCTGGTGACCACGAGCTCGGTGGCTTGCAGCAGGACGTCGAGGTCGTCGCCGATGTCCGAGTCGACCTGCTTGCTCTCGCCCTGCTTGGCGGTGGTGACGCCCTCGGTGTAATCCGGTTCGGCCTGCTCCTTGGTGAACGCGACGATCCGGTGGATCTCGTCGTCGCTGACGAACGAGCCCTGCACCCGGGCGGGCCGGGATCCGCCCATCGGCAGGTAGAGCGCGTCGCCCATGCCGATGAGCTTCTCCGCGCCGGGCTGGTCCAGGATCACCCGCGAGTCGGTCAGCGAGGAGGTGGCGAACGCCAGCCGGGACGGGACGTTCGTCTTGATGAGCCCGGTGACCACGTCGACCGACGGGCGCTGCGTGGCGAGCACGAGGTGGATGCCCGCGGCGCGCGCCTTCTGCGTGATCCGCACGACCGCGTCTTCGACGTCGCGCGGCGCGGTCATCATCAGGTCGGCCAGCTCGTCCACGATCGCCAAGATGTAGGGGTATGGCCGGTATTCGCGTTCGCTGCCGGGTGGTGCGGTGATCTCCCCGCTGCGCACCTTCGCGTTGAAGTCGTCGATGTGCCGCACCCGGTTGGCCTGCATGTCCTGGTAGCGCTGCTCCATCTCCTCGACGAGCCAGGCGAGCGCGGCGGCGGCCTTCTTCGGCTGGGTGATGATCGGCGTGATCAGGTGCGGAATGCCCTCGTACGGCGTGAGTTCGACCATCTTCGGGTCGATCAGGACCATCCGCACCTCCTGCGGAGTGGCCCTGGCCAGCAGTGAGACCAGCATCGAGTTCACGAAGCTCGACTTGCCCGAACCCGTCGAACCGGCCACCAGCAGGTGCGGCATCTTCGCCAGGTTGGCGGTGACCATGTGGCCCTCGATGTCCTTGCCCAGCCCCATGACCAGCGGGTGCGAATCATCGGCCGCCTTGGGCGAGCGCAGCACGTCGCCGAGCCGCACCATCTCCCGGTCGGTGTTGGGCACCTCGATGCCGACCGCCGACTTGCCCGGGATCGGCGCGAGCAGCCGCACGTTGTCCGTGGCCGCGGCGTAGGCGATGTTCTTGGTCAGCTGGGTGATCTTCTCGACCTTGACCCCGGGCCCCAGCTCGACCTCGTAGCGGGTGACCGTCGGCCCGCGGACGAATCCGGTCACCTGGGCGTCGATGTTGAACTGCTCCAGCACCCCGGTGATGGCCTCGATCATCGCGTCGTTGGCCTTGCTGCGGGTCTTGGGCGGTTCGCCGTCGGTGAGCACGTCCAGCGTCGGCAGCCGGTAGTCGCCCTCCACATCCCGGCTGATGGTGATCTTGTCGTCCGGAGCGGACGCCTGCTCCGGGGCGGCTGCGGGAACGGCGGAGGGCTCGGTCTTGTCCTTGCCGGAGCGCTTGCTCGTGTCCTTGCCGGACCGCTCCGCCTTCTCCGGCTCCGCCGACTCGTCCAGCGGCAGCTCCGGCTGCTCGGACATGGCCGCCTGGCGCCGCTTCGCCGGCCTACGCAGCTTGACGTCGGTGGGCTCGCCCTCGGAGGTACCGGCCTCCGGCCGCGTGTCCTCGCCGAACCGGCGGATCCGCGCGGGCACCTCGCGGACCGGCGTGCCGGTGAGCAGCAGCAGCCCGAACACCCCCACCAGCAGCAGCACCGGAACGGCCACCCACGCGGTGAGCCCGTGCGCGAGCGGTCCGCCCGCCACGAAGCCGAGAGCACCGCCCGCGTGCGCCCATTCGGCGGTCTCCAGCGGGGACCCGGACAGGATGTGCAGGGTGCCCAGCGTGGTGAAGACCAGCAGCAGGCTGCCGAGCACCACGCGCGGACGGGCTTCCGGGCTGGTCTCGGTGCGCATCAGCAGCACGGCGACCGCCAGCAGCACCACCGGCAGCACCACAGCCGCGGAACCGATGACCGAACGCAGCGCCCAGTCCAGCCATTGCCCGACGGGACCACCGGCCCGCCACCACACACCGGCGGCGGCCACCACGGCGATCGTCAGGGAGAACAGCGCCAGCCCGTCCCTGCGGTGGGCGGCGTCGAGTTCGCGGGTCCGGCCGAGCGCCCGCACGACGCTGCCCAGCCCCCGCGCGAAACCGCCCTGGCGCGCGGACTTCCTCGTCGCGGTAGAACGCTTCCGCGAGCCGGAGCTGCGCTGGGCCGGTGCGTGCGTCGAACCGGACCGCGGCTTGCTGCTGGTCGACGTTTTCGTCCCGGACGACTTCTTCCCGGACGACTTGGTGCCGGATGTGGCCCTGGATTTCGACGATCCGCCCCCGGAACCAGCGGAGGCGGATCCCCCGCGCGTTGCGTTGCGTCCCCCGCTCGATGTCCGGCTCGCCATGGGCCACACGGTATCTCCAGCCACCTCTCGCGTCACAACAGCCGCAGCAGGCCCCGGTCCTGCGGGCTGCGCGGTGCGGGCTGTTGCGGCGTCGTCGCGCGTGCGATCCTCGACCATCATGGTTGCCCTGCCCTCGTCCCCGAACGACCCGACACGCCGAGTCGACCCGGAGCAGCTGTACCGCAGCGCTCCCCGGTTGTGGCGGGCGGCGCTGCGGGTGGACCGCCTGGTGGTGGCGGCCACCGGCCGGCTGGAGGTCAGCGGGGACGTGACCGACGCGGTGCGCGGCGGTCCGGTGCTGCTGGCGGCCAACCACATCGGCAACGTCGACGCGCTGGTGCTGATGGCGGCCTGCGCGCGGCAGCGGATCCCGGTGCGCTTCCTGGCCACCGGCGGCCTGTTCGACACCCCGGTCCTCGGGCACCTGCTGCGCGCGACCGGTCACGTCCGCGCCGATCGCGGCACCCGGACGGTCGCCGAGGCGCTCGACCGGGTCGTGCACGCGCTGGCCGACGATCCCCGCCCGGTGCTGGTCTACCCGGAGGGCCGGATCAGCCGGGAACCCGGGCTGTGGCCGGAACGCGGCAAGACCGGCATCTCCCGGATGGCGCTGGCCTCGGGCGCCGCGGTGATCCCGGTCAGCCAGTGGGGCGCGCACGAGGCGATCGACTACGGGGCGGTACGCCCGGGCAGCGCCCGGGACATCCTGGCACTGGCCGGTTCCTGGGTGCGCGCGCTGCGCAGGCGTCCGCGGCTGCGGGTGCACTTCGGCGCTCCGGTGGACCTGTCCGGGCTGTCAGCCGAACGCACCGGGGACGCCGCTCGCGCCCGGGACCGCATCATGCGGGCGATCACCGCGGGACTGGTGGAGCTGCGCCCGGACGAACCGGACACCCCGGCCCACGTCGACCCGACCCGGCCCACCACGGGCAAGCGCAGTCCGTGGCGGCCCTGACCGCTACCCGGACCGCCCCCGGCGCAGGGCCAGCTGGTTGAGCCCCCAGAACACGAGACCGGTACCGAGCAGCACCGCGACCACGACGTACTCGGCCGGATCGCGACCGGTCAGCGGGCTGGCGAAGAACGCGCAGCTGAGCGCGCCGAGCACCGGAACCGCCGTGGGCGCGCGGAAGTGCTCGTGGTCGGCGGGTTCCCGCCGCAGCACCAGCACCGCGACGTTGACCACCGCGAACACGATCAGCAGCAGCAGCGAGGTCGTCCCGCCCAGTGCCGAGATGTCCAGCGCCGCGACCAGTCCGATGCCGAGCAGGCTGGTGAACAGGATCGCCGCCCAGGGCGTGCGGCGGGTGCGGTGCACCGTGCCGAAGGCGGCCGGGATGAGCCCTTCCCGCGCCATCCCGTACAGCAACCTGCTGGCCATCATCATGTTGATCAGCGCCGAGTTGACCACCGAGAACAGCGCGATCGCCGCGAAGGCCAGCAGCGGGAACCACGGCGCCCCGGCGCGGACGACCTCCAGCAGCGGCGCGGTGGAGCCCGCCAGCACGTGCACCGGGACCAGCAGCGACGACGCGACGGCCACCAGCAGGTAGATGGCCGCGCAGATGACGATCCCGGTGAGGATCGCCCGCGGGAAGATCCGCACCGGATCCCGGGTCTCCTCGACCATGTTCACCGAATCCTCGAATCCGACCAGCGAGAAGAAGGCCAGCGCGGTGGCCGAGGTCACGCCGAAGAACACGCCCGCCTCGGAGTTGACCTCCAGCAACCGCGCGGGTTCGCCCGCGCCCTGCACGACCGCGAGGAACCCGACGGCGATCACCACGAGCAGCCCGGTGAGCTCGACGGCGGTCAGCAGCACGTTGAGCTTCACCGATACGCCCACGCCGCGGAAGTTGATCACCGCGATCAGGGCCAGGAAGCCGAAGGCGACCAGACTCTCCGGCGCGCTGACGAATTCCTGCAGGTAGTCCCCGCTGAACGCTTCCGCCGCCGAGGCCGCCGAGGTGATCCCGGAGCACATCACCGCGAAGGCGACCAGGAACGTGAGCAGGTGCACGCCGAACGCGCGGTGGGTGTACAGCGCAGCCCCGGCCGCCCGCGGGTACTTGCCCACGAGTTCGAGGTAGCTGAACGCGGTCAGGAAGGCCAGCGCGAAGGCGATGAGGAAGGGCAGCCACAGGGCACCGCCGACCAGCCCGGCGACCTTGCCGGTCAGCGAGTAGATGCTCGCCCCGAGGATGTCGCCCACCACGAACAACAGCAGCAGCTTGGGTCCCATGACGCGGGCCAGCTGCGGCTCGCCGTCCCGTTCCGGGGTGACCGTCGTCGACATGGCAACGGAGTTTGCCTCAGTGACGTATGAGACAACAATAGTTCGCGCATTACGAGCTCGCTGCATCGCCGTTTCCGTCGGCGCACCACGAGGATTTCGCTGACCAGCGGATCGAACCCACGAGGAGGCGTGCAACTCAGTTTGCAGGGTCCTCTTGCAGTGCATGCCGCGTCGTGCAAGCCTCGAATCGGATGACTAGCGTCCGGGGAGGAGCGCGGAACATTGACCCGGCACTCGGCAACACTCGCCGTCAACGAGCGACTGCAGGCCAAGCGGAACGCCGGCGAGGAGGTGCTGCACCTGGGCTTCGGCGAAGCGGGCCTGCCGGTACCGCCGGGCGCGGCCGAGGTGCTGGCCCGGTCGGCCGGGCACAACGCGTACGGACCGGTCGCCGGTTCCGAACGGGCGCGCCGCGCGGCGGCCGGCTTCTTCGACCGCCGAGGACTGCCCACCGATCCCGACCGGGTCCTGTTCGCCCCGGGCAGCAAGGCGCTGCTGTTCGGCCTGCTCGCCGCACTACCGGGCGGGGTCGTGCTGCCGCAGCCGTCCTGGGTCAGCTACGCGGCGCAGGCCGCGCTGCTGCACGAGCGGATCCACTGGGTACCGGTCCCCGCCGAGGCCGGCGGCGTGCCCGATCCGGATCTGCTGGAACGGGCCCTGGTCCGGGCCGAGGCGGACGGACAGCGGCCAAGCAGCCTGGTGCTCACGCTGCCGGACAACCCGACCGGCACCCTCGCCCCGCCGGACCTGGTGCGCCGGGTGTGCGCGGTCGCCGAACGGCACGATCTGCTGGTCATCTCGGACGAGATCTACCGGGATCTGGCTACCGGGGAGCTGCGCAGCCCGGCCGAGCTGCTGCCCGAACGCACCGTGGTCACCTGCGGGCTGAGCAAGAGCACGGCACTCGGCGGCTACCGCATCGGGTTCGCCCGGCTGCCGACCGGCGAACTCGGCGCGCGGCTGCACGAGGAGCTGCTCGGGATCGCCAGCGAGATCTGGTCCGGCCTGGCCGCGCCGATGCAGGACGTCGCCGCCTGGGTGCTGGACGATCCCGCCGAGGTCACCGAGCACATCGCCGCGTCCAGCCGCCTGCACCGCGCGGTGGCCGGAGCCGTGCACGCGGAGTTCCGGACGGCGGGCGCGGTCTGCCGCGAGCCCACCGCCGCGTTCTACCTCTACCCGGACCTGGAACCGCTGCGCCCCGCGCTGGCCGCACGCGGCGCGGACACCGGACCCGCGGTCGCCGAACTGCTGCTCGACCGGCACGGCGTGGGCGTGCTCGCCGGCGCCGAATTCGGCGATCCGGAGCACGCGCTGCGTTTCCGGGTGGCCACCAGCCTGCTCTACGGCGAAACCCCCGAGCAGCGCAGGCAAGCACTGCACAGCCGAGACCCGTTGGCACTGCCGTGGATCCGCGGCTCGCTCGACAACCTGCGCGCGGCACTGCGGGATGTGGCCGGCTGAACCCGCGCACGCGACGGGGCGCCGGCCTCCCGTACAGGAGACCGGCGCCCCGTCCGCGGTCCGAAAGGAAGAAGACTCAGTGGTCGTCGATCGGCGCGTTGACACAGTCGGTGTCCTCAGGCGACCCAACCGAGAGGTTCGCGCCCAGGGCAGCCACGTCGTTGCCGCACAGCTGGACCGGCAAGACGCTGACGTTGTCATCGTTGAGGAGGTTGACCCCGTCGTTGTCCGCGCTGTCGGCGAACGCCGGAGAACCGATCGCCAACACAGCCGCGGCCGCAGCGGAAACGCCGAGAAGTCGAGTCGTAGTACGCACCGAAGACCCCAATCTCCAGAGAGGACATGTCACCGGCGCAATGGACCGCGCTGTTCAGGCGGACACGTTTCCGCGCCGGTGCTTCGTACCTTGGCAGTCACTCCACGGGACAGCCCGCTGAGTCCTCCGAACGAGAACCAGGTTCATCCACGGCGGCGAGGAGGTAGACGGTGCGTGACCGGGATCCGGCAGCGGCACTCCGCCGGATTTCACCCGGCGGAGCGGCAAATCAGGATCCGACGGGCAGCACGGTCGGTACGATCATCGGGCGGCGCCGGTAGGTATCGGCCACCCACTTGCCGACCACGCGGCGAACGGCCTGCGCGATCCGGTGCGTATCGGTGATGCCCTCGCCCTCGGTGCGCGCGAGCTCCATCTCCACCATGGACACCACGTCGTCCAGTGCCTTGGGGTCGTCGGAGAAGCCGCGCCCGGAGACCGTCGGCGGCGAGACCGCGCGACCGGTGCCCGCCTCGACCGCCACGGTGATCGCGATGAACCCGCCCTCGCCGAGGATCAACCGGTCGGACAGCGTCGACTCGCCGACGTCGCCGACCGAGAGCCCGTCCACGTAGACGTGCCCCACCTCGACCCGGCCCGCGATGCTGGCGAGCCCGTCGACCAGGTCCACGATCACGCCGTCCTCGGCGATGGCGATGCGGTCCGGCGAGACTCCGGTCAACCGCGCCAGTTCCGCGTTCGCACGCAGGTGGCGCCACTCCCCGTGCACCGGCATGACGTTGCTCGGGCGCACCGCGTTGTACAGGTAGAGCAGCTCGCCGGCCGAGGCGTGCCCGGACACGTGCACCTTGGCCCCGCCCTGGTGCACCACGTCGGCGCCGAGCCGGACGAGCCCGTTGACGACGCCGAACACGGCGGTTTCGTTGCCCGGGATCAGCGAGCTGGCCAGCACCACGGTGTCGCCGGAACGGATCTTGATCTGCTTGTGCTCGCCGCGGGCCATCCGGGACAGCGCCGACAACGGCTCGCCCTGCGAACCGGTCGAGACGAACACGACCTGGTCCTCGGGCATCTCCAGCGCCGCGTCCAGGTCCACCAGCAGGCCGTCCGGCACCCGCAGGATGCCGAGGTCGGCGGCGATGCCCATGTTGCGCACCATCGACCGGCCGACGAAGCAGACCTTGCGGCCGTGCTTGTCGACCACGTCGAGCGCCTGCTGCACGCGGTGCACATGGCTGGCGAAGCACGCGACGATCACCCGCTGGGTGGCCTTGCCGACCACATCGTCGAGCACCGGGCCAATCTCGCGCTCCGGTGTGACGAACCCCGGGACCTCGGCGTTCGTGGAGTCCAGCAGGAACAGGTCCACGCCCTCGTCGCCGAGGCGGGAGAACCCGGCCAGGTCGGTGAGCCTGCCGTCCAGCGGCAGCTGGTCGAGCTTGATGTCCCCGGAGTGCAGCACGACACCGGCGGGCGTGCGGATGGCCACCGCCAACGCATCCGGGATCGAGTGGTTGACCGCGAAGAATTCCAGATCGAACGGGCCGTGCTCGCTGCGCTGACCCTCGGCGACCTCGACGAGCACCGGGTCCAGCCGGTGCTCGCGGCACTTGGCGGCCAGCAGGGCCAGCGTGAACGTGGAGCCCACCACAGGGATGTCCGGGCGCATCTTGAGCAGGAACGGGACCGCGCCGATGTGGTCTTCGTGACCGTGCGTGAGCACCAGCGCGTCGATCTCGTCCAACCGGTCCTCGATCGCGGCGAAGTCCGGCAGGATCAGGTCCACGCCGGGCGCGTCGTCCTCGGGGAAGAGCACGCCGCAGTCCACGACCAGCAGCCGCCCGCCGTGCTCGAACACGGTCATGTTCCGGCCGACCTCACCGATCCCCCCGAGTGCGACCACGCGCAGGCCGCCGGGATCCAGCGGCGGTGGCGCCACCGCCGAGACCGGGGCTACCGGCTGGGACTCGGTGGCTGTCGGCTTGGTGTTCAACGCTGGGTCACCTCTGCTGCTGCGTCCGGATTGACCAGTACGAGACCAGCATCCCACAGGTCGCTCGTGATCAACCGAACCTGCTCGTCGGTCGCGGCGGGCAGCGGCAGGCGGGGCTGACCGGTCTCGTACCCGCACAATCGCATGGCGGTCTTGGCGAAGATGACTCCGCCGACGAAGTTCATCGAGCGGTACACCGGGAGCAGTCCATTGTGGATTTCGCGCGCCGCGGCGACGTCCCCGGATTCGAAGGAATCCAGCATTCGCCGCAACCGGTCGCCGACCACGTGCCCGATCACGCTGACGAAACCGACCGCGCCGACCGACAACCACGGCAGGTTCAGCGGGTCCTCACCGGAGTAGTACGCCAGATCCGTCCCGGCCAGCACCTCGCTGCCCGCCATCAGGTCGTGCTTGGAGTCCTTGACCGCCTGGATGCGCGGGTGCTCGGCGAGCCGCTTGAGCGTGTCCGTCTGAATCGGCACCACCGAGCGCGGCGGGATGTCGTAGAGCATCACCGGCAGGTCGGTGGCATCGGCCACCGTCCAGAAATGCTGGTAGAGCCCTTCCTGCGGAGGTCGCGAGTAATACGGGGTGACGACCAGCAGCGCGTGCGCTCCGGCCTTCTCCGCCGCGCGCGCCAGCTCCACGGAGTGCTCGGTGTTGTTCGTCCCGGCACCGGCCAGCACCGTCGCCCGGTCGCCCACGGCCTCGGCGACGGCTCGCAGCAGCCGCTCCTTCTCCGCGTCGGTGGTCGTCGGGCTCTCCCCGGTGGTTCCGTTGACCACGAGACCGTCGTTGCCGACGTTGTCGACCAGATGCGTGGCCAACTCCTGGGCCAGGTCCAGATCGAGGTTCCCGTCCTGGTCGAACGGGGTGACCATGGCGGTGAGCACACGGCCGAACGGGCGGCCGGGACTGGCGGTCGGACAGGTGGTCATGGCCATGACGTTACCTAACGACCGCCCAGGTCAACGCGACCGGATCGGCGAACGCGAGACGCCTTCGGAAAACTGCCGCCGCACCCGGCACGCGCCCGGCGGATTTCCGCGCACCCGGCACCGCGGGCGGGCCGATTTCGCGCACCGGCCCCGCGGCTCGCTTCGGCGGCGGCCCGCCCCGCGGCGGGGCGCGCGGCCCGCACCGCCGAGCGAACCCGTCGGAGAACAGCCGCTAGAAGGTCCGGCGCAGGTCCTGCATCGCCACCACGTCCGCGTCGTTGCCCTCGAACTCCACCCGGGCCGGGCGGGAGAAGGCGTGCAACACGAGCTCGCTGGGCTCACCGACGATGCGGACCGTACGCGGACCGCGCTTGGCCTGCAGCTCCGTGCCGTCCGGGCGCCGCAGCACCACGCCCACCGGACTGCGGCCGTAGAACACTTTCGCCATCCGGGTCAGCGACTTCCACAGCCCCTCTTCCCGGTCCGCGTCGGTCGGGCGCGGCTGCCAGTCCGGTTCCGCGCGCCGTACGTCCTCGTGGTGCACGTAGAACTCGGCGGCGTTGACCGTCTCGTCCACGGCGCCGAACGACAGCGGGTTCCACTTCTGCGGCCCCTGCCGGACCTCGTCCACCAGTTCCGCCCAGGACTTCCCGCGCACCTCGTTCTCCACCCGCTCGCCCCGATCGGCGAGCGCCTTCACGAACTGACCGGCCATCGCATCCGGGCGGCGCTCGCGCACCACCAGGTGCACCGCGAGGTCCTTGGTCGTCCACCCCGCGCACAGCGTCGGGGCATCGGGACCGACGCGCTCGAAGAGATCGCTCAATTGCCGACGTTCATCACTGGCCACACCCATGGGCCCACTCTAGCCACCGGGCGATCCGATCGCCGCGGGTGATCACGCGGTGGCCGGCGTGCGCAACCGGCTGCCGTCAGCCGCGTAGAGCACGCAGTGCACCTGCTGCGACCCCTCGTCGTCGGTGGTGAAGTCGATCGACCCGGCGTGCCCGCGCTTGAGGTCCCAGCGCTGCTCGTCCGGGACCAGCGCGGCGAACCGCAGCGTTTCGTCCCGGCCGGGGAACACGATCTGGTCCGACTCGAAATGGCTGGCGCAGAAGGCCGCGCCGTAGTCCGCCAGGACCTCGGCGCCGGGGTAGCCGACGTCGTCGTCGCCGAACGGGGACCCGGAGGTGAACACCTCGAAGTCGTGCGACTCCGCGCAGTCGGCCTCGGCGTCGGCGGTCAGCTCCGCCCCGGCCGCGACCTCACCGGAACCGCACTGCCCGGCCTCCAGCTCGAAGGCCGGCAATTCGGATTCCTCGCCGTAGAACAGCACCGGGTCCATCGCCTCCGGACCGCCGTCCGGTGCAGCGCTGACCCGGCCGAGCGCGAACGCGGTGCCCAGCAGCAGCGCACCGACCAGCGCCGCAGCACCGATCAGCCGGCCGCGCGACCGGATGCGCACCGGCACGCGCACCCGGGTGGGGTCGGGCAGCCGGCTCGTCCCGCCCGGGACGCGGCCGGGAACCGAGTGCGCAGGTTCCTCGGCACCGGATCCCGCCGTCCCCGCCAGCAGCGCGCGCACTCGTTCGGCGGTCAGCCGGGCGTCCGGATCCGGCACCAGCAAACCGATGATCACCGCGCCGAGCGCGCCGTGCGGCGCGGAAAGCCGGGGCGCCTCGGTGAGCACGGCGTGCAGCGTGGCGGCGGTGGTCGGGCGCTCGTAGGGCATCCAGCCCTCCAGCGCGAAGAACAGCACCGCGCCCAGCGACCACAGATCGCTCGCCGGCGCGGCATCGGCACCGCGGATCCGCTCCGGGGCGATGAACGACGCGGACCCGACGAGGATTCCGCTGCTGGTCAGCCGCGGATCCTCCCGGTCCTGCGCGATGCCGAAATCGGCCAGCTTGACCCGGTCACCGCACACCATGATGTTGCTGGGCTTGACGTCCCGGTGCACCACGCCGGCGCGGTGCGCCGCGTCCAGCGCGGACAGCAGCTGCTCGGCGAGCGCCCCGACCTGCGCCGCAGGCAGCGGGCCGTCCCGCTCCACGAGCTCGGCGAGCGTGGGCGCCCGCACCAGCTCCATCACGATGCAGGTGGGGCCGTCCCCGGTGAGCACGTCGTGCACGGTGACCACGCCCGGATCGCTGAGCCGGCCCGCGGTGCGCACCTCGCGCAGCACGCGCTCCTCGGACACGGCCCGCGCCTCCGGATCGCGCGTCTCCGGCGGGTGCAGCTCCTTGAGCGCGACGTCACGTCCGATGACCTCGTCGCGGGCCCGCCAGACGACGCCCATCCCGCCGCGTCCCAGCTCGTCGAGGAGCCGGTACCGGCCACCCACCAGCCGCTGCTGCCCGGTGCCGGGCTCCGGACCGCTTTCCTGCACCGCTCGTTCCTCCCGTGCGCCGACCGACCGCGACCGCGTCGCGTCGATCTTCATCCAATCAGATGATCACGGCACGATCGGCACGATCCGGGCGATGCGGATCCGCCGGGGCGCGGCGCTCAGCCCTCCGCGACGAACGGGCTGGACGCGACCTCGGAACCGTCCTTGAGCGCGGTGATCTCGAAGTCGCCGAACACGTTCGGCACGGCCTTCTGCAGGTGCCGCAAGCACTCGACGGCCAGCCAGCGGATCTCCACGTCCGCGTGCTCCGAAGCGCGCATCGCGATGAAGTGCCGCCACGCCCGGTAGTTCCCGGTGACCACGATCCTGGTCTCGGTGGCATTGGGCAGCACCGAACGCGCCGCCTGCCGGGCCTGCTTGCGGCGCAGCGTGGCCTTCGGTTCGTCTGCGAACTTCTCCTGCAGCGCCGCGAGCAGATCGGTGTAGGCGGCCACGCTTGCCTCGGTCGCCGCGGTGAACTTCGCGTGCAACTCCGGGTCCTCGGCGATCACGTCCGGCTCGACCATCGCCGCGTCGCGCTCGGGCACGTAGCGCTGGGACAGCTGCGAGTAGGAGAAGTGCCGGTGCCGGATCAGCTCGTGGGTCAGCGAGCGGGACATCCCGGTCAGGTAGAACGTCACGGTCCCGTGTTCGAGCACCGACAGGTGCCCGACTTCCAGGATGTGCTGCAAATAACCGGAATTGGTCGCGGTTGCCGGGTTCGGCTTGCTCCACGACTGGTAGCAGGCCCGCCCCGCGAACTCGGCCAGCGCCTGACCGCCGTCCGCATCGGTCGACCACTCGATGTCTTCCGGCGGGAAGAACTCGGTCTTGCCGATCAACTGCACCTTCGGCCGCACGATCTCGGTCACGACGGGCGGGCCCCTTCCTGGATCTCCTGCATTCGAACGCCTGCCATCCCGCCGGCCGGCCTCGCGGCCCCGCCGAGCGGCGGAAGCGGTGTGCGGTGGCGCGGGCGGGCGCTGGACTCCCCTGTTGCCCGCCGAGCGTAACCGCCCGCACCGACGATCCGGCCGCGGCACCGGATGACACCAGGAAGCCGGTTGCACGACGTCATACCTGGTGCCATTCTGATGTCATGGATTTGAGCCCGTACCTCGACCAGCTGCGCGCGGATCTGAGTTCGGCGGCCTCCGCCGGCGATGAGCAGACCAGGCACACCGCCGCAGTGCTGTCCGCGGCCCTGGAACCGGCCGCGCGGTTGGCGGTGATGAACGCGCTGTCCGACCTCGCCGCGGAAGTCACCACCCAGCTGGACGGCCAGGTGGTCGACGTCCGGCTGGACGGCCGCGATGTGCGTGTGGTGGTCAGCGGTGGTCCGGACTCCCCGGCGACCGAGCACGAAGAACCGCTGCCGCCTCCGCCGAACCTGGACAGCGGCGATATCAGCCGCATCACGCTGCGGCTGCTCGACGAGATCAAGGGCCAGGCCGAGCAGGCCGCATCCACCCAGGGCGTCTCGCTGAACACCTGGGTCGCCCAAGCAGTCCAGACGGCGCTGCGCGGCGGCGCCGCACGCGGACCGAACCAGAGCGGGACCGGCTCGGGGGCGCCGTCCGGACCGCCGGGAAGCCGGGGTGACCGCATCCGCGGCTGGGTCCGCCCCTGACCACTCGGCAGCAGTCGCACCGGCCGTCGGCGAACGGCCCTGATCAGGCGAAAGGCCACGGCGATGAGCACGGAACGGATCCCGGGCGAGGAACCCGAGGACACCCGGCGCAGGAAGTCGCGCGCGGGACGCGATGATCCGGCCGACCTGGTGCGCACCCAGGACTTCGAGGTCACCGGCCCGATCGGCGTCGACGTCAACAACGGTCTCGGCCCCATCGAGGTGGAGCTGGTGCCCACCGAGCTCGTGCACGTCGAGGTGCGGCACGACCCGGCGGCCACCGGCCTAGACCTGCGCGGCGGGATCGCCGGCCTGCTGAACTGGGTCGGCGAGCAGTTCGGCGAAGCGGGCGCGCGGGCCGGTCTGGACGCCGAGCGGCTGCGCACGCCGCGGGAGCCGGTCGCCGAGGCCGTCCGGCGCACCCGCATCGACCTGACCGGCAACCGGCTGGCGGTGCGCACCCCCGGCACCGCCCCGCTGCGCGGCGTCCCGCTCGCGGTGCGCGTGACGGCCCCGGAGTCGTCCAGCGTGAGCATCCACACCAGCTCCGGAGAGGTCGCGGTGACCGGTCGCGCCGGGCGGATCAGCGTGCAGTCCGGCTCCGGCACGGTCGCCGTCGAGCGCGCCGAAGATCGCGCCACCGTGCGGTCCGGCGCCGGGCAGCTGCGCCTCGGTGACATGGCGGGCGGCGTGCACGCCCGCAGCGGCAACGGGGACATCGAGATCGGCGAGCTGGCCGCCGCCTCGACCGTGGCCACCGGCAGCGGGGACGTCTGGCTGGGCTCGGTGCGCGCGGACGTCCTGGTGCGCTCCGGTGGCGGCGACGTGACCGTCTCGGACGCGGCCACCGGTCAGGTGGAGCTGATCACCGGTTCCGGCGAGGTTCACGCCGCGATCCGCCGAGGCGCGCTGGCCGAGGTCGACCTGTCCTCGTCCACCGGCGCGGCGCGCAGCGATCTGGACGTCACCGACCAGCCGCCCGACGACCAGGCCGGGCTCCGGATCTACGGCCGCAGCGGCACCGGCGACGTCGTGCTCACCTCGGCGACCTGACGGCCGAGCGGCGGGGGATCAGCGCAACGCGGGGACGAGCGCCCCGGCAAGATCCCCGCGCTCGCCCACCACGACGTCGTCCAGTCCCAGCCACTCCGCCATCTCGCGCAGCGCCGCCACCAGCTCGACGACCACCTCGGCCCGGTCGGTGCCCGGCTCGGCGAACGCACCCGGCACCCGGAGCACCCCGGCCGCGCGGTCGGCCTTCAGGTCCACCCGCGCCACCAACCGGCCGTCGAGCAGGAACGGGAACACGTAGTACCCGTAGCGCCGACTGGCTTGCGGGACGTAGATCTCGATGCGGTAGCGGAACCCGAACACACGCTCGGCGCGCTGCCGCTCCCAGATGAGCGGGTCGAACGGGCACAGCAGCGCCCGTCCGGTGATCTCGCGCGGCGCGCGGGCCGCGGTGTGCCGGTACGCGGTGCGGTCCCAGCCACGCACCGCGACCGGTTCGAGCGCACCGGCCTCGACCAGCTCGGTCACCGCGCGGCGCGAACGCTGCGGATCCAGCCGGTAGTAGTCGCGCAGATCGGGTTCGGTGGCCACGCCCAGCGCCTGCGCCGACCGCTCCACCAACTCGCGGATCGCGACCTCCTCGTCCGGTTCGGAGCCCAGCACCGACGCGGGCAACACCCGCTCCGGCAGCTCGTAGAGCCGCTCGAAGCCGCGCCGCGCGCCGGTGGTCAGGTGCCCGGTGGCGAACAGCAGCTCGCAGGCGCGCTTGGTGTCCGTGCGGTTCCACCACGGACCGCTGCCGCGCCGACGCCCGCCGCCGAGCTCGCGCTCCAACGTGCCTGCGCCCACCGGCCCGAGCCCCTTGACCCCGGCCAGCACGTCCTCCACCAGTTGCGGGGCGCGGTCCAGCAGTTCGCGGGCGTGCCTGCGCCACGATCCGCCGTGCTCGCGCATCCGCCAGCGCAGCAGCGGCCAGTCCTGCACCGGCAGCAGCGACGCCTCGTGCGCCCAGTACTCGGCGAGCAACCGCGGCCGCCGCGGGCCGTGCGACCAGGCGGCGTCGTCGAGGAGTTCGGCGGCGTACGGCCCGATCCGGCTGAACACCGGCATGTAGTGCGCGCGCACCGCCACGTTCACCGAGTCCAGTTGCAGCAGTTTCGTGCGGGACAGCACCCGGCGCAGGTGGGTGCGGGTCGGGGCACCGCGCGGCCGCGGATCGGCGAACCCCTGCGCGGCCAGCGCGATGCGCCTGGCCCGGTCGGCGCTCATGGTCTGCACGGGCACATCGTGCCAGCGGACCCCGACAGCGCGGTCCGCGCCCGCGCGATCACCCGGCGTGCCTGACCCGGCGCGGCAGCGCGCGTTAGGTTGGGGCATGGCCGATGCCGATGTGCGCACCGCAGGACCCGCCGACGCCGACGAGATCACGCGCATCCAGGTCAGCACCTGGCGCACCGCCTACCGGGAACTGCTGCACCCGGACGTGCTGGACGGGCTGGATCCGGACACCGCGCGCAACGCTTGGCGGCAGACGCTGGTCGACGGACCGGCCGCCGTGCTGCTGGCGACCGAGGGCGGTGTCCCGGTCGGGTTCTGCGCGAGCGGCCCCGCCCCGGAACCCGAAGCGGCCGCCGCCGACGGCGCGATCCCGGACGACCTGGCGGACACGGTGCTGGTCAGCACGCTTCTCGTGGAACCCCGCTGGGGCAGGCGCGGGCACGGTGGCCGGTTGCTCGCCGCCGCCGCCCAGCAGGCGACCCTGCGCGGTGCCGCGCGCGGAATCACCTGGGTCCCGGAAGCCGACGCGGCCTCGACCGCGTTCTTCCGGCACGCGGGCTGGGACCCGGACGGCACGGTGCGCACCCTGGACGCGGGAGGGATCCCGTTGCGCGAACTGAGGCTGTCCGGCAGCTTGGACCTGCATCTGACCACGGCCGCGGCGGGCTGACCTGCCGGAACTCCCGCGCCGCTGCGCCGGGTGCACCCACCTTTCCCCGGGGGGTCGCGTTGCTCGCCGTGCTCGGTCTGCTGTCCGCGACGTTCGGCGTCGCGATGTGCTCGGCCGTGCTCCCGCTGATCAGCATCGAACTGTTCACGCTCGGCGTGGTGCTGCACGGGACCGATGTGCCCTGGTGGATCCTGGCGCTGGTCATCGCCGCCGGGCAGATCGCGGGCAAGCTGCTGCACTACGGCGCCGCCCGTGGAGCGATCCGGCTGCCCGCGCTGCTGACCCGCCGCGGTCGCGCGCCGCACGAGGGCACCTGGCGCAGCAGGCTGGAGTCGTTCCGCACCCGCTGCCGGCGGCGTCCGGTGTGGACCGGCGGAGTGCTGCTGATCAGCGCGCTGGCCAGCCTGCCGCCGTTCGCCGCAATGGCGATGGTGGCCGGCTGGGCGAAGGTGCCGATCACGCTGTTCCTGGTCACCGGGTTCGCGGGACGATTCGCGCGGTTCGGCGCGCTGGCCGCGGCCCCGGCTGCGATGGGTCCGCTGCTCTGACGCCGGTCAGTGCTGCTCAGGCCCGGTCGACGTCTCCCGCCGTTCGAGGTCGATGGCGTGCCGCATGGTCTTGCGGCCCCGGTTGCGGTCCCCGGCAAGGTCGTAGGCCTGGGCCAGCGCGAACCACGGGCGCCAGTCGTCCGGATCGGCCTCCACCGCGGCCTGGCAGGACGCGAACCACTCGTCGGCGGCGTCCCGCCGCACCCGGCCGGACGGCAACGTGGGCAGGTGCGAGACGTCGGGCAGCGCGTCCTCGTCGTGCAGCCTGCGCGCGAGGCGCTCGGTGTTCGCCCCGAACCGCAGCTGGTCGGCGACCAGCACGCCGCCGAGCACCGGCAGCACGAAGATGGCCAGCCCGAGCAGCACGAACACCGGCTGCCCGCTGGCGATCATGGTGATCGCCCGCTCGCCCATCAACACCAGGTAGACCAGCAGCGCCAGCGCCACCACGAACGACGACGTGCGGGCGTTGAGCAGCCTGCGACCCCGGTTGTCCTTCGCCACGGCTCAGCACCCCCCGACGTGCCGCGATGCGCTCCGCACGGCGGTCACAGGCCCATGAGCTCGTCGAGGCCCACCGTCAGGCCGGGGCGGGACCCCACCTCGCGCACCGCCAGCAGCACACCCGGCATGAACGAGCGGCGATCGTAGGAATCGTGCCGGATCGTCAGCGACTCCCCGTCGGCGCCGAACAGCACCTCCTGGTGCGCGACCAGACCGGCCATCCGCACCGAATGGACGTGCACACCGTCCACATCGGCCCCGCGCGCACCGTCCAGCTCCTTGGTGGTCGCATCCGGCATGTCGTCCAAACCCGCGTCCGCCCGCGCCTGCCCGATGACCTGCGCGGTGCGCGCGGCGGTCCCGGACGGCGCATCGGCCTTGCGCGGGTGGTGCAGCTCCACGATCTCCGCGGAGTCGAAGTAGCGCGCCGCGATCTCGGCGAACTTCATGGACAGCACCGCGCCGATCCCGAAGTTCGGCGCGATCAGCACGCCCACGCCCGGGTGTTCGGCCAGCAGCGCCCGGATCGCGTCGTGCTCGGCCGGGCCGAGCCCGCTGGTGCCCACGACGACGTGGATGCCGTGCTGCACGCAGAACCGGATGTTGTCCATCGCCGAGTCGGGATGCGTGAGCTCCACCGCCACCCGGGCGCCCGCGTCGAGCAGACCGTCGAGGCCGTCCTCGCGAGTGACGGCGGCGACCAGCTCCAGGTCCGGGGCCTCGTCGACGGCGCGCACCGCCTCGGCACCCATCCGGCCGCGTGCACCCAGCACACCGACCCCGACCGGGTTTGCGGATGGTGAACTCACCTGACGACGACCTCTCCACGCGACGACAACGCATCTCGGAGTCTATGCGCCGCACCGCGCGCCCGGCCTGCGCGGGCCCGGGTCACGGCAGGACGCCGTCCGGGAGTTCGGCCGCGTGCTCGAACGGGCCGACGACCGCGGTGGTCAGCGGCCGGCGCAGCAGATCGGCCGCGACCTCGGCGACGCCGTCCGCGGTGACCTCGTCGATGCGCTGCAGGGTTTGCTCCACGCTGAAGTGCCGCCCGTAGTTGAGCTCGACCTTGCCGATGCGGCTCATTCGGGCGGCGCTGTCCTCCAGTCCCAGCACGAGAGCTCCGCGCAACTGGGCCTTGCCGCGCTCGACCTCCTGGTCGGCGAGACCTTCGGCGGCGACCTCGGCCAGCACCTGCCGGATCACGGCACCGACCTCACCGATCCGGTCCGTCGTGCTGCCCGCGTACACCGAGAACGTCCCGGCGTCCGCGTAAGCGCTGGTGCCCGAATACACCGAGTAGGCCAGTCCGCGGCGCTCGCGGACCTCCTGGAACAGCCGCGAGCTCATCCCGCCGCCCAGAGCGGCGTTGAGCACACCCAGCGCGAAGCGGCGCTCGTCGTACCGGTCCGGCGCCCGGCAGCCCAGCAGCAGGTGCGCCTGCTCGGTGTCGTCCGGGTGCAGCACCAGCGGCTGCTGGCGGGGCAGGCGGGTGCGGCCGCCGCGCGGAGGCGTCGGACTGATGTCCCCGCTCAGCCGCTCACCCAGCGCCTTGCGCACCCGGCGCACCACCGCCGCGTGCTCGACGTTGCCGGACGCGGCCAGCACCATCCGCGGCATCGTGTACGAGCGGCGGTAGAAGCCGTGCACCCGCGCGCGGGTCATCGCGCTGATCGACTCCTCGGTGCCCAGCACGGACCGGCCGAGCGGGTGCTCACCGAGCACCGCCGAGGTGAACGATTCGTAGAGCAGGTCCTCGGGATCGTCGTCGCGCATCGCGATCTCTTCGAGCACCACGCCCCGCTCGACCTCGACATCGGATGCGGCGTTGACCGCGTCGAACACCACATCGCAGAGCAGGTCCACCGCCAGCGGCAGGTCTTCGTCGAGCACGTGCGCGTAGTAGCAGGTGTGCTCCTTGGCGGTGAACGCGTTGAGCTCCCCGCCGACCGCGTCGACCTCCTGCGCGATGTCCATCGCGCTGCGCCGGGCGGTGCCCTTGAACAGCAGGTGCTCCAGGTAGTGCGCCGCCCCGGCTTGCGGCGGCCGCTCGTCCCGGGATCCGACGCCGACCCAGATGCCCACCGACGCCGACCGGACACCCGGAACCGGCTCGGTGACCACGCGCAACCCGCCCGGGAGCACGGTGCGCCGGACGTCGGCACCGTCACCGCCCTTGGCCAGCGTCCGGGTGGTCCCCGGCCGTTGCAGGTGTGCCGAGCGCGTCTGCTGCCTCATGTCCCCAGCCGTGTGTCGCCGATCAGGTGCGGGCGGGTCGCCCGGCACAACGATACGACCCGCGCCCGGCCGGCCGCGGCGCCCCGCGACCGGCTCCCGCCACGCACAGCAGCGCGGCCCGCCCCGGACGATCCGGGACGGGCCGCGTCGGGACTGCTCAGCGGATCACTCCTCGGCGGTGTCCGCCTCGGCGGCCTCCGCGGATTCCTCGCCGCCCTCGGCGCCCTCGGCGCCTTCCTCGTCGACCAGCACCAGGCTGATCTTGCCGCGGCTGTCGATGTCGGCGATCTCCACGCGCAGCTTGTCGCCGACGTTGACCACGTCCTCGACCTTGCCGATGCGCTTGCCGTTGCCCAGCTTGGAGATGTGCACCAGGCCGTCCTTGCCCGGCAGCAGCGAGACGAACGCGCCGAACGCGGCCGTCTTGACGACCGTGCCCAGGAAGCGCTCGCCGACCTTGGGCAGCTGCGGGTTGGCGATGGCGTTGATCTTGTCGATCGCGGCGTCCGCGGACGGACCGTCGGCGGCACCGACGTAGATCGTGCCGTCGTCCTCGATGGTGATCTCGGCGCCGGTCTCCTCGGTGATCGTGTTGATCATCTTGCCCTTGGGCCCGATGACCTCGCCGATCTTGTCCACCGGGATGTTGAGCGCGGTCACCCGCGGCGCGTGCGGGCTCATCTCGTCCGGCGAGCCGATGGCCTCGGCCATCACGTCCAGGATGGTCAGCCGCGCGTCCCGCGCCTGGCCCAGGGCCTGCGCCAGCACCTCGGACGGGATGCCGTCCAGCTTGGTGTCCAGCTGCAGGGCGGTGACGAACTCCGAGGTGCCCGCCACCTTGAAGTCCATGTCACCGAAGGCGTCCTCCGCGCCGAGGATGTCGGTCAGCGCCACGTACTGGGTCTGGCCGTCGACCTCGTCGGAGACCAGGCCCATCGCGATGCCCGCGACCGGGGCCTTGAGCGGGACACCGGCGTTGAACAGGGACAGCGTCGAAGCGCAGACCGAGCCCATCGAGGTCGACCCGTTGGAGCCCAGCGCCTCGGACACCTGCCGCAGCGCGTACGGGAAGTCGTCCCGGGACGGCAGCACCGGCAGCAGCGCCCGCTCGGCCAGCGCACCGTGCCCGATCTCCCGGCGCTTCGGGCTGCCCACCCGGCCGGTCTCCCCGGTGGAGAACGGCGGGAAGTTGTAGTGGTGCATGTACCGCTTCGTCGTCTCCGGGGACAACGAGTCGATGGTCTGCTCCAACCGCAGCATGTTCAGCGTGGACACACCCATGATCTGGGTCTCGCCGCGCTCGAACAGGGCCGAACCGTGCGCCCGCGGGATCACGCCCACCTCGGCGGACAGGCTGCGGATGTCGGTGAGGCCGCGGCCGTCGATGCGCACCTGGTCGCGGATGATGCGCTGGCGCACCTGCTTCTTGGTCAGCGCCTTGAACGCGGCGCCGACCTCCTTCTCCCGGCCCGCGAACTGCTGGCCTTCCTCGACGCCGACCTTGTCCAGCACCTGGGCCTTGACCTCGTCGAGCCGGTCCTCGCGCTCCTGCTTGCCGCTGATCTTGAGCGCCTCGGCCAGCTCACCGGCACCGGCCTGCTCGACCGCGGTGTAGATGTCCTCGGCGTAGGCCGGGAACACCGGGTAGTCCTCGGTGGACTTGCCGCCCGCCTGCGCCAGCTGCTGCTGGGCCTCGCACAAGGTGCGGATGAACGGCTTGGCGGCCTCCAGGCCCTCGGCGACGACCTCTTCGGTCGGCGCCTGCACGCCCTCGGCCAGCAGCTCGGTGGTGTTCTCGGTGGCCTCGGCCTCGACCATCATGATCGCCACGTCGTCGCCCACGATGCGGCCGGCGACGACCATGTTGAACACGGCCCGCTCCAGCTGGTCGTGCGACGGGAAGGCGACCCACTGGCCGTCGATCAGGGCCATCCGGGTGCCGCCGATCGGGCCGGAGAACGGCAGGCCGGACAGCTGGGTGGAGGCCGACGCGGCGTTGATCGCCAGCACGTCGTACAGGTCGTTCGGGCGCAGGCTCATCACCGTGACCACGACCTGGACCTCGTTGCGCAGGTTGTCCACGAAGGTCGGGCGCAGCGGCCGGTCGATGAGCCGGCAGGTCAGGATCGCGTCGGTGGAGGGGCGCCCCTCCCGGCGGAAGAACGAGCCCGGGATGCGCCCGGCCGCGTACATCCGCTCCTCGACGTCGACGGTCAGCGGGAAGAAGTCGAAGTTCTCCTTCGGCTGCTTGGACGCCGTGGTGGCCGACAGCAGCATCGTCTCGTCGTCCAGGTAGGCGGCGACGCTGCCCGCGGCCTGCTTCGCCAGCCTGCCCGTCTCGAAGCGGACGGTGCGCGTGCCGAACGCGCCGTTGTCCAGCACGGCAGTGGCTTCGTACACGCCCTCGTCGATCGACTGGGGTTCGGTCAAGATCTACTCCTCGTTCCGGCGAGTCCCACGGGCGCGGAAACGGGGTCCGACGAGGCCGGCCATCGATCGAAGCCCTCGGGCGCGTCGAGGACGTGCCCGGGAGCCACTACCGAGGACCGGCGGACGACTGGTTTCCCGGCCACCGTGGGCGCTCTGTTGTTCGTACGGCGGCGCCGCAGCGCCGTCCGGTGCTTCACGCACCGAGGGGAGCGGCCGACGACCGCTCCCCTCCGGTGTTCGTCAACGACGCAGACCGAGCCGCTGGATCAGCGAACGGTACCGCGCGATGTCCACCTTGATCAGGTAGTTGAGCAGACGGCGGCGCCGACCGACCATCAGCAGCAGACCACGACGCGAGTGGTGGTCGTGCTTGTGCTGCTTCAGGTGCTCGGTCAACCCGACGATCCGCTTGGTCAGCAGCGCAACCTGCGCCTCCGGCGAACCCGTGTCGCCGTCCTTGAGGCCGTACTCGGCCAGGATCTGCTTCTTCTCCGCAGTGGACAAAGCCACGAGCTGACTCCCCTTGTTGATTGTCCCGTGCCACTTGCACCCGTCGGGCCACATCCGCCCTCGTCGGGCCGGTGGGCTCCCCGAAGCGCCGACCAGCGGCGGCTCCCGGTGAGTACCGTTCGGCTCGACCACGGGTCACGACCGGTGGCCGACGCGGACCGCCAGCACTGCTACGTACGAGCTGCGACGCACACGTCTCGCCCCGAGGGCGGAACGGATCTGCCGCGCGGGCGAACGGTCGAGCCACCGCGGATCCCGGCCACCACGGACTGCAGCCGGATCCACCGTTCAGGATAGCAGGGGGACCAACGCCCCGGATTCACCCCGAGCGTCCGCGGGTCACCGGCACGCGGTGCACCGTGCGGTACTCGCGACCGCCCGCGCGCTGCTCGCTGCGCACCAGGGCGAGTTCGTCCGCGGTCCACCAGGGACCGGCGTAGCCGTCCAGCAGACCGGTCAACGCTGCGCGGTCGGCCCGCCCGGCCGCCCAGCGCGCGACGGTCAGGTGCGCCCGGTGCGCCTCCGGATCGCCGCCGGCGGCCCGCACCAGCTCGCGCAGGGCCCGCCCGTCCTCGGCGCCGGCCGGCCGCACCCCCGCCCAGAGGACACCGCGGAACACTCCGGCCCCGGCCACCCGCAGCGCGGGCGGGTACGCCGCCGCGCGGGCAGCCCCGGCCTCCAGCCGCTCGGCGAGGTCGTGCTCATCGGCATCGTCGCCGTGGAAGCACAGCGTCAGATGCCAGCGCGCGGACGGCACGAAGCGGAACGTGCGCAGCCCTGCCGTGGCCGCGGCGACCCGGTGCTCGTCGAGCGCGGCCAGCGCCGCCACCAGGTCGTCGACCGCCTCCGCGGACGGCCACAGCGCGGTGAACAACCGCACGGTTCGCCTCCCGTCGCTACCCGTCGCCGTTGGCCGCCCGGCGGAGCAGGCCGGCCAGGCCCGGGTGCCCCGCCTCCAGCAGTTCGGCGGCCGACTCCAGCTCACTGGGCCGCGCCAGCTCGCGCAGCACCGGCCAGCAGACTTCCTCCCCGTTGGCCGCCGCGACCGGCAGGTTGTCCCTGCCCAGCGACGGCCGCGAGTTCCGCACGTCCTCCAGCGCTTGGTCGATCGCCTCGGCCTCCCCAGCCGCCACTCCCGGGATCAGCACCTTGCGCTCCAGGATGACCAGGCGGGCCAGCACCGAGGGATTCCCGATCTTGGCCCGGCGCCCGCTCATCACCTGGCTCAGCATGGGCGCGCTGATGCCCAGCACCTCGGCCAACTGGGCCTGCGAGATCCGGAATGCCACGACCAGGCGCCGCACCCGGTCGCCGAGCGGCTCGCCGTACCACTGGCGCTGTAACGCCAGGTTCCGCTGGACGGTCCTGCCCTCCGCCAACTTCGCTCCCCAGTGTTGTCGGATGTCCCGCTGTTGTCGATATGCCGCTCTCGTCGAACGTGCCGCGCGGCGGCCCCGGGGGTCTGCGCGAGCTCGGACGTCCCGCGCCGCGCGACGCGACCCCGATGCCGCGACCCCGATACCTGCGACACGTGCCGGGGAACCGGCGCCGGAGTCCGGGCGCCCTCCACCGGGAACCGCGTCCGAGCACGGCGCCGCGCCCCGAATCCTGCCACGTCACGGCACACGCGGTGCCGGGTTCGCCGATCTGCCCCAGCACGCCCCACGCACGACCCTGCCGGTGCGGGGTCCGGCCGGTCTCACCGCGGCGTGCCGAGCACGCGCCGGGTCTCGACGACGTCCTCGTTCATCTGCGCGATCAGCGCGTCGACCCCGTCGAAGCGCTCCATGGACCGGAGCCTGGCCACGAAGTCGAGATCCACGTGCTCGCCGTAGAAGTCGGTGTCCACGTCCAGCACGTAGGACTCCACCGTGCGCTCGGTCCCGGAGAACGTGGGATTGCTGCCCACCGACACCGCGGCGGCCAGCGTCCGCCCCTGCTCGGCCGACCCCCGGCGGCGATGGGTGAACCAGCACGCGTACACCCCGTCGGCCGGGATGGCGGCGTGCGGCGGTGTGGACAGGTTGGCCGTGGGGAAACCCAGCTCGGCCCCGCCGCGGCCCGCCCCGCGGACCACGATGCCCTCCAACCGGTGGCTGCGCCCCAGCGCGGATGCCGCCGCGACCACGTCCCCGGCATCGATGCAGGCCCGGATGTAGGTCGACGAGAAGGTCACCGCGGGATCGTCCGCCTCGTCGCCGCGGCGCACCGGACCGGCGACCAGCGCATCGGAGGCCACCTCGAACCCGAACCGCTCGCCCAGCTCGGCCAGCAGCCCGATGTCGCCGGCCGCCTTGTGCCCGAAGGTGAAGTTCTCGCCGACCACGATCTCGGCCGCGTGCAGCCGCTCCACCAGGATCGAGTGCACGAACTCCTCCGGGGGGACCCGGGACAGCTCGCGCGTGAACGGCACGACGCAGAACACATCCACCCCGAGCTGCTCGGCCAGTTCGGCCCTGCGGCGCAGCGTGGTCAGCTGCGCCGGATGGCTGCCCGGGCGCACGACCTCGGACGGATGCGGGTCGAAGGTGACCAGCACGCACGGCAGGTCCCGCTTGCGGGCTCGCTGCACGGCGTGCGCGATGAGCTGCTGATGCCCTCGATGCACCCCGTCGAACACGCCGATGGTGACCACGCACCGGCCCCAGTCACCGGGGAGCTGTTCCAAACCGCGCCAACGCTGCACGGCTGGCAAGCCTACTGCTCCGCCCGCGGGCTCCACCGCACCGTCCGGAATCGGCGACCGCGGGTCATCCCGCGGGGACGATCACCAGCACCGGCTTGGCCGCGCGACCCCGATCCTGCACCAGTGCCACCGCCCGGCCGCGCGGGTCGAACATCCCGTAGGTGCCGTCCACCCCGGCGGCGGTGACCTGCTGGCCGTGCGACAGCGCCCGCGCGGTGCGCTCGTCGACGTCGCGCCGCGGGAAAGCCGCCTCGACGGCCCGATCGATGTCCAGGGACAGCCCGGGCTCGTCCGCCAGGTGGTCCAGCGTGCGGGCGGTGGCCAGCCCGAACGGGCCGACCCGGGTCCGGCGCAGCTCGCCCAGGTGCCCGCCGACACCCAGCGCGGCGCCGAGGTCGCGGGCCAGCGCACGCACGTACGTGCCCGAGGAGCACTCCACCAGCACGTCCAGCTCCGTGCTGCTCGCGCAGCGGCGCAGCGCGAGCAGGTCGAACCGGGTCACCGAGACCGGGCGGGCCGCCAGTTCCACCTGCTCACCCGCGCGGGCCAGCTCGTAGGCGCGGCGCCCGTCGACCTTGACCGCGCTCACCGCGCTCGGCACCTGCTGGATGTCCCCGGTCAGCTCGGCGATCCCGGCGCGCACCGCCTCCTCGCCGACTGCGCTGCCGTCCGCCTCGGCGAGGACCTCGCCCTCGGCGTCGTCGGTCGTGGTCGAGGCACCGAGCCGGATCGTGGCCAGGTACGCCTTGGTGTCCAGAGCCAGGTGCCCGAGCAGCTTGGTGGCCCGTTCCAGCCCCAGCACCAGCACTCCGGTGGCCATCGGGTCCAGGGTGCCCGCATGGCCGACGCGCCGGGTGCCCATAATCCGCCGCACCCGGGAGACGACATCGTGCGAGGTCATCCCGGCGGGCTTGTCCACGATCAGCAGACCGGGGTCGACAGCGGTGGCGGGAGTGCGGGCGCGTTCGGACACGGCTGCCCATCATCCTCGACGCGCTCCGCTCGCCGGCGGCCGGGGAGCCCGGATCAGCTCCCGGCCCGGACGGCACCCACCCGCGCCCACTTCCCCGACCGGGCCCGGAGCAGCAAGGTGACCAGCCGGAGCACCATGAACAGCGACAGCCCGGTCCAGATCCCCATGAGCCCCCAGCCGAACGCCAGCGACAGCCAGATCATCGGCAGGTAGCCGATCACCGCGCTCAGGATCGTGGCCGTGCGCAGGTAGGCGGCGTCCCCGGCGCCGAGGAAGACGCCGTCCAGCGCGAAAACGACCCCGGCCACCGGCTGCAGCCCGACGAAGAACCACCACGCCGCGGGCACCACCGCCAGCACCGCCGCATCGGCCGTGAACAGCGGGGGCAGCACACCGGCCAGAGCCGCGAACAGCGTTCCCAACAGGATGCCGAAACCCAGCCCGTACCAAGTGATCTGCCGGGCGATGCTCTTCGCGCGCGGAGCCGAGCCGGCCCCCAACGCCGCCCCGACCAGCGACTGCGCAGCGATCGCCAACGAGTCCAGCACCAGGGACAGGAACGTCCACAGCTGCCAGACCACCTGGTGCGCGGCCGCCGTTTCCGCACCGGTCCGGGCGGCGACCGAGGTCGCGGACAGGAAGCACGCTTGGAAGGCCAGCGTGCGCAGCACCAGGTCCCGGCCGAGCCCGAGTTGGGCGCGCATCTGCGCCGGAACGGGCCGCAGCGGGACCCGCTCGACGATCAGCGCCCGGATGAACAGGGACGCGGCGATCGACTGGCCGACGAGGTTGGCCACCGCGGAGCCTTCCAGTCCCCACCCGACCGGATAGACCAGCACCGGGCACAGCACCGCGGACACGCCGTTGCCCGCGAGCACGTAGCGCAGCGGGCGGACCGTGTCCTGCACACCGCGCATCCAGCCGTTGCCGGCCAGGGTCACCAGGACCATCGGCGCTCCGCACAGCGCCACCCGCAACCAGGACGCCGCGGCATCGGCCACCGGGCCCGGACCGGCGAGCAGTTCGGCCACCGGGACGGCCAGCAGTTGGGCCAGCACCAGCAGCACCGCGCCGACACCGAGGCCCAACCAGGTCGCCTGCACGCCCTCGGCCACGGCCGCCGCGCGCTGCCCCGCGCCGTGCAACCGGGCGGTGCGCGCCGTCGTGCCATAGCTGAGGAACGTCAGCTGGGTGGACACGAGGGTGAACAGCGTGCCGCCCAGGGACAGCCCGGCCAGTGGCACGGCACCCAGATGCCCGACCACCGCGGTGTCCACCAGCACGTACAGCGGTTCGGCGGCCAGCACGCCAAGGGCAGGCACCGCCAGCCCCAGCAGACGCCGCGGCGCGACGCGCTCGGCAGGATCGGACACGGCAACTCCCAGCAGACAACCCCGGCGGGACCGCGGGAAGGCTACCGGCGCGCGATCCGGGGGCCGGGGTGAGGCTCCCGGTCAGCCCTCCGCCAGCGCCGCCCGCAGCTCGCGCAGGATCACCGCGGGTTCCGCGCGGGAGGTGAATCCGGAAGCCAACCGGTGCCCGCCCCCGCCGCACGCGGTCGCGGCACGGCCCACGTCCACCCGGCTGTCCGCACGCAGCGAGACCGACCAGATCCCCGGCGCGGTCTCCTTGAGCACCGCGGCCACCTCGGCTTCCGACGTGGTCCGCAGGAGGTCGATGACGCTGTCCACGTCCTCCCCGCGCACCCGGCACATCGCCGACCACGGCACGGCCGCGTGCACCAGGCCCAGGCCCGCGGCGGCATCCGGTTCCAGATGCGCGTCCGCGAGCACCTCGGACAGCACGCCGAGCCAGGTGAACGGGTGGTCGTCCAGCAACGGGCGCAGGATCGCGTCCGGGTCGATGCCGGTGGACAGCAGCCGGGCCGCCACCCGGTACGCCTGCACCCCGGCGGCCCGGAAGGAGCGGGTATCGGTCGCCAGCCCCGCGTAGAGGCAGCGCGCCACCTGCCGGTCGAGCTCACCGCCGAGCTCGTCGACGAGCCGCAGCGCGAGCAGCGCGGTCGCCTCGGCCCGCTCGTCGATGATGTTGACGGTGCCGTAGCGGGGATTGCCCACGTGGTGGTCGAGGACCACCACCGGACCACCCGCACCAGCGGTCGCGGCGACCCGGTCGGCCAGCGGGCCGAGCCGTTCCAAGCTGCCGGTGTCGCACACCACGAGCGCGGACGGCGTCGCGGGGACCTGGTGCACCGGGACCAGCAGCCCGTCGGTGTCCAGTGCGCGCAGCGCTTCCGCCGGTTCCGCGGGCGCGCCGAACGCCACGCGCACCACCGCGCCCTGCCGCTGCAGCACCCGCCCCAGCGCCAACGCGCTGCCGAGCGCATCGGCATCCGGGTTGACGTGCGCGAACAGCGTCACGTCGGGTGCGGCGGACAGGATCCGGGCCGCTGCGGCGAACTCGCCCGGCTCCGGACCGACCTGCGGATCACCACCGGGTGGGTCCGCAGCGGGGTCGGTATCGGGCTGCCCGCGCACAGGTTCACCTCCAGACGAGGGCGGCCGCTCGGCCGCCATCACCCAACCGATCCCATGCGGACCCGCCGCTCAACCACTCTGTGAGCCACCGCGCAGATCGGCACCCGAAATCGGGTCGGCCCCTGCACCACCGGTGTCCGCACCGTCATCCGCGGTGTCGGGCTCCTCGTGCTCCGGGCGGTACGGATCGGCGTCCCCCGCGGGCTGGGCTCCGGAGGCCAGCCGCGCGACCTCGGCATCGGCTTCCTTCGCGCGGGCCAGCAGCTCGTCCATCCGGCGCGCGTTGTCCGGCAGGGTGTCGGCGACGAAGGTCAGCGTCGGGGTGAAGCGCACCCCGGTCTGCTGCCCGACCCGCGAGCGCAGCACACCGGTGGCGCTGCTCAGCGCGGCCTCGGTCGAGGCGTAGTCGGCGTCATCGCCGAAGACGGTGTAGTAGACGGTGGCGTCGCGCAGGTCCGGCGTCACCCGGGCGTCGGTGATCGTCACCATCGCCAACCGGGGGTCCTTGACCTCGTGCTCAAGTCCGGAAGCCACGATCTGGGCGATGCGCTTGGCCAGCTTGCGGGCGCGTGCCGTATCGGCCACGGCGCACCTCCTTCGGATATAGCGATGTTGGGAATGCTTGCTCGGCGGTGCGGGCGGCGAACCCCACTGAAAGCGGCTGCCCCGCTGCGGACGCGGCGTTAGTCATCCGGCCCCAGCATCCGGTGCCTGGCGGAGAGCAGATCCAGTTCCGGGCGCGCGGCGACGAGCCGCTCGCACGCCTCCAGGACTTCGCGCACGTGCACCGCGTCCCCCGCCACGGCGGCCATGCCCAGCTGGGCCCGCCGGTGCAGGTTCTGGTCGCCGGTCTCGGCCGCTGCCACGTCGAACCGGCGCCGCAGCTCGGCGATCACCGGTCGCACGGCGGAGCGCTTCTGCTTCAGCGAGTGGACGTCACCGAACAGCACGTCCAGCTCCAGCGCTCCCACGTACATGGGCGTGTCCTCACACTGGGCGGATCCGGGCGGGGACCTGGTCGTCAGGCCCCCGCCCGGCGTCCGGATCAGGTGCGCGGCTTCTCGCGCATCTCGTAGGTCTCGACGAAGTCGCCGACCTTGATGTCGTTGTACGACCCCAGGGTCAGACCGCACTCGAAACCGTCGCGGACCTCGGTCGCGTCGTCCTTGAACCTCTTCAGCGAGTTGACCGTGAGGTTCTCGGCGACCACCACGTTGTCGCGCAGCAACCGGGCCTTGGCGTTGCGCCGCATGATCCCGTCGGTGACCATGCAACCCGCGATGCTGCCCACCTTCGAGGACTTGAAGACCTCGCGGACCTCCGCCCGGCCGAGCTCGTGCTCCTCGTACTCGGGCTTGAGCATGCCCTTGAGGGCCTGCTCGATGTCCTCGGTGGCGCGGTAGATGACCGAGTAGTACCGGATCTCCACGCCCTCGCGGTTGGCGACCTCGGCCGCCTTGCCCTCGGCCCGGACGTTGAAGCCCAGGACGATGGTGTTCTCCGCGGTGGCGAGGTTGATGTCCGACTCGTTGATGCCACCGACGCCCCGGTGGATCACCCGCAGCTCGACCTCTTCACCCACGTCGATCTTCGACAGGGACTCTTCGAGGGCTTCGACCGTCCCCGAGTTGTCACCCTTGATGATCAGGTTGAGCTGGTTGGTGTCCTTGAGGACCTTGTCCAGGTCCTCCAGGCTGACCCGCTTGCGCTTGGCGGCGTTGGCGGCCTCGCGCAGCCGGGCACCCCGGCGGTCGGCGATCTGGCGCGCGGTCCGGTCCTCCTCGACCACGAGGAACGTGTCGCCGGCTCCCGGCACCGAGGTGAACCCGATGACCTGCACCGGCCGCGAGGGCAGCGCCTCCGGCACGTCCTCGTCGTTCTCGTCGATCATCCGGCGGACACGCCCGTAGGCACCGCCGGCGACCACCGAGTCACCGACCTTGAGCGTTCCGCGCTGCACCAGCACCGTGGCCACCGGTCCGCGACCGCGGTCCAGGTGCGCCTCGATGGCCACACCCTGCGCGGACATGTTCCGGTTGGCCCGCAGGTCCAGCGTCGCGTCCGCGGTGAGCAGCACCGCTTCCAGCACGCTTTCGATGTTCTGACCCTGCTTGGCGGAGATGTCCACGAACATCGTTTCGCCGCCGTACTCCTCGGCGATGAGGTTGTACTCGGTCAGCTGCTGGCGGACCTTGTCCGGGTTGGCGCCCTCGACGTCGATCTTGTTGACCGCGACGACGATCGGCACGCCCGCGATCTGGGCGTGGTTGATCGCTTCCACCGTCTGCGGCATGACGCCGTCGTCGGCGGCGACCACCAGGACCGCGATGTCGGTCGACTTCGCACCGCGAGCACGCATGGCGGTGAACGCTTCGTGCCCCGGGGTGTCGATGAACGTGACCGGGCGCTCGACGCCCTCCAGCTCGGTGACCACCTGGTAGGCACCGATGTGCTGGGTGATGCCGCCGGCCTCGCCCGCCTGCACGTTCGCCTTGCGGATGGTGTCCAGCAGCCGGGTCTTGCCGTGGTCGACGTGACCCATCACGGTCACCACCGGCGGACGGGCCGCCAGCTGCTCGTCCGAGCTGTTCGGGTCGCCGAAGTTGATGTCGAACGACTCCAGCAGCTCCCGGTCCTCGTCCTCCGGGCTGACCATCTCGACCTTGTAGTTCATCTCCTGGCCGAGGAGCTCCAGCACCTCGTCGGAGACGGACTGGGTCGCGGTGACCATCTCACCGAGGTGGAACATCGCCTGCACCAGCGAAGCCGGGTTGGCGTTGATCTTCTCGGCGAAGTCGGTGAGCGAAGCACCGCGGCGCAGGCGCAGCGTGTCGCCGTTGCCGCGCGGGAGGCGGACGCCGCCGACCGACGGCGCCTGCATGTTCTCCATGTACTCCTGGCGCTTCTGCCGCTTCGACTTGCGACCGCGCTTGGCCGGACCGCCGGGCCGCCCGAAGGCACCCGCCGTACCGCCACGACCGCCGCCGGGACGACCGCCGCCGCCCGGACGACCGCGGAAACCGCCGCCGGCCGGGGCGCCGCCACCACCGGGCGGGCCACCGCCACCGGGACGACCACCGCCGCCACCACCGGGTCCACCGCGACCGCCGCCACCGGGACGACCGCCGCCGGGACCACCGGGTCCACCGCCGGGACCGCCACGGCCACCGCCGCCACCACGACCAGCACCGGGACCACTGCCGCCGCGCGGCGGGCGGGGCGGCATCATGCCCGGGTTCGGACGCGGGGGCATCATGCCCGGGTTCGGACGGGAACCGTCGCCCTCACCGCGCGGCTGCGAGCCCGCGGCCGGAGCGGTTCCAGCTCCCTGACCACCCTGCTGGCCGCCCTGCTGCTGGCCACCGCCCTGGCGCTGCTTGCCGGGACCCTGACCGCCGCCCTGCTTGCCACCGCCCTGGCCGGACCGCGGAGGGCGCTGCTGCGGCGAACCGCTGCCGACGCCGAACGGGTTGTTGCCGACGCGCGGGGACCGCGGACCGGGCTTGGGGGCCTGCGGACGCGGCGGCACCACACCGGCGTCGCCCTCGGCGTCGCCGCCCTGCTTCGGACCGGGCTTGGGGCCGGGCTTCGGGCCCGGCTTCGGGCCGGGCTTGGGCTCGGCCTTGGCGGCCGGGGCCTGCTCGCCCTGCTGCTGGTCACCGGCCGGTTCTGCCTTCGGCTCCGGCTCAGGCTCGGGCTCCGGCTTCGCGCTCGGCCGCGGGCCCGGCTTGGGACCGGGCTTGGGGCCCGGCTTCGGCCGATCGCCCGCCGGCTGCTCCGGGCGCGGACCGGGCTTGGGCGCGGCCGGGGCCGAACCCTGCTCGGACGCGGCGGGAGCGGACGCTTCCTTGCCGCCGGACTCGCCCTTCTTCGCCGCGGGCTTGACATACGCGTCCCGCAGCCTGCGCGCGACCGGGGCTTCCACGGTGGACGACGCCGACTTCACGTACTCGCCCTGTTCGGCGAGCTTGTTGAGAACTTCCTTGCTGGTTACGCCGAGCTCTTTGGCGAGCTCGTGTACGCGGGCCTTGCCTGCCACTGCTCTCCTCATCTGGTGAGGCCGGGCGGCAGTCCCGCACGACCTCGTCCTATCGCCGATGCGCGTTCATGGCTTCAGCTTCACGGCTGATTCATGACGGGTCGACCTGCTTTCCTTCTGATGCCTGGCGCGGGACGGATCCCGCGTCGGTCATGACGTGAGCCCCCTGACCCGAGGACCGGCCGCTCAGGTGTTCCTGCACGACCGAGGTGTCGACCGGGCCGGCCACGCGCAGCGCGCGCGGAAAAGCCCGCCGACGTTCCGCTCGGCGGAGGCACTTCGGGTCGGGGTGCACCCAGGCGCCCCGACCCCGCCGCCGACGCCCGGGATCGGGAACCGCAACGGAACCCGACGGACCGGACTCGGCAACCACACGTAGTAGCTCGCTGTTCGACGTGCGGTGACGACAACCCACACAGGTACGCACCGGCACCGGCTGCACACCGGCCGCGCCGGACACACTGCTGCGGATCACCGCTCCCCTCGCGTAGAACTGCCCGTGATTCTAACCCTAGGACCTCACTCGGCCGAACCCACGGTCGGCAGCTCGTCCACCACGGGCTCCAGACCCGGGTCGGCCCCCGTGGGCACCACCGGCGCATTGCCCGCCGACGTGGTCGGCGAACTGGGATCGGCGTCACTGCGGATGTCGATCCGCCAGCCGGTCAGCCGCGCGGCCAGCCGTGCGTTCTGACCTTCCTTGCCGATGGCCAGCGAGAGCTGGAAGTCCGGCACGATCACGCGCGCGGTCTTGGTCCGCTCGTCGACGACCTCCACCGAGACTACCTTCGCCGGGGAGAGCGCGTTGCCGACGAACGTGGCCGGGTCCTCGGAGAAGTCGATGATGTCGATCTTCTCCCCGCCCAGCTCGCTCATGACGTTGCGTACCCGGGCCCCCATCGGTCCGATGCAGGCACCCTTGGCGTTGACCCCGCTGACCGCCGAACGCACCGCGATCTTGGACCGGTGCCCGGCCTCGCGGGCCACCGCCGGGATCTCCACCGTGCCGTCGGCGATCTCCGGGACCTCCAGGGCGAACAGCCTGCGCACCAGGTTGGGATGCGTGCGCGAGAGCGTGATCTGCGGGCCGCGCGTGCTGCGCGAGACCCCGACCACGTACGACTTCACCCGGGTGCCGTGCTCGTAGTTCTCCCCGGGCACCTGCTCGGCGGTGGGGATGATGCCTTCGCTCTCCCCCACCTGGACGATGACCATCCCGCGCGAGTTCGCCCGGGCGTCGCGCTGGATGACGCCGCCCAGGATCTCGCCCTCCTTGGCGGAGAACTCGCCGTAGGTCCGCTCGTGCTCCGCGTCGCGCAACCGCTGCAGGATCACCTGGCGCGCGGTCGTCGCGGCGATACGGCCGAACCCCTCGGGGGTGTCGTCCCATTCCTCTTCCGCGGTCCCATCCGGTGCCAGGCTGTGCGCGAGCACCCGGACGATGCCGGTCTTGCGATCGACCTCCACCCGAGCGTGCGGCTGGTGCCCCTCGGTGTGGCGGTAAGCGGTGAGCAGTGCCGATTCGATCGCTTCAAGGACCGTTTCGAACGGGATGTCCTTGTCGCGTTCAATCGCCCGCAGCGCCGCGATGTCGACGTTCACCTCGACTCCTCCGTGTCTTCCCGGTCGTCCCCCTGCTGGGAAACGCCGCCCGCAGCCCGGTCGAGCTTCTTCAGCTCCTCCGCCGGTGGTTGCTGGAACTCCACCTCGACCACCGCGCGCTCAACCTCACGGTAAGCCACTGTGCGCAGTTCTCCACCGGTCAGCACCAGCACAGCGTCCTCGTCGGCCGCACCCACGCGGGCGTGCATCGCCGCACCATCGGCCAGCTTGATCTTCACGAGCCGGTTGCGCGCCCGCCGCCAGTGCCGGGGCCGGGTCAGCGGCCGGTCCACGCCGGGCGAGGTCACTTCGAGGGTGTAGGACCCGGCGAGCACGTGCTCGTGCGCATCCAGGACCTCGGAAACGGCATGGCTGACGTCGGAGATCTCGTCGAGCCCGACCCCGTCGTCGGAGTCGATCACGACCTTGACCTGCCGGCGCCGGCCGGCCTGCTGCACGTCGAACTCCTCCAGGTCGAAGCCCGTCCGAGACACGGCCTCGGCCACGACGGGCTCCAGCTGCGCGACGACCTCACCGCGCGGCGGGCTGGACACGTTGGCACTCCTCGGGGTTCGGCTGGCGGTCCTGGCGGACCGGTGGACGATGAGCTCGCGGCGGCGGAAACGTCCCGCCCGGTTGCCGGCGCGCGGGACCCGCGACCGGTGCTGCCCGTGCCGGCCGCGGCCGTCCAGCGTATCGCGTCCGTTCCCGCTGCGGCTCGGCGTGGCACCCTTCGATCGACGGATCGCAGCTGGTACGCGCCGACCGGGCCCGCACCCGATCCGCCGGGCCGATCACTGGCAGGATGGGTGATCGTGGATGCCCCCTCCAGCACCCGGCACACCCGGGCGACCCCGTCCCGCCGGGGTCTGCTCCGCCTGCTCGCGGCGGCACCGGCGCTGGCGCTGACGGCCACGGCCTGCGCCGGCGACGACGACCCGGATCCGCTGGTCCGCCCGGCCCGCGCCGCGAAGTCCGATGCCGCGCAGGCCCGGGCGATCGCGCAGCAGCACCCCGAGTTGGCCGAGGCCGCGGAGGAGGTCGACCGGGTCCGCTCGGCGCACGCCCGCTCCCTGCTGCGCGAGATCGACCGGGTCGCCCCGCGGGACCCGCAGGACCCGTCCCCGGTCCCCGATCCGCCGCCCGGCCGGGCACCGGGGAGTTCGGAGGCCGCGAGCGAGGAGCTGCGCACCGCACTGCACACCGCCCAGCGCTCGGCCGCGGACCTGGCCGTCGGCTTGCCCCCGAACCGGTGCGGGCTGGTCGGTTCGGTCGCAGCCGGGTGCGCGAGCCTGCTGGAGGTACTCGGATGAGCGACCCCGCACCCGAAGCCGTCGAAGCCCTGCGCAGCGCACTGCAGGCCGAGCACGCGGCGCTGTGGACCTGCGGGCTGGCCACCGCGTTCGCCGGCGCGGAACGGGTGAGCAGCGCCGTCCACGAGGCGACCGCCCAGCACGAGCGCCTCCGGGACGGCGCCGAGCAAGCGCTGCGCCGCATCGGGCAGACCCCGCCCGCGGCACGCCCGGCCTACGACGTGGGCAGCAGGCCGGAGGACGAGAACTCGATGATCCGCGTGCTGATCACCGCCGAGACGGACTGCCAGGTGGGCTGG
Organism: Saccharopolyspora montiporae; assembly: GCF_015209505.1. Taxonomy (GTDB): domain Bacteria; phylum Actinomycetota; class Actinomycetes; order Mycobacteriales; family Pseudonocardiaceae; genus Saccharopolyspora; species Saccharopolyspora montiporae. Next base: position 37,110 of record NZ_JADEYC010000012.1, read on the forward strand.
CGCTCGGTGCTGGACACCGCCGGGGACCGCGGGGTGCGCGAACTCGCCCTGGACGGCCTGACCACCGCGGCCACCCGCGCCACGCGGTGGCGGATCACCGTCGGCGAGCGCCCGGCGGCCGCACCGCTGCCCGGTGATCCGCGCAGCTGAGCGCGCGCCGACTGCCGGACCGGGTCACTGGTCGTCCTGCTTCTGCCCGAGGTTGAGCGCGTCCTGGGTGACCTGCAGCAAGGTCGGATCCTTGCGCGGGGTGTCCTGGTCGAAGTACGCGGAGTCGCCGATGACCACGAGCCTGCCCTGCCGCTCCGATCCGTAGGCGCGATCGCCCAGCGGCGGCATCTCCTCGGTGCCCGCCCGGCCGTCGTCGACCAGGTCGCGGATGTTGCCGGTCCCGTCCCGGGTGGTGAGCTCGTCCAGGCTGCGTGCGGTCGCCTCGTCCGGCATGAGCACCGTGACCACCGACGTGAGCGCCCGTTCCCCGTCGGGCAGCGTCGTCGTGTACAGCGCGCGGGTGAGGTGCTCGCACTCGGAATCGCCGAAGAACTCCTGGATGCGGTCGGTGGAGACCTGCTGGCATCCCTGGAACGCCTCTTCCCGGTGCACCGGCTGGAAGTCGTGCTGGGTCTGCGGCTCCGGTGGCGGAGCCGCCTCCTCGTCACCGCCGGGCCGCACGACCAACCACAGCAGCCCGGAGATCAGCGACACGGCGAACAGCGCGAGCCCGCGCAGCACCCAACCACCGGGGGTGATCTTGCCGCGCTGCCCGCCGGGTCCCGGACCGCCCACCGGCGGTTGCTGGTTGGTCGGCGGGTAACCGGGCGGAGGGCCGCCTCCCGGCGGCGGCGCGGGGTGGGCTCCCCCGTGTCCCGGGTGCGGGCCCGGCTGGCCGGGAGCCGCGAAGGCCGGGCGCGTGGCGTCCGGCGGATTCGTCGGCGCGCGGTCGGGCCTGATCCGGGAATTGTCGCGCCGCAGCGGGGTGGTCTCACGCTGCGTGTTCGTCTGCGAACCCGGCATCTCGTCGGGCGCACCTGTTGGATCCGGCACGGGTGAACACGGTAGCGGGTTCCGGCTGCGGAGCGAACACCACGCAGCTGCCGATCCGGGCACACCCGGTGGCCACCGGGTGTCACCCGCGCAGCGCGCGGACCGCCATCCCGAGGTCGCGGCGATCGTTGTACAGGTGGAACGCCAATCGGGCCCGTCCCGCGCGCACGGCGCAGCGCACCCCGGCGCCGGTGAGTTCGGCCACCGCGGCCGGGTCGTCGAGCTGCACGATCGCCGATCCCGCAGGCGGCAGGCCCAGTTCGGCGCGCAGTTCGTCGGCCAGTCCGGCGCAGTGCGCGCGGACCTGCTCCGGATCCAGCTCGGCCAACCAGGGAACCGCGGCCGCCGCTCCGACCTGCGCCAACCACACCGGGGAGAGGTCCAGGGACCGCGCGTCAGCGGCCAACCGCAGCGGCAGCCCGTAGGTGGTGTCCCAGCGGTCCTCGCCGGCGAACCAGTTCGCCGCGCCGGGACGCAGCGCCGGGGCCTCCGGATGCGCGGCCAGCCAGGACGCCCCGCGCGGCGACAGCAGCCACTTGTACCCGGCGCAGACCACCCAATCCGCCCAGTCCAGGCGGGACGGCAGCCAACCGAGCGCCTGGGTGGCGTCCACCAGCACCCGCGTCCCGCCCGCCCGCGCCGCCGCGCGCAGCGCGTCCAGGTCGGCGAGCCGGCCGTCCGCCGACTGCACCGCGCTGACCGCCACCAGGTCGTGCTCGGCGGCCAGTCCGGGCAGATCGGCCAGCTCCGCTTCGGTGACCCGCACCCCGCGGTCGGCGTGCGCGGCGAACGGGAAGGTGACGCTGGTGAACTCGCCGCGCGCGGTGAGCACGCTGCTGCCCGGCTGCAGACCGGCCGCCACCAGGCCGACCAGCTGCGAGACGGTGGCACCCGACGCGATCCGCTCGGCCGGCACACCCAGCAGCCCGGCGAATGCCGCGCGGGCCCGCTGCACCGACTCGTCGAACTCACCCGCCGTACTGCGCCCGCCGCTCCAGCGCTGCACGGCCTCGGTCACCGCGCGGGCGACGGGAGCGGGCGGAATCCCGATGCTGGCCGTGTTGAGGTAGCCGTCCGGCACGTCGAACTCGGTTCCGAATGCTGTTCGCACGGACACACCGTCGACCCGTCGGGCCACCGTGGCAAGACCCCCGGCGATTTACCGTGGTGACATGCGGAGCGAGGAGATCGAGGTCCGGACCGGGGCGCACGAGGTCGTGCACGACATGACCGACGAGTGCGGCCGGTTCCTGCGTTCGGCCGGTGCTGCGGACGGGTTGCTGCACGTCTGGGTCCCGCACGCCACCGCGGGACTGGCCGTCATCGAGACCGGCGCGGGCAGCGACGACGACCTGCTCGCCGCGCTGCGCGACCTGCTGCCCAAGGACTCGCGCTGGCAGCACCGGCACGGCTCGCCCGGGCACGGGCGCGACCACGTACTGCCCGCGCTGGTACCGCCGGACCTGACCGTCCCGGTCCTCGGCGGACGACTCGCGCTGGGAACGTGGCAGTCCGTCTGCCTCGTGGACACGAACGTCGACAACCCGGTCCGCACGGTGCGGCTGAGCTTCCTGGCGGGCTGACCCGCCGCAGCGGCGTGCCAGCATGGTGGCGTGACGCGATACGTGCTCTGGGACATCGACCTGACCCTGGTGGACGCGCGGGGATTCGGCACCCGCTGGTACGCGCGCGCCCTGGCCGAGGTCACCGGCCTGCAGCTGGAACGCATGCCGGACACCGCCGGGCGCACCGAACTCGCGATCGCCTCCGACGTGCTGCGCGTGCACGGGGTCGCCGTCGAGGAGACCACGGTGGCCGCGCTGTTCGACGCGCTCGACGCAGCGGTGGCCGACACCCGGGAGGAACTCGCCCGCGACGGCCGCGCCATGCCCGGTGCGCAGCGGGCCCTGCACGCCGCGTCCGAGGAGTTCGTGCAGACCGCGGTCACCGGCAACCTGCACCAGGTCGCGCGGCACAAGGTCGGCGCGTTCGGGCTGGACCGGCACCTGGACCTGGACATCGGCGGGTTCGGCGCGGACTCGGTGCACCGGCACGAGCTGATCACCGCCGCGATGGCCAAGGCGGGCGCCAAGCACGGCACCCCACCGGCCGCCGGATCGGTGGTGGTCGTGGGCGACACCCCGCACGATGTGGCCGGGGCGCTGCACCACGGGGCCGTGGCGGTCGGCGTCGCCACCGGAGGCAGCAGCACCGATCAGCTGCGCGCGGCAGGGGCCGCGGCGGTGCTGCCGGATCTCACCGACACCACCGCCGTGCTCGCCGCGCTGCGGTCCTGACCGGGTTCAGCCGCGAACCAGACCGATCAGGTGCCCGACCGCCTGCTCGGCGGGAACCTCGGTGCGCTCGCCCGAAGCCCGGTCCTTGACCTCCACGACACCGTTGGCCAGGCCCTTGCCCACCACCAGGATCGTGGGCACCCCGACCAGCTCGGCGTCGGTGAACTTGACGCCCGGTGAGACGGTGCGGTCGTCGAGGATCACCTCGACACCGGCGGTGTCCAGTTCCGCGGCGATGCGCTCGGCGCCCTCGCGCACGCTGTCGTCCTTGCCCGCGATCACCACGTGCACGTCGGCGGGGGCGAGTTCGCGCGGCCAGATCAGCCCGGACTCGTCGTGGCTCTGCTCGGCGACCGCGGCGACCAGGCGGGACACGCCGACGCCGTAGGACCCCATGGTGATCCGCTTCGGCTTGCCGTCCTGGCCGAGCGCGTCCAGCGAGATCGCGTCGGTGTACTTGGTGCCCAGCTGGAAGATGTGCCCGATCTCGATGCCGCGCGCGGTCACCAGCGTGCCTTGGCCGTCCGGGGACGGATCGCCTTCGCGCACCTCGGCGGCCTCGATCGTGCCGTCCGGCTGGAAATCCCTGCCGCAGACCAGGTCCAGCACATGGTGGTCCGGGCGGTCGGCACCGGTCGCCCACGCGGTCCCGGGAACCACTCGCGGATCGACCAGGTATCGAACCTCGTTGTCCTGCAGCGCCTTCGGTCCCACGTAGCCCTTCACCAGGAACGGGTTCCGGGCGAAGTCGGCTTCGTCGAGCAGTTCCACCGCGGCCGGTTCCAGCGACGCTTCCAGCCGCTTCATGTCGACCTCGCGGTCGCCCGGGACGCCGACACCGAGCAGCGACCACTCCTCCGCGCCGGGCAGGCGAGTCTTGACCAGCACGTTCTTCAACGTGTCGGCCGCCGTGAACTTCCGCTCGGTGTGCGCGTTGAGGTGGTCGACCAGGGTCTCGATGGTCGGGGTGTCCGGCGTGTGGTGCACCTCCGCAGCCGGTTTGTCCGCAATGGACTCCGCGGGCGGCGCGGGGGTGGTCACCGCTTCGACGTTGGCCGCGAAATCGGACCCGGTGCTGCGCACGTAGGTGTCCTCACCGGTCTCGCTGTCGGCGAGGAACTCCTCGGACGCCGAACCGCCCATCGCACCGGAAGTCGCCGCGACGATCACGTAGCGCAAACCGACGCGGTCGAAGATGCGGATGTAGGCGTCCCGGTGCAGCTCGTAGCTCACCTGCAGGCCCTCGTCGGTCGTGTCGAACGAGTAGGAGTCCTTCATGACGAACTCGCGCCCGCGCAAGATCCCCGCCCGAGGGCGCTCCTCGTCCCGGTACTTGGTCTGGATCTGGTACAGCACCACCGGGTAATCCTTGTAGGAGCTGTATTCGCCCTTGACCGTCTGCGCGAAGATCTCCTCGTGCGTCGGCCCGAGCAGGTAGTCACCGCCCTTGCGGTCGTTGAGCCGGAACATGTTCGGCCCGTACTCGGTCCACCGGCCGGTCTGCTCGTAGGGCTCCTTGGGCAGCAGCGCGGGCAGGTGGATCTCCTGGCCGCCGATGGCGTCCATCTCCTCGCGCACGACCTGCTCGGTCCGGCGCAGCACCCGCAGCCCCAGCGGCAGCCACGAGTAGATCCCGGGGGCGACGCGGCGCACGTATCCGGCTCGGACGAGCAGCTTGTGACTCGGCACCTCGGCGTCGGCCGGATCCTCGCGCAGGGTACGCAGGAACAGCGTCGACATCCTCGTAATCACGGTTTCTGGCTCCTCGTCCGGGCTCGTTCGTCAGCAGCAGGGTAGCGACCAGTGCTGCACTCGCCACCAGCGGATACCCGCGCGCGGCGGGATGCGGTCGCGAAGGTCTTGTGCGCGGCGCGCGGGTGCGGTTACCTCGGGTGAGCGGCACCGCGAGCAGCGGACCGCCCGCCGGCCCGAGGGGGTTGCCATGCGCTCACCGCGCGATGTGCGCACCGGAGGTCGCGCGGCCGAACTGCGGCTGCGCGCGCAACTGCTCGCCCAGGGCGGCGCGACCTGGGCGATGGCGCGCCGCGGCGACCGGATGGCGCGGCTGCTGCACCGGCCGTGGCGTGACGATCCGTACGAGGTGTACCGGCAGTTGCGCGAGCGGGGGCCGCTGGTGCGCAGCAAGCTGGGCGTTTTCGGGTGCACCACGCACGAGCTGTGCGAGCAGGTGTTGCGGGACAAGCGGTTCGGGGTGCGCACCAGCGACGGGTCCTACGGCGATCCCACCGCTGCGGCCGTCGACCTGCAGCTGTCCCTGCTGGAACTGGATCCGCCGGAGCACACCCGGCTGCGCAAGCTCGCCGCTCCGCTGTTCCGCCCGCGCAAGATGGCCGAGTACCAGCAGCTCATCACCGACACCACGCACGAGCTGCTGGACGCGGCGGCCGCGCGCGGACGGTTCGACCTGGTCCGCGACTTCGCTACGCCGCTGCCAATCCGGGTGATCTGCGCCCTGCTGGGTCTGGAGGGCGTGGACGCGCAGCGAATGGCCCGGCACGGCGCCGTGTTGGGCGCGGCGCTGGACGGAGTGCGTTCGGTGCAGCACCTGCGGGACATGCGCGCGTCGCTCACCGAGCTCGATGCGATGTTCACCGGGTTGATCGAGCAGCGCAGGCAGGATCCCGGTACCGATGCGATCAGCGATCTGGCCGCGCATCTCGACGAGGGCGCGCTCACCGGTGCGGAACTGGTGCAGCTGTGCGATGTGCTGCTGGTGGCCGGTTTCGAGACCACGGTCAACCTGATCGGCAACGGCTCGCTCGCGTTGCTGCGCCACCCCCGGCAGTGGGACGCGCTGCGCGCCGACCCCGCGCTGGCCGCGGGGGTGGCCGAGGAGACGTTGCGCTGGGATCCACCGGTGCAGATGACGATGCGGATCGCGCACGAACCGGTGGAGCTGGCCGGATGGGAGCTGCGGGTGGACAACCCGGTGCTGGTGCTGCTCGGCGCGGCCGGGCGCGATCCCGCGGTGCACCCGGAACCGGACGTGTTCGACATCCACCGGGTCGATCGCGCGGAGCACCTGGCCTTCTCGTCTGGGATCCACTACTGCGTGGGCGCACCGCTGGCCCGCATCGAGGCCGAGTCCGCCTTCCGCGGGCTCGCCGAGCGGCTGCCGGGGCTGCGGCTGCGCGGTCCGGTACGCAGGCGGCCCACCTCGGTGATCCACGGTCCGGCCCAGCTTCCGGTGGAGGTCGCCGCGGACCGCGTTCCCGGCTGAGCAAGCCACCGATCTTGCTGAGCAGACCTCCCGAAGTTCAGCCGATCAGGTTGTCTTGCGGGTCGGAGCGGGTTCGGCTGCATCCAGCGCGGGGTCCGGGCCCTCTGTACGGGCATGGACGAGATGTGTGCCCCGCCGCGGCCCCCGCGGCCGGACGCGGCGGCGTTGGGGCCAGGGCGGACCCGCACCGCCGCGCAAGCCCCGCCGCAACGGTCTCTAGGCTGGTGGTGTGCTGGTGCTGCTGCCCCCTTCGGAGACCAAGGCGGCCGGAGGCTCCGGCCCCGCGCTGGACCTGGATTCGCTGTCGTACCCGGACCTGAACCCGACGCGCCGCAAGCTGCTGGAGGCGCTGTCCACGCTGGCCGACGACGTGCCCGCCAGCCTGGACGCCCTCGGCCTGTCCGAGCGGCAGGTCGACGAGGTCGCGCGCAACGCCGAGTTGTGGGACGCCCCCACCGCCCCGGCGCTAGAGCGCTACACGGGCGTGCTCTACGACGCCCTGGACGTCGGCTCGCTGGATCCCGGGCAGCGAGAGCGCGCCGACCGGCGCCTGGCGGTGGCCTCGGCGCTGTTCGGGATGGTGCGCGGGGGCGACCGGATCCCGGGCTACCGGTTGTCCGGGGGCAGCTCGCTCCCCGGCGTGGGGTCGCTGCGCTCCACCTGGCGCCCGGTGCTGGAGCCGGTGCTGGCCGAGGGGGACGACCTGCTGCTGGACATGCGCTCCGGTGCCTACGCGGCGCTGGCGCGGACCCCGCACGCGATCGGCGTGCGGGTGCTGTCCGAGGACCCGAGCGGGAAGCGCAAGGTGATCAGCCACCACAACAAGGCGCACAAGGGCGGGCTTGCCCGGGCCCTGGCCCGCTCGCCCGCGGAGCCCGAGTCCGCAGCGGACGTGATCGAGGTCGCCGAACAGGCGGGCCTGCACGTGGAGCGCGAGGGCGAGCACGGGCTCTGCGTGGTCGTGCGGACCTAGCGTTCCGGCGCTCCGGCCGACTCAGGCGGTCAGGAACCGTACAGCCCGGCCACCGGGCCGATGACCACCACCGCGGGTGGCTTGACCTCCTGCGTGCGGACGTCGTCGGCAACCGCGTCGAGCGTGCTGCGCAGTGCGCGCTGCCCCGGCGTCGTGCCCTCCTGCACCACCGCGACCGGGGTATCACCGGGACGCCCGTTGTCGAGGAGGACTTTCGCGAACTCGCCGATCCGGTGCACGGCCATGAGCAGTACGAGGGTTCCGCTCAGCCGGGCGAGCGCGGGCCAGTCCACCAGGCTGCGCTCGTCGCCCGGTGCCACGTGCCCGGAGACCACCACGACCTCGTGCGCGACTCCGCGGTGCGTGACCGGCACGTCCGCTTCGGCCGGCGCGGCGAAGGCGCTGGTGATACCGGGTACGACCGTCACCGGGACACCCGCCTCGGTGCAGGCGAGCAGTTCCTCGAAACCGCGGCCGAACACGTACGGATCGCCGCCCTTCAACCGGGCCACGAACTTGCCGGCGCGCACGCTGTCGATCAGCGTCCGGTTGATGACCTCCTGGTTGGCGGCTCGCCCGTACGGGATCTTGGAGACATCGACGACCTCCACGTCCGGCCCGAGCTCCTCCAGCAGCTCGGGCGGAGCGAGGTGATCGGCGAGCACGAGATCGGCCTTGGCGAGCATCCGCCGTCCGCGCACGGTGATCAGGTCGGTGGCCCCGGGGCCGCCGCCGATCAGGGCAACCCCGGGCGCCGGGGGCTCGGTGTGCTCGTCCACGACTCCCGACTGCAGCGCTTCCAGCAGGCCGTCGCGCACGGCGGCCGAACGCCGCGGGCGCCCACCGGCGAGCACGCCCAGCAGCAGACCGTCGTGCTCGGCCGTGGCCGGGGTGACTGCGCTGCCCTGCTCGGCGTTGTCCGAGCGCACGCAGAAAACCCTGCTGCGCTCGGCTTCCGCACCGACCGCCGCGTTGACCGGATCCGGGCCCGCCGCGGCGACCGCGTACCAGGCTCCGTCCAGGTCACCGTCCCGGTACTCCCGGCGCGACCAGGTGATCTCCCCGGCATCGGCCAGCGCCTCGACGGCCGGGGTCGCCTCCGGGGCGATCACCTCGACGACCGCGCCGGCCCCGATCAACCGGGGCAGCCTGCGCTGCGCGACGGGTCCGGCGCCGACGACGACCACCCGCCGCCCGGACAGGTCCAGTCCGGCGAGGTAGTGGTCGTCCCGGGGATGTTGTTCAGCTGGTGTGACCATGTGCGTGTCCGTGTCCATGACCGTGGCAGGTCGGATCGTAGGGGTGGTACGGCGTCTGCGGGCGTCCGGCTTCTCCGCGAAACCGGGCATCAGCACCCGGTAGGCACCGGTGCCGCAGTCCAGCCGGGTATCGCCGCGCAGGGCTCGCGGTCGCGCTCGACCACGAGGTCGACGAGCGCAGCGCAATCCCCGCGGTCTCCGGCTACCCGAACGTCGATGTCCGGGTGCGGACGGCGCGTGCTCGCGCGCCCCGGCGACGGCGATCTGCGGGAGACCTCTCGTGGCACCGGGAGCACGGCGCGACCACGATCCGCTTCGCAGTCGGCTCGCAGACCTGCTCGGTGCTCCCGGGCACATCCGGCGCGGCGAGGGAGCGGAACGCCGACCCCACGGTCGCGAACCCGCTGGTGTCCGGCAAGGGGCGGGAGACCTCGCCCACCGAGTGCCGGGCGCAGCCGATCGGCCAGGCCACTCGGTTCGAGCACCGCGGTGGGTGCGTTGCCCACGAGCCGCACCGCGCCGTCCGGGTGCTGTTCGGCGGTCATGGGTGTCTCCGGTGGGCTGGCGGGAACGGTGGATGCGGTGCACCCCTGGGTCGGCGGATCCCCGACGAGGACCGCCTCGCGCGCGACGAGCGGGCGTCGTTCGGAACCCGGTGTCCACACAGGACTGCCGGATCGGTCCGGCGCGACATGCCCGGCATGCGAGGCCACGACCTCCTGGGTTTTCCGCCCGAGGGGCTCGGTTCCGCGCGACGCGGCGCGTCGCGGGGCCGGCGTGGAGTCGTCCGGTTCCCGGATCATCGCGGTCTCCCCGCCTTCCGGCCGATGCGGCCGTGGCTCGGTGTGGGGCCACTTCCCGGTCACAGCGGCGGGACCGTCCCGGTCTCGCACCGGGTTCCTCCACCGCGCGGCCGGTGTATCTTCACCCGCGACGAACCCGAGGTCAAACCTGGTGAATTCGGTCACCCGGCAGTTCGAGTCACTCCGACAGGTGACACAGCCCTTCCGCCGGTCACCGGAACCGGCGCATGCTGGGAGGCACTCCGGTCCGCACCGGAGCGCGGACCGCCGGGTCGCCAGGGAGGTCGCCATGAACGAGACCCGAGATATCAGCGTGCACATCCAGGTCGTCGAAGCCGGCGCGAAGACGAGCGCGGACGTGGGGATCACCACCGGCGGCGGGCAGCCGTTGCACGGGCACGGGACGGCTCGGCGCCATCCGGACGATCCGGAGGTCCCGCAGATCGGCGACGAGATCGCCATCGCCCGCGCCATGCTCGAACTGGCGCACAAGATGCTGGACACCGCCGCGCACGACATCGGCGAGCGGATGAATCGCCGGGTGAAGTTGCCCGCCTGACCCCGGGCCCCCGCCTGACCCCGGGCCCCCGCCTGACCCCGGGTCGCCGCCCGGCCCCGGGTCGCCGCCCGGCCCCGGGTCTCCGACTGACGCGCGGCCGCAGGCGCGGGTCAGCCGAAGAACGCCGCCCGGATCGCGTCCCACGTCGCGTGCACGTGCCGCCGCTCGGTGCCCGCCGCGCCGATCGCCATCCGCACCTGCACGCGACCGTCCACTTCGGTATGGGTGAGGTACGCGTTTCCCGCGCTGTTGAGCGCTTCCAGCCGGTCGAGCACACGCCGGTCCGCCGCAGCGGGATCCAGGTCCGGATACCGCGGCCGGAAGCAGACCAGCCCGAACACCGGTTCTTCCAGCAGTTCGAACCGGTCGTCCGCGGCAACCTCCCCGGCGAACTCCCGCGCGAGCTCGACCCCGCTGCGGATGTGCTCGCGCAAGCCCTCCGCTCCGTACCAGCGCAGCACCGACCACAGCTTCAGCGCGCGGAACCGGCGCCCCAGCGGCACCTGCCAATCCCGGTAGTCGATCACCGCCCCGGACTCGCTGGCCGGGTTGCGCAGGTATTCCGGCGTGCTGGACAGCGCCTGCACCAGCGGCCCGCGGTCGGCCACCCACAGCACGCTGCAGTCGAAGTTCGTCAGCAACCACTTGTGCGGATCGGTGCAATACGAGTCGGCGCATTCGGCCACACCGTCGCTGATCCACCGCAATTCCGGGCACACGGCGGCGACTCCGGCGTAAGCGGCATCCACGTGCAGCCACACGCCCCGTTCGCGGCACACCTCGCCCACCTGGCGGACCGGATCCACCGCGGTGGTCGACGTGGTACCGATGCTGGCGCACACCAGGGCGGGAACGACCCCGGCCGCGGCGTCGGCGGCGATGGCGCGGTCCAGCTCCTGCGGATCGAGTCCGCGGGTGCGCGGATCGGTGCCGATCACCCGCACGTTGTCCTCGCCGATCCCGCTGATCCGCGCCGCGCGGGCCAGCGAGGCGTGCGTGTGCTCGGAAACGTACATCGCGTAGCGGCCGGTGATCCCCTCCGCGGCGACCCGACCACCGCTCGCGCGGTGCAGCGCGGCCAGGCAAGCGACCAGCGCGGCACCGGACGCGGAGTCCTGGATGATGCCGCCGCCCGCGGCATCGGTGCGGAAGTGCGGCGGCAGACCCAACAACTCGGCCAGCCAGTCCACCGCCAGCGCCTCCAGCTCGGTGCAGGCCGGGCTGGTGGCCCAGAGCATGCCCTGCACACCGAGCCCGCTGGACAGCAGATCTCCCAGCACCGCAGGACCACTGGCACCGGACGGGAAGTAGGCGAAGAACGCCGGGTGCTGCCAATGCGTGATGCCGGGCAGCAGGACCTCGTCCAGGTCGCCGAGCACCTGCTCGAAACCCGTACCGCGTTCCGGCGGATGCGCGGGCAGTCGGTCGCGCACCCACCCCGGTTCGACCGGGGAACGCACCGGGTACGACTCGATGCCCGCCCGGTAGTCGGCGATCCAGTCGACGACCTGCTTGCCCAGTTCCCGGAACTCCTCCGGTGACATGTGCCCGCTCATCCGCCGGAGCCTCGCACGACCCGGCGCGCGGGGTCAGCGGATCAGGGCAACGCCGAGCACATCGATCGCGGGGAACGGGCAGATGGGCAGGCACGCGGCGCCGTCGCGGGAGCCGGCGCGCGGATCACTCGGCGGCCATCCACCGGTACCCGCCCGGGGTGACCATCCGCCCACCGATCACCGAACTCTGCGAGGAGCCGACCAGGACCGTGGTGCACGCGTCGACCTCCGCCGCGTCGAACTCGCCGATCGGTGCGCACCACACCCGCGGACCGTCCCGGCTCGCCCTTCGGACGGCCCCGACCGGAGTCGTGGCCGGGCGGTGCTCGGCGAGGATCTGCAGCGCCCGCGGCAGCTGCCAGTCGTGCTGCCGGGACCGCGGGTCGTAGAAGCACACGGCGAGATCGCCTTCGGCCGCCGCACGCACCCGCCGCTCGATGACCTCCCACGGGGTGTGCCGATCGGACAGGCTGATCAACGCGTGGTCCTGGCCGAGCGGAGCGCCGAGCAGCGCCGCGGCCGACAGCGCCGCGGTGATGCCGGGTACGCCCACGTACTCGATGTCCGCACCGGCCCGCTCCAGCGCGGGACCGGCCACCGCGTACACGCCCGCGTCCCCGGAACCGATCAACGCCACCGCATTCCCGCCGCGCGCCAGCCGGACCGCCTCGGCGGCGAGCTGCTCCGCGGCAGGCCCACCGCTGCGCAGTTCGGTACCCGGGCGCAGCAGGTGCCGGACCTGTTCCAGGCACCGGTCCGGGCCCACGACGATCGAGGCGCGGCGCAGTTCGGCCTCGGCCCGCGGAGTGCGCAGCTCGCCGTCGCCGGGACCGACCCCGACGATGGCGAGGCGGCCGCGCGGGCGCACCCGGGCCGCGGCCACCGTCACCTGGTCACCCTTGATCTTCGGCACCGCGAGTTCCACCGGACCGCCCGCGGCGATCTCCTGCGCACCGCGCAGCGCTGCCGCCTCGGCCACGCTGGGCGTGCCGGCCGCATCGCGCACGGTCTCGCTGGGGTGCGGCACGTCCACCGCGGCCAGCGCGTCGGCCGGGTAGGTCAGCAGCGGCAGCTCCTCCCCGCCGTCGCGGGAGTGCCAGAACCCCAGGTCCTGAGCCGCCTCCAGGATCCCCCGCTCGTCGGCCTTGCGGTCGACGCTGGCCAGCGACCGGATCGCTCGCGGGTCCAGCCCGTAGCGCCGCTCCAACGCGGCGACCGCCTCGGTGACCGCGGTGCGCGAAACCCCGCGCATCGAGCCGATTCCTACGACGAGCGTGCGCGGGATCAAGCGCAGCACCCGCTCGTCCGGGCGGTCCCGGGCAACGCCGTCGTCGATGACGATCGTCCACATCGGATCCGGCACATCGGTCCCGACATTGCCGGGCAGCGCGGGAAGTGGGAAACCGAGCGGGTTCTCCAGCCGCACCGGCAGCCCGTCGAGCACGGCCGTTCCGCACTCGGCCGGGTCTCCGTCGGCGGTGGCGTCGAGCACGCCGACCAGCTCGTCCAGCGGGGTGCTGCCGGTGCTGTCGCCGGCGGTGGTGACGACAGGAGTGCAGCCCAGCGCATCAGCCACCTGCTCGGCCAGCGCGTGTCCGCGGCGCGCGGGCCCGCCGGTCAGCGCGATCGCGAACCGCTGCGCCTCGTCCACGCACACCACGCCCGGATCGGTGTGCACGTCCTGCAGCAGCGGCGCCACGAGGCGCAGCACGGCCTCGCTACCCAGGAAGAACACCGCTGCGTCCAGCCGATCCCATACCCGGCGCAGCGCCGGGGCGAGCGGGCCGTCCACGACCATCGCCTCCGGGCCCACGCGGATGGCCAGGTCCGCCGCCGCGCGTCGTCCGGCGGCGGTGACCGCGAACAGACCGATCACGACGTGCTGCTCCTCCAGTCCGGTTGGCGCCCGTGCGGGCTGCTCACCCGTCCGTCGCGGGCTTGCGGGAACCGCACAGCAGCACCACCGGATCGGCCGCCTCCAACCGCGAGGAGCCGTCCGGCAGCTCGGCGAGCCTGCTGGCGGCCAGCTGCACGCCGTCGACCTCGTAGTCGGCGGCGCGCAGCGCCTCGCGAGCCGGGGCCACCCGGTCCAACGCGGCCAGGGCCACCACGACCCGGGACGCACCGACGTGCGCACAGGCGGTGACGACGTCGTTCCCGCCGCCACCGACGAAAACCGCATCGGGCCGCGGCAGGCCGCGCAACGCCTGCGGTGCGCTGCCCTCCTCGATCCGCACGTCCACCCCGTGCCCGGCGGCATTGGTGATCATCCGCACGACCTGGTTCTCGTCGGACTCGATCGCGACCACCGCTGCGCCGAGGCGGGCGCACTCGACGGCCACCGAGCCGGAACCCGCGCCCACGTCCCACACGAGCGCGCCCGCACGCGGAGCCAACCGTGCCAGCGCCACCGACCGCACCTCGGCCTTGGTGATCATGCCGTCGCGGTGGGAGAACTCGTCCTCGGACAGCGCCCACCCGGTTTCCGGCGGCAGCGGTTCCCCGCCGGCCGCCCAGCCGCGCGGCGGCACCTCGTCCGGTTCGGCCAGGCACAGCACCACGTTCGGCTCCCGCCAGGTTCGCTGCGCCGCATCGGCGGGATCGATCGTCACCACCGACTCGTGCTCCCCGCCGAGGTCCTCGCCCACGACCAGCGTGCGCCGCCAGCCGGCCAGCCCGGAACCGATCTGCGCGGGACCGGCTTTGGGGGCGGTCAACACCGCGACCGCGTGCCGGGCCCGGCAGACGTTGATGGCGCGCGTGAGGTCGCGCCCGTACGCGCTGACCACGGCGACGTCGTCCCAGGAGCGCCCGGCGGCGGCCATCAGCCGCTGCACGCTGGAGGTCGCGGGCAGCACCGAGCAGCGGATGCCGCGCTCGCGCAGCGCCCGCACGGCGCCGAAGAAGCCGGGGTCACCCGAAGCCAGGACCACACCCCGCTCTTCGCCGGACAGCGACGCCAGGGCGTTGAGCGCGGGGTCCAGCGGGCCGAGTTCGAAGGTCCGCACCTGCGCGGGTGCGTGCGCGCGAAGATGTTTCCCGCCGCCGACCACCAGCTGCGCGGACTCCAGCACTTCGGCGCTGCCCGGCGGAAGCCGGTCCCCGTCGACACCGATCACCGTGACTGCCACGTCACCCACCTCGCTTCCGTGGCCGCGACCACGCGCTCTCCCCGGAAGTCCACCATGCCGACCCGGGCGCGCGGCCTGCGGCGCTACTGTTCGCTGAACCGCTCCCATACTCCTGCGACCGGGCCGCACAACCGTTCCGCACACGCCGGGACGACCCCCGGCGGACTGGCACACCACCTCGGCGCGGAGTCACTGCTCGCGATCATCCGTCTTGGCCGCGGACGTGTCCGCTGCGGGCTTCGCGGTCGACCTCGCACTCTTCCTGCCGGCGCTCTGCTTGCCGGTTCCCGTCGACTTCGACGACTTCGCACCGGTTTTCGCCGGAGCCTTGCCCGACCCGGATCCGGCACCACGGCCCTTCCCGGACGTGCCCGCGGGCTGCTGCACCGGGACCGCAGGTTCGGACTCCGCAGGTTCGGACTCCGCGGCCTCGCCCTGGGCCGACTCGGACTGGGTCGACTCGGACTGGGTCGACTCGGATGGGGCCGACTCGGATAGGGCGGGTTCCGGCTCTGCCGGGTCGAACAGGTCGGGCTGGGCCTCCTCGGCATCGCGCTCGGTGGCCTTGGACACCGCGACCCGCGCCGCCCCGCGCGCGGTCTCCTGCCAATCGCGCACGGCCCACCAGGCCACATCCGAGTCCCGCACCCGGGCGGTTCCGCCCGACTCCGCCCCGGAGTCCGCGCTGCCGGAACCGCCGCGTGCGGGGCTGCGCGTGCCGGTCCACTCGGCGCGCGGCTCGCGGCTCGGCTGCTCGTCCCCGCGGCGGAGGGCGTGGGAGCGCCCGGCGTGGTACAGGCGCGAGCGGACGCCGCCGGTGGTGAGCCCGTTGCCGACGAGGAACAGCGTGTGCCGCCAGAGCTTGTGCTCCTTGACCGTGCGGGTGAGCTCGCCGAGCGTGGTGCGCAGGATCAGCTCGTCCGGCCAGGTCACCTTGTAGGCGACGACGACCGGAGTGTCGTCCGTGTACCCGCCGGCCTGCAATTCCTCCACCATCTGCCCGGTGCGCGCCGCGGACAGGAACAGCACCATCGTCGTGCCGTGCTTGGCGAACTCGCGCACCTTCTCCCCGTCGGGCATCGGCGTCTTGCCGCCCTCCAAGCGGGTCAACACCAGCGACTGCGCGACCTCGGGCACGGTCAGCTCGCGCCCGACCGACGCGGCGGCGGCGGAGAACGCGGCCACACCGGGCACGATCTCGACCTGCAACGCCATCCGCACGCACACGTCGTACTGCTCCTGCACCGCGCTCCACAGCGACGGATCGCCGGAGTGCACGCGTGCCACGGCGAGCCGATCGCGTTCGGCGCGGCGGTAGATCTCCAGGGCCTGCTCGTGGGTGAGCTGCGAGGAGTCGACCAGCTCGGCATCGGCGCGGGCGTGCTCCCGCACGCACTCGGGCGCGACCAGGCTGGCCGCCCACACCACGATGTCGGCCTCGGCGATCCGGCGCGCACCGCGCACCGTGATCAGGTCGGCCGCACCGGGCCCGGCACCGATGAACGAAATCCGGCCAGTCACCATTGTTCTCCTCTTCCACCTCTGAGCGGGAGCACTACCGCGGTGGACAGGTACGGGGCAGCGTCCACTTCGGACACATCGGCGCGCGGGAGCACTCGCGCATCCGGCGTTCCCCGATGCTCGGCGCGGACCGCGCGGTCCAGCACCCCGATCTCGGCGATCGCGAACGCAGCTCGCCGAGCCGGCGGCCACCTTGTGTAGATCACGACCGTACCCGGGGCGCGCAACGTCTCCTGCAACGCGGTCGCGTCCCCGCACGACCGGCGGCGCGGGGCGCGGACCGGCTCGCCGGTCAGCGCGCTACCGCGCCGACGCTGCGGTCGTCCGCACGGCTGGCCGCCCGAACCCCCGCACCGCCGGCCGTACAGCGGGTTCCGCAACCAAGGGGCAACGGGAATCGAAAACCGTTGCCACCCAAAGCATCTCGTTCAGAATGACTCGGTTGCGCAGCTGCGGGCCGCCCGGACTCGCGCTCACTCCGTCGAAGCTCACCGCGCGCACGCGGCGACGAACCGGGACACCGAGTCCGGCGCCCCGGCCGGATGGGTGTGCAGGTAGGAGGCGTGCACCCCGCCGACGACATACCCCTCCGGACCGCCGTACCGGAACCAGGCCGGGCGGTCACCGCTGGCCGGATCCATGGTCGTGCGGTGGAATTCGTGCCCGCTGACGCGCGCTCCTTCCGGGAACAGAGCGGAATCGCTCGCCGCGACCGCATCGCGGTAGCCGAGGGTCAGCCGCGACGCCATCCGCGCACGCCCCGGGACGACACCGCACAGCGGATGGCCGTCGAGTTCCTCGGCGAGGTACAGCAGGCCGCCGCACTCGGCCTGCACCGGCGCCCCCGATGCGGCCAGCTCGGCGATCTCACGGCGCAGCGCGGAATTCGCGGACAGCTCGGCAGCGTGCTGTTCGGGGAAACCGCCGGGCAGCACCAGCCCGCGGGTCCGCTCCGGCAGCCGCTCGTCGCGCAGCGGGTCGACCGCGACGACCTGTGCTCCCGCGGCTTCCAGCAGCTCCACGTGCTCGGCGTAGGCGAAGGTGAACGCGCTGCCGCCCGCGATCGCGACGACGGGCCGCCGATCAGCAGGTTCGACCTCCGCCGCGGCGTCCCAGACCGGACCGGGCAGCTCGGGGGCGCTGCGCGCCAGGGACAGCACCGCGTCCAGATCGGTGCCGCGCTCGACGACGTCGGCCATCGCGTCCACCGCATCCTGCGCGCGGCGCCCGTGTTCGGCGGCGGTGATCAGCCCGAGGTGCCGCGAAGGCACCACGACCTCCTCGTCCCGGCCCAGCACGCCCAGCACCGGCAGGCCAACGCTGTCCGCGGCCTCGCGGAGCACCTGCTCGTGGCGCGGGGAGCCGACCCGGTTGAGCAGCACACCGCCCACCCGGACCTGCGGGCGGTGACTGCGGAAACCGTGCAGCAACGCAGCGAGGCTGTGCCCGAAACCCTGACCGTCGACGACCAGCACCACCGGCGCGGCCAGCAGTTCGGCGACGTGCGCGGTGGATCCGGGTGCCACATCCGCGTCCCCGGTGCCGATGCGCCCGTCGAACAGGCCCATCACGCCCTCCACCACCGCGAGCTCGGATCCGGCGCAACCGTGCCGGAACAGCGGGCCGATGCGCTCCTCGCCGACCAGCACCGGATCCAGGTTGCGCCCCGGCGATCCTGCCGCGAGGCGGTGGTAGCCGGGGTCGATGAAGTCCGGGCCGACCTTGAACGGGGCCACCCGGGTACCCCGCCGGCGCAGCGCGGCGAGCAGTCCGGTGGCCACGATCGTCTTGCCCTGCCCGGAGGCGGGGGCGGCGACGACCAGACGCGGGCTCACCACTCGATTCCCTTCTGCCCCTTCTGCCCATCGTCCATCGGGTGCTTGACCTTGCTGGTCTGCATGACCAGATCGGCGGCGTCGATGAGCTGCTGCGGGGCGTAGCGCCCGGTGATCACCACGTGCTGGTGCCCTTCCCTGCGGTTCAGCACGTCGACCACCTCGGCCACGTCGACCCAGCCCCAGTGCAGCGGATAGGTGAACTCGTCGAGCACGTAGATGCCGTGCTGCTGCTCGCCGATCCGCCGGGCGATCTCCTGCCAGCCCTCCAGGGCGGCCGCGGCGTGGTCTTCCTCAGTGCCCTTCTTGCGGGACCAGGACCAGCCCTCGCCCATCTTGTGCCACTCGACGGGGCCGCCTTCGCCGGACTGCTCGTGCAGCCGGCCGAGCGCGCGGAAGGCCGATTCCTCCCCGACGCGCCACTTGGCGGACTTCACGAACTGGAACACGCCGACCGACCAGCCTTGGTTCCATCCGCGCAGGGCGAGCCCGAAGGCTGCGGTGGACTTGCCCTTCATCTCACCGGTGTGCACCACGACCAGCGGCCGGTTACGGCGCTGCCGCGTGGTGAGACCGTCTGCCGGCACTGCTGTCGGCTGTCCTTGTGGCATGGATCGACCCCAAGCGGTTGTCCGAGCCCGTCCGGGTTCCCGCCGCGCACTCGCGGACGGCCGGGCCGAGCTGCTTTCGTTATCTCTTGCGCGCGCCTCCGGCGGCGCAGCCGGTTCCACGTCCGCCGACCCGCACCGGGGCGGTCGCCCATCGGCGAGCCCGAGCGGGCGGCCGCCGGACCGGTTCCGGTCCTCGCACGTCAAAAGCCCCCGCACTCAACCGGCCTGGGGGTCGCCGGGAGCGCGGGGGCTCCTGTGAAGTCCACCCCTGGGGGTCAGGTGGACAGCGGCCACCGTACCAACCCGTTCACCGGCGAGGCGCGGAATCCGGGGAATCTCGTAACCAAAACGAGATCAAGCTGCGCGCGCATCACCACCCTGCGCGGCGCGGACGACACCGGCCACGCTGTCGGCCGAGAGCTCTTCCAGCCGCAGGCAGGATCCGCCCATCGCCGCGGCCAGCCGACCGGCCAGACCGAGGCGCACCGCCCCCGACTCGCAGTCCACGACGACCGAGGCGGCACCGGTCCCGGCGAGCAACCCGGCAGCGCGGAGCGCGTCATCGACGGCGGCCCTGCTGCCCGAGCCCGCGGATCCCCCGGTCGGCACGGTCGCCTTGCCGTCGGTGAGCAGCACCAGGAGCGGGCGCCGCTGCGGATCGCGCATCCGCTCGGTGCGCACCACACCGCGCGTCTTCAGGAGGCCGTCCGCCAGCGGGGTGCGTCCGCCGGTGCGCAGCCCGCGCATCCGCGCAGCCGCCACGTCCACCGAGTTGGTGGGCGGCAGCGCCAGTTCGGCGCCCTCGCCGCGGAACGTGACCACGCCGACCTTGTCCCGGCGCTGGTAAGCGTCCAGCAGCAGGGACAGCACGGCGCCGCTGACGGCCGACATCCGTTCCCGAGCCGCCATCGAGCCGGACGCGTCGACGGCGAACAGCACCAGGTTGCCCTCGCGACCCTCCCGGACGGCACGCCGGACGTCCCCGCCGCGCAGCACCAATCCCGGACCGGTGCGGCCGCGCTCGACCTGGTGCGGCGCGGCGGCGGCCAGCGTGGACTGCAGGTGGATCCCGGACCCGTCCGAAGTGGACGATCGGACGGTGCGCCCGGTCCGCGAGCGGGAACGGGACCGCCGCCCGGGGGCTCCGTCGCCCACGCCCGGCACTTCGAGCAGCCGCGCGCGGAATGCGGGTTCCGGGGCTGCGGGCGAGCGCTCCTTGGGCGCCGTGCCGTTCTCGTCCGGATCGCCTTCCGGCGGCACCGCACCCGATCCGGAGTCACCGGAGGGACCGCTGGGGTCCTCCGGCGGTCGGCCGCCGCCTCCGTCCGGACCACCACCGCCGTCCGGGCCGTCGCCGTCCGGGCCACCGTCATCCGGGCCGTCCGGCGGGTCCTGGTCCCCGTCGTCGGCCTGTTCGGCGGCCTCGGACATCGCCTGCTGCAACTGGTCTTCGGACATGCCGGGCTCGTCGAACGGATCCCGGCGGCGGCGGTGCGGCAGCGCCAGGCGCGCGGCCACTTCCACATCGGCTTCGGCGACCGCCTCGGCTCCGCGCCAGGCGGCGTGCGCGATGGCGGTGCGCGCGAGCACGAGATCGGCGCGCATGCCGTCGACGTCGAACGAGGCGCACAGCGCGGAGATCCGGCGCACCTCGGAATCGGGCAGCACGACCGACTCCACCCGACCGCGCGCTGCGGCGATGCTGCCGGCCAGGTCCGCGTCGGCCTCGGCCCACCGGTCGGCGAACCCTTCCGGATCCGCTTCGAACGCGAGCCTGCGCCGCACCACCTCGGTGCGCGTGGCGACCTCGCGGGAGGCCGAGACCTGCACGGTGAGCCCGAACCGGTCCAGCAGCTGCGGGCGCAGCTCGCCCTCCTCCGGGTTCATCGTGCCGACGAGCAGGAACGACGCCGCGTGCGACACGGACACGCCCTCCCGCTCGATGTGCGCGCGCCCCATGGCGGCGGCATCCAGCAGCAGGTCGACCAGGTGGTCGTGCAGCAGGTTCACTTCGTCGACGTAGAGCACGCCGCGGTGCGCGGCCGCGAGCAGACCCGGCTGGAACGCCCGCACGCCCTCGGTGAGGGCGCGCTCCAGGTCCAGCGAGCCGATCAGCCGGTCCTCCGTAGCCCCCACCGGCAGTTCGACCAGCTGCGCGGGCCGGTTCTGCCCCTGCACTCGGGTGTGCGGACCGTCCGGGCACTGCGGGTCGGGATCACCGGCCGCGCACCCGAAGCGGCACCCCGTCACCACGTCCACCGCGGGCAGCAGCGCGGCCAGCGCGCGCACCACGGTCGACTTGGCGGTCCCCTTCTCACCGCGCACCAGCACTCCGCCGA
This sequence comes from Saccharopolyspora montiporae, assembly GCF_015209505.1. GTDB lineage: Bacteria > Actinomycetota > Actinomycetes > Mycobacteriales > Pseudonocardiaceae > Saccharopolyspora > Saccharopolyspora montiporae. Next base: position 58,279 of record NZ_JADEYC010000012.1, read on the forward strand.
TCCGCGGATGCACCGCGTTGAGCACGAGGGCGAGCCGGAGATCGTCGTGACCGACCACGGCGGAGAACGGGTACCGCGCAGCAGCTGCTGTCATGCCAGGTGTTCCTTCCTCGGGTATCGGACGCCCCGAATGGCGGGAACAAGGGACGCAGTGTCCTGACTCCCGGTTCAGCGCATCCTCCTGGCCTTCCCAGAACCCTGGCCTTCCCAGAACCTGCTCCGGTGGCGGGAGTCGGAGAACGCTCCCCGGTCACAGTGGCGCCGACCGTGCCGGATTCGCACCGGCTTCCTGACGCACCCTTGCTTGGACCGCTCTGCATCGTCGCAGAACCGCCGCAGCGCACCCAAGCTCCCGCAGCAACCGCGAGATCTTCCCCACTGCGGATGGCACACCCGGGCACCGGTCGGAAGCCGCGGGTGAACGGCGTCGCGCCGGACGATCACCTGCCGCCGGAGGCGGGCCTGCGCATGTCCACATGCGGGATCCCGTCCTCCAGGTACTGCTCGGCGCACTCGGTGAATCCGAAGCCCCGGTAGAAGTCGACGGCGTAGGTCTGGGCGGACAGCACCACAGGTGCGCGCTGGGCCTCGGCCACGGCGGCGCGCATGACCTTGCGCGCGAGACCGAACCCGCGCGCGTCGGCGGAGGTGCACACCCGGCCGATCCGGACCGAGCCGTCGCCCTCCTCCAGCAGCCGCAGGTAGGCGAGCACGTAGCCGTCCGCGGAGTCGATCCAGAAGTGCCGCGTGGTCGCTTCCAGATCGCGACCGTCCAGCTCGTGGTACGGACACCCCTGCTCGACCACGAACACGTCGATCCGCAGGCGCAGCATCCGGTAGAAGTCGGCCGCGTCAAGATCCGCCGTGTAGGCGCGATGCACGGCCGTTGCGAGGGGCTGGAGGGTCACCTTTGCCTGGATATCACAGCTGAGCGCCGCGCAGCGCACTCACCTGCGCGCGGAGTTGTGTACGCCACGCCGGAGCGTCGCCATCCGGACGCGGCGCCGGGCCGAGCTCACAGCTGGGCGGCCAGCTCCGCCGAGTACCCGGACACCTTGGTGTAGACACCCGGCGTGCCCGGCCTGCCGCAGCCCGTGCCGTAGGACACCACCCCGGCGAGCTCGCCGTCCACGACGAACGGTCCGCCGGAGTCGCCCGCGCAGGCATCGCGCCCGCCTTCGGGCACGCCGGCGCAGAACATCCCGCGCTCGTCGAACTCCGAGTAGGCGTGCCCGCACTCACGTCCGCTGGTCACCGGCACATCCACCGAACGCAGCACACCGGACGGCGCACCGTCCTCGCTGGTGCGCCCCCAGCCGTAGACGGTGCCGGTCGTGCCGGGCCGGTAGGCCGAATCGTCCGCAGCACCGACCACGCCGAGAGGCTGCTGCGGGAGCGGATCGCGCAACGTGAGCACCGCGAGGTCGTCACCCGAGGTGTAGCCGCGGTATTCGGGATGCACCCAGACGTCCTCGACCTCGGCCACCGAGCCGTTCTGCGAGCTCAGATCCGCCCGGCCCGCCACGGCGCGCAGCGAGCCCGGGGACCGCTCGTCGCCGGTGACGGAACTCGTGGCGCAGTGCGCCGCGGTGATCACCTTGACCTCGCTCACCAGCGCCCCACCGCAGAACTGCCGTCCCGATGAGTCCGTGATCGCGACCGCCCAGGGTGCCTGGTCGGTGGACGTCTCCGCGCCGCCGAGCACCCGGGCCTGCGGTTGGTCATCGGTCACCGCGGCGGCGGGTACGCCGGTGAGCGCCCCCGCGGCCACCGTCCCGGCGGCCATCGTTCCTGTCAGCAGCAGGCGCAGCGCGGAACCACCGCGAGACCGCACGCCCCCACCCGCTGCACCTTCAGCGTCCTCCACGGCACTTCGCACGCCGGTCCTCCAGAGCAGTTCGTCGGCCGCCGTCCTCACGCGGCTGGCGACGGCTCACCGTAGTGGCCCGATCACGCGGTGATCACGAGGTGCAGATCACATCTGCACAGGAGGATATTTCGTTAGACTGTCAGTCAGCGAAAATATTTCCTCCAGCCCTCGTAGAGCAGAGCAGTTGATCCGGATTACTTGGTCAGGCTGCGGATGTTCCGACGGCTACGGCAGACCCGCCCGGGGGATGATCACCGCCCGATCCAGTGAGGCCCAGCCCCACCACGCCGGACCGCGCACCCGCGGCCGGGCGCACCACGACCCGAGAACCGGGAGGAACGACCGTGCTCGACATGACACCGCTGCCCGCCTTCCTGCTGGCCGCGGCCGTGGTGACCCTGACGCCGGGCGTGGACGCGTTCCTGCTGCTGCGCACTTCGCTGCGCACCGGACGCCGCGCCGGGCTGCTGGCGCTCGCCGGCATCCATTCGGCCAGCGCGGTGCAGGTCGCCGTGGTCATCTCGGGGCTCGGAGCACTGATCACCAGCAACCCAGCGGTGCTCACCGCGCTGAAGTGGATCGGGGCCGGCTACCTCGTCTACCTCGCAGCGACGATCGCGCGCGGGCTGTGGCTGACCCGTCGGGAAGCCGGCCCCGGAGCACTCGGCGGGGAGGTCGCCGACCCGGCCAACCCGTTCGCCCGCGGTTTCCTGAGCAACATCACCAACCCGAAGATGCTGCTGTTCAGCCTGGCGTTCCTCCCGCAGTTCATCGGCGCGGCCGCGCAGCCGACCGCCCAGCTCGTGTTCCTCGGGGTGGTCTTCCTCGTCGTGGCCGCGATCTGGGAACTGGCCATCGTGCTCGGCGCTGCGCGCATCGCCGGCCGACTGCGCCGCCCCGGGGTGGCCAGGTCGCTGGACGCGGTCAGCGCGACCGCCTTCCTGACCATCTCGGTGGGTCTGGTCGCCGGCTGACCCGGGCCGCGGTCCGGCGCACCGCCGCGACCCGGGGTCGAGCCGGACCGGATCAGGTCAGCTGGGCCTGGATATCCTGGTGGTAGCGCGCGACCTCGGTGTACACACCGGGCTCGCCTGGCCGGGCGCACCCGTTGCCGAACGAGACGATCCCGATCAGCCGATCACCGGCCACCAGCGGTCCGCCGGAATCGCCCTGGCAGCTGTCCACCCCGCCCTGCGGCACGCCCGCGCAGACCATCGCGTCCGCGGTGAACGATCCGCTGTAGGCCCGGCCGCACTCCTCGTCGGAGACCAGTGGCACGTCCGCGCGCCGCAGGACGTCGGATTGCGATCCGCCCTCCTCGGTCGCGCCCCAGCCGTACACCTGGGCTTGCGTGCCCGGTTGATACAGCCCGCGGTCCTGCGGCCCTGCGGGCTCCAGCGGGGGTTCGGGTACCTCGCCGGCCAGGGTCAGCACGGCGACATCGGCTCCGCTGCCGGGTTCGGTGAACTCCGGGTGGACCCAGATGTCGGCGACGTCGACGGTGGTGCCGGCCTGGGAGTTCTTGTCCTCCCGCCCGGAGACCACCCGCAGGGTGGAAGGCGTCTCCCCGGTCATGCAGTGCGCAGCGGTGATGACCTTGTTCGCCCGGGCGATGGTGCCACCGCAGAACTGGTTGCCCTGCGCGTCGACCAGGAACGCGACGAAGGGGCTGTCCGCGATGCCCGTCGGCTGGCCGCCCACGATCGGTGGCGCCTTGGCCGAAACCGGATCCTGGTCGACCGCACCCACCGGCGCAGCCAGCAGAGCCGAGGACAACACCCCTGCGGCCAGCACTCCCAACGCGGAGAAAATGCGGCATCGTGCACGTGCCATTTCGCTGCCTCCTCACCCGGAGCAACCCGGCGCGGTCGGCTCGACCGGCCCCCTCCGGCTCGACAAAGTGTCCACGAAGAAGAGGGGGACGGCCCGCCGATGGATACACCCCGACCGATCACCGCCACCTGATCAGGTGATCCACAGCGCGGGGCACATCACTCGGCGGAACGACTGGCTCGTCCACTTCGGACTGATCGGCGGCGCGTATCCGGCTCAGTAACCGGCTTCGCGATCCACGAGCCCCAGCAGCGGCTCACCGGCCATCCGGCGGCGGACATTCTCCTCCACGCGCCTGGCCAGGGCGGGCATCAGCAGCGAAGCGGGATTGGCCTGGTGCGGCGAGATAATCGCGCGCGGGTGGTCGAACAGCGGATGCCCGGCCGGCAGCGGTTCCGGCTCGGTGACGTCCAGGGCCGCACCGCCGATGCGCTCCTCGTCCAACGCCGCCACCAGCGCCTCGGTGTCCACCAGCGAGCCGCGCGCCACGTTGATCAGCCACGCGCCCGGTTTCATCGACTCCAGCGCGGCCCGGTCGATCAGCCGGTCGGTCTCCGCGGTCGCCGGCGCCGCCACCACGACGAAGTCGGACTCCGCGAGAACGGTGCGCAGACCCTCGGGATCGGCCGCCCGCCAGGTCTGCTCGGCACCGGCGACCGGTTTGCCCGAGCGGTTGGTCGCCAGCACCCGCACGCCGAACGGCCGCAGCAGCCCGATCAGCGCCCGGCCGATCCCGCCGGCACCGACGATGCCGACGGTCGATCCGAACAGGCCGCGCATGCCCTCCGGCGCCGTCCACTCGTGCGCCCGGGCCATGCGGTGCAACTGGCGCGCGCCGGTGAGCATCAGCCCGAGCGAGTGCTCGGCGACCGTCTCCGCGTAGGTGCCCACCGCCGAGGTGAACGTGATGCCCTCGCGCAGGGCGCCCGCAGCCACCCACGGCTCGATGCCGGCGAACGGGAGCTGCACCCATTCCAGGCCCGGGTGGTCGTACTCCGCGAACCGCTCGGGCCCGGCTCCGAACCAGACCAGCGCCGAAGCCTCTTCCAGCGGCGCCGTTTCGGCCCCCGCGTCGAGCACCGCGCGCTTGAGCTCGGGGGTTTCCACCGGACCAATGTGGACGTGCACTGCTTCTCCAATGCTGAGTGGTGACCGGGCGCAGCCTAGTCACTCCGGCGGGCGACCGGCCACCGGCGTACCCACCGGCGTCGCGTTCGCGAGCTCGCCGAGTTGACCCGGTCCGGGGACGGTTGTTCTAGGGTGGCACCGGTGATCGCGCACCGTTGACGCGGACCGGCTCGCCGCCGGCGGGCACGGCCCCCCGCCCGGTGCGCTCCGCGGTGGATCGACCGCCGCCCTCGGAGATGAGGAGGATGCTGCATGAGCCTGGAACGCCCCGTCGACCCGGACCCGTACTCGCTGCTGCCCCCGGTCCCGGCCTTCACCGTCACGTCCACCGACGTGACCGATGGCCAGCCGATGAGCCAGGACCACGCCTACGACGGCATGGGCGCGGGTGGCGGGAACGTGTCCCCGCAGCTGAGCTGGGAGGGATTCCCGGAATCCGCGAAGAGCTTCGTGGTGACCTGCTTCGACCCGGATGCCCCGATCCCCGGTGGCTTCTGGCACTGGGTCCTGGTGGACGTGCCGGTGTCGGTGACCGAGCTGTCCCGCGACGCCGGTTCGCGGGACGGCGGTGTCCCGGAAGGAGCCTTCCACGTCGCCAACGACCTCGGTGAGCGGGCGTTCGGCGGCGCTGCCCCGCCGCCCGGCGACCGGCCGCACCGCTACTACTTCGTGGTGCACGCCGTGGACACCGACAAGCTCGGCGTCGACGAGAACGCCAGCCCGGCGGTGGTGAGCTTCAACCTCGCGTTCCACACCGTGGCGCGCGCGGTGATCACGCCCACCTACCAGGCGTGATCCCCCGGCACCGGGGCCGCCGCGCTGCGGCCGTCCCCGGTGCTCCCGCGCCCACCCCCCGGTTCACCCGGTCGCGCTGAATCCACGCGGCGGTCCCGGCCCTCTTATCTACGGCCAGAGATCGCGCGCAGGTTCGGGGGACCGCAGATGAGTGCACTGCCGGGGTGGTACGCCACCGTGATCGCCTGCTGCGCGGCAGCGCTGGGCTTGGCTCCGCTCGTGGCCGCGCAGCACCGCAGGTGCGGGCAGCTGCACCCGCGCGCCTGCGCGGGAGCGATGGCGGTCCTGCTGTACGCGGCCGGACTCGCCTGCTACGTGTTCTGGCCGCACCCGCCGACCGGCTGCGCCGCGGCGCAGTGGCGGCTCCTGTCCGGCCTCGGCGAGGCCGAGCACGCCCGCCAGTTCGCCGCCAACATCGCGCTGTTCGTCCCGCTCGGCGTGCTCGTGCGCCGGTACCGCGGAACCCGCGCGACCGCTGTCGGCGCCGGTGCCGCGGTATCGCTGCTCGTGGAACACGCGCAGCTGACCGGATTCTGGTCACTGCTGCCCTGCGCCTACCGCGTGTTCGACGTCGACGACCTGCTCACCAACACCTGCGGAAGCGCGCTCGGCGCGCTGGCACCGGCGGCTCCTCCGCGACCCCCGCCGGATGTCCGATCGGCCCGGTCCGCGACCCCCGGGCGCAGGGTGCTGGGCATGGCGTGCGATCTGACGCTGCTGCTGTCCGCGTCCGCGATCAGCGCGGCGGTGCTGACCGGCGGGCACTCCCCGGGCTGGCGGCGCGCGGGGGCCTGCTGGTTCATCCCGGCGCTGCTGGCCCTGGCAGTGCTGCTGGCCGGCCGCGGGACCTCGCTCGGCCAACGGGCCGTGTTGCTCGGCGCCGCGCCGACCCCGCATCCCCTCCGGTCATGCGTGCTGCGCTGGGGTTGCGGATGCGGTGGTCTCGCCGCCGCGCTCGGGTGCGCCGAGCTCCGCGATGCGGCCGACGGAGCACCCGCGGCGGCGCTGGTCGCGGTGTATTGCCTGCTGCACGGCGGCGCCGCGTTCACCGGCGGCGACGTCCGCGGAATCTCCGGACGCCTCGCGGGGTTGCACTTCAGCGACCTCCGAACGGCGGGCCGATCCACTCCCGCCCCGACATGATGCAGGATGAACCCGTGCGGCATTTCGATCTCGTGATCATCGGCTCCGGATCCGGCAATTCCATCCCGGACGAGCGATTCGACGACTGGAACGTGGCCATCGTCGACAAGGGCATCGGCCCCGACTCGGCGTACGGCGGAACCTGCCTGAACGTGGGCTGCATCCCGACCAAGATGTTCGTGCACACCGCCGACGTGGCCGGTGCACCGGTCGAGGGCGAGCGGCTCGGCGTCGATCTGGAGCTGCAGCGGGTGCGCTGGCCCGATATCCGGGACCGGATCTTCGGGCGGATCGACGCGATCTCCAGCGGCGGCCGGCACTACCGCATGTTCGACAACGAGAACGTGACCCTGTTCGAGGGCGTCGCGCGCTTCACCGGGCAGCGGGAGCTGACCGTGGACACCGCGCACGGACCGGAGACGATCACCGCCGACCGGGTGGTGATCGCCGCAGGAACCCGGCCGCTCGCCCCCGCGGTGCCCGGGCTGGACGAGATCGACTACCACACCAGCGATTCGGTGATGCGGTTGGCCGAACTGCCCAGCAGCATGATCGTCATGGGCACCGGGTTCATCGGCGCCGAGCTCGCGCACGTCTTCGCCGCACTCGGCGTGCAGGTGACCATGATCGGCCGGTCCGGCCGCCTGCTGCGCGGCGAGGACGAGGCCGTCTCCGAGCGGATCACCGAACTGGCCGCGCGGCAGTGGGACCTGCGACTGAACCGCAAGGCGACCTCGGTGGAGCGCGACGCCGACGGCGTCTTGCTGCACCTGGAAGGCCCGGAAGGCGCCGAGGTCGTGGCCGCCGAGCAGCTGCTGATCGCGGTGGGCCGCACCCCGAACTCGGACCTGCTGGACGTGCAGCAGGCAGGCGTCACGACCGATCCGGACGGCAAGGTCGTGGTGGACGCCCAGCAGCGCACCTCGGCGGACGGGGTGTGGGCGCTGGGCGATGTCAGCTCCGCCTACGAGCTCAAACACGTGGCCAACCACGAGGAACGGGTCGTGCAGCACAACCTGCTGCACCCGGACGACCCGGTGGAGTCGGACCACCGCGTCGTCCCGCACGCCGTGTTCACCTCACCGCAGATCGCCTCGGTCGGACTGACCGAGCAGCAGGCCCGCGACCGCGGGATCGAGTACGTGACCGCGACCCAGGACTACGGCGGGATCGCCTACGGCTGGGCGATGGAGGACACCACCGGTTTCGCGAAGCTGCTGGCCGATCCGGACACCGGCCAGCTGCTCGGGGCGCACATCATCGGGCCGCAGGCACCCACGGTCGTCCAGCCGCTGATCCAGGCGATGCAGTTCGGCCTGGACGCCCGCGCGATGGCCCGCGGGCAGTACTGGATCCACCCCGCCATGCCCGAACTCGTGGAGAACGCGCTGTTGAACCTGCCGCTGCGCTGAACCCGCCACCGGCGCGGCGGTTTCCCCGGACCCCGCTGGAGCACGCGGGTCAGGGTGCCGGGATCGCGGCCGTGGTGTGCCGCCCTAGCCGGACCAGTCCGCCCAGTCCCCGGGCCCGGCGTAGTCGGTGCCCATGTCGAAGGCGGCTACCGCCGTCGGCGCCGTCCACGCCGCGGAGATCACCCCCGCGCGCATGGCGCCGCTACCGGGCCCCGCCGGCTCCAGGCGCACCGACGGCGCGCCGAACCGGGTGATCACCACCTCGTCGCCCGACTCGACCCGGTCCATCAGCTCAGTGAGGCGTGCCGCGGCTTCGTCCGCGGTGAATTCGACGGCCATGCCACGACGTTACCCGCATCACACCGGCTCGGGCAGGATGCCGGCGGGGCCGATGGTGCGCAGCCCGCCCGGCACCCCGCCGTCCAGCAGCGCACGCAGCGCCCCGGTGTCCAGATGCTGCTCGACGAGATCCCCGAGCAGATCGAGCTGACCCGCGCGCACCGCGGCGAACGAGGTGTCCGCGGCGACCCGGAACCCGTCCCGGCCCGACCATCGGGCAGCCCGCTGCAGGAAATCCCGGCGGAAACCGTCGTTCTCGAACAATCCGTGCCAGTGCGTACCCAGCACCGGTCCGGCCACCCCGCCTTCCGTCCCACCGCCGTCCAACGCGACCAGCGGCGCCACCTCCTCCGCGCCGCGGACCAGGCCGTGGTGGATCTCGTACCCGCGCACCGGGTGCCCGAATGCGGTCCCCGCCGGATTGGTCAGCGTCTTGCGGGTGGCGAACTCGATCTCGCCGGGGAGCAGGCCCAACCCGTCCACCGCACCGGAGCGGCTCTCCACGTGATCGGTGATCCGGCGGGTGAGCATCTGGAATCCGCCGCAGATTCCGGCCACCGGCCAGCCGCTGCGCGCGTGCTGGACGACCGCGTCGGCCAGTCCGGTGCGGCGCAGCCAATCCAGGTCGGCGACGGTGGACTTCGATCCGGGCAGCACCACCAGATCCGCATCGGTCAGCCGCGACGGCTCGGTGACGAACCGGACCGCGACCCCGGGTTCGGCGGCGAGCGCCTCCACATCCGTGGCGTTGGAGATCCGCGGGAGCTTGGGCACGGCGACCCGCAACCACTGGTCGCCGTGCGGCGGTGCCGGTCTGCCCAGCACACCGTCCGCGGCGTAGGACAGCGAATCCTCGGCGTCCAGCCACAGCTCCTCGGCCCACGGCAGCACCCCGTGCACCGGTCGACCGGTCAGCGCGCGCAGCTGGTCCAGCCCGGGTTCGAGCAGTTCCGGCGCTCCGCGGAACTTGTTCACCAGGAAACCCGCCACCAGGGCCTGATCGGCGGCGTCGAGCAGCGCCAGGGTGCCGAACAGCTGCGCGAAGACCCCGCCGCGGTCGATGTCGCCGACCACCAGCACGGGAAGCCCCGCAGCGCGGGCCAATCCCATGTTGGCGATGTCGGTCTCGCGCAGGTTGATCTCAGCGGGCGATCCGGCGCCTTCGCAGATCACGTAGTCGTGCTCGGCGCGCAACCGCTCCAGGGAGGCGGCGACCACGTCGAGCAACGCGGCCTTGCGGCTGCGGTAGGACATCGCGGTCACGTCCCCGGCGACCTCGCCGAGCACCACGACCTGCGAACTCCGATCACTGCCTGGTTTGAGCAGCACCGGGTTGAACCGCACCGAGGGCTGCACACCGCACGCGGCGGCCTGCACGGCCTGCGCGCGCCCGATCTCCCCGCCGTCCGGGGTGACCACCGAGTTGTTGGACATGTTCTGCGCCTTGAACGGCGCCACGGACGCGCCGCTGCGAGCCAGCCAGCGGCAGATCCCGGCGGTCACGACGCTCTTGCCCGCGTCCGAGGTCGTCCCGGCAACAAGGAGTGCGTTCACGACGACGTTCCTACCCGACTCCCCAGCGTGCGCAGAACTCGCCCGCGGGTCACGGCGAGCTGCGGATCACGCGCGGGTGAGGATCTCGTTGCCGTCCGCGGTGATCAGGATCGTGTGCTCGAACTGCGCGGTCCAGCTCTTGTCCTTGGTGGTGACCGTCCAGTCGTCGTCCCACACGTCGTACTGGTGGGTGCCGAGGGTGATCATCGGCTCGATGGTGAAGGTCATGCCGGGTTCCAGGACCGTCTGCACCGAAGGCTCGTCGTAGTGCAAGATCACCAGCCCGCTGTGGAACGAGCGGCCGATCCCGTGTCCGGTGAAGTCGCGCACCACGCCGTAGTCGAACCGCTTGGCGTAGGACTCGATCACCCGGCCGATGACGTTGAGCTCGCGTCCCGGCTTGGCGGCCTTGATTCCGCGCATCATCGCCTCGTGCGTGCGCTCCACGAGCAGCCGGACTTCCTCGGCGACCTCGCCCGCCGGGAAGGTGGCGTTGGTGTCCCCGTGCACGCCGCCGACATACCCGGTGACGTCGACGTTGACGATGTCGCCATCCTCGATCACCGTCGAGTCCGGGATCCCGTGGCAGATGACCTCGTTCAGCGAGGTGCAGCAGGACTTCGGGAATCCGCGGTACCCGAGCGTGGACGGGTAGACGCCGTTGTCGCAGAAGAACTCGTGCACGACCGCGTCGATGTCGTCGGTCTTGGCCCCGGGCCGGACGGCATCGCCCGCTGCGGCCAGCGCCTGCGCCGCGAGTTTGCCCGCGACCCGCATCGCCTCGATGACCTCGGCCGACTGCACGTCCGGTTCGGTGCCGCGCGCCGGAGCCGGCTTGTCCACGTACTCCGGGCGTTCGATGCTCGCGGGGACGGGGCGGCGGGGTGTCTGGACACCTGGGGTCAGCGGGGCGCGTACCGGCATGACCACACTGTAGAACGTGCCGCACCGCCGCGGTCGGCCCGCATCCCGCCAGCGGGCCGGGCTATGGCCGATCGCACATCACGGTTCGGCCGCCAGCCGGGACCCGGGCGATGCGGTGCGCAATCCGGCATCGGCCGCCGCCGCCAGCAGCACCGGCTCGTAGGAGACGTAGGCGTGCAGCCCCTCGGCGCGACTGACCGCGGTGCCCAGGTGCAGTGCCTGCAGCGGATCCACCTGCAACCGAATCGCGGTGGCCGCGTCCAGCGCCGCGTCGTCGACCGGCAGCTGCTCGATCTTGGACAGCACGATCGACGCGAGATCCTCCGCGGCAGGACCTTCGGCGCGCAGCGCACGCAGCACCTCTGCGCGCGAGATCGCGCTGGTCGTGCGCGCATGCTGCCTGCGCGCGAGCACCCACTCGCTCAACGCCGAGCTCTCGGGTTCGGGCGCGATGAGCTTGACCAGGGCAGAGGCATCCAGGTAGATCAACAGCCCTCCCGTTCGAACCGCAGGCGCGATGGCGCGTGCAGCGAACAACTTAGCACTGCGTGCTCAGCGCGTAACTCCCCGAACACGTGACGCATTCGCGAAAATCCGGACCGCGCAGCGTCACGTTCCCTCCAAGAACCGCTGCGCGGCCTGCAGCGCCGGGGCGGATTCCTCGGAATCGGTGGTGAGCACGGCGAAGGCCACATCCTCCCGGTAACCGGCGAACCAGCCGTGCGCCCGCGTCCCGTCACCGAACTGGGCTGTGCCCGTCTTGCCCACGACCTCGCCCGACCCGGACAGCACGGATCCGGTCCCGGAGGTGACGACCTCCCGCATCATCGAGCGCAACTGGTCGAGGACCGGACCGGGCAACGGTTCCGGCGGCGGCTGCGTACCGGTGTGCTCGCCCCGGATCAGCGACGGGACGGGCATCCGCCCCTCGGCGACCGCGGCGGTGGCCAACGCCATGCCGAACGGGCTCGCCAACACCTCGCCTTGCCCGATGCCGTTCTCCGCCCGCTGGACCGTGGTGTCGGCCTCCGGTGCCTGACCGGTGATGGTGGTGGCTCCGGGCATCTCGAAGTCCGCGCCGATGCCAAGCTGCCCCGCCGCGCGGGTGAGGTCACCGGCGGGCATGTCCACCGCGAGCTGGGCGAACGAGGTGTTGCAGGACTCGGCGAAGGCCGTGTGCAGCGGAACGGTGCCCAGATCGAACTCATCGGCGTTGGGCAGCACGCGGCCGTCGAACTCCTTGCGCGGCGGGCACTCGACCGGGGTGCCCGCGTCGACTCGACCGGATTGCAGCGCCGCCGCGGCGGTGGCGATCTTGAACGTCGAACCCGGCGGGTACTGCCCGGTCAGCGCCACCGGCCCCTGGGCGTCGGCCGGATCGTTCTGCGCGACCGCCACAAGTCCACCGGTGGACGGGCGCACCGCCACCAGCATCGCGGGCGTCTCGACCGGGTCGAGCGCGTCCTCTGCGGCCTGCTGGGCCTGCTCGCTGAGCGTGACCTGGGTCGGCGGCACCGGGCGTTGCGCGACCTGGTGCAACTGCTCGACCTCGGCGCCGTCCCGTCCCGCCACGTACACGCGCCAACCGGCGTTGCGCTGCACCTGCTCGTCGACACGGCTCGCAACTCCGGACAGCACCTGGTCGCCGAAGCCGCGCTCCGGAGCGATCAACCGGGTGTTCCCGCCGAGCCGGACGCCGGGCAGGTCCTGGATGTCCTCCTGCACCTGCGCGTAGTCGTCCGGGCGCAGGGTGACCGCGGTATAGGGCTGCCCCGGTGGTGCCTGCCGCGCGCCTTCCAGGATGGACTCCCGGTTGATGGCGGGATCGACGCCGCTCAGCGCGTCGCCGAGCTGCCCGGCCACCGCGTCGAGATCGCCCGCTTCTGCCGGCTGCAGGCTGACGGTGACCAGTTCCGCGGGCTGCATCAGCTCGTTGCCGTCCCGGTCCAGCACCGGCGGTGGCTGCGGGGGCTGCTCGGCGAACACGGGCACCTGCCCCCGCCGCAGGTCCGGATGAACGACCGACGGCGACCAGTGCACCTCGGGCCCCTGCTCCCCCTCGACCAGGCGCAGCCCGCTGGGATAGCGCCATTCCTTGCCGGGCCCGAAGTTCCAAGTCCAGTCGAACCGGGCCACCGGTGCGCCCTGCTCGTCCTCGGTGACCTCCTGGATCTGCGCAGCCGCGGACTCCGGGTCGAGCCCGCGGTGCACGGCTTCCAGCGCGGACCGGGCGGCGGCCGGATCATCGGTGAGCCGTGCCGCTTCGGCGGCGTCCCCGGCTGCGACCGCGTTGAGGAAGGCTCCCGCCACCTCGTCCTCCGATGGCCCGCTGCTGCAGGCCGCAACCGGGAGCAGGAGCAGAGCCGCCGCACCGCCGAAGATCCGCACCAACCTCATGCGGCCGAGTATGCCCGGGTGGACCGACCGGGTCAGCACGTCCGGTGCCGACCGCGGGCAGGAAGCCCGATCAAGTGAAGATCAGAACAGCACGGTGCTGAACGATCCGACGTTGCGGAAGCCGATCTTGTCGTACGAGCGCCGGGCCCCGGTGTTGAAATCGTTGACGTACAGGCTCGCCGTCCGGCCCAGTCCGCGCACCAGGCGGTCGACCACCGCGGCGGTGCCGATCGTGCCCAGTCCCGCCGCGCGCCGATCCGGGTGCACCCACACGCCCTGGATCTGGCCGACCGTGCGGGACAGCGCGCCGATCTCGGCCTTGAACACGACCTCGCCGCCTTCGAACCGGGCGAAGGCCCGCCCACCGGCGATCAGGTCCGCGACGCGCGCCCGGTAGGCGGCCGCACCACCCCCGCTGTACGGGTCGACGCCGACCTCTTCGGTGAACATCGCCACCGCCGCGGGCAGGTAGCGCTCCAGTTCGTCCGGTCGAACGGGGCGCACCAGCGGATCCGGGGTCACCGCGGGCTGACCGGACAGCGCCAGCAGCGGCTGCTCGGCGCGCACCTCCCGCGCGGGCCCCCAGTCGGCGGCCACCTCGCCCCACAGGTTCAGCACCTGCTCGGCCGGGCCGACCAGCGACGAGCACATCCGCCTGCGGCGCAGCACCCGCTCGGCGAACGCGCGCATCGCATCCGGACCGCCGCGCAGCGGGACCAGGTTGGCGCCGGAGAAGCACAGCCCGGCGAGGTCCTCGCCGTAGCCCCACATCTCGCCACCCAGCCGCAGCGGGTGCAGGCCGGCTTCTTCGACGCGCGCGGCGACCATGCAGGCCGCGACGGGCGCGGCGTCGAGCGCGGAACGCACCAGCAGCGAGTCGCGTTCCTCCAGGAGCCGAGTGCCGGCGAGCTTGAGCACGCGCCAAGCGTGCCACGAACACCGCCCCGCGGTCGGCCCGGTACGCGATGGCACCGCACTCCCCCGCTCGGACTCACCCGTTCAGGCGAGTGCCGCGGGTTCGCTCAGCCGACGGACACGACCGGCGATTCCCCGTCGTCGGTCTCCATGCCCTCGGCGAGGCGCATGGCCTCCTCGATCAGCGTCTCCACGATCTGGTGCTCCGGAACGGTCTTGATGACCTCGCCCTTGACGAAGATCTGGCCCTTGCCGTTGCCGGACGCCACGCCGAGATCGGCGTCCCGGGCTTCGCCGGGCCCGTTGACCACGCAGCCCATGACCGCCACGCGCAGCGGGACCTCCATGCCCTCCAGCCCGGCGGTGACCTCGTCCGCGAGCTTGTACACGTCCACCTGGGCACGTCCGCAGGACGGGCAGGACACGATCTCCAGCTTGCGCGGGCGCAGGTTCAACGACTCCAGGATCTGCTGGCCGACCTTGACCTCCTCGGCCGGCGGGGCCGACAGCGAGACGCGGATGGTGTCGCCGATGCCCTGGCGCAGCAGCGCACCGAACGCCACCGAAGACTTGATCGTGCCCTGGAACGCCGGGCCGGCCTCGGTCACGCCCAGGTGCAGCGGGTAGTCGCACTGCTCGGCGAGGAGCTCGTAGGCGCGCACCATGACCACGGGGTCGTTGTGCTTGACCGAGATCTTGATGTCGTTGAAGTCGTGCTCCGCGAACAGGCTCGCCTCCCACAGCGCCGACTCGGCGAGCGCCTCCGGAGTGGCCTTGCCGTGCTTGGCCATCAGCCGCTTGTCCAGCGAACCGGCATTGACCCCGATCCGGATCGGGGTGCCGTGGTCCTTCGCCGCGTGGGCGATCTCCTTGACCTGGTCGTCGAACTTGCGGATGTTGCCCGGGTTGACCCGCACCCCGGCGCAGCCCGCCTCGATGGCGGCGAAGACGTACTTCGGCTGGAAGTGGATGTCGGCGATGACCGGGATCTTCGACTTCTGCGCGATGATCGGGAGCGCCTCGGCGTCGTCCGCGGTCGGGCAGGCGACCCGCACGATGTCGCAGCCGGAGGCGGTCAGCTCCGCGATCTGCTGCAGGGTGCCATTGATGTCGGTGGTGTTGGTGGTCGTCATGCTCTGCACGGAGATGGGCGACTCGCTGCCCACTCCGACCGGCCCGACCTGCAACTGCCGGGTCTTGCGCCGTTCCGCGAGCACCGGAGCCGGGTTCGCGGGCATGCCCAGATCGACGGTCATCGAGTCTTCTCCACCTTCGGTGTCTTCGGGGACGGCACCCACCGCCCGGGCACCACGATACCGGGCGGAAATCATCCGGCCGGACGCTACGGGGGCTGCAGTCGTCACGTTCCGTGGTGTTCACCGCGCGTTCTTCGGCCACGCGAGGGGTGGACTGGACCGTGCGCATGGCACATCGGGCGCCGCCCGTGGTCCCGCACCGGTCTCGCCTTCGGCACGGCCGAGCGCCGCCCGCCGTACCCGAAGGCCACCCGTGCCGTTCGGGTGAGATTCGCCCGACCCCGCCCCAGGCTGTGCCGAACCGCCGCTGACGAAGCGGTCCCTAGAAGAACGTCACCGGGTTCACGATGTCGGCCACGAGCACCAGCAACGAGTAGGCGATGAACAGCAGGCTGACGCAGTAGGCCAGCGGCATCAGCCGCGCAGTGTCGAACGGACCGGGATCGGGCCTGCGGAAGATCCCGGCGAACCGCTTGCGGAGCGACTCCCAGGACGCACCGGCGACGTGCCCGCCGTCCAGCGGCAGCAGCGGCAGCATGTTGAACACGAACAACGACAGGTTCACGCCGGCCAGCAGGTTGAACAGCATCATTACCCGGCCGTCGGCGCTGATCTGGTCGGTGGACAGCACCTCGCCGCCCAGCCGGCTGGCACCCACGATCCCGACCGGCGAGTCCTCGGCCCGTTCCTCACCGCCGATCGCGCTGACCAGGTCGGGCACCCGCTGCGGCAGCTCGATGACCTTCTGCGCGGTCAACGTCACGAACCCGCCGATGGTGTCGACGACCCCGGGGATGTCCTGCTTCACGATCGGCTGGGTCGGGCTGAGCCCGAGGAAACCGACCCGCTCGTAGTCGCTGGGCGAGTTCGGCTTGGGCCGCTCGGTCTGCATGAGCGTGGCTTCCAGCGGGACCTCCTGCCCCCCGCGCTCCACGACCACCGGCACGGTGCCGTGCGAGTCCCGGATGCCTTGCTGCAGGTCTTCCCACTCGTCGTAGCGCTGGCCGTTGAACTCCACGATCCGGTCGCCGGGCTGGAAACCCGCGGCGGCCGCGGGCGCGGCGGGCGCTCCCGGCGGGCATTCCGCGGTGTTCTGCGCGTCGCCGGGCAGCACGCACTCGTTGACCTCGCCGACGGTGGTGGTCGGCTGGGCGATGCCGTGCCCCATGAGGATCGCGGTGAAGATGCCCACGGCCAGGATGAGGTTCATCACCGGGCCCGCCAGCATGACGATGATCCGCTTCCACGGCTTGCGCTGGTAGAACTGCCGGTGCGCGTCCTCGGGCGGCACCTCCTCCGCGGCCGCTTCCCGGGCGTCCTCGATCATGACGCGCCACGGCGCAGAGGAGGCAGTGCGGCCGTACTCCTCGTCCTGCTTCGGCGGGAACATCCCGATCATCCGGATGTAGCCGCCGAACGGGATGGCCTTGATCCCGTACTCGGTATCGCCCTTCTTCGTCGACCACAGCGTCCGGCCGAAACCGACCATGTACTGGGTGACCTTGATCCCGAACATCTTGGCGGTGAGCATGTGGCCGAGCTCGTGCCAGGCGATCGAGAACAGCAGACCCAGGAAGAAGACGACGATGCCAATCACGACCAGCATCTACTGCACCTTCCTCGCGGTGATCAGCTCGTCGGCGCGCACGCGCGCCCATTCCTCGGCCGCGAACACGTCGTCCAAACCTGCCGGTGCCGCCTTCCACCGATCCGCATCGGCCAGCACACGTCCCACAGTGTGCACGATCTCGGTGAAACCCAGCCGCCCGTCGACGAACGCGGCCAGTGCTTGCTCGTTGGCGGCGTTGTAGACCGCGGGCAGGCAACCGCCGCCGCTGCCGGCGTGCCGGGCCAGCTCGACCGCGGGGAAGGCTTCGTCGTCGACCGGCTCGAAGGTCCACTCCTGGGCCGTGCTGAAATCCAGCGCCGGCGCGGCATCCGGCACCCGGCGGGGCCAGTCCAGCCCCAGGGCGATCGGGATGCGCATGTTCGGCGGACTCGCCTGCGCCAGAGTGGATCCGTCGAGGAACGTCACCATCGAATGCACGATGGACTGCGGGTGCACCACGACGTCGATCCGGTCGTAGTCCACGCCGAACAGCAGGTGCGCCTCGATCAGTTCCAGTCCCTTGTTGACCAACGTCGCCGAATTGATGGTGACCACGTCGCCCATCGACCAGGTCGGGTGCGCCAGGGCCTGCTGCACCGTGACGTCGACCAGGTCCGCCCGCTTGCGCCCGCGGAACGGTCCGCCCGAGGCGGTGAGCACCAGCCGGGACACCTCGGCACCGCGGCCGCCGCCCAGCGACTGCGCCAGAGCCGAGTGCTCGGAGTCGACCGGGACGATCTGGCCCCTGCTGGCGGCGTCGAGCACCAGCGGTCCGCCGGCGATCAGCGATTCCTTGTTCGCCAGTGCCAGCTGCGCTCCGGTCGCCAGCGCGTGCAGGGTCAGCGGCAGTCCGCGCGAGCCGTCCACTCCGTTGAGCACGACGTCGGCCGGGGTGCTGTCGATGAGCTCGGTCACCGCGCCCGGACCGGTCAGCAGCCGGGGCATCCGGAACTGCGCGCCCAGGCCGCTGCGGTCGGCCGCATCGCGCAGCGCCCGTTCGACCTCCTCCCGCGCGTCCGCCCCCACGGCCACCGCACCGACGTGGAAGCGCACGGCCTGCTCGGCCAGCGCACGCGGGTCGCGCCCGCCCGCGGCCAAACCGGCGACGCGGAACCGGTCCGGGTTGCGGTCGATGAGGTCCAGGGCCTGCGTTCCGATGGATCCGGTGGAACCCAGTACCAGCACGCTCCGGGGAGCGTCGGCCCGTTCCCGGTCTGCGGGTTGCTGCAGGGTCGCGGCGGGGGCTGCGGTGTCGGGGTACATCGCCGCCATTCTCCCCGAAGCAGGTGAGCCCCGGCCGCTCGCGGTGCACAAATCACGATTGCCGGTCATCGTCATCGGGCATTCCGCAGGAACCGGGCGTGGCGAACCCGGTGCGCGGAGTAGCCGCGGTCGGGTCCGCAGACCGGCGGGCCGGGGAGGAAGGACCGCGCACCGGGCGCCTGCGAACACGTGCTGCAGCACCTCGTGCGCCGTCCGCGCGCGGGCAGGCGCGAGCTCGCGCGCGGACGGCGTGTGCAAGGATGTGACCATGGGGCAGCGGCCTCGCACCGCAGCTCCGGATCGCGCATCGTCCGCCGGCCGGCGGCCGGTCTGGCACAGGAGGGGATCATGGCGAGCACCGAGCTGGAGAAGAAGCCCGGCCAAGCCGTCGACCCGGCCGAGGAACCGTCGGTCGAGTGGGGCTGGCACGGAGGCTTCCCGAAGGGCACGCAGATCGGTGGCTGGATCTCCGTGATCGCCATGGTGTTCATGCTCTTCGACAACCACCAGGGCATCGTCAGCGGCGGGGACGCCTTCAAGATCGAGGACTTCTACCTCATCGGCATCACGCTTGCCCTGGTCGCCGGGCTGTTCTACGACCTGCGCAAGAAGAAGCGCGCCCGCGGCTGAACCCGCGCACCCGACCGCCCTCGCTCGCGCGGGGGCGGTTTTTCCTGCTCCGCACCGGGTGCGGCCCGGCTCACTCCTCGGCGGCGAGTTGACCGCAAGCCGCGGCGATCTCCTGGCCGCGGGTATCGCGCACCGTGCACGGCACCCCCGCCGCGCGCACCCGCCGGACGAACTCCCGCTCCACCGGCTTGGGGCTGGCATCCCACTCCGAACCCGGCGTGGGGTTCAGCGGGATGAGGTTGACGTGCGCGAACTGCCCGAGGTGCCGGTGCAGCAGCTTGCCCAGCAAGTCGGCCCGCCAGGCGTGGTCGTTGACATCGCGAATCAGCGCGTACTCGATGGACACCCGGCGGCCGGTGTTGTCGGCATACCCGCGGGCGGCGTCGAGGACCTCGGCCACCTTCCACCGGT
The DNA here is from genome assembly GCF_015209505.1 of Saccharopolyspora montiporae. Taxonomy (GTDB): domain Bacteria; phylum Actinomycetota; class Actinomycetes; order Mycobacteriales; family Pseudonocardiaceae; genus Saccharopolyspora; species Saccharopolyspora montiporae. The sequence continues at coordinate 77,758 of NZ_JADEYC010000012.1, forward strand.
TGTTGACCGGGACCAGCGTGTCGCGCAACTCGTCGTCCGGAGTGTGCAGGGACACCGCCAACGTGACGTTGAGGTCCTCGGCGATCATCTTCCGGATCGCGGGCACCAGGCCGACCGTGGACACGGTGACCGAGCGCTGGGACAGGCCCAGACCGTCCGGGGCCGGGTCGCAGATCCGGTGCACCGCGTCGATCACGCGGCGGTAGTTGGCCAGCGGTTCGCCCATGCCCATGAACACGACGTTGGACAGCCGGCCCGGACCGCCGGGCACCTCGCCGTCGCGCATCATCGCCGCGGACGCGCGCACCTGGTCCACGATCTCGGCGGTGGACAGGTTGCGCTGCAGCCCGCCCTGGCCGGTCGCGCAGAACGGGCAAGCCATCCCGCAGCCCGCCTGGCTGGAGACGCACACCGTCGCGCGGTCCGGATAGCGCATCAGCACGCTTTCCAGCATCGTCCCGTCGTGTGCCCGCCACAGGGTCTTGCGGGTCGTGCCCTCGTCCGTGTCCACGTTGCGCACCGGGGACAGCAGCTGAGGCAGGAGCTGCTGCCCGAGCTGCTCCCTGCTGGCCGCGGGCAGATCGGTCATCGCGGCCGAGTCGGCGTTGAGCCGCCCGAAGTAGTGCTGGGCGAGCTGGCGCGCGCGGAACGCCTTCTCCCCCAGCTCGGTCACGGCCGCGCGCCGCTCGGCGGCGGACATGTCGGCCAGGTGGCGCGGCGGCATGCCCCGGCGCGGGGCGTCGAAGACGAGGGGGAGCGATGAGGTCGCAGGCATAACGCTGCCCAGTGTCCCACGTGCGAGCCCGATCACCGCACCTTGGTTGCCCACCGGCGGCGGGGTACGGTTTCGCCGTGACGAAATCGAGTGAATCGGCTCGACGAAACCTGTTCGTCGTCGTGCTGGTGCTGTGCGTGTCCGCCACCGGCTGCACCACGGCCACCGAGTCGCGGGACGACGAGCGCAAGCAGGTCGTCACCACGTTCACCGTCCTGGCCGATATGGCGCGCAACGTGGCCGGGGACCGCATCGACGTGCACTCCATCACCAAGCCCGGCGCCGAGGTGCACGGTTACGACCCCACGCCCAGCGACATGCTCGATGCCGCCAAGGCCGACCTCGTCCTGGACAACGGCCTGGGCCTGGAGAGCTGGTTCGGCCGGTTCGTCGAGCGCAGCGAAGCCCGACACGTCACGGTCAGCGAGGGCATCACCCCGATCCCGATCGCCGCGGGCGACCGGCAGGGCAGCACCGACCCCTCCAGCAGCACCGATCCCCCCGGCGGGGCCAACCCGCACGCGTGGATGTCCCCGCGCGAAGCCGCCGTCTACGTGGACAACATCCGGGACGCCTTCATCCGCCTGGATCCGGGAGGAGAACCCGTGTACCGCAGCAACGCCGAGCACTACCGGCAGCAGCTGGACCAGGTGGACCGGTACCTGCACCGCGAGCTCGACACGGTACCGGACCGGCACCGGGCCCTGGTGACCTGCGAAGGTGCCTTCTCCTACCTGGCCCGCGACGCCGGGCTCGACGAGGCGTACCTGTGGCCGGTCAACAGCGGCGAGGAGGGCACACCGCAGCAGATCACCGACACGACCAGGTTCGTGCGCGAGAGCGGTGTCCCCGCCGTGTTCTGCGAATCCACTGTCAGCGACAAGGCCCAGCGCCAGGTCGCCGCCGAGACCGGCGCGCGGCTGGGCCCCGAGCTCTACGTCGACTCGCTGTCCGGCCCGGAAGGGCCCGTGCCGACCTACCTGGACCTGCTGCGGCACGACGCGCGCAGCATCGTCGCGGCGCTGCGGGGTGAGCATCGGTGAGCGGGGACAACACCGCAGCGGCCCCGGCCGTCCAGGTAGCGGACCTGACCGTGCGCTACGGCAGCACGCGGGCCCTCGACCACGTCTCGCTGCAGGTCGGTACCACGCGCATCTGCGGACTGCTCGGCGTGAACGGGTCCGGGAAGTCCACGCTGTTCAAGACGCTCACCGGCCTGGTGCGCGCCGACTCGGGCAGCATCCGGCTGCTGGACCGCGAACCGCGGCGGGCCCGCAAGGACGGGCTGATCGCCTACGTGCCGCAGTCCGAGGCGGTCGACTGGACATTCCCGGTCACCGTCACCGAGGTGGTGATGATGGGCCGGTACGGGCACCTCGGACCGACCCGATCGCCGCGCCGGGCGGACCGGGACGCCGTCGCAGCGGCGCTGGAACGCGTCGGGCTGGCCGAGCAGGCCCACGCCTCGATCGGCGCGTTGTCCGGCGGACAGCGCAAGCGGGCGTTCGTGGCGCGCGGGATCGCGCAGCAGGCCCGGCTCGTGCTGCTGGACGAGCCGTTCGCCGGGGTGGACAAGAGATCGGAAGCGATGATCAGCGGGGTACTGCGCGAACTCCGCGACGAGGGGCGCACGGTGGTCATCTCCACGCACGACCTGGCCAGCGTGCCCGCGCTGTGCGACGAAGCGGTGCTGCTGCACCAGCGGGTCGTCGCGCACGGCCCGGTCGACGAGGTGCTCGCACCCGAGGTGCTGGCGCGCACCTTCGGTGCGGATTCGGATCCGGAGGCGGCATGACCGGGATCTGGGAGTCGGTGATCGAACCCCTGCAGTTCGGGTTCATGCAGCGGGCCCTGCTGATCAGCGTGGTCGCCGCGCTGGTGTGCGCGCTGCTGTCCTGCTGGGTGACGCTGATCGGCTGGTCGCTGCTCGGCGACGCCGTGTCGCACGCCGTGTTGCCCGGGGTGGTGTTGGCCTACGTGCTGTCCGTGCCGTTCTCGGTGGGCGCGTTCGTGTTCGGCGCGCTGGCCGTCGCACTGATCGCCGGGGTCCGCTCGACGACCCGGATCAAGGGCGATGCGGCGATCGGGGTCGTGTTCACCGGGTTGTTCGCATTGGGCATGGTGCTGATCTCCCGGATCCCCAGCCAGGTCGACCTCGACCACATCCTGTTCGGCAACGTGCTCGGCGTGACCGACGGCGACATCTTCCAGGTGCTGGTCATCGCCGTGCTGGTCCTGGTGCTGGCCCTGGTGAAACGACGCGACCTGACGCTCTACGCGTTCGATCCCACCCACGCGCACGCGATCGGGCTGAGCCCCCGCCGGATCGGTGCGCTGCTGCTGACGATGCTGGCGCTGACCGTGGTGGTGGCCCTGCAGGCGGTCGGCGTCATCCTGGTGACCGCGATGCTGATCACACCCGGCGCGACCGCGTTCCTGCTCACTCGGCGGTTCGGCCGGATGCTGTCGGTCGCGGCGGCGCTCTCGGTGCTGTCCGCCGTGGCGGGCACGTACCTCAGCTTCTACGCAGACGCGTCGACCGGTGGCATGATCGTGCTGTGCCAGACCGTCGTGTTCGCAATCGCCTACCTCGCGGCGCCGCGAGAAGGGCTCGTGGCGCGCCTCGCCCGCAGGCGCAGCCCCACCAGCGGGCGTGTCGAACACGAGGCCGCTCCGCCCGTATCGTGAAGGCATGACGAGCATGGCCGAGCGCCCCTCGCCGTCCGTCGAGGACTACCTCCGGGCGATCTACGGGCTGAGCGAGCGGGGCGTGCCCGTCACGAACGCGACGCTGACCCACCGGCTGGGGCTGAGCCCCTCCTCCGTGTCGGGCATGCTCAACAAGCTCGCGCAGCTCGGACTGGTCACGCACGTGCGCTACCGCAGCGTCGAGCTGACCACCGACGGCCGCAGGCTGGCCTACGAGGTGCTGCGCCGGCACCGGCTCATCGAGCTGTTCCTGGTCGAGGAGCTCGACTACACCTGGGACGAGGTACACCACGAGGCCGATGTGCTGGAGCACGCCGTCTCGGACGAACTCGTCGAGCACATCTCGGCCAAGCTGGGCCATCCGACGCACGATCCGCACGGCGACCCCATCCCCAGCTCGGACGGCGTGGTCGAGATGCCCACGACGCTGCTGCTGGACCAGGCCGATCCGGGGACCGTGGGCACGATCGCCCGCGTCTGGGACACCGATTCGGAGCTGCTGCGCTACCTCACCGACAACGGCATGGTGCTGGGCGCGCGGATCGAGATCGTGGAGCGCAAACCGTTCGGCGGCCCGCTCGTCGCGCACGTCGGCGAACCGCCGGAGGCCGAGACGCACTTCCTGGGCACCGAGATCGCCGCGGCGCTGTCGATCAGCGTGCACCGGTGACCCGCTCGGCCACCGCGTTCCCCGGGGCCTGCTCGGACTGCTCCTCCCCGTAGAGCTGCTCGGTCACCAGTCTGCTGCGCAGCTCGTCGGTCCGGTGCGCACCCAGCACGGCCAGCAGCAGGTCGAAGCGGCTGTCCGTGAGCGCGACCACGGCGTACCCGAACCCCGCGATACCGGCGAAGATCAGCACTCCCGCCGACCAGGTCGGCGCCCCTTCGGCGATGAGCACGACCGCGAGCGCGAGTACCAGAGCGGAGGCGAAGCCGAGGCTCCGGGCGATCGCCACGTGCACGACCATCGAGCGGAACACCGGGTACTGCTCGCGCAGCTGGCGCATGATCCTGGTGCGTTCATGCCGGTCCAGGTCCGCGAGCTGGTTCAACCCCGCGGTGACCGGCCCGGCCGCGCGGTCGGCCATACCCGCTCCCGTCGCTCCTCGGTGTGCACATCGGTTCCTCAGACATGCCGCACCGCACACTGAGTGACCAGGCCAGTCGACCACGTCCGCCAGCAGTGGATCAAGGCTGCATTCGGCGGCGCCGACCCTGCGATGAAGGCCGCAGTTCCGCTCGGTCCACCGGCTGCGCCACCGGGTCGGCGCGCCCAGACTGGGCGCATCCACTTCGTGCGGAAAGGCGGTCGATGATGGCGATTCCGGTGGGTGCCCCGGCTTGGATGGACCTGGCGGCCGACGACCTGCCCGGTCGGCGCGACTTCTACACCGCGTTGCTGGGCTGGCGCTGGACCGAACGTCCGGACTACAGCGTCGCCACCAAAGACGCGGTACCGGTGGCCGGGCTGCGCCCGCGCGAGCATCCCGAGCCCGAGGCATGGACGCTCTACCTGGAATGCGGCGGCGCCCGCGAATCGGTGCAGCGCATCCGGGATCTCGGCGGCAAGGTCCTCGTGGCACCGACGGACACGCCGGCCGACGAGACGTTCCTGGTTGCCGAAGACCCGTCCGGCGCGCCCGTCGGGCTCTGGCACGCTCCGCCGAACGGCGCCTTCGGTCGCGATCACGCGGGAATGCTGTGCTGGGCGGAGCTGCACACCCCGGACGGAGCGGCGGCCGATCCCTTCTACCGCGATCTGCTCGGGTACACCCAGGAACAGATCGGCGAACCGAGCGGGGTGTTCGATTACACCGTCTGGTATCTCGACGACCTGCCCGCGCTCGGGCGGTTCGAGACGACCGGGGCGCTCAGCGAGCAGAGTCCGGGCTGGCAGGTGTACATGCAGGTCAACCCGGATCAGGACGTGGACACCACCACCTCCCGCGCTGCCCAGCTGGGCGGATCGGTGCGCCGGGAACCGTCGGACTCGCCGCACGGCCGGACCGCCCTGCTCACCGATCCGGCCGGTACCGCGTTCTTCGTGATCGACACCTCGGCACGCACCGGCGAGTGACGGGGCTCAGCCGCCCACCAAGCCGGACGGCTTGTGCCGAACCCGCACCCGGTACCCGACCGGCAGCGCGCACCCGGGGGTGCGCCGCATCGCGCGCTCGGCCACCCGGGCGGAGAACTCGATGCGCAGCACGGCTGCCAGGCTCTCCCGGTCGTCGAAGCGCCACAGCGTGTCCACCGCGGTACTGCGGAAGCCGTGCAGCTCGAAGAACCGCTCGATCTCCGCCGGGTCCAGCTGCGGTGCGTCCGCGCGCATCCACCCGCCGTAGGGTTCGGCGGCCAGGTCCAGGTCCACGACCACCAGCGCACCGCCCGGCCGCAGCACCCGCTCGGCCTCGGCCAGTCCCGGCTCGCACCCGGGTCCGAAGAAGTAGGCGGTGCGCGCGTGCACGAGATCGACGCTGCCGTCGCCCAGCGGCAGCCGCTGGGCGGGGGCCGTGCGCACGTCCACTCCCGGAACCCCGGTGAGGCGCTCCCGGGCCCGCTCGGCCAGCGGCGCGTGCGGTTCGACGCCCACGACGGTGCGCGCGGTCGCCGCGAACAGCGGCAGGTGGAATCCGTCCCCGCATCCGACGTCGACCACGTCGGCACCGGACCAGCGGCACCGGGCGCCCAGCTCCTGCCAGATCGCCCCGGTGTTGTCCTGGGCCCGGTTCTCCAGCTCGTAGACGTCCGGCCAGTGCCAGATGTTCGGGCTGGGTGTGACCTCCGGGCGCGCCCGCTCGGTGCGGCTGCCGAACATCAGGCCGGGACCAGCCAGAACAGCATCATCCAGGCGACCACCGCCGACGGGAGCAGCGAGTCCATCCGGTCCATCAGCCCACCGTGCCCGGGCAGCATGGTGCCCATGTCCTTGATTCCCAGATCGCGCTTGATCAGCGACTCCATCAGGTCACCGATGGTCGCGCTGCACACGAGGGCGATGCCGAACAGCGCACCCTGCCACCACTGCCCGCCGAGCAGCAGCGTCACGGACAGCGCCCCGGACACCAGCCCGAACAGCATCGAGCCGGCGAAGCCCTCCCAGGACTTCTTCGGGCTGACCTTCGGCGCCATCGGGTGCTTGCCCAGCAGCACGCCGAAGATGTAGCCGCCGGTATCCGAGGCGACCACGCCGATCATGAAGCACAGCGCGCGGAACGCACCGTCGTCCGGCGGCACCAGCATCGCGGCGAACGCGGCGAACAGCCCCACGTAGGCGGCGGTGAACACCGAGGCCGTGACATCGCGCAGGTAACCCTCGGCGCCGTGCCGGAACCGCCACGCCAGACACACGAGCGTGGTGATCACGAACGCGATCAGCGCGCCCCGCAAGCCGAACGGCCAGGACAACCAGATCGTCGCCTGCCCGCCGACCAGGACCGGGACCAGCGATACCCGGATGCCGGCCCCGCGATTGAGCGCACCGGCGAGCTCGGCGGCAGCGACACCGGCAGCCGCGGCCACCACCCCGATGAACAGGAACCGGACCGTGATCAGCGAGACGATGATCGCGGCACCGAGCACCACTCCGACGGCGATCGCGGCGCGCAGATCACGTCCCGCCCTGGACGGCCGCGACGGCGGACCCGGGGCGTCAGTTGCCATTCCGGACTCACCTTCGCGTTGGCCGGCCGTCACCACTCCGAAACCCTGTCCTCATGAAGTCATCCCATTGTGCGGTGTGGGCGCATCTACATCCGCTCGCGGGGCAGCACCGGCCACCCCCGAGCTCCGATCCGCTCGGCATCAGCGCGCCCGGCCCCGGGGGCGGGGCCTCGATGCGCAGCTGCTCCACCCGCGGGCGCCCGGCCCGCGGGTCTGCCGCTCCGCGCCCGGATGGCGCTGGACGACCCCCACCGGCCGAGGATGCGCCGCACCACCTCGGCTCGCACGCGCTGCAGCGGCCGCGCGCCGAGGCGCGCAGGCCGCGGGTGCTCAGACCTCCAGCAGCTCGGCTTCCTTGTTCTTGACGAGGTCGTCGACCTGCGCGACGTAGCGGTGCGTGATGTTCTCCAGCTCCTTCTCGCCGCGGGTCCCCTCGTCCTCGCCGGCCTCGCCGTCCTTGACGACCCGGTCGATCTCCTCCTTGACCTTCCGGCGGATGCCGCGCAGCGTGATCTTGGCGTCCTCGCCCTTCTGCTTGGCGAGCTTGACCATCTCCTTGCGCCGCTCCTCGGTCATCTGCGGGATCACGACGCGGATCAGCTGGCCGTCGTTGGAGGGATTCACGCCGAGGTCGGAGTCGCGGATGGCGGTCTCCATCGCCTTGAGCTGGCTGGCGTCGTAGGGCTTGATCACGACCATCCGCGCCTCGGGCACGGAGATGCTGGCCAGTTGGTTCAACGGCGTCGGCGAACCGTAGTACTCGACGACGATGCCGGAGAACATCGCGGGGTTCGCGCGGCCGGTGCGCACCGTGGCCAGGTCGTCCTTGGCCACCTGCACCGCCTTTTGCATCTTCTCCTCGCCGTCGAGGAGAGCTTCGTCGATCACGGTTGCTCCTTAGGTCTGCCAACCGGTGGACATTGCAAGTGTCGCCTGCTGCGCTGCGCGGGCCGCACGGGCCCGGCACCTACCGCCAGGATCCCAGCCCGCCCGGACGTTCTCCTGGACCGGGGTGTTGCTGGGCCGGCGTGCTCACCGGGCCGGTGTGCTCACTGGGCTGGTGTGCTCACTGGGCTGGTGTGCTGACCAATGTCCCGATCTTCTCACCGCCGACGGCCCGCGCGATGTTGCCGTCTTCCAGCAAGTTGAACACGAGGATCGGCAGGTGGTTGTCCATGCACAAGCTGAACGCGGTCGTATCGGCCACCTTCAGCCCGCGCTCCAGCACCTCGCGGTGCGTGATGCCGTCGAACAACCGGGCTTCCGGATCGGTCTTGGGGTCGGCCGTGTAGACGCCGTCGACGCCCTTGGCCATGAGCACCACCTCGCACCCGATCTCCAGCGCGCGCTGCGCGGCGGTCGTGTCGGTAGAGAAGTACGGCATACCGGTGCCCGCACCGAAGATGACCACGCGGCCCTTCTCCATGTGCCGCATCGCCCGGCGCGGAATGTAGGGCTCAGCGACCTGGCCCATCTCGATGGCGGTCATCACCCGCGTGTCGACGCCGTGCTCGCGCTCCAGGAAGTCCTGCAGGGCCAGGCAGTTCATCACCGTGCCGAGCATGGCCATGTAGTCGCCGCGCGCACGTTCCATCCCGCGCTGCTGCAGTTCGGCGCCGCGGAAGAAGTTGCCGCCGCCGATCACGATGGCGACCTCGGCACCGTCCGCGACCACTTCGGCGATCTGCCTGGCCACAGTGCCGACCACGTCCGGATCGATCCCGACGCTCCCCCCGCCGAACATCTCACCGCCCAGCTTCAGCATCACTCTGCCGTAGCCGTGGTGCGAAGCGCCGTCATCGGTCACTGGATTCCTCCCGCGAGGTTCATCGATGCCTTCATCTGGCGGTGGTCCACCGCTGTCCGGTCGCCGCGGAGGCGAGCGCTTCCGAGAAAACGCCCCGCCTTGCGGACGAAGGCGGGGCGCGGGTGCCGGATGCCCGGCTGTCCGGTCCGACCGGGGCGAACCCGGCCGGACCGGTGGACGAGGTGCTCGTCCGCCACCCGGGACCCGGGCGGCGCAGGCGACGGTCAGGACTGGCCGACCTCGAAGCGGACGAAGTTGCGCACGGTCACGCCGGCCTCGTCGAGCAGGGCCTGGACGGTCTTCTTGTTGTCCTGCACGGACGGCTGGTCCAGCAGCACGTTCTCCTTGAAGTACCCGTTCAAGCGACCCTCGATGATCTTGGGCATGGCCTTCTCCGGCTTGCCCTCGGCCTTGGCCGTCTCCTCGGCGATGCGCCGCTCGTTGGCCACGACGTCCTCCGGGACGTCCTCGCGGGTCAGGTAGACGGGCTTGAGCGCCGCGACCTGCATGGCCACCCCGCGGGCGGTCTCGCTGTCCGAACCGGTGTACTCGACCAGCACACCGACCGCGGGCGGCAGGTCCCCGGAGCGGCGGTGCAGGTAGGTGGCCACCTCGCCGTCCAGGTTCGCGACCCGGCGCAGCTCCAGCTTCTCGCCGATCTTGGCCGAGAGGTCGTGGATGACGTCGCCCACCGTCTTGCCGTCCAGCGGCGCGGCGGCGGCGGACTCCAGGTCACCGGCACCGGCGGCCTTGAGCGCGCCGACGACCTTGTTGGCCAGTTCGACGAACTCGTCGTTCTTGGCCACGAAGTCGGTCTCGCTGTTGAGCTCGATCATGACCCCGCCGTCGGCGGCGATCAGGCCCTCGGCAGTGCTGCGCTCGGCGCGCTTGCCGACGTCCTTGGCGCCCTTGATGCGCAGGGCTTCCACGGCCTTGTCGAAGTCGCCGTCCGCTTCTTCGAGCGACTTCTTGCAGTCCATCATGCCGGCGCCGGTCATCTCGCGGAGACGCTTGACGTCGGCCGCACTGAAGTTAGCCATAGTGCGTTATCCGTTCTGTGTCGTACGCAGCGGGAAAACGATCATGCACGAACGCGGCGGGCACCGGTCGCGGCACTCCGGGCCGGTTCGCGGGCGCAGTTCCGCACCGGGCGCGGCACCTCCCAGTGTGCCGGGCACGCGGCCGGACCGCGCTGCGCACCCGCAACCGGGGCGGGTGCGCAGCGGCGGATCAGGACTGCGCGGGCTGCTCTCCGGAGCCCTCGGCACCCTGGCCGGACCCGGCGAGCAGCTCCTTCTCCCACTCGGCCAGCGGCTCGCTGCCCGTGGACTCCTTCTCCTCGCCCTCGGCAGCGCCGTTGCTGCGGCCGCTGCGGGCCATCAGGCCCTCGGCGACACCGTCGGCCAAGACGCGGGTGAGCAGCGCGGCCGAGCGGATGGCGTCGTCGTTGCCCGGGATCGGGTAGTCGACCTCGTCCGGGTCACAGTTCGTGTCCAGGATCGCCACGACCGGGATGCCCAGCTTGCGGGCCTCGCCGACGGCGATGTGCTCCTTCTTGGTGTCCACGATCCACACGGCACTAGGCACCCTGCTCATGTCGCGGATACCGCCGAGCGTCTTCTCCAGCTTGTCCTTCTCGCGGGTCAGCATCAAGATTTCCTTCTTGGTGCGGCCCTCGAAGCCACCGGTCTGCTCCATGCTCTCCAGCTCCTTGAGCCGCTGGAGACGCCGGTGCACGGTCTGGAAGTTGGTGAGCATGCCACCCAGCCAGCGCTGGTTGACGAACGGCATGCCGACCCGCTGGGCCTGCTCGGCGATGGCTTCCTGCGCCTGCTTCTTGGTGCCGACGAACAGGATCGTCCCGCCGTGCGCGACCGTCTGCTTGACGAAGTCGAAGGCGCCGTCGATGTAGGACAGCGTCTGCTGCAGGTCGATGATGTAGATGCCGTTGCGCTCGGTGAAGATGTAGCGCTTCATCTTCGGGTTCCACCGACGGGTCTGGTGCCCGAAGTGCACGCCGCTGTCGAGCAGCTGCTTCATGGTGACGACGGCCATGGCCTGATTCGCACCTCGTGTGTCGGGCGCGCCGAAGCGCGCGGTTCGGTTGACGCGGCGAGCCGGGTGGCCCACCGCCCTGGTGCCCGCCCGAGCGCTCCACCCCGCTCGAAACCGAGCGGGGACCGCGGAGCCCCCGGTACCGTCGCGCAGACCTGCGGGACGCCGTCCCGTCAGATGCTCGCGATGGGGTTGTGCGCAGGCACGCGAAGTCGGTTCGTGCGGACACGAAACCGCCAGGACAGTGTACTCGATCCCGCCGCGCTTCCGAGCTCTGGACCGAATCCGTCCACAGATGTCCGCTTCATCCACAGATCGGCGACTTCGGACTGCCGCCCGCAGCTATCGTCTCCCCAGGCTGGAGGGGTGCCCAACGCCGTTCCACCCCTCGTGCGCACCTGGTGCGCCCTCTGCCTGCTGCTGATCTGCTCCGCGACCGCGTTCGCGGTCGCGGCACCACCGCCGGCACCGCGGCCCGCCGCGGGACCTGCTCCGGCGGGCGGCCTCCGCTGGCCGCTGGATCCACCGCCGGAGGTGCTCCGCCCGTTCGAAGAGCCGGACGTCCCGTTCGGCCCGGGCCACCGCGGCGTCGACCTGCTGGCCGGACCGGGCCAGCCCGTGCTGGCGGCCGGACCGGGTCGCGTGGTGCACGCGGGGGTCGTGGCCGGTCGCGGGGTCGTGTCGGTCCAGCACCACGACGACCTGCGCACGACCTACGAACCGGTGCATCCGGGGATTGCCGCCGGTGCGGAGGTGGACGCCGGGCAGCAGATCGCCGAGGTGGCACCCGATCACGCCGGCTGCAGCGCACCACCCGGTGCGGCCTGCCTGCACTGGGGCGCCCGACAGGGCGCCCGCTACGAGGACCCGCTGCGGTTGGTCACCTCGGGACGCGTGCGACTGCTGCCGTGGACGGACGCGCCCGGGACGGGTGGTCCGGCGTGAAGCGCGCGGCCACCCGTCTTCGAACTCCCCAGCGTCGAACACTCCGCCAGCGAACACCCCGCCGCCGAACCGGCCGGAGCAGCCGCGCCCGCTGCGCATCCGGAACCCGCTGGTCCGGTTCAGGTCTGCTCGGTGAGCTTGCTGCGCAGACGCAGCACGGCTCGGGTGTGCAGTTGGCACACTCGGGACTCGGTGACGCCCAGCACTCGCCCGATCTCGGCGAGCGTCAGGTTTTCGAAATAGTAGAGGGTCACCACGACCCGGTCGCGCTCGCTGAGCCGTTCCACCGCTTCGGCCAACTGCCTGCGGCTGTCCCGGTCGACCAGGGCCGTCACCGGATCTTCCGCGCTGTCGTCGGCGAGCGTCTCAGCCAGCGACGCCTGCGACGAACCGGCCCCGATCAGGTCGTCGAGCGCGACCACGCTGGTCATCTGCAGCTGCGCGAACAGTTCGCGCAGGTCTTCGACGGACAGCTCCAATTCGTCGGCGAGCTCCACGTCGGTGGCGGTGCGCTGCAGCTTCGCCTCCAGGCGCTCCAACGCCCGTTCGACGTCGCGGGCGCGGCTGCGGACCGAGCGCGGGACCCAGTCCTGGGCACGCAGGTCATCCAGGATCGCGCCACGGATCCGCTGCATCGCGTACGTCTCGAACTTCAGCCCGCGCTCGGGCTCGAACTTCTCGATCGCGTCGACCAGGCCGAAGATGCCCGACTGGATCAGGTCGGAGACCTCCACGTGCGAGGGCAGGCCGGTCCCGACCCGCCCGGCTACGTACTTCACCAACGGTGCGTAGTGCAGTACCAACCGGTCGCGCAATTCCTGGTCCCGGCGTTCACCGAACGCCTGCCACAGCGCCACGATGCCCGCTTCGACTTCGTCCGCCCGGCGCTGATCGCCGTTGGCGTGCCCGCCGAACGCCGCGTCCGCCGCACCGGGCGGGAGTGTTCCGCTCGGGTGAGCACCGCCATCGTCGGTGACCCCGTTCGTCGAGCCGCTGGACGCGTTCACCCGCAGCGCGGCGGACTGCGCGTTCTTCCCCGCCGCCACCTCATCGGAGTCGCTCCTGACCTGGTCAGGAGCGCGGGTGGGTTCGGTCATGAATCGCCTTCAGCCGTTCGACGGTCACATGGGTGTAAAGCTGGGTCGCTGCGAGCGTAGCGTGACCGAGCAACTCCTGAACGCTACGGAGGTCGGCACCGCCTTCCAGCAAATGGGTCGCCGCCGAATGGCGGAACCCATGCGGTCCGATGTCCGGGGCCCCGGGGACGGAGCCCACTGCGTCGTGCGCGAGTCGCCGCACCGCGCGCTGGTCCAAACGCCGCCCGCGCACGCCGAGGAAGAGCGCCGCCCCCGAGGAGTCGCCGCACAGCAGCGGCCTTCCGCCAGCCAGCCACTTCTGCAGCGCCTCGTCGGCCGGTGCGCCGAAGGGGACGGTGCGCTCCCGATCCCCTTTGCCGACCACCTGCACCACGCGGTGCTCCCGGTCGACGTCGTCCACGTCCAGTCCGCACAACTCGCCCACTCGGACGCCGGTGGCGTAGAGCAGTTCGAGCACCGCGTGGTCACGCAGAGCAACCGGGTCCTCCTGCTGAGCCCCCGCCGCCGCGGCATGCAGGGCGTCATCGGCCTGATCGGTGCGCAGCACCGGGGGGAGATCGCGCTGTGTGGCCGGGGACGCCAGCCGCAGCCCCGGATCGACCGCGAGCAGACCGGAACGCACCGCCCATGCGGTGAACACCCGCGCGGACGCGGTTCGACGGGCGAGCGTCGAACGGCTCGCCCCGCCGTCGAGCTGGCTCGACAGCCACTGACGCAACGCGGTGACGTCCAGCCCGGCCAGCACCGGATCCCCCGGGCCCGGCAGGCCGCTCAGCAGCGACACCACATCACCGACGTATCCCCGCACGGTGTGGTTGGACAGTCCTCGCTCCAAGGCCAGATGCCGTTCAAAACCGTCGACCGCGGCAGCGAAGGGCTCGGGCAGGTGCGACCGAGCTGCCCGCAGGTCCGGTCGTGGTCGACCGGCGGAGTGCGAACGGGCCATGCCGTCGACGCTCGTCCTTGGACCGCCACTGGTCAAGCATCGCCACGCCTACCGGTGATCATTTCGTCGGCGACGAAACGGACCGCCGCCGGACCGAACCGATGTTCACATGGCGGACCAGCCTCCCTCGCAGCGCACGGCAGCGCCGTCCAGCTCCAGCTCGGGCAACAGAGCCCGCACCTTGTGCAGTGGCAGCCCCGAATCCCGCGCCAGCTCCTCGGCCGGCGCGGCCCCGGACACCGGTAGGGCGTCGTGCAGTCGCCGCACCTCCGGGCGCAGCGCGTCTCCTCGCCGTTCGGCGGACTCGGCTGCCGCAGGCGGCGATACGCCCAACCGACCGAGCGCTTCCAGCACGTCGGGCACACCGGTCGCCAACACGGCCCCGCCCGAACGGATCAGCTCGTGGCAACCGACGGAGTTCACCGCCGTCACCGGGCCGGGCACCGCCAGGACGTGCCGACCGAGAAGGTCGGCGGTATGCGCCGTGTTCGCCGCGCCGCTGCGTGCCCCGGCTTCCACGACCACGGTGGCTGTCCCCAACGCGGCGATCAGCCGGTTGCGGACCAGGAACCGGTGCTTGCGCGGCCGTGTTCCCGGCGGGTATTCGCTGAGCACGGCTCCGCACTGGCCGATGACGCGCAGCAACCTCGCGTGCCCGGCCGGATAGTCGACGTCCACTCCGCAGGCGAGCACGGCCACGGTCGTGCGCTCCGCGGCGAGCGCTCCGCGGTGTGCGGCCCCATCGATGCCGTACGCGGCCCCGGACACGACCGGGAACCCGGCTGCTGCGAGCCCGTGGCCGAACTCCGCGGCGACGTGCTCCCCGTAGCCGCTGGCCGCCCGGGCCCCCACCACCGCCACGCCCGGTTCGGTCAGCGCAGGCGCGACAGCGCCCGCCCGGACCCACAGCGCCAAGGGTTCGGCCACTCCGGGTAGGCCCACCTCGCGCGCACCCGCCAGCGCCGCCATCGGAGCTGCGGGCCACTCCGCGGATTCGGGTACCACGAGCCGGGCGCCACTGCGCGCGGCTTGGTCGAGCAGCAGCGCCCCGTCCACATGCCGACGGCGCGCGGCGACCTCGTCGGCGACCTCGGCCGGTTCGCGCGCAGAGCGCACCGCCTCGGCGGCCGCGACCGCACCCTTCTCCGCGACGAATCCGGCCAGTCGAACCGCGGGCGGTTCCGCCACCGCGGACAGGTAGGCGCGGTCCACCAGCACCTGCTCGGAGGCCGACATCAGACCGCCCTCCGATCCCGGTAGTCCAACGCGGTGGCCACGTGCTCCCGATCGGGCCGATCCGCCCCGGCCAGATCGGCCAGCGTCCACGCGACGCGCAGGCACCGGTCGGCACCGCGCGCCGTGACGGCACCGGACTCCAAAGCGCGGTCGAGCAGCGCGGTCTCCCGCGGCGGCAATGCGAAATCCCTGCGCAGAACCGGTCCGGGCACCTCCGTGTTGGTCCGCCAACCGTGCTCGGACCACCTCGCGGCCGCAGCGATGCGGGCCCGCGCCACCCGTTCACGCACTGCCGCCGTCGTCTCCGGCTCCGCCCCGCCGCGCAAGGCGAACGCGGTGATCGGTCGCATGTGCACGCGCAGGTCCACCCGGTCCAGCAGCGGACCCGACAGCTTGCCGAGGTAGCGGCGCCGCGCCTGCGGCGGGCATTGGCAATCGATCTCACGGGCCGGCGCGCACGGGCACGGGTTGGTAGCCAGCACCAGTTGGAACCGAGCCGGGTAGCGCAGCGTGCCGTCCCGTCGGGCCAGCCGGATCTCGCCTTCCTCCAGTGCCGTGCGCAAGGCCTCGAGTCGTTGCGTGCCCAGCTCGCACGCCTCGTCCAGCAGCAGCACCCCGCGGTGGGCCCGGCTGATCGCACCGGGTTTCGCCATCCCCGAACCGCCGCCGATCAGCGCCGGCACCGACGCCGAGGCATGCGGAGCCACGAACGGCGGGGTGCGCACGAGCTCGGGATCGGACCGGAGGTCGCCGGCCACCGAGCGGATGGTCGTCGCCTCCAGCGCGTCCTGCCCGGTCAGTTCCGGGAGCAAACCGCACAGGCACTTGGCCAGCATCGACTTGCCGGTACCCGGTGGGCCGACCATGAGCAGGTGGTGCCCGCCGGCCGCCGCCACTTCCAGAGCGAACCTCGCCTCCGGCTGCCCGCGCACATCGGCAAGGTCGGCGGGCGGGACGGACGGCGGCACCTGCTGGTTCGGGGCCGGGCAGCGCTCCAGCTCCGCCAAATCGCGCAACCAGGCGATGACGTCGCTGAGGTGCTCGGCGCCGCGCACGTCCATCCCCTCGACGAGCGCGGCTTCGGCCAACCCCGCTGCGGGCACGACCGCACACCGCACGCCGGCCTCCCGGGCCGCGACCAACGCGGGCAGCAGCCCGTCGGCGTGGCGGATACGCCCGTCGAGCGCGAGTTCGCCGAACAGCACCGTGCCCGCCAACCGCTGCGGCGGTACGTGCTCGGCACCGGCCAGGACGGCACATGCCAGCGCGAGGTCGAACGAGGTGCCGGTCTTCGGTACGGCGGCAGGCGACAACGCCAACGTGACGCAGGTCGCCGGCCACTGCTCCCGGCAGTTCTCGATGGCCGAGCGCACGCGGTTCTTCGACTCCTGCAAGGCGGAGTCAGGCAAACCCAGCAGCTGCACCGACGGCAGCCCGCCGCCGCGGACATCGGCTTCGACCTCGACGAGCACCCCGTCGACACCGACCAGCGCAACGGCCCAGGTCTTGCGGAGCGCCATCTAGAACACCCCCGCCAAGTGCTCGATGCGCGCCCGCCGGCCCGGTGGCCACAGCACGGACACCACGTCGAAGCGCACCCGGCAGCCCACCAGCTGCCTGCTCCCCAGCCACGAACGCGCGAGGGTGCGAATCCGGTTGGTCTTGTCCCGCGTCATCGCCGCCAGCGGCCCCCCGTAATCAGGCCCGGAGCGCGCTTTGACTTCGCAGAAGACGACGGTGTCGCCGTCGGTTGCCACGATGTCGAGTTCCCCCAGTTCGCAGCGCCAGTTCCGATCGAGAATGGTCAATCCGGTGGTCTCCAGGAATTCCGCGGCGAGTCGTTCTGCATGCACGCCGAGGGCGTGCCGCCGCCCCCTGGTGTCGTCATCGGACAACGTCCCGATGACAGGTTCCCTGCGCACGTGTCCTCCCGTTGGTCCCTGCCGCCCAGGCGCGTTGCCACCGGGCAGCGCACGAGGAGCGGTTTCCAGTTCGGCCGCACCAGCGACCTCGATCACCAACGTGCCCGGCGCCGCCGAAGTCCACCAGGGAGCACACGCACATCTGTGGACAATTCCCCGCGCTGTGGACAACCACGAGCGAAAAGCGTCCGGACAACAAAAAAGCGGCTCGAATGGTCGATGACCATTCGAGCCGCAGAACAACTCGAATCGAATGCCCGCCCGCACACCCGGCGGACGGCGAATCAGCTACCGAACGGCCCATCCTCCGGGAGGCGGAGCTCCGACTTCTCCAGCTCCTCCACGTTGACGTCCTTGAAGGTGATGACCCGGACGTTCTTCACGAACCGCGCAGGCCGGTACATGTCCCAGACCCACGCGTCCGACATGGCCACCTCGAAGTAGACCTCGGAGTCGGAGTTGCGGACCTGCACATCCACTGCGTTGGCCAGGTAGAAGCGCCGCTCGGTCTCCACGACGTAAGTGAACTGACCGACGATGTCGCGGTACTCCTTGTAGAGCTGCAGCTCCATCTCGGTCTCGTACTTCTCGAGATCCTCGGCGCTCATCGCTGTGCGAGCCCTTCTGCGTTGCCGTACGGACTACAACGGCCCATTGTCCACCACATCCCCCTGCGAAGCATCGAACAA
Source organism: Saccharopolyspora montiporae (assembly GCF_015209505.1). GTDB lineage: Bacteria > Actinomycetota > Actinomycetes > Mycobacteriales > Pseudonocardiaceae > Saccharopolyspora > Saccharopolyspora montiporae. The sequence goes on from NZ_JADEYC010000012.1 coordinate 95,602, forward strand.
ACCGGGCTTGCTGCTGACCGTCCGCGGGGAGCGCATGCCGTGCTCCTTGGCCGCGGCGGCGACGTTGGCGTAGGACCACCGGTGCTCCTCGCACGGGCCGAGCTCGGCCATCCGCGCCGAGTGCACAGGGGTGCTGTAGCCCTTGTGCTCGTCGAACCCGTAGCCCGGGAACCGGCGGTGCAAGCCCTCCGACATCAACCGGTCCCTGGTGACCTTGGCCAACACGGATGCCGCCGCCACGCAGGCGGCCACGAGATCACCCTTCACCACGGCGACGCTGGGCGAAGACAGCCCCTGCACCCGGAACCCGTCGGTGAGCACATAGCCGGGCTGCACGCCGAGCCGGGCCACCGCGCGACGCATCCCCTCCAGGTTCGCGACGTGGATCCCCAGCGCATCGACCTCGTCAGCCGGAATCTCCACGGTCGACCAGCTCAGCGCCCGCCGGGTGATCGTGTCGAACAGCCGGTCCCGTTCGCTCCCGGTGAGCACCTTGGAGTCCGTCAACCCTTCGAAGCGCCGCCCATCGCCCGGCTTGAGCGCGCACGCTCCGACGACGAGCGGGCCTGCGCACGCCCCGCGCCCGGCCTCGTCGACCCCGGCGACCGGGCCCAGCCCCCTCCTGTCGAGCGCGCTCTGCAGCGCCCAGTTGCCACTGCTGCGGCGAATCACCGTCCGTGGCGGACGGACACCCGCCAGCCGTGCCGTCACCGTCAGTGCAGCTCCTGCGAACGTCGGTCAGTTGCCTCACCGACGAGCTTACGGCCTGCGCGCACCACGGGGAACGCCGCGGCGACCCCGACGCCGAGCGGCACCCCTGCCTGCCAGCCCGGCGCAGCCAGCGCCTGGGCCTGCGGATCCGGCTCGGGGATGTTCTGCCAGCGAGTCGGCGGCAGCACGATGACCTGCGCCTTGCCGATCACGTTGTCGACGGGGACGGCACCGGCGGGACCGCCGCCGCCCTGCACGCGCGAGTCGGCGGAATCGTTGCGGTTGTCCCCCATGACCCACAGGTGCCCGGGCGGAACGGTCACCGACTCGAACTCCTCCTGACCGACGCCGCGGCCCGGCTCCCAGTGGATGTAGGGCTCGTTCAGCGGTTCGCCGTCCACGAGCACCCGGTTCTGCGTGTCGCAGCACTCGACCGTCTGGCCGCCCACCGCCACGACACGCTTCACGAAGTCCTTCTCGTCCGGCGCGCCGAAGCCCAGCAGCGACGTGACCTGCTGGAAGAAGCCGACGACCGGATTGGTCGTCTCCGGGGTCTGGAACTCGTTCTGCCCCCAGGCCTGCGGACCGCGGAACACCACGACGTCCCCCGGACTCGGGTCACCGAACCGGTAGCTGATCTTGTCCACCAGCACCCGGTCGTTGTTGCACCCGGGGCAGCCGTGCAGCGTCTCCTCCATGGACTGCGACGGGATCACGTACACCCGCGCCACGAACGCCTGAATGAGCACGGTGAGTACGAGCGCCGTCACGATGAGGATCGGCAGTTCGCGCCAGAACGAGCCCTTCTTGCCATCCCCGCTTCTGCCCCGTCGGGAGCGCCGCCGGGGCTCCTCGGCAGCACCGCCCGGGTACTGCGACCCTTGGGGCTCTTCCTCTGGTCCGGTGGAGCGCATGACGTCGGCCACCCGGCCAGGCTACTGGAACGGCACGCGGACCCCACGCGCTCCCCCGGCGGAAACATCGGCGACACCAGGCCGGTGACGAGGAGTTTCACCACTCGCGGCGGCACATCCCGGCCCAATCGGGCTTTTCCGGCAGCTCGTGCGAGCATCGATGATCACTCGAAGGTGGGCGGAACGCGAATCGGCCCGGGTACGCAGCAGTACCCGGGCCGGTGCGCCGTCGTGCACGGCGGCGTCAGGAAGCGGCGGTCTCCCGCTTCTCCTTGATCTTCGCCGCCTTGCCGCGCCGGTCGCGCAGGTAGTAGAGCTTCGCCCGTCGCACGTCACCGCGCGCCACGACCTCGATCTTGGCGATGTTGGGGGTGTGGACCGGGAAAGTCCGCTCCACGCCGACCCCGAAGGAAACCTTGCGCACGGTGAAGGTCTCCCGGATGCCACCGCCCTGGCGGCGGATCACAGCGCCCTGGAAGACCTGGGTCCGCTCCCGCGAACCCTCGATGACGCGGACGTGGACCTTGAGCGTGTCGCCGGGCCGAAAGGCCGGGATGTCAGAACGCAGCGACTGGGCGTCGAGCGCGTCCAGGGTGTTCATCGGTGGTCCGTCCTCATCCGTGTCGATGGCACCCGTGTTCTCGCATGCCGATGGCCCAACATCCGCTGGGCACCGCCTGACACGGGGGTGAACTGCCTCTTGAGCACGCCGGATCATTTTCCTTCCGGCGGCAACAACCGTTCCAGTGTGCCAGATCCGCTTTCGGGCGCCCAAACCGACCCCTGTGCGGGGGTTCAGCGCTCCGCGTCTCCGGCTTCCCGGGACTGGTCGGAATGCTCCGACTCCTGCAGTGTATCCAGCAACCTGCGGTCAGCCGCGTCCAGGGTCCCCTCCGGCAGTCCGCGCAGCAGATCGGGTCGCCGGCGCGCGGTGCGGACCAGTGCCTGGTCCCGCCGCCAGCGGTCCACCGCGGCGTGGTTACCCGAGCGGAGCACGTCCGGCACCGGGTGATTCCGCCACACCTCGGGACGCGTGTAGCAGGGCCCTTCGAGCAGCCCGTCGGAGAACGAGTCCTGCTCGGCGGAGAGCGGGTTGCCCAGCACACCGGGCAGCAGCCGCGTCACGGCCTCGATCATCACCAGCGCCGCCGCCTCGCCACCGACCAGCACGTAGTCGCCGATCGAGACCTCCTCGACCGGCATCCGCTCGGCCGCGTCGTCGATGACCCGCTGGTCGATGCCCTCGTAGCGCCCGCAGCCGAACAGCAGCCACGGTTCCTCGGCCCACCGCCGCGCGGTGTCCTGGGTGAACGGCCGGCCCGCCGGGGTCGGCACGACCAACCGCGGGAGCCGCTCGTCGGAACCGACCACCGCGTCCAGCGCCTCGCCCCAGACCTGCGGCTTCATTACCATGCCGGGTCCGCCGCCGTAGGGGCTGTCGTCCACCGAGCGGTGAACGTCGTGCGTGAAATCCCGCAGATCGTGCACGCCGACCGAGATCCGCTCCTGCTCGATTGCCTTGCCCAGCAGCGCTTCGCGCAGCGGGTTCAGGTAGTCGGGGAAGATCGTGAGCACGTCGATGCGCATCGGCTGTCCAGGAATCCGGGATGGTCGAGGGGACGGCCACACCCGCCCCGGGATGCTGGCCGGCTCAGGGCAGGCCAGCTCGGGGCAAGGCGGCTCGGGACGGGCGTCAGCTCGGGTCGAGCAGGCCTTCCGGCGGGTCCACCACCAGGTGCCCGCCCGGCACGTCGACCTCGGGCACGATCTCACCGACGAACGGGACGAGGACCTCGCGCTGCTCACCGGCGTCCACCGCCAGCAGCTCACCGGCCGGTGTGTGCACCACGTCGCGCACCACACCAACCTGCTCGCCGGTGGTGGTCAGCACGCGCAGCCCCTCCAGGTCCCGGTCGTGGAACTCGTCCGGATCCTCGATCGGTTCGAGCACGTCCGCGCTGACGGTGAGCACCGCACCCCGCACGTCCTCGGCCGCGTCGCGCCCGTCGACCTCCTCCGCGCGCAGCAGCAGCCGCCCGGCGTGCGGCCGGGCGGCTGCCACGGTGATCCGGCGCGCACCGGGCGTACCGGTGCGCCACTGCAGGTCCAGCACCGAGCCGGGCGCGAAGCGGAGCTCGGGGCTGTCGGTGAGCACCTCCACCACGAGCTCCCCGCGGATGCCGTGCGGCTTGACCACGCGGCCGACGGCGAGGGCACCGGAATCCTGCTCGGACATGTTCGCGCTCAACGGTCGGTGTCGACCACGTCCACGCGGATGCCGCGTCCCCCGATGCCGGACATCACGGTGCGCAGCGCAGTGGCGGTACGCCCGCTGCGGCCGATCACCTTGCCCAGGTCGTCCGGGTGGACGTGCACCTCAAGGGTGCTTCCGCGCCTGGTCGTGACCGACTGCACCCGAACGTCGTCCGGGTTGTCGACGATCCCGCGCACCAGGTGTTCGAGCGCGTCAGCCGCGACTGTCACGCCTGGCCTTCCTCGGCGGGCTGCTCCTCAGCCTTGTCCTCGGCCTTCTTGCCACCCTTCTTCTTCTGGGTGGTGGCCTGCGGCGAAGGCTCGTCGCCCGCGGCGGCGAGGGCTTCCTCGAACAGCTCCTGCTTGGTCTTCTTGGCCTCGGGCTGCTTGAGCGAGCCCTGGTCACCCGGCAGGTTGTGGAACTTCTGCCAGTCACCGGTCGCCCGCAGGATGCCCTGCACCGGCTCGGTCGGCTGCGCGCCGACTCCCAGCCAGTACTGGGCCCGCTCGGAGTCGACCTCGATGCGGCTCGGGGTCTCCTTGGGGTGGTACTGCCCGATCGTCTCGATCGCCCGGCCGTTGCGGCGAGTGCGGGCGTCGGCGACGACGATGCGGTAGTGCGGCTCGCGGATCTTACCGATCCGCGCCAGCTTGATCTTCACAGCCACGGGTGCTGGTGCTCCTCAGACTCTCGTTAGTGCCTCGGCGAGCAGGCCAAGCCGCGTGGGGTGACGGATGGAATGCTCGTACGTCAAAACGCCCCGCACGGTGAGAGGGACCGCGCACGGCGAACAGCCACTCATTGTGCCAGACCCCGCAGGTCGCCACGTCCGCGACCTCCCCCATCGGCCCGCGCGAACCGCCGCCGCGCACACGACTCAGCCCGGCAGCAGGCCCAGCGAGATCAGCAGCAATCCGAGGGCGGGCAGGAAGTTGTTCACCTGGTGGGCCACCACGCTGGCGGTGAGCCTGCCGGTCACCATGCGCGCCACACCGATCGGGATCGCCACCACGAGCAGCAGCGCGGTGCGTTCCGGCTCCAGGTGGCCGATGGCGAAGATCGCGGTGCTGAGCACGAACACGTTGAGCTGGCTCCAACGCATCCGTTCCATCGCACCCCAGAGCAGCCCGCGGTACACCAGCTCCTCGCACACCGGCGCCACCAGCCAGATGTGCAGGAAGATCAGCACGGCCAGCGCCGGGGGTAACCGCACACCGGCCAGCAGACCGCTCACCGCGGAACCGGCGTCGCCCGGCTCCATCCAGCGCATCCACAGCGTGGTGGCCAGCATGGTGGACACGAGCCCGACCCCGCCGATGGCCAGCCCGGTGCGCACGTCCTGCCAATGCCAGCGCAGTCCGAAATCGACACGCGGCCCGTTGCCGCGGACCAGGGTCACCAGCACCGCCGCACCGCCGGCGACCAGGGTGGGCAGCACCAGCGTGACCACCAGCGACAGCGCGCCGGGGCTGCCGAAACCCGCGGCCAGCAGCACCGATACCAGCAGGAACAGCGCCTGCACCAGGAGGAACGCCCCCAGACCCCACCGGTGCGTGCGCCGGTGGGGCGGCGGGGATAGCAGCGCATGCGCGCCGGAGACGTTCCCGGCTGGTTCCGGCGGGTGTGCTGCGTTCACGAGCGCCTCCGCGTGCCCGGGCGGCCGGACCGGATCCGGCGTTGCGTGACCCGCCGAAGTTCGGTCAGCGCGCGACGATCAGCACCGGCGGGTGCGCAAGACTACCCCGGTCGGCGAGCCCGGAACCCCAAAGTCCGCCTGGCCGAGCGACCTGCCGAGTCACCCGGCGACGGCGAACAGCAGCAGCGCGGGCAGGAAGTTGTTCGTGGCGTGCGCGATCATGCTCGCGGCGACGCGACCGGTGATCATCCTGGCCATGCCCATCGCGATACCGCCCAGGAACAGCACCGGCAGCCGCCAGTCCTCCTGGTGGATCAGCGCGAAGACCAACGCGGTCAGCACCAGGATCGTCCAGCGCGGGATGCGGTAGTGCTCCAGCGCACCCCACAGCGCCCCGCGCATCAGCAACTCCTCGGTCAGCGGCGCCCCGAGGAAGGCGAACAGCGCGAACAGGAACAGCCAGACGGTGCGTTCGCCGTCCATGAGCCGGGTCAGCTCCGACTCGGGGAGCGGACCGGACACCGCGATGATGATCAGCGAGAGCGTCCAGGACCCCAGCAGCGCGAGCCCACCGCAAGCGAGCCCGACCTTCCAGTCACGCAGCGTGGGCCGGATACCGAAGTCCGAGCGCAGCCCGCGCCCCCGCCACCAGGAGAAGACCGCGGGAACCAGACCGAGCACAACGTTCGGCGCGAAGGCGATCAGCAGCAGCGGACCGGTTTGCGGCGGCGCGGCGGGGTCGAATCCCTGGCCGCGCTCCGGGCTCACGGCGCTGAGGATGAGCCCGACGAGGTAGTAGCCGCCGTAGCCGAGGAAGAACGCGGCAAACCCCCAGGCCAGCGAGCCGCGGCGCGCCGCCTCCAACTGGCCCTCCCAGAACCGCGGATGCAGTTCACGCCCTTCGGCATCGGCCACCGGACGGGTCGGCCGGCTGTGCTGCGCGGGCACCGAGCGGTCCGCGGGCCGCTCGTCCGAACCGGCCCCCTCCGTTTCGTCCACGCTGCTCCTCTCGACCCGCCCAGCGTAGGCGGAACGGACGAGGCTCGCGGTGATCAGGCCACCACGCGACCGCGCAGCAGGATCCGTTCCGGGTGGCGCAGCGCGCCGAGGTCGCGGCGGGGGTCGGCCGTGCAGCACACCAGGTCGGCGGAAGCTCCGTGCGCCAGCCCGTCGCCGACGAGCCATTCGCGGGCGTTCCAGCTTCCTGCGCCGATCGCGGCGTGCGCCGACATGCCCACCCGCTGCAGGGCGGCGATCTCGTCGACCAGCCTGCCGTGCGCGATACCGCCGCCCGCGTCGGTTCCGGCGTAGACCGGCACGCCCGCCTCGACGGCCTCGGCGACGGTCCGGTCGCCGCGCTCGTACAGCGCGGTCATGTGCGCCGCGTAATCCGGGTACTTCGACGCCTCCGCGGCGAACCCGGGGAAGTTCTCGATGTTGATGAGCGTGGGCACGAGCGCCGTGCCCTGCGCCGCCATCGTCCGCACGGTCCCGTCGGTCAGGCCGGTGCCGTGCTCGATGCAGTCGATGCCCGCGGCCAGCAGGTCCGGCAGCGCCTCCTCACCGAACACGTGCGCGGTGACCCGCGCGCCCTTCTCGTGCGCGGTGGAGATCGCCTCGGCGAGCACGTCCCGGCTCCACAGCGGGGCCAGATCGCCGGTGGAGCGGTCGATCCAGTCCCCGACGAGCTTGACCCAGCCGTCGCCGTAGTCGGCCTGCTCGGCGACCGCTCCCGGCAGCAGCTCCTCGTGCTCCAGCTCATCGGACAGGTATCGGATGTAGCGCTTCGGCCGACCCAGGTGCCGCCCGGCGCGCAGGATCCGCGGCAGGTCGTCGCGCTCCTGCAACGGGCGGGTGTCGATCGGCGCGCCGCAGTCGCGGATCAGCAGAGTTCCCGCGTCCCGGTCGGTTTCGGCCTGCACCGCGGCTTCGGCCAGGTCCACCGGCCCCTGCGGGCCGATGCCGACGTGGCAGTGCGCGTCCACCAGACCGGGCAGCAGGTAGCCGCCGTCGAACACGGTCTCCGCGTCCGGGACCGGCTCGTGGCTGATCCGGCCGTCGCTGATCCAGAGGTCGCGCTGCTCGTCCGCGGGCAGCACGACCCCGCGCAGGTGCAGCGCGGTCACTTCTTCTTGTTCTTACCGAAGTTGAGCTTGGAGGGGTCGAAACCGGGAGGCAGCTCGTTCATGCCGCCGTCGAGCTTGGACAGGTCGGGGCCGCCGCCCGCGCCGGGCATCCCGCCGGGGGGCAGTCCCGGCATCCCGCCGGGCATGCCCTTCATGCCCTTGGCCGGGGTCGGGCCGCCCTTGCCCTTCTTGCCCTTCTTCCCCTTCTTGCCCTTCTTCGACTTGGTGCCGCCGCCACCGCCGCCGAAGCCGCCGAACTGCCCGGCCATCTGCTGCATCATCTTGCGCGCTTCGAAAAACCGGTTGACCAGGTCGTTGATATCGCTGATCTGCACGCCGGAACCGCGCGCGATGCGCTGCCTGCGCGAGGCGTTGATGATCTTCGGGTCCGCCCGCTCGGCGGGGGTCATCCCGCGGATGATCGCCTGCACCCGGTCGAGATGTCCCTCGTCGAAGTTGGCCAGCTGGTCCTTCATCTGCCCCGCGCCCGGCAGCATGCCCAGCAGGTTCTGCAGCGGCCCCATCTTGCGGACCGCCTGCATCTGCTCCAGGAAGTCCTCCAGGGTCAGCTGCCCGCTGCCCAGCTTCTCCGCCGCCTGCTCGGCCTGCTCGGCGTCGAACGCCTGCTCGGCCTGCTCGATGAGCGTGAGCATGTCGCCCATGCCCAGGATCCGGTTGGCCATCCGGTCCGGGTGGAAGACGTCGAAGTCCTCCAGCTTCTCCCCGCTGGAGGCGAACAGGATCGGCTGGCCGGTGACCTCGCGCACCGACAGCGCGGCACCACCGCGGGCGTCGCCGTCGAGCTTGGTGAGCACCACGCCGGAGAAGCCCACACCGTCGCGGAACGCCTCGGCGGTGTTGACCGCGTCCTGCCCGACCATCGCGTCGAGCACGAACAGCACCTCGTTGGGCTCGACCGCGTCCCGGATGTCGGCGGCCTGCTTCATCATCTCCTCGTCGACACCGAGGCGGCCCGCGGTGTCGACGATGAGGATGTCGTGCTGGGTGCGCTGGGCCTCGTCGATACTCCTGCGCGCGACCTCGACCGGGTCTCCGACGCCGTTGCCCGGTTCGGGCGCGTACACCGACACGCCGGCCCGCTCGCCGACCACCTGCAGCTGGTTGACCGCGTTCGGCCGCTGCAGGTCGCAGGCCACCAGCTGCGGGGTGTGCCCCTGCTCGGCGAACCAGCGCGCCAGCTTGCCCGCCAGGGTGGTCTTACCGGAGCCCTGCAGACCCGCCAGCATGATGATCGTCGGGGGGTTCTTGGCGTGTTCCAGCCGCCGGGTCTCCCCGCCGAGGACGCCCACCAGCTCCTCGTTGACGATCTTCACGACCTGCTGCGCCGGGTTCAGCGCCTGCGAGACCTCGGCTCCCTTGGCCCGCTCCTTGACACCCTTGATGAAGCTGCGCACCACCGGAAGCGCGACGTCTGCTTCGAGCAGGGCGATGCGGATCTCCCGCGCGGTGGCGTCGATGTCGGCATCGGAGAGCCGACCCTTGCCGCGCAGGTTCGTCAGGACCGAAGTGAGCCGGTCGGAAAGAGTGTCGAACACGGGATCACGGGCTCCAGAGTCGTGGATGAACCTGAGTACCTAGCCGAAGGGTAACCGGCCGGGGAAACCACCCGACGCCGGACGCGGGCGGGTCTGGCCCGTCCGGTCCGGCGTCCTGCGGTTCCGCCCGGTCAGCTCCGAGGCTCAGCTGCGGGTGAAGTCCCCGCGGCGCTTGCCCGCACCACCCCGAGCGGGCTGCGGTGCGCGCTGCTGGCCCTTGCGCGGCTGGCGCGACTTGTCCCGGTTGCCGTCCCGGCCGCCGCCACCGGTGCGACGGGGGCGCCGCGCGATGACCTCGCCATCGGCCCGGCTGATCCGCAGACCGCGCCCGGCCACCTGGGTGCCGCGCAGCTTGCCGAGCATGTCGTCCGGCAGGCCCGCGGGCAGCTCGATGAGCGTGTGCTCGTTGCGGATGTCGATGTGCCCGATGTGCTTGCTGGCCAGGCCGCCCTCGTTGGTCAGCGCGCCGACCAGCGCCCGCGGCGTGACGCGGTTCCGCCTGCCGACCTCGACCCGGTAGGTCTCGGTGTCCGCGGACCGCGGCTCGAAGTTCGACGCGGCGGGCTGGTCGATCTGCTCCGGCTCCAGCAGCAGCGGCCGGTCGCCCTGGGCCATGCTCGCCAGGGCCGCGGCGATCTGCTCGGCGGGAACGCCGTGCTCGCGCTCGTAGTTGCGCACCAGCTCCTGGAACACGTCCAGCCCGTCGGCGGCCAGCGTGCGGGTGATGGTCTCCGAGAACCGGGCCAGCCGCCGCTCGTTGACCGCCTCCACGGACGGCAGCTCCATCTGCTCGATGGTCTGCCGGGTGGCCTTCTCGATGGACCGCAGCAGGTTGCGCTCGCGCGGGGAGACGAACAGGATCGCCTGCCCGCTGCGCCCGGCGCGGCCGGTGCGGCCGACCCGGTGCACGTACGACTCGGTGTCGTGCGGGATGTCGTAGTTGAACACGTGCGAGATGCGCTCGACGTCCAGCCCGCGAGCGGCCACGTCGGTGGCCACCAGGATGTCGATGCGGCCGTCCCGGAGTTGGCCGATGGTGCGCTCGCGCTGCGGCTGGGCGATGTCGCCGTTGATCGCCTGCGCGCTGTGCCCGCGCGCCTGCAGCTTCTCCGCGAGTTCCTCGGTGAGCTGCTTGGTGCGCACGAACACGATCATCGCGTCGAACGGCTCGACTTCCAGGATCCTGGTCAGCGCTTCCAGCTTCTGCGTGCCGCGGACCGGGACGTAGCGCTGGGTGATGTTGGTCGCCGTGCTGGTCTTGGTCTTGACCGAGATCTCGGCGGGATCGTTGAGGTAGGACTGGCTGATCTTGCGGATGCCGGTGGGCATGGTCGCCGAGAACAGGGCGACCTGGCGGCCGGCGGGCACCGACTGCAGGATCTTCTCCACGTCCTCGATGAAGCCCATCCGCAGCATCTCATCGGCCTCGTCGAGCACGAGGTGCTTGAGCGCGGACAGGTCCAGCGACCCCTTCTCCAGGTGGTCGATCAGCCGGCCCGGGGTGCCGACCACGATCTGCGGACCGCGCCGCAGACCGGCCAGCTGCGGGCCGTAGCTCTGGCCGCCGTAGATGGGCAGCACGTTGAGCCCGGGCATGTTGGCCGAGTAGGTCTGGAACGCGTCCGAGACCTGGATGGCCAGTTCCCGGGTGGGGGCGAGCACCAGGGCCTGCGGCCGGTGCACGTCGACGTCGATACGGGAGAGCACCGGCAGCGCGAAGGCCGCGGTCTTGCCCGTGCCGGTCTGCGCCAGGCCCAGGACGTCCCGGCCCTCCAGAAGCAGCGGGATGGTCTGTTCCTGGATGGGGGAAGGCGTCTCGTACCCGATCTCGGTCAGGGTCGAAAGGACGCGCGGATCGAGATCGAGTTCGTCGAATGTCGGCATGCTGGAAGCGGGTCTCCTCGCCAGGGGTCGTCAGGAGGCTGATGGGTCGCGGTCGCGGATCGTTGCCGCTCGTGGTCCGGGAGTCCGGCGGTTGGCCGGCTGCACTGCACCGGGAGCCGACCGCGTGCGTCGAACCGCGCTCACCTGGACCCACACCTGTCGCCAGTCACCCGCAGCTCGATACTTCAGCCCGGTGTCGCGGAGGCCCGCGGCACCGGGGCTCCAGCCTAGCGATCGCCGCCGCGGCCGTGCCCGCCACCCCGCCGAACGGGATGAAGCTCACCGTGCGCGGCCACCCGCACACCGCGTCCGGCCTGCGTGCGGGACAGCAGGTGCACCCGGTGCCAGCCGCGGAGTGGCCGCCCGTCCAGCAGCCTGCGGTGCATCCGCAGCGCCCGCCGCACGTGCCTGCGGAAGGAGCGCTCGCGGATCATCCGGCCGCGGGCGCGCTGGCCGGCCAGCGCCTCGTGCGGTTCGGCGTGCAGCCACACCAGCACCCGCTCGCGCCGGGTGGCGGCGCCGAACAGCGCCAGCAGCGCCCGGGTGCTGCGCCGGGTGGCCGGCTCGTGCGCCACGACGGGCGCACCCGAGACCGCGCAGCACCAGAGGATGCGCGCCCGGTGCGCGAAGTGCACCAGCGGCCGGTACCAGCGGTACGGCAGCCGACCCAGCGGGCCGTGGCGCAGCCGCGCCCGCACCTGGTCGGAATCCAGCACCGGCCAGCCCGCGGGCGCCCGCAGCCGGGCCAGGACCGTGCTCTTGCCCGCGCCGGGCATCCCGGCCAGCACGACGAGGGAGCGGCGACCGACGCGCAACTCCGGGGGTAAGCATGCCTCGACGGGCGCATCCGAAACGTCCACGACGTAGCCAGGCTACCCGGTTGTCGATCTTGGTCCTCGCCTGCGAGCGGCCCGACCGCCGCTATGCCGACGGGGTGGCCCGCCTCCCCCGCGCGGGCCACCCCGTCCTTTCCCCCAACAGCGCGCGTGCCGCCGGTGCTCCCCGCCCGACCCCCAGAACGGGCGGGGCTCTCACCGCCTCCCCGCGATCACCGCGTCATGACAAGGAGTCTGCCGGTCCGAACGGCGCGCGGGCACCGTGAACCCCCTCGAATCCCGCTGCGTAGTGCTACGCAGATATCGCCGGGGGTGATCACTCGCCGCTGCCCGCGAGACGAAAGAGCCCGCCCCGGAGCGGGACGGGCGGGTGCGGACACGCATCCGGGGGTGCGGCGAAGCGCACCCCCGGACACCGCGCTACGCGGCTAGATCGCGTCCTCCCCGACCTCCCCGGTGCGGACCCGGGTGACCGAGTCCACCGACGTCACCCACACCTTGCCGTCACCCACCTCGCCGGTGCGCGCGGCCGTACTGATGCCGTCCACCACTTTGTCCACAGTGGATTCACCGACCAGGATCTCCACCCGGGACTTCTCGATGAAGTCCACGGGGTACTCGGCACCCCGGTAGACTTCGGTGCGCCCCTTCTGCCTGCCGTAGCCGTGCACCCTGCTGACCGTCATGCCGAGCACACCCAGCCTGCCGAGTGATTCCTTGATCTCGTCCATTTTGGACGGTTGAACGATCGCCGTCACCAACTTCATCTCGGGCTCGCCTCCAGTTCGCGGTCGACATCGCCTTCGGCCACCGCCGCACGGCGGCCCACCGGGTCGTCCCCGAAGTGGTAAGCGGCCTCGGCGTGCTCCGTCTCGTCCATGCCCACGGCCTCGTCGTCGACGGTGGCGCGGAAACCGACCAGTGCCTTGACCACCAGCGCCAGCACCAGGCTGACCACGAAGGAGTAGGCGAGCACGGCGATCGCACCGACCGCCTGGCGCCCCAGCTGATCGACACCACCGCCGTAGAACAGGCCGACCACACCCTCCGGAGCGTCCGGCGAGGCGAACAGGCCGACCAGCAACGTGCCGACCAGACCACCGATGAGGTGCACACCCACCACGTCGAGCGAGTCGTCGTAGCGGAACCGGAACTTGAGGCTCACCGCCAGCGCGCAGACCGCACCGGTGATCGCGCCCACCGCGATCGCGCCGAGCGGCGTCACCGAGGAGCAGGCCGGGGTGATCGCCACAAGACCGGCCACGATGCCCGACGCCGCGCCGAGCGTGGTGGCATGCCCGTCGCGGAAGCGCTCCACGACCAGCCAGCCCAGCATCGCCGCACTGGTGGCCACCAGCGTGTTCACCAGCACCGTCGCCGCGGACGCGTCCGCGGCCAGTGCCGAACCGGCGTTGAACCCGAACCAGCCGAACCACAGCAGTCCCGCGCCGAGCACGACGAACGGCAGGTTGTGCGGCTTGCCCGGGTCCTTCGGCCAACCGGTGCGCCGCCCCAGGACCAGGGCCAGCGCCAGCGCGGCGGCACCCGCGTTGATGTGCACCGCGGTACCACCGGCGAAATCGACCGCCTCCAGGCTGTTGGCGATCCACCCGCCCCGGACCGAGCCGTCGTCCTCGTCGAAAGCGAACACCCAGTGCGCGACCGGGAAGTAGACGATCACGGCCCACAGCACCGTGAACAGCAGCCACGGGCCGAAGCGGGCGCGATCGGCGATCGCACCGGCGATCAGCGCGACCGTGAGGATCGCGAACATGGCCTGGAAACCGACGAAGGCCATCGTCGGGATGGTGCCCGACAACTGGTCGTCACCGAGCAGCTGGCCGAGTCCGAAGAACTCCGCGGGATTTCCCAGCAGGCCCATGCCCACATCGTTGCCGAACGCCATGGAATAGCCCACCAGCACCCACAGCACACCGACGACGCCGATGCTGCCCAAGCACATCATCAGCATGTTCAGCACGCCGCGCGAACGCACCATGCCGCCGTAGAAGAAAGCCAAGCCGGGCGTCATGAGCAGCACCAGAGCCGCGCTCATGAGCACCCAAGCGGTGTCACCTGAATTCACATTGCCTCCCCGTGCGGACCGAGTTGCGCCGCAGTCTGGGGAGTTCCTGTTTCCGGCGATCCGTCGTGCCGTTGCGAGTGCGTGAAAACCCCGCCGCTCCCGGTTACGACGGGATTTTCAGATCAACTCCGCGTTTCGCAATCGACCACCGAGGGCACCTGCACCGGCCGCGCGGCGAACATCCCGGCGACCAACCAACCTGCGCAGCAGGCCAGCAGCAGCACCAGCGGAGCGGTCCATCCTCCGGAGGACTCGTGCACCAGACCGATCAGCAGCGGACCCGCCGCGGCGATGAGATATCCGCCACCCTGGGCCATTCCGGACAGCGCCGCGGTGGTGTCGCTGTCCGGGGCGCGCAACCCGAACAGCGTCAGCGCGAGCCCGAACGCACCACCCTGCGCCACACCGAGCACGACGGTGAAGATCCACAGCCACGCGCCCCCCGGCCCGAGCACGATCCCGGTGAAGCCCACCACGACGAACACCACCAGCACGCCCACGAGCGGACGCTGGTCGCGCAACCTGCGGCACAGCGCCGGGATGAGCATCGAGCCCACCGCCTGCACCCCGGCCTGCACGCCGAGCGCCAGACCGGCCAGCTCCGGGGCCATCCCGCGGCTCTGCAGCATCAACGGGAGCCAGCCGAACACCACGTAGGCCATCGCCGATTGCAGACCCATGAACACGGTGACCTGCCAGGCCAGCGGATTCCGCCACAGCAGGCCCGGGCTGGACGGCAGCGGCGGGACCCCGGCACCGCGGCGCAGCACCACGGCACCGATCAGCAGCGCGACGAGCACCGGAACCGCCAGCAGACCGAGCGGGGCTCGCCACGGCGAGTCCAGCGCACCGGCGATCGGCACCACCGCGCTGGCCGCGACCGCACCGCCGAGGGTCAGGCAGACCGTGTAGGCGGCGGTCACCAGTGCCACGGAATCCGGGAAGTCCCGCTTGATCAGGCCCGGCAGCGCCACGTTGGCCACCGCGATCCCGGCGCCCACGATCACCGTGCCCGCCAGCAGCGTCCACGCCGGCCCCGCGGCCCGCAGCGCGTTGCCCACCAGCAGCACCACCAGGCAGCCGACCAGCACCCGCTCATCACCGAACCGGCGGCGCAGGTGCGGGGCCACGAAAGCGAACGCCCCCAGGCACACCACCGGCAGCGTGGTCAGCACCCCCGCGAAAGCCGGGGACGCGCCGAGTCCGCGCTGGATATCCGCCAGCAGCGGCGCCACCGCGGTGAACGGCGGACGCAACGCCAACGCGACGACCACCACGAGCAAGAGCGTGACGGCTCCGGCCGTGCGAGACACCGGCGGCTGCCGGACTTCGGTACTCACTGCGAACTCTCCCCCTCGGGCGTGCTCCGCGGCCGCGGTGCGGCGACACGGGTCCGGTCAGCGCCGCTCGCCCAGCATGTCGCCGAGCGAGCGCAGACTGGGTTCGATCACTTCCTGCACGGCTGCCATGGCGGCGGCCGGGTCTGCCGATTCGATGGCCTCCAGCAAGCTCCGGTGCGCATGCGGCCCCGCCTCGGCCAGCTCGCCGTGCGTGCGCAGCTGCGCCAACCCCTCCCGCAGCCTGCCGAGCAGGTAGCGGTACATCTCCAGCAGCAGCGGGTTGTGCGCCGCCTCGACGATCGCGCAGTGGAAGTCCGCGTCGGCGCTGCCGAATTCCTCCGGCGAGTGCGCCCGGTCCCGCGCGTCCAGCAGCGCGCGCAGCCGTGCCAGGTCGTCCTCGTCGCGGCGCAAGGCCGCCAGTCGAGCAGCCTGCACGTCGTAGGCCAACTGCACCTCGAAGACGTCGCGCAGCTCGGCCAGCCGCAGCTGGCGCAGCATCGGCACCGGATCCGCTGCGCTGACCACGAACGTGCCCGCACCCTGCCGGGTCTCCAGCGTCCCCAGGTGCACCAGCGCGCGGACCGCTTCGCGCACGACCGCGCGGCTGACCCCGAGCTCGGCCACCAGCTCGTGCTCGGTGGGTATGCGCTCGCCGGGAGCCCACGCGCCGGCGGCCAGCTGCTCGTTGAGCTGCCCGATCACCTCGTCCACCGAGGACCGCCGACCGACCGATCGCATACCGGGACACTATGTCGGACATCAGTCATTAGACAACTGCCCTCGGCATGGTCCTCGTCTCACCGACCCCCGAACGACGACGGGCCCCGGAGCGGTCACCGCCCCGAGGCCCGGAAGTCGCCGCTCGGCTCAGTCCAGCAGCGCGTCCACGAACGCCCCCGGCTCGAACGGCGCCAGATCGTCCGGGCCCTCGCCGAGCCCGACGAGCTTCACCGGCACGCCGAGCTCGCGCTGCACCTGGAAGACGATGCCGCCCTTGGCCGTTCCGTCCAGCTTGGTCAGCACGATGCCGGTCACGTCCACCACGTCCGAAAACACGCGCGCCTGGGTCAGGCCGTTCTGCCCGGTGGTCGCGTCCAGCACCAGCAGTACCTCGTCGACCTGGGCGCGCTTGTCCACCACGCGCTTGACCTTGCCCAGCTCGTCCATCAGGCCGGTCTTGGTGTGCAGCCGGCCCGCGGTGTCCACCAGCACGGTGTCCACGCCGGTGTCCGCGCCGCGGCTGACCGCCTCGAAGGCGACGCTGGCCGGGTCGGCTCCCTCGTTGCCGCGCACGACCTCGGCGCCCACCCGGTGGCCCCAGGTGGCCAGCTGCTCGACCGCGGCGGCGCGGAACGTGTCGGCCGCGCCGAGCAGCACTGTGCGCCCGTCGGCGACCAGCACCCTCGCCAGCTTCCCGGTCGTGGTGGTCTTGCCGGTGCCATTGACCCCGACGACCAGCAGCACCGCGGGTTTGCCGCCGTCGGCGGGATCGCCGTGCGGCAGCGCCTGCAACGAGCGCTCCATGTCCGGGCCCAGCTGGTCCACCAGAACCTCGCGCAGCAGCGCCCGCGCCTGATCCGCGGTGCGCACCCCGCGCGAGGCGATCTCGGTGCGCAACCGCTCGATGACCTCGGTCGTGGTGGCCGCGCCGAGATCGGCCATCAGCAGCGTGTCCTCGATCTCCTCCCAGGAGTCCTCGTCGAGGTCACCGGCGCCCAGCAGGCCGAGCAGGCCCTGACCGAACGTGGAACGCGACCGGGACAGCCGTCCGCGCATCCGCTCCAGCCGACCCGAGGTGGGGGCGATCTCCTCGCGCTCCTCGGCCGGTGCCGCCGGTTCCGGGGCAGGCTGCTCGGGCGCCGCGATTTCCGGCGCTGCGGGCTCGGGCTCTGCGGGTTCCGCCGGGGCCGACTGCTCGGGCACCTGCGTCGCGGTGTCATCGGTCGCGGCGGACTGGTCCGCGGCCCGGGTCTCCGGTTCGGGTGGGGTCTCCGGTTCTGCCGCGGTCTCCGGTTCGGCCGGGGCTTCCTGTTCCGGCACCCGCGCAGCGGTCTCGTCGGTCGTCGCGGCAGGCTCCTCGGGGAGCTCGACGTCGACGATCCCCTGCCGCTCGGCGTCACGCGGTACCGCGGCGTCATCGCCGATCCCGGGCTTGCCTTCCTCGGTGCGCTCGCCGTCCGACTCCTCGGCGGGCCGCGGCGATGCCGTCGTCGCACCTGCGCCGCTGGACAGGCTGATGCCGCCCCCGGCCTGATAACCGCCGCCCTGCGCGGAATCGGACTTGGTGGTGATCTCCTCGGATTCGCTGAGGTCGATCCGCCTGCGGCGGCCGAGCACGATCCCGGCGACCACGGCGACCGCCAGCACCACGACGACGGCGACGATGATCACGATCAGGGTAGTGGTATCCACCCGGCTATCCTCCCACCTGCTGATTCACTCGCCCGAACACGCCCCGCCGCGCCGACCGGTGCGATGCCGGAGTTCCCCGGACCGGGTGCGAAACACCCCGGCCGAACCGCGCCAAGTCCTTGCACCGGGCACCTCGCGTGCAATACACCACAACGGTGCGCGCGTGGCGGGTGATCGGGATGCTGTCCGGCACGTCGATGGACGGCATCGACGTGGCCGCCGCCGAAGTGGTCCTGGACGGAACCACGATCCGGCTGCGCCACCTGGGCAGCACCAGCACGCCCTACCCCGCCGGCCTGCGCGACGAGCTCGTGCGCGCCACGTCCGGCAGGGACTGCGACGCCGGCGCGCTGTGCCGGCTGGACACCCGGATCGGCGAGCGGTTCGCGCGGGCCGCCGTCGCGGGCACCGAGCTCGCCGGGGGCCGGGCCGATCTGGTGGCCTCGCTCGGCCAGACCGCGCACCACTGGATCGACGCGCACGGCCGCGCCCGCGGCACCCTGCAACTGGGGGCGCCCGCGTGGATCGCCGAACGCACCGGCCTGCCGGTCGTCGCCGACTTCCGCGCCCGGGACGTCGCCGCGGGCGGGCAGGGCGCACCGCTGGCGGCGGTGCTGGACGCGCTGTGGCTGCCCGGGACCGGATTCGCCGATGTGGCGCTGAACCTCGGCGGGATCGCCAACCTCACCCTCGCGCGTCCCGGCAGGACGCTGGCCTTCGACACCGGCCCCGGCAACGCGCTGCTGGACCTCGCCGCGCAGCGGGCGACCGGGATCCCGCAGGACGCGGGCGGCGCGCTGGCCGGCTCCGGGCATGTTCACGCGGATCTGCTCGACCTGCTGCTGGACGATCCCTACTACCGCAGGTCGCCGCCGAAATCCACCGGCAAGGAGCACTTCGGGGCAGCGCACCTGGACGCCGCGCTGCACCGGCTCGGCACCCCGATCGACGCGGCCGACCTGCTCGCGACGTTGACCGAACTGACCGCGGAGACCGCGGCGGCCGCCTGCCGCGACCTCGGTGCCGCGGGCGTGGTCGTGTCCGGCGGCGGGGTGCACAACCCGGTGCTGCTGACCGCCCTGCGCTCCCGGCTGGACCCGATCCCGCTGCGCACCAGCGACGAGTTCGGGATGCCCGCCGACGACAAGGAAGCCTTGCTGACCGCACTGCTGGGCGTGCTCACCTGGCACGGGATCGCCGCGGACGTGCCCGCCGCCACCGGCGCCGCCGGCCCCCGGCTGCTGGGCAGCGTCACGCCCGGGGCCGAACCGCTGCGCATGCCCGAACCGGCCGAGCAGCGCCCGCGCGAACTGCTCGTCCTGCCCGCCGAGACCGAACCGGAGCAGCCATGAGAGCCCTCGACCTGACCGTGATCGTGGTGTACCTGGCGGCGATGCCGGTACTCGGTGTCCTGCTCAGCGGTCGCCAGCGCAGCGCGCAGGACTACTTCGTCGGTGACCGCAAGCTGCCGTGGTGGGCGGTGTGCTTCTCCGTGGTGGCCACCGAGACCTCGACGCTGACGGTGATCAGCGTGCCCACCGTCGCCTACCTGGGCACCTTCACCTACCTGCAGCTGGCCGTGGGCTACGTGCTCGGCCGGTTCCTGGTGGCCTACGTGCTGCTTCCGAAGTACTGGGCCGGGAACCTGGTCAGCGCCTACGAATTCCTCGGCCGGCGGTTCGGCGGCGGCATGCAGGGCACGGCATCGGTGACGTTCCTGGTGACCCGGCTGCTGGCCGACGGCCTGCGGCTGTTCGCCACCGCGATCCCGGTGAAGGTGATGCTGGAGCTCTCCGGGCTGGACGTCTCCTACTGGCAGATCGTGACCGCGCTGGCCGTGCTCACGGTGATCTACACCTACCTCGGCGGGATCCGCGCGGTGGTGTGGGTCGACGTGGTGCAGATGGCCGTGTACGTGGGCGGGGCGATCGTCGCGGCTGTCGTGCTGGCCGGGCAGCTGCCCGCGGACTGGATGGCGAGCGCCGCCGAACAGGGCAAGTTCCAACTGCTCGACTTCGCATCCCCGGTGGCCGTCGAGCAGTACGCCTTCCTGACCGCGGTCGTCGGCGGTGCCGTGTTCACCATGGCCTCGCACGGCGCGGACCAGTTGATGGTGCAGCGCCTGCTGGCGTGCCGGAACCTGCGGGAGAGCCAGCTGGCACTGATCGTCAGCGGATTCGTCGTGCTGCTGCAGTTCGGCCTGTTCCTGCTGATCGGCAGCATGCTGTGGTCGCACTACGCCGGGGCGAGCCCCGACTCCCTGGGGCTGTCCAGCGATGACGAGCTCTTCCCCCGGTTCATCGTCACCGAGCTGCCGCCCGGGCTGTCCGGACTGCTCATCGCCGGGATCCTGGCCGCGGCGATGAGCACGCTGTCCTCCTCGCTGAACTCGCTGTCCACCTCCACGGTCAGCGACCTGTACCGGAGGTTCACCGGCAGCGATCGGACGGATCCCGCCGTGCTGCGGCTGGGCAAGGTCTGGACGCTGGTGTGGGCCGTGGTCTTCGTGCTGTTCGCGTCCCTGTTCAGCGGGACGGACAACCCGGTGGTGGAGGTCGGGCTGAGCATCGCCAGCTACACCTACGGCTCGCTGCTCGGCGCGTTCCTGCTCGGCCTGCTGGTCAAGCGCGCGCGGCAACGCGATGCGGTGATCGCGTTCCTGGTCACGCTGGTGGTCGTGCTGTACCTGGCCTTCGGTGTGTCGTTCCCGGACGGCGAGGGCGGTTCGGCTCCGCTGGCGTTCCCCTGGTACACGCCGATCGGTGTGCTGGTGACCCTGGTCGTCGGCGGGGCGCTGTCCCTCCTGCCCCGCTCGCGGCGCACCGCCGAGCGGACCGCCGACGACACCCCGGCGCGGTGAGCTGATCGAAAGATCCCGCACGGCACGGCCGTCCGGAGCTACCCTGCACCGGCGAGCACGCCGCGTACCGGCGGCGACCGGCACCAGGAGGGGGCTGGGGATGCAGGACCAGCACACCGGCGTGCGGGACCTGGAGCGCTACGCCGACGGGCAGCTGGACGGCATCGAGTGGGTCGCCGTGCACGCCCACGTGCAGGAGTGCGAGCCGTGCGGGCGGCTGGCCGAGCAGGCGCAGTGGTTCGCGGAGCACCGCAACGCCGAGCCCGCGGACTTCGACCCCGCTGACTTCGAGGACGGGGACTTCGAGAGCTGGGACGTCGAAAACCCGGATTGGCCCGCGGATCCGCTGCCCGCCCCCGCCGAGGTGCACCCGCCGGGTTGGTCGGTGGTCGCCGGTGCCGCCGCGGTCGCCGCCCTGGTCGCCTTCGCGGTCGGCCGCGCGCTCGGCGCGGGCTGAGCGGAACCGGGCTCAGTCCGCGGCCGGGTCCGCCGGAGCTTCGGCAGCGGAATCCGCTTCCGGCGCACCGACTCCCGCGTCCGCACCGGGATCCACCTCCGCCGCGGGATCCGGGCGGCGCCCGCCTTCCCCGTGCAACCGCTGCGAGATGACCTGCGTGATGCCGTCGCCGCGCATGGTGACGCCGTAGAGCGCGTCGGCGATCTCCATCGTCGGCTTCTGGTGCGTGATGATGAGCAGCTGCGAGGTACCGCGCAGCTGGTCCAGCAAGGTGATCAACCGCCGCAGGTTCGTGTCGTCCAGCGCGGCCTCGACCTCGTCGAGCACGTAGAACGGCGACGGCCTGGCCCGGAAGATCGCCACCAGCATGGCCACCGCGGTCAGCGACTTCTCGCCACCGGACAGCAGGGACAGCCGCTTGACCTTCTTGCCCGGCGGCCGCGCCTCGACCTCGACGCCGGTGCTCAGCGGATCCTCCGGATCGGTGAGCGTCAACCGCCCCTCCCCGCCGGGGAACAGCACCTCGAAGACCTTCTTGAACTCCTCGGCCACGTCGTGGAACGCGGAGGTGAAGACTTCCAGGATCTTCTCGTCGACCTCCTTGACCACGCCGAGCAGGTCGCGCCGAGTCTCCTTGACGTCCTCCAGCTGCGTGGACAGGAACTTGTAGCGCTCCTCCAGCGCCGCGTACTCCTCCAGCGCCAGCGGATTGACCTTGCCCAGCAGCGACAGGTCCTTCTCCGCCTTCTTCGCCCGACGCTCCTGGGTGTCCCGGTCGTAGGGCACCGACGGCGGCGCGCTGACCTGGTCGCCGCGCTCCTTGGCCGCTTCGTACTCGGCGACCTCGGCCGGGCTCGGCGGCACCGCGACCTCCGGGCCGTACTCCTGGGCGAGGTCATCCAGCCCGATGCCGAAGTCCTCGATGGCCTTGGTCTCCCACTGCTCGATCTTGAGCCGCTGCTCGGCGCGCACCACCTCGTCTCGGTGCACCGCGTCGGTGAGCTTCTCCAACTCGCCGGAGAGCTCGCGCACCCGGCTGCGCACCGCGCTGAGCGCCTGCTCGTGCTCGGCCTGCAGCGCCTGCACCCGGTCCCGCTCGGAGGTGGCGGCCTGCAGCGAACGGGAGATCCGCGCCAGCGCGGTCTCACTGCCCTCGACCACCGTCGCCGCGACCCGGGCCGCCTTCTCCCGCGCCTTGCGCGCGGCTTCGGCGCGCGCCCGCGACTCCCGCTCGTGCCGCGCGGTGCGGCGCAGCTGATCGGCCCTGCCCTGCACTGCCCGAGCGCGTTCCTCGGCGGTGCGCAGCGCCAGGCCGGCGTCCATCTCCTGCTGGCGCAGCTCGGTGAGCTCGGCGTTGAGCCGGTCGCGCTCGGCGGTGTCCGGTTCGGCGGCCTCCTCCTGCTCGGACTTGACCGCCGACAGCCGCTCCTCCAGCTCGGCGAGCTTGGCCAGCGCCTGCTCGCGCGACTGCTCGACCTTCGCGCGCTGCTGGCGCACCCGCTCCACTTCGGACGCCGCGGACTTCGCGGCCTTCTCCAGGCTGGACAACCGCTCGGAGCTGCGGGCCTTGCGCACCTTGGCGTCGTTGATCTGCTCCTGCACGGCACGGACCTCATCGCGGCGCGCCTGCTCGTCGGCCCGCGCACCCTCCAACGCAGCCGAATGCTGTTCGAGCTTGCGCTGCGCGGCGAGCAGCTGCTCGTTCGCCTCGTCGACCGCGGCCTGCACCTCGATCATGCTCTGCTGGTCGTCGGAACCGCCGCTGGCCCAGTGCGCGCCGAGCACGTCCCCGCTGCGCGTGACCGCGCGGACGTCCGGGTTCGCGGCCACCAGGTCACCCGCCGCCGCCAGGTCATCCACCACGGCGACCCGGTCCAGTGCGCTGGTCAGACCGGCCAGCACGGAATCCGGGGCCTCGACCAGGTCCACGGCCCACGCGGCACCGGCGGGCAGCTGCGGCCAGCCGTCCCGCCCTCCCGCAGCGCCGGAACCACCGACCAGCACCCCGGCCCGGCCGGACTCGTCGGTCTTGAGCAGCTGCACCGCGGTCACCGCGTCCGGGACACCGGTCACGGCGACCGCGTCGGCCACGGCGCCGAGCGCGGCGGCCAGCGCGGCCTCGGCGCCGGATTCCACGGTCAGCAGCGAGGCCACCGAACCCAGCAGTCCGGGCACGCGCTCGCCCGCGGCCATGAGCGCACCGGCGCCGTCCTTGCGCTGCAGCCCCATCGACAGCGCGTCCACCCGGGCCTGCCAGGAGGCGATCTCCCGCTCCGCGGCGCGCTCGGCCTTGACCAGCTCCTCGACCCGGGTCCGCGCGGCGTCGCGGGCCTCGGCGGCGCCCACCCGGCGCTCCTCCAGTCCCGCGTCGTCCTCGTCGTACCCGCCGGTCTCGGCAGCGGCCTCGGAGTGTGCGCGCTCGGCTTCGGCGGCGCGCTCGGCCGCCTCCTCCAGCGTCACCGATAGCCGCTGGCCCTCCTCCGCGGTCGCCGATGCCTTGCTGCGCATCGACTCGACCTCACCGGAGAGCCGGGCCACGCCCTCCCGCCGGTCGGCGATGGCGCGCACCGCGGCCATGTGCGCCTGTTCGGCCTGCTGCAGCCCGGTTTCCGCCTCGGCCCGGCGCTGCGCGATGCCGTCGCGGTTCTCCCGCGCCTGCTCCATCGCCTCGCGCAGCTCGATCTCCTGCTCGGCGGCCTCCTCCGCTTCGGCTTCCAGCTGCTCGGGATCGCGGCCCTGCCGGTGCTCCTCGGTCTGCGCGGTGAGGTGCCGGTGGCGCTCGGCGGCCAGCCGCAGCGTGCCGTTGAGCCGCTCCTCCAGCGCAGACAGCCGGTACCAGGTGTCCTGGGCCTGGTTGAGCTTCGGCGCGTCGGCGGCGACCTGCTCCTCCAGGGTCTTCTCCTCGGACTGCACGTACTGCAGGTCGCGCTCCACCTCGGTGCGGCGGGCGCGCGCGGCTTCCTGGTCGGCCTCGTCGCGGGCGAGTTCCGCACGAGCGCTGAGCAGGTCGTCGGCCAGCAGTCGCAGCCGGGCGTCGCGCAGGTCGGCCTGCACGGTCTGCGCCTTGCGGGCGATCTCGGCCTGCTTGCCCAGCGGCTTGAGCTGCCGGCGCAACTCGCTGGTGAGGTCGGTCAACCTGGTCAGGTTGGCCTGCATCGAATCCAGCTTGCGCAAGGCCTTCTCCTTGCGCTTGCGGTGCTTGAGCACGCCCGCAGCTTCCTCGATGAGCCGGCGGTGCTCGTCCGGTTTGGCCTGCAGGATCGTGGACAGTTGTCCCTGCCCGACGATCACGTGCATCTCCCGGCCGATGCCGGAGTCGGACAGCAGTTCCTGCACGTCCATCAACCGGCAGGTGTTGCCGTTGATCTCGTACTCGCTGGCGCCGTCGCGGAACATGCGCCGGGTGATCGAGACCTCGGTGTACTCGATGGGCAGCGCGCCGTCGGCGTTGTCGATGGTCAGCGTGACCTCGGCGCGGCCCAGCGGAGCCCGCCCGGAGGTCCCGGCGAAGATGACGTCCTCCATCTTGCCGCCGCGCAGGGCTTTCGCGCCCTGCTCGCCCATGACCCAGGTCAGCGCGTCCAGCACGTTGGACTTGCCGGACCCGTTGGGGCCCACCACGCAGGTGATGCCGGGTTCGAAGCGCAGCGTGGTGGCCGAGGCGAAGGACTTGAAACCCTTCAGCGTCAGGCTCTTGAGGTGCACGGCTGGCGATCGACCTTTCCGCCTGGTCGGCACGGCGTCCGGTGGGGTGCGCCGCGAGCCTACCGCTCACCGCACCCGGCCCGGTGCACAACCGCGGATTGCGCGTTTCGGCGCGGGTTCAGCGCTCCACGAAGTCGGTCAGACCACCCCGGGGGTCCGACCACTGCTCCGCGACGTGGTCCACGCGGCCCGGGGTCCGCTCCGAGCGCAGCAGGGCCAGCAGCTGCTCGCACGCCTCGCGCGGACCTTCGGCGACCACCTCCACCCGGGAGGCCGGCAGGTTGGCCGCACTGCCCACGAGGCCGAGTTCCAGTGCGCGGGAGCGGGTCCACCAGCGGAAACCCACTCCCTGCACGTGGCCGTGCACCCATGCGGTCAGCCGTGTTCGTTGCGCATCCGTCACCCCCGCATGATGCCTCGGCGGCGCCCGCGGGAAACCCGCCGGGCCCGCGCGCGGGACCTGGGCTACGCACGGGCGGCTCGGATCGCTACGGTTGCTCGCGCAGGACGGACCTGGGGGTGGCAGATGGATCCGCTTCAGCAGCAGGAGCGCGACGCCGGACCGAAGCGCTTCGTCGTACTGGCCGCGTCCGGCCTGGCCGCGGCGACGATCTTCGCCACGACCGCGGCCATGGTGGCCGGGTCGGGGCAGCGCGAGGAGGCGAGCCCGGACATCGTGGTGACCCCGACGTCGTCCGCGAGCAGCGCGCCCGGCTCCACCTTCCGGCCGGCCGCACCCCCGCCACCGCCACCACCCGCGGACGCACCCGGTCCCACGACGGCGAGCAGCAGCGCGGCGGAGACGGCGAGTTCCACCGCGGATCCGGCCCCACCGCCCGAACCGCCGCAGGACACCCCGTCCGCCCCACCACCCGAGCCGACCGACCCGCCGCGGCCGACCGGCACCTCGGATCCGGGCGAACCCACGACCGAGCCGACCGAGCCGCCGAGCAGCAGCACGCCTCCGCCGGAACCGACCGAACCGACCGAGGAACCAACGGAGCCGACCGGGCCGCCCACGGAGACCACGGGTCCGCCGACCTCCCCGACGGAGTCCCCGGCATGACCGACCTGGCCGTGCACGCCTGCCGGTCGCTGTGCTCCTGGCACCGCACGCCGCGCGAGTTGGACGGGCTGCCGCTGCTGGCCTGCCGCGGCTGCGGCTCGCAGTGGGTGCGCAGCGAGCCGTGGACACCGATCGACCACACCGGGCGCATCCCGGACGACGTCCGCAGCGAGCTGCGCCGCTGAACGCGGTCAGCCCGGGTCGCCGCGCACCACGAGATCGGCGCGGTCGCTGGTGGCCGCCACCAGCCCGGCGTTGCGCTCATCGCTGCGCAGCACCCACCGCCGGGCCTGCTCCGGGGTGCGGCCGTGCCGCACGTGCCGGTCGATCAGCCGCCGCACGCGCAGCTCCTCGTCCGGGGCGAGGTACCAGCACTCGTCCAGCAGCCCGGGCACCTGCGACCAGGGTTCGCGGTCCAGCAGCAGGTAGTTGCCCTCGGTGATGACCAGCGGGACCTCGGCCGGGACGGCGATCTCGGCGGCGAAGGACTCCTCGACCTCGCGGTGGAAGCGCGGTGCGTACACCGTGCCCCGCCCGCCCGCGCGCAGCCGGCGCAGCAGCGCGACGTACCCGGCGGCGTCGAAGGTTTCCGGCGCTCCCTTGCGCTCGGCGAGTCCGAGCCGGTCCAGTTCAGCGTTGGCGAGATGGAACCCGTCCATCGGGACGATGACGGCCGCGGGCCCGAGCTCGGCCAGCACGGCTTCGGCCACGGTCCCCTTGCCCGCGCCCGGCGCCCCGGTGATGCCCAGCACGCTGCGACGCCCGGTTTCGGCGAGCGCACGAGCGCGGGCGAACAACTCCGCCATCGGGGTCACAGCGCACCGCCCTTCCGCGAGACCCGGCCGCACGGGGCCGGTCCGGGCCGCCGCCGCGGCACCGGTGCCGGCAAGATACCGGTGCGCCGCGGGTAGGCGGTCAACCCCGGTCGAGGACGTCGAACAGCTCGATGACGTATTCGGCGATGCGCGCGTTGTCGGCGGGAGCGACGGTGCTCCACTCCCGGCGATCGGCGGCACCGCGCAGCACGTGCAGGTAGCGCCCGCCGGGGGTGTCGTGGAAACCCACCACTCCGCGGGCGCGTTCGGCGCGGCCGCCGCGGCGGTCGGCCATCTGGGCGCCGAACTGACCGCGCATGCCCATCCCGGAGACCATGTTCGCGACGTCCACCGCGTCGTCCGGGGCAACGCCCAGCGCACGCAGTTCATACCCGAGCTCCTGCGGGTCGTCCGGCCCGACGAGGCGACCGGCCTCCCGCAAGTGCTCGTTCGGCAGACTCACCGAGCGCCCCGCCCCCGCGGCGGCGTCCCCGGCGACGGACACCGCCGCCTCCACCAGGCCGCCCGGCCGGATCGGGTGCAGTTCGACGAGGTCGGTGTCCACGATCGCCAGCACGGCCGCGGCACCCGCCGCAGCCTGGGCGCGGATCGGGCGGTCGGCCCAGATCCGGACGTCCACCGAGCGGTGCGGGCGGTCGAGGGCGGCCAGCAGGTCGGCCAGGTCCGGTGCGGCGCGGTCGCGGCCGGGTTCGGCCAGTCCGCGGGCGCGCAGTTCCGACCAGACCTGCGCCACGAGGTGCGCGCGCTCGGCCCCGGTCGTGCCCGGGCTGGGCACGTCGAGCACCAGGGCGCGCCGGTCGGTGCGACCTTCGGCCGCACAGACGACGTCGAATTCGGCGCTGGAGAGCACGACCGGTTCGCCGACCGCTCCGGGACGGGTCACCGCGGCTCCCACTCCTGGTCATCGGGGTCGATGGTCCCGGCACCGATCACCGGGGGCGCTGCCGCGCGGCCGTCGTCGAACGGAGTCACCGGCACATCGGCGGATGCGTCCGCCGCGGAGGCGTCGTCCGGCACTTCCGCCTCCGGCGCGGGAGGTTCCAGCACCCCGCCGGGCACCCGGTCGACCGGATGGGGCTCCGTCGCGGCGAACCCGTCCGCCGCGCTCGGCGCCGAACCGCGGGGGCGACCGCCGGCACCCGCTCCGCCCGCACCCATCATCGGCGGCATCGCCATCGCCGCGGATCCGGCCAGCGCAGCACCGCCTCCGCCGACGCCGACGGCGGTGCCCGCGTCCGGCTCGGCGGTTCCGGGCTCCGCCGCGGCGTCGGCGTTCTGCACCGCGGTGCCCGCGGGATCGTGCTCCGCGAACCGCCCCAGAGCCGCATCCCGATAGTTCTCCAGCGCAGCTCGGGTAGCGCGCTGCTGCTCGTCGGCGCGTTCGGCGCCTGCGTGCTGGTCGTGCTCGTAGCCGAACGGGCTGCGCGGCCACTCGGAGAGGTCGGTGGCCGGTGCCGCGGGGTCACCGGCACCGGGCAACGCGTTGCGCACCGCTTCGTAGTCGTGCTGCAGCCCGGAGAGCCCGTCCGCGGCCGCGGTCAGCGCCTGGCGGGACTCCTGCAGACCGGCGGCGTGCTGCCGGGCGGAATCGCGCGCCTGCTCGGCGGCTTCGCCCTGCCAGGCGGCGGACAGCCGGTCGGTGCTGGTGCGCAGCACGTCCTCCAGCTCGGCCACGATCCGGTCGGCCTCGGCCAGGTCCGCGTGCGCCTGCTGCACCGCCTGCGCTCCACGCCCGGACCGCAACCGCTCGGCGAATTGCGCCAGCTGCGCGAGCCCGAATCCGTCGAACCGCAGATCGCGCGCTGCTTCGAATTCCGATTCCGCCACCGGTTTCCCCACTCTCACGCCTCGCGCTGGAGCTGCTGCAGCGGATGCGCGGCTCCCGCCTCGGCGGCCGCGTATTCGTCGGCGATGTGGTCCAGCCGACGGCACCATTCCTCGATCTCCGCCACCCGCTGCAGCAGCGCCCCGAAGTGCGACCGCTCCCCGGCGACGAGGGTCTCCTGCCACCTCTGCGCGGCGGCGGTGCTGACCGGATCGGCTGCCGGGGGAAGCACCTGGACGCGATCGCGGAGCTCGACCAGCCGTTCGCGCGCGTGCTGCGCCGCCGCGCGCACGTCCGCGGCGGCCACTTGGATGCCGTCCGGATCGACGTCGACACCGGCCGGCGGAGTGGACGGGGACATCGCGCAACTCCCGGGTGTCGGCAGTGATCGAGCGGGTCGGCCGCCGACCTTAGCACCAGCCCGGAATCCGGATCAGCGCTTCACGACCCGGCGGGGCAATTGTTCGAATGCGGCGCTTTTCGCACGTCGTGGACGTTTTGTGCGTGGGAGGCTTCACTCCGGAAACTGGTTTCATCGATGCAACAAACTCGTTAACATGGCTAATTAAGTGGGCACCGGAACACGAACCGGGCGAAAGCGCTTTCCCGCCCGCTCGGCGGCCCACCCCGCGAACAGCGGGCACCACTCTCCGAACCGCGAGGAGTTCAGCCATGTGCGGCATCTCCGGCTGGATCGACTTCCAGCGCGACCTGACCCGCGAACAACCGACCATCGATGCGATGTGCGCGACGATGAGCTGCCGCGGCCCCGACGCCGGCGGCACCTGGGTGCGCACGCACGCGGCACTGGGCCACCGCAGGCTCGCCATCATCGACCTGCCCGGCGGCACGCAGCCCATGCAGGCCGAGACGCCGGACGGCGCGGTCGCCATCGTCTACAGCGGTGAGGCGTACAACTACGACGAGCTGCGCGCCGAACTCCGCCGCCGCGGGCACCGCTTCGACACCGACAGCGACACCGAGGTCGTGCTGCACGGCTACCTCGAATGGGGCGCCCAGGTCGCCGAGCACCTCAACGGCATGTTCGCCTTCGCCGTCTGGGACGCGCGCGAAGACCGGTTGCTGCTGATCCGCGACCGCATGGGCATCAAACCGCTGTACTACTACCCCACCGAGCACGGCGTGCTGTTCGGCTCCGAACCCAAGGCGATCCTGGCCAACCCGCTGGCCGAGAAGGTCGTCGACGCCGACGGGCTGCGCGAGCTGTTCGCCATGGTCAAAACCCCCCGCCAGGCCGTGTGGGCCGGGATGCGCGAGGTCGAGCCGGGCACCGTGCTGACCGCCGACCGCACCGGGCTGCACGAGCACACCTACTGGCGGCTGCAGGCCAACCAGCACACCGACGACCAAGACGGCAGCGTCGCCCACGTGCGCGAGCTGCTCGACGACATCGTCTCCCGGCAACTCATCTCGGACGTGCCGCGCTGCGTGCTGCTGTCCGGCGGGCTCGACTCCAGCGCGATCACCGCGCTCGCCGGCCGGCAGCTCGCGGCGAGCGGTGAGCAGCTCCGCAGCTTCGCGGTGGACTTCCTGGGGCAGACCGAGAACTTCGTGCCGGACCCGATGCGCGCCACCCCGGATGGTCCCTACGTGCGGGACGTCGCCGAGCACGTCGGATCCGCGCACAGCGATATCGTGCTCGACCCGGACGCGCTGGCCGATCCGGAGGTCCGCCGGGCCGCCGTGGCGGCGCGCGACTTCCCGATGGGGCTCGGCGATATGGACCAGTCGCTGTACCTGCTGTTCAAGGCCATCCGCGAGCACTCCACCGTGGCGCTGTCCGGGGAGTCCGCCGATGAGGTCTTCGGCGGGTACAAGTGGTTCCACGATCCGCAGGTGCAGCGGGCCGACACGTTCCCGTGGCTGGCCGCCGTCCAGGAACAGGGCGCGCACAGCAGCGTGCTGTCCCCGGAGGTCGCCTCCGCCCTGGACCTGGAGTCCTACGTGGCCGACAGCTACCGCACCGCACGCTCGGCAGTCCCGGAACTGCCCGGAGAAAGCGATTTCGAGCGGCGCATGCGGGTGATCTGCTACCTGCACCTGACCCGCTTCGTGCGGATCCTGCTGGACCGCAAGGACCGGATGAGCATGGCCGTCGGGCTGGAAGTCCGCGTCCCGTTCTGCGACCACAGGCTGGTGGAGTACGCGTTCAACGCGCCCTGGTCGCTGAAGACGTTCGACGGGCGGGAGAAGAGTCTGCTGCGCCGCGCGACCGCTGACACGCTGCCGCGGTCGGTGGTGGACCGGGTGAAAAGCCCGTATCCGTCCACTCAGGACCCGAAGTACGTGGCCGCGCTGCAGAGCCAGGTGGCGCAGCTGCTGTCCGAAGACAACCCGGCGCTGTCCCTGCTCGACGAGCAGACCCTGCGCAGCCAGACCGAGGCGGACACCGCGCAGCTGGACCCCGCCGCCAGGTACGCGTTCGAACGCGCGCTGGACATGAGCGTCTGGTTCGACCAGCACCAGCCCGCCGTGAAGCTCTGACGAACCCCGGCCCCGCGCCCCACCACAAGGGCGCGGGGCCGTCCGTCAGCTGCGCGGTTGCGGTTGGCAGACGGGGCAGCTGTAGGCGGAGCGGTTCATGAACGGATCCCGGCGGACGGCGGCCCCGCACCGCGGGCAGGCACCGTCGGCCTTGCCGTACACGGCCAGCGAGCGGTCGAAGTAGCCCGACTCACCGTTGACGTTGACGTAGAGCGCGTCGAACGACGTACCGCCCGCATCCAACGCATCGCGCATCACCGCGGTGACTTCGGCGAGCAGCTCGCGGATCCGCTCGGCGGGCAGCTCGGCCGTGGGCTCGGCCCAGTGCAGCCGCGCGCGCCAGAGCGCCTCGTCGGCGTAGATGTTGCCGATCCCGGAGACCAGTCCCTGGTCCAGCAACGCCCGTTTGATCCCGGTGCGCCTGCGCCGGATGCGGGCGACCAGGTCCGCCACATCGAAACCGGGATCCATCGGATCGGGTGCGATGTGCGCGATGGGCTGCGGCACGTGCCCGCCCCCGGTCTCGACCAGCTCGGCCAGGTGCAGCCCGCCGAACGTGCGCTGGTCCACGAACCGCAGCTGCGGCCCGTCGTCGGTGAACCGCACCCGCACCCGCAGGTGCTTCTCGTCCGGAGCACCCGCGGGCTGGAACAGCAGCTGACCGCTCATCCCCAGGTGCGTCACCACCGCCTCGGACCGGTCCAGCACCAACCACAGGTACTTGCCCCGGCGGCGCACCGCGGTCACCTCACGACCGGCCAACCGGGCGGTGAAATCCCGCGGGCCGGGCAGATGCCTGCGCACCGCGCGCGGATGCAGAACCTCGGCACCGGACACGGTGCGTCCGACCGCGTGCTCGGCGACTCCGCGGCGGACGACCTCGACTTCTGGAAGTTCTGGCACGCCGACATCCTCGCCCACGCCGCGCGGGCACCCGCGGGCCGGGCCGTCGTGGACGCAGTCAGGCGGAAGCGGAGTCCGCGGAACCCGCCTGCTCGCCGGACTGCTCCCCGCGCTTCTCGGCGGACAGCGCGCGCCAGGCAGCCTCGGCGGCCTTCTGCTCGGCTTCCTTCTTCGTGGTGCCGTCCCCGCGTCCCAGGTCTCGGCCGCCCACGGAGACGTAGGCGCTGAACTCCTTGCGGTGGTCCGGGCCCTCTTCCTCGACCCGGTACTCCGGCACGCCGAGCGCGTCGGCCGCGGTGAGCTCCTGCAGGCTCGTCTTCCAGTCCAGCCCTGCCCCGCGGCGGGGCGCCTCGGCCAGCAGCGGCTCGAACAGCCGGTGGATGGCATCGCGCGCGACACCGATCCCGTTCTGCAGGTAGACGGCACCGAGCACCGCCTCCAGCCCGTCGGCCAGAATGCTCGCCTTGTCCCGGCCGCCGGTCAGCTCTTCCCCCCGGCCGAGCAGCAGGTACTGCCCCAGACCGCCGTCGCCGAGACCGCGCGCCACGCTCGCCAGCGCGTGCATGTTGACCACGCTCGCCCGCAGCTTCGCCAGGTGCCCCTCGGGCAGGTCGGGATGCTCGGTGTAGAGCCGGTCGGTGATCACCAGGCCGAGTACCGCGTCGCCCAGGAACTCCAGTCGCTCGTTCGGCGGCAGACCGCCGTTCTCATACGCGTACGAGCGATGGGTGAGGGCGAGCGTGAGCAGCTCGGCGTCGAGCTCGACGCCGAGCGCTGCCAACAACGGGGCCCGGTCGACGTTCCGCGCCCGCGACTGCTTTCCCCCCACTACACGACCACCGATCAAGCAGGCTGCGTGACCTGGCGGCCCGCGTACTGACCGCAGGTCGGGCAGACCACGTGCGGCAGCTTCGGCTCACGGCAGGAGCGGTTGGAGCACTCCACCAGCGTCGGCGCCGAGGTCTTCCACTGCGACCGGCGGTGACGGGTGTTCGACCGGGACATCTTGCGCTTGGGGACGGCCACGACTAGTTCTCCTCCTCGGTACCGCCGAACCGCTCTTTCAACGCGGCCCAGCGGGGGTCAATCGTCTCATGCGTGTGGTCGGCGTCGAGTTCGGCCCACTTCGCACCGCACCCGGAGCACAGTCCCGGGCAGTCCGGGGAGCAGACCGGGGCCGACGGCAAGGACAGCAGCACGGCGTCGCGCACCACCGGCCCCAGGTCGATCAGATCGTCCACGATCCGCTCGACCTCGTCCTCGTCGGTGCTGGAATCGGTGGCGCTGTCCGGATAGGCGAACAGCTCCCTGACCTGCACCTCCACCTCATCCGCGACCGGGTCGAGGCACCGGGCGCACTCGCCGGTCAGCTGCGCGGACGCGGTCCCGGACACCAGGATGCCCTCGACCACCGATTCGGCCAGCAGGTCGAGCTCCACCGGATCGCCCTCGGCGACCTTGATCAGATCCAGCCCGAAACCGGCCGGCGCCGGGGCGCTGCGCTGGTAGGAACGGCTGCTGCCCGGCTGGTGGCCGATCTCACGGGCGTCGATCACCCACGGTCCACCCTGCGGGGTGCGCGCTTCGTGGTTCTGCGACATCAGTACCGACAGTGCTTTCGACGAGGTGATCTGTTCCGACCTGTTGGTCGACCGGGCTCCGGCCGACGCGGCCGTCCGGGTCGCGCACCGGACCGGCGGGACCGGTCGGTGGCCGTCACCCGAGGCCAGCCAAACCAGCGTACGCGACGCGCGAAGCACGACGACAGCAGGTCCACCGACGCCGGAACCGGTCGCGAGCGGCTCAATTGCTGTCCGCGGAGCTCTCCGGACGCCACTCCTCGTAGTCGAACGGCGCGCTCATCGGGCTGCGCAACTGCTGGCGTCCCTTGCCGACCGTGCGCAGCGTGCGCCCGAGCAGGTCCTCGAACTCGGCCAGCCGCGAGTCCACGTAGGAGTCGCAGTCCCCGCGCAGCCGCTCCGCGTCCTCGTGCGCCTGCTCGACGATCCGCTTGGACTCGACGTTGGCGGCGTGCACGACCTCGGTGTCGGCGACGAGCTTGGCCTGCTCCGACTTGCCCTCGTGCACCGACTGGTCGTACGCGGCGCGGCCGGCCTGGACCATCCGGTCGGCCTCGGACTGCGCCCGGCTGACGTGATCCTCGTACTCGCGCTGCCCGGAAGTGACGGTCTGCTCGGCCTGCGCCCGGGCGTCGGCGAGCAGCGCGTCGGCCTGCTCGCGCGCCTCGGCCAGCATCTGCTCGGCCTCCGCGCGGGCGGAGGAAACCGTGCGCTCGGCCTCGGTGCGGGAGTCGGTCAGCGACTTGTCGGCCTTGGACTCGGCGGTGGAGATGACCTCGTCGCGGTGGTCGAGGACGTCCTGCGCATCGTCCATCTCCTTCGGGATGGCGTCGCGGACGTCGTCCAGCAGTTCCAGCACGTCCCCGCGCGGAACCACGCAGCCGGACGTCATCGGCACGCCGCGCGCCTCCTCGACGATCGTCACGAGCTCGTCGAGCGCCTCGAACACCCGGTACACCTTGATCTCCCTGCAGTCGTGGCCGCCGCGGAGGCAAGCATCTCAGACACCCGCAGCCGACGATCACGGGCTGTCGCACGTCCAGTCTGCCCGCACCGGCCCGGTGCGCGCGGCAAATCGGCGACCCGCGTGTCCGCGCACGCGCGCGGACCGGGCCCGGCCGCGCGGGGCCGGGCCCGGTCCGGGCGGGCGCGGTCAGGCGTTGGTGTCGGTGATGCGGAAGCTCTCGTAGTGGTCGTCGGTGTAGAAGAACTCGCCGCCCTCGCCCACGACGAAGCGGCGCGCTCCGCGGTCCGGACTGCCCGGCGTCTCCACCGTGTACTCCCGGTAGTAGCCGTCATCGCAGTCGGGCAGGATGCCCTCCCGGTTCTGGAAGACCTCGTCGTCCTGCGGGTACGGGTACGGGCCGCCCTGCTCGATCAGACCGACCGTGTCGGCTGCCTCCGGCGGCAGCGCGGACAGGTCCACCTGCTCGAACTCGGCGGTGTCCCCGCACGGGGCCTGCTGGACGACGCCGACAGCGCCCCGGTCCGGGGACAGCGCTGCTGCGGTGGCCTGGACCCCGAGCAGGCCCGCCATCGCGAGCAGACCCGCCAGCAGGAGCCCGGCTGCTTTCGTGGTGATCCACTTCATGGTCGAGCACGGTACCGACACCGGATGATCACGGAGCGGAATTGGCGTGAACCCGAAGTGTCCGGACCGGCGCACTCCCAGCCCGGGATCAGGACAGTTCGGCGAGCCGTTCGCGCATCCGCTGCTCGATGGTCGGCGGCAGCAGCTCGGAGACATCGCCGCCGTAGGTGGCGACCTCCTTGACCAGCGAGCTGGCCAGGAAGCTGTAGACCGGGTTGGTGGACATGAACAGCGTCTCCACCCCGGACAGCCGCTGGTTCATCTGCGCCATCTGCAGCTCGTAGTCGAAATCGCTGACGGCGCGCAGCCCCTTGACGATCGCCCCGATGCCGTTGGTCTTGCAGTAGTCGACCAGCAGGCCGTGCCAGGAGTCGATCCGCACGTTCGGGTAGCCCGCGGTGACCTCGCGCAGCATCTCCAGCCGCTCTTCGACGGAGAACAGCGTCTTCTTGCTCTTGTTGATCAGCACGGCGATCGTGACCTCGTCGAACTGGCGGGCGGCCCGCTCGATGATGTCCAGATGCCCGTTGGTCACCGGGTCGTACGAACCCGGGCACACCGCACGCCTCATGAGGGCGCACGGTAGCACCGCGGCCACACCGGCCGGACAGGCGCGTGGCGCGGGTCACCGCAGGCCAACGGCCGGGTTTCCGCCGCGGGCCCGGTCAGTCGCCGTGCTCGGCCCGGTGCACCTCGGTCTCGCCGTAGCGGCGGGAGCGCAGCGGTCGCAGCGGCTCCGGCCAGTCCGGCGGTTCGCCGCGCGCGGACCGCTCGACGACCACCAGTGTTCCCGGCGCGGTCCAGCCGTTGCGCACCAGCAGTTCCAGCACCTGCGCCAACTCGGCACCGGGGACGTCGTAGGGCGGATCGCACAGCACCACGTCGCACGGCTCGTCCGGCGCTTCGGCCAGCGCGGTGCGCGCGGTCACCTGCAGCACGGCGGCCCCGGGCAGGCCGAGCGCGGTGACGTTCTTGCGCAGCAGACCGGCGGCCCGGCGATCGGACTCCACGAACACCGCCCGCGCGGCACCGCGGGACAGCGCTTCGAGGCCCAGCGCCCCCGAACCGGCGTAGAGGTCGAGCACGCGGGCACCGGCCAGCTGCACGGTCGACTCCAACGAGCTGAACAGCGCCTCGCGCACCCGGTCGGAGGTGGGCCGGGTACCGCGCTGCGGCACCTCGATGCGCCTTCCCCCGGCGGTGCCGGCCACGATCCGCGTCACCGGTTCATCGTGGCACCGGCCCGGTCCCCCGGCGGCGGCGGGCCGTCGGCGGGCGACCGCCACCGGTGCCGGTCACCCGTCAATGCGGGCGAATCCGCCCAGGTCCGGGACCCAGCGGTGGTACTCGTTCCAGCGCGCGCCGGTGTCCTGATCGGTCAGCGTGACCGCGACATCGCCGTGCCAGGTGGTGAAGTCCACCGGCACCTGCCGCCAGGTGCCCGGGGAGACCACCGTGCCCAGCGGCACGACCGACCCGTCGGGCGATCTGGTCAGCGCCACCAGCGCTGTGGAGTACTCCGAGCGGGGCGGACCGCAGTCGACCAGGGCCAGCACGTCCTCGGTGCCATCCCCGGTCACGTCGGCATAGTCGATCCCGCGTTCGGGCGTGAACCGGTAGACCCAGCCGTCCGTGCGGGCCGCGCCCCCGCTGAACCGCACGTGCTGCTGCGGACACGGCCCGACCCGCGGGACCTCGAATTCCGCATCGTGCCAATCGATCCCGCGCACATCCGCGGCCGGCTGCGCGGTGGCCGGGGCGGCGACCGCTGCCGGTGCGAGCACGAGCAGAACCGCGCCGGCGGCGCGCAGAGCGACAATGAGCATCGATACCCCCGGTGATCGCCTTCGCCGTACAACCTAGCGGCACCGGCGGCTCGCGGGGGTTCCCCGATGGAGTGCATCTGCCTGGCGGACGAACCCGCCCACGCGGCTGCGGGATCCATCTGCCCACGCGGCTGCGGGCTCCATCTGCCCACGCGGCTGCGGGATCCATCTGCCCACGCGGCTGCGGGCTCCATCTGCCCACGCGGCTGCGGGATCCATCTGCCCACGCGGCTGCGGGGCGGGGAGAACCTCCCCGCCCCGCGCGCGCTCAGCCGAGCTCGATGATGAGATCGCCGCCCTCGACCTGCTGTACGCGGCCGATGGCCAGCCGCTTGACCTGACCGGCCTGCGGTGCGGTGATCGCAGCCTCCATCTTCATCGCCTCGATGCTGGCCACGGTCTGCCCGGCCTCCACCCGGTCGCCTTCCCCGGCGGAGAGGGTGACCACCCCGGCGAACGGTGCCGGGACGTGGCCGGCGTTGTTCCGGTCGGCCTTCTCCGCGACCGGCAGCTCGGAGGCCACCGAGCGGTCCCGCACCTGGATCGGACGCAGCTGCCCGTTGAGCGTGGCCATGACGGTGCGGATCCCGCGCTCGTCCGGTTCGCTGATCGCCTCCAGCCCGATCAGCAGCCGCACACCGGGCTCCAGGTCCACCGAGTATTCCTCCCCGGCCCGCAGTCCGTAGAAGAAGTCCTTGCTGCGCAGCAACGACGTATCGCCGTAGGCCTCGCGGTGCTGGTCGAACTCCTGGGTGGGCTTGGGGAACAGCAGCCGGTTGAGCGTGCCGCGCCGGTTCTCGCGCAACCCCTGCTGGTCCTCTTCGGACAGATCGGCGAGCGTGCGCTCCACGGTGCGCCCCTCCAGGGCGCGGGTGCGGAACGGCTCCGGCCAGCCCGCGGGCGGCTCGCCGAGCTCGCCCTGCAGGAAGCCGATGACCGAGTCCGGGATGTCGAACCGCCGCGGGTCGGCCTCGAAGTCGGCCGGTGCCACCCCGGCGCCGACCAGGTGCAGCGCGAGATCGCCGACGACCTTCGAGGACGGGGTGACCTTGACCAGCCTGCCCAGGATGCGGTCGGCCGCGGCGTACATCGCCTCGATCTCCTCGAACTTGTCGCCGAGGCCGAGCGCGACCGCCTGGGTGCGCAGGTTGGACAGCTGCCCGCCGGGGATCTCGTGCGAGTAGACGCGGCCGGTGGGCGCGGCGAGCCCGGCTTCGAACGGCTGGTAGACCTTGCGCACCGATTCCCAGTAGGGCTCCAAATCGCAGACGGCGCCCAGGTCGAGCCCGGTGGCCCGCTCGGTGTGGTCGGTGGCGGCCACCACCGAGGACAGCGGGGGCTGCGAGGTGGTGCCGGCCACCGAGGCGGTCGCACCGTCCACGGCGTCCACACCGGACTGGATCGCGGAGAGGTAGGAGGCCAGCTGCCCACCGGGCGTGTCGTGCGTGTGCAGGTGCACCGGCAAGTCGAACTCGCTGCGCAGCGCGGTCACCAGCTGCGCCGCTGCCGGGGGCCGCAGCAGCCCGGCCATGTCCTTGATGGCCAGCACGTGCGCACCGGCGTCCACGATCTGCTCGGCCAGCCGCAGGTAGTAGTCCAGCGTGTAGAGGTCCTCGGCCGGATCGGCGAGGTCCGCGGTGTAGCACAGCGCGACCTCGGCGACCGACTTCCCGGTGGCGCGCACCGCATCGATGGCCGGGCGCATCTGCTCGACATCGTTGAGCGCGTCGAAGATGCGGAAGATGTCGATGCCGGTGTCGGTGGCCTCCTGCACGAAGTGCTCGGTCACCTCGGCCGGGTAGGGCGTGTAGCCGACGGTGTTCCGGCCGCGCAGCAGCATCTGCAGGCAGATGTTGGGCACGGCCTCGCGCAGCTTGGCCAGCCGCTCCCACGGGTCCTCGGCCAGGAACCGCAGCGCGACGTCGTAGGTGGCACCGCCCCACGCCTCCAGGGACAGCAGCTCCGGCGTCATCCGGGCGACGTAGGGCGCCACCGCCACCAGGTCCTTGGTGCGCACCCGGGTGGCCAGCAGCGATTGGTGCGCGTCGCGGAAGGTGGTGTCGGTGACCCGTACGCCGTCGGATTCGCGCAGCCAGCGGGCGAATCCCTCCGGGCCGAGCTCGGTGAGCTGCTGCTTGGACCCGGCGGGCGGCGCGGCCGACATGTCCACGCGTGCGGGCAGCTTGTGCGCGGGATCGGCGGTGTCCGGCCGGTTCCCGTTCGGCCGGTTGACCGTCACGTCGGCGAGGTAGTTCAGCAGACGGGTCCCGCGGTCGGCCGAGTGCCGCGCGGTCAGCAGCTGCGGGCGCTCGTCGATGAACGAGGTGGTGATCCGCCCGACCGCGAAGTCCGGGTCATCGAGCACCGCCTGCAGGAACGGGATGTTCGTGGACACCCCGCGGATGCGGAACTCGGCGACCGCGCGCCGGGCCCGGGCCACGGCGGTGTCGAAATCGCGCCCGCGGCAGGAGAGTTTGACGAGCATCGAGTCGAAGTGCGCGCTGACGCTGGTCCCCGCGAACGCCGTCCCGCCGTCCAGCCGGATGCCCGCGCCGCCCGGGGACCGGTAGGCGCTGATCATCCCGGTGTCCGGGCGGAAACCGTTGGCCGGATCCTCGGTGGTGATGCGGCACTGCAGCGCGGCGCCGCGCAGCGAGATGGTCTCCTGGGTCATGCCCAGGTCGCGCAGGGTCTCGCCCCCGGCCACGCGCAGCTGGGACTGGACCAGGTCGGCGTCGGTGACCTCCTCGGTCACCGTGTGCTCGACCTGGATGCGCGGGTTCATCTCGATGAACACGTGCCGGCCCTGCTCGTCGACGAGGAACTCGACGGTGCCCGCGTTGACGTAGCCGATCCGGCGGGCGAACGCGACGGCGTCGGCGCAGATCCGCTCGCGCAGCTGCGGATCCAGGTTCGGCGCGGGCGCGATCTCGACGACCTTCTGGTGCCGGCGCTGCACCGAGCAGTCCCGCTCGTACAGGTGCACCACGTCGCCGGCGCCGTCCGCGAGGATCTGCACCTCGATGTGCCGCGGGTTGACCACCGCCTGCTCCAGGAAGACGGTGGGATCGCCGAACGCGGACTCGGCTTCGCGCATCGCCGCTTCCAGCGCCTCGCGCAGCGCACCCGGGTCGTCCACCCGGCGCATGCCGCGGCCGCCGCCGCCGGCGACGGCCTTGACGAACACCGGGTAGGTCATCTGCTCGGCCGCGGACAGCAGTTCGTCGAGGTCGGCCGAGGGTGCCGAGGACTCCAGCACCGGCACGCCCGCCGCGCGGGCCGCGGCCACCGCGGTGGCCTTGTTGCCGGTCATCTGCAGGATCTCGTGGCCGGGCCCGACGAACGTGATGCCCGCTTGCGCGCACGCGCGGGCGAGGTCCGGGTTCTCGGACAGGAATCCGTAGCCGGGGTAGATGGCGTCGGCACCGGATTCGCGCGCCGCCGCGATGATCTCGTCGACCGAGAGGTAGGCGCGGACGGGATGGCCGGGTTCCCCGATCTCGTACGACTCGTCGGCCTTGAGCCGATGCAGCGAGTTCCGGTCTTCGTGCGGGAACACCGCGACCGTGCCCGCGCCGAGCTCGTACGCGGCGCGGAACGCGCGGATCGCGATCTCGCCGCGGTTGGCGACGAGGACCTTGCGGAACATCCGGCTACCTCCTGAACAGGTATCGGTGGGCGCCGAAACACTACCGCGAAAATTCCCCTTTCCGGGAGAACCCGCGGCGTGACGGAAAACGCTCAACGCTCATGAGCTGCACAAATGTCGACACCGCACAAGGATCACCCCGAAGAAAGTCTGCGGAATTTCTGGTCCGGCCAAAGCGGAAACCGCCCGGCGAGCGCGTTCCCGCCCCGAGCCTGCCCGCACCGCGGTCGCGCGGCCACCGCGCAGCGGTCAGCTCTTCTCCAGATAGCCGGCGCGGTCCTCGGCCACGACCTCGGCCACCATCCGCGCCAGACCCGGGTGCGCGCCCAGCTGCGGGTCCCCGGCCACCACCGACTCCGCCTCAGCCCGGGCCTCGGCGATCACGTCCTCGTCGCGCAGCAGGGACAGCATCTTCAGCCCGGATCGGCGGCCGGACTGGCTGGCACCGAGCACATCGCCTTCCCGCCGCAGCTGCAGGTCCAGCCGGGCGAGCTCGAAACCGTCGGTGGTGGAGGCGACCGCGTCCAGCCGCTCCCGCGTGGTGGTGCCGGCCGGAATCGCGGTGACCAGCAGGCACAGCCCCGGAGCGCTACCCCGGCCCACCCGGCCGCGCAGCTGGTGCAGCTGGCTGACGCCGAACCGGTCGGCATCCATGATCACCATCGCCGTCGCGTTGGGCACGTTGACGCCGACCTCCACGACCGTCGTGGCCACCAGCACGTCCACCTCCCCGGCGGCGAACGCGCGCATCACCGCGTCCTTGTCCTCGGCGGGCAGCCTGCCGTGCAGCACACCGAGGCGTAGCCCGGACAGCGGACCGGTGCGCAGCTGCTCGGCGACGTCGAGCACCGACACCGGCTGGCGGCGGCCGTCATCGCCGTCGGCCCCCGCGTCCTCGGTGTCGACCTCCTCGGTCTCGTCCACATCGGACCCGCGCTTTCCCCGCGACGCAGCGGGTTTCGACTCCTCATCACCGATCCGCGGGCACACCACGTACACCTGGTGCCCGGCGGCGACCTCCTCGCGGACCCGCTGCCAGGCCCGGTCCAGCCACCCCGGTTTCTCCGCGGCGGGCACGACGCTGGTGCTGATCGGCGACCGCCCCTGCGGCAGCTCGCGCAGCGCCGAGGTCTGCAGATCGCCGTACACCGTCATCGCCACGGTCCGCGGGATCGGCGTCGCCGTCATCACCAGCACGTGCGGGCTGACCCCGTCGCCGGCCCTGCCACGCAGCGCGTCCCGCTGCTCCACCCCGAACCGGTGCTGCTCGTCGACGACCACCAGCCCGAGCTCGGCGAAACCGACCCGGTCCTGGATCAGCGCGTGCGTGCCGACCACGATCCCCGCCGCACCCGACGCAGCGTCCAGCAGCGCCTGCTTGCGCTGCGCGGCGGGCAGCGAACCGGTCAGCAGCGCGATCCGCGTCGCCGTCGCGGCACCGTCCAGCTCCCCGGCCCGACCCAGCTCGCCGAGCAGCTCGGCCAGCGACCGCGCGTGCTGCGCCGCCAGCACCTCGGTCGGCGCCAGCATCGCCGCCTGCCTGCCGGAATCGACCACCTGCAGCATCGCGCGCAGCGCCACGACCGTCTTGCCGCTGCCCACCTCGCCCTGCACCAGCCGGTTCATCGGGTGCTCCGCGGCGAGGTCGGCCGCGATCCGCTCGCCGATCTCGCGCTGCCCAGCGGTGAGGGAGAACGGGATCCGCTCGTCGAACGCAGCCAGCAGCCCGTCCTCGCGCAGCGGAGCGGACGGTGCCGGGTGCTCTTCGGCGGCGCTGCGCGACTGGGCCAGCACCAGTTGCACCGCCAGCGCCTCGTCCCACTTCAACCGTTCCTGCGCCGCCTGGACCTCGCCGTGGTCCTGCGGCTGGTGGATCTTGCGCAGGGCGTCCTCCAGCCCGGTCAGCCCGTGCCTGCGGCGCAGCTCGTCGGGCAGCGGGTCCTGCATCCCGTCCCAGACCTCCAGCACCTGGCGCACGCAGCGCGCGATCGACCAGGACGGCAACCCCTGCGCCGACGGATAAACGGGGAGCAGCGCGCCGGCGAAGTCCTCGGCGACCGAGGAAACGTCGGCGTCCTCGGTGAACAGCTGGTACTCGGGATGCGCGAGCTGCAGGTTGCCGCGGTAGGAGGTGACCTTGCCCGCGAACATCCCGCGGCGGCCCGCGACCAGTTCCCGCTCGCGCCACGCCTGGTTGAAGAAGGTGCACAGCAGTGAGCGGTGGCCGTCGGTGATGCGGGCCTCCACGATCGTCCCGCGGCGCGCGCGCATGCTGCGCTTGCTCACCCGGTCCACCTTGGCCAGCACCGTGGCGTGCTCGTCGATCTCCAGGCCCGCGATCGCGGTCAGCTCGCCGCGCTCGGCGTATCGGCGCGGGTAGTGGCGCAGCAGATCACCGACCGACACCAGACCCAGCGCGGACTCCAGCGCCTTGCCCGTCTTGGCCCCGAGCACCCGCCCGAGATCCGTGTCCCACGTGGTCACCGCTGTCCTCCGCCTGCCGGTGCGCGCCCGCCGGTCACCGAGCGCAGCAGCGATTGTCCCCCGGCACGGCGCCGCTGCGGTGATCAGGTTCCGGCGCGCTCACGCCGTCCCGCGATCCGGTTCCACCGCCCGGCGCCAGCCCAGCCAGCCCAACACCAAGGCGGCCACTAGCACCCAGCCCGCCCCGCCGAGCTGCTCGACGTCCCGGTAATCGTCCACGTCGAGGTTGGCCACCAGGACGCGCAGCACGTCGCCGGCCAGCACCGCACCGAACGCCCCGAGCGCCGCACCGGCCCACTTCCCGGGGTTGCGGCGGGGAATGCCGCGGTGCGCCAAGGCGCTCCAGACGAGCACGATCAACGACCACCAGGCCAGCCGGCCGATCAGGTAGTCGCCGAGGGCGCTGGATTCCTCCGCCGCTCCCGAGGAGGCCCAGCCGACCGCGATGCGGTCCGGAAGGTAGCCCTGCAGCAGCAGCGGGACACCGGCGATGATCAGGGCCACGAACAACGACCAGCTCAGCAGCAG
Organism: Saccharopolyspora montiporae; assembly: GCF_015209505.1. Taxonomy (GTDB): domain Bacteria; phylum Actinomycetota; class Actinomycetes; order Mycobacteriales; family Pseudonocardiaceae; genus Saccharopolyspora; species Saccharopolyspora montiporae. The sequence goes on from NZ_JADEYC010000012.1 coordinate 139,172, forward strand.
GTACCGGCCGCGCAGGCGCACATCCCCTCCCCGGTCGCTCCGATGATCGCGGGCGCGCCGTCGCGCGCCGACACGACCGGACCATACCGGCAGCTACCGGAGCCGGTGACCAGCGCTCATCCCGCGCGCGTGCCGTCCGCGGACAGCAGCGCGGTCACCACGTCCGCGCCGCGCTCGGGCTCCTCGGCGCTGACCACGAAATCCCGCCCGGAATCCAGCTGCAGCACCAGGCTCGGCCCGCCGCGCAGCATCACCGCGGTGAACCCGGGCATCCAGCGATAGCCCCATCCGCCCGCTTCCAGCGGGTGCCGCTCCTCGGCGCGCGCACCGCGGATCCGGTGCAGCGGCAACCGCCGCACCGGCCAGCGCTGCGGACCGAGGCCGATCCGGACCCCGGACTCGTCGACCTGGACCCGGGCGCTGGACAACCCCAGGCAGGTCAGTGCGGCCACGACCAGCAGCAACGGCGCGTACCACGGTCCGAACAGCGCGGCGGGCACCGCGGCGGCGGGCAGCGCGGCGCTGACCACCAGCAGGACCGGACTGCTCACCGCCGAGACCCACACGGCCCGGTGCCCCGGCGGCAGCCGCAGCCCGGAACCGGCGCCGTCCGGGTCCTGCTGCGCGGGAACGCGGCGGCGGACCAGCCACCAGCCCAGCCCAGCCGCCGCGGCGGCCAGCGCGAGCACCGGGACGACCTGCCAGTGCACCGGATCGGCATCCACCCACCGCGTTGCGTCCACATTGGACAGCAGGGTTACCGCCTGCAGGCCGAGGACGAACACCGCGCCACCGCTCAGCGCCGCCGCAGCAGCCGGGCGGGTGCGCGCCCGGGAACCGGACCGCAGCTCGGTGACCAGCGCGAAGGCGACGACGGCCAGCCACAGGACCAGCAGGGCCGCCACGTGCGCGCCCAGCCCGAGCGCGCCGTCCGGCGACCCGCCCGGCCCCCAGTGGGTGGCCAGCGGATCGGGCAACCGGTCCCGGACGGCGAGCGCCGGCGCGACCGTCGCGGCGGATACCACTCCCGCCCCGAGTGCACCTGCCGTGGCGAACCTGCTCACGCGTCCTCCATCTCCCGCAGCCAGGCGCGGATGTCCTCGGGTCCGCAGCCGTGCTGCCGCGCGTCGGCGAGCAGCCCGCGGAGGCGTTCCCGCAGCTGCCCGCGCGGATCCGGGCGCTCCAGCACCGTCACCCCGCGGCCGCGACGGAACTCCAGCAGCCCTTCGTCGCGCAGCCCCCGCAGCGCGCGCAGCACCGTGTTCGCGTTGATCTGCAGCGCTGCGGCCAGGTCCCGAGCGGGCGGGAGCCGGTCGCCGGGCCGGATCTCCCCGTCGGCGATGGCCCGCCGCACCGCATCGGCGGCCTGCTCGTGCAACGGCCGCTCGTCGGACAGGTCCACGGACAACAACATGGTGCTAATGACACTAGCACCATTCATTCGATCCCGGGAGCTCCGGCGTCACTCCACGCCCAGCAGCAGCACCGACCCGGAGCACCCGGCCGGATAGCAGGCCAGCTCCACCTCCGGCCGGGTGCGGCGCAAGTGCTCGGCCAGCAACTCGCCCGTCGACTCCTCCGGCACCAGCGCGGTGAGCAGCTCCCCGCCGTTGGCCAGCATCCGGTCCACCAGCTCCCGGGCGCCCCGCGGCAGATCGGCCGCGATCAACACCACCTCGTCGTCGACCAGACCCAGCACGTCCCCGGGCACGCACCTGCCCACCCAGGTCAGCGCCTCGGCATCGGCCACCCGCAGCTCGCCGCGCCGGGTCGCCGCGGCCGCCTCGGCCATGGCGACCTGGTCATCGGCCCGGCGCCGGCCGGGATCGTGCACGGCCAGCGCGGACATGCCCTGCACCGGGGACGCCGTGGGCAGCACCACCACGTCCTGGTCCGCGCCGAACACCGCGCGCTCGGCCAGCGCCGCCGTGCGCCCGTCGTTGGTGAGCACCACCACGTGCTCGGCGCCGGTCGAGCGCACCGCCTCGACCAGGCCCGCCGGGGACAGGTCCGCGTCCGCGCGCAGCACATCGGCCCCTTCTGCCGCGAACAGCTCCCCGGTCTGCGCGTCCGGGACGCAGGCGAGCACAGCCACGTCCCGGTTGAGGCCCGCGCGCTGGTCGGCGAAGCGGGTGACCTTGATCCGGTGCACGTGGCCCGCCGCGATCCCCGCCTCCACGGCCGCCCCGATGTCGGCGCAGTGCACGTGGACCAGCCAGGAGTCCTGCTCCCCGACCACGGACACGCAGTCGCCGAGCCCGGCCAGCCGGTCGCGCAGCTCGGCCGCCGCCTGCTCACCGGGGCCGTTCAGCAGGTACATGACCTCGTAGTCGAACGCGGACTCGTGCTGCAATCCGGACGACGCCGCACCGGGCGCGGTGGGCGCGTCGGGAGCCACCCGCTTGCCGTCGTGCACCACCGCGTGCAGCGCGTCCAGCAGCAGTACGAGCCCGCGCCCGCCCGCATCGACCACGCCGGCCTCGCGCAGCACCGGCAGCTGCCCGGTGGTGGCTTGCAGCGCCTCGGCCGCGGCCCGGGTCGCCTCGTGCACGGCCTCCGGCAACGGCGCGCCGCCCGGAACGGCCTGCGCGGCCGCCTCCAGCACGGTCAGCAGGGTGCCGGGAACCGGGTCGGCGACGGCTGCTGCGGCGTGCTCGTGCGCGCTGCGCAGCGACTGCGCGAACACCGCGCCGTCGATCGACGCCGCCTGCCCGCACCCCTCAGCCACCCCGCGCACGGCTTGGGACAGCAGGATGCCCGAGTTGCCGCACGCACCGTCCCGGGCGCCGCGGGCGAGCGCGGCGATGACCCCGCCCACGGTCTCCGGTTCGGCGGCGTCCAGCGCGGCCACCGCGGAGCGCATCGTGGCCAGCAGGTTCGTCCCGGTATCGCTGTCGGCGACCGGGTAGAGGTTGATCCGGTCGATCGCGTCGCGCTCGGCGATGAGCCCGGCCAGCACGAGATCGGCCCACCTGCGCGCCCCCGCAGCGTTCAGCGTCCGCAACACCAGGACCTCCCGCGGTCGCCCGTCCGTCGCAGGCGACACTAGGCGACGGGACCCGGACCGGTGCGCCCTCGGGGCCGCCGCACCCTGCGGAGACCGCAGCTGCGGGGGTGGGCTACACTCGTCGGGTCCCGGGTGGTGCCCGGGTGGCGATGACCGAGCCAACCGGGAGCCCGGTTTCGATACCGCCGGTAGGGCGGTGGCGCGGCAAGCACAGTCGTCTCCGGGAGACGCCGACCCATGCGGGTGTTTGCGTGGCTTCATCGCCGCAACCGTCAACGCAAAGTTAGGGGTGTCTGACGTGGCTGCCGTTTGCGACGTCTGCGGTAAGGGACCAGGCTTCGGCAACTCGGTCTCGCACTCCCACCGGAAGACCAGGCGCCGGTGGAACCCGAACATCCAGACCGTGCACGCCAAGATCGGTCTTTCCCAGCGCAAGCGCATGAACGTGTGCACCTCGTGCATCAAGGCCGGCAAGGTCGCACGCGGCTGAAGCACGCGCCGGCGCAGCGCGCGGGGATCCGCTTCCGGTTGCTCCGGTGGGCGGGTTCCAGGACCCCGAGGCAGAGCCTCGGGGTTTTCTGCTTTTCCGGGGGACTTCTTCGACCGCGGACGCGCGGGGCCCGGCTAGGGCAGCTTCCAGTCGACCGGGTCGGCACCCTTGCGCTGCAGGATCTCGTTGACCCGGCTGAACGGGCGGGAGCCGAAGAAGCCGCGGTCGGCCGACATCGGGCTGGGATGCGATGACTCGACGCACTCCACCCCGGGCATCAGTGGGCGCAGATCGCGCGCGTCCCGCCCCCACAGCACCGCCACCATCGGCTCCTCGCGGGCCGCGAGCGCGCGGATGGCCTGCGCGGTGACGTCCTCCCAGCCCTTGCCGCGGTGCGATCCGGGCTTGTGCGGGCGCACGGTCAGCGCGCGGTTGAGCAGCAGCACGCCCTGCTCGGTCCACGGCGAGAGGTCCCCGCTGGACGGCTGCGGGTGTCCGAGGTCCTCGGCGTACTCGCGGAAGATGTTCACCAGGCTGCGCGGCGGCCGCACGTCCGGAGCCACGGAGAAGCTCAGCCCCACCGGGTGACCGGGCGTCGGGTACGGGTCCTGCCCGACGATCAGCACGCGCACGCCGTGGAACGGCTGCTGGAACGCACGCAGCACGTTCTGCGGAGCAGGGAGGTACTCGCGCCCCTCGGCGATCTCGCCGCGCAGGAACTCACCCGCCGCGGCGATCCGGTCCGCCACGGGTTCCAGTGCCTCCGCCCACCCGGGCTCGACCAGTTCGCGCAGGGGTTGTGCGGCCATGGCCGATCACGATAGCGAGGAGCTCGGCGCGCGTGCCGAGCGCCCCCGCGCCGGCGCCAACCGCGCCGACGGCGACGCGGCCACGCGCGGTTAGCGCATCCGCCCGGAAAGACAAGTGGTGCACATCACGTTCCGTAGCGGTAGGGCGTGGCGCGATCTGGCTCACGCGGGCGATGAGTGCGGTGTGCGGCGCGTCGTTTGCGCCCGTCACGAGCTCGGTTCCGTTGTCAAATCCGACAGCGCCGATTCGGCGGCATCCCCGGCACGCGCGGTGACCTTTTGCATAACGGAAATCCGATCGGAATCCCCGAATTTCCTTTCCTTGCTGGCTGCACCCGCACTGCTGGGCTAGGTTCTGCCTATTCGAGAGCGAGATGACGGCGTGGACGACCGTGACCCCGGAGGTGGCCGGCAGACTCATGGCTGAGCAGAAAACGAACGAAGCCCCGGAACAACGATCCCTGCTGCGGCGGGCGGTCGGTGCCGCGGCGATCGGCAACTTCACCGAGTGGTACGACTTCGGGGTCTACGCCTACGTCGCCGTGTACATCGGCCACCAGTTCTTCCCCGGGCCGTGGGAGGTCGCGTCGGCGTTCGGCGTGTTCGCCCTCTCCTTCCTCTTCCGCCCGCTGGGCAGCCTGTTCTTCGGCCCACTGGGCGACCGGATCGGTAGGCAGCGGGTCCTGGCGATCACCATCCTGCTGATGTCCGGGTCGACGTTCCTGATCGGACTCCTGCCGACGTACCAGGCGATCGGGTTGCTGGCACCGGTGCTGCTGCTGTTGTGCCGCATGCTGCAGGGGTTCTCCACCGGCGGCGAATACGGCGGGGCCGCGACCTACATCGCGGAGTTCTCACCGGACAAGCGGCGCGGTTTCTGGGGCGCCTGGCTGGAATTCGGCACGCTGGGCGGGTTCGGATTTGGCGCGCTGGTGCCCACGATCCTGATCCTGAGCCTGGACACCGCGTCGATGGAGGAATGGGGCTGGCGGATCCCGTTCCTGATCGCCGGTCCGCTGGGCCTGATCGGGCTGTACCTGCGGCACAAGCTGGAGGACACGCCGGCGTTCAACGCGCTCAAGGAGAACCAGCGGGTGGAGAAGGCCCCGCTGCGTGCCCTGATCGTCGGGTGGTGGCGCCAGCTGCTGATCCTGATGGGGATCGTGCTGCTGATCAACATCGCCAACTACACGATCCTGACCTACATGGAGACGTACCTGCTCGACACGCTCGACGTGCCGGAGGAGCGGAAGTACGAGGTCCTGCTGCCGCTGCTGCTCGCGGTGGCGTTCATGATGCTGATCATCATCCCGATCGGCGCGCTGTCCGACCGGGTGGGCCGCAAACCGCTGTTCCTGTCCGCGGCGATCTGCTTCCTGGTGCTGCCGATCCCGGCGTTCATGCTCATCGCGCAGGGCACCATGCTCACCACGCTGCTCGGGCTGATGCTGCTGGGCATCGGGCACGTGCAGCTCGTGGGCCCGCTGGCGGCGACGCTGCCCGCGATGTTCCCGACGAAGGTGCGCTACGGCGCGTTCGCGATCGGCTACAACGTTTCCACCGCGGCCTTCGGCGGTACGGCACCGCTGGTCAACGACTACTTCGTCGGGACGACCGGCAACACGTTCTTCCCCGCCTTCTACCTGATGGCGGCAGCGGCGGTCGCGCTCATCCCGATCCTGCTGATGAAGGAGACCGTGGGCAAACCGCTGATGGAGGACGACCCGGCCCGCCCCGCGGCGACCGGTTCCTGATCCCCACGCAGCACGACCCCGGTGCCACCGCGCGCCGGGGTCGTGCTGCGCTCAGCGGCGCCAGTGCTCCCAGCCGCTGCCGCCCTCGTACTCCCGGCCGTCCACGGTCACCCCGGCGCCCTCATCCACCGCACCGACCGCGGTCCAGCCCTCCGGCAGCTCGGCACCCGGCGGGAAGGTCGCCGCCAGCGCCTGGTCCTCCCCGCCGGTGAGCACCCAGTGCCGGGCGTCGGCACCCAGGGCCGAGGCCACTTCGGACAGCCGCTGCGGAACGGGAAGCTGGTCGGTGCGCACGTCGACGCCCACTCCGGACGCGGCAGCGATGTGGCCCAGGTCGGCGAGCAGCCCGTCCGAGATGTCGATCATCGACGTCGCCCCGGCAGCGGCGGCCGCGGGCCCGGCCGCGTAGGGCGGTTCCGGCACCCGGTGCGCGCCGACGACGGCCACCGGGGAGCGGAAACCGCGGCCCAGCACCGCCAGACCGGCCGCGGCCCAGCCGAGCCGCCCGGCCACCGCGAGCACATCGCCGGAGCGCGCCCCGGCGCGGGTAACCGGCACCCGGCCGCGCAGATCGCCGAGCGCGGTCACCGAGATCGTCACCGCCTGGGCGGACACCATGTCCCCGCCGACCAGACCGATCCCGACCTGCTGTGCCTCTTCCCACATGCCTGCGGCCAGCTCGTCGATCACCTCGGCCGGCGTCTCCGGCGAGCAGCCGAGCCCGACCAGCAGCCCGGTCGGCACCGCGCCCATCGCAGCGATGTCCGAGAGGTTCACCGCGACCGCTTTGCGCCCCACCTGCCGCGGAGTCGACCAGTCGAAACGGAAGTGCACCTGTTCCACGAGAACATCGGTGGCGGCCACGACCCGGCCGTCCGGGGCGGCCAGCACGGCGGCGTCATCGCCCGGGCCGAGCAGCGTTCCGGCGGAGTGGTCCCGCCCGGATGTGACGCGATCGATGAGACCGAACTCACCCACCTGGGCAACGGTCTCCGCGTCGTATGACGAATCCGGACCCAACTCAGACCTTCCTTCCTTGAGCGTCCGCTCGGCCCGATGGGGTAACTTTCTGCGAGTTTCCTACCCGAGAGCATGGGCAGAACGAAGGGGCACGCCGTGGTTCAGGCTTACATCCTCATCCAGACCGAAGTCGGCAAGGCCGCGGCCGTGGCCGCCGAGATCGCGGGTTCGCCCGGAGTCCTCAGCGCCGAGGACGTCACCGGCCCCTACGACGTGATCGTGCGCGCCGAGGCGGAGAACGTCGACCAGCTCGGCAAGATGGTCACCTCGCGGATCCAGGAGACCGAGGGGATCACCCGCACGCTGACCTGCCCGGTCGTCCACCTGTGACGGTCCCCGGCCGCCGGACAGCCCGGCGGGTCGGCGTGCTGTAGTGGAGACGTGGTTCAGCAAGCATCCGGAGTGCCCCGGCCGGTGTTGATCGCGGCGCTCGTCCTGGGCGTCCTCCTGGCCCTGACCGTGGCCGGCATCGGGATCGCGGGCCAGTACACCTCGGCGCAGCAGCGGGAAGCCGCCGCTGCCGCCGAGCAGGCGCGGCGCAGCGGACCGCTGCCGCTGGCGCCGGTGCCCGCGCCGGAAGCCGGTTCGGCGGAGTGCCGCGAGGTGCTGGCGGCCGCACCGGACGAGCTGACCATCGGCGACGCCCGGGTCCCGCACCGCGCACTGGCCGATCCGGCGCCGCAGGCCACCGTGGCCTGGGGCGACGCCGAGCACGACCCGGTGACGCTGCGCTGCGGGATCGACGCCCCGGCCGAACTCACCCCGACCTCGCCGCTGGCGGAGGTCTCCGGGGTGAGCTGGTTGGAGATCAACGAGGGCGGTGACACCACCTGGCTGGCCGTCGATCGCCCGGTGTACGTGGCGTTGAGCACGCCGGAGGGCACCGGAACCGGGACGCTGCAGGACATTTCGGCGATCCTGCGCGAACGGCTGCCCGAGCGCCCGGTCCTCCCGTAACCTGCGCCGCGGGTCGCGGTCACCGCAGGCCGGTGCCGCGGGCCAGCGCCGTGTCCACCAGGGTGCTCAGCAGCGCGGCGTAGTCGATGCCGGTATGCGCCCACATCCGCGGGTACAGCGAGATCGAGGTGAACCCGGGCATCGTGTTGACCTCGTTGACGATCACCTCGCCCGTGTCGGACAGGAAGAAGTCCACCCGGGCCAGACCCTGGCAGTCCAGCGCGGTGAACGCCCGCTCCGCCGCGGTGCGCATCCGCTCGATGTCCGCATCGGCGATCTTGGCCGGCAGGTCGAATTCGGTGACGTCGTCGAGGTACTTGGACTCGAAGTCGTACCAGTCGCTGTCGCCGGTGACGCGCAGTTCCGCCGGGAAGGACGCCTGGACCCGGCCGTCCGGGAACTCCAGCACGCCGCACTCGATCTCCCGGCCGGTCACGGCGGATTCGATGATGACCTTCGGGTCGGTGCGCCGCGCCTCGGCGATCGCCTCGTCCAGCCCGGCCCAGTCGGTGACCTTCGTGATGCCCAGCGAGGAGCCCGCCCGCGCCGGCTTGACGAAGACCGGCAGCCCGAGCCGCCCGCGCCGAGCATCGTCCAAAGTGGACTCACCGCGGCGGAGCACCTCGTAGGTGCCGACCGAAAGCCCCTCGGCGGCCAGCAGCTTCTTGGTGTATTCCTTGTCCATCGACACCGCGCTGGACAGCACGCCCGCACCGACGTACGGGACGTCAGCCATCTCCAGCAGGCCCTGGATGGTGCCGTCCTCGCCGAAAGCCCCGTGCAGCACCGGGAAGACCACGTCCACCCCGGACAGCACCTCACCACCGCGGCCGGGCTCCATCAGCACCAGCTCGCGCCGCGTCGCATCGCCGGGCAGCGCGACCGGGGTCCCGCCGGCGACCTCCGGCTCCTCGCGGTCGTGGATCGCCAGCTGCGCCGGATCGTCGGTGCCGAGCACCCACGCCCCGTCCCGGGTGATGCCCACCGGCACGACCTCGAAGCGGTCCGGGTCGAGGTGCTGGAGGACGCTGCCCGCGGACACGCAGGAGATGCCGTGCTCGGTGCTGCGCCCGCCGAACACGACGGCCACCCGGGTCTTGCGCTGTGTCATGCGCCGGACGATACCTGCCCCGGGCGGACCGGCGAATCACGCGTCACCCGCACAACCGGGCCAGCACGCGCACGGCCGCGGTCAGCTCCGCGCGCGAACACGCGGCGTAGCCGAGCGCCAGGCCGAACCACCGCTGCGGCCCCGCGTGGTGCCTGCGCAGCCCATCCAGCACGAGCCCGTGCTCGGCGCCGCGCTCGACCAGGTCCCGCTCCCCGTCCGCATCCGCGCGCGGCAGCACCACGTGCGCACCCGCCTGGTCGCCGAAGACCCGCGTGCCCACCGAGCCGAGATGGTCGACGACGAGCGCGCGACGCTGGGACAGCTCGCGGCGCACCCGGCGCAGATGCCGCCCCAGATCGCCGTTGCGCGCGAGTTCGGCGAGCACCACCTGCCCCGCCGCCGAGGGCGCCGTCCCGGTCCGGTCCCGGTGCTCCAGCACTGCGCGCACCACGTCCGGCGGTCCCAGCATCCAGCCGACCCCCAGCGTCGGGGTGAGGATCTTGCTGGTGGTGCCCAAGTGCACCACCACGTCCGGCGCCATGGACGCCAGCACCGGCAGCGGCGAGACGTCGTAGCGGAGTTCGCCGTCGTAGTCGTCCTCCACGATCAACCAGCCCGCGCGCCGGGCGCGTTCCACGAGCTCCACCCGGCGCTGCGCGGGCAGCCGCCCGCCGAGCGGGTACTGGTGCGCCGGCGAGCAGTACACCGCCTGCACCCCGTCCGGGATCCGATCCACCACCACGCCGGACTCGTCCACCGGGACGGGCAGGACCCGCAGGCCCGCGGCACGCAGCGCACCCACCGCCCGCTGGTACCCGGGTTCCTCCACCGCCACCGGGCGGTCATCGAGCACCGCCGCCGCCAGCTCCAGCAGCGCCGCGGTCGTACCGGCCGTGGCCAGCACCTGGTCCGCCGCGCCGGGCACCACGAGCCCCCGGTGCCGCAGCAGGTGCTCCACGACCGCGTCCCGGTAGTCCGCCCGCCCCGCGCGGTCCCGATGGGCGTCCGGGCCGGAGTCGGCGGCCGCGCGCCACGCCCGCCGCCACGCCGCGCGGTCGATGCCATCCGCCCACGGCACGCCCGGAGTCAGCACCGCCTGCCCGGGTGGACCGGGGTCGCGGCCCGCGCGCGAGACCGGTGCCGTCGGCGCGGTCCCGGGAGGACTGGTGGTCACGAAGGTGCCGGAACCGCGTTTGCCGGTGATCCAGCCCTCCGCGTGCAGCTGGTCGTAGGCCGCGGCGGTGACGCTGCGGCTGACCGCCAGGTGCCCGGCCAGCGCGCGGGTGGACGGCAACCTGTCCCCGCTGCGCAGGTTTCCCCGGGCCGCCGCCGCGCGCAGCTGTTCGGCCAGCTGCACCGCCAGCGGTCGCCCGTCCGCGCGGGACAGCTCGATGGCCAGTTCCAGCAGCGGCGAGCTCGCCGCGGGCACCCGTGCCGCGCCGTGGGGAGGTGGCATTCCACGATTGTCGCCGACCGGCGCGGACACCATGCCACTCGCACCGGCGGGATCAGCCGATGCGCCGCAGCCCGGTCACCGGATCGTCGGCGTAGCGGCGCATCCCGGTGCGCCCAGGGCGGTAGACGTGGATGCTCACCGCCGGATCCGGCCCGTCGTTGTGCACCTGGTGCACGTAGTCCGGGCCGAACACGCGGGACTGGCCCGCGGTCAACTGGTGCAGCACCTCGCCACCCGCCCGGCGCACCACGCGCTCGCGCAGGTTGCCGGACACCAGGGTGAACGCACCGGTGGCGCCCGCGTGGTCGTGCAGTTCGGTGTGCTGGCCCGGCAACCAGCTCAGCAGCCACGCCTCGTGGTCGCGGGTGCGTTCCAGCAGGCCGACCCAGCGCTGCTCCGGGTCGTAGCGCAGCATGTGCGCCCACGCGGCGCGGTCGGCGGCGAGTTCGGCGGCGATCCGGACCGGGTGGGCGGTGGACAGGTCCGCGGAGGCGGCAACGGTGTTCGGCGGAACGGCGAACAAGGTGGAGTGCCCTTCGAGATCGTGGCGGCGGCAGGCGGCGCGCAGGGGCGCCACCCGCGTGGCGGGAGCAGATCAGCGGGAAGGACAGCTACACAGCGCGCTGGCGACGCGGCGGAGGTCGATGTGACCCCGCTTCGACGTCATGGCGCGCAACAACACGCCCGAAACGAAACCAGCGCGGACAGGCGCGGTCAACCGGATCCGGGTCAGCTCACACCGACGTGACGGTGTCGAGGGCACGCAGCACATCGGCGACGAGGTCAGCCGGATCCTCACACCCGCAGGAGAAGCGCACGAAACCCCCCGATACCGGATCGCCGAACTGGGCCCGGCGGTCCACCGTGCTGTGCAGCCCGCCGAAACTGGTCGCGGCCACCACGAGTTCGCTGCGGCGCACGAAATCCTCGACCGCGGCCGCATCGGCGAGCTCGAAGTGCAGCACGCCACCGAACCGGCGCATCTGCCGGGAGGCCAGTTCGTGATCGCGGTCGTGCGGGTCCCCGGTCCAGCGCAGACCGGTCACCGCCGGATGGTCGCGCAGCGCGTCGACGAGCGCGGCCGCGTTCTCCGCCTGGCGACGCAGCCGCAGGTCCAACGTGCCCATGCTGCGGTGCACCAGCCACGTCTCGAACGGGCCCGGGATGGCGCCGCTGAGCGTGCGCGCCCGGCGCAACCGCTCGGCCAGCTGCTCGTCGCGGACCGAGACGTGCCCCATGAGCACATCGCTGTGCCCGGACAGCGCCTTGGTGTCGCTGGCCAGCGCGATATCGGCACCCAGCTCCAGGGGGCGCTGCCCCAGCGGGGTCGCGGTCGTGTTGTCCACCGCCAACAGCGCACCGGCCGCATGCGCCCGCCGCGCCAGCTCGGCGATGTCGCAGACGTCCAGCCCGGGGTTGGACGGGGTCTCCAGCAGCACCAGCCGCACCCCGTCGAACAACTCGTCCGACCACGGGCCGGGCGTGGGCACCTCGCGCACGTCCAGCGCCAGGTCCGCCAGCTGGTCGTGCACCAGATCGCGCGTCGCGTAATACCCGTCGCTGGGGATCACCAGGCCGTCCCCGCTGCGCAGCACGGTGCGCAGCAGGGTGTGCACCGCCGCCATGCCCGAGGGCAGCAGCACGCACTGCCCGCCGTCGAGTTCGCCGACGGCCGTCTCCAGCGCGCGCCACGTGGGATTGCCCGCCCGGCCGTAGAAGTCCGCGCCCTGCTCCTGGCCGCCCAGGTGGTACGGCGCGGCGAACACCGGCCCGCCCAGCAGCGGCATTCCGGTCGCCGGTTCCGGGTGCCCCCCGTGCACGCAGCGCGTCCCGTCGCCGAACTCCGCACCGTCGAACGTCGAAGCGCTGAACGTCGGGAAATCCACGACCCCTCCCCTCCGCCGGGTCACTCCGGCTTGCGTTCCCGACCCAGCAGTTCGGCCGCCGCGGGCCCGGGCTGCAGTCCTTCGTGGCACACCCGGTGCACCACATCGGTGATCGGCATCTCCACGTCGTAGCGCTCGGCGAGCTGGCGGATCGACGAGCACGACTTCACGCCCTCGGCCACCTGGCCGTGCGCGGCTTCCTGCGCCTGCGCCAGGGTCTCGCCGAGCCCCAGCCGCTCGCCGAACGTGCGGTTGCGCGACAGCGGGGACATGCAGGTCGCCGACAGGTCGCCCAAGCCCGCCAGCCCGGCGAAGGTCATCGGCTCGGCCCCGGCCGCCACGCCCAGCCGGGTCGTCTCGGCCAGGCCGCGGGTGATCAGCGAGGACATCGTGTTGTCGCCGTAGCCCAGTCCCACGGAGATCCCGCAGGCGAGCGCGATGACGTTCTTGCAGGCACCGGCCAGCTCGATGCCGATCAGATCGGTGTTGGTGTACGGCCGGAAATACGGGGTGGAGCACGCCAGCTGCAGGTCCACCGCGCGCTCGTGGTCGGCGCAGGCCACCACGGTGGCCGTGGGGTGCTCGGCGGCGATCTCCTTGGCCAGGTTCGGCCCGGAAACCACGGCCACCTGCTCGGCGGGCACGTCGGCGACCTCGCCAATCACCTGGCTCATCCGCTTCACCGTGCTCAGCTCCACGCCCTTGGCCAGGCTCACCAGGGTCGCGCCCGCGGGCAGCAGCGGTTGCCAGCCGGCCAGGTTCTCGCGCAGCGACTGGCTCGGCACCGCGAGCACCACCGCGCCGGCACCGTGCAGCGCCTCGGCCGCGTCCGAACTGGCGCGCAACCGGTCCGGCAACCGGATTCCGGGCAGGTAGTCCGGATTCTCCCCGCTGTCGTTGATCGCCTTGGCCACCTCGGGCCGCCGCGCCCACAGCACCACATCGCCGCCCGCATCGGCGAGGACCTTCGCGAAGGTGGTGCCCCACGAGCCGGCCCCGAGGACCGCGATGCGCTCAGGCCGCGCCATCGTCGTCCCGGGCCTGGTCCGCAGCGCCCTTGCGCGCGGGCGAGTAGAAGGCCTCCGGCGGCTGCTCCCCGCGGATCCCGCCGAGCAGCTCCCGCGAACGCGACATGGCCAGCCTGGCGACCTCGCGCAGCACCGCGGTGTCGTGCTCGCCGCCCCGGTACTGCTCCAGGTCGAGGGGTTCGCCGAACGCGTAGGTCACCTGCTTGCGCGGGAACGGGCGGAACCGCTTGTTGTACCCGTCGTAGATGTCGCGGGTTCCCCAGCGCGCGGCCGGGATGACCGGGACGTCGTTGCGCAGGGCTAGCTGCGCCACCCCGAGCTTGGGGTTCATCGGCCAGCCGGTGGGATCCTTGGTGATGGTGCCGTCCGGGTAGATGATCAGCACCTTGCCGCGCTGCAGCGCGTCGTGCGCAGCCTGCAGGCTGCGCCGCGCGTCGGTGCTGCCGCGGTGCACCGGGATCTGGTCGACCCCGGTGAGCACGCCGCCCAGCACCGGGACCTTCCACAGCGAGCTCTTGGCCAGGAACCGCGGGACGCGCGCACCGCGGTGCACCGCGACGGCGTCGAAGACCGGGTCCAGGTGCGACACGTGGTTGAGCACCACCAGCGCGGGCCCGTCGGCGGGCACGTTGTGCAGACCGGTCACCCGGGTGCGGGCCAGCAGCCCGGTCGCCGGGTAGAACACGACCCGAGCCAGGCCGAGCCAGAACTTCCCGGTGCCCTTGGCCTTCTCACTGGTCCGTCTCCGCTGGCGCCGGAGACTCCTCGGTTCCGCCACGGCAACTCCTCTTCATCCTCCGCGAGCCCGGGCCAAGGTACCTCTCCCCGCGCCGGCAGCGGGCAGCCGGAACCCGCCCGGCCCGGTCGAGGCCGGGCCGCGGGACGGCAAGATTGTGCCGTGGCCACCCGTTCGCACCTGCTCGTGCCCATCAAACCGCTGCACGCGGCCAAGTCGCGGTTGCGCGGCGCCGCCGACGGCGGGCGGGGCAGCCCCCGCGCGCACGCGGACCTGGTCGCCGCAGTGGCGTTGGACACAATGGAAGCGGCCCGGCAGGCCGACGGCGTGCAGGTGGTCATGGTGAGTTCGGATCCGGAGCTGACCGGGATCGTCGCGGCCGCGGGCGTTCCGGTGCTGCCGGACGTCCCGGCCGCCGGGCTCAACCCCGCACTCCGGTGCGCCGAGTCGGCGCTGCGCGCGCAGGAGCGGGTGCGGCGGATCGGGGCGCTGCACGGCGACCTGCCCGCGCTGCGTCCCGCGGAGCTGACCGCGGCGCTGCGGGCCGCGGGCGAGGACCGCGCGTTCTGCCCGGACCGGCACGGCACCGGCACCACGCTGCTGCTGGCCGCCGCGGGAGACGCGCTCGATCCGGCGTTCGGCCCCGGTTCCGCCCGAGCGCACGCGCGCTCCGGGGCGCGGCGGCTGGACGGCCCGTGGCCGTCGGTGCGCTGCGACGTGGACACCGCGGCGGACCTGCGGGCCGCGCGATCCCTCGGCCTGGGACCGCGCACCGCGAGCCTGCCCGCAGCCGACTGACCGGCCGCAGCGGCCACCGGTGTCCGGTGCGCGGACCGACCGCCGGGGATGCGCGACAATGGCCGTGTGAGCACCGGAACCAGCGATCTCGGGCCCGAGCAGAACTCCGACGGCACGCGGATACCGGCGGCGCCACCGGCCGTCACCCGGGCCGCCGCCAGCACCGACCTGCCCGAGGACCGCTACCTCAACCGCGAACTGTCCTGGCTCGACTTCAACGCCCGGGTGCTCGCGGTGGCCGAGGACCGCTCGCAGCCGGTGCTGGAACGCGCCCGCTTCATGGCGATCTTCGCGTCCAACCTGGACGAGTTCTACATGGTGCGGGTGGCCGGGCTGAAGCGCCGCGAGCAGACCGGGCTGTCCGTGCGCAGCGCGGATGGCCTGACCCCGCACGAGCAGCTGGCCCGGATCTCGGCCCGCAACCAGGACCTGGTGCAGCGGCTGGGCCACGTCTACCTCGACGAACTCGTTCCGGTCCTGGCGGCCAACGGCATCCGCGTCCTGCACTGGGACCAGCTGGACGCGTTCGAGCAGGAGCGGCTGACGAGCTACTTCCAGGACCACGTCTTCCCGGTGCTGACCCCGCTGGCCGTCGACCCGGCCCACCCGTTCCCGTACATCTCCGGGCTGTCGCTGAACCTCGCGGTCACCGTCGCGGATCCGGACGATGGGGTGCGCCGCTTCGCGCGGGTGAAGGTCCCGGACAACGTGGCGCGGCTGATCCGGGTCGAGGACGACCGCGCCGAGGAGCAGGCCACGTTCCTGCCCCTGGAAGACCTCATCGCCGCGCACCTGGACAAGCTGTTCCCGGGCATGGACGTCACCGAGCACCACATCTTCCGGGTCACCCGCAATGCGGACCTGGAGGTCGAGGAGGACCGGGACGAGGACCTGTTGCAGGCGATGGAGCGGGAGCTGGCCCGCCGCCGGTTCGGCCCCCCGGTGCGCCTGGAGATCACCGAGACCATGACCGAGCACATGCTCGAACTGCTGCTGCGCGAGCTGGAGGTGGACCGCCGGGACGTGGTCGAGGTCAAGGGACTGCTCGATCCGTCCTGCCTGTTCCAGCTGGACAAGCTGCAGCGCCCGGAGCTCAAGCTGCCCCCGTTCGTGCCCGCCACGCACCCCGCTTTCGCGGAAGGCCAGTTGTCCCAGTCCATCTTCGCCACGCTGCGCGAGGAGGACGTGCTGCTGCACCACCCCTACGATTCGTTCTCCACCACGGTGCAGCGGTTCATCGAGCACGCCGCCGCGGATCCCCGCGTGCTGGCGATCAAGCAGACGCTGTACCGCACGTCGGGCGATTCCCCGATCGTCAACGCGCTCATCGACGCCGCCGAAGCGGGCAAGCAGGTGGTGGCGCTGGTGGAGCTCAAGGCGCGCTTCGACGAGCAGGCCAACATCCAATGGGCCCGCGCCCTGGAGCAGTCCGGGGTGCACGTGGTCTACGGACTGGTGGGGCTCAAGACGCACTGCAAGACCGCGCTCGTGGTGCGCCAGGAAGGCTCCACGATCCGACGCTACTGCCACTTGGGCACCGGCAACTACAACCCGAAGACCGCACGCATGTACGAGGACCTCGGGCTGCTGACCGCGGATCCGGACGTCGGCTCGGACCTGACCGACCTGTTCAACGTGCTCACCGGGTACGCCCGGCACGGCGAGTACCGGCGGATCCTCGTGTCGCCGCAGGGCATCCGCAACGGCATCGTGGAACGGGTGGAAGCCGAGATCGAGCACGCGCGGGTCGGCGAACCCAGCGGGATCCGGATGAAGCTCAACAGCCTGGTGGACGAACAGATCATCGACGCCCTCTACCGCGCGTCGCAGGCGGGCGTGCCCGTGCGGATCGTGGTGCGCGGGATCTGCGCGCTGAAAGCGGGTGTGGCCGGGCTCAGCGACAACATCGAAGTGCGCTCGATCCTGGGTCGGTTCCTGGAGCACTCGCGGGTGTTCCACTTCGTCGGCGCCGACGAGCACTGGGTCGGCAGCGCGGACATGATGCACCGCAACCTCGACCGGCGCATCGAGACCCAGGTGCGGGTCACCGACCCGAAGCTGACGGCGCAGCTGGAGGCGATCCTGGACTCCGCGCTGGATCCGTTCACCCGGTGCTGGGTGCTCAACGCGAAGGGCGACTGGGAGGCGTCACCGCGGGAGGGCGAACGCGTGCGCGACCACCAGGTGGAGCTGCTCCGCAGGCACGGTGCGAAGGTGTCGTGACGTGGATTCCGCGCAGCGGCCGCAGGCCGCAGAACCCAGGCAGGAAACGCCCGCACCGACCGGCGACGAGCTCAGCACCGCCATCCGCGCCGCGGGCGCCGTGCTCTGGCGGCCCCGGGCGGACCGCGGTGCAGCACCGCAGCCCGCCGCGGACGCGATCGAGGTCGCCCTGGTGCACCGCCCGCGCTACGACGACTGGTCCCTGCCCAAGGGCAAGCTCGATCCGGGCGAACTGGCCCAGCACGCCGCGGTGCGCGAGGTCGCCGAGGAGACCGGTTTCCGGTGCGCGCTGTCCCGGTTCCTGCTGCGCTTGGGGTACACGGTTCCCGCGGGCGACGGGCGGGCCGGCAAAGCGGTGGACTACTTCGCGGCCCGGGCGGTCGGCGGCTCTTTCGCGCCGAACGAAGAAGTGGACGAACTGCGCTGGGTGAGCGCGTCGCGCGCGCGGGAAATGCTCAGCTACCCGCCGGATGCCCGGGTGCTGGACGCGTTCAACCGGCTGCCCGCCGATGTGGCCACGGTGCTGCTGGTGCGGCACGCGAAAGCGGGCAGTCGTTCCGAATGGGACGGCGAGGACGCGATGCGTCCGTTGAGCCCGGCCGGAATGCGCCAGCGCGCCGCGCTGCATTCCCTGCTTCCGTTGTTCGGACCGGAACGGGTGTATTCGGCTCCGCGGGTGCGCTGCGAACAAACGGTCGCACCGGTGGCCGATGATCTCGGAATCGGCATTGCGGCGGAACCGGCGCTTTCCGAGGAGAGTTACCGGGCGAATCCCGCGGCGGCACTGGACCGACTGCTCCGCATCGCGGAGGGCACCGGCCCCGCCGTGGTCTGCAGCCAGGGCGGGGTGATCCCGGATCTCGTCGCCCGCGCGGCCGGGCTGGGCGGTCTGCACCTGGGTGATGTGGCCAGCAAGAAGGGCAGCGTGTGGGCCCTGACGTTCACCCGGGACCGGGAGGCGGTCAACGGCAGCGGCCCCGGTCTGCACCTCGCGACCGCCGATTACACCGCCGACCCGCTCACCGGCGCGGACGAGGACTCGGCGGACTGACCGCGCGCCCGGAACCCGTCGCCGTCCGGCCACGCCGCGTCCGGTGGGCGCCCACCGCGGCCGCCGGGCCGCGCGGCCGTGCGCGGCGGCGGACCGAAACCGGGGCCGGATGCCCCGGATCGGCGAGCCCGGTACCCGCTGGACCGGTGCCGCCCGGGTGCGGTCGTCCCGGACGCCGTGCAGAGCCCCGGACACCGCGCAGGACCGTGCGCCGTGCGGGGCCCGACCGGCGCCGTGCAGGGCTCTGGTCGTGCCGTGTGGGCGGTGTGCGCCGCCGGCGGGCAAATCCCTTGCCCCAACCCGCCGAACGGCTCCACGGGGATTTCACGGCACGATGTGGCCTTCTCGGGCCGGCACCGGATTCGCGCCCGATGCCATGAGCGGGCGGCTCCGCCCCGTTCGGGGTCAGGACGCCGCCCGCTCGGCCCACCGGTCCTCGTTGCCGCGTCGAGAGCTCACTTCTTCGTGGACTTGCGCGTGGTGGTCGCCTTCTTGGCGGCCGGACGCGCGGTGCTCTTGGCCGTCGTGGACTTGGCGGTGGACTTGGTCGCCGCCTTCGGCGCCGACTTAGCGGTGCTGGCCTTCGACGTGCTGGCCTTCGAAGTGCTGGCCTTCGGCGCCGCCTTGGCGGTGCCGGCCTTCGACGTGCTCGCCTTGGCGGTGCTCGTCTTGGCGGTGCCGGCCTTCGACGTGCTGGCCTTGGTGGTGGACGCCTTGGTCGTCGACTTGGCCGCGGTCTTCGGCGCCGCCTTGGCGGTGCTCGCCCGCTTGGTGGTACCGGCCGACTTGGTCGCCGTGCTGCGGGTTCCCGCGGTCTTCGTCGCGGTGGACCGGGTAGCGGTGGTCGTCGCCTTCGAGCGGGTGCCCGCCGCCGTGCGCGTGGTCGCACCCCGCGTGGTGGCCGCCTTGGCGGAGGAAACGCGCGGGAGCTTGCGCTGGCCGCCCACGACTTCCTTGAACTGGGTGCCGGCGCGGAAAGCCGGAACGTTGGTCTTCTTGACCTTCACCGACTCACCGGTGCGCGGGTTGCGAGCGGTGCGCGCGGCACGGGCCCGCTTCTCGAAAACCCCGAAGCCGGTGATGTTGACCTTCTCGCCTTTGTTGACGTTGCGGACGATGATGTCCACGACGTTTTCGACGGCCTGGCTGGCGGTCTTCTTGTCGCCGAGGCGTTCTGCCAGTGCCTCGATGAGTTGGGCCTTGTTCACTTCAGTCCCTCCCAGGACATAACAACGGCCCCGTTGGGCCGACTCAATGTCAACGGTAAAGCCCCGAACAAACAAATGCCATTCGCCACGCCTCATTTTTTCGTTGGGGCGTGGGCTAATCGGGGCGGCCCAAGGGGGTCCGCGCAGCTGTGGAGCAACTGTTCAGTTCTTCGGCCTGGAGCGGCTTTTCCCTTTCACAGCGGGAAAAACCGCTCCAGGGCGGGAGGTCGGTCAGTCCGCCGACGGCTTCAGCGCAACGGGCTTGAACGTCGGGCGCCGTTGCTCAAAAGTGTCGATCGTCTCGGCGTGCCGAAGGGTCAGGCCGATGTCGTCGAGCCCCTCCAGCAGCCGCCAGCGGGTGTAGTCGTCGACCTCGAACGGCACCGTGAGGTCCTTGGCGTGCACGGTCCGTTGCTCCAAGTCCACCGTCACGGCGGTACCGGGCTCGTTCTCCAGCAACTTCCACAGCAGCTCCACATCGGACTGCGAGCACTGCGCCGCGAGCAGTCCCTGCTTGCCCGCGTTGCCGCGGAAGATGTCCGCGAATCGCGCGGAGATCACCACCCGGAAGCCGTAGTCGTGCAGCGCCCAGACGGCGTGCTCGCGGGAAGAACCGGTGCCGAAGTCCGGCCCGGCGACCAGGACGCTGCCGTTGCGGAAGGGCTCCTGGTTGAGCACGAAGTCGTCGTCGGAGCGCCAGGCCGAGAACAGGGCGTCCTCGAAGCCGGTGCGGGCCACGCGCTTGAGGTAGACGGCGGGGATGATCTGGTCGGTGTCCACGTTGGACCGGCGAAGCGGGACCCCGACCCCGGTGTGGGTCTTGAACGGTTCCATCGTCACTGCTCCTGGCTGGTGTTCGGCTGCCCGCCGCGCACGGCGGGAGTTCGGGTTCGTGCGCTCTGCGCGGAAGTGCGGCCGACCGGGGCCGCGAATTCGCCCCGACGGCGGTACCGGGCGCTCCGCGCAGCGCGAAAGGCGCTGTGGCGGTGCCTCAGTCGAGATCGCCGGGCGCGGCGAGCGTCCCCCGCACTGCGGTCGCCGCGGCCACCAGCGGCGAAACCAGGTGCGTCCGTCCCCCCTTGCCCTGGCGGCCCTCGAAGTTCCGGTTCGAGGTCGACGCGCTCCGCTCCCCCGGCGTCAGCTGGTCCGGGTTCATACCCAGGCACATCGAACAACCGGCCGAACGCCATTCCGCGCCGGCGTCCGAGAAAACCCGGTCCAGCCCCTCGGACTCCGCCTGCCGACGGACCTTCATCGATCCGGGGACCACGAGCATCCGCACATCACCGGAGATCCGCTTGCCGCGCAGCACTTCCGCCGCCGCGCGCAGGTCCTCGATGCGGCCGTTCGTGCACGACCCGAGGAAGACCGTGTCGATCCGCACATCGCGCAGCGGAGTACCCGGCGCGAGGTCCATGTACGCGAGCGCCTTCTCGGCCGCGGCGCGGGCGCCTTCGTCGGCGATGCGCTCCGGATCGGGCACGTCGGCCCCGAGCGGCAGTCCCTGCCCCGGGTTGGTGCCCCAGGTGACGAACGGGCTGAGTTCGTCGGCGTCGATGGTGACTTCGGCGTCGAAGACGGCATCCGAGTCGGTGCGCAGGGTCTTCCAGTACTCCACCGCCGCGTCCCAGTCGGAGCCCTCCGGCGCGTGCGAGCGCCCCTTGAGGTACTCGAAAGTCGTTTCGTCGGGCGCGATCATGCCCGCGCGAGCACCGGCTTCGATGGACATGTTGCAGATCGTCATCCGCGCTTCCATCGACAGCTGCCGGATCGCTTCGCCGCGGTACTCCAGCACGTAGCCCTGCCCGCCGCCGGTCCCGATCTCGGCGATGACGGCCAGGATCACGTCCTTGCTCGTCACACCGGGTTTGAGCGTGCCATCGATGTTGATGGCCATCGTCTTGAACGGGTTCAGCGGCAGCGTCTGGGTGGCCAGCACGTGCTCGACCTCCGAGGTGCCGATGCCGAAAGCCAGCGCGCCGAACGCACCGTGCGTGGAGGTGTGACTGTCCCCGCAGACCACGGTGGCACCGGGCTGGGTCAGGCCGAGCTGCGGACCGACGACGTGCACGATGCCCTGCTCGCTATCGCCCATCGGGTGCAGCCGGACGCCGAACTCCTCGCAGTTCTTGCGCAGCGTGTCGACCTGGGTGCGCGAGACCGGGTCGGCGATCGGCAGATCGACGCCCGTGGTGGGCACGTTGTGGTCCTCGGTGGCCAGGGTCAGATCGGGCCGCCGGACCGGGCGACCGGCCAACCGCAGGCCTTCGAAGGCCTGCGGACTGGTGACTTCGTGCACCAGGTGGAGATCGATGTAGAGCAGGTCGGGCTCCTGGCCCTCGCCGTTGCGCACGATGTGCGCATCCCAGACCTTCTCCGCGAGCGTCTTTCCCATCGCTGCTCCCCGTCGAGATGTCGAGCGACCCGGAGCCGGGCCGCTCCCAGAGAGTGGACTTCTCAGATTCCGAGAAGTTAGTATCGGTTCGTGGGACAGCATAGCGGTATCGGAGTATTGGACAAGGCAGTGGCCGTGTTGCAGGCGGTCGCCACGGAGCCGTGCGGCCTGGCGGAACTGTGCAGCCGCACGGACCTGCCGCGGGCCACCGCGCATCGGCTCGCGGTCGGCCTGGAAGTGCACCGCCTGCTGCGCCGCGGCTCGGACGGCAGGTGGCGCCCCGGCTCCGCCCTGGCCGAGTTCGCGGGCGGAACGGTCGACCCGCTCCTGGAGGCCGCTGCGACGGACCTGCCCAAGTTGCGGGACGCCACCGGGGAGAGCGTGCAGCTGTACCGCCGGGACGGGATGCAGCGGCTGTGCATCGCCACCGCCGAGCCGCCCAGCGGCCTGCGGGACACCGTGCCGGTCGGCACCGCGCTGTCGATGTCGGCGGGTTCGGGCGCGAAGGTGCTCGCGGCGTGGGCGGATCCCGCGACGCAGCGCGCCGTGCTCGCCGAGGCGGTCTTCGGCGAGCGAACGCTGCTGGAGGTGCGCAGGCGCGGCTGGGCGCAGAGCGTCGCCGAGCGGGAGCCCGGTGTGGCCAGCGTCTCGGCGCCGGTCCGCGATGCGGGCGGCAACGTGGCGGCGGCGATCTCGGTATCCGGCCCGGTGGACCGGATGGGCCGGCGCCCCGGCGCGAAATGGGCCGCGGACCTGCTGGCGGCGGCGAATTCGCTGCAGAGCCACATGTAGCGCAGCACAGCGGCTGCGACGGGAGCACGCACTTGGGGCCGGTGCCGAACCGGTTCCGGCCCCGCCGCCGCGGGCATCCTGGCTGCGAAGCCCCGCGGCACCACCTCTTCTCGATCGTGCCGCGCTGGGCACCGGCGTCCCGCGCGATGATCCGGACGATCCCGGCGCGAAAAAACCGGCGCCCGCACGATGTGCGAGCGCCGGTTTCGCGTTGCGTAGTCCCGACGGGATTCGAACCCGCGTTACC
>NZ_JADEYC010000013.1 GCF_015209505.1 Saccharopolyspora montiporae
TGTGTGTTCCTGCACCCCCCTGCTTGTGTGTGTGGGTTGTGTGTTGTGGGGGTCCCTTTTTGGGGTCCCCACTTTTTTATGCCCAAACACAGTCGTGGGGGCGCGCGAGGATGCGTTGGAGCTGTCCCGCGATGCCTCGACCCGCCTGATCGGCCCGGCGGTGCGGGCGTGCAGCCCCGCTAACCCTCGCGGCTCTTGCGGTGCTGCTGGGCCCGCATCTTGTGCTGATGATCTCGATAGTGCGGAAGATGTCGGCGTGTCGGGCTTCCAGTCGACAACGCATATGCGGTGACCGAGACTTGCCCTCGAAGATCGGCAACCAGGGGCGCAGCAGCGCACGGGTGTGGCGGGATCTCGCCCCGCGCGCAGCACCGCTGGGGGGAGGCCGATCGCCAGTTGGCGAAAGGGACATGGCAATGCCGGACACCGATGAGGCGCAACTCCAGGCGCAGGTCGCGAAGCTGACCTTGGCCGACAAAGCGCGGCTGCTCACCGGCGCGGATTTCTGGACGCTGCATCCGGAGCCCGAGATCGGGCTGTCCTCGCTGGTGCTTTCCGATGGCCCGAACGGCGTGCGCGGAACGGCCTGGGACGAACGTGATCCGAGCCTGCTGTTTCCGGTGGGCGCTGCATTGGCCGCGACCTGGGACCGGTCCGCGGCGCGGACGGCGGGCGAGTGGTTCGGCGAGGAGGCGCGCAGGCGCGGGGTGCACGTCGTGCTGGGGCCGACGGTGAACCTGCAACGCAGCCCGTTCGGGGGCCGCAATTTCGAGAATTTCTCCGAGGATCCGCAGCTGGTTGCCGAGATCGGCGCGGAGGTCGTGCGCGGGATCCAGAGCCGGGACGTGGCCGCGACGCCGAAGCACTTCGTGGCCAATGACAGCGAGACCGACCGGTTCACCTACGACGTCGTGCTCGACGAGCCGGTGCTGCGCGAGTTCTACCTCGAACCGTTCCGCAGCATCGTGCAGCAGGCCGGCCCGTGGGCGCTCATGGCCGCTTACAACTCGGTCGCCGGGCAGACGATGACCGAGAACCGGCGGCTCAACAACGAGCTCCTCAAGGCGGAGTGGGGCTGGGACGGCCTGCTGATGTCCGACTGGTTCGCGGCGCGGTCCGTCGACGCCACCGCCCTCGGCGGTCTGGACCTGGTCATGCCGGGTCCGGGCGGACCCTGGAGCGGCGGCGAGCTGGAGAAGGCCGTGCAGGACGGCCGCGTCCCGGAGGACGTCCTCGATGACAAGGTGCTGCGTCTGCTGCGGCTGGCGTCGCGTACCGGCGCGTTGGGCGGGCGCGTGCATCCCACTGGCGAAGGCCCCTCCGAACAGGCCCGACCGGTGATCCGCCGCGTCGCCGCCGAGGGGTTCGTGCTGCTGCGCAACGAACCGGCAGGCGAGCGCCCGGTGCTGCCGCTGCCGGCCGACGAACTGACCAAGGTGGCGGTGATCGGGGAGAACGCGGTGCTGCCCGCTCTGCAGGGCGGTGGTTCGTCCCGGGTGTCCCCGGCGCATGCGGTGACCCCGCTGGACGGGCTGCGCGCGGCGCTTCCCGGCGCGGATGTCGTGCACCGCCGCGGCGTCCGGCACCGCAGGCTGCTGGACGCGCTTCCGCGGGAGCAGGTCATCGATCCGGACGGCGAGGGCACCGGGTTCCGCGTCGAATTCCTCGACGAGGCGGGCCAGGTGCTTTCCCGGGAGCTGCGCGGCACCGACCGGCTGTTGTGGATCGGGGGCACCGGCATCCCGGCCGGCACCCGGACCGTGCGGGTGCGCGGACAGCTGGCCGCTGAAGCCGGTGAGCACGTGTTCGCGGTCAACGGCACCGGCCGGTTCGAGGTGCAGCTGTCCGGGCGCGAGGTGCTCGACGAGGAGCTGGCCTCCGACGAGAACGCGAGTGATCCGCTCGCCGATCTGATCGCCCCGCCCGAGCGGCGGTTCGACGTGGTCCTGGTGGACACCGATCTGGACGAGCAGGGACATGCCCCGCTGAGTGTGCTGTTCACCCCGCCGGACACCTCGGGTCTCGTCAACGTCGGCATCGGGCATCGCGCGCAGGAGTGGGACGACGCCAGCGAGCTCTCGGCCGCGTTGGCCGCCGCGCGCGAAGCGGATGTGGCGGTGGTCGTCGTCGGTACGAACGACGAGGTGGAGACCGAAGGGCGCGACCGCGGTTCGCTGGACTTGCCCGGCGCGCAGGACGCGCTCGTCAGCGCGGTCGCCGAGGTGAATTCGCGCACGGTCGTGGTGGTGAACGCGGGGTCCCCGGTGCTGATGCCGTGGCGGGACGAGGTCCCGGCGGTGCTGTGGACGTGGTTCGGCAGTCAGGAGTACGGCGACGCGCTTGCCGATGTGCTGCTGGGCAGCGCCGAGCCGGGCGGCCGGCTCCCGGAGACCTTCCCCGCGGAGCTCGCCGACGTGCCGGTCCCGCTGCCCGCGCTCCAGCCGGTCGACGGTGCGCTGCACTACTCGGAAGGCGCCCTGCTCGGGTACCGGGCGTACGCGGCCGAGGGAGTGCTGCCCGCGTTCGGTTTCGGGCACGGACTGGGCTACACCGCGTGGGAGTACCTGGCGGCGCAGGACGAGGGCGATGCGGTCCGGGTGACGTTGCGCAACATCGGCGAGCGCCGCGGCAGGGAGGTCGTGCAGGTGTACGGCGACCCGGTCCGGTTGGCCGGGTTCGGTACCGCGGAGGCCGAGGCCGGTGAGCAGGTGGAGGTGCGGATCGAGCTGCTGCACCGGCCGGACGGTCCGCTGTCGGTCGGGGCGAGCGCGCAGGACCTGCGGCTCGCGGCGGAACCGGCTCGATGATCGGCGGCTGCTGGAAGAATGCGGCCGCGGATTCCCGGCGAGGAATGAATCGGCCTGATGCATGAAAAATCCGGTCCGGGAGAATTCCCGGACCGGATTTCGAAAGTGCGCCAACAGGGACTCGAACCCCGAACCCACTGATTAAGAGTCAGTTGCTCTGCCATTGAGCTATTGGCGCTTTCCGTCGACCGGCTCGTTCTCCGGATGCTTTCGCTTCCGTCTCCCTCGCTGGCGACAAGGAAAACATTAGCACAGCGTTCGCCGCGGGCCGGTACGCGGGGGTGGATAACGACTGGGACACCGCTCGGTCCTGCGGGAACGAGCGGGCCCCGGCGCGCGTTGGCACTGGTGGGAGGGGAGATCCGAAACCCGGGTCACGCTGTGTGCGCAGGTGGGGGCCTGCTCGTGGTGTTCGAGCGCTGCTGCACACTGTATCTACGGCGCAACCTCTCCTCAGATTGAACGGACTGTGCCCATGAACGTGTCGCGTCACCCGGTCGGGACGACTGTGCGGGGGTGGCGGCTGGTGCCGATGCTGCTGCTCGGCCTGGTCGTGGCGCTCGTGGCGAGCTGCGGCGGCGGAGGTTCGGAAGCCGCCCCGGCGGACTCCGGCCAGCCCGAGGTGCGCTTCGCTCCGGAGAACGGCAGCAAGGACGTCTCGCCGGCCGAGCCGGTGCTGGCCACGGCCGACGGCGGCCGCATCGTGGAGGCCACGCTCACCAACGAGGAGGGTGCGGAGGTCGCCGGCTCCGTTTCCGGTGACGGCCAGACCTGGAGCCCGGACGGCAAGCTCGGCTACTCGCGCACCTACACGCTGTCTGTGGCGGTCCAGCGCGAGGACGCGCCGCCGGTGCGCCAGCAGTCCACGTTCAGCACGTTGTCCCCGGACGCGCAGACCTACGTGTCGATGAACCCGCTCGACGGGGAGACCGTCGGTACCGGGCAGCCGCTGGCCTTCTACTTCTCGGGCGACGCTCCGCCGCCGGACAAGCGGGCGGCCGAGGAAGCGATCAAGATCCGCACGGAGCCGGCCGTCGAGGGAGCGTTCTACTGGTTCGACGACCGCGAGGTGCACTGGCGGCCGAAGGACTACTGGCAGCCCGGCACTCAGGTGTCGGTGGACGTGGACGTCTACGGCAAGAAGCTCGGCGACGGGCTGTGGGGCCAGGAGGACCGCCGGGCGGAGATCACCATCGGCGATGCCGTCGTGCTGCGCGCCGACGGGTCCAGCCACCAGATGCGAGTGGAGAAGAACGGCCGGCTACTGCGCACGGTCCCGATCGCGCTCGGCAAGCCGGACTTCCCGTCGAACAACGGCAGGCACGTGGTCACCGAGCACCACGAGACGAAGTTCATGGACTCCGCCACCTACGGGCTTCCGGTGGAAGCGGGTGGCTACGAGACCGAGGTGCAGTGGGCCGTGCGCATCTCGAACGGCGGCGAGTTCCTGCACGCGGCACCGTGGGCCGCGGCTGACCTGGGGCATCGCAACGTCAGCCACGGCTGCATCAACATGACCGACGAGGACGCCAAGTGGGTCTACGACCTGCTGAACAAGGGCGACGTGGTGGAGATCACCAACTCGGGCGGTCCGGATCTGGAGTCCTGGGACGGCTTCGGCGACTGGCAGGTCCCCTGGGACGAGTGGGTGCAGGGCAACCGCTGAGACGCGAGAAGGGCCCCGTCCGAACGGACGGGGCCCTTCTCGTCGTGGGGTGAGTGACGGGAATCGAACCCGCGACACCTGGGACCACAACCCAGTGCTCTACCGACTGAGCTACACCCACCGCGGCCGCCCGGATCCTTCCGAGCAACGTGTTACATCTTAGCGGGTGCCGCGAGGCGTCTTCCCACCGGCCCCCGCGCAGCCGATGTTGCGCCGGTCAGGAATCGGCCTCGTCGGCCTGCTCCTGGGCCCGGCGCGTCCCGCCGACCGCTTCGCCGCGGAGCAGTTCCGCGGCCACCGCCTGGGCCTGGTCCGTGCTGGGGCCGGGCTGCGGCACGAACGCGGTCCGCCGGTAGTAGGCGAGCTCCCGGATGGATTCGCGGATGTCGGCCAGCGCCCGGTGCGCCAGGCCCTTCTCCGGCTGCGCGTAGTAGATGCGCGGGTACCAGCGCCGGCACAGTTCCTTGACGGAGGACACGTCGACCATCCGGTAGTGCAGGTAGCCGTCGAGTTCCGGCATGTCCCGGGCGATGAACCCGCGGTCGGTGGCGATCGAGTTGCCGGCCAGCGGAGCCGAGCGCCCTTCCGGCACGAACTGCCGGATGTGCTCCAGCACCTGCTGTTCGGCATCGGCGAGGCTCACCGCCGAGCGGCGCACCTCGGCGGTGAGGCCGGAGCGCTCGTGCATGTCGCGCACCACGTCGGGCATGCCGGACAGCGCATCGTCGTCGGCGTGGATGACGATGTCCACGCCCTGGCCGAGGATGTTCAGATCGGCGTCGGTGACCAGGGCCGCGATCTCGATCAAGGAGTCCTTGCCGAGATCGAGCCCGGTCATCTCGCAGTCGATCCACACGAGACGGTCGTTCACCCGAGCCAGCCTAACTCGCCGCGAGCGGCGGATTCACCGCGGCAGTTCACGCGGAACCACCTTGCCGGTCGCGTTGCGCGGTAATGCGGCCAGGAACACGACATCGCGGGGCAGCGCGTACTTCGGCAGCTCGTCGCGCAACGACTCGCGCAGCTGATCGGCGCTCAACTCGGTGTCCGGTTCGAGCACCACGTAGGCCGCCAGCCGCTGCCCGAAGTCCGCGTCGTCGACCCCGATGACGGCGACCTCGGTGACCCCGGACATCTTGCCGATCGCGTCCTCGGTCTCCTTGGGATAGACGTTCTCGCCGCCGGAAACGATCATGTCGTCCTCACGCCCGACGACGTAGAGCCGCCCGCTCTTGTCGAACCGGCCCAGGTCGCCGGTGGCCATCATCCCGTCCAGTCGTTCCCGGGACTGACCGTTGGTGTAGCCCTCGAAGAGCATGTCGTTGCCCGCGAAGATCCGGCCCGGACGTCCGCGCGGGACCGGTGTGCCGTCCTCGTCGAGGATGCGCAGCGCCGTGCCGCGCGGGGGCCGCCCGGCGGTATCCGGCGCGGTGAGCAGGTCCTCCGGGGTGGCGATGCTGACCCAGGAAACCTCGGTCGAGCCGTAGAAGTTGTACAGCATCGGGCCGAAGGCGCGCTGGAACCGCGTCGCCAGGTCCGCGGGTAGGGCCGAACCGCTGGAAGCGACGATGCGCAGCGCGCCGACGTGGTATTTGCCGCGGGTCTCGGTCGGCAGGTCGAGGATCCGGCGCAGCATGATCGGCACCGCGAACAGCGACGTGCACCGGTAGCGGGCGACGGCGCTGAGCGCCTGCTCGGGGTCGAACTTGCGCTGCAGCACCAGGGTCGAGCCCAGCACCGAGCCCAGTTGGAAGGCAGCCAGGCCCCAGGTGTGGAAGATCGGTGCGCACACCAGCGTTCGTTCCCCGGCCTGCAGCGGCATCCGGGCGAAGATGGTGGCGGCGGGGGACAGGCTCGGTGGATCGGGCCGGCGGGCGCCCTTCGGCGTGCCGGTGGTGCCCGAGGTGAGCACGACCATTCGCGAGTGCCGGGTGGGGCGGGGCAGTCCCCGGTTCGTCGACGTCGTGATCAGGTGCTCCAGCGTGGGGCGCTCGGTCGAGCCCTCGGTCCAAGCCAGGACGACCTGCACGCCTTCCGGAACCTCGTCCAAGTGCGCGCTGAACTCGCTGTCCAGCACCAGGACGCCGACCTGCTGCTCGGTGAGCACGGTGGCCAGCTGGGGACCGGTGAGCCCGGTGTTGAGCAGCACGACGTCGGTGCCGAGCTTGCCGCCGGCCACGATCGTCTCGACCGGGCCGTGGTGGTTGCGGCACAGCACCCCGACCCGGTCACCGGGTTGGAGCCGTTCGCGCAGCGCATGGGCCAGCCGGGTGGTGCGCTGGGCGACTTCGGCAAAGCTGAGCGCACCGCGCTCGTCGATGATCGCCGGGCGGTCCGGGTGCCGGATGGCGCCGATCGCGTAGGCCAGCGGCGGGGTGATGCCCCACCGGCGCCAGGCCAGCGCGATGCGCACGATCTTGTCCGGCCGCATCGGCCGGATGACGCCCTGCTTCACCAGGACGTATCCCGTGTGCGCCGCTGTCGCGACGTGCCCGCCCCGACCGCCGGTCAGCCGGGCCAGCGCCGATCGCACTCGTGTCCACGTACCCACGCATCCACCTCTCGCCAAGCCAGGTTACCGGGAGTAGATGATGCCTGGGGTGCGCGGCGCAGTCACTGCCTTCCGGCGGGCAAAGATGGCCGGTTTTTCCCCCGGGCCCGGCCACGGGGCGGGCCCGGGAGATCCGGTCAGGTGCCCGCGGCCGCCCACACCGCCGCATCGCGGAGCGCCGCGCGCAGGCGGCCCACCTCCAGCGGTGAGAGCACGGCCGTCTCGCCGGGCGGGGTGACCAGCACCACGCTGCCGCCGTCGGTGCTGATCGAAACGCCCTGCCGCTTGCCGGTGATGTCCCGGCAGCTGACGTGCCATTCGTCGGCGGTACCCAAGATTCCCCAGCCTCCCTTGGTCAACCCTGCGTCCCCACTGTGCGGGTTGGTCGAGGGACGTGCCCGACCGGTGGGCGTGACGCGGAGGTGGGCGTGTTCATGGTGCCCGTCACAGCGAACGGGGCCGGGCGCGATCGATCGCGCCCGGCCCCGTTGCGGGAGTTCGCGGCTCAGACGGGGCGGACCCGCAGTCCGGAGGCCTCCGTGGCGAGCACGAGGGTGCCCTCGAAGTCGGCGATGGGCAGCTCGTCGCGCACCAGGCGGTGCTGGGCGTCGAAGGCCTGCACGCGCAGCCGGGAGGTGCGCAGCTCCTGCTCGGCGAGCTCGATACCGCCGACCTGCACCACGAGCTGCTGGTCCTGCGCGGTCGCGGTCAGCCAGCCGCCCGCGATCGAGAGCTCGCCGCCGTCGTGCTCGACGGTGATCCGGCCGGTGGACGGGTCCTCGGAGCGCAGGGCGACGTGGGACAGGGCCACATCGCGCTTGCCGGATTCCTCGCCGCTGACCGCGATCACGTCCCGCTCGACCTGATCCGCGGTTCCCTCGACCGGGTTCGGGGTGAGCACGGGGGCGCGCAGCTGCGCGGCCACCCGGTAGGGCTGCCAGGAGCCCGCGCCGATCAGGTTGACCACGGCGACGACCTCGTCGCCGACCAGCTGGTCGCTACCGGGGGCGGGGGTCAGTTCGACGGCCGTCACGTCCCGTTCGGCCAGCAGGTCGCGCAGCGCGCGGGCGCGGCGGCGGCTGTTGCGGTCGAACCCGCGGGTAATCGCGACCTGCCCCGAGCCGGCTTCGGCGGCGGCGGCTTCGGTGAGTTTCGCCAGCGGTGCCCAGATCGCGGCGGGATCCTCGGTGCGGCGCAGCCGGTCCGGGCTGGCGTAGCTGGGTGCGGTCGTCGTCGTTTCCATCCCCTCCAGTCTAGTCCGGTGTCCGGGCAGGTCATGCCTACCGGTGGCGGAGTCAGCGGTGTGAAATCGATCGCGCGGGAACCGGTTCGGCGCCGCCTCCCGGCGAGCTTGATCGGTCGAGTCCCCTGCGCGCGCTCGGGCGGGTGTGCGGGTTGCTAGCTTGGTGGCCGACGCGGGGTGCCCGGATGGCCGGGCTGAGAGCAGACCCGTTGAACCTGACCTAGGTCGCACTAGCGGA
This sequence comes from Saccharopolyspora montiporae, assembly GCF_015209505.1. Taxonomy (GTDB): domain Bacteria; phylum Actinomycetota; class Actinomycetes; order Mycobacteriales; family Pseudonocardiaceae; genus Saccharopolyspora; species Saccharopolyspora montiporae. The sequence continues at coordinate 8,506 of NZ_JADEYC010000013.1, forward strand.
GGGACGTCGTGATTCCGAACGTGCTCAGCATCGCGGGCACCGATCCCAGCGGTGGCGCAGGTATCCAGGCGGATCTGAAGGCCTTCTCGGCGAACGGCGCCTACGGGATGGCGGTGGTCACCGCGCTCGTCGCGCAGACCACCACGGGAGTGCGCGAGGTGCGCGAGGTCCCCGCCGGGTTCGTGGCCACCCAGCTGGAGACGCTGCTGGACGACGTGCGGCCGGACGCGGTCAAGATCGGGATGCTCGGCGATGCCGAGGTGATCCTGGCCGTGGCCTCGGTCCTGGACCGCTACGCGCCGCCGCACGTGGTGCTGGACCCGGTGATGGTGGCCAAGAGCGGGGATCGGCTGCTGGCGCCGCGTGCGGTCGGTGTGCTGCGGGACGAGCTGCTGCCCCGGGTCGACCTGATCACGCCGAACCTGCCGGAGGCGGCCGATCTGCTCGGCGAACCGGAACTCGGCGCGGTCGGTGAGTTGCCCGACCAGGCGCGGCGGCTGACCGAGTTGGGTGCCAAGCGGGTGCTGCTCAAGGGCGGGCATCTGTCCGGCGAGGCCAGCGCGGACGTGCTGGTCGCTGACGGAGAAGCCGAATTCCTGCGCGACGAGCGCATTTCCACGACGAACGATCACGGGACGGGGTGCACGCTGTCCGCGGCGATCGCGGCCCTGCGCCCGCAGCGCCCGGACTGGTCGACCGCCGCGCACGAGGCGAAGCGGTACCTCACCGCGGCGCTGGCCGCCGCGTCCCGGCTGGACGTCGGGCGCGGTCACGGTCCGGTGCACCACTTCCACACCTGGTGGTGACGGGTCCGGTTCCCCCGAGCTGAGGAGTTGCCGATGAGCACGCTTCCCCCGCCCGCGGAGGGCGGCTTCTGCGCCCGGGCCTGGGCGCGTACCGAGCGGCTGCAGCGGGCCGTGGTGCAGCACCCGTTCAACGCGGCGCTGGCGGACGGTTCGCTGCCGCGCGAGCGGTTCGCCTTCTACATCGTGCAGGACGCGCGCTACCTCGTCGGGTTCGCGCAGGCCCTGTCCGCGGCGGCCTCGCGTGCCGACGATGCCGCGGATGCCGCGTTCCTGGCCGGCGCCGCGCAGGGCGCGCTGCTGGAGGAGCGGCAGCTGCACGCCGGTTACGTGCACGAGTTCGGGTTGACCGAGGCCGAGATCGAGGGCGTCGAGACGTCGCCGACCTGCCTCGGGTACACCTCGTACCTGCGCGCATGTGCGCTCGGTGAGCCGTATCCGGTGCTGCTGGCGGCGCTGCTGCCGTGCTTCTGGGTCTACCAGCACGTGGGCAGCACGATCCTGGAGTCCACAGGGGACGATCCGGAACACCCGTACAGCACCTGGATTCGCACTTACGCCGACGAGGAGTTCGCGGATTCCGTGCGGGCGGCCCGGGAGCTGACCGACCGGGCGGCCGCCGCGAGCACGCCGGAGGTCCGGGAGCGGATGCTGGCCGCGTTCACCACCGCGACCGAGTACGAGTGGATGTTCTGGGACAGCGCGTGGCGGCGCGAGCCCTGGCCCACGGCGGAGTGGCGCTGACCCGGCCGCCGCCGAACGTGATGCAACTGTTATCCAGCGCCCGAACAGCGCGGATAACAGCCGGCGCCGCCATGCGATGATCCTGGTGAGTCACCCGTTCGGGGACTTCTTCGATCATCATCTCTCATCCCGGGGACGGAGTGTCGGCGCAGTGGGGACGTCACTTCTCGTCGTGCTGCTGGGCATGCTCGTGCCGGTCCTGGCGGCGGCGCCGTTCTACGTCGCGGAGAGCCGTCGGGAACGCGCCGAGGAGCGCGAGCGGTCCGAGCGGTCATCGGGCGCCGCGTTCCCCGAGCAGTCCGCCGTCCGCGCTGAGGAACGGTGAGCAGCGCCGAGATCAGCCGCCGTAGATGGAGGCGGCCAGTTTCGCCTTCTGCTCCTGCGTCTCCTGCAGCGCGGCGGTGGAGAAGCCGCCGCCGGTCGGCACGGTGGGGATCTGTAGCCCCTCGCTGAGCGCCCATCCCGACCCGCGTTCGATCAGCGAGCGGTGCTTGTTGGTGTAGTAGCCGGAGTTGATCGACACCGCCACGCCGTGCGCGCCGACCGCCGCGGCCACCAGGTGCATGTGGAACCGGGTGGACAGCCAGCGCTGACCGGCCGCGGCGGGCAGCCCGGCGTCCATGATCTCGGAGAACGGGTAGAACCGGGCGCCGGGCAGGTCGTGCTCGACCAGGGCGAAGACCTCGCGGTCCACCCGGGGGATGCCTTCGGCGATGCCGACCTGCTCGGGGCGCACGCCCCACGCGCGCAGGGTGTCGAGCAGGAAGCCGGCGAGCGCGGGCACGGACACGTCGAGCATGTCCGACTGCACGCAGATCATGACCTCGCGCAGGTCATCGGTGCGGTAGAGGCTCTGCTCGATGCCGAAGAACATGTCGTCACCGGTCATCACCACCCCGTTGCCCACCAGGCCGGCCGAGGGCTCGTCGCGCACGTCCGCGGTGGCGAACTGGGCGACCAGGTTGCGCAGCAGCGGCTGCGCCTCCTCGGCGACCGGCCACAGGCCCTGCCCGGTCATCACCGCGCGCCCGCCGGAGCGGCGCACCGCGGCCACCGATGCGGCCAGTAGCCCGATGTGCCGCGGCCAGATCCCGTTGACGTAACCGCCGCCGATGACGTGCACCACATCCGCGCGGGCGGCGAGTTCGATGCCCGCGACCCAGCGCGGCGCCATTCCGGGGTTGTTGATCGCGTGCTGGACGAACGACGCGACCTCCCACGGCCCGTCCGAGGGCGCCTCCCAGCACAGCCGCCAGAAGGTGTCGGTGAACCGCACCCGCGGGTGCAGGTTCGCGAGCAGCACCGCCGACGACCCGGGATTGGGGCAGTCCACCCACACTTCGCTGTTCGGCGCGACTCGGGCCAGGTACTTCAGCCAGGTCGCGGTGATCAGCTCGTCACCGTAGTTCGGGTTGCCGGAGGTTCCGACCAAGTAGATGACGGGCGGGCGCTGTTGACTGGGCACGGGTCAGGACTCCAACTCGTCGGGTGCCGCACGGGTTGCCCGGAAAACTAGCAACTCCGCTCCGCTCCGGTGCCCTCGCGGGCCGCCGCGACCGGCGATGGGCCCGTTCGAGGCAACCAGTCGGTGCATGCACCCGGTGATAACAGCGAATACCGGATTCCGCTATTCGTTCTCCAGCTCCGCGCGCAGCCGAGCGAGCCGCTGGCGGGATCGGTTGAACTTCGCTTCGAAGTGCTTCTCGAACAAATCGGTCGGCAGGATCGGGATCTGGATCGGCTCGTTGGTGCGCTGCTGCGGCAGCACCGGCTGCAGGTCCGGCTGGGTGTCCTCGTCGATCCCGGCGACGGCGGGTGCGCCCGCGCGCGCGGCCTGCTCGGCGGATCCGGTCTCGGCCGCCGGCGTGACCGGTGCGGCGTGCTTGGGTCCGCCGGTGCTGGGGCGGCGTTGCGCGGGCGGGTTGGTGTTCGCCCGGCCTGCGATGGTCTCCCGGTCTGCGAGGCGTCGGTTCGCGCGGTGCAGCAGTGGCCAGAAGATCAGTGCGGCCAGCGCGAAACCGACGATGAACATCAGGACGAACAGGTCCACGGTGGGGCTCCGATCAGTTCTGCCGCGCCTGCTCGGCGGCGCCGGTCTGCGGTCCGCTTCCGTTGCTCGACTGCTCGGGGGTGCTGACGGCGGTGGTGTCCTGCTCGCGCGGTTCGGGGACGAGCGCCTGCTGCTGGATGTCGGTCTCCACGCCGATCGGATCCATCATGTCCGGGTGCTGGGCGCGCAGGTTGCTGGCCGAGTCGTCCAGCATCTGCCGCGCGCGGTCCATCGAGGACAGGACCGCGTCGCGCAGCTCCTCCAGCTGGGCCTGCTTGACCCGGATCTCCTCCAGCGCGTCGAGCCTGCGCTGCTCGGTCTCGGCGTCCATCTGCGCGCACTGCCTGCGGGTTTCGGTGATCAGCTCGTCGGACTCGGTCCGGGCCTGCTCGGTGATCCGCTTGTACTCGTCGCGGATCGTCTGGCGCATCTGGTGCTCGCGGTTGCGCAGGTCGCTCGCGTTCTGCTCGTGCTCCCGGCGCAGCTGGTTGCGGCGGGACTCGACGTCGGCCACGAGTTCGCTGCACTCGGTGCGCAGCTCGCCCGCGGCGCGCTCGGCTTCGCCGATCAGCTCACGGGATTCGGTTTCGGCGCTGCCGCGGATGATGTCGGCTTGGCGCCGGGCCTGGTCGCGGAGGGTCTGCACTTCCTCCTCGGCCATGGAGAGCATGTTCTGCACCCGTTGGGAGGCGGCGGGCAAGCCGGTGTCGGAGGATTCGATCCGCTTGAGCCTGGCCTCGGTCTCGTCCAGCGAGTGCCGGGTGTCGTCGCAGAGCTTGCGCAGGTCGGTGTTGAGTTGCGCGGCTTCGTCGCGATCGATGGTGAGCAGGCGGAGCTGGTCTTCGAGCAGCTCGATGTGCTCGACGACCTGGTTGCGGTTGAAGCCGCGAACCTGGATGTCGAATCCCGGCCGGAGCGGGACGACGGCTTCTGCGTCTTCCATGTATGGAACTCCTCTCCGGGCAGCGTTGGGCGGCATGCGATGTCGCCAGGCTAGGGTGGTTCTCGGGGCGGTGCCGGGTGGAAAACCGCTGCGCACCTGATCAGGTACCCCTTCGTGGAAGCCCCCCGGCCAACGCGTTCGGATCGTGGCACAGCGTGGTGGTGGTCGCACGGTGCGCGCACGGTGTGCGATCGCTGCGTTGCAGGTCAGCGCTGTGGAGGTGGGGGAGATCTTGCCTTGTTCGTTAGGTTAGCCTGGGCTTATCAACGGAGGAGGTTGCGTGCGGACTGAAGCTGATCTCGCCCGGCAGGCGCATCGGAGGAGCGCGGCGCTGCTGCGCCGGTGGCTGGCCGAGACGCACACGCCGGTTGCCGGAGGTCCGCTGACCCTGCGGATCGGGCCGCTGCGGGTGGCCACCGATGTCGTCCACGTGTCCCGGGTGGGGGCGCACGGCTTCGGGCCGATCGACGTCGTCGACGAGGACGGGGGCGCGGTGGTCGCCGCCGAGCCGGTGCAGCTGGCCGCGGCCTGCTCGGCCGATGCGCGGCAGCGGGCGCTGCCCGGGGCGCCGGTCAACGAGGCGGGTGCGGGTTCGCCGGTCGATTGGGCGCTGCGTTCGCTGGCCTCCCCCGAGTGCGATCCGGTGGGGCTCGCCGAGGACACGGCGGCCCTGGTGCGTTCGGTGGCCGACGAGTCGCAGGCCCGGCGCTGGTTGGTCGCGCACGTGGAGAGCGGGCTGCGGCCCGCGCTGCGCGAGCTCGCCGAGGGCGGCGCCGGGATGGACCGGGACGCCGCTACCGCCGAGCTGCTCACCGATGGTCCGCTCGCGGTGATCGGTGCGTTCGGCAGGCGTGGGATCGCGCGCGAGCAGGACCTGCTGGGCGACCTCTCCGGCCTGCTGCACGAGATCGCTGACAGCTATCCTTCCACCGAACCGATTGTGCGGCACTGGCTTTCGAATCCGACGCTGGCTTCGCGCGCGGCGTTGAACGGTTCCGAGCTGCGCTACCGCGACGAGTCGGGCCGGGTCCGCGTACAGCCGGTGCTGCGCCAGGTGCCCAATCCGTGGTTCACCGCGCCCGGCGATGTCCCCGGGGTGCCGCTGCCCGAGCTCGGCGGTGGCTGGTCGCTGCGTCCGGTGCAGCTGACCGGCGGGGACGGCGGTCCGGACGCGGAACTGGTGCACCGGTGGATGAACCGCGAGCACGTCGCGGTCAACTGGGAGCAGGACTGGCCGCTGGAGCAGTGGCGGCAGGAACTGGCCACTCAGCTGTCCGGGCGGCACTCGCTGCCGTGCATCGTCGCGCTGGACGGCCGGGAGGTCGGTTACCTGGAGCTGTACCGCGTCGTGCGGGACAAGCTGGCCGGCTGCTACCCGTACGCCCCGCGTGACCTCGGCGTGCACATCGCGATCGGCGAGCCGGACGCGATCGGGCGCGGGATGGGGTCGTCGCTGCTCGCGGCTGCGGCCAAGGGCCTGCTGGACGCCGACCCGGGCAGCGAGCGCGTGGTCGCCGAGCCCAATGTGCACAACCTGGCCTCCATCGGTGCGTTCACCAAGGCCGGGTTCCGGCGCGCCGCGGAAGTCGGTCTGCCGGGCAAGAATTCGGCGCTGATGATCTTCGACCGCGCCTGAACGCCGCGCGGGTCCGTCGGTCGGCGCGCCGTCCCAGGTGAGGCGGCCCACGGGGTCTGTCGCGACCTCGGAGCCTGGACTAAGGTAAGCCTTACTTGTGTCATGATCGTGGGGAGAACGATGTCGGAGCACGCTGCCGGATCGATGCCGTTGCGGGCTGCGGAGGCCGGATCGATGCCGCTGTCGGCCGCTCAGGCGGGGATCTGGTTCGCCCAGCAACTGGACGGGCAGAACCCGATCTACAACACCAGCGAGTACGTCGAGATCCGCGGTGCGGTGGACGGGCAGCTGTTCGAATCGGCCCTGCGCCAGGTGATCGCGGAGACGGACTCGCTGCGCATCCGGCTCGTCGGTGACCCCGCCGGAACCCAGCAGCCGCGCCAGGTCGTCGAACCGGCGGGTGGGTTCGAGCTGCCGGTGATCGACGTCAGCGCTGCGCCCGACCCCGGTGCTGCGGCGCTGGAGCGGATGCGGGCCGACCTGGCCGAACCGGTCGACCTCACCCGCGAACGCGGCCGCAGCGGCGGGCTGTTCACCGCCATGCTGTTCAAGATCGCCGACGACCGGTGGTGGTGGTACCAGCGCATCCACCACGTCGCCATCGACGGGTACGGCTTCTCCATCGTGCTGCGCCGGGTCGCTGAGGTCTACAGCGCCCTCGTCGCCGGGCAGGACCCCGGGCCGTCGCCGTTCGGTCCGCTGGACTCGCTGCTGGAGGCGGAGGGCAACTACCGCGGCTCCGACCGGTTCGGCACCGACGCGCAGTTCTGGAACGCGCATCTGGCCGACCGGCCGGACGTGGTCACCCTCGCCGGGCGCACCGGACCGGTCGCGCACTCCTTCCGCAGGCAGGCCGACCGGGCCCCCGAGGGGGTCGCCGCCGAACTGTCCGCGGTTGCCGAGCAGGCGCGCACCATCTGGCCGGACGCACTCATCGCCGCGTTCGCCGCCTACCTGCACCGGATGACCGGGGCGCAGGACGTGGTGCTGGGCCTGCCGGTGATGGGCCGGCTGGGCTCGGCAGCGCTGCGCGTGCCGGGCATGGTGGTCAACGTCCTCCCGCTACGGCTGCGCGTCACCGCGGAGACCACCCGGGACGAGCTCGTCGTGCAGGTCACCAAGGCCGTGCGGCAGCTGCGCAAGCACCAGAACTACCGCGGTGAGGACCTGCGCCGGGACCTGCGGCTGCTCGGATCGGACCGGCCGCTGTTCGGGCCGATGATCAACATCAAGTCGTTCGACTACGACCTGCACTTCGGCGACCACCCGGCGGTCGTGCACAACCTGGCCGCCGGGCCGGTGCAGGACCTCAACCTGCTGGTCTACCCGGAGGACGAGCAGCTGCGCTTCGAGTTCGACGCCAATCCGCGGCTCTACGGGGAGGACGAGCTCGGCGGGCACCGCGCGCGGTTCGCCCGCTTCCTCGGCGAGTTCGCCGGTTCCGCCGCGGACGCGGAGGTCGGCGACCTCGATCTGCTCGGCGCCGAGGAGCGCGAGCTGGTGCTGCACGAGTGGAACGCCCCGGTTCCCGGCGCGTGCGAACCGCGCGCGGCGACCCTGCCGCAGCTGTTCGAGGAGCAGGTCGCCGCCGATCCGGACGCACTCGCGCTGACCTGCGGCGACGAGACGATCAGCTACGCCGAGCTCAACGACCGCGCCAACCAGCTCGCCCACCACCTCATCGACCACGGCGTCGGACCCGAGCAGCTCGTGGCGCTGGCCCTGCCGCGCTCGGCCGAGCTCGTCGTCTCGCTGCTGGCGGTGCTGAAGGCCGGGGCGGCCTACCTGCCGCTGGACCCCGGCCATCCCGCCGATCGGCTCGCGCACGTGGTGGCCGACGCCCGGCCCTCGCTGCTGCTGACCGACCGGGCGCACGACGCGGCGATGCCGGACGGCGTCACCCGCATCCACGTCGACGATCCGGCGCAGGACGGGGAGATCTCCCGGCATTCGCACCGCGACCCCAAGCCCGGTGAACGGGGGCCGCTCACCCCGGAGCACGCCGCCTACGTGATCTACACGTCCGGATCCACCGGCAAGCCGAAGGGCGTGTCCATCCCGCATCGCAACGTGGTGCGCTTGTTCAGCGCCACCGAGCCGTGGTTCTCGTTCGGCCCGCAGGACGTGTGGACGCTGTTCCACAGCTACGCCTTCGACTTCTCGGTCTGGGAGCTGTGGGGCGCGCTGCTGCACGGCGGGCGCCTGGTCGTGGTGCCGCACGAGATCAGCCGCTCGCCGGAGCGGTTCCGCGCGCTGCTGGCCGAGGAACGGGTCACCGTGCTCAACCAGACCCCGTCGGCGTTCTACCAGCTCATCGAGGCCGACCGGGAACGCGCTGCCGACGATCTGGCGCTGCGCTTCGTCGTGTTCGGCGGGGAAGCGCTGGAACTGTCCAGATTGGACGATTGGTACGCGCGGCACGCGGATGACGATCCGGTGCTGGTCAACATGTACGGCATCACCGAGACGACCGTGCACGTGTCCTACCTCGCGCTGGACCGCGACCGCGTCGCCCGCCGGGACGGCAGCGTGATCGGCCGCGGGATCCCGGATCTGCGGGTGTACCTGCTGGATTCGCGGTTGCGCCCGGTCCCGCCCGGGGTGGCCGGCGAGCTGTACATCGGCGGTGCCGGGCTGGCGCGCGGTTACCTCGGGCGCCGGGCGCTGACGGCGCAGCGGTTCGTCGCCGATCCGTTCGGCCCCGCGGGCAGCAGGATGTACCGCTCCGGCGACCTGGCCCGCTGGCGCGCGGACGGCACGCTGGAATTCCTCGGCCGAGCCGACCATCAGGTGAAGGTGCGCGGATTCCGCATCGAACCGGGGGAGATCGAAGCGAACCTGCTGGCACATCCCGATGTCCGGCAGGCGGCCGTGCTGGTGCGCGAGGACCGGCCGGGCGACCAGCGGCTCGTCGGATACGCGGTCGGCGAGGTGGACTCCGCACAGCTGCGCGCCCACCTGGCCGGGCTGCTGCCGGACTACATGGTCCCCGCGGCGTTCGTCGTCGTGGACGCGTTGCCGCTGACCGCCAACGGCAAGCTGGACTCCGCGGCACTGCCCGCACCGGACTTCGCTTCCGCGGCAGGTGGGCGGCAACCGCGCGATGCCCCGGAAGCCGTGCTGTGCGCGCTGTTCGCCGAAGTCCTCGGCGTGCGCGAGGTGGGCATCGACGACGGCTTCTTCGAACTCGGCGGGCATTCGCTGCTGGCGACCCGGCTGCTGGCCCGGATCCGCACCCAGCTCGGCGCCGAACCGACCATCCGCGCGCTGTTCGAAAACCCCACGCCCGCCGGGCTCGCCGCGCAGTTGGACACCGGGCGGCGCGAGCTGCCCGAGCTGCGCCCGCTGCCGCGGCCCGAGCGCATCCCGCTGTCCTTCGCCCAGCAGCGGCTGTGGTTCCTGCACCGGCTGGAAGGGCCGAGCGCGACCTACAACCTCCCGCTGGTGCTGCGGATGGCCGGCGAGCTCGACGTCGACGCGCTGCGCAGCGCCCTGGCCGACGTCATCGGCAGGCACGAGAGCCTGCGCACCGCTTTCCCGGACGAGTTCGGCGAACCGCACCAGCAGGTGCTCGACGCAGTGCCGGAACTGCACGAGGTGCCCGTGGACGGCCAGGACCTCGACGGGCTGCTCACCGCCGCCGCGCAGCGCGGTTTCGACCTGGCCCAGGAACCGCCGGTGCGCACGGTGCTGTTCCGCGGCGGCCCGGACGAGCACGTGCTGCTGGTGCTGCTGCACCACGTCGCGGGGGACGAGTGGTCGACCGGACCGCTGGTGCGCGACCTGTCCACCGCCTACGCGGCGCGGCTGCGCGGGCAGGAGCCGGACTGGGCGCCGCTGCCGGTGCAGTACGTGGATTACGCGCTGTGGCAACGGGAGATGCTCGGCTCGGAGTCCGATGTGCACAGCCGTGCCGCGCGGCAGCTGCAGTTCTGGCAGGAGACGCTGGCCGGACTGCCCGAGGAGCTGGACCTGCCCACCGACCGCGCCCGGCCCGCGGTCTCCAGCCACCGCGGCGCGCACGTCGGCTTCCGCGTCGAGCCCGAGGTGCAGCAGCGGGTGCGCGAGCTCGCCACCGCGCGCGGCGCCAGCCCGTTCATGGTGCTGCAGGCCGCGCTGGCCGCGCTGCTGACCCGGTCCGGTGCGGGTACCGACATCCCGATCGGCACCCCGGTCGCCGGCCGCGGGGACACCGCGCTGGACGACCTGGTGGGCTTCTTCGTGAACAGCCTCGTGCTGCGCACCGACACCTCGGGCGAACCCGCGTTCACCGAGCTCGTCGACCGGGTGCGCCGTACCGACCTGGCCGCCTACGACAACGCCGAGCTGCCGTTCGAGCGGCTCACCGAGGTGCTCAACCCGACGCGCTCGCTGTCCCGGCACCCGCTGTTCCAGGTGATGCTGGCCTACTGGGCCAGCGGTGAGCAGGTTCGGGCCGAACTGCCCGGACTGGACACCCGGATCGAGCTCGCCGATGCGGGCGCGGCCAAGTTCGACCTCGCGCTGAGCCTCACCGAGAGCGGCGACGGCGGGCTGGACGGCCTGGTGCAGTACAGCACCGACCTGTTCGACGAGAGCACCGCGCGCGGGCTGGCCGACCGGTTCGCGCGGCTGCTCGACGCCGCCGCGACCAACCCGGACGTCCCGATCGGCGAGCTGGACGTGCTCGGCGAGCAGGAGCGGGCGCAGGTGTTCGACTGGGGCCGCGGCCGTCCGGCGGTGCGGTCCGCGCAGACCTTCCCGGAGCGGTTCGCCGAACAGGTGGCCGCGCACCCGGACGAGCAGGCGCTGGTGTTCGGCGAGCAGGAGCTGACCTACCGCGAGCTGGACGAGCGGGTGCAGCGGCTGGCCGAGGTGCTCACCGAGCGCGGCGCCGCGCCGGGGGAGATCGTCGGCGTGCTGCTACCGCGGTCGGCGGAGCTGATCATCGGGCTGCTGGCCGCGATGCGCTGCGGTGCCGCCTACCTGGCGCTGGACCCGGACTACCCGGCCGAGCGGCTGCGCGACATGGTCACCGACGCCCGGCCGAAGCTGGTGGTCACCGACGATCCGGCAGCGGACCTGCCGGTCGAGCTCGTCGACTGCGCCGCGCGGCCGGACACGCGCCCGCAGCTGCGCGCGCCCGGGCTCGATGACGCCGCCTACGTGATCTACACCTCCGGATCGACCGGGCGTCCCAAGGGCGTGGTGGTCCCGCACCGCGGCATCGGCAAGTTGCTGGCCACTCAGGCCGAACGGGTCGGCGTGACACGGCGCAGCCGGGTGCTGCAGTTCGCCTCGCCGAGCTTCGACGTCGCCTTCTGGGAGATGTGCATGGGGCTGCTCAGCGGCGGCACCCTCGTCGTCGTGCCCGCGGAACTGCGGGTTCCGGGCGAGCCGCTGGCCGAGTACGCGCGCAGGAACCGGGTGACCCACCTGGCCATCGGGCCCTCGGTCATGGGCATGTTCCCCGCGGGCACCGAACTGCCGGAAGGCGCCACGCTGCTGTGCGGGGCGGAGAAGGTCCCGGCGGAACTGGTGCAGCGCTGGGCCGGCGACCGGCGGATGCTGAACTGCTACGGCCCGACCGAGGCCACCGTCAACTCGACGCTGTGGGAGTGCACCCCGGAGGGCTCCGGCGATTCGGTGCCGATCGGCGTGCCCGACCCGGGCACCCGGATGTACGTGCTGGACGGCAACTTGCAGCCCGCGCCGCCCGGAGTGGTCGGTGAGCTCTACGTCGCCGGTGCGGGGCTGGCCCGCGGGTACCTCAACCGCCCCGGCCTGACCGCCGAGCGCTTCGTGGCCGATCCGCATGGCGCGCCCGGTGACCGGATGTACCGCACCGGCGACCTGGTGCGCTGGAGTTCCGACGGGGTGCTGGAGTTCGCGGGCCGGGCCGATGACCAGGTCAAGATCCGCGGGTTCCGCATCGAACCCGGTGAGGTGGAGGCGGTGCTGGACAAGCACGCCGCGGTGCTGCAGGCCGCCGCCGTGGTGCGCGAGGACACCCCGGGTGACAAGCGCTTGGTGGCCTACGCGGTCACCGACCGGGAGGTGACCAGCGCCGAGCTGCGCGCGCACGTGGCCGAAGCGCTGCCCGGGCACATGGTTCCGGCCGCGGTGGTGCTGCTGGACGCGCTGCCGCTGATGCCCAACGGCAAGCTGGACCGCCGCGCGCTGCCCGTCCCGGACCTGGCCGAGGCGGTCGGCGGTGAGATGCCGCGCACGCCCACCGAAGAAGTGCTGTGCGAGCTGTTCGCCGAGGTGCTGGGGCTGGCCAGGATCGGGGTGCACGACGGCTTCTTCGACCTGGGCGGGCATTCGCTGCTGGCGGCCAAGCTGATCGGCCGGGTGCGGGATGCGCTGGGCCTGCGGCTCAACGTCGGCAGCCTGTTCGCCGCGCCCACCGTGGCGGGACTGGCGCAGCGCCTGCACGACGGCGGGGAGAACGACGCGCTGGAGATCCTGCTGCCGCTGCGCACCGGGGGATCGCTGGAGCCGCTGTTCTGCGTGCACCCGGCGGCCGGGCTGGCCTGGCCGTTCTCCGGGCTCCTCAAGCACATCGACGCGCGCAGGCCGCTGTACGGCGTGCAGACCCGTGGGCTGGACGAGCCGAAGCCGGTCGCCGCGACGCTGCACGGGATGGCGGCCGAGTACCTGGAGCACATCCGGCAGGTGCAGCCGCACGGGCCGTACCACTTCCTGGGCTGGTCATTCGGCGGTGTGGTGGCGCACGAGATGGCCACCCAGCTGCAGGCCGCGGGCGAGCAGGTTCGGTTCGTCGGGATGATGGACTCCTACCCCAAGGACGTCTGGGACGAGCTGCCCACCGAGGAAGAGGCACTCAAGGCGCTGCTGTACATGGCGGGCTACGACCTGGCGCAACTGGGACCGGGGGCGCTGACCCGCGAGGGCGTGCTGGAGGTGCTCTCCGCGGAAGGCAGCGCGCTGGCCAACCTCGCCGAGCACACGGTCACCGCGATCATCGACAACTTCGCCAACTGCGCGGTGCTGGAGAACTCCGCCGACCACGACGTCCTTCGAGGCGACGTGCTGTTCTTCGACGCCACGGTCAACCCGGCGAAGGAATCGCTGACCGCGGCGATGTGGGAGCCCTACGTCGGCGGAACCGTGCACGGCGTGGACATCGCCTGCGAGCACAAGGACATGACCCGGCCCGGTCCGATCGCGGAGATCGGTGCGGTCGTCGACCGGTGGCTGGACCCGGCCGCCGACGACCCCGCCGCCGACGATCCCGCGGCCGGCGACCCGGCCCCCGCCGCAGCCCGGCCCGAACCCGCCCGGTGACGGGCCCGACGAGCACCCGGCAGCGTTGCCGAGACCGAGGAGTGGACTGTTGACGAATCCGTTCGAAGACCCCGACCAGTACTACTACGCGCTGATCAACGAGCAGGACCAGTACTCGCTGTGGCCGGCCTCGGTGCAGCTGCCGCCCGGCTGGGCCGTCGCGCACGGTCCGGCCGATCGGGACGCGTGCCTGGAGCACATCGAGGTGAACTGGACGGACATGCGCCCGGCGCGGACCGTCCCGGGCCGCTGATGGTGGCAGCGGCTCCCCGTTCCCGCCGCTGGGCGGATCCGCGGATCGCGGTGTGCCTCGTCTACGTGGCCGCGATGTTCATGAACGGGATGGACTCCACGATCGTCAACGTGGCGCTGCCGGCGATCGGTGGCGAGTTCGGCGTCACGCCCAGCGCGGTGTCGGCGGTCAACGTCGCCTACCTGGTCAGCCTCGCGGTGTGCATCCCGGTGTCCGGCTGGTTGGGCGACCGGTTCGGCACCAAGCGCGTGTTCCTGGCCGCGTTCGGCACGTTCGTGCTGGCCTCGCTGCTGTGCGCGGTGGCCGGTGACCTGACGCAGCTGACCGCGGCTCGCGCGCTGCAGGGCGCAGGCGGCGGGGTGATGAGCCCGGTGGCGCTGACCATGCTGTTCCGCGCCTACCCGCCGGACCAGCGGATCAAGCTGTCCCGGGTGCTGATCCTGCCGACCGCGGTGGCCCCGGCGCTGGGGCCGGTGCTGGGTGGTCTGTTCGTCGAGCAGCTGACCTGGCGGTGGGGCTTCTACGTGAACCTGCCGATCGGTGTGCTGGCGCTGCTGTACGGCTGGAAATTCCTGGCCGAACACGTTCAGAGCCACGGAAAGCGGTTCGACGGACTGGGTTTCGCGCTGGCCCTGCCCGGTCTCGGACTGGTCATGTATGCGCTGGAGGCGGTTTCGCGCACCGGACCGGGCTCGGTGGAGTTCTGGGGAAGTGGGCTGGCCGGGCTCGCGTGCCTGGCCGGGCTGGTTATCGCCCAGCTGCGGATGTCGGCGCCGATGCTGGACCTGCGGCTGTTCGGCGATCCGTCGTTCCGCAGGGCGAGCCTGATCCTGCTGCTGTGCGTGGCCGGATTCCTGGGCACGCTGTACGGGTTCACCCTCATGTACCAGAACGGACTGGGCGCCTCGGCGTGGCAGACCGGGTTGGTCACCCTGCCCAAGGCCGTCGGGCTGATGATCGCGTCGCAGGTCGTGGCTTGGGCGCACCGGCGGATCGGGCCGCGGGCGGTGATCGCGGCGGCCATGTTCGGTGCTGCTGCGTCGTTCGCGGCGATGAACCTGGTGCGCGCGGACACGGCCGTGCTGGCCGCCGTGGTGCAGCTGGCGTCCGGCTTCTTCGTGGGCGTGGCCTCGACCGAACTGCAGGTGGTCGCCTTCGCCACGATCAGCAGCGCGGCCACCGGTGCCGCCTCGACGCTGTTCAACGTGCAGCGGCAGGTGGGTTCGGCGCTGGGTGTGGCGGTGACCGCGTGCGTGCTGGCGGCCTGGGGCACCGGTTCCGGGCAGCCCGCGGGCGGTGGCGGCGATCTGAGCGCGTACCACGCGGCGATGCTGCTGGCGGCCGGGTGCGCGCTGGTGGGCGTGCTGGTGGCCCTGCGCATCAAGGATGCCGAGATCCTGCGCCCGACGCGGGTGGAGTCGGCGGTGGCCGAGGATTCCGCGCAGCGTCAAGAGATCTGAACCACGGCGGGGAAGACATCGCCTTCACCGTATGGTTAGGCTATCCTTAATTCACTGATCGTCCGAGTGCCGAAGAAGGGAGCGCCTTTCCGATGAACCACGCGGGACGGCACACGCACAACCGCCCTCCGGCACGGAATCTGGAAGTGCTGCGCACCGCCGAGATCAGCCCGTCGATGCGGCGGGTGACGCTCGGTGGCGCGGAGCTATCCGGGTTCCAGGACGACCGCACCGGCCCGAACATCAAGATCTTCGTGCCGCAGCAGCACCAGCAGCACCCGGAGCTGCCGGTCCTCGACCCGGACACCGGGCGCTACCAGTGGCCCGAGCTGCACGAGCGGCCCACGATGCGCACCTACACCGTGCGGCGCTACGACGAGGTTCGCGGCGAACTCGACGTCGACTTCGTGATGCACGGCGAAGGCATCGCCTCGACCTGGGCCGGGCGGGCGCGTCCCGGTGACCGGCTCGGGATCATGGGTCCGGGCGGCAAGACCTGCCGCGCCGCGGACTGGTACCTGCTGGTGGGCGACGAAACGGCCCTGCCCGCCATCGCAGGCATCGTCGAGCGCTTGCCCCCCACCGCGCGCGGCCAGGTGTTCGTGGAGATCGCCGACGCCGAGGAACGCCAGCACGTCGCATGCCCGCCGGACCTGCGGTGGACCTGGCTGGAGCGCGCCGGGCAGCCCGCGGGCGGATCGCAGCAGCTGATGGACGCGGTGCGCGACCTGGACCTGCCCGCCGGGGACGTGTCGGCCTGGGTGGCCGGGGAATCCGGCACCGTGCGCGGGATCCGCCGCCACTTGCGCACCGATCGCGGACTTGCCGCCGATTCCGTGCTGGCCGTCGGCTACTGGAAGAAGGGCTTGGTCGAGACCGAGTACCACGACAAGCACAACCACGACCGCGACTGACACAGCGACGGCCGGGTGCGCGCCGCGCGGAGCGCTCGGCGGGGCTCCGCCGGACCGCGCACTGCGCCCGGCACTGCGATGAGGGGACAACGTGACTGCCGTACCGACGGATGACCAAGTTCCCGTCTACGACGTTCTGGGCATCGGGTTCGGCCCGTCGAACCTGGCACTGGCCATCGCCATCGGTGAGCACAACGCCACCGCGGCCGCGGACGACCGGGTCCGGAGCGTGTTCTTCGAACGGCAACCCGCGTTCGGCTGGCACCGCGGGATGCTCATCGAGGGCACCACGATGCAGGTCTCGTACCTCAAAGACCTGACCACGATGCGCAATCCGGCCAGCACCTTCTCCTTCCTCAGCTACCTGCACGACAAGCAGCGGCTGGCCGACTTCATCAACCACAAGACGATGTTCCCCACCCGGATCGAGTTCCACGACTACCTGGAGTGGGCCGCGGCCCGCGTGGACGACGTCGTGCACTACGACTCCGAGGTGCTGGGCGTGCACCCGGTGCAGGGCGGGGAGCTGTTCGACGTCCGGGTGCGCCGCGGCGACGAGGTCGAGGTGCACCGGGCCCGCAACGTCGTGCTGGCGGTGGGTCTGGAAGCGAGCCTGCCGGACGGGGTGCGGTCCGGTCCGCGCGTGTGGCACAACCTCGACCTGCTGCACCGGGTGGGCGAGCTCGACGGCACCGATCCGCAGCGGTTCACCGTCGTCGGCGCCGGGCAGAGCGCGGCCGAGGCCGTGGACTACCTGCACCGCACCTTCCCGGGCAGCGAGGTCTGCTCGGTGTTCGGCCGCTACGGCTTCAGCCCGGCCGACGACAGCCCGTTCGCCAACCGGATCTTCGACCCGCAGGCCGTGGACGACTTCTACGCCGCCTCGCCGGAGGTCAAGGACGGGCTGATGGAGTACCACCGGAACACGAACTACTCGGTGGTCGACCTGGACCTCATCGAAGACCTCTACGCCCGCGCCTACCAGGAGAAGGTGCAGGGCAAGCAGCGGCTGCGGATGTTCAACGCCTCCCGGGTCACCGAGGCCGAACCGCACGACGACGGGGTGACGGTGTCCGTCGAGTTCCAACCGACCCGCGAGCGCACCGTGCTGGAGTCGGACGTCGTCGTGTACGCGACCGGCTGCCGCCCGCGCGACCCGTTCCCGCTGCTCGGCGAGAGCGCCCGCTACTGCGCCCGCGACGAGCAGGGCAGGCTGCAGGTCGAACGGGATTACCGGCTGCGCACCGCGCCGGACGTCCGGGGCGGCATCTACCTGCAGGGCGGAACCGAGCACACGCACGGCATCACGTCCTCGCTGCTGTCCAACGGGGCCGTGCGCGCGGGCGAGATCTGCGATTCGATCCTCGCGCGCCGCGCCACGACCGAGCCGCGGGCGGACGAGCACTACGCGCTGTCCCGCGGCTGACCTCTCGCCCCCGGTGTCCGCACCCGAACGCTGATCACCCGATGGTGGCCGGTACCACTCCGGCCGAGGTCCTGCGCGGATCCGCGCAGGCCGTGGCGTACGGTCAATCGACACCGGTGTACTAGGGCGGAATTGAGGGATTTGTCGTGCGGCCTGGTGTCCTGACCTTCTACCGGATCATGGCTTACGGCACCGCTGTGCTGCTGCTCGGCCTGTGCGTGGCCGTGGTGCTCAAGTACGGCCATTGGGTCGGCTTGTGGCCGGAGGGGAGCTCGACGCAGCAGCTCGGCACCCAGTGGTCGTTCCTCATCGGTGTCGTGCACGGCTGGCTGTACATGGTCTACCTGCTGGTCGCCGTGATCCTCACGACCCAGCTGCGGATCCCCAAGGGCCGGATGCTGCTGGTGCTGCTGGCCGGGACCGTCCCGTTCGGCGCCTTCGTCGCCGACCGCAAGGTGCTGCACTGGTACCGGTTGCGGGCGGCGGGCAAGCCGATCGTGCAGCAGACGGACGACCGGGTGGAATCGCGGGCATCATGAAGGCAGCAGCGCAACCGGGGCTGGCCCACGGCAGTCCGCAGTCCCCCGGGCGCCGCGGTGTCCTCGGGGCCTATGTCGCCCTGACCAAGCCGCGGGTGATCGAGCTGCTGCTGGTCACCACGATCCCGGCGATGTTCCTCGCTCAGCGCGGTTTTCCACCGCTGGGCCTCGTGCTGGTCACGCTGGTCGGCGGGGCGATGGCCGCCGGCAGCGCCAACGCGCTGAACTGCGTGGCGGACTCGGACATCGACGCGGTCATGGACCGCACCAAGAAGCGCCCGCTGGTCAACTACCGGGTCCCGCGGCGCGGCGCGCTGGTCTTCGGCCTGGTACTGGGCGCGGTGTCGTTCGCGGTGCTGGCGCTGGGCGCGAACCTGCTGTCGGCGGTGCTGGCGCTGGGCGCGATCCTGTTCTACGTCCTGGTGTACACGCTGGTGCTCAAGCGCCGCACCGCGCAGAACATCGTGTGGGGCGGCGCCGCAGGGTGCATGCCCGTGGTCATCGGTTGGTCGGCGGTCACCGGCACCGTCGAGTGGCCCGCGCTGGTGATGTTCGCCGTGGTCTTCCTGTGGACCCCGCCGCACTTCTGGTCGCTGGCGATGAAGTACCGGGACGACTACGCGCGCGCCGGGGTGCCGATGCTGCCCGTCGTGGCCACCGAGCGGCAGGTCTCCGCGCGGATCCTGGTCTACAGCTGGGCCACGGTCGCCAGCACCCTGCTGCTGGTGCCCGCGACGAGCTGGATCTACTTCGCCGGGGCGGCCGTTCTCGGCGCCGCCTTCCTGGTCACCGCGCAGCGGTTGCACAGCGCCGTGCGCAACGGCAGCGGGGCGCGCCCGATGAAGCTGTTCCACCTGTCGAACCTGTACCTGGCCCTGGTGTTCTTCGCGATCGCCGTGGACGCGGCGATCGGGCTGCCGCCGCTGGTCTGATTCCGCGGGCCGACCGTCCCGAAACGGGTCCGGTTCGCCCGGGTGCGGCGATAGGCTCTGTGTCGGGAGATCAACTCCTCACACCGGCGTGCGATGAGGCGGGGCGGAGCCATGCGCGAGCGACCAGGCGATCGGGCACCTGCGGTGCGGCGGTGCGCGCGATGAGCGGCGGGTTCCACTCGTTGCTCTACACCGACTGCCGCGCGGGTGAGGGACTCGGCGATGCCGACGGCCTGCAGTTCCAGGCGGTCTCTGCGGGATGCGCGGCGGGCGAGCAGGACGCGGTGCGCGACGCCGCGCTCTACCAGCCGCCGGCGCAGTGGATGCGGGACAACCGGCCCGCCGCGGAGTACCCGCCGTCCCTGGTGCACCTGCCAGGCGACGTGCTGATCACCGCGCGCGGTGTCTACCGCGGTGACGGGGTGCGGGAAGGCGCGCACTTCACCCATGCCCTGGCCACCACCGATCCCGCGTCGTACGGGGCGGTGCGCCCGGCGCAGCTGTGGCGCGCCCCCTGGTGGCGCGAACGCCCGGTGCAGGGCACCGAATGCCCGCCGCTGGCGGCCGAACCGGAGCCGGGACCGCTGCGCGCGGCCGCACTGCGCGACTGGGTGCTGGGGCAGCACGGCGGGCAGGCGTGGCTGATGAGCGTGCATTCGGCCATCGACCGGCTCAACGGGACCGGTGCACCGCCGGTGGTGTTCGTGGGGGCCGATGCCGAGACCGTCGTCCGCTGGATCGCCGCGGGAACGCTGCTGCTGCCGCAACGGCGCGCGCTGCAGGTCGGTTTCCGGGTGTTCGCCACCGATCCGCAGCACGAGCTGTCCCGAGCGGACGGTCCACGGATCGTGGCCGCGCATCCGGACTGGGCCGCGGAGTTCGCCGACCCGCAGGCCGCCGGCGGCGCCGTGGTGTTCAACCTCGCGACCGGGCAGTCCTCCCAGGTGGAACCGTCCGAGTCGGCGCTGCACTGGGTCCCGCGGTTCCTCAGCACAGACTCCGGCTCCGCCGGACCCGGGGACGTGCTCGATGCGGTCGAACTCGCGCACCGGCTGGGCCGGGATCGGGGTGCGACCACCCGCGGGGACCGGCTCGCCGCGGGAATCCTGGTGCTGGGAGAGCGGGTCGCCGACGCGGCCTCCGGCTTGGCGCTGGCCGGATGGCTGGGTTCGCCACCCGAGGTGTCCGCGGACGACGTGCTGGATCCGGTGCTGGACGCGGTGCTCGGCGCGGAACCGGAACCCGAGGTGCTGGCCGCGTTGGCCGATCCGGACGTCGACCGCGCCGGTCCGCTGCGGACCGCGTTGCTGCGCGCCGACGTCGAGGCGGTCGTGCGCGGCGAACCCGAGCCGTGCGGGCAGCAGCTGCCGGAGCGGTCCCGCGCCGAGCACGAGGCCGCGGAGGCGTCCCGGGCCGTCGATGCGGCGCTGCGCTCGGTTCCGCCGATCCGGCTGGGCGAGGTGCTCGCGGCCGCGCGGCGGCACGGTGCCGAGCCCGGTGCGGACCAGCTGGCCGAGACGTTGCGCGAGTTCGCGCGCTGGTGGCTGGACCACCCGCACGCCGCGGTCGACCCGTCCGGCTGGCCGTGCGCCGCACAGCTGGCCGGGGTGCTGCGGGCCGAACTCGCCCAGCGCCCGGCGCAGCGTCAGGCCGAAGCGGTCCGGGACGGCTGGTGGCGCCCGCTGGTGCCGGCGCTGGCGGATCCGGGCGATCCGGTCGACGTGCTGGTGGCGCGCGCGGCGGTCGCCGACGGCGGCGGGGCGCGGGCGGCCGCGCTGGACGCGTTCCGCGGGCTGGACGATCCGGCTGATCCGGAAGTCGTCTGGCAGGCGCTGTTCGCCGAAACGCCGCCGACCGTGCACGAGGTCGCCGTGCTCTTCGCCGGCACGTCGTTCACCGCGGTGCCGGAGGCCTTGGCGCAGCGGGCGCTCGACGTGCTGCGTGGCGCCCCGGTGACCGGTGAGGTGCTGGATGTGCTGCGCACGCTGGCGCACCACCTGGGCGCCGAGCACGCGGAACTACGTGCGCTCTGGGAGGAGGACGCCCGGTTGCGCACCTGGTTGGCGGCAGTGCAGCGCGCGGAGTCGCCGGACGAGCTCGGCGAGGTCTCCGAACCGGTGCTGGCCGCGCGCTCCGGCGATGTCATCGCCGCGCTGCTGGCCGCGCCGCTGCAGCGGGCTTGGGACGTGACGGTGCAGGCGGGCACCGGGCTGCAGCACGTGCTGGTGCGCGACCTGCCCGCGCGGTTCGCAGCCGCCGGTGCCGAGCAGGACCAGCAGCTGCGGGCCGTGGCGCTGGCCTTCCTCGTCGGGTGGTCGGACAGCTCCGAGCTCGACGTCCGCAAGGGCCTGGATCGGGCGTTGGAGCGGTGGGCCACCGAGCACGACCAGGCCGACTACCGGCGGGTCAGCCGGTTGCTGCGCGGGGTGGAGGCCGCGGTGGCCGCAGCGTGGCACGCGTGGATCAAGGAGCTCTCCGGTCAGCAGGCGGAGAGGCGGGTGCGCCGTGCGGCAGCGGAGTGGGTGCGGCGCCGGTGGACGGACCGCCGACGTCCGCGCGGGGAATGACCCGCCGCCGATCCACGCATCGCTCGCAGGAGTGAATTCTCGGTCCGGTGCCGCATTGGGTACCGCTGTCCCCAGCGCCGATGCCACTGAGTGATCACGCTGAGATAACGATGTCGGCGCGTGCGGGACATACTCCGACGCGGAATGTCGCCGCCTCGCCGGTCGCCCCGGCGGGAACCGGTGCGCGGCCGGGCGGCCGGCCGGGGCGGGGCGGCGGGAACCGGTCGGCAGGAGGTCGTCATGGTCGCCGCGCTGCGAGCGCACGTCGCCTGGTTGGTGCACGCGCTCGGTCCTTCGAAGAACCCGCTGCGCAGGCGGATCGACCGGGTCGCGGCGGCGGTGACGTTGCTGCTGCTGGTCGCCGCGGTGGCCGCGGTGCCCGCGGCGGCCGCGACCGGAGCCGCACTGCACGCTGACCTCGCCGCCCGCGCCGGGCATTCCGCCGCCACCTCCCGCCCGGTCTCCGGAACGCTGGTGACGCCGGCCCGGGCGGACATCCCGGTCGCCGAAGCATCCGGGCAGGTCCATCCGACCTCCTCCGCGCTGGTGCGGTGGAGCGCCGGGTCCGGGGCCCGCTCGGAAACCCTCCAGGTGCCGGAGGGCGGCGAACCCGGCGACACGATCCGGCTGTGGACCGACGAGCGCGGCGACCGGGTGCCGGCTCCGGCCGGTCCCGGCGAGGTCGTGCTCTCCGCGGTGTTCGCCGGGGCGCTGGTGCTGCTCGGCGCGCAGCTGACCTGCTTGGGGCTGATCGCCGCGACGCAGCACCTGGCGCGGGTGCAGGGCCAGCGCGGATGGGCACGCCAGTGGTCGTTCCTGCAGCACGGCGGGCGCTGGAGCCAGTTGTGAACCGCGTCGGCGGGTCGTCTGCCAGGCTGAGATCGACGTGCTGGGCTACCCGGCGCTGGTGACACTCGGGGCATGAGCGAGCGCGGATGGCCGGAGTCGGCGAGACCCCACGAGGCGTCCACGGCGCACGTGCCGATGGGCGCCTCGGCACCGCAGCTGAGCACCCCCTACGCACCGGTCAGCACCGGCCGGGTGATCCGGATCTTCGAGGCGGCCGAGACGGATCAGGCCGAGCTGCTGCACGCGCACTGGCCCGAACTCGCGCAGGCGCTGGGCGAACTGCTCCGGGCCAACGGCAGGGGGATCCCGGAGCAGTGGCGCCCGCGCTGAGGGGCGCGCGGGTGTGCCGGTGGACAGCTGCCCCGGGCGCGGGGGTAGTGTAGGAGTTGATCTTGCTCCCGATCCGACCCCGCGTCGCCGACCTGCGGTGAAGCGCCCCCAGCAGGACTCGAACCTGCGACCTAAGGATTAGAAGTCCTTTGCTCTGTCCAGCTGAGCTATGGGGGCCGGGGTGGACAGCTGCGCCGACCTGCGGATCGCAAGCGTAGCGGCCTGCGCGCCCGGCCGTACCACCGACATCGGAGGCGTTGCCGACCCGGTACCGAACGGCAAGCTGATCGACAACTGACCGTCGCTCACGCAGGTGGGAGTTTGTGCAGCGCCGCTGAAGTCAGCCCGTGCAGCATCCCCGCGGTATCGGCCGCCGAGGCGCCGCGCACCGACAGCAGGGTCAGCAGCGAGCGCTCGGGGGCGATCCCGGTGGTGGCGGTGCAGGTCTGGAACCCGTCGACCTCGGCGCAGTACAACCAGGCCGCATGCCCGTCCACCTCCACCGGCGTGCCCTCCGGCTGGCGATCGCGGGCGGCGTCGAGCGGTTCGTGGAACCCGGCGCCGGCCGAGTTCCCCGGCCCGGCACCCAGCATTTGGGTGCAGGCGCCGGGAAGCGGGTTGTCCGGGTGCGGCGGCCCGTCCGCTCCGCCCACCGGCTCCAGATCGTCCGGCGTGAGCAGCGTGCACGGATCCGTCCCCGCGGTGGTGCGGGCGACCGGTCCCGACGGGTCCCGGTGCTCCGGAGCGCTCGGCGCGAAACCCGCCGCGGGCACGGGTCGTCCGGTGACGAGCGTGCTGCAGCCGGCCAGCACCGGCAGCAGCACCAGCGCGGTGAGGCAGCGGCGGAGGCGGATCACCGCGCAACCGTAGCGCCGGTGCGCGCCGGGCGGCACTGACCCGTGCCGCTGCCATCCTGCGAGGGGATCGCGGTGGACCTGCGGTTACGCTCGGTGCGTGCCAACCGAGACCGCTCCTGCACCGACCCCGGACCGGCGAGCCGCATCCAGCACGGTGGGCATTCTCGTCGTCACCGCCGGTGTGCTCGCCGCCCTGGTCGCCGCTGCGCTGACCGCGCTGTCCGGGTCCGATGCCTACGCCCTGCTCGGTCTGCCGGACCCGGGTCCGGTGACGAAGTACGGGCTGCCCGTCGTCCGCGTGCTGGCCGAGACCGGCGCGGTGGTGTGCATCGGGTCGCTCCTGCTGGCCTCGTTCGGCATCCCCGCCCAGCGCGGCGGATCCCTCACCGCCGACGGTTACGCCGCGGTGCGCACCGCCGGATGGGCCGCCGCGGTGTGGTTCGCGGGCGCGGCGCTGATGGTGCCGTTCCTCGCGGCGGACGCCACTGGCCGCGGGGTCTCCGAGGTGCTCAGCGCCGACGTGCTGTTCGGGCTGCTGGACGCGCTGGAAGAGGTCAAGGCGTGGGGGCTGTCCGCGCTGATCGTGTTCGTCGTCGCGCTGCTGTGCCGGATCGTCCTGTCCTGGGGCTGGACCACCGTCGCGTTCGGTGCGGCGCTGCTGGGCCTGTTCCCGGTGATCGCCACCGGGCACTCGGCCAGCGGTGGCGCGCACGACATGGCCACGAACAGCCTGCTGTTCCACCTCTTCGGGGCGACGTTGTGGGTGGGTGGTCTGGTCGCGCTGCTCGCGCACGGTGCGCGCGGTGGTGCGCATCTGCCCCTGGTCGCGCGGCGGTTCTCCCGGATCGCGCTGGCGGCCTGGATCGCCATGGCGCTGTCCGGCGTCGTCAACTCGCTGGTCCGGGTCACGCCGGAGCAGCTGGTCACCACCACCTACGGCGTGCTGGTGCTGGTCAAGGTGGTCGCCTTGGTGGCGCTGGGTGCGTTCGGCTACGCCCAGCGCAGCAAGGTCGTGCAGCGGCTCGCCGGAGGTGCGGGCCGGGGGGCGCTGCTGCGGCTCGGGGCGGTCGAGGTGCTCACCATGTTCGCCACGATCGGCGTCGCGGTGGCGCTGGGCCGCACTCCGCCGCCGGCCGAGAGCGGGCCCACTCCCGGGCGCACCGAACTGCTGATCGGCTATCCGCTGCCGGAGCCGCCCGATGCGCTGAACCTGCTGTTCACCGGCCGGTTCGACCTCGTGTGGGGCACGCTGGCGCTGGCGCTGGCCGTGTTCTACCTGCTGGGTGTGCGCCGACTGCGCGCACGCGGGGACGCCTGGCCGGTGGGCAGGACCGCCGCGTGGCTGCTCGGCTGCCTGACGATCCTGGCGGCGACGTCCTCCGGGATCGGCAGGTACGCGCCCGCGGTGTTCAGCGTGCACATGGGCCAGCACATGCTGCTGTCCATGCTGGCGCCGGTGTTCTTGGTGCTGGCCGGACCGACCTCGCTGGCGCTGCGCGTGTTCAAGCCCGCGGGCAAGGAGCACCCGCCCGGTGCGCGGGAATGGTTGCTGGCCTTCCTGCACTCGCCGATCACCCGGGTGCTGACCAACCCGTTCGTCGCGCTGGGCCTGTTCGTGGGCTCGTTCTATGCGCTGTACTTCTCCGGGCTGTTCGACCTGGCGCTTCCCCAGCACTGGGCGCACATCGCGATGAACGCGCACTTCCTGCTGGTCGGGTACGTCTTCTACTGGCCGGTGATCGGCATCGACCCCGCGCCGCGGCAGCTGCCGTCGATGGGCAAGCTCGGGCTGGTGTTCGCGTCCATGCCGTTCCACGCGTTCTTCGGCGTGGTGCTGATGATGTCGCAGAACGTCATCGGGGAGAACTTCTACCGCAGCCTGGACCTGCCGTGGATGACCGATCTGCTCGCCGACCAGCAGCTGGGCGGCGGTCTGGCCTGGGCTTCCGGTGAGGTACCGCTGGTGGTGGTGATGCTGGCGCTGCTGATCCAGTGGTCGCGGGCCGACTACCGGGCGGCGCGGCGGATCGACCGCAAGGCCGACGCGGACGGCGAGGCCGATCTCGCCGCGTACAACGAGATGCTGCGCCGGCTCGCCGGGAACGACGGCTCCGCCGCCGGGGGATCCGGCGCTGGGGGATCCAGCGCGGAGGACTCCGGTGCTGCGGGATCCGGTGCTGCGGACTCCGGTGCGGGGGATGTCCGCGCCACGGGCTCCAGCGCCGAGGCGCCCGGCGAGGAGGGGGCCCGGGAGGACAGCTCCGCCGGGACCGACCGCGGGAACTGACCACCCGGTTCCCGCGCGCCGGGAGCAAGCCGCGGTGGTTCGTCCACAGGTCGGCGGTTCGTCCACAGATCGCGATCTCGCTCTCGCGGACCCCGGTCCGGGCGGGCCAACCTGGGAGAGCAGACCGGGAAGGGCCCGGTCCCCGACCGGGAGGTGCGGCGGTGTCCGAGACCAGCGCGACCGTGGTGCGGGCGGTGCGCACCGACCCGATCCGGCGGCCGGCGCCGCGCGCACCCGACCGGGTGCGCGCCCCAGGAACAGCCGCGTTGTTCCTCGTGTCACGCCACGCCCACGCGTGTGCCGACCGCATGCGTGGTCCACGACCGGACGCATCTACCATTCGTGGCATGGCCGAGTTCATTTACACCATGAAGAACGTGCGCAAGACGCATGGGGACAAGGTCATCCTCGACAACGCGACCATCCAGTTCTACCCCGGCGCGAAGATCGGTGTCGTCGGTCCGAACGGTGCTGGTAAGTCGACCGTGCTGCGCATCATGGCGGGACTCGACCAGCCGAACAACGGTGAAGCGTTCCTCTCCCCGGGCTACTCCGTCGGCATCCTGCAGCAGGAACCGCCGCTGAACGAGGAGAAGACGGTCCTGGGCAACGTCGAAGAGGGCGTCGGGGAGATCAAGCAGAAGCTCAACCGGTTCAACGAGATCGCCGAGGCGCTCGCGACCGATTACTCCGACGAGCTCATGGAGGAGATGGGCAGGCTCCAGGAGGACCTGGACCACGCCGACGCGTGGGAACTGGACTCCCAGCTGGAGCAGGCGATGGACGCGCTGCGCTGCCCGCCCCCGGAAGCCGAGGTCAAGAACCTCTCCGGTGGTGAGCGCAGGCGGGTGGCGCTGTGCAAGCTGCTGCTGAGCAAGCCCGACCTCCTGCTGCTCGACGAGCCCACCAACCACCTGGACGCGGAGAGCGTGCTGTGGCTGGAGCAGTTCCTGGCGAACTACGCGGGCGCCGTCCTGGCCGTCACCCACGACCGCTACTTCCTGGACAACGTCGCCGGGTGGATCCTGGAGATCGACCGCGGGCGGACCTACCCGTACGAGGGCAACTACTCCACCTATCTGGAGAAGAAGCAGGAGCGCTTGGCCGTGCAGGGCAAGCGCGATGTGAAACTGCAGAAGCGGCTCAAGGACGAGCTGGAGTGGGTGCGCTCGAACGCCAAGGCCCGCCAGACCAAGTCGCGCTCCCGGCTGCAGCGTTACGAAGAGATGGCCAACGAGGCGGAGAAGACCCGCAAGCTGGACTTCGAGGAGATCCAGATCCCGCCGGGTCCGCGCCTGGGCAATGTCGTCGTCGAAGCGGAGAACCTGCGCAAGGGTTTCGGCGACAACCTGCTCATCGACGGTCTGTCGTTCACGCTGCCGCGGAACGGCATCGTGGGCGTCATCGGTCCGAACGGCGTCGGCAAGACCACGCTGTTCAAGACGATCGTCGGTTTGGAGGAGCCGGACGCCGGAACCGTCCGGGTGGGCGACACGGTCAAGCTGTCCTATGTGGACCAGAACCGCGCGAACATCGACCCGGACAAGAACGTCTGGCAGGTGGTCTCGGACGGCCTGGACTACATCCAGGTCGGGCAGGTCGAGATGCCGTCCCGCGCGTACGTCAGCGCCTTCGGGTTCAAGGGCCCGGATCAGCAGAAGCCGAGCGGAGTGCTCTCCGGCGGTGAGCGCAACCGCCTGAACCTCGCGCTGACTCTGAAGAAGGGCGGCAACCTGATCCTGCTGGACGAGCCCACGAACGACCTCGACGTGGAGACCCTCGGTTCGCTGGAGAACGCGCTGGAGCAGTTCCCCGGCTGCGCCGTGGTCACCTCGCACGACAGGTGGTTCCTGGACCGCGTCGCCACGCACATCCTGGCGTGGGAGGGCGACGAGGAGAACCCGGCGAAGTGGTTCTGGTTCGAAGGCAACTTCGAGGGCTACGAGCAGAACAAGATCGAGAGGCTGGGGCAGGACGCGGCTCGTCCGCACCGCGTCACGCACCGGAAGCTGACCCGGGGCTGAACGGAGGCGCTGTGGCGAGCGTGGCCGGTCCACAACGCGACACGCCGGCAGCCCAGTTGCTCGACCCCGCCCGGCAGATGTGCTGGCGGGTGCCGGAGCTGGCGCTGCTGCTCAGCGATCAAGCGGTCGCCCTCGCCCGCAGCGAGGGCGACCGCCGGGGCCGGTTGCAGGCCGAGGCGCTCGCGCTGTTCGCGTTGAACCGGCTCGGCCGGGGAGTGGCCGCCACTACCCGCGCCATCGCGGCCGTTCGGGACGCCGAATCCGCCGGTGAGGACGGCTGTGCTGCCGAGATGCGGGTGGAGTTGGCGTGGTGCGCCCGCAGTGCCGGTGCCCACGACGCGGCGGGTCGAGTGCTGCAGCCGGTGCTGGAGCATGAGCGGGTCGACCCGGTGCTGCGGGCGCACGCGCTCGTCGCGTTCGCCGCGGTCACCCCGGCCGCCGCAGCCCGCGGCAGGTGCACAGAGGCACTTGATGAGGCGGAACGGCTCTATTCCGCCTGCGAGCTCAACCGGGACACCGTCCGGGTGCTCCGGGCGCGGGGAAGAGCCGCACGCGCAGCGCACCACCGCAGGTCCGGGGAGTTCGCCGAGGCGGCGCAGACCGCCGAGGACGGGCTCGACCTGCTGCGCCACCTCGGCGATCCGGTCGCGGAGAGCGGCGAGGTGCACGCCCGCCTCGTGCTGGAACGAGTGCAGGCGCTGATCGAGCTCGGGCAGGCGCCCGAAGCCACCGGGATCGCCGAGCCGGTGCTCAACCGGCCGGTGCGCGCGGCGGCCGCCGACCCGGTCGGCTGGCTGGGATTGGCCGTGGCGACCCGCACATACCTGCCGGACGGTGATCGCGCCGCGGCGATCCGGGTGCTCACCGACACCGTGGCCATCGCCGAGCGGCACCGCCTCGACGGACTGCTCGCCGAAGCGCTCAACGCGCTCTCGCACGCGTTGGAGCAGGGTGCGGAGTACGAACCCGCATTGCGCGCGCTGCGCGATGCCTACGCCGCCGATCGGCGCTGGCGCTCCGCGGTGCACGAGGCCCGCACCCGGCTCGTGGAGGAGTTCCCCGCGGTGCGGGGCGATGCCGTGCCGCGGGCGGATTCCCGCAGCGCCGCCGCGTCGCAGAGCGGTGCCGGACAATCTGCTGCGGCCGGGATTGCGGACGTGCCTGCGGAACCGCCGGACACACCTGCGTCTCGCGTCGGGGGTGCAGCGGAGCGGGTTTCGGTTGGCGGAAACGTCCGTGATCGACGGCCTGCTGCGGCGGGTGCCGCGCCGGCACGGGAACCGATGCCGGATCTCCCGTCGGCGCGAGAGCCGGAGTCGGAAACCGCTGCGCCGACCGGGACTCCGGCCGGAGATGACCCGGTCGTGGAGCCGCGGCCGGACGCCGGTGCGGGAGCTCTGCGCGAGTTACCCGACGAGGAAGACCTGCGCGCCACCGATGACGTGCGCGATGCCGCGCGGCGGTTGATGGAAACGCTGACGAGCCGTGCCGTCCTGCAGGACTCGGCACAGCGTCCCCAGGCGATGCCCCAGCCACGCGAGCCGCAGGAACCCGATCCGCCGCTCGCCGCGGGCGACTCGTCGCAGCACGACGCTCCCCGGTCCGACTCGCCCGGTCGGCACGAATCCCCGGATCGGAACGACGATTCGGGCCGGCACGCATCCCCGGACCGGCACGATGCTTTCGGTCGGCACGACGGCCCGGCTTGGTCCTCCTGGCAGGGTGTACCCGGCCAGCACGAAGCTCCCGACCGGCGCGCGTCCTCGGGGCAGGACGACGCCCCGGACGGGCTCCCGGGCGTTCATCCGGGTGCCGACGACACCTCCGGCGTACCCGGCTGGGCCGGATCTGCACCGCACGGATCCGGGACCGACCTCCCAGACTACGACAGCTGGGACGTCCCTCTCGACCCGTTGTCGCCGACACCGCTCGGTACCGGTGCGGTGGTCTCCGCGGAACCACCGGACGCCACTGGTGCGGATCCGCTGCTGGACCGGGATGACGAACCCGGCGGGGAACGTGCGCCCACCTGGGGCAACGTGCCCGAGCACGAGCAGGCCGACAGCGCGAGCGGGTCCCGCCCGGACCCGGACGCCCAGCGCGTCCACGACGATCCGCAGCCGGTGGAGGGACGCCGGTCCCGCGGGCGCAGCCTCGCCGAGATCCAGGCGTCGCTGCAGGTGTTCGAACAGACGGGGCGGCGCCGGTCGCGGCGCGCCGAGCCGGACGCCGAGGAGGGGGAACCCATGTCCGCGGCGGACTTGCTGGCCAGGCAGCACGACGAGGGGGGTGTGCCGAACCAGTCGGATGCCGCCCCCGAACCGGCAGGTTCCGGCACGGCGGGCAACCGGGCCGAGGCGGGGCAGCACGGCGCTGCGCACCGCGCACCGGCATCGGACTCGTTCGCCGATTCCGAGCAGCCGGACGAGCACGAGCCCGGTGCGCGCGTCCCGCGTGCCGACCGGCCGGACGAGCCCCAAACCGTAGGCGGCGAGGGGTCGGCCGGGGATCCGCCGTCCCTGAGCAGTTCGCTGACCAGCGAAGACGATGCTCCCGGCGGGTGGGACGAGCAGCACGGTGCCGACGCTGCACGGGCGGAACCGGGCGAGGTGGGGTTGGCCGATCTGCTGACCGAAGCGCTCATGGCGTACGAGTCGGGACGGCGCACACCCGTTCCCGACGACGCCCACGACCCCGACGACCCGGCTGGCGACGCCGACGACGCCGCCGGCGAGGAGGCACACCCCGACCCGGGCGACGACCGCGATCCCGGCGCGCGCCGGGAGGCCGCCGCCGCAGCAGAACCCGCCGGGCGGCACAGCCGCTCCGCCGCGGACGGTCCGGTAGCCCGCGGAGGCAGTCGGAACGCCACCGGCGCCGGGCCCGCGTTCGGCGCTGAGGCGACGGTCCGGCCCCGGCACGGCTCGGCGGTCGAAGCGCCCGGTCGCGACGTGGGAGCCCGGCACCGGCATCCGGCGTTCGAGTTCGATCCACCTGCGGAAACGTCCGGGTAATCCGGTGTCGTACCGGACTTCACCACCGTGTCGTGCTCGGCCGCCCTGCCGCCGGGATCGCGAATGGCACTCTTAGGGTGGAGTTCGTAGGGGCACAATGAGGTGCCGTCGAGCGTGGAGCTGCCTGAAGATGATCGCGAATCCCGGACAGTCGAAGCCCGGAAGCCAGTCGTGGACCGATGCGGACCGGCCCGGAGACGGGTCGGACAACCCGGAGCGGATCAAGAACGCCCTGCTCGCCGAGGCCGCCGGGAGCGCCCCCGACCTCGCCGAGCTGCTGCAGACCTACTACCGGCACGCGCCGGCCGAGGAAGTCGTGGCCGACGACCCCGCCGACCTGGTCGGTGCTCTGCGCTCGCACGCCAGGCTGGCCGAGGCTCGCGTCGCTGGGCGCCCACTGGTGCAGGTGGCCAACCCGATCCGCGAGCAGGACGGCTGGCAGAGCCCGGCGACCGTGGTGCAGATCGTCACCGACGACATGCCGTACCTGGTCGACTCGGTGATCGCCGAACTCGGCCGGGACGGCGCCGAAGTGCAGCGGATCATCCACCCGATCATCATGGTCCGCCGCGATGTGGCCGGTGCGCTGCAGGAAGTGCTGCCCTCGGCCGATCCGGTCAACCCGCCCCCGGGGGCGATGGCCGAATCGTGGATGTACGTCGAGGTCAACCGGATCAGCGATGCCGAACGGCTCGACCAGCTGCACAAGGGCCTGTCCGGCGTGCTCAACGACGTGCGCGAGGTCGTCGAGGACAGCGAGCGGATGCACGCCACGGCGCGCGAGCTGGCCGCGGGGCTGGAGCAGGCCCCGCCACCGCTGGACGGACCCGCGGTGCACGACGCGGCCGGCCTGCTGCGCTGGTTGGCCGACGGGCACTTCACGTTCCTGGGCTACCGGCACTACGAACTCGTCGAGGACGGGGGAGAACCGGCGCTGCACGCACTGCTGGCGTCCGGTCTGGGCGTGCTGCGCAGCGACAACGTCGCGGCCGGCAACGTGACCGCTGGCCCGGACCCGCTCTCCCAGGACCTGCTGGTGCTGACCCAGGCCAGCGCTCCGTCCACAGTGCACCGCCCGGTGCACCCGTTCTACGTGGGGCTGAAGACGTTCGACGCCGCGGGGCGGGTGACCGGTGAGCACCGCTTCCTCGGCCTGTTCACCACGACGGCGCTGCACGAGAACGTGCTGGACATCCCGTTCATCGAGCGCCGGGTCCGCGAGGTGATCCAGCGCGCCGGGTTCCCGATGCAGTCCTACTCGGGCCAGCGGATGCTGGAGGAGATCCAGAGCTACCCGCGCACCGAGCTGTTCTCCACCGACGAGGACACCCTGCTGGACACGATCACCGGTGTGCTCGCCCTCGCTGAACGGCGCAGGCTCAAGCCGTTCCTGCGCCGCGATCCGTACGGTCGATTCTACTCCTGCCTGGTCTACCTGCCCCGGGACCGCTACACGACGAGCTCGCGGCTGGCCATGCAGGAGGTGCTGCTGGAAGAACTCGGCGGGGACAGCCTGGAGTACAGCACCCGGGTCGGCGAGTCCGCGCTCGCGCGGGTGCACTTCGTCGTGCGCACCGACCCGGCGCGCCAGGTCGAACCGGACCTCGCCCGGATCCAGCGCCGGCTCGACGGGGCCATCCACACCTGGGACGACCGGATGGTCGAGGAGGTGGACGTCGAGCTCTCCGAGGTCGGGCCGGACGAACGACCGGTGCGCAGCGGTTCGGAAGCCGTCAGCCAGATCGCGCAGCGCTACGCCGGAGCCTTCCCGGAGAGCTACAAGGAGAACTTCACCGCGGGCGAGGGGCTCGTCGACCTGCGCAGGCTGGAGTCCCTCGTGGACTCCCGTGACCTGCGGATGTCCCTGTACGCACCGCGTTCGGCCGAAGAGGGCGAGCGGCGGTTCAAGATCTACGTGGTCGGCGAGCGCGTCACGCTGTCCCGGGTGCTGCCGGTGCTGCAGAGCATGGGCGTGGAAGTCGTCGATGAACGCCCGTACGAGATCGTCCCGGACGAGGGGCGCAACTACTGGATCTACGACTTCGGGCTGCGGGTGGAGCCCGGACTGCTGGACGGCGGTGCCGAACAGCTGGATTCGCTGCGCGAGCGGTTCGAGGAGGCGTTCCGGGCGATCTGGCAGGGCGATGCCGAGGTCGACCGGTTCAACGCGCTCGTGCTGCGCACCGGGCTGTCTTGGCGGCAGTCGGCGGTGCTGCGCGCCTACGCGAAGTACCTGCGCCAGGCCGGGGTGGCCTACAGCCAGGACTACATCGAGGACGTGCTACTGGCGCACCACGACGCGGCGGTCGAGCTGCTCGCGCTGTTCGAGACCCGGTTCGACCCGTCCCGCGCCGAGGACGCCCGCCACGACCGTGAGGACGCCGCGCTGCAGCGCATCGACGCGCTCATCGAGGAGGTGACCAGCCTCGACGCGGACCGGATCCTGCGCAACTACCTGAGCCTGATCCGCGCGACGCTGCGCACCAACTTCTTCCGCACCGACGGCGGGCACCCGCGTCCGTACCTGGCGCTCAAGCTGGAGCCGCAGGAGATCCCGGGACTGCCGGAACCCCGCCCGCAGTACGAGATCTTCGTGTACTCGCCGCGGACCGAGGGTGTGCACCTGCGGTTCGGTGCGGTGGCGCGCGGCGGCCTGCGCTGGTCGGACCGCCGCGAGGACTTCCGCACCGAAGTGCTGGGCCTGGTCAAGGCGCAGGCGGTGAAGAACGCCGTCATCGTCCCGGTCGGCGCCAAGGGCGGTTTCGTCGTCAAGCGCCCGCCCGCCGCGACCGGCGACCCGTCCGCCGACCGCGAGGCGGCGCAGCAGGAGGGCATCGCCTGCTACCGGATGTTCATCTCCGGGCTGCTCGACCTCACCGACAACCTGGTGGACGGCGAGGTCGCTCCGCCCGCCGAGGTGGTCCGGCACGACGGGGACGACCCGTACCTGGTGGTCGCCGCGGACAAGGGCACCGCGACGTTCTCCGACATCGCCAACGAGGTCGCCGGCACCTACGGGTTCTGGCTCGGTGACGCGTTCGCCTCCGGCGGCTCGGTCGGCTACGACCACAAGGCGATGGGCATCACCGCGAAGGGCGCGTGGGAGAGCGTCCGGCGGCACTTCCGGGAACTCGACCTGGACACGCAGAACGAGGACTTCACCGTCGTCGGTGTCGGGGACATGGCCGGGGACGTGTTCGGCAACGGGATGCTGCTGTCCGAGCACATCAAGCTCGTTGCCGCCTTCAACCACATGCACGTGTTCATCGATCCGGATCCGGATCCGGCCGCGTCGTTCGCCGAGCGCAGCAGGCTGTTCGCGCTGCCCCGGTCCAGCTGGGACGACTACGACCGCAGCATCATCAGCGATGGCGGCGGGATCTGGCCGCGCTCGCTGAAGTCGATCCCGCTCAACCCGGCGATCCGCCGCGCGCTGGGCATCGACGAGTCGGTGCAGCAGCTGTCCCCGCCGGAGCTGATCCGGGCCATCCTGCAGGCACCCGCCGACCTGTTGTGGAACGGCGGCATCGGCACCTACGTCAAGGCGGGCACCGAGACGAACGCCGAGGTCGGGGACAAGGCCAACGATCCGGTCCGGGTGGATGGCCGCGATCTGCGGGTCCGGGTGGTCGGTGAGGGCGGTAACCTCGGCCTCACCCAGCTCGGCCGCATCGAGTTCGCCCGGGCGGGCGGCAAGGTCAACACCGATGCGCTGGACAACTCGGCCGGGGTCGACTGCTCCGACCACGAGGTCAACATCAAGATCCTGCTGGACCAGCTCGTCGAGCAGGGCGAACTGGACCGCCCGCAGCGCAACGAGCTGCTGGTGGAGATGACCGACGAGGTCACGGACCTGGTGCTGGCCGATAACCACTCGCAGAACTCGGTCTTGGGTATCTCCCGGGCGCACGCGATGGACATGGTTTCGGTGCACGCCCGGCAGATCAGCTCGCTGGAGAAGTCCGGTGAGCTGGACCGCGAGCTGGAAGCGCTGCCGAACCAGAAGGAGCTGCGCGAGCGGGAGAAGGCCGAGCAGGGGCTTACCTCGCCGGAGCTGGCGACGCTGATGGCGCACGTCAAGCTGGCCCTCAAGCAGGACGTGCTGGCCAGCGGGCTCCCGGACACCGAAGCCTTCCGCGGCAGGCTGGTGGAGTACTTCCCGCGGCCGCTGCGCGAGCGCTACGCGGCAGCGGTTCCCGCGCACCCGCTGCGCCGGGAGATCATCACCACCCTGCTGGTCAACGAGATGGTCGACGGTGCGGGCATCTCCTACGCCTACCGGCTGGCCGAGGAGATCAGCTCCTCGGCCACGGATGCGGTGCGCGCGTTCGCGGTGGTGACGAAGGTGTTCGAGCTCGACGAGATCTGGCGGCGGATCGACGACCTGGCGGACACGATCCCGACCCAGGTGGCCGACGAGCTGGTCCTGGAGAGCAGGCGGCTGCTGGACCGCGCCTCGCGGTGGATGCTGGCCAACCGGCCGCAGCCGCTGGCGATCGGTGCGGAGATCACCCGATTCCGCGGTGTGGTGCAGGAGCTGTCCGGTTCCGTGCGGGGGCTGCTGCGCGGCCGGGCCGCCGACACCGCGGACGAGAAGATCGAGCGCTGGAAGTCCGACGACGTGCCTGCGGACCTCGCCGAGCAGGTCGGGGTGTTGCTGGATTCGTTCGCGCTGCTGGACATCACCGAGATCGCCGAACTCGCCGAACGCGATGCCGGGGTCTCGGCGGAGCGGTCGCCGCGGGAGAGCGCCGAGCTGTACTACGCGCTGTCCGAGCACCTGGACGTGGAGCGGATGCTGCAGGCGGTCAACGAGCTGGAACGGGGCAACCGCTGGCACGCGCTGGCGCGGCTCGCGCTGCGCGACGACTTCTATGCCTCGGTGCGGGCCATCACGGTCGACGTGCTGCGCAGCAGCGAGCCGGACGACCCGCCGGAGGACAAGATCGCCCGGTGGGAAACCACCAACGCGTCCCGGCTGGAGCGGGCCAACTCGGCGCTCGGGCAGATCAAGAACTCCGGGAAGCTGGACCTGGCGACGTTGTCGGTCGCCTCGCGGCAGCTGCGCGGCATGGTGCGCTGACCGGCGGCACGGGTGTCCACGATCATCCCAGGTCGCGGACACCCGGTCGGCTCCTGATGTCCGGATCGATACGCTGCGGGAGGGGCCGTGCGTCGGCCGGGGGTGATCCGCTCCCGGCGGGGTCGCCGGCGCCGAACCGGCCGGATCGTGGAAAGGGAGCTCGTCAGTGGGCGCATACGTAGCCGACGTGGCACTGCGCTGGTCCGACCTGGATGCGTTCGGGCACGTCAACCACGCCAGGACGATCACGCTGCTGGAAGAGGCGCGGGCGGGACTGCTGTTCGCCGAGGCCGAACGGCAGGGGATCCCGGGCATGGCCGACGGCATGGTCGTGGCCCGCGTGGTGATCGACTACCACAGCCCGCTGCAGTACAGCGCCGGATCCCTGCAGGTGCAGATGTCGGTGCGCGACCTGCGGGCGGCCTCGTTCCTCGTCGACTACACCGCCTACGCGCAGGAAGCGGTGGCCACCGCGGAGACGTTGATGGTGCCCTACGACCTGGACGCAGGCCGACCGCGGCGGGTGACGAGTGCGGAGCGCGACTTCCTGGTCCAGTGGCGCCTCGACGAGCCGGAACCGGGGTCCGCGGGTGGCTGAGCTGCGGATGCCCGATTCGGGCGAGCGCGAGGACCTCGGCGCGTTCGTGGCGCGCGCGGTGCGGCTGGACGGCCAATCGGTGCTGCGGCTGCGCAACCGCGAGGATTCCGGCCGGTTCGACGCCTGGTCGGCGACCCCGTTCGATGCGCTGTGCACCCGGGCTTTCGGCGGTGCGTCCGATCCCGCGGACCTGACCGTGTCCGGGAGCGAGCTGCTGGCCGCGCTGACGGTGGCCGGCGGACCGGTGATGGACCCGGGTCCGCCGCAGGACCTGCTGTGGCGGTCCGAGTTGCCGCCGCCGACCGGCTGGTACCGGGTGGATGATCTGCCCGCCAAGCTCGTCGGCGAGGTCGCCGAGCGCGGCATCGGGATGGCCAAGGAGAACGTGGGCCCCAAAGGAACCCCGCCCGCATCGCTGCTGGACCAGGAGGTCTTCACGGTCAGCGGTAGCGGTTTCGAGGTGAAGGTGCCGCTGCGGTGCCTGTTCGTCCTGTCCGGCATGGGCTTTCTGGTGAACCGGCCGGACGAGGGGGAGATCGTGCGGGTCAGCGCGACCGATTCCTGGCTGCGGCTGGACTCCCGGTTCGGTGCCGTGGTCCGGCGCAGGCACGCGCTGCTGCCGCTGCTGATCTGACCCGCCCGATCACGATCGCTGGCGCACCTCGACCGGGCTCCGCGCGGTGCGGGGTGCGCGCAGCAGCGGTTCGAACCGGGCGCTGATGACCCGAACCGCCTCGCTGAGCGCGGCTTCCAGCGGACCGCGGCGGAACACCAGGCACCACAGGACCGGCAGCACCAGCGACGCGATCGGGAACACCTCGGGCATCCAGGTGTGCACGAAGCCGAAGATCCCGTCCGGCTCGGTGGGGTCGACGGGGAAATCCGGCGTCTCCGGGGTGTCCGGCAGATCCGGTCCCATGTGCGCCATTTCCCACGCGCCCCGGGGCACGCCCTTCATCGGCCAGCCACCGCTGACGACCTGCCAGGTCAGCACCAGTGCGTGCGCCGCGTAAAGGGTCAGCGCCATCGAGCCCGCCGCGGCCACCGGGCGCAGCAGCAGGCCGAGCCGGTCGGCCAGCTCCAGGCACGCGGCGAGGATGACCAGCCCGGTCCCGGCCGCGCTGAGCAGTTCCAGCGTGGTGCCGCTGTGCGCGGTGGTGCCCAGCAGTGCGGTGGGCTCGTCGACGTCCACGCCGCCCCAGCCGGGCTCGGGCTGCTCGGCGCCGGCCAGGAGCAGCAGCGTCGCCGACCCGGCCCGGGCCATCGCGTACGCGGCCAGCCCGGCGATCCCCAGCCGGATCCGCACCCGGGTGCTGCGCAGGTCCAGCCGTCCCACCGCCATGCCGCACAGCACCAGCGGTACGTAGGCCACTGCCGGGTAGAAGCCGGTCAGCACCAGGTCCAGCAGTCCCGCATCGGCGAACAGGTGCGCCGGGTCGACGGACTCGACGGCCTCCTGCAGGCCCGCCAGGGGACCGCCGTCGGCGAGCAGACCGCGCAGCACGAAGGACAGCTGCGGGCTGAGCAGGACCCCGCAGCCGGCGGCGACGGCCAGCCCGCGCGCACGCAGCCCCGCGAACGGGACGCACAGCAGGAAGTACACCCCGTAGTACGGGATGATCACCGTGATCAGGAAGCCGGTCGCCTCGGTCGCGCGGGCCAGCAGCAGGCCCAGCACGATCAGCAGCACGGCACGTACCGCGATCCGCACCCGCGCCCGCCGCAGGTCGGTTCCGCGCGGCGGCTCGGTGCGGCCGGACAGCATCGCCAGCGACACACCCGCCAGCAGCGTGAACAGCGCGGTGGCCCGCCCGCTGGAGAACTGCGCCACGTAGCCGGCCGCGGGGCTGCCGAAGAACGGCACTCCGAAGTGGATGTTGAACATGCCCAGTACGGCGAGGAAGCGCGCGACGTCGACCCCGGCCAGCCGGCCGGTGCGCTGTGCCCGCGCGGATTGCGGTGCGGTGTGCGCAGTCATGGCTTCCAGCGGATCGCGGTACGGGCTGAGCTGAGCCGGAACCGTCGAATCCCGCGCTGGGGCGGGGAATTCGACGTGTTCTGGGACCGCGATTCTCGCTGAGGTGCGGGTTTTCCGATCGCCGGGCGCTCCGGCGCTCACCCGAAAGATGATCGCTGTCGGCGCGGGCCTGATCGCCGCAGCGGCAGCGGTGAGTCGTCCCTAGGCCAACCAGGCCGCGGTGCCGGGCGCGAGCCTGCCGCCCTCCAGCGGCCTGCTGGACAGCAGCAGCTCACCGGGCGGGATCGGCACCGGCGCGGCGGAGGTGTTCAGCGCGCAGATCAGTGAACTGCCCACGCGGCGGAACGCGAAGCAGCCCTCCGGGGCGCCGAACCACTCGACCTCCTCGCCGTGGAACGCGGGATGGTTCGCCCGCAGCTCCATCGCCTGCCGGTACAGCGACAGCGTCGACCCCGGGTCCTCCAGCTGCGACTCCACCGTGGAGCCGGCCCACTGCGGCGGAATCGCCGACCAGTCGGCGTCGGCCGCGGAGAAGCCGAACGGCGGCTGGTCGCCCTCCCACGGCATGAGTACCCGGCGAGAGCCGGGCAGGCCCAGTTCCTCGCCGTGCCGCAGGCATACCGCGCCGGGCAGCGCGAGCTGCACCAGCGCCATCGCCCGCACCGGGGTCAACGCGGCGTCGGAGCGCACCTGCTCGGTGTCCCGGCTGGCCATGGCCCACGCGGCCCGGCGGTCCCCGATCTTGCCCAGCACACCGGTGATCGCCGAACGCACCGATTCGGCCGCGAAGTCGGCGATGGCCAGGTCGAGGTTGAACTCCAGCTGCCACCGGCCGGAGCCGCTGCCGATCAGCAGCGCGTCCGGGCGGTCGGCCAGCACGGCGGCGGCCGTGCCGGACGGGTCGTCCCGCGGATCGAGGTGGACGCCGTCGATGCCGTGGTCGAGCCAGCCCTCCAGGACCGCCCGCGCGTCCGGGCGGCCGGGATCCAGGTCCATCGCCAGCAGCACGCGGATGCCGGTGTCGTGCGCCTCGGCCAGCAGCCGGGTGAACGCCTCGGCGGTGGGATCCAGGCCCGGAGCGCCCGCCAGCACGATCGCGTCCACGCCCAACAGCTCCAGGTACCCCAGGCGGGACCGCAGTCCGGCGAGGTCACCGGTGCCGTCGGCATCGCCGTCGGCGAACGAGCGCACGTCCACGCGGTAGCACACCGCGTTCCACCACCACGGGTGCTCGGTGTGCTCGCCGGGTGCGCCTGTCTCTCGCAGCGTCATCGCCGGCACCCGTCCCGGCGGCGGGGTTCGTTCAGAACCACGAGTTGACCATGCTCTGCGCGGCCATTTCCAGATACTCCCACAGCTGCTCGCGGTGCCGAGGCTCCAGGCCCGCCTCGTCGACGGCGATGCGCATGCAGCGCAACCACGCGTCGCGCTCGGCCGGGCCGATCTTGAACGGGGCGTGCCGCATCCGCAGCCGGGGATGGCCCCTGCTGTCCGAGTAGGTGTGCGGGCCGCCCCAG
Organism: Saccharopolyspora montiporae; assembly: GCF_015209505.1. GTDB lineage: Bacteria > Actinomycetota > Actinomycetes > Mycobacteriales > Pseudonocardiaceae > Saccharopolyspora > Saccharopolyspora montiporae. Next base: position 48,600 of record NZ_JADEYC010000013.1, read on the forward strand.
TACTGCATGAGGAACAGCCGCAGGCGCTCTTCGGCGGGCCCCAGGTCCTCCTCCGGGTACAGCGGGCGCAGCAGCTCGTCCTCGGCCACCTCTGCGTAGAACCGGGCCACGATCCGGCGGAAGGTCTCCTCCCCGCCGACCTGGTCGTAGAAGGTCTCCACGGAAGTCACCCCTCCATCCTCTCAGCAACCACCGCCGGGCGACCGCGGCCCGTTCCGGCCCGCCCGGCCGGTCGGCACCTGCCGGGCGGGCGGAGCACGTCAGTTCGTCTGCCTGCTGCTCGGTGGCAGCGGCAGGCCGTTCGGGTAGGGCGGCTGGATGCCCTCTTCGTCGTAGGTCCGCTTGATCTCGGCGCGCAGCGTGCGCTGCACCGCCCACTGCCTGCCCGGCCGGACCTTGGTGGTCAGCCGCAGCGTGATCGTGTCGCCGGTGATCTGGTCGACGCCCAGCATCTCCGGCGGCTCCAGCACGTCCTTGGCCAGCGGCTCGCTGCGGGCCGCCTCCTGCGCCACGCCGTTGGCGACTTCCACGGCCTTCTCCACGTCGCTGGTGTGCGCGATCGGCAGGTCCACCACCGCCACGGCGAACCCCTGGCTGGAGTTGCCCACGCGCAGGATCTCGCCGTTGCGCACGTACCAGACCGTACCGTTGAGGTCGCGCAGCGTGGTCACGCGCAGGCCCACGGATTCGACCGTGCCCGCGGCTTCGCCGAGGTCCACCCAGTCACCCACGCCGTACTGGTCCTCGACCAGCATGAACATCCCGGACAGGAAGTCCCGGACCAGGTTCTGCGCACCGAAAGCCACGGCCACGCCGAGCACACCGGCCGAGGCCAGCACCGGCCCGATCTCGATGTTGAGCACCTGCAGCGCGTAGATGGTGGCCATGCCGAAGATGACCAGTGAGGCGATCGACTTCAGCACCGAGCCGATCGTGCGGGCGCGCTGCATCCGGCGCTCGGACATCAGCTCGGCGGTCAGCGCGTCGGCCCGCCGCTCGCGCATCGGCTGCAGGAGTTTCGGGCCCCCGCCGTTGCCCTGGGTGAGGCGGTTGATCGCGCGGTGCGCGAGGTAGCGGATGCCGAACGCGATCAGCAGGATCAGCAGGATGTTCAGCGGTTTGGCGATGAGCAGGTCCGAGTAGCGGGCGAGCCACTGGTTGCCGGTCCATTCGTAGATGGTTCCGCACCAGCTCTCCGCATCCTCGACGCAACGGGGTTGGCTCAGCAGCGGCAGTGTCATGGGTCGGGGTCTCCATGCAGGTCATCCGGGGGAGGGCGCGGTGCACCGTCTCGGTCACCGCCCGGGTTCGTGGATGCCCCGCCAGCCACGAGCCCGATGCCGGCGCACCGCGCGCCCCGGGGTCACTCCAGTGCCAGTCCGGTGGCCTGTGCGAGGAAGGCGAGCTGGTCCGCCGACAGTCCCACGGTACGGGAGACCGAACGTGCGGCGTGTCCCACCTCCGTCTCCCTGCGCAGCAAGATCGGGCGTTCCGCCGGGTCGGATGAGGTGGCTTCCTGCAGCGCCGCGCACATCTTGCGGGCGTGGTTGGGATCCACCCGCGTGTCCGATTCGAAGACGGTGAACAGCACCGACGGGTACGGGGTACCCGGATGCACGTTGTGGTACGGCGAGTAGGACAGCAGCCAGTCCAGCTCGACCGGGTCCTCGGCGGTGCCGTACTCGTCGTTCCAGGTGCGGCCGAGCAGGAAGTGCTCGTAGCGGACCATGTCCAGCAGCGGTGCCGAGCACACGACGGCCCGGTAGAGCTCGGGACGCTGGGTCAGCGCGGCTCCCACCAGCAGCCCGCCGTTGGATCCGCCGGAGATCGCCAGCTGTTCCGGCGTCGTCCAGCCTTCGTCGATGAGGTGGCGCGCGGCCGCGTGGAAGTCGTCGAAGGTGTTCTGCTTGCGCTCGCGCATGCCGGCCTCGTGCCACTGCTCGCCCTCTTCACCGCCGCCGCGCAGCGCGGGCAGCGCCCACACGCCGCCCGCGGCGACCCAGGCCAGCGCGGTCGGCGCGTACCCGGGTTCGCGGGACAGCGAGAAGCCGCCGTAGCCGGTGAGGAATGCCGGACGCGGCCGGTCCGGTCCGTCGGCCGGGGTGAGCAGGAACATCCGCACCGGGGTGCCGTCGGCGGACCGGTAGGTCACCTGCCGGGTGCGCACCTGCGGAAGCTCGGTGGCACCGGGCGCCCGGTCGACGAGATCGGTGCGGCGCTCGGTGTGCGAATAGGCGTGCACGCACGGCGGGGTGGCGAAGTCGGTCCAGCCGATCCAGAGCCGGTCCCGCCCGCCGGTGGTGCCCTCGTCGACCGTGGTCAGCGCGGTGACCTGGCCGGTTCCCGGCAGTTCGACGGCGGAGTCGGCGCGACCGGTGGCCGGGTCGTGCAGGGCCAGTTCGGACACCGCGTGCCGGGTGCGCAGGACCGCCAGCCGGGGCGTGCCCGGGTCGAACCAGCGCACGGCTTCCAGCACCGAGTCCTCGTCCTCGCCGATGAGCTCGGTCCAGTTCTCCGGTTCCGGCGAGCGGGGGTCGGCCACGCACAGCCGCCAGCGCGGAGCGTTCAGCGTGGTCAGCACGTACAGCCGGCCGTCCCGATCCACCCACGCGCCGACCCGGTAGCCGTCGGTGGTGTCCACGATCTGCCGCAGCTCGGGCAGCTCACCGGACGCGGACAGATCGGCGATCCACACCGAATCCCGCCGCGCGGTGCCCGGGCTCCCCTCCACGATCAGCCAGCGGCCGTCGCGGGACACGGTGGTGCCGTAGTAGTAGGTGTGGTCCAACCCGTCGCCGAGCACGCGGACGTCGTCCCGGTCCGGATCGGAGCCGACGCGGTGCCGCCAGACGCGGCGGTGGAACTGCTCCTCGCCGTCCGGGATCTCCGCGGCGGGCAGCCTGCGCACGTAGAAGAACTCGGAACCGCCGGGCAGCCAGGAGATCGTGGAGTACCGGCATCGGTCGATCGGCCCCTCGACGGCGTCCCCGGTGGCCACGTCCATGACGTGCAGCAACGACTCCTCGTCACCGCCGACCGAGATCTGGTAGGCGAGCCGGTCGCCTTCCAGGCTCGGTGACCAGCTGTCCAGCGTGGTCAGTCCGGACGGGTCGAGCTCGGTGACGTCCAGCAGCACCCGCTCGGTGCCGTCGGATTCGCGCACGTGCAACGTCGCGAACTCCTGGCCGGGTTCGCGGCGGGTGAAGAACGCCCGACCGCAGCGCCACACCGGTGCGGACACCGATCCGGCGGACAGCAGCGAGTGCAACCGCTCGGCCGCCGCATCGCGCCCCGGCACCGCGTCCAACCGGGCGGCCGCGAGCTCGTCCTGGGCCGCGGACCACTCCGCGGTGCGCGGGTCGTCGGGGTCCTCCAGCCACCGGTACGGGTCGGCGACCTGCCGTCCGTGCAGGTCGTCCACGATGTCGTCCCGCTGCGCGGGCGGGTAGGTCAGGTGTGCAGCTCGAAGGTCGGTCACGGGGCCGACGATACGTGCGGCGGCCGGTGTTCCGGATCGTCCGGTTCGGTCCTCCCCGGTGCGGCGGGAATCCGCAACGCGGTCGTCCGGGCACGTTCCGGCGCGCACAACCCGCCGGGAGGGTGGTGCGGACGTGGTGAACGACACGTGCGTTCCGGCGGCGTCCTGTGTTCGACTGGGCTCGAAACCCCGGTGGAGGTGGTCGCGTGCCCGACCGACAACCGACCCGACAACCAGCGGTGCGCGGGGCGAAAGCTCCCGGCAACGCGCCGCGGGCCCACCTGTGCCTGACGAGCGGGACGGGGCCGGGTGCACCTGCGTGGCGCAAGCGGCGGGTGCTGCTGCTCAACACGACCTTCGAACCGCTCACGGCGCTGCCGCTGCGCCGCGCGATCGTGCTCGTGGTGTGCGGCAAGGCCGAAGTCGTGCACGGGGATTCGGCCGGGATGGTGCTGCACTCGGCGACTTCGGCCGTCGAGGTCCCCTCGGTGATCCGGCTGAGCACCTTCGTGCGGGTCCCGCACCGCAGCCGGGTCCCGCTCACCCGCGCGGCGCTGATGTTGCGCGACGGCCACCGCTGCGCGTACTGCGGTGCGCGTGCCGAGACCATCGACCACGTGGTGCCGCGCAGCCGCGGCGGGCCGCACACCTGGGAGAACTGCGTGGCGTGCTGCACCAAGTGCAACCACCGCAAGGCGGATCGGACGTTGGGCGAGCTGGGGTGGCAGCTGGAGACCGCACCCCGAGCGCCCCGGGGTCGGCACTGGCGGCTGCTCGCCGGGCTCTCCGATGCCGACCCGCTGTGGTTGCCGTACCTGGGTGAACCGGCGGCCTGACCCTCACCCGCTGATCCGCACGCCGGTGTCCCCGCTGATGCGCACCCCGGTGCGGCCGCTGATCCGGACGCCGCGGTGGTTTCCGCTGATGCGCACGCCGTGCCGGCCGCTGATCCGCACGCCGGCGTTCCCGCTGAACCGGACACCGCGACCTGGGCCGCTGACCCGGACACCGGTGTCCCCGCTGATGCGCACCCCGGTGCGGCCGCTGATCCGGACGCTGCGGTGGTTTCCGCTGAGGCGCACGCCGTGCCGGCCGCTGATCCGCACGCCGGCGTTCCCGCTGAACCGGACACCGCGACCTGGGCCGCTGACCCGGACACCGGTGTCCCCGCTGATGCGCACCCCGGTGCGGCCGCTGATCCGGACGCTGCGGTGGTTTCCGCTGATGCGCACGCCGTGCCGGCCGCTGATCCGCACGCCGCGCTGACCGCTGATCCGGACACCGCGACCTGTGCCGCTGACCCGGACACCGCGACCTGTGCCGCTGACCCGGACACCGCTGCGCCCGCTGATCCGCACGCCGGCGTTCCCGCTGATCCGGACACCGCGCCGGTTCCCGCTGATGCGCACGCCGTGCCGGCCGCTGATCCGCACGCCTTCGTCCCGTCCGCTGATGCGCACTCCGCTGCATCCGCTGATCCGGACACCGGTGTCCCCGCTGATGCGCACCCCGGTGCGGCCGCTGATCCGGACGCCGCGATGCGCCGCCGCCTCGCTGTGTTCGTTGCGTGTCCACCCAGCCATCGGGCGAGTGAAAAGGCTGGGCTGAGTGGCGGTTTCGGTGCCGAACATGGTGTGCCTCCCGCAGGCGAGAAGATCGTTTGAACGTATGTGATCAAGTACGCAAGACCCATACAGGTGAAAAG
>NZ_JADEYC010000014.1 GCF_015209505.1 Saccharopolyspora montiporae
TTCGTCCCGTCCGCTGATGCGCACTCCGCTGCATCCGCTGATCCGGACACCGGTGTCCCCGCTGATGCGCACCCCGGTGCGGCCGCTGATCCGGACGCCGCGGTGGTTTCCGCTGATGCGCACGCCGGCGCTGCCGCTGATCCGGACTCCGGTGTCCCCGCTGATGCGCACCCCGGTGCGGCCGCTGATCCGGACGCCGCGATGCGCCGCCGCCTCGCTGTGTTCGTTGCGTGTCCACCCAGCCATCGGGCGAGTGAAAAGGCTGGGCTGAGTGGCGGTTTCGGTGCCGAACATGGTGTGCCTCCCGCAGGCGAGAAGATCGTTTGAACGTATGTGATCAAGTACGCAAGACCCATACAGGTGAAAAGCTAGGAGTAGAAATCCCCAGTAACAAGCCGCCAACTCGCCGCGCAGTGCAACCGTCTGGCTGGGCTCCATTCGGCTGCTGCGATTGCTCTGAACGAGTTATCTTGGGTGAGCTGAACCACTACGGTCCGTGTGATCGGACATCCCGGAACAGTGCAGCGCAAGCGCGCATAACGCGTGAGTCGGGCGAGTGGTGGCCGACCGCGGACCGCGGCGCGAACGCCGGTCCGGGCGGACCGCGCCGCCGGGGGTCGCGGCGCCTGCATGCCTGGTCTCGAAGGTCATGGCGCACGAACCGGACGACATCGGATACCGTACGACCGTGACTGTCGTGGAGACTGTGCTCGTCCTGGCGGTGATCCCCGCTGCCATCTACGGCGTGATCACGTTGATCGCGCTCTGGCCGCGGCTCATCCGCCCGCGCTACCGAGCCGGACAGGGGTGGGACTTCGCACCGGTCCTCTGGGTCGCCGACCCGGAAGCCGTGAACACCGCTGCTCCGGTGACCGGATCGGAATCCGGCTCCGAGGCCGCGGCCGACCCGGCCCGGCCCAGCACCGCTCGGGGAGGCGCACGTGGCAACTGGTGAGATCAGCAGGGAGACCGAAGACCCGGGCTCCGGCGAGGCGCTGACCGCGACCGGTCGGCTGTCCGTCGCCCGGCGCATCGAGCCGGACCGCCCCAGGCTGCCGTTCAGCCCGGGGCAATTGGCGCAGCTCGACGAGGCGCTGACCGTGTCCACTCGCAGCACCGGGCTGGAATTCGCCGTATACCTCGGAGATCTGGGCGAGGAGAGCCGGGAGCGCGCCGAGCAGCTGCACGCGGGTCTGGGTGCCCGCGCCGCGGGCGGTGTGCTGATCGCGGTATCGCCGGGTCAGCAGGTCTTCGAGATCATCACGGGCGAGCAGGCGCACCAGCGCATCCCGGACCGCAGCTGCCAGCTCGCGGCGATGAGCATGGTCGCCTCCTTCCGGGAGGGCGAACTGCTGGAGGGCGTGATCAGCGGGCTGCGCATGCTCTCCGATGCGGCGGGCTCGGCGTAGGCGACGCCGCGCGGTCCTGAAAACCACTGCGGGGCACCGACTTCCGGAATCATCCGGATGCCGGTGCCCCGCAGTTCGGGTCAGGAGCGGTCGAACTCCCGCGCCGCCAGGGCGCGCACGATACCGGCCCGGCCCTCGCTGACCAGCCTGCGCAGCGCCGGCGGGTGCTCACCGGCGAGCCACTCGTCGGCCGCTTCGACGGTCGAGGCCGACACGGCCCAGGACGGGAACAGGCCGATGACGGTCGGCTGGGCGCGTTCGCTGGAGCGGCGCTGCCAGACCTCGTCGATCTCGTCGAAGTACCGCTGCACGTACGGGGTCAGCAGCTCCCGCTGGGCCGGGTGCTGGAAGCCGGCGATGATCGCGTCGCTGACCGCGTTCGGCAGCTCGTCGTCGTGCACCGCCCGCTGCCACGCCTTCTCCTTGGATTCCGCCGTCGGCAGCAGCGCCCGGATCCGCTCGGCTCGGCGCCGGCCGGTGGCGGTCTGGTCGGTGGCCAGTTCCGCATCGATCTCTGCTTCGCTGGCGGCACCGTGCGCGACCAGGGACTGCAGCAGGTTCCAGCGCAGATCGGTGTCCACGACCAGGCCGTCCAGCGGTGCGGTGCCGTCCAGCCAGCCGCGCAGCGCGGAGGTCTGCTCCTCGGCCAGCACCGATCCGGCCAGCGAGTTCACGAACGCCAGCTGGTGGTCCGAGCCCGGTTCGGCGGCGCGGGCCAGTTCCAGCAGCCGAGCCGAGAAGCGGCGCCACCCCTCGTCCTGCCAAGACGGGTCCACATAGGACCCGAGCGCGGTCTGCGCCTGCATGAGCACCCGCTGCACCACCCCGATCTCGCTCTCCGCGCCGATGCCCGCGGACGCCGAGGTGCCCAGCACCAGGCTCACGAAATCCCGTGCCTTGAGCTCCGCCTCGCGGGTCATCTCCCACGCGGTCGACCAGCACAGCGCGCGTGGCAGCGAGTCCTCGATGTCGCCGATCCGGTCCACCAGCGTGCGCAGCGACTCCGGGTCGAAGCGCAGCGAGCAGTAGGTGAGGTCGTCGTCGTTGACCAGCACGAGGTCACCGCGGTGCACGCCGACGAGGTCGGGGACGTCGGTCTTCTCCCCGGTGACGTCCAGCTCCACCCGGTGCCTGCGGCGCAGCACGCCGTTCTCGTCGTCGTAGATGCCGATCGCCAGCCGGTGCGTGCGCAGTTCGCCCGCGCCGGGGCGCGCGCCGTTCTGCAGCACGGTGAACGAGGTGAACCGGCCCTCGTCGTCGACGGTGAACCGCGGCCGGATCATGTTCAGCCCGGTCGTCTCCAGCCATTCGGCGCTCCACCAGGACAGGTCCCGGCCGGAGGCGCCTTCCAGTGCCTGCAGCAGGTCCTGCAGCGTGGCGTTGCCCCACGCGTGCCGGTCGAAGTAGGTGCGCAGCCCGGCCAGGAAGTTCTCCAGGCCGACGTAGGCCACCAGCTGCTTGAGCACCGAAGCGCCCTTGGCGTAGGTGATGCCGTCGAAGTTGACCTCCACGGCCTGCAGGTCCGGGATGTCGGCGGCGACCGGGTGCGTGGAGGGGAGCTGGTCCTGGCGGTAGGCCCAGGACTTCTCCACGTTGGCGAACGTGGTCCAGCCGTGCGTGTACTGCGTGGCGCCGACCTGCGCGAGCACGCTGGCCCAGGTCGCGAAGGACTCGTTGAGCCACAGGTCGTTCCACCAGCGCATCGTCACGAGGTCGCCGAACCACATGTGCGCCATCTCGTGCAGCACCGTCTCGCAGCGGCGCTCGTAGAGGTAGGAGGTGACCCGGGAGCGGAAGACGTAATCCTCCAGGAACGTCACGCAGCCCGCGTTCTCCATGGCGCCCGCGTTGAACTCCGGCACGAAGCACTGGTCATACTTGCCGAACGGGTAGTCCACGCCGAACGCCTTCTGGTAGAAGGCGAACCCCTGCTTGGTCTCGGTGAACAGCCGCTCCGCGTCGAGGTGCTCGGCCAGCGAGGCGCGGCAGTACAGGCCCAGCGGGATGTCGTCCTGCCCGTCCTCGCCGATGTAGACGTCGCGCCATTCGGCGTAGGGCCCGGCCACCAGCGCGACGAGGTAGCTGGACAGCGGCCGGGTCGTGGCGAACACGTGCCGCTTGCCGCCGTCGGCGAGCTCGGTGATCTCGGCCGCGGCGTTCGACACCACCTTCCAGCTGCCCGGTGCGGTGACCGTCAGCTGGTAGACGGCTTTCAGGTCCGGCTGGTCGAAGCAGGTGAACATCCGCTTCGCGTCGGCGGTTTCGAACTGGCTGTAGAGGTAGACGCTGCCGTCGACGGGGTCGGTGAACCGGTGCAGCCCCTCGCCGGTGTTCGTGTACTCGCAGTCCGCGTGCACCACGAGTTCGTTGTCCGCGGCCAGATCCGGCAGCCGGATGCCGGTGGACTCGTCGTAGTCGGACACGTCCAGCGCGACCCCGTTGAGCTCGGCGCGGTGCACTCGCGCGGCGACCAGGTCGATCCAGGTGTCCGCCCCGACCCGGTCGCTGCGGAACCGGACGGTCGTGGTGGAACCGAACGTGGCCGCGTCCGGCCCGTCCGCACCCCGGGACAGGTCCAGGTCCACCGAGTAGGACTCGACCTCCAGCAGTGCCGCGCGCTGCTCGGCCTGTTCGCGGGTGAGGTTCGGCGGGGCCACGGATCACCTCGTTGTTCGTCGGGAATGACTTGGGCAGGTGGCCGATTCGGCGCCACCGGCGTGGGCATCCAATCACGCCGCAACTCCGGCCGCGCTGCCCGGCGCACCGCGCGTTGGGCGGACGTGGTCGGGCGGGCGGGAAGACAATCGGCGGCGACGAGGTTAGTACTCGACGTGGGGGCTCGCCGAGTGCCCGATGCGACCGCGCAACACAGGAGAGTTGATGACTGCAGCAGCGCGCCCGAAGGTCGACTTCTACTTCGACCCGGTCTGCCCGTTCGCCTGGCTGTCCTCCCGCTGGATCCTGGAGGTGGCCGAGGTCCGGGACATCGAACTGCACTTCCGGGTCATGAGCCTGGCGGTGCTCAACGAGGGGCGGGAGACGTCCGCGGACTACTCGGACCTGATGAGCAGGGCGTGGCGTCCGGTCCGGGTGGCGATCGCCGCGGCCGAGCAGCACGGCGAGCAGGTGCTGTCCCCGCTGTACACCGCGATGGGGGTGCGGCTGCACGAGCGCCGGATGACGGACTTCGACCAGGTGATCGCCGAATCGCTGGCGGAAGTCGGCCTGCCCGCCTCGCTCGCGGACGCCGCCGGCTCGACCGACCATGACGAGGCGCTCCGTGCCAGCCACCACGAGGGCATGGATCCGGTCGGCCACGAGGTCGGCACCCCGACGCTGCACGTGGACGGGGTGGCGTTCTTCGGGCCGGTGATCACCCGTGTCCCGGAGGGCGAGGACGCCGGGCGGATGTTCGACGGTGCCGTGGCGCTGGCGGGTTTCCCGTACTTCTTCGAGCTCAAGCGCTCGCGCACCGAAGCGCCGCAGTTGGGCTGAGTCGATTCAGCTTCGCGGGGCCGTACGCGGCTGTGACAGGCTCGTGGTGATCTCCGAGCGCGCGGCGTTGTGCGCCCGCGCGCCGATGGTCGACACCGCGCCGGGGCGTCCCGCGCGGTGCTGTTGGAGTGCGTCCGCGAGGAGGGTTCATGACGGCGAGCACCGGCCACGTGATCGGAGGTGCGCGCGCCGACGGTGGTGGGGCGCGCATCGAGGTGGTCAACCCGGCCACCGAAGCGGTGATCGGTTCCGTGCCCGCGGGCACGTCCGCGGACGCCGATGCCGCGGTCACCGCGGCCCGGGAGGCATTCGCGGACTGGGCCGCCACCCCGCTGGCCGAGCGGGTCGCCTGCATCCGGCGGATCTCGGACGGACTGGCCGCGCGGCGCGAGGAGATCGCCACCACGGTCACCGCGGAGATGGGCTCACCGATCAAGTTCGCGACCCAGGTGCACGCGAGCGTGCCGGTGGCCACCTCGGCCGGTTTCGCGGACGTGCTCGACGGCGGGTTCGCCTGGACCGAGGAGGTCGGCAACTCGCTGGTGGTGCGCGAGCCGATCGGGGTGGTCGCTGCGATCACGCCGTGGAACTACCCGCTGCACCAGGTGGTGGCCAAGGTGGTCCCGGCGCTGGCGGCAGGCTGCACCGTCGTGCTCAAGCCGAGCGAGATCGCGCCGCTGACCTCGGAGATCTTCGCCGAGGTCGTCGCGGAGGCGGGCGTTCCGGCCGGCGTGTTCAACATGGTGCACGGAACCGGACCGGAGGTCGGTGAGGCGCTGGCGGCGCACCCCGGGGTGGACATGGTGTCGTTCACCGGGTCGACCCGGGCGGGTCGCCGGGTTTCCGAGGTCGCCTCGGGCACGGTCAAGCGGGTGGCGCTGGAGCTGGGCGGCAAGTCGGCGACGGTGGTGCTCGATGACGCGGACCTGGAGAAGGCCGTCAAGCTCGGTGTGGCCGGCTGCTTCCCGAACGGCGGGCAGAGCTGCAACGCGCTGAGCCGGATGCTTGTCCCGGAGTCGCAGCACGACCGGGTCGTGGAGCTGGCCGCCGCCGCGGTCGGCAAGTACGCGCCGGGCGACCCGACCGATGAGGGGACGCGGATCGGCCCGATGGTCTCCGCCGCGCAGCGCGACCGGGTGGTGGACTACATCCGCACCGGCATCGACGAAGGCGCGCGGGCTGTCGTGGGCGGTCCGGACGCGCCGGTCGACAAGGGCTACTACGTGCAGCCGACGCTGTTCGACCAGGTCACCCCGGACATGACGATCGCCCGCGAGGAGATCTTCGGGCCGGTGCTGTCCATCCTGACCTACCGGGACGAGGAGGAGGCCGTGCGGTTGGCCAACGACACCGAGTACGGCCTGGCCGGCGCGGTGTTCGGTTCCGAGGAGCGGGCGCTGTCGGTGGCCAAGCAGCTGCGCGCCGGGCAGGTCGACGTCAACGGTGGCCGGTTCAACCCGAACGCGCCGTTCGGCGGCTACAAGCAGTCCGGCAACGGCCGCGAGTTCGGCAGGTTCGGCATCGAGGAGTTCCTCGAAGTCAAGTCCATCCAGCGATGACGCCGATCGGCTGCGGCGCCGGAACCGGGTGCCGCAGCCGGTGTCCGCTGTGGACGGAAGTGTCCACAGTGCCCGTCACGGTCGAGCCAGGGCGGCGCGGGTGGTCTCCGGTGGGAACGGGGAGTGCGGTACGGCCCGCTCGGTGGTCGTCTCCCCGCGGCGAACCCGGCGGTGCAGCTCGGCCAGCACCGCCAGTTCGTCGCGCTGGCGGGCGAGGTCCGCCGGGCCCGCGGGATCGCCGTGCCCGGGTACCACGACCCGCGGGCGCAGGTCGAGCAGCCGGCCGAGGCTGGCCGGCCAGCGCGCGGGATCCGCGTGCTCGAAGTCCGGTGGTGCGCCCTGCTCGAACAGGTCACCGGCGAACAGCACGCCCGCGTCCGGCACGTGCACGGCGAGGTCGTGCCCGGTGTGCCCCGGGCCCGGGTGCAGCAGGTGCACCGCGCGCCCGCCCAGATCGAGCTCCGCGCTCCCGGCCACCAGCCGATCCGGCATGATCAGCGGGGTCCCGGCCAGCGCTCGGGCGGTGTCCGGCGCACCCGAGGCGTCGTAGTGTCGCACCCACTCCGCGCGCTGCTGCTCGGCGGTCCGGTCCAGGAACTCCGGGCACCGCTCGTGCGCCCACACCGGAACCGGACCGAACGCGGCGGTGCCGAAGCAGTGGTCGAAGTGTCCGTGCGTGACGACGACCACGCAGGGCAGTCCGGTGATCCCGCGCACTGCGGTGTGCAGGTCCCGGCCCTGCGCCAGGTCGCCCCGGGTGTCCACGACGAGCGCGGCGCGCGAGCCCAGCACCAGACCCGTGGTCAGGTCCAGTTCCGCGTGTCGCCGGGCGTGCACACCGGCGCCGAGTTCCAGCAGGTCCGTCATCGGCCGATCGTCCCGCCCGTACCGGTCGACCAGGGTGCGCGGGGCGCCGGAACGGTTTGGCACACTGCCTCGCGTGCGCGTCTATCTAGGTTCCGACCATGCAGGCTTCGAACTGAAGAACCACCTCGTGAAGTGGCTGGCCGAGCGCGGCCACGAGGTCACCGACGTCGGCCCGGCCGTCTACGACGCCGAGGACGACTACCCGCCGTTCTGCGTGGAGGCGGCCCGCCGGGTCGTCGCCGACGAGGGCAGCCTCGGCCTGGTGATCGGTGGTTCCGGCAACGGCGAGCAGATCGCCGCGAACAAGGTGCCCGGTGCTCGCGCCGCCCTGGCGTGGAGCGTGCAGACCGCCGAGCTCGCCCGGCAGCACAACAACGCGCTGCTGGCCGGCATCGGCGCCCGGATGCACACCACCGAGGAGTCCGAGCGGATCGTCGAGGCGTTCCTGGGCACCGAGTTCGAGGGCGGCCGCCACCAGCGCCGCATCGACCTGCTCACCGAGTACGAGAACACCGGCACGCCGCCGGCGTTGCCCGAGGACTGAGTCCGTGCGCTCGGCACACCCGGCCAACGCGTTGCTCACACCGCTCATCGCGTTCGGGGCGACCGGGGCCGGGGTGCTGGCGCTGTTCTTCGCCCAGCGCGCCCTGGCCCCGTCGCTGGTGGGCGGGGAGTGGGCGATCTGCCGCACGCCCGATTGCCTGCTGGGCGTCGGGTTGTGGCTGGTCGCGGGCGGTTTCGCCCTGCTCTGCGCCTCGGTGATCGCCGGGGCGCTGGCTGGGTTCCGGGTGCGCGAGCGGGCAGCGTCGGTGCGCCGCGGGCTCATCGTGGCGGCCTGCTGCCTGGTCGTCTACCTCGCCGGGTCCGCGGTGTTCTGGATCCTCGTGTGACCGGGCACGTCCCGGCCTGAACACGAATCCGAGGACCGAGATGCCCGAAGGCCACACCCTGCACCGCTTGGCGCGGCTGCACCAGGATCGCTTCGCCGGTCACCGCGTGCGGGTGCTGAGCCCGCAGGGCCGGTTCGCCGCGAGTGCGTCCGCTGTGGACGGTTCCGTGCTGGAACGGGCCGAGGCGCACGGCAAGCACCTGTTCCACTTCTACGGGCCCGAGCGGGCCGTGCACGTCCACCTGGGCCTGTACGGCGCGTTCACCGAGGCCGAACTGCCGGTCACCGAACCCCGCGGCCAGGTCCGGATGCGGGTGGTCGGGCCGACCCACTGGACCGATCTGCGCGGGCCCACCGCGTGCGAACTGCTCGACGGCGGCGAGATCGAGGCGGTCCGGGCGCGGCTCGGCCCCGACCCGCTGCGGGCCGACGCCGATCCGGACGCGGCGTGGCAACGCCTCTCGCGGTCGCGCACCAGTGTCGCCGCGCTGCTGATGGATCAGAAGGTGCTGGCCGGGGTCGGCAACGTGTACCGCGCGGAAGTGCTGTTCCGGCACGGGCTGGACCCGCGCACTCCCGGTCGGGAGCTACCCAGGGCGACGTGGGAATCCGCCTGGCACGACCTGGTGGCGCTGATGGAGCACGGCGTGCGGTACGGGCGGATCGACACGGTTCGGCCCGAGCACGAGCCGGAGGCCACCGGCCGGGCTCCGCGCCAGGACCGGCACGGCGGCGAGGTCTACGTCTACCGGCGCGCCGGGATGCCGTGCCTGGTCTGCGGTGCGGTGGTGCGCACGGTCGACCTCGCGGGCCGCAACCTCTACTGGTGCCCCGGCTGCCAGGGCTGACCGCGGAACGCGGGTTCTAGAACCCGAGGTCGAAGTCGAAGTCGAAATCCCCGCCGTCGCCGGCATCCCCGCCGTCGCCCGGGTCGCCACCGTCGCCGCCCGGATCACCGCCGCCGGCGTCACCGCCCGCGGGGTCGCCGCCCGCGGCCGCCGCCGGCACTCCGGTCATCCCGCCCAGCAGGGCGCTGGTCAGCATGAACGTGCCGACGCCCCAGGCCCCGGCGACCAGCGCGGGCTTCCACCAGGGCTGGCTGTACCAGCCTTCCGGGACGGGGCGTCCGGCGACCTGGCCGCCCGGGTAGTAGTGCGGAGTGGCCTCCGAGGGCTCGGGCGAGGCCACCTGCCGCTCACCCTCGACCTCGACCTCGCGGTGCTCGGTGACCTTGCCCGCCCGGCTGCGGCCGTTGACGTCGGGCAGGTCCGGGCCCGGGTCCATGTCCATCGCGAGCCGGGCGGCGCGGGCGTAGTAGAGGCCTTCCAGCGCCGAATCGGTCGTGAGCTTGGCCTTCTCCGCGGTATCGGCCTGCTCCAGCTGGGAGACCGCGGCGGTGTGCCGCTCGGCGGCGTCGGCGAGCGCCTGCTTGGCCGCCTCGTTCGTGCCCACCAGGTTCAGCACTTGACCACCCAGCCGCTCGACCCAGCGCCGGGCGTCGGCCTTGGCGTCCTCCAGCTGCTTCGCGCGGTGGGCGGCCTCGGTGCGGCGCGACCACCAGACCGCGACCACGATCACCGCTGCCGCGATCGCGATGACGATCAGCGCGGTCATGCCGTCCTCCCGTCGCCGTCGGGCGTCCGGGCGGTTCTCGCCCGATCCGTGCTCCCGACGGTACCTGCCCGCACGGGCGGCAGCGGATCATCCGCCGAGCGGTACCTCCGCGATCGTCTCCCACTCCGAGCAGGAGTGATCCCGGTTGAGCCGCACCAGCGACAGCGAGTCGACCTTGGCGGTGATCGGCTCCACGACGGTGCCGTTGAGCGTGGCGATGGCGAAGATGGCCGGGCCCTCGGTCGTCGAGTGCGCGAGGGACACGTGCTGGTCGACGTCCTCCGGTTCCGGCGGCAGCGACGCCTCACCGGTGATCTCCGCCGTGGCGCCGCGCACCGCGGTGCGCAGCTCCCGGACGTTCGTCTGCGGCTCCGCGGGCAGCGCGAGCGATTCCGGCAGCACCACCGCGTGGTGGAAGGCCAGGGTCAGCGGGGGAGTGCTGCTGAGGCGTTCGCGCGCCGCGGCCAGCAGCGGATCGATGCGGTCCTCGTCGACCTCGTCGGTGAATCCGACCTCCTGGAGCAGGACGTGCATCCACTCCAGCGGGACGAGATCGAAACCGGGGAGGTCGCGGAGGGCGTACTGGTACTCGTTGACCAGGTTGCGCAGTCCGGGCTGGGTGGCCAGCGGCAGCAGCCACGCGTAGCTCGTACGCCCGGCGTACCACCCCGGGCGCCAGCGGGCGTGGTTGCGGACCTGATCGGCGTGCGGCGTGTCGGTCACCCCACACATACTGCACCGGCTTCGGCGCGATTGGGGCGAGGTTGAGCTATCTCACGGTTCCCGCGTGGACAGGTTCACCCGGCGGCGCGTGCTCCTCGGCCGGGTCCGCGCGCATCGTCGGCGCGGCGTCGGAGTCGCGCACCCGCAGCGAAATCGCGAATCCGAGCAGGGCGAATCCGAGCGGAGCCAGCAGTGCCGCGCCGTAGGCGGCCCCGGAATCCACAGTGGAGGAATCCGGGAACGCGGCGAGCACGGTGGCCACGACAGCCGTGCCCAACGCGGTGCCGACCTGGCGCCCCGCGTTGAACATCGAGCTGGCCTGGCCGAGCTGCGCCGGTCCGATCCGGGCGAACGTCGCGGTCTGCACCGGGGTGGTGAGCAGTCCCATCGCCACGCCTTGCCCGACCAGCAGGCAGACGAGGAGCCACACCGGACTTCCCGCCGTGCTCAGCCGGAAACCGAGCACGAGGACCGCTTGCAGCCCGAAACCGGCCAGCAGCAGGCGTTTCGGGCCGATCCGCGGGTACAGCGCGCCGACCACCTGGGTCACCAGCAGCATGCTCAGCGCCTGCGGCATGAGCACGAGGCCGGCCGCCGACGGTGGCATCGCGCGCACGTCCTGCAGGTACAGCGGGACGAGGAACACCACGCCGAACAACGTGCCCATCTGGCACATCAGCACCGCGTTGCCGGCCGCGAACATCCGCTCGCCGAGCAGCCGCACGTCCAGCACCGGCGCGCGCACGGCCAGCTCGCGGCGCACCAGGGCGGCCAGCAGCACCGCCGACACCGCCAGCGAGGCGGTGACTTGCACGTCCGACCAGCCGAGGTGGGCGACGCGGTCCAGTCCGAACAGCAGGGTCGCCAGCCCGCCTCCGGCGAGCAGGAACCCCGGCAGGTCGAACCTACCCGGCTCCGACCGCGGCTCCTCGCGCAGGAACAGCACGGTGCACAGCAGGGCCAGCGCTCCCACCGGCACGTTGATGAAGAAGATCCACCGCCAGCTGGCGTGCTCGACGAGCACCCCGCCCAGCACCGGTCCGAGCGCGGGCGCGACGGTGGTGGGGATGGCCAGCACGGCGCCGGCCTTCGCGCGCTCGTGCGTCGGGAACGCGCGGAAGAGCATCGCCTGCCCGACCGGCACGAGCATCCCGCCGCCGACGCCCTGCAGCACGCGTGCGGCGATGAGCACCCACATCTCGGTGGCCGCCCCGCACAACACCGAGGCGAGGGTGAACACGACGACGGCCGTCTGGAAGGTGCGCTTGCTGCCGAAGCGGTCGGCGATCCAGCCGGCCGACGGGATGAACACCGCCAGGCTGACCACGTACCCGGTCAGCACCCATTGCAGCGTCGCCTCGCCGACGTCGAACTCCCGGCCGAGGGTGGCCAGCGCGACGTTGAGGATCGTGACGTCCAGGATCTGCATGATCAGGCCGAGCACGAAGGTGATTCCGACTAGCCACTTGTATTCGATGCGGCGCACTTGACCTCCGCTCGGTGCCGGGAAGCGGTCGACGTGCCGCGCCGTGGTGGTGGCGATCGGGCGGGAACATGAGCAGGCCCGCGCCCCCGGGACGGGAGCACGGGCCTGCCGTGCGGAGCGGGCGACGGGAATCGAACCCGCGTAGCCAGTTTGGAAGACTGGGGCTCTACCATTGAGCTACGCCCGCGTGCTTGATCGAACCGATCGCCCCGGACCCTACCGGAGAGCTCCCGCAGCGGGGGAATCCCCCGTGTCGCGGGCCACCCGGCGGCGTTCGCCCGGCCGACGGCGTTCGGTTGACCTTGCGTGCCCCACCCTAACCGGTCGCGATAGGCTCATCGCCACGCACCCGGACGCCCGGGTGCTGCGCACGTCGGACGGGGTGTGGCGCAGTTTGGTAGCGCACTCGCTTTGGGTGCGAGGGGTCGTGGGTTCAAATCCCGCCACCCCGACGTCGCGACCGGTCGCTCGCCCGCGCGGGCGAGCGACCGGTGTCCCGCCGCACACCCGCGCCGGTGCCCGCTAACGCGCGGAGCGCACCGACCGATTCCTCCCCTGTGCAACCTGCGAACAGTGGCCGCCGGAACCGCGTTCCCGCGGTGGCGGTGTGCGCGGCCCTCGGTGCGATCGCCGCGTCCCTGATCGGGGTCTCGTTCTGGCTGCCCGGCCCGGAGGACGGGAGCGCCGGGACCGGCGAGGACATCGTCACCGCGGTGACCCCGACCCGGTGAGTCCGGCGGGTGATCACGCGGTGACGGCGGTGACCGACACCGCCTCCGGTAGCGCGGGATCCTTGCCGCAGCTGTTCGGCCGGGGCGGTTCGAGCCGGTGTTCGCGGACCGAGACCCGCCAGCGGCGGCCGTCGGTGTGCTCGACGGTGAACCGCTCGGGCCCGGTCGCGCGCACCCGCAGCGCGTCGATGCCCCGCTCGCCGGTGCGTTCGCGCACTGCGAGCTCGGCGGCCTGCCCGCCCGCCGGCCAGCTGGAGCGGCCCCGGCACCCGGTGAGCTCCACCGTCCGGTCAGCGGCCCCGTCCAACGCCCGGATCGCGGTGTCCGCGTCGAGCCGCCCGTAGGCGTAACCGCTGGGCAGCAGCACACCAGCCGGGGCGAACCGGTGCCCGCCGGTGTGCGTGCTCTCCCACACCCGGTCGTCGTCGCCGAGCTCGTCGAGCAGCGGGCGGGCCAGGAGTGCGCAGCAGCGGTCCCGGCGGCCGTTCGTGCAGACCAGCAGCCGCGGGTCTGCGTCCGCGTACCCCCACCCGTCGTGCTCGCCCGCTGCGATGCGGGAGAAGTCCAGGTCCAGCAGCTCGCCCGGCTTGCGGGTGCTGCTGCGGCGCAGCCAGCCGGCGCCGGGACCGGTGTGCGCCAGCAGCACCTCGCGGGGTGCCGCCGGCTCCGTGTCCGCGTGCCTCCCGGGCCGGCGGATGAGCTGCACGCGCACGCCCGTGCCCTCGGTGCGCCGGGTGAGCTCGCGCCCCAGCTCGGGGTCCAGGTGGCTGTCGGTGAGTCCCTCGCGCCCCCACGGCCCCGGCTGCTCCAGGCACAGCCACGCCGCGGCGGGCGCCGCGGTCCCGGGTAGCGGCTCGGCCAGCTGGGCGGACAGCGCGGAGCAGGTGGGTGCGGTGGCGTGCATACCGCCACTCAAGCACGCCCGGCGGGGGCAGTGCCGTGGCCGGGAGTGCCGGGTGCGCAGAACGGGTACGACGAGGTCGGTGCCCGTCCGGGAGGTCCGGCACCGGCAACCCCGGCCCACCTGCTCGGGGTGGAAGCAATAGACTCAGAGGTCAGCCCGGCACATCGGCGACGTGGCCGCGTGCCGCGCCCGCCAGGCACCGCCGGGAGTCAAGCACGTTCGCACTAGGAGACCACGTGAAGAGCACCGTCGAGCACCTGAGCCCGACGCGCGTCCGGATCAACGTCGAGGTGCCGTTCGACGAGCTCAAGCCGAACTTCGACCGCGCGTACAAAGCACTCGCCCAGCAGGTCCGCATCCCGGGCTTCCGCCCCGGCAAGGTCCCGGCTCGGGTGCTGGAGAGCCGCATCGGTCGGGAACCCGTGCTCAACGAGGTCGTCAACGAAGCGGTCCCGGCGAAGTACATGGAGGCGGTCAACGGCACCGAGGTGCGTACCCTCAGCCGCCCCGACATCGAGGTGACCAAGATCGAGGACGGGGACGAGATCGCGTTCACCGCCGAGGTCGACGTCCGCCCCGAGATCACCGTTCCCGCGTTCGACGACCTGTCGGTGAGCGTGGACGACGTCGAGGTCACCGAGGAGGAGGTGACCGAGCAGCTCGACAACCTGCGGGCCCGGTTCGGCACCCTCACCGGTGTCGAGCGCCCGGCCCAGGACGGCGACTTCGTCAGCATCGACCTGTCGGCCACGGTCGACGGCGAAGAGGTCGAGGAGGCCAAGACCAGCGGTCTGTCTTACGAGATCGGCTCCGGGCAGCTCATCGACGGCATCGACGACGCGCTGACCGGCGCGAGCGAGGGCGAGACCAAGAACTTCACCACGGAGCTGGTGGCCGGTGAGCACGCCGGCCGCGAGGCCGAGGTGACGGTCACGCTGAACTCCGTCAAGGAGCGCCAGCTGCCGGAGGTGGACGACGAGTTCGCCGAGATGGCCAGCGAGTTCGACACGGCTGACGAGCTCGTCGCGGACCTGCGCGAGCGGCTCGGCAAGGTCAAGAAGATGCAGCAGGGCGTGGAAGCCCGGGACAAGATCCTGGACGCGCTGCTGGAGACCACCGAGGTCCCGCTGCCGGAGAAGGTCGTCGAGTCCGAGATCGAGGTCCGCGAGCACGACGCGGTGCACTCGTTCGACCACGACGAGCAGCAGTTCCAGCAGCACCTGCAGAGCCAGGGCCAGACCCGCGAGGAGTTCGACGCCGAGACCCGCCAGGAGGCGGAGAAGGCCGTCCGCGTCCAGCTGGTGCTGGACACCATCGCGGACGCCAACGACATCTCGGTGTCGGACAACGAGCTCACCGAGCGGATCATTTACCAGGCGCAGCAGTACGGCATGAGCCCGGACCAGTTCGTCCAGCAGGCCCAGCAGTCCGGCCAGCTCGGCGCGCTGTACGCGGACGTGCGGCGCAGCAAGGCGCTGTTCTCGGTCGTGCGGCAGGCCACGGTGACCGATGCGCAGGGCAACGCGCTCGACCTCGATGAGCTGTTCGGCCCCGAGGAGTCCGACGAGGGCGGGCAGCCGGAGACGGTCGAATCCGAGGTCGTGGAGGTCGCCGACTCGGACGCCGCCGATTCGGACGCCGCGGGCTCGGACGCTGCGGACGCCGACGCCACGAAGCCGGGGGCGACCAAATCGGAGTGATCCCCGCGCGGTGACATAGTGATGCGCATGCTCTGAGCGAACGTGGGCGGTACTGGGAAGCTGGTGCCGCCCACGTTCGTTAGGGTCGGTTGTAGCGGATCACCCGACAGGCGAGCAGGAGCCCAAGCGGGAAAGCAGAGCACCGGCGGGAGTCACCGCGCCTGGCGGACGTCCCAGCGAGTCCACAGTGGAAGTGGTTCGCCGCCGGTGAAAGTGACCCCAGTGGAAAAGGCCCATTGCGGGGGAAGGCAGGGAGACGTGACGCAGCACCTGACTGTTCCGGCGTCCGACGCGCAGTCGCCGTCCATGCGGACGGAGGCGGGCGGGCTCTCGCTCAACGACTCGGTTTACGAGCGGCTGCTGCGAGAGCGCATCATCGTCCTCGGCTCCCAGGTCGAGGACTCGATGTCCAACCAGATCTGCTCGCAGCTGCTGCTGCTGGCGGCGGAGGACCCGGACCGGGACATTTCGCTCTACATCAATTCACCGGGCGGCTCGGTGACGGCCGGTATGGCCATCTACGACACGATGCAGCTGGTGAAGCCGGACGTCGCGACGGTCGCGATGGGCATGGCCGCGTCCATGGGGCAGTTCCTGCTGTCCGCGGGCGCCAAGGGCAAGCGGTTCGCGCTGCCGCACGCGCGGATCATGATGCACCAGCCCTCCGCGGGCCTCGGCGGTACGGCCTCCGACATCGAGATCCAGGCCAAGATGTTCTCCAAGCACAAGCAGGAGATGGCCGAGCTGATCGCCGAGCAGACCGGGCAGACCGTCGAGAAGATCATCTCCGATTCGGACCGCGACCGCTGGTTCGCCCCGAGCGAGGCGCTGGAATACGGGTTCATCGACCACATCGCCTCCGCCGCGAACCTGCCGCGCGCATGACCGCCACGTCCGGACCAAGCCAAGAGGAGACACCCGCCGTGAGCTCGTTCCAGCCTCCGCAGTCCCGGTACGTGCTGCCCTCGTTCGTCGAGCGCACCGCGTACGGCGTCAAGGAGTCCAATC
Organism: Saccharopolyspora montiporae; assembly: GCF_015209505.1. GTDB lineage: Bacteria > Actinomycetota > Actinomycetes > Mycobacteriales > Pseudonocardiaceae > Saccharopolyspora > Saccharopolyspora montiporae. Next base: position 16,386 of record NZ_JADEYC010000014.1, read on the forward strand.
CGTACAACAAGCTGTTCGAGGAGCGCATCGTGTTCCTCGGCGTCCAGGTCGACGACGCGTCGGCCAACGACGTCATGGCGCAGTTGCTGTTCCTGGAGTCCGACGACCCGGACCGCGAGATCCAGATGTACATCAACTCGCCCGGTGGTTCGTTCACCGCGCTGATGGCCATCTACGACACCATCCAGTACGTCCGCCCGGACGTGCGCACCATCTGCCTGGGCCAGGCCGCCTCGGCCGCTGCGGTGCTGTTGGCCGCGGGCAGCAAGGGCAAGCGCATGGCGCTGCCGAACTCCCGGGTGCTCATCCACCAGCCCGCGGTCGAGGGGATCTACGGCCAGGTCTCCGACCTGGAGATCCAGGCCGCCGAGGTCCAGCGGATGCGCGATCTGCTGGAGTCGACGCTGGCCACGCACACCAACCGCACCAAGGAGCAGGTGCGCGAGGACATCGACCGGGACAAGATCCTCACCGCCGAACAGGCCGCCGAGTACGGCATCATCGACGAGGTGCTGCCGTACCGGAAGCTGTCGGCGCAGCAGTCCTGACACCCCGCGCCGCGCACCGCCGACCGCGGTCCGCCCCCTCCGCCGGGATGGGATGGGCCCGCGACACGACGCCGGCGGTCGCGGAAAGCAGGTGAACGGGCTGGCTCGGACGGGCTAGGGTTGGAGCTCGGCCGGGCGGCGGCCAACGCCCGCCACGCCCGGCCGGGTGCTTCCGGCAGATCGGGCGCAACGCTGGTCACACTGCGCTCGACGGGTGGCGGGAACTGCGAGCCTCCCCGAACGCGGGGAATGGCAGGTACCGTCGACGAGGACGAACGGTCAGGCGCACTGCCGGATGGTGTGCCGGAGGGGACGGGTCAGCGGGCATGGCACGTATCGGTGACGGCGGCGACCTGCTGAAGTGCTCCTTCTGCGGGAAGAGCCAGAAGCAGGTCAAGAAACTCATCGCCGGCCCCGGCGTGTACATCTGCGATGAGTGCATCGGTCTCTGCAACGAGATCATCGAGGAGGAACTCGCCGAAGCGGGCGACGTCAAACTCGACGAGCTGCCCAAACCGGCCGAGATCCACGAGTTCCTCGATCAGTACGTCATCGGGCAGAGCCCGGCCAAGCGCAACCTGTCAGTGGCGGTCTACAACCACTACAAGCGCATCCAGGCCGGTGAGCAGCGGGAGAGCCGCACCGAAGAAGCCGTGGAGCTGGCCAAGTCCAACATCCTCATGCTCGGCCCGACCGGCTGCGGTAAGACCTACCTCGCGCAGACGCTGGCCAAGATGCTCAACGTCCCGTTCGCGATCGCCGACGCCACGGCACTCACCGAGGCCGGCTACGTCGGTGAGGACGTCGAGAACATCCTGCTCAAGCTGATCCAGGCGGCCGACTACGACGTCAAGCGCGCCGAGACCGGCATCATCTACATCGACGAGGTCGACAAGATCGCGCGCAAGAGCGAGAACCCGTCGATCACCCGGGACGTCTCCGGTGAGGGCGTGCAGCAGGCGCTGCTGAAGATCCTGGAGGGCACCACCGCGAGCGTGCCGCCGCAGGGCGGGCGCAAGCACCCGCACCAGGAGTTCATCCAGATCGACACGACGAACGTGCTGTTCATCGTGGCCGGCGCCTTCGCCGGTCTGGAGCAGATCGTCGAGGAGCGGGTCGGCAAGCACAGCGTCGGTTTCGGCGCCGATCTGCGGTCGAAGAGCGACGCCGACACCGCCGACCACTTCGCCGACGTGATGCCCGAGGACCTCATCAAGTACGGGCTGATCCCGGAGTTCATCGGCCGGCTGCCCACCGTGGCGAGCGTGACGAACCTGGACAAGGACTCGCTCGTCAGCATCCTCACCGAGCCGCGCAACGCGCTGGTCAAGCAGTACAAGCGGCTGTTCGAGCTGGACAACGTCGAGCTGGAGTTCACCAAGACCGCGCTGGAGGGCATCGCCGACCAGGCGATCCTGCGCGGCACGGGTGCTCGCGGCCTGCGCGCGATCCTGGAAGAGGTCCTGCTGCCGGTCATGTACGACATCCCGAGCCGCGAGGACGTGGCCAAGGTCGTGATCACCGAGCAGACCGTCCGGGAGAACGTCAACCCCACCATCGTGGCGCGGCAGGCGGCCCGTCGGGAACGCAGGGACAAGTCGGCCTGACCCGGTTGAGCAGGTGCCCGGGACGGGCCCGCGGCGCGGGTTGATCGGTGGAGTGGCGGTCCCCCTGGAAGGAGCACCTGTCCCGTCTCCCGGTCACGTGAGCTCTGCTCCAGCCGGTCAACGGCGCAGGTGTCCGCCGATGAAGTCGACCACGTCCGGCAGGATGCGCCGCCAGTAGCCGGCGTTGTGCCCGCCCGGTTCGAACGAGGCCAGTTCGGCCTTCGCGAGCTGGGCGATGATCCGCGAGTTCTCGTAGAAGCGGTCGGCGGTCCCGCACCAGACACCGAGCGTGCGGCCGACTCGCCGGTCCGGGTGCTGCAGCGGATCGTTCGCGGCCCAGATCTCCTTCGCCGGAGCGGCGTGCTGCCGGTTGAGGCTCTCCCAGTGCGCGAACAGCGCGGGCGACATCGCGGCGGTCGCCGCTAGCGGCGCTCCGGTCTCCATTCGCTCGTGCGCGTAACCGAGTGCCCCGAACCCGCCCATGGACATGCCCAGGACGGCGGTGGGCAACGCCAGCCCCAGTTCGTCGAGCCAGCCGGGGAGTTCATCGCGCAGCATGGCCTGCGGGTCGGCGCCGTCTCCGGCGTCGTACCAGAAGTGCTGCCCGCCGTCCGGTGCCACCACCGCGAACGGTCCGGTCGCGCGCCGGATCGCGGCGTCGGTGACGAATTGGGGGAGCCCGAGATCGGCCAGTCCGCGGGCTGAGGAGCGCAGCGGGTGCAGCGCCAGGCACACCGGCAGCGCGTCCGGCCGGACATCGGGAGGTGCCGTCACCATCAGGTCCACTTCGGCCCCGCGGGCGGTGCTGTAGCGGCGGTGGAAGTCCAGGGTCCCCGGTCGCACATCCGGAACGGTGCCGTCATCGCCGGTCAGGCCCAGCGCGGAGCGCAGACCGGAGCCGCCGGGCAGCACGTCGAGCAGTGCTCCCGCGCCGCCGAGCAACCCCAGTCCGGCGAGCGAACCGGCGCCGGCGAGCATGCCGCGTCGCGAAACCCGCATGTCCGAATTGAACCACCGGATGTGGGCCCGTGCCGGGGAATCGACCTCCGTCGCATGCGGACCGGACGTTGTTGGACGATCATTGCCGGTGAGTACAACTGCGGCGGGACGGGGAGGACCGCGTCATGACCGAGATGCACGTCCTGCTGGTGCACGGTACGGCGGGCCCGTGGCACTGGCAGCGCTGGTTGGACAACCAGCTGCGTGAGCTCGGGCTGGTTGTCGACGTGGTCCAGCTGCCGTCCCGGCCGCGGCTGCACGACTGGTTGCCGGTGCTGCGCGAGCGGATGTCCCTGGTCCCGGATGGGATGGAGTTCGTCGTCGCCGCGCACGCGGACGGGGCCGGGCTGTGGCTGCACCACGCGGCGACCGCGGAGGAGCGCTGGCCGCGCGCCGACCGCGTGCTGCTCGTCTCGCCGCCTGCGCCGTGTGCGATCGGCACCGCAGCGGTGCGCCGCGTGGCCGGGCTCACCCGGCTGGTGGCCGGCACCGGCGATCCGGAGCTGGCGATGCACGAGGTGCGCGGCATGGCCGATGCCCTGCACGTCGAGGTGGACAGCATCCTGGACGGGGCCCGGCTGGACACGGAAGCCGGTTACGGGCCCTGGCCTGCGGCGCTGCGCTGGGTGCTGTACGGCTCGGTGCCGCTGACCGACCGGTTCGACGACATCCCGCGCCCCGCCGCCACCGGGGCGGCCGGCCGGTTGCGGTCGGTGTGAGCCGGCCCGCGCGGGCCGGGATTCAGCGCGCGGCTGCGGCTTCCGGCTCGGCCGAGTCCGCCAGCTCATCGCCGACGAAGTTGACGAGTTCGGGCAGCGCCTTGCGGTAGTACCTGCTGTTGTGCCCGCCGGGCGTGGTCGAGGCCACCTTCGGGTCCGCGCGGCGGATGAACTCGCGGGTGCCGTCGATGAACCGGTCGTTCGTGCCGCACCACACGCCGAGCGGCACGTCGCCGAGTTCGTCGACGTGCCGCAGCGGGTCCATCGCCGCCCACTCCTGCGCGTTGGCGAAGGCCCGCCGCTTGCGCATCCGACCCCAGTCGGTGATCAGCGCGGGGGAGACGACGGCGGTGGCCGTGGGCGGGTGCCCGTCGGCGATGCGCTGGCGGGTGTACAGCAGGGCGCCGAACCCGCCCATCGAGATGCCCGCGGCCGCGGCCGGCTCGCCGTGCGGACCGCCGAGACCGCGTTCCACCAGCCAGCTCGGTACCTCGTCCAGCAGCATCTGCATCGGGTCGTCGCCGCCGCGGTCGTGCCAGTAGCTGTTGCCGCCGCCGTCGACCGCGAGGAACACGTAGGGCGGAATCCGGCCGCGGTGCACCGAGTTGGTCAGCCAGGACGGCAGCGCGCCGACGGACTTGCGGGCGTCCCCGAACCTGCCGTGCAGCATCAAGCACACTGGAAGATGCTGTGGCGCAACACCTTCCGGATACATCGTGACGAGATCCACGTCGCGGCGGCGGGCTTGCGAATACACCTGCTCGACCGAGACGTTCGTGCGGTTGGCCAGCGGCTCGACCTTCTCCAGCGGCAGCGACGCGGCGTCGCCGCTGAGCCCGAGGCCCAGCGCCGCAGCGCCCGCCACCCCAGCGCTGAGGACGCTGCGTCGGCTCAGGAAACGACTCTCGCCCGAGTCGCCGTGACGCATGCGTCCTCCAGCTTCCCAGGTCTGCTACTCACCGGCGGCGGTTGGCGATGTGCCCACTACGGAGCGCGACGCCGCACATGCTGCCAAGGTACCGGCGCTGGGACCAACGCGAATCGCCGTGCTCAAGTGATGTCGTTCACGATGCGGTCCGCCCGGGTGTAGATGTTCATCGACTCGCCCCGCAGGAAGCCGACCAGCGTCATGCCCTGCTCCTCGGCCAGATCGGCGGCCAGCGACGAGGGGGCCGAGACCGCGCACAGCGCGGGCACCCCGGCCATCGCCGCCTTCTGCACCAGCTCGAAGGATGCCCGGCCGGACACCATGAGCACACATCCCGATAGTGGGATTCGCCGGTCCAGCAGCGCCCAGCCCAGCACCTTGTCCACCGCGTTGTGCCGACCGACGTCCTCGCGCACCACCAGCGCGCGGCCGGTGTCGTCGAACAGGCCGGCTGCGTGCAGCCCGCCGGTGGAGTCGAACACGCGTTGCGCGTCGCGCAGCAGGTCGGGCAGTCGCGCGACCGTTCCGGCGGTGAGCTGAACCGGGTCGTTCTCCGGCGGGTGATCGGTGCGCAGGCGCACCGAGTCCAACGCGGCCTTGCCGCACACCCCGCACGACGACGTGGTGTAGAAGTTGCGCTCCACCGAGGTGTCCGGCGGGGCGACGCCCGGCGCCAACATGACGTCGAGCACGTTGTAGGTGTTGCGCCCGTCGGGGCCCGGGCTGTCGCAGTAGCGGGCCGTGGCCACCTGGTCGCGGTCGGCGACGACGCCTTCGGTGAGCAGGAATCCGTGCGCCAGCTCGACATCGTGGCCCGGTGTGCGCATGGTGACCGACAGCGCGCGGCCGTTGACCCGGATCTCCATCGGTTCCTCGGCCGCCAGCGAATCCGGGCGGGTGCGGGAACCGGCGGCGGCGATCCGGACGACCGGGCGCCGCACCGTCACGCGTCCCATCAACGGCCTCCTCCCCGTCGCGGTTCCGGTTCCGGCGGGATGGAAATCGGCTCTCGTGCCGCCGGGTAGGTACACAGTATGCTCAGCCGACCTTTGGAACCCACCCTTGGAGGGTGCAGTGGTGTCGGGCCTGCTCACTCCGGCGCGGACGGTGGCGCCGCCGGACTGGAACCGGTGGCTGGTGCCTCCCGCGGCGCTGGCGGTGCACCTGTCGATCGGCCAGGTTTACGCGTGGAGCGTGTTCAAACCGGCCCTGGAGGACGCGCTGGGGCTGTCCGGAACGCTCAGCGCCCTGCCGTTCCAGCTGGCGATCGTCATGCTCGGACTCTCCGCGGCCACCGGTGGCACGGTCGTCGAACGGCGCGGTCCGCGCTGGGCGATGGCGGTGTCCACCAGCTGCTTCTCCGCGGGATTCCTGGTATCGGCGCTGGGAGTAGCGCTCGGACAGTACTGGCTGGTCGTGCTCGGGTACGGCGTCATCGGTGGTGTCGGGCTCGGGATCGGTTACATCTCACCGGTTTCCACGCTGATCAAGTGGTTCCCGGACCGCCCGGGCATGGCGGCGGGTATCGCGATCATGGGTTTCGGCGGCGGTGCGCTGATCGCCTCGCCGTGGTCGGAGCAGATGCTCACCTCGTTCGGCTCGGACAACTCCGGTATCGCGCTGTCCTTCCTGGTGCACGGCGTGGTGTACGCGGTGTTCATGTCGCTGGGCGTGCTGCTGATCCGGGTGCCCCCGGCCGACTGGCGGCCGCCGGGTGCGGCGCCGGAGGCCACCGGTGCGCAGCAGGGGATCCGGGTCTCGGCCCGCACTGCGCTGCGCACGCCGCAGTTCTGGCTGCTGTGGATCGTGCTGTGCTGCAACGTGACCGCGGGTATCGGCATCCTGGAGAAGGCCGCGCCGATGATCGTGGACTTCTTCGCCGGAACCGCGACGCCGGTGGCGGCGAGTTCGGCGGCCGGGTTCGTCGCGCTGCTGTCGCTGACCAACATGCTCGGCCGGTTCGTGTGGTCGTCGGTCTCGGACGTGGTGGGGCGCAAGAACATCTACCGGCTCTACCTGGGCGGCGGGATCCTGCTGTACCTGGGCATCCTGCTGGTCGGGGACTCCGGGATCCTGCTGTTCGCGGTGTGCGCGACGCTGATCCTGTCCTTCTACGGCGCGGGGTTCTCCACCATCCCGGCGTACCTCAAGGACCTGTTCGGCAGTTTCCAGGTCGGTGCCATCCACGGGCGGCTGCTCACCGCCTGGTCGGTGGCCGGGGTCGCCGGCCCGCTGATCGTGAACGCCTTCGCCGATGCCGGCACGGCCGCGGGCGAGACCGGGCCCGCGCTGTACGCGACCTCGCTGTCGGTGATGATCGGGTTGCTGGCGGTCGGTTTCGTCGCCAATGAGCTGGTGCGCCCGGTGCATTCCCGGCACCACGAACCGCTGGACGCAGGAGGTGCCCGGTGAACCGGACCGCGCTACTGGTGTTCGCCTGGGTGTGGGTGGGCGTGCCGTTCGCCTACGGCGTGTACGAACTCGCCCTCAAGGTCACCCAGCTCTTCCAGTCCTGAGTGGACGCCGGTCCCGGTGTGCGTCGGGACCGCAAACATCGCCAGGAGGCAGACTTCCGTGGACCCGTATCGATTCCTGGAGGGTCCCGGGTGGGCGATCTGGCCTCCACTGTGGACGAGAAGCTCGGCAAGGGGTTCACCGACGGGCAGAACGTGGTCCGCAGCGCCTTCTCCGCTGACCTCGGGCATCTCGCCCCCGGGCCGGGCGACGCGATTCCCGCGGTGAAGGAAGGTTTGCAGGAGACGAACAAGGCGTTCGTCCAGGACGACGAGCAGAAGCCGTTCGACGAACAGGACCGCTCATGAGCCGCGGAACCGGCGCACCGGACGGGCTCGGGCCCGGCTACACCGCGCGGGCCCGTCGTGCGCGGCTGCGGCGACCCGGCCGGAACGTCCTGGTTCGTCGTGGGGCGGGAGTGCCATGGCCGGTGACGAGGTGCGCATCCCTGCGGAATCCGCGGCGGTCGCGGGCAACCTGCCCGCGGCCTGCGCGGCGCACGGCCGGCCCGCGGTGCGGTCGGCGGACTTCGCGGTGCAGTCCCGCGCGCAGGTGCAGGGGAGCCGGGTGTTGAACGCCAACGTGCTCGGCATGGCCGCGCGGGCGGGTGAGCGCGCCCGGCAGGTGCAGGTCACCCGGGTGCGCGGCTGGCCGCTGTGCCGCAGCTGCGCAAGGCGGCGATCAGCGCTGCTCGGGCTCGCGCTGCTGCTGCTGGGCGGCGGGCTGGTCTCGATCGCCGTGGCGCTGCTGATCCGGGTGAGCACCGGCGAGCAGTCCGCGGTGCTGGGTGTGCCGCTGCTCGGCGGGTTCGCCGCCGTCCTCGCCGCGGTGCTCCCGTTCAGCTGGGGGTCGCTGCCGCGGATCAGCCGGGCGCGGACCTCCGCCGACGGCCGGTTCGTGCTCGTCGCGGATCCGCACCCGGCCTTCGCCGCGCAGGTCCGATCCTGAGGGTCAGGCCGGTTCGAAGCGCACCTGAATCGCCTTGGACACCGGGGTGTTCGACTTCTCGGCGACCGAGTCCAGCGCCACCAGCGGGTTGGCCTCCGGGTAGTAGGCCGCGGCGCAGCCGCGCGCTGTCGGGAACGCCACCAGGCGGAACCGCTTGGCCCGGCGCTCCTGCAGGTCCCCCTCGGCCGTCGTCCACTCCGAGACGACGTCCACCGGATCGCCGTCGGTGAACCCGAGCGCGCTGATGTCCTCGGCGTTGACCAGCACCACGCGCCGCGCGTCCTCGATGCCGCGGTAGCGGTCGGAGAGCCCGTAGATCGTGGTGTTGTACTGGTCGTGGCTGCGCAGCGTCTGCAGCAGCAGCCTGCCTTCCGGGACCCGCAGTGGTTCGGCGCTGTTCACGGTGAAGTTCGCCTTGCCGGTGGCGGTGGGGAAGGTGCGGCTGTCCCGCGGCGGGTGCGGCAGCACGAACCCGTCCGGCTCGCGCACGCGGGCGTTGTAGTCCGCGCAGCCGGGAACCACGTGGGCGATGTGCTCGCGGATCGCGTCGTAGTCGCGCTCGAAGGACGCCCAGCGGACCGGGTGCTCGTCGCCGAGCAGCTCGCGGCCCAGCCGGGACACGATCGCCACCTCGGAGATCAGCTCGTCCGAGGCGGGGGCCAGCCTGCCGCGCGAGGCGTGCACCACCGACATCGAGTCCTCGACGGTCACGAACTGCTCGCCGCTGTCCTGCACATCGCGCTCGGTGCGCCCCAGCGTGGGCAGGATCAGCGCGGTGCGCCCCGGGACCACGTGCGAGCGGTTGAGCTTGGTGGACACCTGCACCGTGAGCTCGCAGTCCTGCAACGCCTGCGCGGTCGCCTCGGTGTCCGGAGTGGCGGAGACGAAATTGCCGCCCATGCCGAGGAAAACTCGAACACCGCCGGACCGCATCGCGCGGATCGCGTCCACTGTGTCCAGACCGTGCTCGCGGGGAGCGGAGATGCCGAACTCCGCATCCAGCGCGGCCAGGAACGACTCCGGCATCTTCTCCCAGACGCCCATCGTGCGGTCGCCCTGCACGTTGGAGTGGCCGCGCACCGGGCACACACCGGCACCCGGTTTGCCGATCATCCCGCGCAGCAGCAGCGTGTTCACGACCTCGCGGATCGTGGCGACACCGTGCTTGTGCTGGGTCAGCCCCATCGCCCAGCAGGCCACGGTGCGCTCCGAACCGGCCAGCATCTCGGCGATGCGCTCGATCTGCGCCCGCTCCAGGCCGGTCTGCTCGGTGACCTCGTCCCAGTCGATCTCGCCCAGCGAGGCGGTGAACTCGTCGTAGCCGTGGCAGTACTCGTCGATGAACTCGCGGTCCAGCGCGCCGGACCGGTGCAGCAGCGCGTTCAGCGCGCGGAACAGCGCCAGGTCACCGCCGATGCGGATCTGCGCGAACTCGTCGGCCAGCTCGGTGCCATTGCCGACCACACCACGTGCGTTCTGCGGGTTCTTGAACCGCATCAGCCCGGTCTCCGGCAGCGGGTTGACCGCGATGATCTTCCCGCCGCGCTGCTTGACCTTCTCCAGCGAGGACAGCATCCGCGGGTGGTTGGTCCCCGGGTTCTGCCCGACGACCAGCACGAGATCGGCGTGCTCCACATCGGACAGCGACACCGATCCCTTGCCGATGCCGATCGTCTCGGTCAGCGCGGAACCGGACGACTCGTGGCACATGTTCGAGCAGTCCGGCAGGTTGTTGGTGCCGTAGCTGCGCACCAGCAGCTGGTACAGGAACGCGGCTTCGTTGCTGGTGCGCCCGGAGGTGTAGAAGGCGGCCTCGTCCGCCGACTCCAGCGCGCGCAGTTGTTCGGCGATCACCCGGAACGCCTCGGCCCACTCCACCGGCCGGTAGTGCGCATCGCCCTCCCGCTTGATCACCGGGTGGGTGAGCCTGCCCTGCTGGCCCAGCCAGTAGTCGGTGCGGTCGGCGAGCTCGGCGACGCTGTGCCGGGCGAAGAACTCCGGGTCCACCCGGCGGGTGGTGGCTTCCTCGGCCACCGCCTTCGCACCGTTCTCGCAGAACTCGGCCATCTTGCGCTTGTCGCCGTCGGCCTCTTGCGGGTCGGGCCACGCGCAGCCCGGGCAGTCGAAGCCGGACCGCTGGTTGAGCAGCGGCAGCGTCCGGATCGTGCGGGACGTGCCCATCTGCTCCCAGCTGCGCTGCAGCGAGACCAGCACGCCCTTGACGCCGGCCGCGGCCCGACCGGGCTCGCCGACCCGCAGCTGGTCCTCGTCGATGTCGGATTCCGGGGCTTTGCGCGACATGTGCTGCATCATGCCCCGGCGGAGCCGCCGCTGACCAGCCGCCGGGACAGTGCCACATGCCGCGCGGGCCGATCGGCACGTGGCGTGCCCGACCGATCGCGCCCCGTCCGGGGCCCGCGCGGGGTGCGGCGAAGTCCCCGCTCAACCGGCCGCGGCGGCACTCGTAGAATCCGGTGCGTGACACAGACCCATGCCGCTCAGCACCGTGAACTCCCGTCGACCTGGAACCCGGCCGACGTAGAGGCCGAGCTGTACCAGCGCTGGGTGGACGCCGGGTACTTCACCGCCGACGCCAACAGCGGCAAGCCGCCGTTCTCGATCGTCATCCCGCCGCCGAACGTCACCGGCAGCCTGCACATCGGCCACGCCTACGAGCACACGCTGATGGACCTGCTCACCCGCCGCCGCCGGATGCAGGGCTACGAGGCGCTGTGGCTGCCGGGCATGGACCACGCCAGCATCGCGGTGCAGGCGTTGGTGGAGAACCAGTTGCGCGACGAGGGCGTGGCCGACCACCGCGAGCTGGGCCGCGAGCAGTTCCTGGCCCGCGCCTGGGAGTGGAAGAACACGCACGGCGGCGCGATCCTGGACCAGATGCGCCGCCTCGGCGACGGCGTCGACTGGACCCGCGAGCGGTTCACCATGGACGACGGCCTGTCCCGCGCGGTGCAGACGATCTTCAAGCAGCTCTACGACGACGGGCTGATCTACCGGGCGGAACGCCTGGTCAACTGGTCGCCGCAGATGCGCTCGGCGATCTCGGACATCGAGGTCGAGCACCGCGAGGTCGACGGCGAGCTGGTCACCATGCGCTACGGCAGCGGGGACGGCTCCATCGTGGTGGCCACCACCCGGGTCGAGACGATGCTCGGTGATACCGCGATCGCGGTGCACCCGGACGACGAGCGCTACCGGCACCTGGTCGGCACCTCGGTCGAACTGCCGCTGACCGGCCGGTCGATCCCGGTCGTGGCCGACGAGCACGTGGATCCGGAGTTCGGCAGCGGTGCGGTCAAGGTCACCCCGGCGCACGACCCGAACGACTTCGAGATCGGCAAGCGGCACGACCTGCCGATGCTCACCGTCATGGACGAGCAGGGCCGCATCGACGGCACCCGGACCCGGTTCGACGGCATGGACCGCTTCGAGGCTCGGGCCGCGGTGCGCGAGGCGCTGCGCGAGGAGGGGCGCATCCTGGAGGAGAAGCGCCCCTACCGGCACAGCGTCGGGCACAGCTCGCGGTCCAAGGAGCCGATCGAACCGCGGCTGTCGCTGCAGTGGTTCGTCAAGGTGGGGCCGCTGGCGCAGGCCGCGGGCGACGCGGTGCGCGACGGCCGGGTGCAGGTCCACCCGCCGGAGATGGACAAGCGCTATTTCGACTGGGTCGACAACCTGCACGACTGGGCCATCTCGCGGCAGCTGTGGTGGGGCCACCGGATCCCGATCTGGTACGGCCCGAACGGCGAGGTCGTGTGCCTGGGGCCGGACGACGAGCCGCCGACCGGGGAGGGCTGGCGGCAGGACGAGGACGTCCTGGACACCTGGTTCTCCTCCGCGCTGTGGCCGTTCTCCACGATGGGCTGGCCGGACGAGACCGCCGATCTGAGCAAGTTCTACCCGACCAGCGTGCTGGTGACCGGCTACGACATCCTCTTCTTCTGGGTCGCCCGGATGATGATGTTCGGGCTGTACGCCATGCGCGACCGCGCTCCGGAGGACGCGGTCCCGTTCCGGACCATCGCGCTGCACGGCATGGTCCGCGACGGGTTCGGCAAGAAGATGTCCAAGTCCGCGGGCAACACGGTCGACCCGCTGGAGTGGATGGACAACTACGGCACGGATGCGCTTCGCTTCACGCTGGCGCGCGGGGCCAACCCGGGCACCGACGCGCCGATCAGCGAGGAGTGGGTGGCCGGTTCGCGCAGCTTCTGCACGAAGCTGTTCAACGCCACCAAGTTCGCGCTGATGAACGGTGCGCGGGTGCCGGAGGTGCTGCCCGCGCGGGCGGAGCTCACCGACGCCGACCGGTGGATCCTGGACCGCGCCGACCGGCTGGTGACCGAGGTCGACGAGCTGCTGGAGGACTTCCAGTTCGCCAAGGCGACCGAGGCGCTCTACCACTTCACCTGGGACGAGTTCTGCGACTGGTACGTGGAGCTGTCCAAGGTGCAGCTCGACGAGGGCGGCGAAGGGGCCGAGCGCACCCGGGAGGTCCTCGGCCACGTGCTGGACGTGCTGCTGCGCCTGCTGCACCCGATCGTCCCGTTCATCACCGAGACGCTGTGGACGGCGTTGACCGGCCGCGAATCGGTCGTCATCGCCGACTGGCCGGTCCCGTCCGGTGCGCAGCCGGACGAGGCCGCCGCCGACCGGATCGCCGCAGTGCGCAAGCTGGTCACCGAGATCCGCCGGTTCCGCTCCGACCAGGGACTCAAGCCCGGTCAGCGGGTCGCTGCCCGGCTCGACGGGCTGGATGGGCCGGGGCTGACCGGCCACCTGGGTGCGGTCCGCTCGCTGGCCAAGCTCAACGCGCCAGGCGAGGAGTTCACCTCCTCGGCGTCCCTGGAGGTCGGGCTGACCGGCGGCACCGCCACCGTCGGCCTGGACCTGTCCGGCGCGGTCGACGTGGCCGCGGAGCGCAAGCGGTTGGAGAAGGACCTGGCCGCGGCGCGCAAGGAGTTGGACGGCACGGAGAAGAAGCTGAACAACCCCTCGTTCACCGACAAGGCCCCGGCCGAGGTCGTGGACAAGATCAAGGCCCGGCGGGAGACCGCGCACAGCGACATCGCCCGGATCGAATCCCGCCTGGCAGCACTGCCGTCGGCCTGATCGCGGCCCGGGGTGCCCGTCCGGATGCGGGCGGGCACCCCGGGCGCGGATCGCCGGCCGGGTCAGCGGTTCGGGGCCTGCCGGAACGAGAAGCTCTCCACCGCCCAGCGGTCCTGCGTGCGCTTGAGCTCGATGCGGTCGGTCAACCCGATCCCGCTGAGCAGGTCGTCCTCGGCGCCGGGCGAGGACAGCACGACCTCGGCGCGCGGGCCGTTGTCCGAGAGCACGACGCGATCCACCTGCACGGCCTCGAATTCGCGCATCTCCCCGTCGCTCATGTCCCCGGCGATGCCGGCCAGGGCCACCGTGCAGTCGCCCTCGCCGCTGTCCACGGCTCGGTCCTGGCGCGCAGCGTTCGTGAGCAACTTGCACGCGGTGTCGCCGTCCTCGGCGCGCACCGCCTCCAGGAAGGATGCCGCGGCGTCCCGGGCCCCTTCCTCGCCTTCGGCCGCGCCGGGCGTGGTGCAGGCCGCCGCTGCCAGCAGTACCGCAGGTAGCACGGTGATCACGGCGAGCTGACGCATGATCGTTCCCCACCTCTCGCAAGATCGCTGCGCGTGCTCGGCATTCTGCCGCGGGACGGCCTCGTCCGGTTCCGCTGCTCGGGCCACGTAAACTGTGACCAGCAAGTCCGTCGGGGCGAAGAGGTGAGCACGTGTCCGCGATCGATCCGGGTGAGCTGCGCGAACTCCGCGCGGTGGAGGCCGAGCTCAACGAGCGGTGGCCGGAGACCAAGATCGAGCCCTCGCTTGACCGGATCAAGGCGCTGACCGAACTGCTCGCCGATCCGCAGCGCAGTTACCCCGTCGTGCACATCGCGGGGACCAACGGCAAGTCGTCCACCTCGCGGATGACCGACGCCCTGTTCACCCGGCTCGGCCTGCGCACCGGGCGCTACACCAGCCCGCACCTGCAGCTGGCCACCGAGCGGATCAGCATCGACGGCGCGCCGATCAGCCCGCACGGCTACGTCGAGGCGTTCCGCGACGTGGCCCCGTACGTGCGGCTGGTGGATGAGCGCAGCGATGTGCCGATGAGCAAGTTCGAAGTGCTCACCGGGATGGCGTTCGCCGCGTTCGCCGACGCCCCGGTCGAGGTGGCGGTGCTGGAGGTCGGTCTCGGCGGGAGCTGGGACGCCACCAACGTCGCCGACGGCGCCGTCTCGGTGGTCTGCCCGGTGGCGCTGGACCACGCCGAGTACCTGGGCGAGGACCTGGCCACGATCGCCGGCGAGAAGGCGGGCGTCATCAAGCCCGGCTCCATCGCCGTGGTCGCCGGGCAGCAGCCCGAGGCCGAGCAGGTGATCATGAACCGAGTCGCCGAGGTGGACGCGACGGTGGCCCGCGAAGGGCACGAGTTCGGCGTGCTGTCCCGCACGGTGGCCGTGGGCGGGCAGATGCTGAAGCTGCAGGGCCTGGGCGGTGTCTACGACGAGGTCTTCCTGCCCGCGCACGGCGAGCACCAGGCGCGCAACGCGGCGGTGGCGCTGGCGGCGGTCGAGGCGTTCTTCGGCGCCGGGGCCGACCGCCAGCTGGATGCGGAAGCGGTGCGCGAGGGGTTCGCCTCGGTGCTCACCCCCGGGCGGCTGGAGCGGGTCCGCGCCGCACCGGCGGTGCTGGTGGACGCCGCGCACAACCCGCACGGGGCGCGGGCGTTGGCCGAGGCGGTCAACTCCGAGTTCTCCTTCCGCAAGCTGGTCGGCGTGGTCGCCGTGCTCGGCGAGAAGGACGCGCGCGGCATCCTCGGCGCACTCGAACCGGTCGCGGAGGAAGTGGTGGTGACGACCAACTCGTCGCCGCGCGCGATGGATCCCGACGAACTGGCCGGGATCGCCAAGGACATCTTCGGCGCCGACCGCATCGTCGTGGAACCGCGGCTGGACAACGCGGTGGAGACCGCGATCCAGCTGGCCGAGGAGACCTCGGATCCGGCCGAGTCCGTCTCCGGCGGCGGGGTCGTGATCACCGGCTCCGTGGTGACCGCGGGCGAGGGGCGCGCCCTGTTCGGCAAGGAGCCCGCATGACCGCACCGGGCGGCGAACTCCCCTCCGACGAGCAGGGGCTCCCGCAAGCCCCGGACGGGGTGCGCGATCCGTGGAAGGGCCTGCGCGGCGTGATGGCCGGGACCCTGGTCATGGAGTTCATCGTGTTCCTGCTCGCGCTGCCGGTCGTCTGGCAGCTCGGCGGGGGCGTGAGCAGCGCCGGGTTCGCGCTGGTGATCGCGCTGTCCGTGCTGATGCTGGTCGCCGCGTTCGTCCAGCGCCGCCCGTGGGGGCTGTGGTTCGCCCTGGCGTTGCAGGCGGGCGTGGTGCTGTGCTGGCTGGTGCATCCCGGCATCGGGATCATGGGCATCGTCTTCGCGCTGATCTGGGTCTACATCCTGCGCCTGCGCCGGGACGTGGCCGCGCGGATGCGCGGGGGCCAGCTGTACGACCAGCTCGGCCACCCGCCCGGATATCCGCCGGAGCGCACCACCTGAGCTCGGGTCACCCGGGCATGTCCACGACCGCGCGGCCGATGGTCTCGCCCGCGCGCAGCGCGTCGTAAGCGTCCTGCACCTGCGCGAACGGGTAACGGCGGGTGATCGCGTCCTGCGGCCGCAGCAGGCCTCGCCCGACCAGGTCCAGCAGCACCGGCATGTCCCGCCGCGGTTTCGCGCCGTAGGAACCGGTGATCTGCAGCTTGCGCCGCGCGATGGTGGCCAGGTCGAACTCCGCGCTCGTGCCGCGCGGGGCGATGCCCACGACCACGACGCGCCCGCCCTCGACGACCGAGTCCCGGGCGATCCCGAAGGTCGGCACCGAGCCCAGCGCCTCGAACGCGACGTCCACCCCGCGCCCGCCGGTGATCTCGCGGACCGCCTCGGCCGCGTCGGTCTCGGCGGAATTGATCACGTGCGTGGCCCCGAGCCCGCGGGCGGCGTCGAGCTTGTCCTGCTCGATGTCCACCGCGATGATCGTCGCGGCGCCGAACAGCGCGGCGAGCTGGATCAGCGCCGACCCCACCCCGCCCGCGGCCACGACGGCCACGGTGTCGCCGACCTGCACCTGGCCCGCGTGGCGCAGCGCTCCGTAGGCGGTCATGGTCGAGCAGCCGACCGAGGCCACATCGGCCAGTTCGACGCCGTCCGGCACGCGGTAGACCGAGGTGGCGGGTGTGACGCAGCGCTGTGCGAGCCCGCCCATCGAGTACATCCAGACCGGCTCGCCGTTCGGGCGGAACAGCCGGGTCTCGTCGTCGTAGAGGCGTCCGCGGCCGCGGTTGTAGGTGAAGAACTCCTGGCAGATCTCCTCGTTGCCGCGGGTGCACTGCGCGCACCGCCCGCAGGGCATGATGAAGCTGGTGACCACGCGGTCCCCGGGCGCGATCCCGGTCACGCCCGCACCGACCTCGCCGACCACCCCGGCGACCTCGTGCCCCAGCACGGCCGGTGCGGGGAACGGGAGTTCGCCCTTGAGCACGTGCAAATCCGTGTGGCAGGCGCCGCAGGAGTGCACCTCGATGGCGACCTCGCCGGCGCGGGGCTGCGGATCGGCCAGCTCCTCGATCCGCATCGGTTCGTTCGGGGCGGTGTGCAAGGCGGCACGCATCCGGGCCTCCGGTTCAGACCGTCCAGTCGGTATGACGCGAAGCTATCGCGCAGCTCAGCACCGCACCAGGGCCCTCACCCGGCCCGAACCGTGCACGGGCCCGCGCTCGCCGCGCTCACCTGCACCGATACCCTGACGGGCAAATCCGGCGCGGCCGTTGACGGGTGCCGCGCTCAGGCGACGAAGGAGACAACACCGTGAGTGAGCGCACCCTGGTCCTGGTCAAGCCCGACGGCGTCGAGCGGGGCCTGGTCGGCGAGGTCCTGTCCCGCATCGAGCGCAAGGGCCTGAAGCTGGCCGCGCTGGAGCTGAAGAACGTCGACGACGAGCTCGCCGGCCAGCACTACGCCGAGCACGCCGACAAGCCGTTCTTCGGTTCGCTGGTCGAGTTCATCACCTCCGGCTCCGTGGTGGCCGCGATCGTCGAGGGGGAGAACGCGGTGGCCGCGTTCCGCCAGATCGCCGGCGGTACGCACCCGGTCGAGAAGGCCGCCCCGGGCAGCATCCGCGGGGACTACGGCCTGGAGGTCCAGTACAACCTGGTGCACGGGTCGGACTCGGCGGAATCGGCCGAGCGCGAGATCAAGCTCTGGTTCCCGGACCGCTGAGCCCGGTCCCACCGGGACCGTATGCCTGATCGATTCCGGTGGGCGGGTCGGCAGGAGACCTGCCGACCCGAGCCCTACCCTTGAGGACGTGCGTGTGGAGTCCGTTTTCGACCGGTTGGAACCGCTGCTGCCGCAGGTCTCCAAACCCGTGCAATACGTGGGCGGCGAGCAGAACGCGACGATCAAGGCCTGGGAGTCGGCCGCCGTCCGGTGGTGCCTGATGTACCCGGACGCCTACGAGGTCGGGCTGCCCAACCAGGGTGTGCAGATCCTCTACGAGGTGCTCAACGAGCAGCCGGACGTGCTGGCCGAGCGCACCTACGCGGTGTGGCCGGACCTCGAAGAGCTCATGCGCGAGCACGGCGTCCCGCAGTTCACCGTGGACGACCACCGGCCGGTGGGCGCCTTCGACGTGCTGGGCGTGAGCTTCGCGACCGAGCTCGGCTACACCAACCTGCTCACCGCGCTGGACCTGGCCGGGATACCGCTGCACGCGGTCGACCGCACGGACGAGCACCCCGTGGTGCTCGGCGGCGGGCACGCGGCGTTCAACCCGGAGCCGGTCGCCGACTTCCTGGACGCGGTGGTGCTCGGCGACGGCGAGGAGGCCGTCCTGGAGGCCACCGCCGTGCTGCGCGCGTGGAAGCAGGAGGGGTGCCCGGGCGGGCGCACCGAACTGCTGCTGCGGCTCGCCGAGGGTGGCGGGGTGTACGTCCCGCAGTTCTACGACGTGCGCTACCGCCCGGACGGCGGCATCGACGAGGTCGTGCCGAACCGGTCGCGCGTGCCGCACCGCGTGTTCAAGCGCACGACGATGGAGCTGGACGACTGGCCCTACCCGAAGCAGCCGCTCGTTCCGCTGGCGGAGAGCGTGCACGAGCGGATGAGCGTGGAGATCTTCCGCGGCTGTACTCGGGGCTGCCGGTTCTGCCAGGCCGGGATGATCACCCGCCCGGTGCGCGAGCGGTCCGCGCAGGGCATCGGGGACATGGTGCAGCAGGGGCTGGAGTCCACCGGCTTCGAGGAGGTCGGGCTGCTGTCGCTGAGCTCGGCCGACCACTCGGAGATCGGCGACATCACCAAGGGGCTGGCCGACCGCTACGAGGGCACCAACACCGGGCTGTCCCTGCCGTCCACCCGGGTGGACGCGTTCAACATCGACCTGGCCAACGAGCTGTCCCGCAACGGCCGCCGGTCCGGGCTGACCTTCGCCCCGGAGGGCGGTAGCGAGCGGATCCGCCGGGTGATCAACAAGATGGTCTCCGAGGAAGACTTGATCCGCACGGTCTCGGCCGCGTTCGCCAACGGCTGGCGCCAGGTCAAGCTCTACTTCATGTGCGGACTGCCGACCGAGGAGGACGACGACGTCCTGCAGATCGCCGAGATGGCCAAGCGGGTCATCCGCACCGGCCGGGAAGCCTCCGGCCGCAAGGACATCCGGTGCACGATCTCCATCGGCGGGTTCGTCCCGAAACCGCACACCCCGTTCCAGTGGGCGGCGCAGACCGACCCGGCGACGGTGGACGAGCGGCTGCGCAAGCTGCGCCAGGAGATCAACTCGGACCGCAGGATCGGGCGCAACATCGGCGTGCGCTACCACGACGGCAAGCCGTCCATGATCGAGGGGTTCCTGTCCCGCGGCGATCGGCGGCTCGGTCCGGTGATCGAGCGGGTGTGGCGCGAGGGCGGCCGGTTCGACGGCTGGAACGAGCACTTCTCCTACGACCGCTGGGTCTCCTGCGCGGCCGCGGAGCTGGCGCCGTTCGGCGTGGATCTGGATTGGTTCACCACCCGCGAACGGGAGCAGGACGAGGTCCTGCCGTGGGACCACCTGGATTCCGGGCTGGACAAGCAGTGGCTGTGGGACGACTGGCAGGACGCCCTGCAGGCCCGCGAGCAGGACGACTGCCGCTGGACGCCCTGCTTCGACTGCGGTGTGTGCCCGACGATGGGTACCGACATCGAGGTGGGGCCGACGGACCGCAAGCTGTTGCCGATCAGTCCGGTGGCCACGGGTTCTCCGGTGCGCAACCCCGCTTTCGAGCAGGGCTGAGGCGCATCGCGGGCGGACGCGCCCGGCTCGCACGACCCACGCCGCAGAGGGACGGAACGGCGGTGTGGTCTCGACCGGCGCGGTACCGTCCGAATCGGCGACACGAGAGTGTTGCCACATCGCCGTTGTGCAAGCAAGCATCGTCAGGGGGGACCGGCAGGCGGTCCGGATGGCGATCATTGTCGGGAGGGCATCCTGAGTCGGCACGATCAACCGAACCCCTCGGCACCGCCGGTGCAGAAGGTGCGGCTGCGCTACGCCAAGCACGGCAAGCTGCGGTTCACCTCGCATCGCGACGTCGCCCGCGCGTTCGAGCGGGCGCTGCGGCGGGCCGGGGTACCCATGGCGCATTCCCAGGGGTTCAGCCCACATCCCAAGGTTTCCTGGGCGGGAGCGGTACCCACGGGCGTGGCCAGCGAGTCCGAGTACGTCGAGGTGCAGCTCACCGAGGAGGTCTCCGCGGAGCTGCTCACGTCCGAGATCAACGCGGTGCTGCCCGCGGGGATGGAGATACGCGATGCGGTTGTGGCCGGACCGGGGGCGTTGGCCGACCGCCTGCAGGCGAGCCGTTGGCGCACCGACCTGCCCGGGGTCGGTGCGGCCGAGCTGCGCGCCGCCGTCGACCGGCTGATGGCCGAGGAATCGGTCCTGGTGGAGCGCACGACCAAGGACGGCAGACGGGCCATCGACGCCCGGGCGGCACTCGTCAGTGCCGAGGTGTTCGAGAGCGACCATCCGGTTGCGGACAGTGACCGGAACGTCTCGCCGACCGCCCGAGTGGACGATTGGCCGACGGCGCGCGGACCGTATGGGATACTTGTAACGGTCGTACGGCAGACAACACCCGTCGTGCGGCCCGACGACGTACTGAGCGCCCTGCGCGCCGTCGCCGGTCTGGCACCGACGGCCGCCGCGAGCGCGACCCGGCTGGAGCAGGGCCCGCTTGGCGACGGGGGAGGCATAGCCGACCCGTTGGCCCAGGACTCATGCGCTGACCGGTCTCCGGCGGGAGAGCCCGCGGCACGGTGACAGGCGGCGCAGGCGTCGTCGACCTCGCCGCGTGCGTTCCCGGCTGGAGAGCTCGGGGTGGGGGGGACCACAAGAATTGCCGCCGTCCGCGGACGGCGGAGGTGAAAAGGAACGCACATGCCTCTGTGCGGCCGCGTCCGGTGGGACGCGCCCGGGGGCGGAGGAGCTGGATGTTGAACATGGACACACCCGCTGGGAACGCCAGCGGGCAATCAGCCACATCTGACCAGGGGCGGGACACGATCGAACTGCCCGCCAAGCTGCGGGTGCACGCGTTGGCCAAAATGCTCGGCTCCAGCAGCCGAGAGGTCATCAAGGCCCTGGACGCGCTCGGTGAAGCCGTGCGCAGCGCGCAGTCGAACATAACCCGCGATGTCGCGGTGCGCGTGGTGCAGGAGATGCATCCGGAGCTGCTCGCGGACGACGGCGAGGACGACGCGAGCGGGCAGGGTGCGAGCGCCGACGACCGGTCGAGCGGGCAGACCGCCCCGGCCGAGACCGAACAGCCACCGGACGAGCCGTCCGCGGCCGCCGACCAGCATTCCGAGGTGCAGGCGCCGGCCTTCACCGCGCCGGAGGCGATGTTCCTCGCTCCGGAACCGGTCCGGTCGCAGGGACGGCCGGCTGAGGCCGAATCCACCGTGACCGAGCAGGCCGAGCCGGAGTCGCAGCCCGCCGAGCGCGACGCCGGTGCGGACACCGGGACGCAGTCCGAGCAGGACAGCGTCGCTGAGGACGAGGAGACCGGCGAGGAAACCGGGGACGACGAGTCCGACCAGGGCGGTCGTCGCCGGCGTCGCCGCGGCCGCCGGGGCCGGGGCCGCGGCCGGGGTGCGGACGGCGAGCCGGGCGAGAACGACGAGGCCGACCAGGCCGAGGGCGGTGCCGAGACCGCTGCGACCGAGGAGGCGCAGCAGGAGAGCTCGGGTGAGCAGCCCGCGGGCGAGGAAACCGACTCCGGTGCCGAGCCCAGCCGCCGCCGTCGCCGCCGTCGCCGCCGCAAGGGCGGTGGGGACGACGACTCCGCGCCGTCCTCCGGCCGCGAGGACGACCCGCCGAACACTGTGGTGCACGTCCGCGAGTCGGCCCCCGAGGGCCGCCAGGACAGCAGCAGCGACGACGAGGTGCGCTCGGTCAAGGGTTCGACCCGGCTGGAGGCCAAGCGCCAGCGGCGCAGGGACGGCCGCGAAGCCGGACGGCGGCGGACGCCCGTGCTGTCCGAGTCGGAGTTCCTGGCCCGCCGGGAGTCGGTGGACCGCCGCATGGTCGTGCGGCAGAGCGGCGAGCAGACGCAGATCGCCGTGCTGGAGGACAACGTCCTCGTCGAGAACTTCGTGACCTCGTCCGGGAGCGGCTCGCTGGTCGGCAACGTCTACCTGGGCCGGGTGCAGAACGTGCTGCCCAGCATGGAGGCGGCCTTCGTCGACATCGGCCGCGGGCGCAACGCGGTGCTCTACGCCGGGGAGGTCGACTGGAGCGCAGCCGGTCTGGCGGGCAAGTCCCGCCGGATCGAGCAGGCCCTGCAGACCGGGGACAGCGTGCTGGTGCAGGTCACCAAGGACCCGGTGGGGCACAAGGGTGCCCGGCTGACCACGCAGATCAGCCTGCCCGGCCGTTTCCTGGTGTACGTGCCCGGCGGCAGCGCCACCGGGATCAGCCGCAAACTGCCGGACAACGAGCGCAAGCGGCTCAAGGACATCCTCAAGCGCATCGTGCCGGACAACTCCGGCGTGATCATCCGCACGGCTTCCGAGGGCACCAGCGAGGAGGCGCTGGACCGCGATGTCCAGCGGCTGCAGGCCCAGTGGGAGGTCATCAAGGAGAAGTCCGAGACGTCGAAGAAGCAGGCTCCGCAGCTGCTGTACGAAGAGCCGGACCTGCTGATCAAGGTCGTCCGCGACCTGTTCACCGAGGACTTCTCCGCGATGACGGTGCAGGGCGAGCAGGCCTGGGAGACGATCGAGGCGTACGTGCAGCACGTGGCTCCGGATCTCATGGAGCGGCTGCACAAGCACTCGGGCAAGAACGACGTGTTCACCGAGCAGCGGATCAACGAGCAGATCTCCAAGGCCCTGGACCGCAAGGTCTGGCTCCCGTCCGGCGGTTACCTGGTCATCGACCGCACCGAGGCGATGACCGTGATCGACGTGAACACCGGGAAGTTCACCGGGTCCGGCGGGAACCTGGAGGAGACCGTCACCCGGAACAACCTGGAGGCCGCGGAGGAGATCGTGCGCCAGCTCAGGCTGCGCGACGTCGGCGGCATCATCGTCATCGACTTCATCGACATGGTCCTGGAGTCGAACCGGGACCTGGTGCTGCGCCGGCTCACCGAGTGCCTGGGCCGGGACCGCACCCGGCACCAGGTCGCCGAGGTGACCTCGCTCGGCCTGGTGCAGATGACCCGCAAGCGGGTCGGCACCGGACTGCTGGAGGCCTACAGCAGCACCTGCGAACACTGCCGCGGACGCGGTCTGCTGGTGTCCACCGACCCGGTGGTGCACGGGCACAACCACGGCGGTGGCAACGGTGGCGGCAACGGCGGGTCCCGGCGCAACCGCCGCGGCAAGCAGCAGGACTCCGGGGACACCGAGCAGCGCGCCGACAAGCAGCAGGATTCCGGCAAGGGCGACTCCGGCAAGGGTGACGGCAAGCCGGGCAAGGGCGACAAGCAGGAGCGCAAGCAGGACTCCGGCGAGCAGGCCAAGGCCGACTCGGGCAAGCCCCAGGACTCGGGCAAGCCCCAGGACTCGGGCAAGCCCCAGGACTCGGGCAAGCCCCAGGACTCGGGCAAGGGCCAGGAGTCGGGCAAGTCGCAGGACTCGGGCAAGGATTCCGGCAAGCAGGAGGCCAAGGAGTCCGGCGGCAAGGGCAAGGGCGACAAGCGCAAGGGCGGCAAGCATGCCGAACCCAAGAGCGGGTCCAAGCCGGACGCCGAGGCTCCCGCCGAGCGGACCGAGCCGGCACCCGCGTCCGCCCCGGTTGCGCCCGCCGCGGAGTCCCCGGCCGCGGGAGCTGTCTCCACCGGAGCTCCGGCCGCGGAGACCGGGGCGTCGTCCCGGGCCGAGGCGCCGCGCGATGGTGCGGACAGCGCTGACGACGGTGGCAGCGCTGCCCGCGGTCGGCGCAAGGTCAGCAGGCCCGCAGGTAGCGCCGGGTCGACGGTGAAGCCGATGGTGGTCGCCAAGTCCGATGAGGACCGGACCGCCCAGGACAAGGCGACCGACGAGAAGGCCCGGGAGAGCACCGAACCCGCGGCTCCGGCGCCCGCGGTGACCGCGGTGCGGCGTTCCCGGCGCGCGGCGTCCCGCCCGGCAGGTGCGCCGCCGGAGAACGCCGCGGGGGAGAGCTCCGCGGACTGAGGCGGCGACCCGCCACCGAACCGAAACGACAGCGGCCGCCCCGTTCCCGCGGGGCGGCCGCTGCGTTGTGCGTCGTCGTTCGGATCGAGGCGGTACCGGTGACCGGGTGGTCCGCACCGGTGCCGGCGCGGACCACCCGCGGCTCAGTTCCCGCCGTCGTCCGCGGTGGCCTGGTCCTGGAAGCCCGGGATGTCCGTGCGGTCGTCGGACGTGGGCACGTCTCCCGGCAGCTGCAGCGACTTGGCCAGCGCACCGGGACTCCACGTGCCCCAGTGCGTCTCGGTGCGCAGCTCCAGCGCGGCCTCCGCGGGCAACGCATCCGGCTCGTACGGGTCGACCCGGTACAGCGAGCCCCAGTCGGTCTCGGTGTCCCCGCGCAGGTACGTCGGCAGTTCCTGCACGCTGGCGGCCACGGTCATCCAGCCGAACGGACCGCCGGCGTCCGGGGACGACCAGCCCATCCCGATGTCCCGGACCTCGGCGCCCGCCGCCACGCGGAACTTCGGCATCTCGGCGATCCCGTCGTACAGCCCGGAGATCCGCAGGCACGGGTGCACCAGGGCCGCTGGCCACTCGACGAACGTCGGATCGTCGCCCACGACCGCGGTCATCTGCTCCAGCTGCGGCACGCGCGGGGCGCTGACCGCCAACCAGCCGCCGGTGCTCACCGCGTGGTCGACGGCGACCACGCGCATCATGGTGGCGCCCTCGGCCTGTTCGCCCAGCATCTCCCGGTGATCCCGCCAGCGCGGTGCGCCGGGCTGGACGATCCCGCTGCGCCCGGTCACCTCGAAGCCGTTCTCGGTCTCCCGGCCGAATTCGTAGGTCACCGAGTTCGCTCCGGACTCCACTCCCGCGATGCTGAGCACCACGGGAAGCTCGCCGTCCACCGCCTGCTGCGGCAGCTCGTACCACGGCGTGCGGAGCTCGCCGGTGCCCGAACCGGAATCGTCGTAGGAGCCCCAGACCGGTGCTTCCGGGCCGCCGAACCGGTGCGGCGGCTGCCAGTCCGGTTCCTCCGGATCGGCCGGGTTCTCCTGCGGCACACCGGGTTCGCGGAAGCCGTCCTGCTTCTCGCGCAGGTACTCGTCGGCGGTCTCGGAGTCGGCGAGCCGTTCCGGCGGCACCTTCAGCGCGGGATCCGCGGTCGGCGCGGCGGTACCGGGTTGCTGCGCGGCGGGCCGCAGGATCCCGGCCTTGGGATCGGTCTCCACCGAGATGTAGTCGGACAGCCCACAGCTGGATCCGGTCAGCTGCTTGATGTTGTCCGTGCCCAGCGAGTACGTGTCCGGGCGCTCCTGGATCACCTTGCCGAACGCGGCCAGCTCGCCGAGCACCATCAGCGCGCACAGCACGGACAGCGGGGCGGTGCCCAGGCGCAGCGCCCGGCTCTGCCGTTCCCGCCCGCTCCAGCTCTCGTCGACGACCTTCGGGTTGTTCTCGTCGATGCGCAGGTGCTCGACCAGCGCGACGATCCCGGCGACCGCGGCCACCAGCAGGAACAGCGTGCTGAAGTTGTATCCCTGGAACGACGGCGGTTTGTCGAACCACGGCACGCCCCAGCCGGACACGTACCACCAGGCGTTCGGGCCGGTGGCGGCGAAAGCGAGGATCACCATCAACCCGGCCACGAACGCCGCCCGGTTGCGCCGCGAGCGCAGCACGGTCGTCGTGGTGGCCAGCGCGGTCAGCGCCGCGAGCGCTCCGCCGAAGGCGGCGAAGATGCCGAAGTGGTGCGTGTGCTTGGTGGGCGTGACCGCGAGCACCGCGAAGCCCATCGCCGTGATCGCCAACAGCCTGCGGCTGGGACCCAGCGCCGCCCCGCGGATGCGGCTGCGGCGCAGCAGAACCACCGCGCAGGTCACCAGGCACAGCATGACCAGCAGCACCGGGAAGCGGCGGGTCAGCGAACCGTCGGGGGTGGGGCTGAACAGCAGGTCGTAGCGGCTCAGTTCCTCGTACCAGCGCCCGTGCGGGCCGAACTCGGTCTTGAGGTCCATGGAGTCCATCACCGACTGCCAGGTCTGGTCGGCGAACACCACGACGAGGATCACGAAGCCGGACGCGGCCAGCGGCGCGAGCACCGGCAGCCAGCCGAACTCCCGGGCGCGCTTGCGCACCAGCCGGTAGAGCGGCTTGATCGCGGCGATGAACGGTGCGACCGCCACAAGCCCGTGCGGGTTCACCCCGACCGAGAACGCCGCGGCGACCAGGCCCAGCGCGGCGGGCATCAGCCTGCTGGTCGCCACCGCGCGCTCCACGGCGCACAGCGCCAGCAGCGAGCACAGCACCACGACCGGTTCGGCGCGCAGCCCGTTGTTGTACGGCAGCCAGAACGCCAGGAACACCCCGGCCGCGGCCCAGCCGGCCGCGTTGCTGCGCCGGACCCGCTGGCCGAGTCGCGGCATGACCTCGCGGCTGATCAGCAGCCAGCTCACGATGCCCATGAGCAGGGCGGGCAGCCGGACCCAAGGAGTTGCGGTGGATATCTGCACCCACAGCGCGTAGAGCTCGTAGAACCAGCCGAACGGCGATTCCGGATTGGCGAACCACCGGTAGTAGTTGCTGACGTACCCGGCGCTCTCCCGCGACCGGATCATGTTCAGCACGTATCCGTCGTCCGAGGTCATGGCGCCGATGAGCCACCAGGCGCCGAGCGTGGCGTAGACCGCGCCGTCGCGCAGCGTCGGCTTCCACCACTTGCGCGGGACCAACCGCACCGACTGGCGCCGGGCCAGCACGTCCAGCCGCCGCAGGCAGACGATCGATCCGGCGAAGGCCGCCACCGCGCCGAGCATCACCGCGATCTTCAGCGGTGTGGCGTAGCTGGCGAACCGGTTGTCCACGCGGGCTTCGAACGAGACGCCGCTGATGTCATCGGCGGCGGCGTCCAGTTCGGAGAAGATGCCGGTCAGCTGCGGGCGCTGGTCGCCGCGCATCTCGACCCACTCGGTGCCGTCGATGGTGGCGGTGGTGCCCTCGGCGTCCGCGCGCAGCGCGATCGAGCAGTCACCGGGCGGTAGCGCCTCGGTGGCCACCTGCTGGCCCTGGGA
Organism: Saccharopolyspora montiporae; assembly: GCF_015209505.1. Classification (GTDB taxonomy): domain Bacteria; phylum Actinomycetota; class Actinomycetes; order Mycobacteriales; family Pseudonocardiaceae; genus Saccharopolyspora; species Saccharopolyspora montiporae. Next base: position 43,473 of record NZ_JADEYC010000014.1, read on the forward strand.
CAGCAGCACCGCCTGCCCGCCGTCGACCTGCAGGCCCAGCCCGGTCAGGCTGCCGTAGTCCGAGGACGGGGGATTGGTGCTCAGCAGCGTCGCCGGCCCGTCGGTGCGCGCGTCCAGGCTGCGCGCCGCCGAGCACGGCGTCTCGGACTCCAGCCACAGCGGCGAGTACGAGACCAGGGGGGCCGAGACGGATCGGGTGCCCTGCTCCGTCGGCCACTTCAGCGTGCCCACGTCGTGGTTGACCGGGAGGAAGGGGACGAGCAGCGCCAGCACGGCGCCGACGAGTCCGAATATCGTGGCGAGCAGCCGAAGTTTCTTGGCCGACTGAGTGTGCACGGGTGGAAACCATACGGGCGTTGATCGTCCTGCCCGGGCGCACCCCTGCGTGCGTTCTCGAACGCGGGTTCGGCCGTGCCGCGGGTCTTGTCCGCCCTGCGCTGCCCGCACCCGATCCGGCGGAGGGCGTAGGCTGGGAGAGTCGGTCGCCCGTGCTCGGCGGGCATCCGCGAACCCCGCCCGGTCGAAGTCGCGGGGGCGGTCTGTATGATGGTTGAGAACTTCTCGCCGCCGGACGTGCGGAGAGGCTAAACGCCTGTTGAGGCCCCGATGGCCTGCGCTGATCGGCTGTCGAGACAGGAATCCACCGAGACGCTGCACCAGCGGCGTGGTAGGAATCCCCGGCCGAGGTCGGGGTGGACGTCCGCCGCAAACCTGGTGAAGTAGCGAAACCGAGCAGCAGGAGACTTCCGACTCATGTACGCGATCGTCAAGACCGGCGGCAAGCAGTACAAGGTGGCTGTCGGGGACGTCGTCGAGGTCGAGAAGCTCGATGGCGAGCTGGGCTCCGAGGTCACTTTTCCGGCGCTTCTGGTCGTCGACGGCTCCGATGTCACCGCCGACGCCGACGCGCTCTCCAAGGTGGCGGTGACCGGCAAGCTGGTCGAGCAGACCAAGGGCCCCAAGATCCGCATCCACAAGTTCAAGAACAAGACCGGCTACCACAAGCGGCAGGGACACCGGCAGAAGCTGACCCGGGTCGAGGTCACCGGCATCAACAAGTGAGGACTTGAGCAGCCATGTCAACCAAGAAGGGCGCATCGAACTCCCGCAACGGCCGCGATTCGAACCCGAAGTACCTCGGGGTGAAGCGCTTCGGTGGCGAGGTCGTCAACGCCGGTGAGATCCTGATCCGCCAGCGTGGCACCAAGTTCCACCCCGGGGCGAACGTCGGCCGCGGCAAGGACGACACGTTGTTCGCGCTGTCCACGGGCACGGTCCTGTTCGGTCGCTACCGCGGCCGCAAGGCGATCAGCGTGGAGCCGGCCGAGAGCTGACCCGCTCTCGGCAACGAGTACCTCCCGACGAGGGGCGGGTCCGGTTCGTCCGGCCCGCCCCTCGTCGTTTTTTCGTCGCGCATCCGGTGCGCCGCGGTTCGCCGAACCGCGACCCACGTCCGACCGCGGCCCCGTGCAAGAGCAGTCCGATCATCCTGGAGGCATCGTGTCCCGGTTCGTTGACCGCGTGACGATCAACGTCGCGGCGGGTTCCGGCGGCAACGGCTGCGCGTCGGTGCATCGGGAGAAGTTCAAGCCGCTCGGCGGGCCGGACGGCGGCAACGGCGGCCGGGGCGGGGACGTCCGCCTGGTCGTCGATCCCGGGGTGCACACCCTGCTGGACTTCCACTACCGGCCGAACCTGCGCGCCCAGAACGGCAAGTTCGGGCGGGGCAGCATGCGCAACGGCGCGGTCGGCGACGACCTCGTGCTGCCCGTGCCGGACGGGACGGTGGTGCTCGACCGGGACGGCGAGGTGGTGGCCGATCTGGTGGGTACCGGCACGACGTTCGTGGCCGCGGAGGGCGGTCGCGGTGGTCTCGGCAACGCGGCGCTGGCCTCCCGCGCGCGCAAGGCGCCCGGTTTCGCGCTGTTCGGCGAGCCCGGCGACGAGCTCGAACTGGTGCTGGAGCTCAAGTCGGTCGCCGACGTGGGCCTGGTGGGCTTTCCCTCTGCGGGCAAGTCGTCGCTGATCTCGGTGCTGTCCGCGGCCCGCCCGAAGATCGCCGACTACCCGTTCACCACGCTGGTGCCGAACCTGGGCGTGGTCACCGCGGGCGAGACCGTGTTCACGGTCGCCGACGTGCCGGGGCTGATCCCGGGCGCCAGCCAGGGCCGCGGTCTCGGGCTGGAGTTCTTGCGGCACGTCGAGCGCTGTGCGGTGCTGGTGCACGTCGTCGACTGCGCCACGCTGGAACCGGGCCGGGACCCGATGTCCGATGTCGACGCGCTGGAGGCCGAGCTGGCCGAGTACGCGCCCGCCCTGCAGGCCGAGGACGGTGCGGACCTGGCCTCCCGCCCGCGCATCGTCGTGCTCAACAAGGTGGACGTGCCCGAGGCCCGCGAGCTGGCCGACCTGGTCCGGCCGGACTTCGCCGAGCGGGGCTGGCCGGTGTTCGAGATCTCCACCGCCTCGCGGGACGGGCTGGCCGAACTCGGTTTCGCGATGGCCGCCGAGGTGGAGCGCTACCGGGAGCAGCTGCCGCCGTCGCAGCCGGCGCGCGTGGTGGTGCGACCGACCGCCGTCGACGACCGGGCCGACTTCACCGTGGAGACCGATGCGGAGGACCCGGAGGCGTTCGTGGTGCGCGGGCGCAAGCCGGAGCGCTGGGTGCGGCAGACCGACTTCGACAACGACGAGGCCATCGGCTTCCTGGCCGACCGGCTGGCCAAGATCGGGGTGGAGGAGGAGTTGGCCGCGCGCGGCGCCGAGCCGGGCAGCCAGGTCACCATCGGCGGCGTGACCTTCGACTGGGAGCCGTCCACCCCCGCCGGGATCGCCGCCATGCACGGCAACCGCGGCACGGATGAGCGCATGGACCGCAACGACCGGGTCCGCGCTGATGAGCGCAAGGCGGCCAAGAAGGCCCGCCGGACCTCGCTGAACGAGCACGGCGAGTACGTGGGCGGGGACGACGAGCCCGATGAGGAGGACCGGTGACCGCCGAGCTCTCGCCCGCCCGGCAGGCGGTGGCGGCGGCGCAGCGGATCGTGGTCAAGGTCGGTTCCTCCTCGTTGACCACGGCGCACGACGGTTTGGATACCGAGCGGTTGTCCGCGCTGGTGGACGCGGTGGCCGGGCGGGTCGCCGCGGGCGGCCAGGTCGTGCTGGTCTCCTCCGGTGCCATCGCTGCGGGACTCGCCCCGCTCGGGCTGCGGCGCAAGCCCAAGGACCTGGCCACCAAGCAGGCGGCGGCCAGTGTCGGGCAAGAGGCGCTGGCCCGCGCTTACGCGGAGTCCTTCACCCGGTACGGGCTGGTGGCCGCCCAAGTGCTGCTGACCGCGGATGACGTGGTGCGGCGGGTGCACTACCGCAACGCGCAGCGCACGTTGAACCGGCTGCTCGGGCTGGGCGCGGTCCCGGTGGTCAACGAGAACGACACGGTGGCCACCACCGAGATCCGGTTCGGGGACAACGACCGCCTCGCGGCGCTGGTCGCGCATCTCGTGGGTGCGGACGCCCTGGTTCTGCTGTCCGATGTGGACGCGCTGTACGACGGGGATCCGCGCGGTGGCGGTGCTTCCGCGATCACCGAGGTGAACGGCCCCGCCGATATGGCCGGGGTGGACGCCGGGAGCACCGGCTCGTCCGGGGTCGGCACCGGCGGGATGGCGTCCAAGGTCGGGGCCGCGCGGCTCGCCTGTTCGTCCGGGATCCCGGTGCTGCTGACCTCCTCCCGGTTGGCCGACTCGGCGCTGGGTGCCGCGGATGTCGGCACGGCGTTCGCCGCCACCGGATCGCGGATGTCGGCACGCCGCTTCTGGTTGGCGCACGCCGCGGGCGCGACCGGCCGGCTGTGGCTGGACGACGGGGCCGTGGCCGCGGTGGTGGACGGCCGGCGTTCGCTGCTGCCCGCGGGAGTGACCGCGGTGGAGGGCTCGTTCGACGGCGGCGACGTCGTGGAACTCGTCGACCCGGCCGGTGTGCTGGTGGCGCGTGGCGTGGTCGCCTACGACGCCGCCGAGCTGCCCGACCTGGTCGGCCGGTCCACGCACGACCTGCCGCCCGAGCAGCGGCGCGAGGTGGTGCACGCCGACGACCTGGTGGCGATGCGCAGGCCCGTCCGTACCGCCTGATCGGCCGGGATCACCCGGTCGTGGCCAGCGCGAACGGCAACACCGCCGGTGCTCCGGCTCGGCGCAGGGAGCGGCCCACCACCGCCGAGGTCCATCCGGTGTCGCTGAGGTCGTCCACCAGCAGGACCGGTCCGCCCACCTCGGGCAGCCGTGCGGACAGCTCCTCCGGGACCCGGAGCCGGTTCCACAGCGCGGCTACCCGCTGAGCGCTGTTGCTCGGCCGCGGCGGGGCCGCGTGCGGGTCCGGGACGACCTCGCCGAGCAGCGGCAGCCTGCCCACCGCGGCGATGCGTTCCGCGATGCTGCGTACCAGGACCGGGCGGGTGCGCGAACCGATCGCCACGACGCCGACCGGGCGCTGCGACCAGTCCCACGCCGCCAGCACCTGCACGCAGGCCTGGAACAGGTCCTCGGGCAGCGGCTGGTCGGCGGCCGCCGGGCCGAGCAGGTCGCGCAACCGGTTCCCGCGGCCGATGTCGGTGAGCCGCCCGACCGCGCGCCCCGGTTCGGTGAGCTCGTCGGCGGAGAGCCTGCCGGACACCTCGACGCCGAGCTCGGACATCCCGGACGGCCACATCTTCCGCGGCGCCAGTTCCACCCCGGGCCGGTCCAGCCGGTCCCGCGCCTGCTGCACCGCCTGTTCGTCGACCTGCGCCGAGTACCCGGACCCGGTGCAGTTGTCGCACCGCCCGCACGGCGCGGCCTCGGGGTCGTCCAGCCGCTTGCGCAGGAACTCCAGCCGGCAGTCGTCGGTGTCCTGGTACTGCAGCATCGCGGCTTGCTCGGCTTCGCGTTCGGCGGCGATGCGCTCGTAGCGCTGCCCGTCGTAGTGCCACGGCTCGCCGGTGGCCTCCCAGCCGCCCTTGACCCGGCGCACCGCACCGTCCACGTCGAGCACCTTGAGCACCATCTCCAGCCGGTTGCGGCCGAGCTCGACGTGCGGCTCCAGCGCCGCGGTGGACAGCGTCCCCCGGCTCTCCAGCGCCGCGAGCACCGCGCGCACGGTCCGCTCCGGCGGGAATGCCAGCGATGCGAAGTAGCTCCAGATGTCCCGGTCCTCCGGTCCGGGCAGCAGCAGCACCTCGGCCCGCCGCACACCGCGCCCGGCACGCCCGATCTGCTGGTAGTACGAGATCGGGGAGGACGGTGCGCCCAGGTGCACCACGAACCCGAGGTCGGGCTTGTCGAAGCCCATCCCTAGCGCGGATGTCGCCACCAGCGCCTTGACGCGGTTGCCGAGCAGGTCCGCTTCGGCCTGCCTGCGCTCCTCGGCCTCGGTGCGCCCGGTGTAGGCGGCGACCTGGAACCCGCGGTCGCGCAGGAACGCGGTGACCTCCTCGGCCGCGGCGACGGTCAGCGCGTAGACGATCCCGGATCCGGGCAGCTCGTCGAGGTGCTCGGCCAGCCAGGCCAACCGGGCCTGGGCCGTGGGCAGCTGCAGCACCCCGAGGCGCAGGCTCTCCCGATCCAGGCTGCCGCGCAGCACCAGGGTCTCCTCCGGCGCGGCCTCCCCGCCGACGCCGAGCTGCTCGGAGACGTCCTGCACCACGCGGTCGTTGGCGGTGGCGGTGGTGGCCAGAACCGGAACCCCGTCCGGGAGTTCGGCCAGCAGCGTGCGCAGCCTGCGGTAGTCGGGCCGGAAGTCGTGGCCCCAGTCGGAGATGCAGTGCGCCTCGTCGACCACCAGCAGGCCGGTCTCGGCGGTGAGCTGCGGCAGCACGGTGTCCCGGAAGTCCGGGTTGTTCAGCCGTTCCGGGCTGACCAGCAGCACGTCCACCTCGCCGCTGGCCACCTGCTCCTCGATGTCGGCCCACTCCTGCTGGTTGGCCGAATTGATGCTCGCCGCGTGCACACCGGCCGCCGCGGCGGCCTCGACCTGGTTGCGCATCAGCGCCAGCAGCGGGGACACGATCACCGTCGGCCCTTCGCCCAGCTCGCGCAACAGCGCGGTGGCCACGAAGTACACCGCGGACTTGCCCCAGCCGGTGCGCTGCACGACCAGGGCGCGGCGCCGGTCGAGCACCAGCGCCCGGATCGCCTGCCACTGGTCCTCGCGCAGTTCGGCGTCCGGCCCGGCCAGCGCGCGCAGCCGCTCGTCGGCGAGTTCCCGCAAGACCTGTTCGTCCACGCCCCGATTCCTACCGGGCCACCGCTCGGGGCCGGTCACCGGGACCCGAACCTGACCGCCGGGGTGTCGCGGTGGCGACTACTCTGGGGGACGTGACCACTACCGCAGCTTCTACCGATCCTGCCCGGCTGACCGGCGACGACCTGCGCGACCAGGTCCGGGACGCGGCCCGCCGCTCCCGCCGCGCTGCCGCGGGCCCGGCGCAGGCCACGCGCGCGGACAAGGACGCGCTGCTGCACGCCATGGCCGACGAGCTCGTGTCCCGCAGCGCGGAGGTCCTGGCGGCCAACGAGCGCGACGTCGCCGCGGCGCGTGAGGCCGGAACGCCCGAAGCACTCGTCGACCGGCTGCGGTTGGACGCCGACCGGATCGCCGGGATGGCCGGCGGGCTGCGCACGGTGGCCGGGCTGCCGGATCCGGTGGGCGAGGTCGTGCGGGGCGACGTGCTGGCCAACGGGCTGCAGCTGCAGCAGGTCCGGGTGCCGCTGGGCGTCGTGGGCATCGTCTACGAGGGGCGCCCGAACGTGACCGCGGACGCGGCCGGTCTGGCGGTGAAAGCGGGCAACGCGGTGCTGCTGCGCGGTTCCTCCTCGGCCGAGCGCTCGAACACCGCGCTGGTGGCGGTGCTGTCCGAGGTGGCGGTCGCGCACGGTTTCGCCGCGGACACCATCCAGCTGCTGCCCTGCCACGACCGGGCCACCGTGCAGCACCTGATCACCGCGCGCGGGCTGGTGGACATCGTGATTCCGCGCGGTGGTGCCGGGCTGATCTCCGCGGTGGTCGAGCAGGCGACCGTGCCGACGATCGAGACCGGAGTCGGCAACTGCCACGTCTACGTCGACGCGAGCGCGGACGTGGACACCGCGCTGCGCATCCTGCTCAACTCCAAGACCCGCCGGCCGAGCGTGTGCAACTCCGCGGAGACGGTGCTGGTGCACCGGGACATCGCCGCCGAGTTCCTGCCGCGCGCGCTCGCGGAACTCGCCTCGGCGGGCGTGACCGTGCACGGCGACGAGTCGGTGCAGGCCGTCGGGGGCTCAAACGTGGTACCCGCGGTGGACGAGGACTGGGACGCCGAGTACCTCTCGCTGGACATCGCCGCCCGGGTGGTGGAGTCGCTGCCCGCTGCGATCGAGCACATCCGTGAGCACGGTTCCGGGCACACCGAGGCGATCGTGACCACCGATGTCCGGTCGTCGCGGCGGTTCGCGGCGCAGGTGGATGCGGCGGCGGTCGCGGTGAACGCCTCGACTGCCTTCACCGACGGCGCCGAGTTCGGCATGGGCGCCGAGATCGGCATTTCCACGCAGAAGCTGCACGCCCGCGGGCCGATGGGACTGCCCGAGCTGACCTCGACGAAGTGGCTGACCTTCGGCGACGGGCACGTGCGCCCGGGGAGCTGATCGTGTCCGGGCCGCGCCGCAGGAACGACTCCGCGGCTACCCGGCAGGCGCTGCTGCGCGCGGCCGCGGATCTGTTCGCGGAGAAGGGGTTCACCGCGACGACCGTCCGCGACGTGGCCGGCCGGGCCGGGGTGAACCAGGCGTTGGTGTTCCGCTACTTCGGGTCCAAGCAGGAGCTGTTCGCCGCGGTGCTCGGTTCGGACGCCGAGCTGGCGGCCAGCGAACCGGTCGACGAGCTGCCCCGGCGCGTGCTGGACGCGCTGGTGGGCGAGGAGCCCGACGCCGAACACCACCGGCTGCTGGCGATGCTGCGCTCCTGCGGCGATGCGGACGCGGCGCAGTTGTTGCGCACCGAGGTGGGGGAACGCTACACCGCGCGGCTGGCGGAGCTGTCCGCCGAACCGGATGCGCGGTTGCGCGCCGATCTGGTGCTGGCCTGGTTTCTCGGCCTCGGCCTGCTGCGCTCGGTGCTGGGCGCGGAGTCGCTGGTGCGCGCGGATCCGGAGGTGCTGGAACGGCACGTGCTGCGCGCGGTGTCCGCCTTGCTGGAGCGGGTTGAGCCGCCGGACGACGAAACCTGATCGGCGGGCGCGTTCCGGTCCTCCGCTGCGTAGTCTGGGTATGTAAGCAAGCGCTTACAACAGACGTACGGGAGTTCGGATGAGCACCACGCGAGCGAGGACCTATCCGTTCAACGCGGGCGAGGGGCTGGACCTCGATCCGCTGTACGCGCAGTTGCGCGCGGAGGAGCCGCTGTCCCGGGTGCAGCTGCCGCACGGCGAGCCGGCCTGGCTGGCCACGCGGTACGAGGACGCCCGGACCGTGCTCGGCGATCCGCGGTTCAGCCGGGCGGCGGTCGTGCACCACGACGAGCCGCGCACGCGGCCCAAGCAGCGCAACGACGGTCTGCTCGCCATGGATCCGCCCGATCACACCCGGTTGCGGCGGCTGGTGGCCAAGGCGTTCACCGCCCGCCGTGTCGAGCGGCTGCGCCCGCGCACCCAGGAGATCGCCGACGGCCTGGTGTCCCGGATGCGCGCGGCGGGGCCGCCCGCCGACCTGGTGGAGGACTTCGCGCTGCCGCTGCCCATCACCGTCATCTGCGAGCTGCTCGGGGTGCCGTTCGCCGATCGCGACGACTTCCGCACCTGGTCGGATGCCTTCGTGTCCACCACGCTGCTGACCGCGGCGCAGGTCGAGGACCACATGGAGCGGATGTTCGACTACATCGCCGGTCTGATCCAGCAGCGCCGCGCCGAACCCGCCGACGACCTGATCAGCGGTCTCGTCGAAGCCCGCGACCAGCAGGATCGGCTCACCGAGCGGGAAATGGTCGTGCTGGCCTCCGGGATCCTCGTCGCCGGGCACGAGACGACCGCCTCGCAGATCCCGAACTTCGTGCACGTCTTGCTGGACAACCCGGAGCAGTGCGCCGCGCTGCGCGCCGACCCCGCGCTGATCCCGGCGGCCGTCGAGGAGCTGATGCGGTTCGTGCCGCTGGGGGCGGGCGCCGGTCAGGCCCGCTACGCCGCGGAGGACGTGCAGCTGGGTGGCGTCACCGTCCGCGCCGGGGAAGCCGTGCTGGTCAGCACCGGTTCCGCCAACCGGGACGAGCAAGCGTTCCCCGAGCCCGAGCGGTTCGACGTGCACCGCGAGGGGCCGTCGCACCTGGGCTTCGGGCACGGCCCGCACCACTGCCTCGGTGCGCAACTGGCCCGGATGGAGCTGCAGGTCGCGTTGGCGACCCTGCTGGACCAGCTGCCCGGGATGCGGGTGGGCGGTCCTGTCGAATGGAAGTCCGGCCTAGCGGTACGAAGCCCGCGGCGGATGCCCCTCACGTGGCAGGCTGCGTGATCTCGCTCATATCCGAAAGGGGTTTCCGCATGAGTTGGCTGATCGAGGTGGACGGGCAGACCTGCATCGGCTCCGGCATCTGCGCCGGAACGGCTCCGGACGACTTCGAGCTGGTCGACGGGGTCTCGCACGCCAAACGCACCGAAGTCGAGCAGTCGGAGGTCGTCGTGGACGCCGCCGAGTCCTGCCCGGTGGAGGCGATCCTGGTCAAAGATGCCGACAACGGGGAGATCGTCGCCCCGGAAGCGTGACGCACAGCACTCCCGAATCGCGTCATGCGGGTCCGGACGGCCCGTCCCACCGGTGTGCGCGCCCGCGGGGCCGCACAGCGACCGGTGGGCGGGCCCCCAGCCGCCACCGGTCGTGCACGGTCGCGGGGCCGGTCGCCAGGGGGAGTGCCGGCCGGCTCCGCGCACCGGGCCCCGCGGCGCGAGCGGAGGCCGCCCCGCTGGTTAGGCTCTGCACCATGTCTGGTCGACGCCGGATCGGTGTCATGGGTGGCACCTTCGATCCCATTCACCACGGCCACCTGGTGGCAGCCAGCGAAGTGCAGGCCCAATTCGGGCTGGAGCAAGTGGTTTTCGTGCCGACCGGGCAACCCTGGCAGAAGAGCCACGAAGTGGTCAGCCCGGCGGAAGACCGCTACCTGATGACCGTGGTGGCCACCGCATCGAACCCGCGGTTCCTGGTCAGCCGCGTCGACATCGACCGCAGCGGGCTGACCTACACCATCGATACGCTCGGCGATCTCGGTGCGCAGTTCCCCGACGCCGAGCTGTACTTCATCACCGGCGCCGACGCGGTGGAGCAGATCCTGTCCTGGCACCGCGTCGAAGAGCTCTTCGGCATGGCGCACTTCATCGGCGTCACCCGGCCCGGCTACTCGCTGGACAGCGCGCACCTGCCGGACGGGGCTGTGTCGGTGGTGGAGATCCCGGCGATGGCGATCTCCTCCACCGGATGCCGCGACCGGGTCCGCGCGGGACTGCCGGTCTGGTACCTCGTCCCGGACGGCATCGTCCAGTACATCACCAAGCGCGGCCTGTACCGGGACGAAGACGCCGCACCAACGGCGGAGTGGGGCCCGTGACCATCCGATGCCGCTCGGGCCGGCCGTAGTGGCCGCGGCAGCCTGCCGGTCGAGGGGCGCTGAGGCCGAAAGAGGCCTCGCCACGTGCATCGTGCTGCACGGCAAGGCCTCTTCGGGCTCTCGCCTCGCCCGAAATCGCTGATCGCGTCCGCGCTGCTCTGCACGATCTCCGCAGCCGCGTTCGGGGACGCGGAGATCGCTCCGGTCACGCTGTCGGAGCTGTTGATGGCGCCCCGTCGTCAAGATCTCCACCGCTCGGTGCGGCGGCAGCGGCGATTCCAGCACGGCCGAGCAGCGCGGCCGAACGGCCGGGAGCGTACTCCGTTCGGGCAGTCATCGTAGAGGACAGACCGAACGATCGGCGACCATGCCTGTGTTCCCGGATGTGCGTCGCAAGCGTTCAGCGGCCGCGGAATCAACTGCCACGCGAATACCGAAAGTCGGTTCAACGTGGGCCATTCGACGTCTGCCGGATGTCGATGTTCCGGGATCGGAGCGAGCGGGGGCGGAGATATGGCCGGCGAGTACGTGTTCGGCGAGGCGACCGATGATGATGTGCGGTTGCGCGCGCAATCCGCGGTGCTCGATCCGCTCACCGCGAGGTTGTTCGACCAGGCTGGGCTCGCACCGGGGATGCGGGTGCTCGACATCGGCAGCGGGGCGGGCAACGTCGCTCTGCTCGCGGCTGAGGCCGTGGGGCCGCGCGGCGGCGTCGTCGGTATCGACCGCGATCCCCACGTGCTGGAACGTGCTCGGCGGTTGGCGGCCGGTGCGCCCAACGTCGAGTTCCGCACTGGTGATCTGCGCAGCACCGACGGCCTCGACGTCCTGGACGGGGAGTTCGACGCGGTGGTGGGGCGTCTCGTGCTCGCGCACACTCCTGATCCGGTCGCTGCACTGGGTGCGGTGACGCAATGGGTTCGTCCCGGCGGGCTGGTGTGCATGCACGAAGGCGATCTGGCTCACGAGTGGACGAGTCACGCGACGCCGCTGTGGGAGCAGGTGCGCGGGTGGCTCCTGGAGGCATGTGCCGCGGCCGACGTCGACGCGCGGATGGGGCCGGTGCTGTACGCCACGTTTCGCTCGGCCGGCCTGCCTGAACCCGACCTCGTGCTGGAAGCGCCCGTCGGGGGCGGTGCCAGGACACCGACCTTCGGCTGGTCGAATTCCGTTCGCGCGCTGCTGCCGGTGCTGGAGAGACTCGGTATCACCTCAGCCGAGGAGGCCGAGGTCGAGACGCTCACCGAGCGGCTCGATGCCGAGATCGTCGCGCGGAACGGAACGGTCCTGGGCCCGTTGATGTACGGAGCTTGGTGCACCACGCCCCGAGCCGGGTGAGCTGTCCGCCATGGCCGCGAAGGCTCATCGACGAAAGCGCCGGAGTGGCGCGGTGAACGCCCCCGGCCCGCTAGCCGGTCGGGTCCGTGCTGAATTGGCCGTGGAAGCCGTAGGGGATGTGGTGCGGGAGTTCGTCGACGTGAATGGTTCGTTGAGAACGATTCGGAAGGGAGCAGCCCCGCGCCGCGCTCGGTGCGGACGCTCCGCGCGGCATGGTCCTATCCCTGGGTATCGGGCTGGAACGGCACTTCCTCGACGTCTGGCGCGCCGCGGCGGAGAAGTAGCCACTAGCGGGCGGATTTCGCGCGCTGCGCGTCGGCGTCCTGCCAGAACTCCCGCAGCGCGTGGTTGACCAGCTCGGGTTCTTGCACCTGCGGGTAGAAGCCGGGCACGGTCAGCAGCTCGCCGCCGACGCGATCTGCGACGACCCGGGCGGTGATGGTGAGCGGTTCCCCCGCCAGCCTGCGGTACTCCTCGGGAGCCCCCGCCCAGTCGCCGATGATGACCAGCGTCGGCCACGGCGCGGCGGCGATCGGCCGGAGATCGACCGGCGCGTCCCAGCACGGGCGTTCGCCCATCGACGTGCGGGCCGTGCGGAGGCGCTCCGGGGTCGCCGGCGGAGTGGGCATGCCGACGCCGTCCGTCGCGAGGCGCAGGTACTCCTCCGCCGTCATCTCGGCAGGCAGTTCCGCGGTCGCGGCCCGGTTCCGGACGAGGAGGTCGGCGATGACCGGGTGCTCCTCGGCGACGCGCATCGAACCCGGCTGGATCAGGGTCAGCGACCGGACGAGATCGGGGCGCTGCGCCGCGGCCAGCATCGCGGCGACACCGCCGTAGGAGTGGCCGACCAGGTGGGCGCCGTCGCCGAGGACCGAGACGATGTCGCGCGCGTCGACCTCGTAGTCCGTGCGGTACGGGCCCGCGAGGTCGGGACTGCCGCCGTGGCCGCGGCGGTCGACGAGCACGATCCGGCGGTCGGCGGCGAGGGGGTTTGCCGGCCGAAGCCGTAAGCGTCGTCACGTCCCCAGGTCAGCACGCCGTGCACGAACACCGCGGGCGGCTCGGCGGCACCCGGCTGCGCCAGGACGCTGATGTCGACGTCGATCATGGCGTTCATGCAAGCAGACGGGAATGACCTGCCCAGCATCGGCGGTGGTCCGGGCGCAGCTGAACCGCTCGACGTCGATCGGGATCGGGCTGGCTATCCTCGATGCAGCGGGTGCTCCGGTCGTCGGGGCCCGAGAGGAGTGTTGTGGCAGCCACCGAGAACGCGCGGGAACTGGCGCTCGTGGCGGCGCAGGCCGCCGCGGACAAGAAGGCCACCGATGTGGTCGTGCTCGACGTGTCCGAGCAACTGGTCATCACCGATTGCTTCCTGATCGCCTCCGCCCCCAACGAGCGGCAGGTCGAGTCGATCGTGGAGGCAATCGAGGAGAAGATGCGCGCCGCCGGGACCAAGCCGGTCCGCCGCGAGGGCGCCCGCGAAGGGCGCTGGGTCCTGCTGGACTTCGTCGACGTGGTGGTGCACGTCCAGCACGAGGACGAGCGCGCCTTCTACCAGCTGGAACGGCTCTGGAAGGACTGCCCGCAGGTGGAGTTCCGGGATTCCGCGGAGCCGGCCGGCGGTGCGACCGGCGCGGACGCCGAGGAATGACGCTGCACCGGGTGGTGCTCTGGCGGCACGGGGAGACGGATTACAACGCGGCCGGGCGGATCCAGGGGCACCTGGACAGCGAGCTGAGCGGTGCGGGCCGGGCGCAGGCGGCGCGTGCCGCCCCCGCGGTCGCGCAGCTCGGGCCGGAGCTGGCGGTCAGCTCCGATCTGCAGCGCGCCCAGGTCACGGCCGCGTCGTTCTCCGAGGTCAGCGGGGTGCAGCCCCGCCTGGATAAGCGACTGCGCGAAACTCACCTCGGCGAGTGGCAGGGGCTCACCGGCGCCGAGGTCGAGGACGGCTGGCCCGGTGCCATGTCCGAGTGGCGCGCCGACCCCGCGTGGGCGCCGCCGGGTGGTGAGTCCCGGCTGGAGGTCGCCGAGCGCGCGTTCGAGGTCGTGCAGGAGCTCGACCAGGCGCACGGTGAGTCGGCCTTGCTGTGCGCGCACGGCGGGCTCATCATCGCGCTGACCGCGCGGATGCTGGACCTGCCGCTGCATCTCTGGCCGTCGCTGGGCCGGGTGGGCAACTGCCACTGGGTGGTGCTGTCCCGGCGGCCCGGTGGCGTGGACGCGTGGCGGCTGGATCGCTACAACGCCTCGGTCGCCGACGAGGGCTGAACCGCGCGCGGGCCGAGTCCCTCGGACGGGTGGGGCGGGGCCGTATGGTTGCAGCGTGCCCACAGCAGTCGTCACCGATTCGACCGCCTACCTCCCGCCCGGCCGGGCCCGGGATCACGGGGTGCGCACCGCGCCGCTGCACGTCAGCGTCGACGGTGCCGGCCCGATCGATGAATGGGACTTCGGGCCGGACGACCTGCATGCCGCCTTCGCCCGCAAGCACCGGGTGACCACGTCCGGAGCCACACCGGAGGAGCTGGCCGAGGTCTACCGGTCCGCATTGGACGAGGCGGACGAGGTCGTCGCCGTGCACCTCTCCCGGCAGCTGTCCGGAACGTGGGACGCCGCGCGGGTCGCGGCGCGCACCGTCGATCCCGGGCGCATCCGGGTGGTGGATTCCCGCTCGGCGGCCATGGGACTGGGTTTCGCGGTGCTGGCCGCCGCGGACAGCGCGCGCGGGGGTGCGGATGCGGACGAGGTGGCTCGGGTCGCCGCCGATACCGCGCAGGCCGCGACCACCCGGTTCTCCGTGCAGACGCTGGAGCACCTGCGGCGCGGTGGGCGGATCGGTACTGCGGCGGCGGTGCTCGGCACGGCGCTGGCGATCAAACCGCTGCTGCACGTGCACGACGGGCGGATCGAGGCGTTGGAGAAGGTCCGCACCACCAGCAGGGCGGTGTCCCGGTTGGTGGAACTCACCGTCGCCGAGGCCGGTTCCGGCTCTGCGGTCGCGGTGCACCACTCGGGCGCACCGGACCGGGCCGAGGAGCTCGCCGCTCGGATTCGCGCCGAAGCCGGGGCGGAGCTGGACTGCGTGGTCTCTGAAGTGGGCGCGGTCATCGGTGCGCACATCGGTCCGGGTGCGGTCGGGGCGGTCGTGCTGCCCGGTGGGTGGCGCAGCGCGGATCGAGCCGGGAACTGAACCGGCGGCGTCGTGTTGTCCACATAGGTCCGAATGGTCCACAACTTGCGAACGTGACCCTGTCGGAACCGGTTCCGCGATCCTATCGTCGATTCCATGTTGGACATCGGAGGATTTCGCAGCACGGGAGAGGTTTCGGCGAACGCGGCGGATCGATCGCCCCGCAACCGGTTGCGCGACCTGCACCGGGACGCCGGTTCGGACACCGCCGAACAGCGCTGCGAACCGGGATACACCGCACCGGACCGGGAACCGGAACCACCATCGGCGGTGCGCCGGTTCGCGCTGCGCTGGCTGCCCGCTTCGCTCGTCGAGTCCCGTGTGGACCCCGGCCGCCCCGGTGTCCTCGCGGTGGCGGTGGTCGCGATGCTCGCCCTCGCGGGTTTCGGGGTGTTCGCCTGGACCAGCCGGCCGGTCGCCGAACCCGCCCCGCCCCCGCCGCCGGTGTCCCCACCACCGCACGCCGAACCTCCACCGCCGGAAAAGGTGGTGGTCAGCGTCGTAGGCCGGGTGCGCGAGCCCGGTCTGGTGACGGTTCGACCCGGTGAGCGGGTCGCCGATGCGCTCGTCGCCGCGGGTGGCCCGCTCCCGGAGACCGACATCACCGCGCTCAACCTCGCGCGCCGACTGGCCGATGGTGAACAGCTGCACGTCGGGATCCCGCCACCACCGCAGTCCGAACAGTCCCGCGAGGACGGCAAGGTGGATCTCAACTCCGCCGACGCAGAGGAGCTCCAGGAGCTGCCCGGAGTGGGCGAGTCGACGGCGCAGCAGATCGTGCGGTGGCGCACCGATCACGACGGCTTCGCCTCGGTCGGGCAGCTGCGCGAAGTGGACGGGATCGGCGAATCGCGGTTCTCCGAACTGCGTGACCTCGTGCGGTCATGACCGACCTGCGGCTGGTGCCCGCCGCACTGGCGGTGTGGGGAGTGACCCTGGCCGGACTGCATTCCGGACCGCTGGGCACGGCGCTCTGCGGTGCCGCAGCGCTGCTAGCGGCAGGCATCCTCCGTCGGCGGTGGGGGACCGGTCCCGCTGCCCGTGCGGGTGTGGTCGTACTCCTGCTGATCGGTACGGCATGCACGGGCCTGGCCGTGCGGGGGCACGCCGTGCAGCAACATCCGCTGCGCGCCGCTGCCGAGCGGGGCGCGGAGGTGACCGCGCGGGTCGAGCTGACCACTCGGCCGCGTCCACTGGACGGGGCGTCCTACGGTGCCCGCCCGGCCGCCCAGCGCGCGGTCGCGCAGGGAAACGTGCAGTCGGCGGACATCGACGGGCGGGTCAGCAAGGCCGACGGCCGAGTGGTGCTGCTGGTCCCTACAGCGGGGTGGGCGGACCTCATCGCCGGCCAGCAGGTCGTGGTCACTGCCAAGGCCGCGCCCGCCGAGGCAGGTGAGCTGACCATCGCGGTGCTGCAGACGTTCGAGCCCCCGGCGGAGCCGACGCAGCCACCGGGCTGGCAGCGCACGGCGGAAGACCTGCGCGAAGGGCTGCGCCGGGCATCGGCGGACGTGCTGTCTCCCGGTGCGGCGGGGCTGCTGCCCGGTCTCGTCGTGGGGGACACGCGCAATCTGCCGCAGGAGGTGGAACAGGACTTCACCGATGCCGGAATGACCCATCTCACCGCGGTTTCCGGAGCCAACCTGGCGATCGTGTGCGGAGCGGTCTACGCGCTGCTGTACGTGCTGGGTGCGCCTCCGGTGCTGCGGGCCCTCGGTTCCGCGGCTGCACTCGCCGGGTTCGTGGTGCTCGCCGGTCCGGAGCCCAGCGTGTTGCGCGCGGCGGTGATGGGGGCCGTCACGCTGCTCGCGGTGGTGCTCGGCAGGCAGCGCAGTGCGCTCCCGGCACTGGCCGCCGCGGTGATCGGTCTGCTGCTGGTGTTACCGGAAATGGCCACCACGGCGGGCTTCGCGCTGTCGGTCGCGGCGACCGCGGGATTGGTCGTCGTAGCACCGGTCTGGGCGCACGCGCTGCGCGAGCGGGGCGTGCCCGCCGGTGTCGCCGAGGCCGTCGCGGTGTCGGCGGCGGCGCAGGTCGTCACGGCCCCGCTGGTCGCGGGGATGTTCGGGGAGGTCAGCGTGGTCGCCGTCCTCGCCAACCTGCTGGCCGGCCCGTTGGTCGCCCCGGCGACCGTGCTGGGCGTGTTGAGCACGGTCACCGCGCCGCTGGCCGACTGGCTCGCCCGGCTCTGCGCGCGGCTGGCCGGTCCCGAGCTGGAATGGGTGCTGCTGGTGGCCGACCGGGCGGCGCGCGTCCCCGGTGCGGTGGTCGACTGGCCGAGCGGGGGAGTGGGCGGACTGCTGCTGGCCGCGATCACCGCCGTCGCACTGGTGGTGCTGCGCAGCAAGCGGAACCGGTTGCTGGTGCTGGTGGCGGTCGTGGTCGGCGTGCTCGTGCTGGTTCCGGTGCGCACGGCGCTGCCTGGTTGGCCGGGTCGGGACTGGAGCATGATCGCCTGCGACGTCGGGCAAGGCGACGGTCTGGTACTCGCTACCGGGCGCGCGGACGAGGCCATCGTGGTGGATACCGGTCCGGATCCGTCCCGGCAGGCCGAGTGCCTCCGTGGGCTGGGTGTGCGGCGGATCCCGCTCGTGGTGCTCACCCACCTGCACGCCGACCACGTCAGCGGGCTCGGCGCGGTGCTCGCCCGGCACCCGGTCGGTGCGGTGGCCGTCGGGCCGCTGCGCGAACCGGCGTGGGCGATGGACGAGGTCGTCCGGCAGACCCGCGAACGCGGCGTTCCGGTCATCCCGCTGCAGGAAGGGCAGCGAGCCGACTGGCCCCGGCTACGGCTGGACGTGCTGGCACCGGCCGGGGACGCGGCGGAACTCGGGCCGGAGGACGCCAACGACGCCTCCGTGGTGCTGCGGGCACGCACCCCGGCCGGGCGCGTGCTGCTCACCGGTGACGTGGAAATCCCGGCCCAGCAGCGGTTGCTGGCCTCCGGCGCGGATCTGCGTGCGGACGTGCTCAAGATCCCGCACCACGGATCCCGGTACAGCTCCCCTGAGTTCCTGCGCGCGGTCGCCCCGCGCGTGGCGGTCGCCAGCGTCGGCGCGGACAACGACTACGGGCATCCGAGCCCGTTGGTGCTCGATGCGCTGCGCGGCACCGGTACCCGCGTGCTGCGCACCGACCAGGACGGGCACATCGCCGTGCTACCCGGTACGCACGGCGTGCAGGTGGCTGCGCGCGGGGACCCGCTACGTGCTGACGAGGAGTGAGGTGCGCATCCGCTGCGACAGCGAGAACCCCGCCACAACAACGAATTTCGCGGTAGTCGGGTGCCGCGCCCTCGCGGGCTCGACCGTCGGGCGCCCGCCCTGCCCGGGCGTGGGCAGGGCGGTTCCGCTGCGGGCTCAGGCCTGGCGCAGCGCCTCGTCGACGGCCTCGACCGAGGGCGACACCGTGGCCTTCGGGCCGATCCCGTCCTGGACCGCATCCAGGGTCTTGAGTCCGTCGCCGGTGATCAGCAGCACGGTCTCGGCGTCCGGGTCGATCTTGCCCGCTTCGATGAGCTTCTTAGCGGTGGCGACGGTCACGCCGCCCGCGGTCTCGGCGAAGATGCCCTCGGTCCGGGCCAGCAGTTTGATGCCCTCGCGCACCTCGTCGTCGGTGACGTCCTCGATCGACCCACCCGTCTGCCGGACGGTGTCGAGCACGTAGGGCCCGTCGGCCGGGGCGCCGATGGCCAGCGAGCGGGCGATCGTGTCCGGCCGCACCGGTTGCACCACGTCCTGGCCTTCCTTGTAGGCCGTGGCCACCGGGGAGCAGCCGGTCGCCTGCGCGCCGAAGATCTTGGTCGGGCTCGGCTCGACGAGGCCGACCTCGCCCAGCTCGTTGAAGCCCTTGTGCACCTTGGTCAGCTGCGATCCGGAGGCGATCGGGACCACGATCTGTTCCGGCAGTCGCCACCCGAGCTGCTCGGCGACCTCGAAGGCCAGCGTCTTGGAGCCCTCGGAGTAGTACGGCCGCACGTTGACGTTGACGAACGCCCAGTCCTCGTGCTCCCCGGCGAGCTCGGTGGCCAGCCGGTTCACGTCGTCGTAGTTGCCGTCGACGGCCAGCAGCGAGGTGTCGTACACCGCGCTCATCAGGATCTTGGCCTTCTCCAGCGTCTTGGGCACCAGCACGACCGAATCCCAGCCGGCCCGCGCGGCCGCCGCCGCCACCGCGTTGGCGAGGTTGCCGGTGGACGGGCAGGCCAGCACCTTGAAGCCGAACTCGCGGGCGGCGGCCAACGCCACGGCCACCACGCGGTCCTTGAACGAGTGCGTCGGGTTGCCCGTGTCGTCCTTGACCCAGATCCGCTTGACGCCCAGCGCCTTGGCCAGGTTGTCCGCGCGGATCAGCCTGGTACAGCCGGGATCGGTACTGGCGTGCTGCTCCACATCGGACGGGACCGGCAGGAGCTGCTTGTAGCGCCAGATGGAGCGCGGGCCGGCTTCGATGTCCGCGCGCCGCACCGTCCCGAAGTCGTAGGCCACTTCCAGCGGGGAGAAGTCCTCCAGCGACACGAACTCGGGTGCCAGCGGCTGGCGGTGCTTCTCTTCTTTGGACACCAGCTCGGCGGCGGGGCCCAGGTCGAGGGCCTTGCCGGTGGTCCGGGTTCGGGCGGCAGCTGTCATCGCGAGGTCCTTTCCTCATCTATCCCGCGGACGGGTCGGAATTGGCACCTTTTTCGTCGGCGGCCTCGCGGTAGAACACGATTCGCCGACAACGGTTGCCGGGGCTTCAACGGGCCGTTCCCTCTGCCCCTCTGGATGAGCTATTCGGTTGTGCCAGCAACGTTAATGGACGGGGACCGCTCCTGGCCAGTGCCGTCCCCCCGCCGCAACCGTGGGACGATGCCGGTATGAGCGCCTCAGCAGCCTCCGCGGATCCGCTGCAACTGGTCGTCGGTGACGAGGAACTGCTGGTCGAGCGGGCGGTGCGCTCCGCAGCCGCACGAGCGCGCGAGTCGGCGCCCGAAGCCGAGCTGCGCAGGGTGAAGGTGAGTGAACTCACCGGTCCCGAACTGGACGAACTGCTCAGCCCGTCGCTGTTCGCGGAAGACCGCGTGATCGCGCTGGAAGCTGCGCAGGAAGCGGGCAAGGAGATCACCGAAGCCCTGCTCACGCACGCGCGGCAACCGGCCGACGGGCTGGTGCTGATCGTCGTGCACTCCGGCGGTGGACGCTCCAAGCACGCCAAGGAACTGCCCGCGGCGCTGCGCAAACTCGGCGCTGCCGTCACCGAGTGCACGAAGATCAGCAAACCCGCCGAACGCGAGGCGTTCGTCGCCGATGAGGCCCGCCGGGCCGGGGGCAGGATCGACGCGGCCGCGGTGTCCGCGCTGATCGAAACAGTGGGTACCGACCTGCGTGAACTGTCCTCCTCGGTCACCCAGCTGGTGGCCGACACCGGCGGCAGGGTCGACGAGGACGCGGTGCGCCAGTACCACCGGGGGCGAGCCGAGGTCACCGGCTTCACCGTGGCGGAGAAGGCCGTCACCGGGGACGCGGCCGCGGCGTACGAAGCGCTGCGCTGGGCCCTGCAACTGGGTGTGCCGCACGTGCTGATCGCCGATGCGCTCGCCGACGCGGTGCGCACCATCGGCCGGGTCGCCTCGGCCGGGCGCGGGGACCCGTTCCGCCTGGCCGGGGACCTGGGGATGCCGCCGTGGAAGGTCAAGAAGGCGCAGGCGCAGGCCCGGGGCTGGAGCAGCACGTCAGTCGCCGCCGCGCTGCAGGTCGTCGCCCGGGTCAACGGCGAGGTCAAGGGGCAGGCCGCGGACGCCGACTACGCGCTGGAGCGCACCGTGCGCGAGCTCGCCGCCCTGCGCAACGGGCGCTGACCGGCCGCTGACGCGAAAAGGGCACCCCGAACGTCCTCCGGGGTGCCCTCATCAGATCCGGGTGCGCAGCGGTGCTGCGCCGATCCGGTCGCTCAGAGCGAGTTGGCGCGCTTGGCCATCGCCGACTTCTTGTTGGCGGCCTGGTTCTTGTGGAGCACGCCCTTGCTGGCGGCCTTGTCCAGCGCGCGGCCCGCGGCCTGCTGCAGCTCGACGGCCTTGTCCTTGTCACCGGCGGCAGCGGCCTCGCGGAACTTGCGGATGGCGGTCTTGACCGACGACTTCGCGGCCTTGTTGCGCTGCCGGTTCTGCTCGTTGGTCTTGATCCGCTTGACCTTGGACTTGATGTTGGCCACTGTGCGCC
Source organism: Saccharopolyspora montiporae (assembly GCF_015209505.1). Lineage (GTDB taxonomy): Bacteria > Actinomycetota > Actinomycetes > Mycobacteriales > Pseudonocardiaceae > Saccharopolyspora > Saccharopolyspora montiporae. Next base: position 64,806 of record NZ_JADEYC010000014.1, read on the forward strand.
TCTTCCTCGTCTCGCGCTGTCGATTCGTGCCGCGCTTCAACGGCGCTGCGCTGGGCAGCCTTCCTCCACTGCGGAATGCCGCACGGCACGAAATCCAGAGTAACAGCGCCGACCTGCGGAGACGTCGACGGGAGGGCACGCGCTGCTGCGCGGCCCGGGAACGGCGGTCCCCAGCCTAGGGGGTCGGTTCCGCCGCGACCAACCTCCGCGGAGGGTGATCACGACCATGTTCGGCATCCGCCCTGCGCGCGGGTCCGCTGGCCTAGAGTCGCCGTCCGTGTTCACCGAGCTGAACTGGCCGGGCTTCGCCGATCTCACGCTCGCCGCCCTGCTGTTCCTGTGCGCGGCGGCCTTCCTGGCCGGGGCCGTCGACGCGATGGTCGGTGGTGGCGGCCTGATCCAACTGCCCGCGATCCTGCTGGTGGCACCTGGTGGAGCGGCCATCCATTCCCTGGCCACCAGCAAGGTGGCCTCGATCGCCGGCACCGGCGCGGCGGCCTGGACCTACGCTCGCAAGACGCCGATCGATTGGCGCGCAGCGATTCCCATGGCCGCGGTGGCCCTGCTCGGTTCGCTCGGCGGGGCCGTTTTCGCCGACGCGCTGCCGTCCGGGGTGCTCAACGCCGTGGTGCTGGCCGCACTGGTGGTCGTCGGCGTCTACACCTGGCGCAGGCCCGACCTGGGTTCCGTCGACGCCCCGCGGTTCGCGCGATCCGCGCAGCTGCTGGCGATGCTGGCCGGTGGGGCGGTCATCGGGTTCTGGGACGGCATCGCCGGGCCGGGAACGGGCTCGTTCCTGGTGTTCCTGCTGGTGGGCCTGGTCGGGTACGCGTTCCTGCACGCCTCCGCCGCGGCCAAGGTGGTGAACGTGGCCACGAACATCGGTGCGCTGGTCTTCTTCGTGCCGGCGGGCAAGGTGCTGTGGGGACTGGGGATCGCGCTCGCGATCAGCAACGCGGCCGGCAGCGTGCTCGGCGCGGTCGTGGCCGCCCGGCGCGGATCCGGTTTCGTGCGCCGGGTGTTCCTCACCGTGCTGGTCGGACTCCTGGTCAGCCTCGGCTGGAAGGTCGCCGCAGCGGGCTGATTCCGGCGCTCGCGTGCGTCCTTTCCGGACCGGGTCGCGGTCGGTAATGTCCCCGCGACGTTCGAGCGGACCACCTGGGAGGTCGGTGATGGGCGCGCTCGGTCTGGTTCTCGTGGTGGCGGCGGCCTTCGCGCATGCCGGCTGGAACTTCTTCGCCAAGCGCGCCGGTTCCGCCGGGGCCGGATTCGTCTGGCTCACCGCGGCCGCCTCCGCGGTGCTGTACCTGCCGGTGATGCTGGTCTCCCTGCTGGTGTTCCCGCTCCCGGACTGGCGGCCCTGGCTGCTGGTAGCGCTCGTCAGCGCCGTGCTGCACCTGGGCTACTACCTGACGCTGCAGCGCGGCTACGCCGTCGGCGACATGTCGGTGGTCTACCCGCTGGCGCGCGGAACCGGGCCGCTGCTGGCGATGTTCATCGCCGTGCTCGTGCTCGGCGAACGACCGGGCCCGCTGGGTCTCGCCGGTGGGGCGGTGGTCGTGCTCGGGGTGTTCGTGATCGGTTTCGCCGACGGCGTGCCCCGGTTCGGTGCCGGAGGTGCCGCGTTCGGTCTGCTGTGCGGTTCGCTCATCGCGCTGTACACGGTGTGGGACGCGCATGCGGTGACCGCGCTCGCGATCGCCCCGCTGCTGTTCGACTGGAGCAACAACCTCGGACGATCGCTGCTGCTGGCCCCGTACGCGGCGGTGCGGCGCGGGCGCATCGCCGAGACCTGGACCACTTACCGCCGAGAAGTGCTCGCCGTGGCGGTCCTGTCCCCGCTGGCCTACATCCTCGTGCTGTTCGCGATGCGCCTCGCCCCGGTGAGCCTGGTCGCGCCCGGCCGCGAGCTGAGCATCGTGCTGGCCGGTCTGCTCGCGTGGCGGGTGCTGGGCGAGGCGCAACCCGTTCGCCGGCTGACCGGAGCGGCGATCGTCCTGCTCGGGGTGGTGCTGCTGGGGCTGGCGTGAGCGCGCCGCGGCGGCAGGTGCGCCCGGCGGGTAGAACAGGGGCATGGACGTGCTCAGCAGCAGGTTGATCCTGCACCCGCGGGACCGGGAACGCGCTGTCGGCTTCTACCGCGACGTGCTGGGGCTGGCGGTCTCCCGCGAATTCCCCGGCGGCACGGTGTTCTTCGCGGGACAGGGCTTCCTGGAGGTCTCCGGGTCGGCCCAGGACGGTCCCAGTCCGGACCAGGTGCTGTGGCTGCAGGTCCGTGATCTGCGCGGGGAGTTCGAGCGGCTGCGCGAGCGCGGTGTGCCGGTGCTTGCCGAGCCCGAACGCAAGCCTTGGGGGCTGGACGAGGGCTGGATCGCCGATCCGGACGGCATGCGCATCGTGCTGGTCGAGATCCCGGCCGACCACCCGATCCGCGTGGACCAGCGCGAGCCCTGAGCGCCGGCACCGGAGTTGGCCGCCGGATGTTCGGCCTGTCGTGGGACGATGGGTTCCACGTCCCGCACCAGTCGAGATCCGCGAGGAACACCCCGTGAGCAGTTTCGCCGAGACCACCTTCACGTCCCCGGAGCGCATCCGGAACTTCTGCATCATCGCGCACATCGACCACGGCAAGTCGACGCTGGCCGACCGGATGCTGCAGCTCACCGGCGTGTTGGAGGAGCGCGCGTACCGGGCCCAGTACCTCGACCGGATGGACATCGAGCGGGAGCGGGGCATCACGATCAAGGCGCAGAACGTGCGCATGCCCTGGGCAGCGGACGGTGTCGATCACGTGCTGCACATGATCGACACCCCTGGCCACGTCGACTTCAGCTACGAGGTCAGCCGCTCGCTGGCCGCGTGCGAGGGCGCGATCCTGCTGGTCGACGCCGCGCAGGGCATCGAGGCGCAGACGCTGGCCAACCTGTACCTGGCCATGGAGCACGAGCTGCAGATCGTGCCGGTGCTCAACAAGATCGACCTGCCCGCGGCGGAACCGGAGAAGTACGCGGAAGAACTGGCGCACATCATCGGCTGCGAACCCGAGGACGTGCTGCAGGTTTCGGCGAAGACGGGCCAGGGCGTGGAGGCGGTGCTCGACGCGGTGGTCCAGCAGGTCCCCGGCCCCGAGGGCACGGCCGACTCGCCCGCGCGAGCGATGATCTTCGATTCGATCTACGACACCTACCGCGGTGTGGTCACCTACATCAGGGTCGTGGACGGCAAGATCACCCCGCGCGAGCGGATCCGGATGATGTCCACCGGCGCCACGCACGAGCTGCTCGAAGTGGGCATCATCTCCCCGGAGCCCAAGCCCACCGCCGGTCTGGGCGTGGGCGAGGTCGGCTACCTGATCACCGGTGTGAAGGACGTCCGCCAGTCCAAGGTCGGTGACACCGTCACCGCCGAGAAGAAGGGCGCCGCCGAGCCGCTCCCGGGCTACCGGGAGCCCAAACCGATGGTCTACTCCGGGCTGTACCCGATGGACGGCAGCGATTACCCGCTGCTGCGCGACGCGCTGGACAAGCTGCTGCTCAACGACGCGGCGCTGACCTACGAGCCGGAGACGTCCGGGGCGCTGGGCTTCGGGTTCCGCTGCGGCTTCCTGGGCCTGCTGCACCTGGAGATCACCCGCGCCCGGCTGGAGCGCGAGTACGGGCTGAACCTCATCTCCACCGCGCCCAACGTCGTCTACCAGGTGTTCCTGGAGGACGGCACCGAGGTCGAGGTCACCAACCCCTCGGACTGGCCGGAGGGCAAGATCGGCGAGGTACACGAGCCGGTGGCCAAGTGCACGGTGATCGTGCCGTCCGAATTCGTCGGTACGGTCATGGACCTGTGCCAGAGCCGCCGCGGCGAGATGTCCGGGATGGACTACCTGTCGGAGAGTCGCGTCGAACTGCGCTACACGCTGCCGCTGGGCGAGATCGTCTTCGACTTCTTCGACCAGCTCAAGTCGCGCACCCGCGGTTACGCCTCGATGGACTACGAGGAGTCCGGGACACAGGCCTCGAACCTGGTGAAGGTGGACATCCTGCTGCAGGGCGAGGCGGTGGACGCGTTCAGCGCGATCGTGCACCGCGACGGGGCGTACGGCTACGGCACCAAGATGGCCACCAAGCTGCGCGAACTGATCCCGCGCCAGCAGTTCGAGGTGCCGATCCAGGCGGCGATCGGGTCCCGCATCATCGCCCGCGAGACGATCCGCGCCATCCGCAAGGACGTGCTGTCCAAGTGCTACGGCGGCGACATCAGCCGCAAGCGCAAGCTGCTGGAGAAGCAGAAGGAAGGCAAGAAGCGGATGAAGACCATCGGCCGCGTCGAGGTCCCGCAGGAGGCGTTCGTCGCTGCGCTGTCCACCGACGAGGGCAGCCAGGAGGACAAGCCCAAGGGCAAGAAGTGAGCCGGGCACCGGGCGCGCCGCCGCGGACCGCCCGGTGCCGTGCTCAGTCCTGGTGGGCTTCCACGAAGGTGTAGACGTCGGCCTCGTCGACGCCGGGGAAGGTGTCGGCGGGCAGCGCGGCCAGCACGTGCGAGTGCGCCCGCGCGGACGGCCACACCATGCCTTCCCACCGGTTGGCGAGTTCGGCCGGCGGGCGCTGGCAGCACTCGCCGTTCGGGCAGCCCGACTTGGCGTGGTTGGTGGTGTCCCGGCCCCGGAACCAGCGGGATTCCGCGTAGGGCACGCCGAGCGTGATGGCGAAGTCCCGCCCGCGGCTGGGGTCGACGTGCGCGACGCACCAGTGGGTGGCGCCGGGCTTGTCGGTGTACTGGTAGTGCGTCGAGTAGCGGTCCGGCGCGCCGAACACCTGCCTGCCCGCCCAGTAGCGGCACATCCGCTGGCCCTCGATGGCGCCGGTGGGGTCGGTGGGGAAGACCAGGCCGTCGTTCTCGTACGCCTTGTGGATGATGCCGGTCTCGTCGTTGCGCACGAAGTGGCACACCAGGTCCAGGTAGCGGGTGGCCAGGTTGGTGAACCGGTGCGCGGCCATCTCGTAGGACACCGAGAACACGTCGCGCAGGTCCTCCACGGCCAGGTCGCGTTCCTGCTTGGCCTCCTGCAGGAACGGCACCGCCGCGCGTTCGGGCACCAGCACCGCCGCGGCGAAGTAGTTGGCCTCGACGCGTTGGCGCAGGAAGTCGGCGAAGTCCCGGGGTTGGCGGTGGCCCAGGGTCAGGTGCCCGAGCGTCTGCAGCAGGACCGCCCGCGGCGTGTGCATGCCCAGCGATTCGCGGCGCAGGAAGATGCGGTTGTTCTTCAGGTCGGTCACCGAGCGCACCGAGCGCGGTAGGTCGGTGACGAACCGCAGGCCGTAGCCCAGGTGGCCGGCGATCGACTGGATGACCCCTTCGGACAGCGCACCGCCCTGGTAGCCGACGTGCCCGAGGATGTCGGAGGCGGCCTTCTCGATCTCCGCGAAGTAGTTGCCGTGTTCGCGCATCATGGCGCGGAGCTCGGCGTTGGCCTTGCGGGCCTCTTCCGGGGTGGCGACCTGCTTGGTCTCCCGGCGCTTGAGCTCCTCGTAGAGCCCGAGCACGTGCTCCAGCGCTTCGGTGGGCACCCGCTTGCCGACCTTGAGCGGTGCCAGTCCGAGCTGCTGGTAGAGCGGGTCGAGCTGGGCCTTCTCCACCGCGATCTCCAGCTCGGCCCGGCGGTTCGGGGGCTTCTTGGACAGCAGTTCGTCCACCGAGCTGCCCAGCGCGTCGGCCAGCGACCGCAGCAGGGACAACTTCGGCTCCCGGTGACCGTTCTCCAGCAGGGACAGCTGCGACGGTGCCCTGCCCACCCGTTCGCCCAGCTCCACCAGGGTGAGCCCGGCGGCCCGGCGCAAGTGGCGCAGCCGCTGACCGAAGACCAGAAGGTCGTGTTCCGTAGAAAAATTGCGGTCTTCTTCGCTGACCAACTCCGTCATGGCGTTGATGCTAGCAGAAAAACTCGGAAAATTACCACGGAATTCCTGTCGTCTTTTGCTGGTGCAGCGCCAAGACTGGGTTCCAGCAGGCCGCCACGCGATCCCGAAAGGTGAACACGATGAGCATCCGCGAGCAGGCGAAGAAGGCCGCCGAGGAACTCCAGCGCGACTGGGACACCAACCCCCGCTGGAAGGGCGTCGAGCGCACGCACTCCGCCGAGGACGTCGTGCGGCTGCGCGGTTCGGTCCAGGAGGAGAACACGCTGGCCCGCCAGGGCGCCGAGAAGCTGTGGAAGCTGCTCAACGAGAGCGACTACATCAACTCGCTGGGCGCGCTGACCGGTAACCAGGCCGTGCAGCAGGTCCGCGCCGGGCTCAAGGCCATTTACCTGTCCGGCTGGCAGGTTGCCGCCGACGCCAACCTGGCCGGCGAGACCTACCCGGACCAGAGCCTGTACCCGGCCAACTCGGTGCCGTCGGTCGTGCGCCGGATCAACAACGCCCTCAAGCGTGCCGACCAGATCACCTGGTCCGAGGCGCTGGACCCGGAGACCGAGGAGACCTCGACCGAGCCGGTCGACTGGCTGGCTCCGATCGTCGCCGACGCCGAGGCCGGCTTCGGTGGCGTGCTCAACGCCTACGAGCTCATGCGCGGCATGATCAACGCCGGTGCCGCCGGTGTGCACTGGGAGGACCAGCTGGCCTCCGAGAAGAAGTGCGGCCACCTCGGTGGCAAGGTGCTGATCCCCACCAGCCAGCACGTCAAGACGCTCAACGCCGCCCGGCTGGCCGCGGACGTCGCCGGGGTGCCCTCGCTGGTCGTGGCCCGCACCGACGCGCAGGCCGCAACCCTGCTGACCAGCGACGTCGACGAGCGCGACCAGCAGTACCTGACCGGTGAGCGCACCGCGGAGGGCTTCTTCAAGGTGCGCAACGGCATCGAGCCCTGCATCACCCGCGCCCTGGCCTACGCCCCGCACGCCGACCTCATCTGGATGGAGACCTCCACCCCGGACCTGGAGGTGGCGCGCAAGTTCGCCGAGGCGGTCAAGGCCCAGTACCCGGACCAGATGCTGGCCTACAACTGCTCGCCGTCGTTCAACTGGCGCAAGAACCTGGACGACGCCACCATCGCCAAGTTCCAGCGCGAGCTCGGCCACATGGGCTACAAGTTCCAGTTCATCACGCTGGCCGGCTTCCACGCGCTGAACTACAGCATGTTCGACCTGGCCAAGGGCTACGCCAACGACGGCATGGTCTCCTACGTCGACCTGCAGGACCGCGAGTTCGCCGCCGAGGCCGACGGCTACACGGCGACCCGCCACCAGCGCGAGGCCGGCACGGGCTACTTCGACCTGATCAGCACCGCGGTGAGCCCGGACTCTTCCACCACCGCGCTGAGCGGCTCCACCGAGTCCGCCCAGTTCTGATCCGGTCGGCCGGCCCCGCGCAGGCTGCCGCCGACAACTGAAGACCGTGACCGGTCCGCACCGGTCACCCGAGACGCACCAGCGGCCCTGTGGCGGGGTGTCGGAAGATCGCGATGGTGCGGATGGGCGGGAACCCAGGCGTCGGGTTCCCGCCCATTTCTCGTGTTCGCCCCCTCGACCGGGTGGTCAGGACCCCCGAATCAGGTGAGCGGCTGTATCTGTGCGGGCCGTTCGCCCCTCTTTCCCACAGGACGAGGCAGTGGCGAAGGAGGACGCATGGCGGTGCGGCGATCGGAACGGCGGAGGCGCGGAGCGGGGGCGGCCGCCGCGCGGGGCCTGCGGTCCGCGGGGATTCTCCTGGCAGGTGGTGCGCTGGGGCTCGGCAGCGTCGTCGGCGGCGCACCGCTGCGGTTCGCGGGCCCGCGCCCGCAGATGTGGCGTTGGCGATGTAGCGGTGTGCGCGGGGCGGTTCCGGCAGTACCGTCGCGACATGATCCTGGAACGAGACGTTCCGGTGCTGGCCGCGCCGATGGCCGGGGGCATCTCCACGCCGGAGCTCGTGGCCGCGGTGGGGTCCGCCGGTGGATTCGGGTTCTTGGCCGCCGGCTACGCGACCAAATCCGCTGTGGCCGAGCAGGTGTTGGAGACGCGCAAGCACACCGAGGACTTCGGCGTGAACCTGTTCGTGCCCGGTCCGCGGTCCGGCGCGGATCTCGGTCCGTACCGGGAGCGGATCGCCGCGCAGGCCGCGCGGTTCGGTGCCCGTGCGGGCGAACCGGTGTGGAACGACGACGAGTACGCGGCCAAGGTGGACCTGGTGGTCGCCGAGCGCGTCCCGGTGGTCTCGTTCACCTTCGGCTGCCCCGACGAGTCCACTGTGGATCGGTTGCACGACGTGGACACCGAGGTGGTCGTCACGGTGACCACGCCGGAGGAGGCCCAGCAGGCGGCCCGCGCCGGTGCGGACATGCTCTGCGTGCAGGGCGCCGAAGCAGGCGGGCACCGCGGTTGCTTCACCGACGACGCGGTCTCCGCGGGTGGTGGTCCGCTGTACGGGTTGCTGCCGGCGTTGCGGGCGGTGCGTGCCGAGGTGGACCTGCCGCTGATCGCCGCGGGAGGTTTGGTGCGCGGCGAGGACGTGGCCGGAGTGCTGTCGGCGGGCGCGGTGGCCGCGCAGCTGGGCACCGCGTTCCTCGTCTGCGACGAAGCGGGTACCGGGCCGGCCCAGCGCGCCGAGATCGCGGCAGGGGAGCGGGAAACCGTGCTCACCCGGTCGTTCACCGGTCGTCCGGCGCGGGGATTGCGCAACCGGTTCATCGACGAGAACGAGGCGTTCGCCCCGGCCGCCTATCCCGAGATCAACCAACTGACCAAACCGCTGCGCGCTGCGGCGAGCGCAGAGGGGGATCCCGAGGCGCTGTCCCTGTGGGCCGGACAGGCTTACCGGCAGGCGCGCGCCATGCCCGCCGCGGATCTCGTGCGCCGCCTTCGCGATGAGGCGCGCGATGCCATGGCCCAAGCGCGGACGCGGTTGTGAACCCACCGGACCACGTGGCGGGAACCCGGGGCGCTGCGGGCACCGTCGCTTCGGTGAACGTGGCGCAGGTGCGCACCGGCGGGTGGACCGGCCGGGTCGGGCGCACCGGGATCGACAAGCGCCCGGTGTCGTCGCCGGTGGTCTTCGGCCCGACCGGGGTCGGCGGGGACGCCGTCTGCGACACCCGGCACCACGGCGCCTGGTACCAGGCGGCGTACGCGTTCGACCTCGATGAGCTGGAGCACTGGTCCCAGCGGCTGGACACGCGCTTGGTGCCGGGCAACGCGGGGGAGAACCTCACGTTGCACGGGTTCGACAGCAGCTCGGCCGTGCTGGGTCAGCGGTTGCGCATCGGCGGTGCGGTGCTGCGGGTCACCGGCCCGCGCACGCCCTGCTCGGTGTTCGCCGGGTTCTGGGACGAGCCGCGGCTGGTCCGCAGCTTCACCGAGCGCGGCCGGACCGGCGCCTATTTCGCCGTCGAGGAAGCAGGCGAGGTCGCGGCCGGCGACGTGGTCCAGGTGCTGAGCACCCCGGAGCACGGCGTGCGGGTGCACGAGGTGTTCGCGGTGAACATGCACGGGCGGGCCGACCTCGCCGAGCACGTGCGCGGCGGGCTCGGTTCCCTCCCGGAGGCGTGGCGGGACCAGACGACCCGCTCGCTGCGTCGGTACGGGATCGCGGTGACCTGACCGGCAGCGGCGCGGAACAGCCTCCGGGTACCGGGTGCGGCCTGGACGATCGGTTATCGCGGCGGGTCGTCCGCGGGGGTGCGGCGGCACTCGATGATCGCGTAGCCGTTGTCCAGCGGCGTGACGTCCTCGACGGTGAGCCAGGCGCGTTCGGCGAGGTGCTGCATGCCGTCGAGGCCACGCATCCTGCCGCCGACGTAGACCATCATCCGCAGGTCGAGCTCGGTGAACGTCTGCATCAGCTCGGAATCGGCCAGGAACTCCACGATGAGCACCCGGCCGTGCGCCCCGGCGGCGGGTGCGCAGTTGCGCAGGATCTGCACCGCGTCCGCATCGTCCCAGTCGCCGAGCACGTCGCAGAGCACGACCGCGTCCGCGGTGATGGTCAGCGGTTCGAAGAAGTTCGCCACGACCACATCGGTGCGCTCGGCGACCCCCTGCTCGGCGAAGTACTCGGTGGCGTGCTGCGCGGGACCGCGCAGGTCCAGCAGCACACCCGACGTGCCCGGGTTGGCCTTGAGGATCTCGGCCAGGAGCACCCCTTTGCCGCCGCCCACGTCGGCGATCCGGACGTACGCCGACCAGGGGTGCGCGATCGCGACAGCGGGGGCGATGCCCTGTGCCTTGGTCTCCATCAGCGAGTCGAAGGAATCGGACAGTTGCGGACTGCTGCCCAGGTCTTCCCAGAACGACCGGCCGAACGCGGCCGGGTAGGCGCGGTGGTGCCCGCGCACCTGCTCGACGAGTTCCACGAAGGCCAGGTCCGCTCGGCCCACCGCGCCGTCCAGGTCCAGCCACGGCTGCAACCCGCCCGGTGCGTCACGGCGCAGCGCGTCCGAGCCCTCGTTCGGGCCGAACACATCGCGCTCGGGTTCGGTGAAGATGCCCCGCTGGACCAGGAACCGCAGCACCCGGGCGAGCGCATCGGCCTCGGCGCCGCACCGCCCGGCGATATCGGCCGCCGCGACCGGGCCGTCGCGCACCACGTCGGCCACGCCGAGGGTCGCGACCGTGCGGATGGTCAGCGGGGTGGCCAGGTCCGCCATCGCCCAGATGTCCGGTGGCTCGTCGGCCATGTCGAGCAGGGTACGGGCGCCCGCGCGCGGACGCGGGGCGGCGCGCGTCGCGCACCGGTGCACGGGTGGGGCGCGGCGGTACGGTGGCGGCGACCGGGGGAGGGCGCGGATGACCGATGCCGCAGAGCTGGACCGCCAGGACTTGGCCGATGGTGTCGACCAGCAGGTGGTGGCGGCCGTGGTCGATGTGTGCGGGCGGGTGCTGCTGCTGCGCCGCCCGCCGGACGACGCCCGGGGCGGGGAGTGGGAGTTCCCCGGCGGGAAGGTCGATCCCGGCGAGGACCTGATGACCGCGCTGCGCCGCGAAGTGTTGGAGGAGACCGGGCAGACGATCAGCGCGGTCGGCGGCTACCTGGGTTCGTTCGACTACATGACCGCCGCGGGCAGGCACAACCGGCAGCACACCTGGTCGGTCACCGTCGTCGCGGACGCGCCGGTGGTGCTCACCGAGCACGACGCGCACAGCTGGGTCGCGGACAGCACCGCCCGCCCGCTCGGTCCGGAACTGCAGGTCCAGCTCGAACAGCACTACAAGCAGCGCTGATATGTGAGCGACATCACCCTGTTGTAGGCTGCCGGTGCGAGGCAAAGATTGGAACACCGAACATTTGGGGTCCGATTAATTCCGGCGCTGCGGCGGGAAGGTGCGGTGCGTGATGACCAACGAGCTGGAGCACTTCATCGCGGGCGAGCGGGTCGCCGGCCGATCCGGGAACTCCGGTGATGTGTTCGACCCGAACACCGGTGCGGTGCAGGCTCGCGTTCCGCTGGCGTCCGCGGCCGAGGTCGCCGCGGCGGTCGACGACGCCGCTGCCGCGCAACCGGACTGGGCTGCGCGCAACCCGCAGCAGCGCGCCCGGGTGCTGATGCGCTTCGTGCAGCTCATCGAACGCGAGATGGACGACCTGGCCCGGCTGCTGTCGGCCGAGCACGGCAAGACGATCCCCGACGCCAAGGGCGACATCCAACGCGGTCTGGAGGTCGTCGAGTTCGCCACCGGCATCCCGCACCTGCTCAAGGGCGAGTACAGCGACAGCGTCGGTACCGGCATCGACACCTACTCGCTGCGCCAGCCGCTGGGCGTGATCGCCGGGATCACCCCGTTCAACTTCCCCGCCATGATCCCGCTGTGGCAGCTGGCCCCGGCGATCGCGTGCGGCAACTCGTTCGTGCTCAAGCCGTCCGAACGCGACCCCTCGGTGCCGCTGCGCCTGGCCGAGCTGCTCATCGAAGCCGGCTTGCCGCCCGGCGTGTGCAACGTCGTCAACGGCGACCGGGTCGCGGTGGACGCACTGCTGACCGACGACCGGGTGCAGGCGGTGGGTTTCGTCGGATCTTCGGACATCGCCGAGCACATCTACTCCACGGCCGCCGCGCACGGCAAGCGCGCGCAGTGCTTCGGCGGCGCCAAGAACCACCTCATCGTGATGCCCGACGCCGACCTGGACCAGGCTGCCGATGCGCTCATCGGCGCCGGTTACGGCTCGGCCGGGGAGCGCTGCATGGCCGTGTCGGTAGCGGTCCCGGTGGGCGAGACCACCGCCGACGCGCTCATCGAGAAGCTCGCCGAACGCGCGGGAAAGCTCAAGGTGGGCACCAGTTCCGATCCGGACGCCGACTTCGGCCCGCTGATCACCGCGCAGGCCCGGGACCGGGTGCGCGAGCTGATCGGTTCCGGGGTGCGGGAAGGCGCCGACCTCGTGGTGGACGGCCGCGACTTCGCGCTGCCCGGCAACGAGGACGGGTTCTTCCTCGGCGCCACGCTGTTCGACCGGGTCAGCACCGACATGCGCATCTACCGCGAGGAGATCTTCGGGCCGGTGCTGGCGGTGGTCCGCGCCGCCGATTACGCGGAGGCCGTGCGCCTGCCCAGTGAGAACGAGTTCGGCAACGGGGTCGCCATCTTCACCCGGGACGGCGACACCGCCCGCGAGTTCGTGTCCCGCGTGGACACCGGCATGGTCGGCGTGAACGTGCCGATCCCGGTGCCCATCGCGTACCACACCTTCGGCGGCTGGAAGCGGTCCGGATTCGGCGACCTCAACCAGCACGGCCCGGACTCGATCCGGTTCTGCACCAAGACGAAGACCGTCACCTCCCGCTGGCCGTCCGGGGTCAAGGAAGGCGCCAGCTTCACCATCCCGACGATGCGCTGACCGCCGAAGGGAGGCAGCCGTGTCCCTCGCAGCCCCGGCCGAACCGGCCTCGCCGTTCGACCTCACCGATGACCAGCGTGCGATCCAGGCCGCCGCGCGGGAGTTCGCCGGCGAGCAGCTCGCCCCGCACGCGCTCGACTGGGACCGGGACGAGCACTTCCCGGTCGACGTGGTGCGCGCCGCCGCCGCGGTGGGCATGGGCGGGGTGTACATCGACGAGCAGCACGGCGGCAGCGGACTGGGCAGGTTCGAGGCCGCACTCGTCTTCGAGGAGCTGGCGGCCGGGGATCCGGCCGTGGCCGCCTACATCTCGATCCACAACATGTGCGCCGGGATGGTCGACCGGTTCGGCACCGAGGCGCAGCGCGCCCGCTGGCTGCCCGAGCTGTGCAGCATGCAGCGGCTGGCCAGCTACTGCCTCACCGAACCCGGCGCCGGGTCCGATGCCGCCGCGCTGACCACCCGGGCCGTCCGGGACGGGGACGACTACCTGCTCACCGGGGTCAAGCAGTTCATCTCCGGCAGCGGCGCCGCCGACCTGTACGTGGTCATGGCCCGCACCGGCGAGGACGGTCCCGCCGGCATCTCCGCGTTCCTCGTCGAAGGCGGGGCCGACGGGCTGTCCTTCGGGCCTGCCGAACGCAAGATGGGCTGGCACGCCCAGCCCACCCGGCAGGTCGTTCTCGACGGGGTCCGAGTACCGGGCGACCGGCTGCTCGGCGAGGAGGGCAGCGGGTTCCGGATCGCGATGGCCGGTCTGGACGGCGGTCGGATCAACATCGGCGCCTGCTCGCTCGGCGGGGCGCGTGCCGCGCTGGACCAGAGCCTCGGCTACGTCAAGGAGCGCAGCGCCTTCGGCTCGGCCATCGCCGAATTCCAGGCCATCCGGTTCAAACTCGCCGACATGGCCACCGAACTCGAAGCGGCCCGGCTGCTGCTGTGGCGGGCCGCCGCGGCGCTGGACGTGCGGGATCCGCAGGCCACGCGGCTGTGCGCGATGGCCAAGCGGCTGGCCACCGACACGGGGTTCCGGGTCGCCGACGAAGCCCTTCAGATCCACGGCGGATACGGATACCTTGCCGAGTACGGCTTGGAGAAGATCGTCCGCGACCTGCGGGTGCATCAAATCCTCGAAGGAACCAACGAGATCATGCGCCTGATCATCTCCCGGGGTCTACTCGACGCCCGGTAGGCCGCCGGTGATCGGGGCGCGGAACACAGGAGTCACAGGCATGGCAGAGCCCGAGATCACGCTCCGCGAACAGGGAGCGCTCGGCCGCATCACGCTCAACCGCCCGAAGGCGATCAACTCGCTGACGCTGGACATGGTCCGCGACATGCACGCCGCGCTGCGCGCATGGCGCGCGGACGACCGGATCCGCGCGGTGCTCATCGACGGTGCGGGAGAACGCGGGCTGTGCGCGGGCGGGGACGTGCGCTCGCTGCACGATGCGGTCAAGGCCGGTGACGAGGCCGCCGCGGAGACCTTCTGGGCCGAGGAGTACCAGCTCAACGCCGCGCTCGGGGCCTACCCGAAGCCGGTGATCGGGCTGATGGACGGCATCTGCATGGGCGGTGGGGTCGGCGTCAGCGCGCACGGCTCGCACCGCGTGGTCACCGAGCGCTCCAAGGTCGGCATGCCCGAGGTGGGCATCGGATTCGTGCCCGATGTCGGCGGCACCTTCCTGCTGGCCCGCGCACCCGGCGAGCTCGGCACGCACCTCGCGCTGACCGGCGCCCCGGTGACCGGGGCCGACGCCGTGCTGTGCGGGCTGGCCGACCAGCACGTGCCGAGCGCCTCGCTGCCCGAGCTCATCGACGCGCTCGGCTCCGAGCAGCTCGCCACCGACGGGGTGGACGCGGTGCTGGCCAAGTTCGCCGAACCCGTGCCGGACGCGCCGCTGGCCGTGCAGCGCGGGTGGATCGACGCCGCCTACGCCGCTGCGGACGTCCCCGGGATCCTGCAGCGGCTGCGCGACCGTCCCGAACCGGAGGCGCAGGCGGCCGCGGACACCATCGCGCAGAAGTCCCCGACGTCGCTCAAGGTCGCGCTGCGCGCGGTGCGCACCGCGCCGGACACGCTGCCGGCGGCGCTGCAGCAGGAGTACCGAGTGGCCACGGCGTGCGTGCGCATCGGCGACTTCGTGGAAGGCGTGCGGGCCACGCTGGTGGACAAGGATCATGCCCCGAGGTGGGACCCGGCCACCCTCGACGAGGTCGACGAGCAGCGCGTCGAGCAGTTCTTCCGGCCCCTCCTCGGGGAACCGGACATCACCGGCTGAGCGGGGTCCGGCCCGGCCGTCCGACGGAGGAAGGGAAACGACAATGGCTGTCATCGGATTCATCGGGCTCGGCCACATGGGCGGGCCCATGGCGCGGAACCTGGTCGAGGCCGGGCACGAGGTGCGCGGGTTCGACCTGGCGCCGGGAGCGCTGGAGGCGGCTGCGGCGGCCGGCGTGCGCACGGTGCCCTCGGTCGCCGAGGCCGTCGGCGGTGCCGAGGCGGTGCTGACCATGCTGCCCAGCGGCGAACACGTGCTCGACTGCTACCCGGACGTGTTCGCCGCCGCGGCTCCCGGCACCCTGCTCGTCGACTCGTCCACCGTCGACGTCGCGCACGCGCGCAAGGCGCACGAGCTGGCCGGTGACGCCGGGTTCGGCATGCTCGACGCGCCGGTCTCCGGCGGTACCGCCGGAGCCGAGGCCGGGACGCTGACCTTCATGGTCGGTGGGGCCGAGCAGGACTACCTCCGGGCGACCGGCCTGCTGGAACCGATGGCGCGCAAGACGATCCACTGCGGCGGCCCGGGCAACGGTCAGGTCACCAAGATGTGCAACAACCTCGTGCTCGGCGCGTCCATGATCGCGGTGAGCGAGGCGTTCGTGCTCGGCGAGCGGCTCGGCCTCTCGCACGAGGCGCTCTACGACGTGGCATCGGTGTCCACCGGGCAGTGCTGGGCGCTGACCACCAACTGCCCGGTGCCCGGTCTGGTGGAGACCAGCCGCGCCGAACACGACTACGAACCGGGGTTCGCGGCCGCGCTCATGCTCAAGGACCTGAAGCTGGCCGCCTCGGCGGCCGAGCACAGCGGCACGGACACCGCGGTCGGCCACCTCGCCACCGAGCTGTACCAGCGGTTCAACGACGAGGGCGGCGGACACCTCGATTTCGGCGCGATCATCGAGTCGGTGCGGGGGCGTTCCGGGCAGGTTTGACCGGCCACCCCGCCGGGGGATGGCGAAGCCCGGGGTGGCGTGAGAGCGCGCGGAGCCGGGCGTACTCTGGCGCCTTGTGTTGGAGTGGCTGGTCGCGTGGTGGGACGGTGTCGAGCTTTGGCTCGTGCAACTCCCCTATCCGCTACAGGTGACCCTGGTGTTGGCGGTGTTGCTGCCGCTGGCCTGGGGGCTGGCCCGGCTGATCGACCGGGGCGTCGATCGGCTCGGCGCGAAGCTGACCCGGGTCAGCGACGCCGAACCGCCGGTGGGTCGGCGCGACGCCGACCGGGGCCGGGAGGAACCGGCGTGAGCTCGCGCAGGCGCATCTCGGTTGCGTTGGTGGGGTTGATCGCCCTGGTCGTCGTCGGGTGGTTCGTGCGCGAACACTCCGGGGACACCGCTACCGGGACGCTGCCGCAGGTCCCGGGCGTGGCCGAACACGTCTCCTCAGTACGGGCGCCGGATGACGGCGTCCGGGCGGGCGAACCGCCGGCCGAACGCGGTGACAACCGCCACGAACACTTCGCCCCGGGGCTCCGATCAGCGGATGGTGGGCTTCACCGGCTGGTCACCGGGGAATCATCCGAGGTTTACTACACCAGCGATCAAGACGAATCATCTGTGGTTGTCGACGCCGCGAGTTGAGTGCGATGTTTGCGACGAAATGGGCCAGCAAGGTGCGGAAGGAGCCGATGGTGAGCGAGGTCGAGCGGACGTCCGCTGACATCACCGCGGGCCAGGCCGCACGGGAAGCCGAACAGCGCGGGGCCAGCGTGCACGTGCTGGACGGTGCCGAACTGACGAACAAGCGTACGACGCTGGACGGTATCGCTGCCGTGCTCGACTTCCCCGAGTGGACGGGCCGGAACCTGGATGCCCTCTACGACTGCCTGACGGACCTGTCCTGGCTGCCGGAAGGCGAGCACGTGCTGGTCTGGTCCGGGGCGCAGACCCTGGCCGAGCACGATCCGAAGGCGTTCCAGCGCATCAAGGCCGTGCTGCAGGACGCCGAACGGAACAGCATGTGCGGGCGGGCCTTCACCGCGGTCGTACCCGCGGGCTGAACCGCCGCAACGACGAGGGCGCCCAGCTCCGAGCAGGAGAGGGCGCCCTTTCGCGTGCGCTCAGGCCTTCGGCGCGGCCCCGGGCACCCAGGCGGGCTTGCGCTTCTCGGCGAAGGCCCGCATGCCCTCCTGGCCCTCCGCACCGGCGAAGTGCTCGGCGGAGAGCTCCAGCATGTGTTCGAACGCCGGGCCCATCCCGTCCGGCCGCGGGCTGGTGAGCATCTCCTTGGTGGCCGCCAGCGCGTTCGGCCCGCCCATGGCCAGCATGTCCGTGTACCGGGCTACTTCGGTGCTCAGCACGTCGGCGGGCACCGCCGAGTTGATCAGGCCGATCTCCGCGGCCCGGCGCGCGTCGAAGGTCTCGCCGGTCAGGAACAGCTCGTGCGCCGGGCGGGACTGCAGCCGGGGCAGCACCGTCACCGAGATGACCGCGGGCACCACGCCGATGCGCACCTCGGAGAAGGCGAACGTCGCCGAATCCACCGCCACCGCGATGTCGCAGGCCGCGGCGATCCCGACCCCGCCTGCCCGCGCGGGACCGCCCAGCTGGGCCACCACCGGCTTCGGGCAGGTCCAGATCTGCTCCAGGATCGCCGGGAACTCCTGGACGCCCTGCTCCTCGGAGTCCGCCGAGCGGGATTCCTTGAGGTCCATGCCCGAGCAGAACACCGGGCCGGTGTGCGCCAGGACGATCACGCGGACCGCGTCGTCGGCGATCGAGGTGCTGAGGTGCTCGGGCAGTTCGCGGCGCAGCTGGGTGGACAGCGCGTTGCGGTTGTGCGGCGAATCCAGCGTGATCGTCGCGACGCCGTCGGCCACGGTCAGGTGTACGAGTTCGTCCATGGTCGGCACGTTATCGCCTGCCCGGCCGCGCAGGGGGTCCGGTGAGCGACATCGCACTCCGCCGGATCACGTGGCCGGGTAGCGGTCCGCCCAGTCCGGCGGGCGTGGGCCGAACTCCAGCACCGCGTCCTGCGCGAGGGATTCGATCACCTCGTGCAGCTCCAGCTCCGCGGTCCACTGTTCGGCGATGCGCGGCGCCCCCAGCCAGGCGCCGGACAGACCGCCCGCAACGGCGCCGGTGGTACCGCTGTTGCCCGAGTGGTTCACCGCCAGCCGCACCGCGGTGTCGAAGTCGCCGTCGGCCGCCAGCGCCGCGTACAGGCCGATGGCCAGCGCGTCCACCGCGGTCCATCCGCTGCCCAGCGCTCGCTCCAGGGCGGGCGGATCCACCGGTCCCGTGCCGGCCAACCGGACGGCCGCATCGATCCGCCGGGAGACCTCCTGGTGCTCGGCGTGCCCGGACAGCTCGTCGAGCACCGCCTGGACCGCAGCGGGCAGCGGATCCCCGTGCATCGTGCGGGACACCAGCAGCGCGAGCGCCCCCGCGCTGTACCAGGCCGAGCGGTGGCCGTGCGTGAGCGCCGCGGTGCGCATGCCGAGCCGGAACACCTCGCCGGGCTCAGCGCTCCACAGCGCGGCGGGTACCGAGCGCACGACTGCGCTGCTGCCGCGGGAATCGGACACCGGGTGCTCCGGATCACCCATCGGCTGCTGGCCCTTGGCGAAGGCGATGAGCGTGCGCATCATCGTGCGGCCGGGGTTCCGGGTCTGGAACAGGGCCCGCTGCTGCACCAGCCAGCCGTCCGGGTGCGGCGTGCCGGTGTGGAACTCGCCGGCCGCGCGCGGCCAGCTCAGGTGCTGGGTGTGTAGCCAGCGCTGGTAGGCGTGCTGGACGTGCCGCGCCGGATCCTGCAGCCCGGTGGTGCGGCGGGCGACGTTGGCGCGGATCGTGCCCTCCAGCGAGAACAGCAGCAGCTGGCTGTCGCTGCCCAACCGCCCCGAGGGGTGCCCGGCCCGGACGTAGGAGCGCAGGCCGTCGTCGCCGTGCCGCGCGTGGATCTCGTCCCAGTTCTCCGCCGACACCGGCATGCCCAGCGCCTCGCCGACCGCGCAGCCCAGCACCGCTCCGAGGAAGCGTTCCCGCGCCGAGGCCAGCCGGGGCACCGCACCAAGCCCGGTGCGGTAGTCGGGGGCGGCCGCGGCCGTCGGTTCGGCGGTCTCGGTCAGCGGGTAGCGGCGCTCCCAGTCCGGCGATTCATCCGGTTCCGGGCCGAATTCGGTGACCGCGTCGGTGGCCAGCCGTTCGACGGTGCTGCGCACCGGCAACCGGTCCAGCCAGGACCGCGGGATCCCGGCGGCGCCGTGCCGCGCACCCAGCAGCTGCCCGCACACCAGCGCCGCAGACGCCGTGTCCCCGCCGTGGTCGGCGGCCGCGCGCACGGCGGCGGCGAAGTCATCCGGGCTGCTGGCCGCCGCACGCACCGCCACGGTCAGCGCGTCCAGCCCGCTGCGACCCGGCCGGGCGGCGTCGAATTCCGCGCGGGCCGGTCGGCTCCCGGCCGGGCTGAGCCGACCGTGGCGCAGGGCGCGCTCCAGCGGTGCGCGGCCCGCCTGCCAGCCGGTGATGGCGTGCCGCACCGCGGTGTCCAGGTCGTGCCCGCGCAGCAGGTGCAGCACCGCGACCGCCAGCGCCCCGGCCGGGTTGTGCCCGTCCGGGTGGCCGTGCGTGATCGCGGCCAGATCCCCGCCGAGCGCGAACACCGTTCCGGGATCGGCCGACCACAGCGCGGCCAGCGGTCCCAGGCCGACCGCCGCGGCGGATCCGGTCCGGTTGATCGGCTGCCTGCGGGTGCCGGGCGGCTGCCCGCCGCCGATGCGCGCCATCGCGGTCAGCAGCGCCGGATCGTCGCTGCTGCGCGAGCGCAGGTCCTGCTGCGCGACGAGCCAACCGTTCGGCCGCTGCCCGTCCGCGCCGCAGTCGGCCCAGGCGACCCCGCGGGTGTGCAGCCAGCGGCGCAGCCCGCCGACCGCACCGGACACCGGGTCGCCCTCGCCGGTGGAGCGGGCCGCGGTGTGCGCCCGGACGAGTCCTTCCAGGACGAACAGGGCCGCGGTGCTGCGCTGGCCGAGTTGCCCGCCCAACGCGTGCGATTCGGCGGCCGCGCCGCCGAGCAGCATCCCCAGCAGGCGTGCCGGTGCGCGGGCCGGGACGCCGTCCCGGTCGGCCAGCCCGGTCGCCGGTACCGGCGCGGACGGATCGGCCAGCAGCAGGTGCCGCAGGTCGTCCGCCCACAGCGGACGTCGGGATGGCTGCTCCTGCCAGCCCCGCCAGGTGGCCAGCAGCTGCTGCTCGACCGGATCGCCGGTGCCGCGGCGGGTGCGCCGCCAGGCGTTCAGCAGTGCGCGTTCCGTCTCGTCCAGCCGAAGTTCGTCCACAGTGGCCTTATCCCAGGTAGCGCTGCGCCCACTCGGGTGCGGATTCGTGCGGTGCGATCTCGCTGCCGATCCGGCCCGCATCGGCGACCAGGCCCTCCAGCAGCGGGCCCAGTTCGAGGCACTCGGCCCAGTCCTGCGGGATCGCTCCGGTGCCGCGCGCGGTGCCCAGCAGCGCCCCGCACAGCGCGGCCGTGGCGGCCGAGTTGCCGCTGTGCGTGGCGGCCAGGACCACCGCGTCCCGGAACGAGTTCGGGTGCGACAGCGCTGCGGCGACCGCGATCCCCAGCGCCTGCGGGGCCCGCCAGCCGTCGCCGAGCTCCTCCAGGTCCTCCGGGGCGGCCGGACCGCCCGCACCGGCCTCCAGCGCGGCGCGCAAGCACCGGGCCGTGGTTCCGGCGCCCTCCAACTGGTCCAGCTCGGCCAACACCGCGTGCACCGCCTCGACCAGCGTGCGGCCGTCGTGCAGCGCGGCGACCATCCCGGCGACGGCGCCCGCGGGCAGGTAGCCGTCCGGATGGCCGTGCGTGAGCACGCCCAGCTCGACGCCGGCCTCCAGCGCCGTGGCCGTGCTGTCCGCGTGCAGGCCGACCACCGCGCTGCGCACCGCCGCCTCCGGGGAATCCGCCGCGTTCGGCGGGTCGGCCGGAGTGGGTGCGGCGCCGCCCTGCCACCGGGCGGTCGCGGAAACCGTTGCACTGTCCGGGAAGCGCTGCACCTGCAGTACCTGCTCGGCGGCGAGTTCACCCGCGGGCAGCACCGGCTGCAGCGGTGCGCCCTGGGTCAGCAGCCAGTGCTGCAGGGTCGCCTGCACCAGGCCCTGCCGGTGCACCGGGATCCCGCGCGCCGCCGACCGGGCCTGCGCGCGCAGCAGCCCGTCCAGCACGAACACCGATTGCTGCGCGGCGGCGGTCGCCGCACCGCGCCGGCCGAGCAGCTCGTCGGGCTCGGTCAGGCCGTCCGGGTGCTGCTGCCGGATCTCGGCCAGGCCGGTGAACACCCAGGGCGCCCCCAGCGCATCCCCGGCCGCGGTGCCCAGCGCGCAGCCCGCGAGGCGCTCCTGCGAGCTCAGCTGCACCTGCTGCTCGGCCGCGAGCTCGGCCGGCTCCTCGGCCGGCTCGACGGCCTCGCCCACCAGCTGCGCGGCCCGCTCCGCGCCGAACGCCTCCACGAGCAGGTTGCGCAGCCCGTGGGTCAGCTCGGGGCTGCCCTCCTCGTTGTCCCGGAAGCGCCGCCACGCGGTGAGCAGCTGCAGCTCCTCATCGGACAGCCCTTCGTCCTGCGCCGCATCGGGTGCGGCTGACGGTGGCTCGCTCTCGGGTGCGGGATGCGGTTCGACGCCGTCCTCCTCGATCGGGGAGCCGTCCGCGGCCGCGGGCTGGGGCTCATCGGGAACGTCCGCGGGTGCGGGAGGTTCCGGGTCGCCGACGGGGTAGCGCTCCAGCCACTCGGCGTCGTCCGGCGGTTCGGGCCCGAACTCGCGGACCGCGTCCAGCGCGAGCTGCTCGATCACCTCGTGCAGCTCCAGTCCGGCGCGCCAGTCGGCCGGGATGGCGGCCGAGGTGTGCGCGGCACCCATGATGTTGCCGCAGATCGCCGCCGAGGAGTCGCTGTCCCCGGAGTGGTTCGCGGCCAGCAGCACCGCGTCGGCGAACGACTCCGGGTGGGTCAGCGCCGCGCACACCGCGATCGCCAGCGCCTGCTCGCCGTACCCGCCGACGCCGAGCCGCTCCTGGATCTGCTCCGGGGTCGGCGTCCCCGCCGTGGCCAGGTCGATCGCCTGGCGCAGCGCGGTGCTGGTCTCCTCGTGACCGTCCCATTCGGACAGTTCGGTCAGCGCCCGATCCACGGCTTCCGGCAGCGACCGGTCCGCCAGCAGCTGGTGCACCAGGACGGCCAGCGCGCCGGCGGGCAGGTAGCCGCTCGGGTGGCCGTGCGTGAGCACCGCGGTCAGCGCTCCGACCTGGAACACCTCCGCGCAGTCTCCGCTCCACAGCCCGGCCGGGGCCGCGCGCATCACCCCGCCGCACCCCTTCGACTCGTTGAGCCGGTTGCTGAACGAGGCGCGCGGGGTGCCCGCGGCGTAACCGTGCAGCGCCTGGATGCACGTGGTGCCCGGGGCGCGGCGGACGAACAGGCCCTTCTGCCGGATCAGCCAGCCGTCCGGTTGCGCCCCGGCCAGCGGCCCGCCCGAATCGCGCCAGTCGAAACCCTGGGTGTGCAGCCAGCGCTGGTACGCCTGCTGCACCTGGGCGCCGGGTTCGTTCTCCCCGTGCAGCCTGCGCCGGATGTTCGCACGGATCAGGCCGTCCAGGGTGAACAGCGTCATCTGCGTCTCGTCGCTGATCGACCCGGGGTGCGGGCCGGTCGGGCCGGTGACCCCGTCCGGGCCGTGCTCGGCGCGGATCTGTTCCAGCGAGGCGTCCTCGACCGGGTAGCCGAGCGCGTCGCCGACCGCGCCGCCGAGCAGCAGACCCAGCACCCTGCGCTGCACCGGATCGTCCGGATCGCGCAGCGCGGCGGCGTTCTCCTGTCCGACGAGTTCCGCGGCACCCGCGGCGTCCAGGTCGGCGGCGGCGGGCAGTTCCACCGACTCGGCACCCGCCAGCGGATCGCCGTCGGACTCCTCGGAACCCGTCTGCGGGGCGGTGAACTGCGTTCCGGTCGAGAAGTCCTGCGGGTCGGCGGCCCCGATGTCCTGCGGCGCCTGCGGGACGGCCGCGGCCACCGGTTGCGCGGCGTCGTCCTCGTCAACCGGATCGTCCGGTTCCACCAGCGGCAACGTGCTGGTGAAGTCCAGGCCCGCGGCGGCTCCCGCGACGGGATAGCGCGCGCGCCACCGCGCGGTGGCGGGCGGTTCCGGCCCGAACTCGCGCAACCCGTCGGCGGCGAGCTCGCGGAGCAGCGCGTGCTGCTTGAGGTCGCGCAACCACAGGCCGGGCACCGAGGACGCGCCGTGCTGCGCGCCGACCAGGTTGCCGCACAGCGCGCCGGTCGAGTCGCTGTTGCCGGAGTGGTTCACCGCGAGCATCACGGCGGGCGCGATGCCGTCGGTGCTCAGCGCCGCGCACACCGCCACGGCCAGCGCCTCGTGCCCGGACCAACCGCCGCCGAGCTCGTCCTTGAGCTGCTCTGGCGTCGGGCGGCCGCGCGATGCCAGGTCGACGGCCGCCTGCAGTGCCGCATCGGTCTCCTCGTGCCCGGCGAACGCGGTGAGCAGTTCGCGGGCGCGTTTGACCGCGTCGGGCAGCTCCTCGCCGCGCAGCAGCCGGTGCACCAGGAACGCGTGCACGCCCGCCGGGAGGTAGCCCGCGGGGTGCGCGCAGGTCAGCGCCGCGGTCGCCGCGGCCAGTTCGAAGACCTCGCGCGGGTCCTCGGACCACAGCGCCACCGGCGCGGCGCGCACCACCCCGCTGCAGTCCTGCGCCTCGTTGATCGGGCGGTCGAAGGTCCCGGGAACGCCCACCGAAGCGAACTCGCGCAACGCGCTGATGCACGCGGCGGAGGGTGAGCGCACCGCGAACAGCTCGGAGCGGCCGATCAGCCACCCGGTCGGTTCCGGTTCGTGCTCGGCGAACGGCCCGGCCACCCGCGACCACGCGTAGCCTTGGGTGTGCAGCCAGCGCTGGTAGGCCAGCTGGACCGCAGCGAGCGGGCCGCCGTGCCCGTCCCGTTCCGCGCCGTGCCCCCGGATCAGCCCTTCCAGCGTGAAGGCGGCCAGCTGCGTGTCGTCGGTGAACTCGCCCGGGTGCTCACCGGAGCGGTCGTACTCGGTCACGCCCGCGCTGCCGAACCGGCTGCGGATCTGGTCGACGGGGTAGAACTCCACCGGAGCGCCCAGCGCGTCGCCGACGGCCCCGGCCAGCACCGACCCCAGGAACCGCTGGCCGAAGTCGGTGTCCAGGACGTCGCCATCGGCGTCCTCGTCCGCGGGCGCATGCGGTTCCGCGGGGGTTTCGGCCGGTTCCGCGGGGGTTCCCGTCGGGTCCGCGGGGGCTTCCGCGGGTGCCTCGCCGCTGGCCGGGCGCGCATCGATGCTGACCGCGGGCGGGGCGAACGTCTTGGTGTCCCCGCCGGTTTCCGGTTCCGGGGCCGCGGGCGTGGGCTCCACCGCCACCGGGGCCTTGGGCGGTTCGACCCGGGGCTGCTGCGGGACCGCGGGCGCGGCGGCCGGTGCGGCGCCGAGGGCCTTCGGTGCCGCAGCCGCGGCGGCTCGGACCAGGTCCTCGCCGGGCAGGCGCACCTTGATCTGGCTGGTCGGGTTGACCTGGATGTCCACGCCCTGCAGGCCCAGCCCGGCGAGCTTGCGCCCGGTGAGCCGCTGCCAGCTGGACCAGTTGGGCGGCAGGAACGAGTCCGACGTGAATACCTGCAGCTGCCTGCGCCCGGATTCGTGCTCGCCGGTGATCAGGGCGCCGTTCGACGGCTGCGCGTGCAGGATCAGCTCAGCGTCGAGCATCGCGCCCAGCAGCGTGTGGCCCTGCGCGTAGCCGGTGGTGGTGAGCTGCAGCGCGCGTTCCACGTCGTTGGTGGGCGCGGGTAACCGCAGCGCCACCGGTGAGGGCCGGTAGTTCGGGTTGGGTGAGAAGTCGTCGGTGACGGCGCCCTTCTCGTCCACCCGGTAGCCGCCGATGAAGCCCCACGGCGGGACTTCGGCGTTCGGGTCGGTGAAGATGGGGTCGACCACGTACAGCCAGGAGTTGGGCTGCTTCGTGGCCTGTTCCCGCATCGCGGGGGTCACGACGGGTCTGCTCGACTGCTGCGTGTTCATCTCGCGCTGTCCCCGACTCCTCATCCGGCCTCGCATTGCTCGCCCCCCACCAGCGGTCCCAGGCAGTAGCGGGCTGGACGTCCGGCATGTGCCCGTCCAACGGGAACGGCCGGTTCCCAGCCCGCCGCTGATCTCACTGTCTCATGAGCGTCCGGAGCCGAGTTCGGCGATCGCGCCAACGGGTGGGCGACGCCGCGCAGCGCGGAGCCGTTTTGTGCCGGATGTCCGATCGTGCGGCGGTTTACGGCTGCGGGGAGTTGATCGCCGCGGTCATCAGGCAGGGCATGCACGGGATCCCGGCCGGGTGGTCGAGGGCTTCGGCCATGCCCGGCGTGATGCGGTACCCGCAGTAGGCGCGCAGCTCCGCCGGGCGCTCGCCGTCGAGCGGGACCGGGAAGAAGTGGCAGGACCTGTCCTGCTCGGTCCGGGCGTACTCGGCGTGCACCCGGACGATCAGGTGCGGTCGAGAGGTCATCGGACTCCACGTGCCTGCGCCGGTGCGGGATCGGCTGCGCGCCGGTGGTCGCGGGCGCACCCCGGGGCATCCGCCGACATGATGCACATCCCCCGGGTTCGGCGGAAGCGGTTGGCGCATTCCCGAAGCGGCCGGATGGCGCGCACGGGGCCGGACGGCTGATCGACCGCGTGTCGGCCGGGCGCCGTTTTCGTGCTCAGTTCCCCGGCATCACTGGGCGCGGGAGTACTGCACCGGGTGGTCCGCGGCGGCGAGTGCTTCCGCGTGCCGCTGCAGCACCAGGTCGGCCACGCCGGGGTCGGCGCCCATCGGCTCGGCGATGACCGAACCGGGCGCGTGTTCGCGGGTCAGCCGGGTGATGCGGTCGGGGAGCAGACCCGGTGCCAGGAACCAGGACGCCACGGCGAACCTCCGCGCCCCGCGCTCGCGCAACCGCTGCACCGCGGCCGGCACGTCCGGGTCCGCGGCGGCGGCGAACGAGGCGAGCGCACCCGTCCACGACGTGCGCTGCTGCCAGTCCTGCGCCACATCGCGCACCAGCTGGTTCGCTCCCGCGTCCGAGGAGCCCGCCCCGGCCAGCAGCACGCCGAGATCCGGATCGTCATCGGCGGCACCGGCCTCGGCCAGCCTGCGCCGGGCGGCGGACTCCAGCCTGCGGTTCGGGCCGAGCACGTCCGAGACGTGCACCCGCAGCCGCGGATAGCGCTGCTGGGCCTCGGCCACTGCGGCGGGCACGTCCACCCGGGCGTGGAACGCGCGGCCCAGCAGCAGCGGTACGACCACCACATCGGTGTGCCCGGACCCGTGCACGGCGCTGATGACGTCGCCGACCCGCGGCGCGGACAGGTCCAGGAAGGCCACCCGGACGTCCAGGTCCGGCCGCAGGTCCCGCAGCACCCCGGCCAGTTCCTGGATGGTCGCCGCCGAGCGCGGATCACGGCTCCCGTGCGCCACGGCGACCAGCGGTGCCGTCATCCCCGATCCGCTCCGGCGAACGAGGCCAGCGGGTCGCCGACCAGGCCCGCGGCCAGCGTGGTGCCGTCGGACTGGTCGATCACCAGGAACGAGCCGGTGCGCTTGCTGTCCGCGTAGTCGTCGACCGGCAGCGGCTCGGCGGTCTGCAGTCGGACCCGGCCGATCTCGTTGAGCTCCAGCTGTTCCGGTGTGTCCACTTCGGACAGGTGCTGCTCGTCGAAGCGGGCGGACAGCTCGGTGACGAACGCCTGCACGGTGCGGGTGCCGTGCTTGACCAGCACGCGGGCCCCGCTGCGCAGCGGCTTCTCCGCCAGCCAGCACACCGTCGCGTCCAGCTCGTCGCTGATCCGGGGCGGGTTGTCCGCCGCGGCGATGAGATCACCGCGGGAGACGTCCACGTCGTCGTCGAGCAGCACGGTGACCGAACGTCCGGCCGCCGCCCGCGGGCGCTGCCCGTCCGGGGTGTCCACCGCGGACACCCGAGTGCGCGCGCCGGACGGGAGGACGACGACCTCGTCGCCCTCGGCGACCACACCGGCCGAGACCTGGCCCGCGTACCCGCGGTAGTCCGGGTGCTCGGCGGTGCGCGGTCGGATCACGTACTGCACCGGCATCCGGAACGGCGCGTCGTGCGGATCCGTGGTCACCGGCACCGTCTCCAGGTGCTCCAGCAGCGCCGGCCCGTCGTACCACGGGGTGTTGCCCGAGCGCTCCACCACGTTGTCGCCCAGCAGCGCGGACACCGGGATGGTGACCACGTCCTCGGCCGCGTAGCCCAGCGCGGCGGCGTGCCGGTTGAACTCCGCGGCGATCCCGGTGAACACCGACTCGTCGAAGTCCACCATGTCGATCTTGTTCACCGCCAGCACCAGCCGCGGCACGCCCAGCAGCGCCAGCACCGCGGCGTGCCTGCGGGTCTGCTCGATCACGCCCTTGCGCGCGTCCACCAGCAGCACCGCCAGCTGCGCGGTCGAGGCACCGGTCACCGTGTTCCGGGTGTACTGCACGTGCCCCGGGGTGTCGGCCAGCACGAACGTGCGCTTCGGCGTGGCGAAGTACCGGTAGGCCACGTCGATAGTGATGCCCTGCTCGCGCTCGGCGCGTAGGCCGTCGACCAGCAGCGACAGGTCCGGGGTGTCCAGCCCGCGGTCGGCGCTGGCGCGGTGCACCGCGTCGAGCTGATCGGCCAGCACCGACTTGGTGTCGTGCAGCAGCCTGCCGACCAGGGTGCTCTTGCCGTCATCGACGGATCCGGCGGTGGCCAGCCGCAGCAGGTCGGTGTTGACCGGCAGGGTCACCTCGGTTCCGCTGTCCGGCGCCGTGCGGGTGGTCGTCGCCGTGGTGGTCTCGGTCATCTCAGCAACTCATTCCTGGTGGTGCGGCTTCGAAGTGCGGGGTGGCGGCGGTGCTCAGAAGTAGCCCTCCCGCTTGCGGTCCTCCATCGCCGCCTCCGAGATGCGATCGTCGGCGCGGGTGGCGCCGCGCTCGGTCAGCCTGCTGGCGGCGACCTCGGCGATCACGTCGTCCACGGTGTACGCCTCGGAATCCACCGCACCGGTGCACGAACCGTCGCCGACGGTGCGGTAGCGGACCGTGCGGGTGCTGACCTCCTCGCCGTCCCGGGGGCCGCCCCACGGGCCGGACGTCAGCCACATCCCGTCGCGCTGGAACACGTCGCGGCGGTGCGCGTAGTACATCTCCGGCAGCTCGATCTTCTCCCGCTGGATGTAGCGCCACACGTCGAGCTCGGTCCAGTTGGACAGCGGGAACACCCGGACGTGCTCGCCCGGCCGGTGCTTGCCGTTGTAGAGGTTCCACAGCTCGGGGCGCTGCCGTCGCGGGTCCCACTGGCCGAACGCGTTGCGCAGGCTGAAGATCCGCTCCTTGGCCCGGGCGCGCTCCTCGTCGCGGCGCCCGCCGCCGAACACCGCGTCGAACTTGTTGTCCGCGATCGCGTCCAGCAGCGGGGTGGTCTGCAGCGGGTTGCGCGTGCCGTCCGGGCGCTCGGCGAGCCTGCCGTCGTCGATGTAGTCCTGCACCGAGGACACCACCAGGCGCAGGTCGTGCTGCGCCACCAGGTCGTCGCGGAAGGACAGCACCTCGGGGAAGTTGTGCCCGGTGTCCACGTGCAGCAGCGCGAACGGGACCGGCGCCGGCCGGAACGCCTTCAGCGCCAGGTGCACCAGCACGGTGGAGTCCTTGCCGCCGGAGAACAGGATCACCGGGCGCTCGAACTCGCCCGCCACCTCGCGGAAGACGTGGATGGCCTCGGATTCCAGCGCGTCCAGGTTGTTGACCTGCGGCGGCGCCTCGTCGGACTGATCGCTGGGCAGTTCGATGCCGGGATCGGTCGTGGTCATGTCCCCTCCGTGTTCTGCGTCCGGGCCAACCCCGGGGCCGGGCCCGGGCGGCGGTGTCGCCCGGACGAGTCCTGCGTGCTGGTGGTGTTCAGCCGTGCAGTCCGCACTCGGTCTTCGACGTGCCCGCCCAGCGTCCGCTGCGTGGATCCGCGCCGGGCGCGGGCTTGTGCGTGCACGGCTGGCACCCGATTGACGGGTATCCCGCGGGCACCAGCGGATTCACCAGCACCCCGTGCTCGGCGATGTAGTTGTCCATGTCCTCGTCCGACCACGCCGCCAGCGGGTTGATCTTGACGAGGCCGTTGCGGTCGTCCCAGGTCAGCACCGGGGTATTCGCCCTGGTCGGGGCTTCCACCCGGCGCACCCCGGTCACCCACGCCTCGTAGCGCGCGAGCGTGTTGCGCAGCGGCAGCACCTTGCGCAGGAAGCAGCACCGGTTCGGGTCCCGGTCGTGCAGCTGCGGTCCTTCGGCGGCGTCCTGCTCGGCCACCGTCTGCTCGGGCAGCGCGTTGACCACGTTGATGTCGTAGATCTGCGCCGCGGCGTCGCGGGTGCCGATGGTCTCCGCGAAGTGGTATCCGGTCTCCAGGAACAGGATGTCCACACCGGGCTGGGCGCGGGCCGCCAGGTCGACGAGCACCGCGTCCTGCATGTTCGAGGCCACGATCAGCTCGTCGCCGAAGTTCTCGGCCGCCCACTGCAGGATGTCCTGCGCGCTGGCCTCGGCCAGTCGGGGAGCGGCGTCCTCGATCAGCGCCCGCAGCTGGTCGTCGCCGCGGCGGGTGCCGATGTCCGTGGTGGTGGAGTCAGCGGTCATGCCTCTTCGTCTCCTCCGTCCAAGGCGAGTCCGACGAGCTTGACAGCGAAGACCCGCCGGCAGGCGCTGCAACGCCAGGAACCGGCGGGTTCGGCCTCCGGGACGAGCTCCTCGTCGCCGCAGTAGGGGCAGTAGAACGGGACCGCCCTGCCGTCCGAACTCACTTGATGTCGTCCTCCTCGGCGCGATTGACCCACTGGGCGAACCGCTCACCGTCCGCGCGCTGCTCCAGGTAGGTGCGCACCAGGCGCTCGACGTAGTCGCCGAGCTGCGCGGAGGTGACCTTGTGCCCGCGGATCTTGCGTCCGAACCCGGCGTCCGGGCCCAGTCCGCCGCCCAGGTGCACCTGGAAGCCCTCCACCTGGTTGCCGTCGGCGTCCGGAACCATCTGGCCCTTCAGCCCGATATCGGCGACCTGGGTGCGGGCGCAGGCGTTCGGGCAGCCGTTCAGGTTGATGGTGACCGGGTTCGGCACATCGCGCTGGATGTCGTCCAGGCGCTTCTCCAGGTCCTCGACCAGCTCGATCGCGCGCTGCTTGGTCTCCACGATGGCCAGCTTGCAGAACTCGATGCCGGTGCAGGCCATGACGCTGCGCCGCCACGGCGACGGGTCGGCCTGCAGCCCGATCCCGCTCAGCTCGGCGACCAGCCCGTCCACTTCGGACTCCGGCACGTCCAGGACCAGCAGGTTCTGCTCGACGGTGGTGCGCATCCGCGTCGACCCGACCCGCTCGGCCGCCTTGGCCGCATCGACCAGGATCGACCCGCTGACCCGGCCGGCCGGCGACTTGGCGCCCACGTAGAAGTTGCCGTCCTGCTGCGGGTGCACGCCGATGTGGTCGCGCGGCCCCTCCGGAGTGGGCGGTGCCGGACCGTCGGTGAGCTTGCGGCCCAGGTACTCGTCCTCCAACACCTGCCGGAACTTCTCGACACCCCAGTCGCCGATGAGGAACTTGATCCGCGCCCGGTGCCGCAACCTGCGGTAGCCGTAGTCCCGGAAGATCTGCACCACGCCGTGCCAGACCTCGGCGGCCTCCTCCTGCGGGATCCAGGCACCCAGCCGCACGGCCAGCTTCGGGTTGGTGGACAGCCCGCCGCCGACCCACAGGTCGAAACCGGGCCCGTGCTCCGGATGCTGCACCCCGACCAGCGAGATGTCGTTGATCTCCGGAACGGTGTCCCAGCGCGGCGAACCGCTGATCGCGGTCTTGAACTTGCGCGGCAGGTTGGACAGCGACTGATCGCCGATGAACCGCTCGGTGATCTCCCGGATCGCCGGGGTGGCGTCGATGATCTCGTCCGCGGCGATACCGGCGACCGGCGAACCCAGCACCACGCGGGGGCAGTCGCCGCACGCCTCGGTGGTGTAGAGGCCGACGGATTCGAGCTTCTCCCAGATGTCGGGCATGTCCTCGACCCGCACCCAGTGCAGCTGCACGTTCTGCCGGTCGGTGATGTCGGCCGTGTCCCGAGCGTAGGTCTGCGCGATCTCGCCGATGGCGCGCAGCTGCTCGGTGGTCAGCGCACCGCCGTCGATCCGGATGCGCAGCATGAAGTACGCGTCGTCGAGCTCTTCCGGCTCGATGGTGCCGGTGCGTGCGCCGGGGATGCCGGGCGCGCGCTGGGTGTAGAGTCCCATCCAGCGGAACCGGCTGCGCAGGTCGGTCGGGTCGATCGAGTCGAAACCGCCGTGCGCGTAGATGTTCTCGATGCGCTGGCGGACGTTGAGCGGATTGTCGTCCTTCTTGGCCCGCTCGTTGCCGTTGAGCGGTTCGCGGTAGCCGAGTGCCCACTGCCCCTCGCCGCGGGTCTTGCGCTTGCGGGCGGGGCGCTGCGGGGCATCCGTCGGGGGGACCATGTCCGACCTCCGAGGGCTTGGGCGCGGTGACGCCGCGTGCAGGACCTGTCACCTGTGACGGTTCTCACGAATCGGCGTGCCCGGCGCCGACTTGTCAGTGCAGGAACGTGGCGGCGGGGGTCAACCGGAGTGGCGGCACAGCGCGCTGGAGACCCGCCGCAGGTCGATGTAGCGGCGGCCCACCAGCAGCAGGCTTCTCCCGGTCACACCCATGGCGGCAACCTTGCCACGCGCCCACCGGGCGGTCCACCACCATCCGCATGGTGGGACAGTGGAGATGTGCCTAGCCAACTGCCCGTCGGAGAAGCGGCGCCGAGCGACGGATCGCTGCCCGCGGACGCGCTGCGCGGCGTCGGCGAGCGGCCGTTCGGCGTGTACGTGCACGTGCCGTTCTGCGCGACGCGCTGCGGGTACTGCGACTTCAACACCTACACCGCCGATGAGCTCGGCTCCTCGACCGGTTTCGACGGCTGGCTGGACGGGTTGCGCGCCGAGCTGGACCTCGGGGCGCGAGTGCTCGGCGCCGGCGACCGGGTCCCGCGCGCGGACACCGTGTTCGTCGGCGGCGGCACGCCGTCCCTGCTCGGCGCCGAGCGGCTGGGCGCCGTGCTGGACGCGGTGCGCGGATCGTTCGGCCTGCATCCGCGGGCGGAGGTGACCACGGAGTCCAATCCGGAGTCGACCTCCCCGGAGTTCTTCGCCGGCATCCGCGCGGCGGGCTTCGACCGCGTCTCGCTCGGCATGCAGTCCGCCGCCGAGCACGTGCTGCAGGTGCTGCAGCGCAGGCACACCCCGGGGCGCGCGGTGCAGGCGGTCGCCGAGGCGCACGCGGCCGGCTTCCAGCACGTCAACCTGGACCTCATCTACGGCACTCCCGGGGAGACCGACGATGACCTGCGCCGCTCGCTGGACACCGTGCTCGACGCGGGTGTGGACCACGTCTCGGCCTACTCGCTGATCGTCGAGGACGGCACCGCGATGGCGCGCAAGGTGCGCCGCGGCGAGCTGCCGGTGCCCGACGAAGACGTGCTCGCCGACCGCTACGAGATCCTGGACGCGACCCTGCGCGCGGCGGGCCTGGACTGGTACGAGGTGTCCAACTGGGCGCGCGGCCCGGAAGCGGCCTGCGCGCACAACCTCGGCTACTGGCAGGGCGGCGACTGGTGGGGTGCCGGCCCCGGCGCGCACAGCCACGTCGGCGGTGTGCGCTGGTGGAACGTCAAGCATCCCGCGCGCTACGCGGCGGTGCTGGCCGGCGGGGAGTCGCCCGCGGCCGGGCGGGAGCTGCTCAGCGCCGAGGACCAGCGGGTGGAGCGGGTCATGCTGGAGCTGCGGGTTCGCGACGGGGTGGCGGTGCAGGCCCTGGACGAACGCGGGGCCGCGGCCGCGGCGCAGGCCGCCGCCGACGGGCTGCTGCGCGAGCCGGAGCTGGCGGCCGGCCGCTGCGTGCTCACCGACCGCGGGCGGCTGCTGGCCGACGGGGTGGTGCAGCGCCTGCTCGGCTGAGCGCCGTGTCCTGCGGCACTCGGATCCGCCGCCGATACACCGTAAACTCGGAGGGTGGCCGGGACCCCGGAAGCCCGACGGGCGCCGGGAACCCTGCTGAACGGGACCCCTGCCGAGAGCGGGGACCCGGCGGACATGGTGACGCGCGGCGGGAACGATGCGGAGGTGGCGCGGGTGAACGCGGACGAACGGCGCTTCGAGGTGCTGCGCGCGATCATCGCCGACTTCGTCTCCAGCCAGGAGCCGGTCGGTTCCAAGGCGCTCGTCGAGCGGCACGACCTCAACGTGTCCAGCGCCACCGTGCGCAACGACATGGCTGCGCTGGAGGAGGAAGGGCTGATCGTCCAGCCGCACACCAGCGCCGGGCGCATTCCCACCGACAAGGGGTACCGCACGTTCGTGGACCGGTTGCACGACGTGAAGCCGCTGACCGCCGCCGAGCGGCGGGCGATCCACAGCTTCCTGGACGGTGCGGTCGATCTGGACGACGTGCTGCGGCGCAGTGTGCGGCTGCTGGCCCAGCTGACCCAGCAGGTCGCCGTCGTGCAGTACCCGGCGCTGAGCCGGTCCACGGTGCGGCACGTGGAAGTGATCACCATCACCCCGGCGCGGCTGATGCTGGTGCTCATCACCAACACCGGTCGCGTGGACCAGCGGATGGTCGACCTCGGCGATGTGATCACCGATGACGACGTCGCCCGGCTGCGCAACGTGCTGAATTCGGCGATGGCCGAGAAGCGGCTGGCCGACGCCTCCGCCGCCGTCGCCGACCTGCCCGACCAGGCACCGCCGGAGCTGCGCGACCCGCTGGTGCGCATGTGCAGCGTGCTCATCGAGTCGCTCGTGGAGCAGCCCGAGGAGCGCATGGTGTTGGGCGGCACCCCCAACCTCACCCGCAACGTCGCGGACTTCCCCAATTCGCTGCGCCAAGTGCTGGAGGCGTTGGAGGAGCAGGTCGTCGTGCTGAAACTGCTGGCGGCCGCCCGCGATTCCGGGACCGTGCGGGTCAGCATCGGCGCGGAGAACGAAGCGCTGGAGATGCAGACGACCTCGGTGATTTCCACCGGATACGGTTCGGATGGCATGGTGCTGGGGGGCCTCGGCGTCGTGGGGCCCACCCGGATGGACTATCCGGGCTCGATGGCTGCGGTGCGGGCCGTTGCGGCGTACGTGGGGGAAATCCTGATCGGCCGGTGAGCAGCACCGGCGCGGACCGGCATCAATTCGCGACCGAGCAGAGGAAGTACGGAAAAGGTGGCCAGGGACTACTACGCGACCCTCGGGGTGGACCGGGATGCGACACCCGAGCAGATCAAGCGGGCCTACCGCAAGCTCGCTCGCGAACTGCACCCGGACGTCAACCCCGACGACGACGCGCAGCAGCGGTTCTCCGATGTGACGACGGCCTACGAGGTCTTGTCCGACCCGAAGAAGAAGCAGGTCGTCGACCTGGGCGGTGACCCGCTGGACAACGGCGGCGGCGCCGGCGGTGGCGGCGGGGATCCGTTCGCCGGGTTCGGCGGTCTCGGCGACATCATGGACGCCTTCTTCGGCGGCGGCGGGGCTTCCGGTGGGCGCGGTCCGCGCAGCCGGGTGCAGCCCGGCTCGGATGCCCTGCTGCGCTTGGAACTCTCGCTGGAGGATTGCGCGGCCGGCGTGAACCGGGACATCACCGTGGACACCGCGGTGCTGTGCGATTCGTGCGACGGCGGCGGCTCCCGGGCGGGCAGCGCGCCCTCCACCTGCGACACCTGCGGTGGCCGCGGGGAGGTGCAGTCGGTGCAGCGCTCGTTCCTGGGCCAGGTGATGACGTCCCGGCCGTGCCCGGTCTGCCGCGGGTTCGGCGAGGTCATCACCGATCCCTGCCAGCAGTGCAGCGGCGACGGTCGGGTGCGCGCCCGGCGCACGATCACCGTGAAGATCCCCGCGGGCGTGGGCGACGGCATGCGCGTGCGGCTGGCCGGCGAGGGCGAGGTCGGTGCGGGCGGTGGTCCGCCCGGCGACCTGTTCGTCGAGGTCGAGGAGAAGCCGCACGAGCGGTTCACCCGCGACGGAGCCGACCTGCACTGCACCGTCGAGGTGCCGATGACGGCGGCAGCCCTGGGCACGGTGCTCACCTTGCGCACGCTGGACGGCACCGACGAGGAACTGCGCGTCGAGCCGGGCACGCAGCCCGGCACCGAACAGGTGCTCAGCGGGCGCGGACTGCCCAAGCTGCGGTCCAACGGCCGGGTCAGCGGGCACGGCGACCTGCACATCCACCTGGACGTGGTGGTTCCGGGCAAGCTGGACGACCAGCAGATGGAACTGCTCCGGCAGCTGGCTGACCTGCGCGGCGAGCAGCAGCCGGAGCCCACGGTCACCAACGGCAACGGCCGCCAGGGCTTGTTCTCCCGGTTCAAGTCGTTCGGCCACCGCTGAGGCGACGCCGTGGCCGATTCGTCCGCGCCGGTGTTCGCGGTCGCCGAGTTGCCCGCGTCCGGCGAGTTCCTGCTCGACGGTCCGGAAGGCAAGCACGCGGCGGCCGTGCGCAGGTTGCGCGCGGGCGAGCAGCTGGTGCTCACCGACGGCCGCGGGGGCCAGGCCCGCTGCGAGGTGGCCGAAGCGCACAAGGACTCGCTGCGGCTGTCGGTGCTGCAGGTCTGGCACGTTCCGCAGCCGGACCTGCGGGTCCGGCTGGCGCAGGCCCTGGTGAAGGGCGATCGGGGCGAGCTCGCGGTGGAGCTGGCCACCGAGGCCGGCGTGGATGCGGTGCTGCCCTGGCGCGCCGCGCGCAGCATCGCCAAGTGGGACGACGGTCCGCGCGGAGCCAAGGCGCTGGCCCGCTGGCGCAGCACTGCGGAGCAGGCGGCCAAGCAGGCCCGCCGGGCGTGGGTGCCGGAGGTGGCCGACCCGGTGAGCACCGGGCGGCTCGCCGAGCTGGCGGGCGGCGCCGATGCGGCGCTGGTGCTGCACGAGTCGGCGGCCGAACCGCTCACCGCGATCGACCTCCCGCAGCGGGGCGAGTTGCTGCTGGTCGTCGGACCGGAGGGCGGGGTCTCCCCCGACGAGCTCGCGGCGCTGGCCGAGGCGGGCGTCCGCCCGGTGCGCTTGGGGCCCACGGTGCTGCGCGCGTCGACGGCCGGTGCTGTGGCGCTGGGTGCGTTGGGCGCGCTGACCGAGCGGTGGACGCCACCGGCCTGACCGGCCCGCGGTATCGCCGCGACCACGGTCCGGTAACGCGGAGTGAAGAAGATCATTTTCTTCTGGCGAACTCGTAGCGCGAACGGATGAATAGCGATACGCTCTGTCGCGAAGATCGAGCGGATCGCGATCCGCTCCGGTGCTCCCGTGCACCTGAGCGCCGGCCCCCGGCACTCGCCGGACAACCTCCCCCCTTTGGTCCGGCGAGAGCTGCGCCGCAGCGGGCCCACCCCCCAGGTCCGGTTGCGGCGCAGCGCTGCGGGAGTCGGTCCGGCACCGATCGCGGTGCGCGGGTTCGTGCCGCGCCGCCGGGCCGATAGCCTGCCGCCATGAGTGAGAGCCAGTCCCTGTTCCAGCGCATGGTCGCGCGCGAGATCCCCGCCGACATCGTGCGGGAGGACGAGCGGCTGATCGCCGTGCGCGACATCCATCCGCAGGCGCCCACGCACGTGCTCGTGATCCCCAAGGAGCCCTACCGCAACGCCGCCGAGCTCGCCGCGGCCGATCCGCAGCTGCTGGCCGATGTGGTCGCCGCGGCGCACGGGATCGCCGAGGAGGAGGGCATCGCCGAGTCCGGGTACCGGCTGCTGTTCAACACCAACCAGGACGCGGGGCAGACCATCTTCCACGTGCACCTGCACCTGCTGGGCGGGGAGTCGCTGGGCGGGCTCACCGGCGGGCCGATCAAGGGCTGACCCCGGGTCGGCGACCGACCCCTTCGAGTGACGGATCGCACGGCCGAGCCGCTGCGCAGCAGCCCGCTGCGGGGCGGTGAGGCGGATTCGCCGATTGCCGCGTGCTCTACCATCGGTGGCACGCAGGACCGAACGAACGACCCGCGCGAAAGCGCAGAAGGCAGGCGGCAACACACGTGGCCGGATTTGCAGCGGGCGGCGCGGCCGCCCCCTCCGGAGAGCCTCCCGAGACCACCTCCGCCCAGCGGTCCGCCGCGGAGTCGAAGGTGACCGTGCCCGACGATGCGGTGCTCGCGCTGCTCGGATCGGGGGACGAGAACCTCCGGGTCGTGGAAGACCTCCTCACCGCCGACGTACACGTCCGGGGCAACCAGGTGACGTTGACCGGCGACCCGGCCGATGTGGCCTTCGGCGAGCGCGTGTTCGCCGAGCTGATCACCCTGGTCGGCAAGGGATCGCAGATCACCCCGGACTCGGTGCGGCGCAGCGTGGGCATGCTCTCGGCGGACCACAACGAATCGCCCGCCGACGTGCTCAGCCTCGACGTGCTGTCCCGGCGCGGGCGCACGATCCGCCCGAAGACGCTGAACCAGAAGCACTACGTCGACGCCATCGACCGGAACACCGTCGTGTTCGGCATCGGTCCCGCCGGTACCGGCAAGACGTACTTGGCGATGGCCAAGGCGGTGCAGGCCCTGCAGACCAAGCAGGTCAACCGGATCATCCTCACCCGGCCCGCGGTCGAGGCCGGTGAGCGGCTCGGCTTCCTGCCGGGGTCGCTGTACGAGAAGATCGACCCGTACCTGCGGCCGCTCTACGACGCGCTGCACGACATGATCGACCCGGAGTCGGTGCCCAGGCTGACCCAGGCCGGGACGATCGAGATCGCCCCGCTGGCCTACATGCGCGGGCGGACGCTCAACGACGCGTTCATCATCCTGGACGAGGCGCAGAACACCACGCCCGAGCAGATGAAGATGTTCCTGACCCGGCTCGGGTTCGGCTCCAAGATCGTGGTCACCGGCGACGTCACCCAGGTCGACCTGCCCGGCGGGCAGCGCAGCGGGCTCAAGGTGGTCCGGGAGATCCTGGAGGATGTGCGCGACGTGCACTTCAGCAACCTGGACAGCCACGACGTGGTGCGGCACCGCCTCGTCACCGACATCGTCAACGCGTACGACCGCTGGCACGCGGAGCAGGAAGCGGACCAGCAGCACCACGGCCAGCGGCGGGGACCGGCATGAGCATCGAGATCGCGAACGAATCCGGAGTGTCCGTGCCCGAGGCGTCGATCGTCTCGGCCGCCCGCTTCGCACTGGACAAGATGAGCGTCAGCCAGCTCGCCGAGCTCTCGGTGGTGCTCGTGGAGCTGGACGCGATGTCCGACCTGCACGAGCGGTGGATGGACCTGTCGGGCCCCACCGACGTCATGGCCTTCCCCATGGACGAGTACGACTCCACCCGGCGACCGGACGCCGCCGGTGCCGGACCCGCGCTGCTCGGCGACATCGTGCTGTGCCCGGCGTTCGCCAAGGACCAGGCGGAGAAGGCCGGGCACGAGCTGCTGGACGAGTTGCACCTGCTGACCGTGCACGGCGTGCTGCACCTGCTCGGCTACGACCACGCCGAACCCGAGGAAGAGCGGGAGATGTTCTCGCTGCAGAAGCGCATCCTCGGCGAATTCCAGCAGGCGCAGGCCGAAGCCGAGCAGGCCGCGGCCCAGCGCAGCGCGGACTCCCGCCTGCTGGGCGCCGCGGGCCTGGACGAGCCGGGTCCCGCGAGCAGCAGCGACTGAAGGAGGCGCAGAGGTGTCCGGCTCCGCCGTGCTCCTGGTGTGGGTGGTGCTCCTGGTGTTGGCCGCCGGCGTCTTCGCCGCGTCCGAATCGGCGATCACCGTGGCGTCCCGCGCCCGGGTCGACGAACTCGCGCGCGAGGGCAGGGGCGGCGCCCGGCAGCTGGGCCTGGTGCTCAGCGACCGGCCCCGGCACGTGAACCTGCTGCTGCTGTTGCGGCTGGCCTGCGAACTCGGCGCCACCGTGCTGGTGACGCTGCTCGCGCTGCGGTTGGCCGACTCGGACCTGTGGGCCGTGGTGATCGCCGGCGTGGTGATGCTGCTGGCTTCCTACGTGCTGGTCGGCGTCGGCCCGCGCACCATCGGCCGGCAGCACCCGTACGGCGTGGGGCTCGCGGTGGCCGCGCCGGTGCGCGCGCTGGCCCGGGTGCTCAATCCGCTGACCAGGCTGCTCATCCTGCTCGGCAACATGATCACGCCCGGCAGGGGATTCCGGGAGGGACCGTTCTCCACCGAGGTCGAGGTGCGCGAACTGGTCGACATGGCCGGGGAGCACGGGGTGGTCGCCGCCGGTGAGCGGGAGATGATCCACTCGGTGTTCGAACTGGGCGACACGCTGGCCCGCGAGGTGATGGTGCCGCGCACCGAGATCATCTGGATCGAGCGGGACAAGTCCTGCCGTCAGGCGCTGGCGCTGTGCCTGCGCTCGGGCTTTTCCCGGATCCCGGTGATCGGCGAGAGCATCGACGACATCGTGGGCATCGTGAACGTCAAGGACCTCACTCGCCCCGTGCTCGATGGCGAGGACCGGTCCGGTCCCGAGGTGGCGGAGCTGATGCGCTCGGCGAGCTTCGTCCCGGACACCAAGCGGGTGGACGAGCTGCTGCGCGAGATGCAGCTGTCCCGCAGCCACCTGGCGATCGCGGTCGACGAGTACGGCGGCACCGCCGGCCTGCTGACCATCGAGGACATCATCGAGGAGATCGTCGGCGAGATCACCGACGAGTCCGACCGCGAGGAGCACCGCCCGGTGGAGGAGCTCGACGACGGCACCGTGCGGGTCAGCTCGCGGCTACCGGTCGAGGACCTCGGCGAGGTGTTCGGGGTCGAGCTGGACGATTCCGATGTGGAGACCGTGGGCGGGCTGCTCGCCCAGCGCCTCGGCCGGGTGCCGCTGCCCGGGGCCGAAGCGGAGATCGCCGGTCTTCGGCTGCGCGCCGAGGGCGGCAAGGACCACCGGGGACGCATCCGCATCAACGCGCTGCTCGTCCGCCGGGCCGAACCGGACAACGCACCGCTGCTCGGTGCCGACCAGGAGGGAAGTGGCGCACGTGGCTGAGCTGGTGGAGGCGGCCGCCCCGCAGGAGCTGTCCGCCGAGGACGCCAAGATCGTCACGCTCGCGCGTTCCGGCCGCGCCCGCACCGGTGCCGCCGAGGGCGCGGCAGTGCGGGACACCGACGGTCGCACCTACGCCGCGTGCACGGTCGCGCTGCCGTCGTTGCAGCTCACCGCGCTGCAGGCCGCGGTGGCGGCCGCGGTGGCCAGCGGTGCGGAAGGGTTGGAAGCGGCCGCCGTGGTCACCGACGCCGACCGGCTGGACGCGGTCTCGGTCAGCGCGGTGCACGAGCTGTCCGCGGCCGCCCCGGTGCTGCGCGCGGACGGTTCCGGCCAGGTCGCGGGCGTGCTGCGCTGAGCTGCAGCGCGGCCGGGTGCGAGGTCGTGGCCCGGACCGGTCACAATGGTGGGGTGAGCAGTTCCGAAGCAGCCCATCGATCCGGTTTCGCCTGTTTCGTCGGCCGCCCCAACGCGGGGAAGTCGACCCTGATGAACGGCCTGATCGGCTCGAAAGTGGCGATCACCTCCGACAAGCCGCAGACCACGCGGCACGCGATCCGCGGCATCGTGGACCGCACCGACGCCCAGCTGATCATCGTGGACACGCCCGGCCTGCACCGGCCGCGCACCCTCCTCGGCCAGCGGCTCAACGACCTCGTGCACGAGACCTGGTCCGAAGTGGACGTGATCGGGTTCTGCGTGCCCGCCGACCAGAAGATCGGGCCGGGCGACCGCTACATCGCCGAGCAGCTGGCCAAGGTCGCCAAGCGCACCCCGGTGATCGGGATCGTGACCAAGACCGACGTGGTCGGCAAGCAGCGGGTGGCCGAGCAGCTGCTGGCGATGCAGGAACTCATGGAGTTCACCGAGATCATCCCGGTGTCGGCGGTGGAGCAGTTCCAGGTCGACG
Source organism: Saccharopolyspora montiporae (assembly GCF_015209505.1). GTDB lineage: Bacteria > Actinomycetota > Actinomycetes > Mycobacteriales > Pseudonocardiaceae > Saccharopolyspora > Saccharopolyspora montiporae. Next base: position 105,840 of record NZ_JADEYC010000014.1, read on the forward strand.
AACTGGCCGGGGTGCTGTCCGCGCAGTTGCCGGAGGGGCCGCAGCTCTACCCGGGCGGTGAGCTCACCGACGAACCGGAGAGCACGCTCATCGCCGAGCTGATCCGCGAGGCGGCGCTGGAGGGCGTGCGCGACGAGTTGCCGCACTCGCTGGCGGTGACCATCGAGGAGATGGCCCCGCGCGAGGGCAAGGAAGACCTCGTCGACATCTACGCCGTGCTGCACGTGGAGCGGCAGAGCCAGAAGGCCATTGTGATCGGCCGCGGCGGGGAGCGGCTGCGCGAGGTCGGTTCGCAGGCCCGCGAGCACATCCAGAAGCTGCTGGGCAGCAAGATCTACCTGGACCTGCACGTGAAGGTCAGCAAGGACTGGCAGCAGGACCCGAAGCAGTTGCGCCGCCTGGGTTTCTGAGGCGACCCGCGGGTCAGCCCTGCGCCGCGCCGATCAGCGGCACCGCCAGGCCCAGGAACAGGATGCCGAGCACCAGCACCAGCAGCCCCACGACGAAGTAGCCGATGACCATCCCGGCGGTGGCCATCCCCGTTCCGTGCGCACCGGTGACCCGGATCTGCCGCCTGGCGGCGTGCCCGAAGATGACGCCGAGCAGTCCCAGCAGGTAACCGATCCAGACGCACATCAGCGGGATCGCCACCAGCGACACCACCATCGAAGCGACCGCCAAGCCGTTGGTGGGCTGCACCGGGGTGGCCACGGCCGGCACGTACCCGGGCGGCGCGGGGTAACCGGGGTGCTGGGGGTGACTGTGCTGCGGGGGAAGTCCGGGTTGCGGTGGGGGCATGCCGGGGTGCGGGGGCATGGGCTGCTGCGGCATCCCGCGCGGGTGCGAGTGCGGGTCGTTCTCGTGCTGGGGGTTCACCTGCTGGCTCCGGGATGTGATTCGGATTTCCGGGGTGATCGTCGCAGGGTCGACCCGGGTGCCGGGCTCCTTTTCGGTGGATCCGGCGGCCGGAAGCCGTCGGCAATGGTGGATTTCGCGAAACCGGCCCACGCCGCGAGAAGGTTCCGGTACGGTGCGGCCGACCAGCGTGTGCCCATCGCCCGGTCCCCGCGACGTTAGGAAGTACCTCGTGAGCTACCCGTACGGCGGCGGCCCGCCTTCCGGACCGCAGCCCCAACAGCCCGGAATGCCGCAGCAGCCCGGCGGAATGCCCGCGCAGCCGGGGATGGGGCCGCAGCCGGGAATGCTCCCGCAGCCCCAGCCGCCGATGCAGCAGCCGGGCATGCCGCCGCAGGGGCAGTACCCGCAGCAGCCGGGGGGCATGCCGCCGCAGATGCACCGGCACCCGGCCGGCCCGTACGCGGAGTGGAGCCAGCGCGCGTTGGGTTACCTCATCGACGCCGGGCCGGCGGCTGTCGGGTATCTGCTGGCGCTGCTCCTGATGATCACCGTCCTCCCGGGAGCGCAGGGGATGATCCTCCTGGTCGTCGTCGGTGTTGCAGCGGTCGCGTACATGCTCTGGACCTGCGCGTACCTGCGTGGGACCACCGGGCAGTCGCTCGGCCAGCGGGTCATCGGCATCCGGACGGTCGCCGAGGCGACCGGGCAGCCGCTGGGCTTCGGCACCGCCTTCCTGCGCCATCTCTGCCACCTCGTCGACGTCATCATCTGCGGGCTGCCGATCGGCTTCCTGTCGCCGCTGTGGGACGAGAAGAACCAAACCTGGGCGGACAAGATCATGAGCTCGGTCGTGCTGCAGGGCGCACCCGCTCCGCAGGCCGGGTTCGGCGGCCCGCAGCAGGGGTTCCAGCAGCCCGGGTTCCAGCAGCCGGGTTCCCCGCAACAGCAGGGATTCCCGCAGCAGCCCGGATTCCCGCAGTCGGGTGGGTTCCCGCAGTCGGGTGGGTTCCCGCAGCAGCAGCCGGGTTACGGCCAGCCCCCGCAGTCGGGTGGGTTCCCGCAGCAGCCCCAGCCGCCGCAGCAACCCGGATACCCGCCGCAGCAGCAGGGATACCCGCAGTCGGGCGGTTTTCCGCCGCAGCAACCCGGTTACGGTCAGCCGCCGCAGCAGTGGTGACCGGTCGGGGAGCGGCGCCGCGGGGCTCGGGCCGGGCGTAGGTCACATCGGGAGTTGGTTTTGCCGGAAACCGCCACGTGCGCGGGCATGTCTGACGTACGTTCCGGCCCGGCCCCGACGCCGGGCGGAGCGGCGTCCGCATCCCGATGACGAAGGACTTCTGACGTGACCAATCCCTACGGCCCGCCTTCCGGGCCGCAGCCCCAGCAGCCCTACGGCCAGCCGCAGCAGCCGTACGGCCCGCCATCGGGCCCGCAGCCCCAGCAGCCCTACCCGGGGTATCCGCAGGCCGGGCAGCAGCAGTACCCGGGCGGGCAGCATCCTGCGGGGCAGCTCGCGGAATGGGGCACGCGCGCTCTGGGCTACCTCATCGATGCCGGGATCATGGTGGGGATGATCGTCGTGCTCCAGCTGATCGGCGGCGCGGCGTTCGGTGCGGTCGTCGCGTCGACGCAGGACAGCCCGACCGTTCCGGCCATCGCCTGGGTCGTGGGCGGCATCTGGCTGGTCCTCTACATCGCGGTCCTGGTCTTCAACTTCTGGAACTTGGCGTACCGGCGGGGCACCACCGGGCAGACCCTGGGCCAGAAGTACCTGAAGATCAAGACGGTCGGCGAGGCCACCGGACAGCCGATCGGCTTCGGCTACGCGTTCCTGCGGCAGTTGGCGCACATCGTGGAGACGATCATCTGCGGCCTGCCGATCGGCTGGCTCTCCCCGACGTGGGACGAGAAGCGGCAGACCTGGGCGGACAAGATCATGAACACCGTCGTGGTGCACGGCGAGGCCGCGGGCGCGGGCCCGCGGGGCCCGGCTCCCGGCGCGCCGGGCATGCCGCCGCAGCCCGGTTTTCCGCAGTCCGGCGGGTTCCCCCAGCAGCCCGGCTACCCGCAGTCCGGCGGGTTCCCCCAGCAGCCCGGAAATCCGCAGCAGCCGGGGTACGGCCAGCCGCCGCAGCAGCCCGGGTACGGCCAACCGCCGCAGCAGTGGTGAGCACGGTCGGCGACCGGTGCGGGTGGGCGTGATCGGCGGGCGGCGCTTCCCGGTGCGCACCGCGGGGCTGGTGGTCGCGGCCGCGGCCACCGGCTTGCTGCTCGCCTCCGGTGTCGTGCCGCTGCCCTGCCCGTTCCGGCTCGCCACCGGTCTGGACTGCCCGTTCTGCGGCGGCAGCCGGATGTTGGGCGCGCTGCTGACCGGGGACCTGCCCGCGGCGCTCGGGTTCAACGCCGTCGCGCTGCTGCTGGTGCTGCCGGTGGTGTGCGCGGTGCTGGTGGCCATGGCGCGGTACGAACGCGGCCGAGCGCGCGGTTGGTGGCCCGCGGGGCGGTCCGGCCGGGTGCTGGGTTTCGCGCTGCTGGCCGCGGTCGTGGCGTGGGGCGTGGTCCGCAACCTGCCGTTCGGGCCGTTCCCCGCGCTGCGCGCCTGACGGGTTCGCAGCCTGGGCGCACCGGCTCAGAACAGGCCGTGCTCCAGGCCGGCGAGCAGTCACACGACCGGTGTCGCGAAGGCGACCACGGCGAACTCGTCGACCCGCGTCGGCGGCGGCCCCTCGCGCAGTCGTTGCTCGTCCGGCTGCGCCGGGTAGTGCGGCTGCCCCCGCGGCGGTGGTGTCGGATGCGTCATGCGGTTCCTTCCTGCGGATTCGTGCGGGGGCGCCGGAGTGCAACCCCCGCGAGTGCGAACATGGGCGGGTGAGCCTCTACCGGGACACCGCGGTCGTGCTGCGGGTGCAGAAGCTCGGCGAGGCGGATCGGATCATCACGCTGCTGACCCGGCGGCACGGCAAGATCCGCGGTGTGGCCAAGGGCGTGCGCCGCACCACATCGCGGTTCGGTGCGCGGGTCGAGCCGTTCTGCCACGTCGACGTGCAGCTGCACACCGGCCGCACGCTGGACGTGATCACCCAGGTGCAGACCCTGGACGCCTTCGGCGTGCACATCGTGGACGACTACCAGCGCTACACGGCGTCCTGCGCCGTGCTGGAGACCGTCGACCGGCTCGCCGCCGAAGAGGAGGAGCCGGTCCTGCGGCTGTACCTGCTGGCGGTCGGTGCGCTGCGCGCGCTGGCCGGGCGGGAGCGGGACTCCTCGCTGGTCCTGGACGCCTTCCTGCTACGCGCGATGGCCTTCGCCGGCTGGGCGCCCGCGCTGGACGAGTGCGCGCGCTGCGGCAGCACGGGTCCGCACGCGGCGTTCAGCATCGCCGCTGGAGGTGCGGTGTGCCCGTCCTGCCGGCCCACCGGTTCGGTGCGGCCCGGTCCGCGGACCCTGCCGCTGATGGGTGCGCTGCTGCACGGTGACTGGACCGGTGCTGAGACGGCGGGCACACCGGTGCGCCGGGAAGCCAGCGGGCTCATCGCCGCGCACCTGCAGTGGTACATGGAACGCCAGTTGCGCTCGTTGCCGCTGGTCGAGCGGGTGGTGCCCGCGGTCGTCCGGGAGCGCGCCGCGGAGCTGCCCGCCGCGCTGGAGCAGACCGATGCGCCCGATGCGGACCACCAGTGCCCGGAGGGTGTGCCCGGGCGGGGACAATGAACCCCCGACGCTCGGCACTGCGAAGGAGAACCCAGTATGTTGCGACGCCGCGGACGGGGCAAGGAAGACCCCAGCGTGCGCGCGCCCGAACCGCACGCGGACGGGGCCACACCGCCTGTGATCCCGCAGGAGTTCGTCCCGAACCACGTGGCCATCGTGATGGACGGCAACGGGCGCTGGGCGAACGAGCGCGGCTTGCCCCGGGTGGAGGGACACAAGCGCGGCGAGGCCGTCGTGCTGGAACTCGCGCGGGGCGCCATCGAGATCGGCGTGAAGTGGCTGTCGTTGTACGCGTTCTCCACGGAGAACTGGAAGCGCAGCCCGGAAGAGGTCCGGTTCCTCATGGGGTTCAACCGGGACGTCATCCGCCGCCGCATAGACGAGCTCGACGAGCTCGGGGTGCGCGTGCGCTGGGCCGGCCGCAAGCCCAAGCTGTGGCGCAGCGTCGTCAACGAGCTGCAGTCCGCCGAGGAGCGCACCCGCGGCAACGATGTCATGAACCTCAGCATGTGCGTCAACTACGGCGGGCGGGCCGAAATCGGTGATGCGGCCCGGGAAATCGCCCGACTCGCCGCCGCGGGCAAGATCAACCCGGACCGGGTGGACGAGCGCACCGTGGCCAAGCACCTGTACCAGCCGGAGATGCCGGACGTGGACCTGTTCATCCGGCCGTCGGGGGAGCAGCGGACCTCGAACTTCATGCTCTGGCAGTCCGCGTACGCCGAGTTCGTCTTCCAGGACACCCTGTTCCCGGACGTCGACCGGCGGCACCTCTGGCGGGCGTGCGAGTCCTACGCCCGCCGGGACCGGCGGTTCGGCGGGGCCGTCGACCGAGCAGCCGACGACGACAGCTCCGACGGCGCCCAGGAGGGCATCTGATGACGCAAGAAGCGGCAACTACCGCGCGGTTGATGACCGCGACCAAGGAAGCGCTGGAGACGTACCACGACGTCCAGGTCGACGACGATGGTGCGCTGACCTTCAAGCACGGCGAGGTGCCGTGCGCGGTGCAGGCGATGCAGCTGGCCGAGGGGCTGACCGTGCTGAGCCTGACCTGCGTGGTCGCTTGGGACGTGCCGGGCAGCGAGGAGCTGCTGCAGTCGGTGGCCGAGCGCGCGGGGCAGGGTCTGTTCGGCACGCTCGGCGTGGTGCGCACCGAGCGCGGGATGGACGTGACCCTGCGCTACGCCTTCCCCGCGGAGGGGATGGATCCCGCCCCGCTGGGCACGCTGCTGATGCTGGTCGTGGCGACGGCCTCGCAGCTGCGCACCGAGCTGCTCGACGAACCGGCCGTACCGGGCGACTGACCGCGAGCTCCCCGGGCCGGGGGATCCGCCGGTGTGTCCGACGGATTCCGCTGCGCGCCAGGATGGCCTTGTGCGCTGGTGATTCGCTGCCAGACCGGGTTCCGGTGCGCCGTCCGCGGCCGGCGGTCCCGCCCGGTACCGCCGCCGGGCTGGCACGATGCTGCGGTGACCGAGATCGCCGAACCGGCCCGCGTCCGCCGGCCCGGTAGCCGACGCATCACCTCGCTGGAAGTGCTGTGCGCGGTGCTGGTGGCCGCGGTGCTGTTCCAGGCGCCGCTGAGTGGCCTGCTGGATGCGCCCGCGTTGCGCACCGGGTCCACCGTGTTCCTCGCGGTCTGCGTGCAGGCCCTGCCGTTCCTCGTGCTCGGCGTGCTGGTCAGCGCGCTGATCGTGGCTTTCGTGCCGCCGGCGGCGCTGCGCCGGGTGCTGCCCGCGCGCACCGCCGCCGCGGTTCCGGTGGCCGGTGCCGCCGGGGTGGCGCTGCCGGGCTGTGAGTGCGCCTCGGTGCCCGTCGCGCGCCGCCTGATGCAGCGGGGCGTGCCGCAGGCGGCGGCGCTGGCGTTCCTGCTGGCTGCGCCCGCGGTGAACCCGATCGTCCTGGTGTCCACCGCCGTCGCCTTTCCCGGTGAGCCGCGGATGGTGGCTGCCCGGTTCGCCGGCTCCCTGCTGACCGCTTGCGCGATGGGATGGCTGTGGGCGCGGCTGGGCAAGGCCGAGTGGCTGGCCGAGCGCACGCTGCGCCGGGCACCGGCCCGCGCGGGTGCGAGCCGGTTCGCCGTGTTCACCGAAACCGCGCGGCACGACCTGGTCGAGGCGGGCGGGTTCCTGGTGCTGGGCGGGCTGACCTCGGCGGTGTTCAACGTGCTGGTGCCCGCGTCCTGGATGGAGTCGTTGGCCGGGCAGCTGCTGCTCGGCGTGCTGGTGCTGGCCGTGCTGGCCGTGGTGCTGGCGCTGTGCAGCGAGGCCGATGCGTTCGTGGTCGCGGCGATGCCCGGGCTCCCGCTGCTGCCGAAGCTGGTGTTCCTGGTGGTCGGTCCGGCCGTGGACCTGAAGCTGATCGCGCTGCAGTCCGGCACGTTCGGCCGGCGGTTCGCCGCCCGGTTCGCCCCGGCGACGTTCGTGGTCGCCATCGGCTGCGCGGTGCTGGTCGGCGCGCCGCTGCTGGGAGGCCGCTGATGCTCAGGAGGCCGTTGATGCGGGGGAGGTGCTGATGCGGCGCGAGACGCAGAACCTGCTGTTGCTGCTGCTGGGCGGCGCGCTGCTGAAACTGGCGCTGGCCGGGGACCACGTGCGCTACGTGAAGGACGCCCAACTGCCCTGGCTGCTCGGCGCGGGCGGGGTGATGATGCTTCTCGCGCTGCTGGCCATCGCGCGGGACGTGCGGGCGGGACCGACCGCCGACGCCGCAGGCCGGGACGGCGAAACCCAGCACGCCGCAGCCCCGGACGCTGCAGCCCCGGACGCCGCGGTCGATGAGGCCTGCGGGACCGGTGTCCCCGGGCACGCGGAAGGCTCGCGAAGCACGTGGATGCTGCTGCTCCCGGTGTTCGCGATCTTCCTGATCGCCCCGCCCGCGCTGGGATCCGATTCGGTGCGCCGGGAGCAGGCGGTGGCCCCGCCCGCTCCCGAGGAATCCCGGTTCCCGCCGCTGCCGTCGGGAGAGGCCCCCGAGCTGAGCATGTCCGAGTACGTGACCCGCGCCGTGTGGGGCGGCGATGCCGAGTTGGCCCAGCGCCCGGTCCGGCTGCGCGGGTTCGTGGTGCACCCGGTGCCGGGGGAGACCCAGCTCGCGCGGATGCGGATCAGCTGCTGCGCCGCGGACGCGACCGCGGTGCGGGTGGACCTGACCGGTCCGGGCGCGCGGCGGATCGCCGAGGCACCCGCGGACGCGTGGTTCGAGGTGACCGGGACGGCCCGGCCGGGTTCGGCGCAGGAGTCCGCCGGGCACGTGCCCGAGGTGCGGGTCTCCGCGGCGCACCCGGTGCCGGAGCCGGCCGAGACCTACGAGTACTGACCGATCAGGCGCAGTCCGGGCAGATCCCGATGATCTCCACCGTGTGGCTGACCTCGGTGAACCCGTGCTCGCGGCCGATGCGCTCCGCCCATTCCTCCACCGGTGGGTCGGCCACTTCGACGGTGCGGCCGCAGTGCCGGCACACCAGGTGGTGGTGATGATGGCTGGAGCAGCGGCGGTACACGGACTCGCCGGACGGATTGCGCAGCACGTCGACCTCGCCCGCGTCGGCCAGGCTCTGCAACGTCCGGTAGACGGTGGTCAGGCCGATGCCCTCGCCGCGGTTGCGGAGCTGTTCGTGCAGCTCCTGGGCCGAGCGGAAGTCGTCGACCTCGTCGAGCAGGTTGGACACGGCTGCTCGCTGCTTGGTGGCCCGCAGTCCCGGTACCCCGACCGCGGGACGCTCGCCGGTGGTCACGCTGTCTCAGTCTCCTGTCGGCTCAGGGGCACCGCGGTGCCCGCAGCAGCCTCGGACCGGGGAACCTCGGTGTCCGGTCCGGACTGCCGTGCTGCGGTGGTCTCCTCGGCGTGCGCCGCCGCGTCCACGACGATGTGCGCGAGGTGCTCGTCGACGAGGCGGTAGACGACTTCGCGCCCCTGCCGCCGACCCTGCACGACACCGGCCGACTTCAGCACGCGCAGGTGCTGGCTGATCAGCGGCTGGGCGACGCCGAGCGCGTCGACGAGTTCGTGCACGCAGCGCCCGCCGACCCGCAGCTGCAGCACGATCGCGATCCGGACCGGGGCGGCCAGCGCCCGCAGCAGCTCACCCGCTTCCACCAGGGTCTGCTGGTCGCGCAGCGGCGCGGGGCTGGCCGCGCGGTCCGGCGAGTGCACGTGGTCGGCGGTGGTGTCCAGCCCGCCGTCTGCCCCGGGAGTCGGTTCCGCAGCGGGATCCGGGCTGTCGGCGGCCATGGTCTTCCTTTCCGGGGCGGCCCGACACGGGGTCGCCTGCCTGCGCTGTCTGCTGGCTGGAGCGCGGTCACCTGCCTGCGGGGTCCGCCTGCCGGTGCTGCGCGACGGGCGCCACGACCACCATCTTACGGGTAAGGTCACCCGCCCCGGCGGCTCAGCCGCCACCGCCGCCCACGCACCGCACCGGTCCGGGTGCGCCGCGTCGCCGCGGGCGGGCCGGACCGGGCGCGCGAACCGGAGTCCGCCATCGGTACGCTGGGAGATCTCACCAGCAGTCATACCAGGGCAGCTGGACCTTTCCCGTCGAAGATGATTCCGGAGTGACCGTGCCCGCCGACCAGATCGACACGATCGTCAATCTCTGCAAGCGCCGTGGTTTCGTCTACCCGTCCGGGGAGATCTACGGCGGTACCCGCTCGGCGTGGGACTACGGACCGCTCGGGGTCGAGCTCAAGGACAACATCAAGCGCCAGTGGTGGAAGTCGATGGTGCAGGGCCGCGACGACGTCGTCGGCCTGGACTCGTCGGTGATCCTGCCGCGCCAGGTGTGGGAGGCCTCCGGGCACGTGACGGCCTTCCACGACCCGCTGGTGGAGTGCACGCACTGCCATCACCGGCACCGCGCGGACCAGCTGGCCGAGGAGTACGCGGCGCGCACCGGCAAGGACGTGGACGAAGGCGACCTGTCCGACGTGCCGTGCCCGAACTGCGGCACCCGCGGCCAGTACACCGAGCCGCGCGAGTTCAACATGATGCTCAAGACCTTCCTCGGTCCGGTGGAGAGCGAAGAGGGGCTGCACTACCTGCGGCCGGAGACCGCCCAGGGCATCTTCGTCAACTTCGCGAACGTGATGACCACGGCGCGCAAGAAGCCCCCGTTCGGCATCGGCCAGATCGGCAAGTCGTTCCGCAACGAGATCACCCCGGGCAACTTCATCTTCCGCACCCGCGAGTTCGAGCAGATGGAGATGGAGTTCTTCGTCGAGCCGGGTGATGACGAGCAGTGGCACCAGTACTGGATCGACGAGCGCACGCGCTGGTACACGGACCTCGGGATCGACCCGCAGAACCTGCGGCACTACGAGCACCCCAAGGACAAGCTCTCGCACTACTCCAAGCGCACGGTCGACATCGAGTACCGGTTCCGGTTCGGCGGGCAGGAGTTCGGCGAGCTGGAGGGGGTGGCCAACCGCACCGACTTCGACCTCAGCACGCACTCGAACCATTCCGGTGTGGACCTGTCCTACTTCGACCAGGCCAGCGATTCCCGCTACCGGCCGTACGTGATCGAGCCGGCGGCCGGGGTGGGGCGTCCGATGATGGCGTTCCTGGTCGACGCGTACTACGAGGACGAGGCCCCGAACGCCAAGGGCGGGGTGGACAAGCGCACCGTGCTGCGTCTGGACCGCAGGCTGTCGCCGGTGAAGGTCGCGGTGCTGCCGCTGTCCCGCAACTCCGACCTCTCGCCGAAGGCCAAGGACGTCGCCGCCGAGCTGCGCAAGAACTGGAACGTCGACTTCGACGACGCCGGTGCCATCGGCCGCCGCTACCGCAGGCAGGACGAGATCGGCACGCCGTTCTGCGTGACGGTCGACTTCGACACGCTGTCCGACCACGCGGTCACCGTGCGCGAGCGGGACACCATGTCCCAGGAGCGGGTCGCGATCGACAAGCTCCCCGAATACCTGGGAGCCCGCCTGGTCGGCTGCTGAGGAGATGCGCCGCTCGCGGCGGGCCGATCCGCGGATCTGGGACGATGCGAAGGTGAATCATCAGCGATCCGCCCCGGTCGGGTTCGGCCGGATCCTGCGCCGGGTTCTGGTCGGGGCGCTGCTCGTGGCCTTGCTGGTCGGTGGCGGTACCGCCATCCGCGTGTGGCAGGTGGCGCGCACCGACGACCGGCGGCCGGTGGACATGGTGGTGGTGCTCGGCGCCGCCCAGTACCACGGCGAGCCCTCGGACGTGCTGCGCGCGCGACTGGAGCAGGCGCTGGACCTGTACCGGGCGGGGCTCACCCAGCACATCGTCACGGTCGGTGGCAGGCAGTCCGGCGACGTCTACACCGAGGCGCAGGCCGGCCGGGAGTGGCTGGTCGAGCACGGCGTGCCGGAGCAGCGGGTGCTCGACGTGGATACCGGCAGCGACACGCTCGGCAGCATCTCGGCGGTGGCGCGGCTGGCCGGCGCGCACGGTTGGGACAGCACGCTGATCGTCAGCGACCCGTGGCACTCGCTGCGTGCCCGCACCATGGCGGGCGATTTCGGGCTGGACGCCTGGGCCTCGCCGACGCGCTCCGGTCCGGTCGTGCAGACGCGGGCGGCGCAGAGCTACTACATCGGCCGGGAGACGGCCGCGCTGCTGTACTACCGGCTGACGCACTCCTCGGCGGAGGCGATGTTCGTCGGCTCGTGATGCCGCCGCGGTGTCGGCGCGGGCTCGTAGGCTGGCAGCGATGAGCTCCAGCCCCGCCCGATCCGACCCCGCCGGCTACGCGGCGCACGACGTGCAGCGCCGGTTCGCCGAGCCGACCAAGCTCGCCGCGGAGGACGACGGGGACGCGCGCTCGGCCTTCGCCCGGGACCGGGCCCGGGTGCTGCACTCGGCGGCGCTGCGCAGGCTGGCGGGCAAGACCCAGGTGGTCGGCCCGGAGGAGGGCGACGTCCCGCGCACCCGGTTGACGCACTCGCTGGAGGTCGCGCAGATCGGGCGCGGTATCGCGAGTGCGCTGGGTGCCGATCCGGACGTGGTCGACATGGCGGGCCTCGCGCACGACATCGGGCACCCGCCGTTCGGGCACAACGGCGAGCGGGCGCTGGACGAGCTGGCGGCCGGGATCGGCGGTTTCGAGGGCAACGCGCAGACGCTGCGCATCCTGACCCGGCTGGAGCCCAAGGTCGCCGAGCCCGCGGAGGTGCGGCACGGGCTCAACCTCACCCGCGCGTGCCTGGACGCGGCGACGAAGTACCCGTGGCCGAAGCATCCGGAACACGCCAAGTTCGGTGCCTATGCCGACGACCTCGCGGCGTTCGAGTGGATGCGCGCGGGTGCGCCGGAGGGGCGCCGGTGCTTGGAGGCGCAGATCGTGGACTGGTCCGACGACGTCGCCTACTCGGTGCACGACCTGGAGGACGGCGTCGTCTCGGGGCGGATCTCGCTGCGCTCGCTGACCTGCCCGGATGAGCGCGCCGAGATCGTGCGGATGGCGGCCGAGCGGTTCTGGCCGAGCGGTCCGGGCAGCGAGCCGGGGGTGCTGGAGGAGGCGGTGGACCGGCTGCTCCGGTTGCCGGTGCTGGCCGCCGCGCTGGACTTCGACGGCGGGTTCGCCGCCCAGGTTGCGCTGAAGCGGCTGACCAGCGAGCTGGTGGGCCGGTTCGTGGCCGCGGCGGTGTCCGGGACGCGGGAGGCGTTCGGTCCCGGCTCGCTGACCCGGTATTCCGCCGACCTGGTGCTGGATCGGCCGGTGGTCGCGGAGGTGGCGGTGCTCAAGGCGGTGGCGCTGCGCTACGTGATGAGTGATCCGCGCAGGCTGCGCATGCAGCGCGAGCAGCGCGCCCTGCTCGCCGAGCTGTTCCGGGCTCTGGTGGCGGGGGCGCCGGGCTCGCTGGACCCGGTGGCGGCCGAGGCGTGGTCGCGGGCCGGGGATGCGGACGCCCGGCTGCGCGCGGTGGTGGACCAGGTGGCCTCGCTCACCGATGCGCAAGCGGTGGCCTGGCACCGCCGGCTTGTACTCTCCGAAGCAAGGTAGATGTGACGTTCACCGGTTAGGGATGAGTTGATCTGGGTCTTTCCCGGAGAATACTCACTCAGCGTGATGCGTGGCGTGGTCCGACGCCGAGCAACGCGCGGACCTGCACCCCCGTCAGGTCGTTCGGTGGCCGTGCGCCGCGGGCGACCACGGCGCGGCTCCGGCCCGCGCCGCGAGGAGACCCCCGATGCCCAACCGGCACTACATCCAGAAGCTCGTCGTCAGCGGTGAGCCCTACATCAACACCGACAACCTGGCCGACTGGGTCAGCGACCTGCACTGGGACGACCCCTCGGCCCAGCACGCGGCCAACTACATCGCCCAAGAACTGCGGCTGATGGGCCTGTCCGACATCGAGGAATCGCTGCGCTGACCGCGGCCCCCTGATCCGCCGGTGGCGCTCGGACCCCCCGACGTCCGGGCGCCACCGGCATGCCACCCGCCGCACGGGCACCACCGGGCGCACGCGGCTGGCAGACTCGGCGTGCGCCTGGTCCCGACGCGGAACGGAGCACGCCGGCCGTGCGAGAACACCTCGACTTCTGCCTGTCCCTGCACCAGCGGTTCCCCGCGAGCGGTGCGGCATCGACGTGCTGGTCGCCGTACTCGGTGGTCAGCGCGCTCGGACTCGCCGCTGCCGCCACGGCCGGTGCCACGCGGCAGGAACTGGTCACCGCGCTGCGCAGCGACCCCGGACCGCTCGGGCGCGCGGTCGGCGCTGCAGCGGACCTGCCGGGCGCCGGCGACGGTGGTCCGGAGCTGGCGGTGGCCAACACGCTCTGGACCCGTTCGGACGTCCCGGTCGAGGACGCCTACCTGCAGCAGCTGCGCGGTTGGCCGGGCAGCGCGGTGCGCAGCGCACCGTTCGCCGAGGACCCGGACGGGGCGCGGCGCTCGATCAACGCCGATGTCGCCGACACCACCCGCGGACTGATCCCGGAGCTGCTCGACGCGGGCTCGGTACACCCAAACACGGTCGCCGCCCTGGTCAACGCGCTGTACTTGAAGCTCGCCTGGCAGCACCCGTTCGACACCGCGGCCACCAAGCGCCGCGCGTTCCACGCCCCCGGCGGTCGGCGCGAGGTCGCCACGATGCGGCACACCCGCACCTTCGGGTACGCGGCGCAGCACGGGTGGCAGGTGGTCGCGCTGCCGCTGGCAGGCGGCGCCGAGGCGGTGGTGCTGCTGCCGGACGGCGAGCTCACCGCGGCCGAACCGGACCTCGACGCCGCCCGGCTCACCGACCTGCTGCAGGCCCCGCAGGACCGCCGCCTGGACCTGTACCTGCCGAAGTTCGAGGTCACCGGACGCGCCGAACTGCAGCAGCCGCTCGGCGCGCTCGGCGTGCGGACGCTGTTCACCCCGGCCGCCGACTTCTCCGCGCTGACCTCGCTGCCGCTGCGGGTATCGACGATCGTGCACCAGGCGGTGCTGGAGGCCGATGAGAGCGGGATCGAAGGCGCGGCCGCGACCGCGGTGATGATGCGGCTGACCTCGGCGGTGCGCGAACCCGATCCGCTCGTGGTCCGGGTCGACCGGCCGTTCCTGTTCCTGGTGCGCCACCCGGGAACCGGGCTCGTGTACTTCCTGGCGCGGGTGACCGACCCGAGCTGACCGGCTGTCACACCGCGGCTCACCGCCCCGTCACCCCGGTACGGCCCGAATCGCGCGGGCCGACGGCGAAAGGGGCGCGTCATGCCGAGGATTCCACGCAGGCGCAGCGACCAGGACGGGCCGCTGGTCCGGCTGATCTACGCGTTCTGCAAGCGCAAGTACGGTGCGGTGCTCGATCCGGTGGCGGTGCTGGCGTGGCACCCCCGGTTGGTGCTGGCCGGTGCCGCCGGTGAGTTCGCCGCCGAGCGGGCGCTGCGCGTGCTGCCGGGCGAGTTGCGCGAGATCGCGCAATACCGGGTGGCCACCGAGATCGGCTGTTCCTGGTGCGTCGACTTCGGGCAGATGCAGCAGCGGCACCGGGGACTGGACGTCGAACGGCTCGCCGAGATCGGCGACTACCGCACATCGCCGGCGTTCACCGCGGACGAGCGGCTGGTCATCGCCTACGCCGATGCCATGACCGCGGTGCCGATGCAGGTCACCGACGAGCAGGTCGCCGAACTCGACCGCCGGTTCGGGCACGCGGGCGTCGTGGAGCTGACCTATGCGATCGCGTTGGAGAACGAGCGCACGCGGGTCAACCACGCGCTGGGCATCACCGAGCAGGGCTTCACCTCGGGGACGGCATGCCGGGTGCCGGAGCCCGGTGCCGCGACCGCCGGGAGTGGTTCGTGACCCGGCGGATCGTCGTCGTCGGCGCCGGGTACGCGGGTGTGGTCGCCGCGCACCGCATCGCCGCGCGCTCCGCGGCCCGGGTCACGGTGCTCAACGAGCGGGAGCACTTCGTGGAACGCGTCCGGCTGCACCAGTGCGCCGCCGGGCAGCAGCTGCGCGCGCGGCGGCTCGGGGAGGTCGTCGGTCCGCGCGCCGAGGTGCTGGTCGGCCGGGTGGCGGCGATCGAACCGGAGGCGCGGAACGTGCGGTGGTCCGGCGGGGGAGCGGTGGGCTATGACCTGCTGGTCCTGGCCACCGGCAGCGTCCCGGACGTCGGCCGGATCCCCGGTGCGGCCGAAAATGCCTGCCACATCGGCGATCTCGATGGGGCGGTGCGGGCGCGCGGTGCGCTCGCGGCGGCCCGCGAGGTCCTCGTGCTCGGCGGCGGGCTCACCGGGATCGAAGCCGCCACCGAACTGGCCACCGAGCGGCGGTCGGTGCGGCTGGTCAGCGCGGGACCGGTGGGCGCGGACCTGTCCGCACGCGGCCGCGAGCATCTCGCCCGGGTGTTCGCGCGGCGCGGGATCCGGGTGCACGAGGGCCGCGCGGTCCGGCGGGTCCGCGCCGACGGCGTCGAACTGGCCGACGGTGCGCGGCTGTCCGCGGACGTCGTGCTGCTCGGCGCCGGGTTCACCGCGGCACCGCTGGCCGCCGCGGCCGGGCTGGCGGTGGACTCCACCGGGCGGGCGCTGGTCGACGCCGGTCTGCGCTCGATCTCCCACCCGGAGATCCACGCGGCCGGTGATGCCGCGCACGTCGTCGGTTCCGGGGGCGAACCGCTGCGCATGGCCTGCGCGGTAAGCATCCCGGCCGGCCGCGCCGCGGCGGATGCGGTGCTGGCCCGCATCGCCGGACGGCCGCCGGAGCCGTTCCGGTTCGGGTTCCTGCTGCAGTGCATCAGCCTCGGCAGGCGTGACGCCCTCGTCCAGCCGGTCCGGCCGGACGACTCGCCGCGCGAACTGGTGCTGACCGGACGCCCGGCCGCCGTCGTCAAGGAGACCATCGTGCGCGGAGCGGCAACGGCCGCGCGGAACCCGGTGCTGTCGGCCTTCGGCGCCACGGGCGCGCCGGTGCTCGGCAGCTGACCGGCGCAGTGGATCAGAACGGGACGCGGGTGAGCTTGTCCGGGTTGACCACGTCGTAGATTTCGCCGACCCGGCCGTCGCGCACCGCCAGGCACATCACCCGCGGTTCGACGTCGGCCGAGCCCGGCAGCAGCAGGCCGAGATCGCCGTTGACCAGTACCGGACGCCCCCCGGCGAACAGCTCGGCCCCGTACTTGGCCACCAGGCCGGCCGCGAACCGGGCCACCTTGTCCGCGCCGACCACCGGCCGTCGGGCGGTTCGGGCCCGCCCGCCGCTGTCCCCGTAGACGACCGCGTGCGGGTGCAGGGCCCGGCTGATCGCCGCCAGGTCGCCGGAGCGCACGGCGGCCAGGAAGTCGTCGAGCAGCTGCTGCTGCACCGGCAGCGGCGCGCGCTCCGGCGGATCGGCCGCGGCCAGCGAGCGGCGTCCGCGGGACGCGTGCTGGCGGGCGGCCGCAGCGCTGCAGCCCAGCACCTCGGCGATCTCGCCGAACGGCACCTGGAACCCGTCGTGCAGCACGAGCGCGAACCGCTGGTCGGCGGGCAGCTCGTGCAGCACCCGCAGCACCGCCATCCGCAGGTCGTCGCGATCGGCGGTGATGCTGCCCGGATCGTCTTCCCCGGTGCGCACCAGCGGTTCGGGCAGCCACGGCCCGACGTACTCCTCGCGCCGGGCCGCCGCCGAGCGCACCCGGTCCAGGCAGAGCCTGCTGACCGCGGTCGTCAACCACGGCCCGAGGTCGCGCACCTGGTCGGGACCGGTGCGCACCAGGCGCAGCCACGCCTCCTGCACCGCGTCCTCCGCGTCGGCGACGCTGCCGGTGAGCCGGTAGCCGATGCCGATCAACCTGCCGCGGTGCTGGTCGAACTCGGTGGCCAGCGCACGCTCGTCGGTGGGCACGCCGCCGATTCTGCCGCACCTGCGGCGCTAGGTCCCGGGCAACGGTGGAACCGCGCGCCGGTGCGCCTAGACTGGTGCCGTGACGGGAAGGATCCGGGAGAGCGATATCGCGCAGGTGCGCGAGCGCAACCGGATCGACGACGTCGTCGGCGAGTACGTAGCGCTGCGCAACGCGGGCGGCGGCACGCAGAAGGGCCTGTGCCCGTTCCACGACGAGAAGACCCCGTCGTTCAACGTCCGGCCCAGCCACGGCACGTTCCACTGCTTCGGCTGCGGTGAGGGCGGCGACGTCATCGCGTTCCTGATGAAGACCGAGCACCTGGGCTTCGTCGAATCGGTCGAGCGGTTGGCCGACAGCGCCGGGATCGAGCTGCAGTACGAGGGCGGCACGCCCGGGCCGAAGCGCGATCGCGGCACTCGCGCGCGGATGGTCGAGGCGCACCGGCTGGCTGCCGAGTTCTACGCCGAGCAGCTGCGTTCGGCCGAGGCGCGGCCCGCCCGCGAGTACCTGGCCGAGCGCGGGTTCGACGAGGCCGCCGCCGACAAGTTCGGCTGCGGATTCGCTCCGTCCGGGTGGGACAAGCTGACCAAACTCCTGCTGTCCAAGGGTTTCGAGCCCGAGGAGCTGATCAAGGCCGGGTTGTCCAAGGAAGGCCGCCGCGGGCCGATGGACCGGTTCCACCGGCGACTGCTGTGGCCGCTGAAGGACCTCAGCGGCGATGTGGTCGGTTTCGGCGCGCGCCGGATCTTCGACGACGATCCGATCGAGGCCAAGTACGTCAACACCTCGGCCACCCCGATCTTCAACAAGTCCCAGGTGCTGTTCGGCATCGACCTGGCCAAGCGGGAGATCGCCAAGCGCAGGCAGGCCGTCGTCGTCGAGGGCTACACCGATGTGATGGCGCTGCACCTGGCCGGGGTGCCCAGCGCGATCGCCTCCTGCGGCACGGCGTTCGGCGACGAGCACATCTCGGTGCTGCGGCGGCTGATGATGGACGAGGACACCTTCCGCGGCGAGGTCATCTTCACCTTCGACGGCGACGAGGCCGGGCAGAAGGCGGCGCTGAAGGCGTTCGAGGGCGAGCAGCAGTTCGCCGGGCAGACCTACGTGTCGATCACCCCGGATGGCATGGACCCCTGCGAGCTGCGCCAGGCCAAGGGGGACGCGGCAGTGCGCGATCTGGTCGCGCGCAGGCGCCCGCTGTTCGAGTTCGCGATCCGCAGCCTGCTCGGCGACTACGACCTGGATTCGGTGGACGGCCGGGTCGCCGCGCTCAAACGCACCGTGCCGCTGGTCGCGCAGATCAAGGACCCGGCCAGCCGGGACGGCTATGCCGCCAAGCTGGCCTGGTGGGCGGGCTGGAACGACGAGAACCAGGTGGTGCGCCGGGTCCGCGAGTCGTCCGGCGCGCCGGTCAAGCCGAACCGCAAGCGCCCGCGCCGGGACACCGGCCAGCAGTCGCTGGGCGTGGAGGCCGAGCTGCCCCAGCGCCCGCCCAGGCATGATCCGCGCTGGCTGCAGCGCGAGGCGCTCAAGGCCGCTCTGCAGGTTCCGGCGCTGGCCGGTCCGGTGTACGACGCGCTGCCGGAGGACGCGTTCACCGAGCCCCTCTACGCCGAGCTGCACCGCGCGGTGCTCGCCGCCGGCGGGACGACCTGCGGGCTGGCCGGCGCGGAGTTCGTGGACGCGATCGGTCAGCAGTGCGCGAGCCAGCCCGCGCGGTCGCTGCTGACCGGGCTGGCGGTCGAGCAGCTGGAGATGAAGTCGGCCGACGACCCGAAGTACGTCTCCGCGATCGTCGCCCGGCTGCAGGAGCAGCTGGTGAGCGGGCAGATCGCGGACATCAAGTCGAAGGTGCAGCGCATGTCGCCGCTGGAGGACGCGGAGGAGTACAACGCGCTGTTCGGCGATCTCGTCGCGCTGGAGGGCTACCGCAAGGCGCTGCTGGAGCAGGCGATGGGCGGTTTCGAATGATCGCGCCGCTGCGCAGGCTGGTGCGCCGGCTGTCCGGCGGCGGAGTTCCGGACGGTTTCGCGGGGGAGCTGGCCGCCGACGAGCACGTGCTGGCGTCCGCGCGCACCGCGGACGGCGGGGTGCTGCTGGCGAGCCGGTTGGGCGTGTGGCTGCCGGAGGGGCGGCGGGTCGGCTGGCACCTGCTGAGCAAGGTCTCCTGGAATTCCGGTTCGTTGTCGGTGATCGAGGCCGAAGAGGTGGACGCGGCGGGCGAGGCGGTGCTGCTGCGCGATCTGCCCGCGCGCCGGTTCCGGCTGGCTGAGCCGGGCCGGATCCCGCAGGTGCTGCGCGAGCGGGTGGACGGGTCGATCCGGTCCCGCGATCACCGCGAGCTGCCCGGCGGCGGGGTGTGGGTCGTGCAGCGCAAGGTGCCCGGCCGGGACGGGGTGCTGCTGCAGGTGCGTCCGGATCCGGGCACGGACGAGGCGGCGGTGCGCCGGGTGGCCGCCGAGGTCGCCGATCGGGTCCGCCGCGCGCGCGAAGCCCGCTGACGCTCGTCCCTGACCTGCACAGATGCTGGATCCGGGGGGTGGTTGAACCCCGGTGGCGCCGATCGGCTAGAGTGGAATCCGTCAGCGGGAGAGCTGACCGGACGTTCCTCCGTAGCTCAATGGCAGAGCATTCGGCTGTTAACCGAAAGGTTGCTGGTTCGAGTCCAGCCGGAGGAGCACTTCACCCCAGATCTGCGGATCTGGGGTTTTTTTCTCGTCTACCGCCCCGGTTGCGCGTTTGTGATCACCTCTTGCCGAGGTCGTTGTCCGGGCCTCGGGAGCCCGCAGTGGGCCCGCCGGACTGCGTTTCCGCCGGTCGCGGACGAGGTGGGGCCCATCACCGCACACCGTGGGACGGCTGCCGGTTCGGGTAATCTCGAAGCACGCGATCACGATCGATCGTCGGCGTTCGCACGACACTGCGAGTCGGTGCGCGCCGTCCCGGCAGAGTGGCCAGATCGCGGATGTGCCAAGAGTTTTCGCTCGTCCTGTCACCTGTTCAGGCGGATGGTCCGGGCGGCGGCTAACGGCGCGGAGCGTCTCTCCGATGCCTTGGTTGTCCGGCTCGCGGGCGCCGGTGCGGACGAGCACGATGTGCACAGGCCCTCGTTCGAGGTCCAGGCACACCACCGGTAGTTCCCGCGCGATCGTCGGCGACATCGAACCGTGATCGTGCGGATGCAACGCGCTCTCCGCTGCGCTCCGTCTCCGGCGCAGCGGGTGTTCCGCCCACGGAGGCAAGCGAAGGACGGGGGAACTCGACATGTCCGCACCGGGTATCGGCAAGCCACCACACCTCTCGTTGCCCGATTTCGACGCCGTGACCAGATTGCCGAAACCGATCAAGGCCGTCGTGTACTTGATCGGACTGTCGGTGCTGACGGTGGCCGGCCTGATCGTATTGGCGGCGACCACCCTGGTCATCGGGCAGCTGTCCGGAGTGTTCGACGTGTTCAGCATGCTCGGCTGAGCCCGCTCGGCGATTCCCCGGGGCCGGCGCACCGCGGATGCGCCGGCCCCGTCTCGTGCCCGCCCCGAGATCGAGGACCCCGCCCGCGCAACGGTGTTCGCGCCGGTCCCGCCCGCTCCGCCACGCCCGTGCCGCGCACCCGGAGACCGCTCAGCACCCGGACCTCGCTACGATCGCCGTGGTGTGCACAACACCGCGGGGGCAGTAGCTCAGCAGGTCAGAGCAGCGGACTCATAATCCGTCAGGTCGGGGGTTCAAGTCCCCCCTGCCCCACATATCCGCAGGTCATAGCTTTGCTGACCTTCGTTCGGTAGGACTGGACGAGCCGTTCGATCGGTGCACGCCGTCGTCGTTCAACGATGCCGCCGAGACGATGTGCGACGACGCCACCGGATTCCGGTGCGCGATGGACGCGGAGACGTTGGGAAAGCTGCTGACCTCCTCGCTCCGAAGCGGAGTCGGCGTGATCGGCTTCGGGGTCTGCCGTCGCGCCCGTTCCCGGCGATAAGCCCAGCACCACTGGCGGAACGCGTCGAAGTCCGCGAATCCGGGGACTTCGACGCATCGGTGCGCCTGGGCGTCGTCCTCCTCGCCGGAGACCCGTCGTACGTACTCGACCAGACCGAAGACGTAGACCGCCTCGCCGTGCGGCCGCACGTACACCTGGCCTTCCATGGCCAACACCCAGCTCGCTCGACTCACACGCACCCTCAAAACGGACAGATAGGCCAGTCGGGCCAAAGCTATAAGGCCAAACAGGCCCGAAAGGCCAGACAGGCAGCACAGGCCAGTGATCCGCCCTGCCTTCGCGGCGTGGCCAAGCGTTTGCTGTCGTCCGGGGAACTGGCGGATGAGCTCGGCATCTCCCGGCGCTCGATCAGCCGCTACGCCGACGAAGGACTCATCTCGGTCGCCCTGACCACTCCGGGCGGGCGCTACAAGTTCGACCTGAACACGGTCCGCGAAGAGCTCCGCAAGATGGCACAGGAACGCCGCGACCAGCGATAATCACGTCGTGCAGACCGCCAGGCTCTTCTCCCGTCGATGCGTGCCAGCGACGACAAGGTGTTCACCACCCGAACGCAGTGATCGTGCTCGATGGCGCCTCGGCGTCCCACTTGGTTCCGGTCCCCGCCAGCACCTACGCGGATCAGCTCGGCCAGGCCTTGCGTGACGGGCTCACCGAGGAGCCGGATCAGGACTTGCCGGACGCGTTGTAGCGCGCCACTGCGGGCCGACACCAGCCAGCAGAGATCCATACCGCGACGTTTACCGGCGACAGTTTGCAGCGAGTATCCGTCTCAGTCCACTGGGTCCGCGGCTCGCTGACGTCGACGCGCCGAACACGGGACACGGGGAACTGAGTACCCGTGCCTCCACAACTCCGCATGGGCTATGCCCTTACGGATGGTGGGGGCACGTTGGCCGCGCGTATAGGCTGTGGGGTCCGACCATGCCCGAGCGCCGGACCCCGCGTCCGTCTCCGGCAAGATGACAGTCCGCCTAGCTGATCTTCGTAAGGATTGTTGTGAGCACTCTCGGTAGCTTCATCTGGTCGATCGCCGACCAGCTTCGGGGCCCCTACCGCCCCAATCAGTACGGCAACGTGATCCTGCCGCTGACGATCCTGCGTCGCCTGGACTGCATCCTCGAACCCGACCGCGAAACCGTGCGCGAGCTAGCCGCGAAGTTCGGCAACCCGAACCGGCTCAGGGTTGAGGTCCGCAAGGCCACCGGCCGCTCGTTTTACAACACCTCGAAATACTCGTTCGCGAACCTGCTCGCCGACGCGGACGGCCTCGCCGACAACCTCACCGACTACATCGACCGCTTCTCCGACGACGTCGATGTGTTCACGTACTTCAAGTTCAAGGAGGAGATCGACGCGCTGGAGGCGGCCGGTTTGCTGCGCGAGGTCGTCAAGTCCTTCGGCGCCATTGACCTGCACCCCGACGAGGTGTCCAACGCGGACATGGGCGACGCGTTCGAATACATCATCCGCAAGTTCAACGAGGCAGCGAACGAGACCTCCGGGGACCACTACACCCCACGCGACGCGATCCGGCTGCTGGTCGACATGCTGTTCGCCGAGAAGGACGCCGACCTCACCGAGGCGGAGATTGTCCGGTCGCTCTACGACCCCACCGCAGGTACCGGCGGCATGCTCTCACTCGCCGAAGAGCACCTGCTCGCGCAGAACCCCGGCGCCAGCCTGAGTTTGTACGGCCAGGAGTACAACCCGCAGTCTTACGCCATCTGCAAGTCCGACCTGCTCGCCAAAGGGCACGACGCGACCAACATCGCGTTCGGCAATACGCTGACCGATGACGCGTTCAAGAATCGCCAGTTCGACTTCTGCATGTCCAACCCGCCCTACGGTGTGGACTGGAAGCAGTACGCCAAGGCAATCAAGCAGGAGAGCGAGTCCGCAGGCCCCTACGGCCGCTTCGCGCCCGGCCTCCCCTCCACCTCTGACGGTCAGATGCTGTTTCTGCTGCACCTGGCCCACAAGATGCGCAAGCCCGAAGACGGAGGCGGTCGGGCGGGGATCGTCATGAACGGTTCCCCGTTGTTCAACGGAGCCGCCGAGTCCGGCCCGTCGAACATCCGCAAGTGGCTGCTGGAGAACGACCTGGTCGAGGCGATCGTCGCGCTGCCGACCAGTATGTTCTTCAATACCGGCATCGCCACCTACATTTGGATCCTCGACAACACCAAGCACCCCGACCGCAAGGGCACGGTCCAGCTCATCGACGGCTCAGAATTCTGGACCAAGATGCGCAAGAGCCTCGGCTCCAAGAACCGTGAGCTCAGCGAGGAAGACCGCGCCAACATCGTCAAGCTCTACGCGGACTTCACCGACGCCGATCCGGACACGTCGAAGGTGCTGCGCACCGACGAGTTCGGCTACTGGACCGTCACCATCGAACGCCCCCTGCTCGACGACGAAGGCAACCCGGTCGTCGATCGGAAGGGCAAGCCGAAACCGGACGCCAAGAAGCGTGACACCGAGAACGTGCCCTTCACCTACGGCGGTTCCACCGCTGCCGACGAGGGCCGCACCGAGGTCGTCCAGGCGTACTTCGACACCGAAGTGAAATCACACGTCCCCGACGCCTGGATCGACTGGACCAAGATCAAGGTCGGCTACGAGATCCCATTCACTCGGCACTTCTACAAGTACGTGCCACCCCGACCACTCGCCGAGATCGACGCCGATCTGGAGAAACAGGTCTCGAAGATCCTCGACCTGCTGCGGGAGGTCGAGCAGTGACGGAGCCTCTTTGGACGGCGCTGCCCGACAACTGGCAGATCGGGCAGATCAAGAACGTCGCGACAGTCACACTCGGCAAGATGCTGCAGAGCAAGGACTCCGGGGGTGATGTATGCGCCCCGTACATGCGGGCCGCCAACGTGCAGCCCGACGGCGCGCTTTCCCTCGACAACATGAACGAAATGTGGTTCGGCGAAACCGAACTGGACCAGCTGAGCATCCGTTCCGGGGACGTTGTCGTCGTCGAAGGCGGACAGGGTGGGTTCGGTCGCGCCGCCTATATCCGCGAGGATCTTGCAGGCTGGGGATTCCAGAACTCCATCAACCGACTTCGACCAGTTGACAGCGAAATCGATGGCCGCTTCATTGCGTTCTACCTGATCGCTCTGCGCGCGAGTGGCTTCATCCGCGCGTACAGCAACGTGGTCTCGATGCCCCACCTCACGGCCGACAAGCTCGCACGTATTCCGATGCCGCTGCCCCCGCCGGACGAGCAACGCGCCATCGCCGACTACCTCGACCGCGAGACCGCCCGCATCGACACCTTCATCGAGGAGCAACAGCGCCTGATCGAGATGCTCCGGGAGCGCCGCCGTGCTGTTCTGACGGCGACGTTCAGCGCGAATGCCGGAACCGAGTCCACGAAGGTTGGAAGACTGCTGGAAGCTCGTCCTTCCTACGGTGTTCTGGTGCCGTCCTATGTTGAGGAGTCCGAGGGCGTCCCGTTTGTTCGCGCCGGTGACATCTTGAACCTGGCCCCAGAGCGCCCCATGTTGGCGATCGCACCGGCGCAGTCGGACGATTTTTCGCGCACCAAGCTCTATGGCGGCGAGGTTCTTCTTGGCGTCGTCGGCAAGATGGGGCAGGCAGCGGTGGCACCGGAGTGGCTCGCAGGCGCGAACGTCGCCCGCGCAGTAGCGGTCCTCCGCTGTAAGAACCCAACTACAACGAATCTTCTCTGTGCATGGCTCGGATCCGAGCATTTCCTGCGCCAAGCCGAGTTGGCGACGAGCGGAGACAGCATCCAACCGACCCTCGGAATGAAGGATCTCGCTCGCTTTGACATCAACTTGCCGACGGACGCCAACGCCGCTAACGAGTTGGCGGGGCAAACGCGCAGGATCGACACGCTCATCGCCGAGTCCGAGCAGTTCATCGAGCTGTCGCAGGAGCGCCGCTCGGCGCTAATTTCCGCTGCCGTGACCGGCCAGATCGATGTGCGGGAGGCTGCCTGATGGCTGATCACAATGAGGTCGTCTTCGAGTCTGAGATCTGCGATCATCTCCACGCGCACGGCTGGCTGTACTCGGAGAACGACGCCGGTTACGACCGCGAGCGTGCCTTGTTCCCCGACGACTTGTTCGCCTGGTTGGAGGCGACGCAGAAGCCCGCGTACGAAAAAGCATTGAAGGCCGCCGGTTCGCAGGCAAAGTTCCTGGACGTGCTGACCACGGCCCTGGACAAGCCCCTCGAACACGGCGGTGGGACGCTGAACATCCTGCGCAACGGTGTGCACTACATCGGTGGCGGCAAGTTGAAGATGGCGCAGTTCCGGCCGGAGACGTCGCTGAACGAGCGGACCACCGCCGACTATGCGGCGATGCGGGTGCGGGTGGTGCGGCAGGTGCATTTCTCCACCGCTGATCAGCGCAGCATCGACCTGGTGTTCTTCGTCAACGGGCTACCGGTCGCGACGGTCGAGCTCAAGACCGACTTCACGCAGTCCCTCGACGAGGCGATCAACCAGTACCGCAAGCACCGCAACCCGCAGACCAACGGGCGCGCGGAGCCGCTGCTGTCGTTCGGGCGTCGGGCGCTGGTGCACTTCGCGGTCTCGAACGCCCTCGCGGCGATGACGACCCGGCTGGAGGGCGAGAAAACGCACTTCCTGCCGTTCAACACGGGTTGCGACGGTGGGGCCGGGAATCCGCCCGCCGCGGACGGGAAGTCCGCGACCGCCTATCTATGGGAACGGGTCTGGGAGAGGCACGCCTGGCTGAACATCATCGGCCGGCTGATGATCGTGCAGACCAAGGACGAGTGGGACATCACCACCGGCACTTCTGTGCGGCGCACGAGCATGCTGTTCCCGCGGTTCCACCAGTGGGAGGCGGTCACGAACATCGCGACCACGGTCGCCGAGGAAGGCGTCGGGCACCGGTACCTGATCGAGCACTCGGCCGGATCCGGGAAGACCAACACCATCGCCTGGACCGCGCACCGGCTCGCTCGGCTGTATGTCGACGACAAAAAGCTCTTCGACTCGGTGATCGTCATAGTGGACCGGACAGTCCTGGACGGACAGTTGCAGGAGGCGATCCGGCAGATCGACGGCTCCGGCAAGATCGTGGCCACGATCAGCCCCGAGGACGTCAAGAAGGCGGGGGCGAAGTCGAAGTCCGGGCTGCTCGCGCAGGCGTTGCGCAACGGTGAGCTGATCATCGCGGTGACGGTGCAGACGTTCCCGTTCGCCATCGACGAGATCCGGACGCACTCCGGGTTGAAAGGCAAGAAGTTCGCGATTCTCGCCGACGAGGCGCACTCGTCACAGTCCGGGCAGATCTCCTCGAAGCTCAAGCAAGTGCTCACCGCCGAGGAGCTCCAGGATATCCGAGACGGCGGCGAGGTCGACATCGAGTCGGTGCTGGCCGCGGAGATGACCGAACGCGCGGAGTCCCCAAACGTCTCCTATCTCGCGTTCACCGCGACGCCGAAGAACAAGACCCTGGCGCTGTTCGGCCGCAAGGGTCCGGACGGCAAGCCGGTCGAGTTCCACCTGTACTCGATGAAGCAGGCGATCGAGGAGGGCTACATCCTCGATGTGCTCAAGGGCTACCAGTCCTACGACACCGCGATGAAAATCGCGGGCAACGCGACCAGCGAGCACGAGGAGGTTGACGAGGCCGCCGCCCGCAAGGGCCTCATGCGGTGGGTGCAGCTGCATCCGACGAACATCGCGCAGAAGGTTCAGATCATCGTCGAGCACTTCCACGCCAACGTCGCGCACCTGCTCGACGGCAAGGCCAAGGCGATGGTCGTGACGGCTTCCCGCAAGTCCGCGGTGAAGTACAAGAAGGCCATCGACGCCTACATCGCGAAGCGCGCCGCCGAGGACCCCACCTACGACTACCGGACGCTTGTCGCGTTCTCCGGCGGCGTGACGATGGCCGAGGACGAGACATGGGACTCGGACTGGGGTCCTGCGCCGTCGACGGACGACGAGTTCACCGAGGCGAACATGAACCCCGGTGCCGGGAGCGATCTGGCGACCGCGTTCGCCGGAGAGACCTACAAGATCATGCTGGTCGCCAACAAGTATCAGACCGGGTTCGATCAGCCCTTGCTGTCAGCGATGTACGTCGACAAGAAGCTGTCGGGCGTCACCGCGGTGCAGACGTTGTCGCGACTCAACCGGACCCACCGCACCGCCTCCGGTGAACAGAAGCGCAAGACGTTCGTCCTCGATTTCGCGAACAAGCCAGAGGACATCAAGGCAGCGTTCGAACCGTACTTCACCAACGCGACCCTGGAGAGCGAGACCGACCCGTACGTCGTCATTCACCTCGCGACCAAACTCGCGCAGGCCGGGATCTACACCGAGGACGACGTTCGCAACGTCGCCGGGCTCTGGGTCAGGCGCAAGGGCAACAACGCCCTGTCGGCCGCGATCAGTCCGGCGCAGCACGAGTTCGGACGCCGCTACGCCCGCGCGCTGGAAGAAGGCGACAAGGTCACGCTCAACGACCTCGACCTGTTCCGCAAGGACGTCTCCACGTACGTGCGGCTCTACGACTTCATGAGCCAGATCGTCAACTACGGCGACTCGTATCTGGAGATGCTGTCCATCTTCCTGCGGCTGCTGGAGAAGGTCATCGCCGAGTCCGCCTGGTCTGCCGAGGTCGATCTCTCCGACGTCGTGCTGGTCGGTGTGAAACACACCAAGGCGAGCGCGGTCGACATCTCGCTGAGCGGTGACGGCGAGCTGAGGGGCATCAGCGCGGCGGGCAGCGGCGCGAAGAAGGAGCCGAAATTCGTCGCGCTCCAGGTCGTCATCGACAAGATGAACGATCTCTTCGGAGCCGAGGCATTCACCGAGTCGCAGGTCAGGGAGTTCGTGAACGGCCTGGTGCAGCGTCTGCTCGTCTATCCCGAGCTGGTCAAGCAAACCAAGGTGAACTCGAAGAAGCAGTTCATGGAATCGCAAGACTTCCAGACTTTGGTGACCGAAGCCGTCGTCGACAACCAGGACGCGCACAACACCATGGCCGACTACTTCTTCAGCGACGGCCCCGCGATCAACAGCGTGATCACGGCCCTCGCCGACGCCTTCTACGAGGCGGCGATCGATCAGTCGGATAGCTGAGAGAAGAAGGCTGGGAGCCACTAGCATCCACTACGCCACACCCGTGGGTCGGGGGTCATCCTTGATGCACAAACGATGTCAAACGCCCGCAGAACGACCCACCACCTCCAGTAGGTATTTGCATTCGTGATTAGCGCAGGCAGTGATGGGTTTCGGCGGATGTCGTCAAACGTCAACTGAGGTCGCCTCGGGTCGGGGTTCAAGGCCCTGCCCTCACATTTCGCTGGTCAGAAATGCGCGGAAAAGCCGTGGAAGATTTCCCGTGTCGAGGCGGTTGACCGGGGGCGTGACGTCGCTGCGCCCCGGGATCAGTCCTCGCGAGGGCGGTGTTCGTCGCGGGTGTTGTGGTGCACGTGTTCGGCATCGGAGCGGTAGGACTCGGTGTGCCGGGCTGCTGTTTCCAGAGTGCGGCGGAGTTCGATCAGGTGGTCCACCGCCGTGTCGATGACTTCGTACGGGTGGTCGCTGAGCGTGCCCCGGTACAGCCGGTCGCGGTCGATGCGGTCGACCTGTTCGGACAAAAGGCGTGCCAGGTCGCCGAGGTTGTCCAGGGTTGCGCGCAGCGCCCGGCCGTAGGACGGCAGGTCTTGCTTGGTCAGGTCCATGTGCGGCTGCTCGGTCACCGCTTCCTGCAGGGCGTCCCGGGCCCGGTACACGGCTTCCAGCGGATGGGACGGCTCCCAGCTGTGATCCATGCCGGCCTCCTTCCGCGTTCGGCCCCGGCGCGGGGCCTCGGTGTCCAGGTTGCTCGCATCGTCGCTGGTCGGCCAGCCCGTGCCGCCCCGGTCGAGGGGACGACCCCAGCCGCGATGTCCGCCGAGGAGCGCGTACCCGCCTGGTTGCCGGTCGCCGGTGTGCGCGCAGTGCGGTCGCCGCGGGCGGCCGGCGGGATGGTCCTGTTCACGCCGAATCCGCGTGCTGTTGCTGATGATCAGACGACCTGTGCAGGATTCCGGGCATGGCAGCGGACGGCGGTGAGCACGGGAGGCGGGTCCCGGCCGAACCCGCGCTGCTGGCGCCCCGCCCTCGTCCGAAGCGCCGGGAGCGGGACGCCGAACCCGGTGAGCGGCGCGAGACGGTCTGGAACGTGGCGCCGATCGCGCTCAGCCTGGTCGCTGGTGTCAGCGCGGGGATCTTCGGGCGTTTGTTGCCTCACGGCGGAGTGCCGGTGTGGTTGGCCTGGGGAGCTGCCGCCGCACTGTGGCTGCTCGTCGAGTACCGGTTGCAGACGTGGTACGCGCGTCGGTTGCGCAGGCAGCGCGCCGAGGACGATCGGACGTCCGGTGCGGGGTCGGGCGACGTGGGTGGCCGGTTCCGGTCGGGCTTCGACGAGCGCTGACCCGACGTGCGGCGCGACCGGGTCTCGCGACCGGTGCCCGGTGCGGATGATCTCGTCGCGGCGAGCGAGGTGCGGATCCGCTGATCGGTGCGCGGCGGTGGTCCGGGGATGCCGCTGTCCGGCACCGTGGTGCGTGTGCTGGAACTGATCACCGCCGACCGGGTGCTGGTGGGGCCGCCCGGAGAAGAGATCGCCGCAGGCGCCGTGCTGTTCGACGGGGAGCGGATTGCCGCGGTGGGGCCGCGCGCCGCGCTCCGGCAGCGATCCCCCGGGGCCATCGTGCGGGAATTCCCCGGGCACACGGTGCTGCCCGGGCTGATCAACGCGCACGTGCACCTCGCGTTCGACGCGACCACCGACTTCCGGGACAACGTGCGCGGTGCGTCCGACGAGCAGCTGCTGGACGGTATGGCCGAGCGCGCCGCGCAGCTCGCCGCGTCCGGGGTGACCACCTGTCGGGACCTGGGGGACCGCGGCGGCGCGGCGGCTCGGTTGCGCCGGGAGATCGGCAGCGGTGCGCGGGCCGGGCCGCGCGTGCTGGCCGCGACGAGCCCGATCACCATCCACGATGGACACTGCTGGTTCCTGGGTGGCGCCGTGGACGGCGGCGAGAGCTCGTTGCGTGAGCAGGTCCGGCACAACGCGCGGCTCGGCGCCGACCTGATCAAGGTGATGGTCTCCGGCGGGCAGATCACCCCGGAATCACCCCCGATGTGGGCCAGCCAGTTCGACACCGCGCAGTTGGCGATCATCGCGGACGAAGCCGCCGCGCACGGCCTCCCGGTCGCGGCGCACGCGCACGGGGTGGACGCGATCCGGTCGGCCGTCGAAGTCGGCGTACACACCATCGAGCACTGCACCTGGATGACACCGGACCGCGGCTCGGACCTGCGCCCGGACGTGGTCGCCGAGATGGTGCGGGCCGACATCTCGGTGTGCACGGCGATGTCCGCCGCGTGGCGGACGTTCGGCGACCGGGTCGGCCACGAGCGCGCCGAGGCGAACTTCGCGCGGACCCGGCGCATGGACGAACTCGGGCTGCGGCTGTTGTTCGGCACCGACGCCGGGCTGACCGGATCGACCTTCGACGACCCGGTCGGCGCGCTGGAGCTGTACGAATACCTCGGCTTCGACGCGGAGCGCGTGCTGCACCTGGCCACCGGCCGGACCGCGGAAGGGCTCGGCATCGCCGACCGCACCGGCAGCCTGCTGCCCGGCAAGAGCGCCGATCTGCTGGTGGTGCCGGACGATCCGCGCGCAGACCTGCAGGTGCTGCGCCGCCCGGCGCTCGTGCTGTGCGCGGGGCGACCGGT
Organism: Saccharopolyspora montiporae; assembly: GCF_015209505.1. GTDB lineage: Bacteria > Actinomycetota > Actinomycetes > Mycobacteriales > Pseudonocardiaceae > Saccharopolyspora > Saccharopolyspora montiporae. The sequence continues at coordinate 136,468 of NZ_JADEYC010000014.1, forward strand.
AGCGGGGGAGTAGCCGGCGGGATCCCCTCGGGCCGGCGGTATTCCGGTTGCGCGCCGCGGCGCCCGGTCGCGATGCTGGCTCGATGATCGATGCGGGACTCGACGGCCGGGTCGTCCTGGTGACCGGTGCCGGTGGCGGGATCGGTGCGGCGATCGCGCGGGCGTTCGCGGCCCAAGGGGCGCGGGTGGCGCTGCACTTCCGCGAGGACGAACCCGCGTCGCCGGATGACGCGCAGTACCACCACCGCGCACCGGACCGGGCTGAGGTCGAGCGGCTGGCGTCCGAATGGGACGGAGCGGTCGCGGTCGAAGCCGATCTCGCCCGGCCCGATGCCGCGGTCGACCTGTTCGACGAGGTCGAGCGGAAGCTGGGGCCGGTGGAGGTGCTGGTGAACAACGCCGCGCACTGCGAAACCCCGGACGAGATCGGCACGGTGACCTTCGACGGGCTCGAACGGCACTACCGGGTCAACGCGGTCGCCCCCGCGCTGCTGATTAGCGAGCTGGCCAAGCGCACCGGTGCCGGGCAGCGCTGCGCGGTGAACATCTCCACCGACGCCGCGCGCGCCTTCCCCGGGCAGGTCGGCTACGGCACGTCGAAAGCCGCGCTGGAAGCTCTGACCCGCTCGACCGCGCTGGACCTGGCGAGGGAGTCGATCCGGGTCAACGCGGTGGCCCCCGGTCCGGTGCAGACCGGCTGGATGGACGAGGCCACGGCCGAGCGGGTGCGCACCATCGTGCCGATGGGCACGGTGGGCGCGCCCGCGGACATCGCCGATGCGGTCGTCTTCCTGGCCTCGCACCAGGCGCGGTGGATCACCGGTCAGGTGGTGCAGGTCGCCGGCGGGCACGCGCTGTGAGCTGCCGGTAGGTCAGCAGGCAGCCGAGACCGAAGGCGAGCACCGGGATCGCGCCCAATCCGTACGCGGCGGCGACCGAACTGTCCGCCACGAGCGGGAAATGCGACACCACGAGCCAGAGCGCGACCAGCAGCACCGCGATCGCGGCGGCGGGAGTGAGCCGGCGCACCCGGCCCGTCCCGGCCGGTCGTTCCCGGGCGAAGAACACCAGTGCCGCCACCGAGGTCAACAGCATCAGCAGCACGACGCCCAGCGTGGCGACCCCGGCCATCGACCCGAAGATCTCGGTGAGCGGGTCCAGTCCCAGCACCGCGAACAGCGCGATCAGCGCGGCGGCGGTCGCGGTCTGCACCAGCGAGGACGTCGCGGGTGAACCGTGCCGGGGGTGCACCCGGCCCAGCGCCGCGGGCAGCGATCCCCGCCCGGCCAGCGCGAACTGGTAGCGGGCGAGCACGTTGTGGAAGGACAGCACGCAGGCCACCAGGCTGGTCAGCAGCAGCACCTGCAGCACATCGCCGGCCACCGGACCGAGGTAGCGCTCCGCGGTGGCCAGCATGAGGTCGTCCGGGGACTGCCGGGCGCGCTCGCGCACCGCGGCCACGCCCCAACCCTCCACGATGGACCAGCTGGACAGCGCGTAGAACAGGCCGATGATCAGCACGGCCGTGTAGGTGGCGCGCGGGATCGAGCGGTCCGGATCGCGGACCTCGTGCCGGAACACGGCGGTGGCCTCGAACCCGATGAACCCGGTGATGGAGAACAGCACCGCGATGCCCAACGGTCCGCTGCCGATCTCGGCCGGGGTGAACGACGCGCCGCTGATCCCGGAAGCACCGCCGCCGGCCAGGATCGCCGCGTCCAGCACCAGCACGATGCCCAGCTCACACACCAACGCGACGCCGAGCACCTTCGAGGAGAGCTCGATGCGCCGGTAGCCGAGCACGCCGACCAGGACCAGCAGCACCGCCGAGCACGCCCACCACGGCGGTGCCGCACCCAGGTGGTGCTGCAGGAATCCGGACGCGGCTCCGCCCAGGTAGCCCCAGATCCCGGCTTGGATCGCGGTGTAGGCGGCCAGGGCGAGGAACGCGGTGCCGCCGCCCGGCACCTCGCCGAGACCGCGCTGCACGTAGGCGGAGAACGCGCCGGGTCGCGTGACGTGCGGGGTCATCGCCACGAAGCCGACCGAGAAGATCAGCAGGACCGCCGCGGCGATCAGGAAGCCGACCGGTGCCCCCGCGCCGTTGCCCAGCCCGATGGCCAGCGGGACGTTGCCGCCGATCACCGTCAGCGGCGCCGCGGCGGCGAGCACCATGAACACGATCGAAGCCGTGCCCAGCCGTCCGGAGAGCCGGGGTCGCGCGCCGGTGCGCATCAGCGGTCCCGGCCGGTGGGCAGGTCGGTGCGCAGGTCGGTCAGGTAGGGGTTGTCCCGCTGCGCGCGGCGCACCCGGTCCGGGTCGATATCGGCGAGCAGCAGCGCGGGTTCCTCGACGGCGTGCGCGATCCTCGTCCCGTCCGGAGCCACCACGCTGCTGCGGCCCACGTAGGTGGTGTCCCGCTCGCGGCCGATCCGGTCGGCGTAGCAGACGTAGACCTGGTTCTCCCACGCCCGGACCGGGACGACCTGCTCGGCGACCCGGGCGAACGGCGTCATCTGCGCGGTGGGTACGACGATCAGCTGCGCGCCGTCCAGCGCTGCCCGGCGCGCCCATTCCGGGAATTCGACGTCGTAGCAGATCAGCAGCGCGATGCGCACGCCCTCGTGGTCGACCGCGGTGACCGCGCGGTCGCCGGGGGTGAACCGGCTGCGGTCGAGGTCGCCGAACAGCTGGATCTTGTGGTGCTCGGCGCGGACCGCGCCGTCCGCGCCGAGGAAGACCGCCGCGTTGACGAGGTTCCCGTCCCGCAGCAGCGGAGTTCCCACGACCAGCGCGATCCCGTGCCGCGCGGCGATCCCCGCGCAGGGCTCGACCGGGTTCCGGCGGGCCAGTTCGCCGGCCAGTTCCCCGATGTCGTAGCCGGTGAGGAACAGTTCCGGGGTGACCAGCAGGCCGGCTCCCGCCTCCGCGGCCCGCTGCGCGGCGCGGTCGAGTTCGGCCAGATTGGCGTGCAGGTCACCCGGAGTGCCCGCGGTCTGCAGGCATGCCAACCGGAATGCGGCCACAGCAGCGTCCTTCCACCCGAGGAGGTGGGCTCATCGTGGACGCTGCCCGCCCCGCGCGGAACCGGCGGAGTGTGCGCGGCGAGCGGTCCGGCTGGACGGGTTGTGCACCGCTCAGCCGAGTTCCCAGACGTGCGCGAAGGAGACCGGGTGGTTGCGGAACCGCTCCCACTTCGGTTTGCGCTCCAGCCACGCCTCGTCCACGACGCCCTCCTCCATCTCCACCAGTCGCCAGCCGTTCTCCCGCGCGGCTCGCACGTGCTCGCTGACCAGGTGGACGTGCGTCGCGATGGCCACCGAGCGCCCGGTGTCGTCGGTGTAGTGCGTGGGCATGCCGGAGGTCATGATGAAGTGCGGGTGGAATCCGACGATCGCGAACAGCGCGCCAGGAGCGGCCAGCCGGCGCGCCTCGCGGTAGAGCGGAGCGAGATCAGGTAGGTGCTCGTCGATGAGCGAGGCGATGACCAGGTCGTAGCGGCCGGAGTCGAAACCGGTCGCCGTGGCGTCGGCGTCCACCAGCCGGTCGTGCGCGCCGCGGGCGCGGGCGGCGTCGAGCATTTCCGGCGTGATGTCGGCCCCGTCGATCGCGGCGACCCCGCGCTCGCGCAGCCAGCTCCCGGTGCGGCCGGTTCCGCAGCCGAGGTCGGCGGCCCGCCGCACCGACGACCACGCCGGGGTCCGCAGCCGGTCGAGCAGCGCCAGGTCCATGGTGTCCTCGACGGTGTCCTCGTAGGTCGCGGCCCAGCCCGCGTAGCCGGTGCGCACGTCGACGATCGGGTAACCGCGCGCATCGAACGAAGTGAACTCCATGCTCGCGAGCATGCCGGACGGCAGGACCCGCGCGATACGTGGTTTTTCACGGCAGCCGGTACATCGGGTTGGGCAGCTTGATGCCTCGCTCGGCGTGCCCGCCGAGCAGATCGCTGTGCTGGTCGCCGACCGACAGCAGCACGTCGTAGCCGCGTTGCTCCAGCCCGGCCCGCGTCGCGGACTTGTACGGCACCGCGGAGTCCTGCTCGTCGTCGGCCGGGCGCAGGTACAGCCCGTCGAACGGGCCGAATCCGCGGTCGTGCAGGTTGCGCGCGGTCGCGGCCCGCAGATCCGGATCGTCGCGGCGCCCGGTGATGAAGAACACCGCAACGCCTTCGCCGCGCGCGTGCTCGACGAGGTCGCGGGTCGGTGCGATCGCGGGCAGTTCGGCGGCCAGCTCCACCTCGCGGAACGCGTCCTCGTCGAAACCGAAGTCCGCGTCCTTCTCGAACGCGTAGGTGGACAGCGCGGTGTCGTCGATGTCCAGCACGATCGCCGGGCGGCGCACCCCGTCGTCGAGCCTGCCGTCCAGGTGCGCCCGGGCCTCGTGCACAGCGCCGGTCACGTCCGCGTGCCAGTCACCGGATTCGTAGTAGTGCTGCACCGCGTCCTTGGCGCCGGTCAGGTTCGCCGGTCCGGTCTCGTCGGTGCCGCTGCCCGCGGCCAGCGCGGTGCCCGCGCCGAGCAGCCCGGCGGTGGTCAGGGCGATGGTCAGGCGCGCGGTGCTGCGGGACATGTGTTCCTCCTCGCTGTCGGGCGGGCCCGGCTGACCGGTGGCCCGCGAATCTTGCGAGGATCGCCGAACCGACCGTCCGCGCGCGTGTGCCACACCGGTGATCTGCGCGCGAGCGCACCATCGCGCCCGCCGTGCGAACCTGGCGTGCGCGGGGGTGCGGCGGGTTCCGGTGCGGCTGCGCGGCCGCGGCCGGTGCTCGTGAACCTGCTGAGGAGGAGATTCCGTGTCGTTGGGTCTGAGCCTGCCCAAAGCCGAGTTGCACGTGCACATCGAGGGCACGCTGGAGCCCGAGCTGGTGATGGCCTGCGCGCAGCGCAACTCCGTGGACCTGCCCTTCCGCAGCGTGGAAGAGCTGCGCGCCCGGTACGTCTTCGACGATCTGCAGTCGTTCCTGGACCTGTACTACCTGGCCATGGACGTGCTGCAGGTGGCGCGCGACTTCACCGAGGTCGCCGACGGCTACCTGGCGCGCGCGGCCGCGCAGGGCGTGCGGCACGCGGAGATCTTCTTCGACCCGCAGGCGCACCTGGTGCGCGGCGTTCCGCTCCGCGAGGTGGTGGACGGGCTGGTCGCCTCGCTGCGCACCAGCGAGCAGCGCTTCGGCGTCTCCACCCGGTTGATCGCCTGCTTCCTGCGGGACAAGGGCCCGCAGGCGGCGGAGGAAACCTGGGAGGCGCTGCAGCCGCACCTGGAGCACATCGACGGCGTTGGCCTGGACTCGGCGGAGGTCGGCTACCCGCCGGAGGACTTCCGCGGCGTGTTCGAGCGGGCCCGCGCCGCGGGGCTGCACCTGGTCGCGCACGCGGGGGAGGAGGGGCCGCCGGCGTACGTCTGGCAGGCCCTGGACACCCTCGGCGTCGAGCGGGTGGACCACGGCGTGCGTTCCGTCGAGGACCCGGAGCTGGTGCGCAGGCTCGCTCGCGACCGCACGCCGCTGACCGTGTGCCCGCTGTCGAACGTGCGGCTGCGCACCGTGGCCGCGCTCGACGAGCACCGGCTGCCGGAACTGGTCGACGCCGGGGTGCTGGCCACGATCAACTCCGACGACCCGGCGTACTTCGGCGGTTACGCGGGGGACAACTTCGACGCCGTGCAGCGCGATCTGGGCTTCTCGGACGCGGCGCTGCGCGAGTTCGCGGCGAACTCGTTCCGCGCCTCGTTCCTGCCCGAGGAGCAGCGCGCGGCGTACCTGCGCGAGCTGTGAGCCCGCCGCCCGGGCGGGATCTGCGCCTGCCCGGGCCGGGTCAGCCGGGGGCGAACACCGGGATCGCCTCGCCGCCCGCGGGCTGCTCGAATTCGACGGTCACCGCCATGCCGGTGCGGACCTCGTCCGGTGCGGTGCGCACGATCTGCGCACGCAGCCACGGTCCTTCCGCCAGTTCCACGATCGCCACCACCAGGGGATTCGTCCGGCCGTCGGCATCGGGCTTGTCGTGCACCACCGCCCAGGAGGTGATGGTGCCGCTGCCTGCGGCGGGCACCCACTCCAGGTCCGCCGAGCCGTCCGGTCCGGTCTGCTCGGTGGGCGAGATGAGCGCCCCGGTGGTCCGGTCGCGGCGGATCAGCAGCCGCCCCTCGGCGGCGGCGTCGAAGAACGGTGCGGATTCCGCGTCGCGCTGCAGCGGGTGCACGGGCATCGTCGGGCTCCTTCCCTGCGTCAGCTGCGGGCGTGCGGGCTCAGCAGCAGCGTCGAGTGGTGGTCGAGGATCCCGCCGTTCCCGCTGACCAGCACCACATCGTTGTCGGCGACCTGGCGCTGTCCGCCGTGCCCGCGCGCCTGCAGGACCGCTTCGGACAGCGGCGTCATGCCCCACATGTAATAGCTGGACAGCTGGCCGCCGCCGGTGTTGGTGGGCAGCGAGCCGCCGGGGCCGAGCGCGCCGCTGGACGCCAGCTGCCCGCCTTCGCCCTTGGCGCAGAAGCCGTAGTCCTCCAGCGTGACCAGCGTGGTGTAGGTGTAGCAGTCGTAGATCTCGCGGATGCCGACGTCGGCGGGACGCAGGCCGGCCATGCCCAGTGCGGTTCGCCCGGACTGCGCCGCGCCGGTGACCAGACCGAACTCGCTGCCGCCGTGCTCGCGGTAGCCCGGATGGCCCTGGCCCCAGCCGAGCACGTGCACCGGCGGGTTGCGCAGGTCCCGGGCACGTTCGCCGGAGGTGACCAGCACCGCGATCCCGCCGTTGGAGACCATGCAGCAGTCCAGCAGGTGCAGCGGTTCCACGATCCAGCGCGAGTCCTGGTGGTCGGCGACGCTGATCTTGTCCCGGAAGCGGGCCAGCGGGTTGAGCACCGCCCATTCGCGGGTGCTCACCGCCACGTGCCCGAGTTGCTCGCTGGTGGTGCCGTAGCGGTCCATGTGCCTGCGCGCGGCCAGCGCGTACCCCGCGTTCGGCGACAGCGCTCCGCCCGCGGCGCCCAGTCCGGCCAGTCCCGGGCGGATCCGCTGGGCCGGGTCGGCGTAGGCGCTGCCGCTGGACCCGCTGGGCCGCAGCGGCGCGTCGGCGAACACGCAGGCGACGGTGGAGGCCATGCCCGCGCCGATCGCCAGCGCGGCCTGGGTCACCATCGCACCCGCCGAGGAGCCGAAAGCCTGCAGTTGCGCGGCGAATCCGAGGTCGGTGAGCCCGAGCGCGCGCTGGATCTGCAGGTCGATGCCGCCGCTGATCCCCGGGTTGATCAGCAGTCCGTCGATGTCCGGGATGCCGATGCCGGCGTCCTCGGCGGCGAGCCGGATCGCGTCGATCCCGAACTGGGCGCTGCTGCGGTCGTAGACCTTGCCGAGCTCGGTCATCCCGAGTCCGGCGATGGCCACGTCGGGCACGTGCATCGGCGACCTCCGCGTCGGATGGTCACCGATCCTATTGCCGACGGACATCGTCGTAAATGGTCGCCGTGCGAATGCGGGAGGATGGGGCGGTGAGCACCACGCAGCGCGCCGGTCGTCCGCGGGACCCGGCGGTCGAGGACCGGGCCCGCCGGGCGGCGCGGGCCGTCTACGCCGAGCGCGGGTGGAGCGGGTTCACCCTCGACGAGGTGGCCCGCCGTTCCGGGATCGGCAAGGGGTCGCTGTACCTGCGCTGGCCGGACAAGGCCGCGCTGCTGGTGGAGGCGGTGCGCGAGCGGACCCGGTTCATCGCCGAGATCGACACCGGAGCCCTGCGCTCCGACCTGATCGAGTTCGCCACCGGCTGGCTGGAGTACATGACCACCGACGACGGGGTGCTCACCTACCGGCTCAACGTGGACTCCCGGTTCGTGCCCGAGGTCTGGGAGGCGCTGGCCGACGATCCCTACCCGGAGCACGTGCGCGCCACGCGGGCGATGGTGCGGCGCGGCATCGCCCGCGGGGAGCTGCCGCAGGACGCCTCGGTGGCGCTGATCGCGGACCTGGTGGCCGGCGCGGTGTCCAACCACGTGCGTGCCACCCCGCAGTACCTGCAGGGGCGGGTGCGGGCTCGATCGGCCGAGTACGTGGCGCACCTGGTGGACACCGTCCTGGCCGGGGTGGCGGCGCGCTCGGTCTGACCCGTCGTCCAACGCGGCGTACCTCGCTGCGCGGAATCGGTTCTGCCTGGTGCTACCGGGTGGACGTGCGGCGTGACGGGTGTTGCAGACGGCGATCGTCGGAAATAGTCGCGCGGACGCACCCCGGCACGAAACCAGCGGAGGTTTCGATGAGCCAGCACCGCGAACCGGACGACGAGCCCGCCCCGCTGCGTTCGCTGCGGGTCATCGACACGGCCGACGCCCCGGCGGAGATGTGCGCCCGGTACCTCGCCGACCTCGGTGCCGAGGTCGTCCGGGTGGAGCCCCCGGGCGGATCCGCCTCGCGCACCGCTTGGCCGCGCTGGAACGGGATCGGGCTGCGCGAGGCCACCCGTGCTGCGGGCAAGCTCGGTGTGCTGCTCGACCCCGCCGACGGTCGGGACCGGACCGACTTCCTGCGCCTGCTGTGCACCGCCGACATCTGGATCACCACCGCCACCGCCGAGCAGCTCGACCGGATCGGCATCGACGAGATCCGGCGCCGCGCACCGCATCTGGTGATCGCGTCGGTGACGGACTTCGGGCTGACCGGGCCGTACCGGGACTACGCGGCCACCGAGTGGGTGCACGCGGCGATGTCCGGGCTGCTGTGCCGGTCCGGGATCCCGGGACGCAGACCGCTGCTGCCGCCGCGGGAGATCCTGGAGCAGGCCGCGGCCGCGCAGGCCGCGTGGTGCGCGCTGTTGGCCCACTTCCGGCGGTTGCGCACCGGCGGCGGCGACCACCTGGACATCTCGCTGCACGAGACGCTGACCCAGGTCATCGACCCGCCGTTCGGCGCCGGGCCCACCGCGGGCTACGGCCGGTCGTGGTGGGACTTCCCGCACGACCGCCCGGACGCCGGCTCGTACTACCCGGTGCTGCCCTGCGCGGACGGGCACGTGCGGATCTGCGTGCTCAGCAAGGCGCAATGGACCGCCATGCGGGCCTGGCTCGGCGAACCGGTGGAGTTCCAGGCCCCCGAGTACGAGCTGATCATCGAGCGGCAGAAGGCCGACGCGCGGCTGCGCGAGCTCATCGGCGCGCTGTTCGCCGACAGGTCCAAAGAGGACCTCGCGGTGGAGGGACAGCGGCGCGGGATCCCGGTCGCCCCGGTGCTGGACCTGCGAGAAGTGCTGGACACCGAGCACTTCGCCGAGCGCGGCTGCCTGCGCCCCGTCGACCTCGGCGCCCGCACCGGGCGGATGCCCGGCTGCAGTGTGCAGATCGACGGGCACCGGCCGGCCACCGCCGCGCGGGCACCGGAACTCGGCGAGCACACCGAGCAGGTGCTGTCCGGACTGCCGCCGCTGCCGCCGCTGCGGTCGGCGGGCGAGGACGCCCCGGCGGCCGTGCCGTTCGCCGGTCTGCGGGTGCTCGACCTCGGAGTGATCGTCGTCGGTGCCGAGGCGGGCCGGATGTTCGCCGACTACGGCGCCGATGTCGTCAAAGTCGAGCACAGCACGCACCCGGACGGCAGCCGCGCACCGTTCGACGGCACGGTCAGCAGCGGTTTCGCCTGGGGACACCGCGGGAAGCGCAGCCTCGCCGTCGACCTGCGCGATCCGCGCGGGCACGAGATCGTCGAACGGCTGGCCGCCACCGCCGACGTGCTGCTGAGCAACTTCAAACCCGGAACGCTGGACCGGCTGGGCCTGGACGAGGACAGGCTGCGCTCGCTGAACCCCGGACTGGTGATCGTGCGCAGCAGCGCCGTCGGGCACACCGGGCCGTGGCGCGGCTGGATGGGCTACGGCCCGCTGATCCGGGCCGCGACCGGGCTCACCGCGCTGTGGCGCGATCCCGAGATCCCGGACGGCTTCTGCGATGCGGTGACGGTCTACCCGGACCACCTCGTCGGCAGGCTGGTGGCCACCGCGGCGCTGGCCGTGCTGGTCGAGCGGGAGAACACCGGCCGCGGCCGCGCGGTCACCTGCGCGCAGTCCGAAGCCATCCTGGAAGGGCTGTCCGCCCAGCTGCTCCGCGAGTCGCTGGAACCCGGATCGGCGCAGCCGCACGGCGGAGTCGCCGAGGAGGAGGCGCCCTGCGGGGCTTACCCGTGCGCGGGGGACGACGAGTGGTGCGTGATCACCGTGCGCGGTGACGCCGATTACGAGCGGCTGCGCAAGGTCGTCGAGCTGCCCGACGTGCCCGACCGCGTCGCGCACCGGGACCGCATCGACGCGCGACTGGCCGCCTGGACCGCTCGCCGCAGCCCGCAGCAGGTGATGCACGAGCTGCAGGCCGCCGGCGTGCCCGCCGGGGCGATGAACCGGATCCCGGACTGCGCCGCCGATCCCGCGCTGCGCGAGCGGCGGGCGTTCACCACCGTGCACCAGCCGACCGTCGAGGCGCCGCTGCCCACCGAGAACGGCCAGTTCCTCGCCGAACGCACCGCCGCGCGCCCACCCCGGCCGGCTCCGGTGCACGGCCAGCACACCCGCGAGGTCTGCACCGGAACGCTGGGCATGTCCGAGCACGCGGTGGACGAGCTCGCGGCGGCCGGTGTGCTGGAGGAACCGGATCCGTTCGGACCGGTCCGCGGCGGCCGGCCCGGCCCGTGACCGCCCGCAGCAGCCCCTTCCACCGATCATCGGGAGTTCCGCATGCTTTTCGAGTTCACCGAGGAACAGCGCGCGCTGCGCAGCGCCGTGCGCGAGCTGCTCGCCGACCACGCCGACGAGCAGCGGGTGCGCAGCACCGCCGCGGGCGAGCTCGGCCACGACCCGCAGCTGTGGAAGCTGCTCGCCGAGCAGCTGGGCGTGACCGGGCTGGCCGTGCCGGAGCGCAGCGGTGGTGCCGGTGCCGGGCCGGTCGAACTCGCCGTGGTGCAGGAGGAATTCGGCCGCGCGCTGTTCTGCGGGCCGTACCTGGGCAGTTCCGTGCTGGCCGCGACCCTGCTCGACGCGCTCGGCGACGAGACCGGGCACCTGACGGAGATCGCCGCGGGCCATCGGATCGCCGCGGTGGCGCTGGCCGAGGACACCGCCGGGTGGGACGTCCCGCGGCTGGGCGCGACGGCCACCGAGGACGGCGGGACCTGGCGGGTCTCCGGTGCGAAGCGGTTCGTGCTGGACGCCGCCTGCGCGGACGTGCTGCTGGTGGTCACCCGCGGCCCGCGGGTGTTCGCGGTGGATCCCGCCGACCGCGGGGTCACTGTGCAGCCGCTACAGGTGTTCGACCCCACCCGCAGGCAGGCCGATGTGCGGTTCGACCGCGCCACCGCGCAGCCCGTCGGCGATCCGGACCGCAGCGCCGCGGCGCTGGACCGCGCGCTGCGCACCGCCGAGGTCATGCTGGCCGCCGAGCAGGCGGGCGGTGCGCGCGCGGCCCTGGACATGGCCGTGGACTACGCCCGCACCCGGTTCCAGTTCGGCCGCGCCATCGGCAGCTTCCAGGCCGTCAAGCACCTGTGCGCGGACCTGCTGGTCGAGGTGGAATCCGCGCATTCCGCCGCGTTCGCCGCGGCCTGGGCGCTGGCCGAGGACGCACCGCAGATCGACGAGCACACCGCGCTGGCCCAGGCGTTCTGCTCGGAGGCGTTCGAGAAGGCCGCTGCGGACAACATCCAGATCCACGGCGGGATCGGCTTCACCTGGGAGCATCCCGCGCACCTGTACCTGCGCCGGGCGCGCACCGGAACCCGGTTGTTCGGTTCCCCGGACCAGCACCGCGAGCGCTACCTCGCGGCCACCGGATGCTGAGCCGCGCGGCAGGCCCGTTCCACGCAGCTGAGGGGAGAACACCATGAGCACGCCCGATGATCCGGATGCCCTGCGCGCCGAGGTGCGCGGGTGGCTCGCGCAGCACCACTCGGCCGACCTGGACCGGCGGGAGTGGCTGTCCGCCGTGGTCGACCGCGGGTACGCCGTACCGCGCTGGCCCGCGGACGCGTTCGGACTCGGGCTGCCCGACGAGCTGGCCCGGGTCGTGGAGGAGGAGTTCCGCCGCGCCGATGCGCCCGGCAGCGGTCAGGACCGGTTGAACCTGTGGGCGGGCACCGTGCTGGCCTACGGCAGCGCGGACATGCGCGCCCGGTTCCTGCGCCCGCTGCTGCTCGGCGAGCTGAACATGTGCCTGCTCTACAGCGAGCCGGGCGCGGGGTCCGATCTCGCCGGGGTGCGCACCCGTGCGGTGCGCGACGGGGACGGTTTCCTGGTCGACGGCCAGAAGGTGTGGACCTCGCACGCCGCCCAGGCCGACTACGGGATGCTCGTGGCGCGCACCGACCCCGGGGTGCCCAAGCACGAGGGGATCAGCTTCTTCTTCCTGCCCATGCACCAGGACGGGGTGCAGGTGCGGCCGCTGCGCCAGATGACCGGTGAGCGGCACTTCAACGAGGTCTTCCTCACCGGCGCCCGCGTACCGGCCGCCAACATGCTGGGCGAGCCGGGGCAGGGCTGGCGCGTGCTGCAGACCGCGCTGGCCTACGAGCGGGTCATGCTGGGCGAGACGAACCGCGGGGCGAGCACCCGCAGCGCCAAGCAGGGCAGCGGGGACGCCGATCTCGTGGAACTGGCCCGCAGCCGCGGGAAATTCGACGATCCGGTGCTGCGCCAGGACATCGCCCGGGTGCTGATGCTGCGCCAGGTGAACCGGTGGAACGGCAGGCGGGCGGATTCCGAGCTGGCGGCCGGCACGTCGTCGCCGCTGGTCTCGCTGGGCAAGCTGGTGATGTCCCGGTTGCTGCACGAGACCGGGCGGGTGCAGTCGGCGATCGCCGGCCCGGAGGCGATGCTGGAAGGCGAGGGGAACCCGGAGGGCGACGACGCCAATTTCGCGGCGATGAACGCGTTCTTCACCTCGATCGGCGGCGGAACCGACCAGATCCAGCGCAACATCATCGGCGAGCGGGTGCTCGGCCTGCCCAAGGAACCGGACCCGTACCGCGGAGTGGCCTTCGAGGACGTGCCCCGCTCCGGGTAGGGACTGGCGCGCGGGGCGGTCCCGCTACCGGTACCGCCCCGCGGGCCTCGCGCAGTTCTCCCGGGCTCAGCAGCAGCGCGATCCGGGGTTGGTGTCGCCCCGGTCGATGTGTCTGCGCCAGAACTCGCGCTCGCCGAGCGGCGGTTCGTCCGGGTGGTGCGCGCGGTGGTGTTCGAGGTAGCGCTCGTAGGCGGTCTCGCCCATCACCCCGCGCACGATCTGCCAGGCCGCGCGAGCGGATTCGCGCAGCCTGGCAGTCGTCGACCGTGCCGTCACGCGCCCCGGTCCGGCTCACCGGCCGTGGCGAGTTCGCGCTGGTGCGCGCGCTCCTCGGCGGTGGGGATCAGTCCGGACGGGGCCCACCGCTGCGATTCCACGTAGGGCTCCTCGGTGGTGGGCAGCGGTTCCGGTGCGCGCAGGGCCTTGATCCACACCCGCACCGAGTCGACCAGGACGATGATGATCAGCACGGCGAACAGGATGCTGAGCACACCGTCCACAGTGGAGTTGACCACCACCTTCTGCATGTCCTCGACGGAGGTGGCTTCGCCCATGCTGGTCTCGCCCGCGTCCAGCGCGGCCTGGTAGGCGTTGCGCTGCGCGAAGAAGCCCAGCAGCGGATCGGGGGAGAAGATCTTCTGCCAGCTCGCGGTCAGCGTCACCGCGACGTCGAAGGCCAGCGGGATGATCGTCACCCAGGCGTACTTGGCCCGGCCGCTCTTGATCAGCAGCGTCGTGGCCAGAGCCAGCGCCACCGCCGCCAGCAGCTGGTTGGCGATGCCGAACAGCGGGAACAGCTGGTTGATCCCGCCCAGCGGGTCGTTCACCCCGGCCCACAGGAAGTAGCCCCAGCCGCCGACGATCGCCGCCGAAGCGATCCAGTTGGCCGGCTTCCAGCTCACGTCACCGAAGCGCTTCCACACGTTGCCGACCGTGTCCTGCAGCATGAACCGGCCGACCCGGGTGCCGGCGTCCACAGTGGTCAGGATGAACAGCGCCTCGAACATGACCGCGAAGTGGTACCAGAACGCCTTCATGGCGTCCCCGCCGAAGACCTCGGAGAGCACTTCGGACAACCCCACCGCCAGGGTGGGGGCACCGCCGCTGCGGCCCACCAGGGTGCTCTCCTCGACCGAGGCGGCCGCGGCGGCCAGCTCCTGCGGGGATATCTGGAAGCCGATCCCGGCCACCGCCTGCGAGGCCGATTCGAGGGTGTCGCCGAGCTGGGCCTCGGGCATGTTCATCGCGTAGTACAGGCCCGGATCGATGATGCAGGCCGCGGCCAGCGCCATGATCGCCACGAACGACTCGGTGAGCATCCCGCCGTAGCCGATGACCCGGACCTGCGATTCCTTATCCAGCATCTTCGGCGTGGTGCCCGAGGACACCAGCGCGTGGAAGCCGGACAGTGCACCGCAGGCGATCTGGATGAACACGAACGGGAACAGCGCGCCGGCGAACACCGGTCCCTGCCCGTTGAACGCGAAGTCGGTGACCGGGGCGGTCTGCATCGCCGGCATCGCGATCACGATCGCGATGGCCAGCAGCACCACCACGCCGACCTTCATGAACGTGCTCAGGTAGTCGCGCGGGGCCAGCAGCATCCACACCGGCAGCACCGAGGCCACGAACCCGTAGATCACCAGCGCGGCGGTGAGCTCGTTGCCGGTCAGCGTGAACGTCTCGGCCAGGCCGGATTCGGCCACCCAGCCGCCGCCGACGATCGCCAGCAGCAGCAGCGCGACACCGATCAGCGAGACCTCGACGATCCGCCCGGGCCGCAGGTAGCGCAGGTAGAAGCCCATGAACAGCGCGATCGGGATGGTCATCCCGATGGAGAAGGTGCCCCACGGCGAGTCCTTCAGCGCGTTGACCACGACCAGCGCCAGCACCGCGAGCAGGATGATCATGATCGCCAGCACGGCGATCAGCGCGGCCACGCCGCCGACCGGCCCGATCTCGTCGCGGGCCATCTGGCCGATGCTGCGCCCGTTGCGCCGGGTGGAGAAGAACAGCACCACCATGTCCTGCACGGCACCGGCGAAGATGACGCCGACGATGATCCACACCGTGCCCGGCAGGTAGCCCATCTGCGCGGCCAGCACCGGCCCGACCAGCGGGCCCGCCCCGGCGATCGCGGCGAAGTGGTGGCCGAACAGCACCCGCCGGTCGGTGGGTTGGAAGTCCGTGCCGTTGTCGTACTTCTCGGCCGGGGTCGCTCGGGTGTCGTCCACCTTGAGCACCCGGTAGGCGATGAACCGGGCGTAGAAGCGGTAGCCGATCGCGTACGACGCCAGCGCCGCGAACACCAGCCACGCCGCGGAGATCTCCTCGCCGCGCGCGAGCGCGATCACGCCCCAGGCGATCGCTCCGGCGATCGCCACCAGGACCCAAACGACGATCTCCTTGGTCCCCATCCTCTTCCGAGCCGGCCCGCTGCTCGGTGCCTGTGTTGTTGCCACCGTCCCCTGACTCCTGTTCGGCTGCGTCGAGCTGTGCGGAGCGGTACCCGGTGCACAGCAGTCCTGAGGATCTGCCCGGCACGGTGAGATGTCCAGAGCGCTGCCAGGACGTAACCAGGATGTAAGGGACTGGTGCCGCATCCGCTGCACGCGGCGGGTAGTGGGTTCGACCCGCGGTGACCGCCCGATCGCCGATCGCGAAAAGCGCGGCGCAGACCGGTAAAACGGATCTATCGGTCGAACCGGGCGGAGCGGATCGCGCTCCGCCCGGTGCGGGGATCAGCCGAAGTCGGCCGCGATCCCGGCGAACTCGTCCAGCCGTCGCAGCGAGTCGTCCCGGTCCCGGGTGGGCAGGAAGAACAGCGTGCGGTCGACCCCGGCGTCGGCGTAGTGCTGCAGCGTCGCCGCATCGCGCGGCGCCGCGTAGACGCTCACCGGTACCCGCCAGCCCGCCCGGTCGCGGACCTTCCCGATCAGCTCGCCCAGGTTCTCCGTGCCCCCGCGCGGCAGCCAGCCGCCGCCGTACTCGGCCACCCGCGCGATCGCGCGCTCGCTCTCCCCGCCCACGTAGATCGGCGGGTGCGGCTGCTGGACCGGTTTCGGCCAGGCGTAGATCGGGGCGAAGTCCACGTGCCTGCCGTGGAACTCGGCCTGCTCGGCGGTCCAGATCTCGCGCATCGCCCGGATCCGTTCGTCCATCAGCGCACCGCGGGTGGCCGGATCGGTGCCGTGGTTGCGCATCTCCTCGCGGTTCCAGCCCGCGCCGATGCCGAACAGCACCCGCCCGCCGGAGACCAGGTCCAGGCTGGCGACCTCCTTGGCCGTGGTGATCGGGTCCCGCTCGACCTGCAGCGCGATACCGGTACCCACCAGCAGATTCTCGGTCACCGACGCGATCGCGGTCAGCGCCACGAACGGATCGAGGGTGCGGTAGTACTCGCGCGGGAGCTCGCCGCCGCCGGGGTAGGGGCTCTCGCGGCTGGCCGGGATGTGCGTGTGCTCGGCGATGAACAGCGCGTCGAAACCGCGCTCCTCCAGGCCCCTGCCCAGATCGGTGGGCCGGATCCCCTCGTCGGTGATGAACGTGGACACGCCGAATTTCATCCGGGTTCCCTTCGCGTCGCGGGCTCTGCCGCGATCGACCGTAGTCCAGCGCGCGTGGTGTGGCATCCGCCCTGCCGCCACGATGATGATCTCGGACCGGGTTGGCCGGTAGGCTGCGGCGCCGATGGTCGGGGCGATGGCGGGGCGCCGGAATCCGGCCGCAACCGCGGAGGGGGACTCGCGCGTCGTGAACGGGTGTGACCGCGTCGATCGCAGTGCGTGCCGCCCCCGGCGACGGGTCGGTGGCCATGATGGATGAGCTGACCGGCAAGCTGACCGACCTCTACCAGCAGCACTATCGCCAGCTGCTGCGGATCGCGTTCCTGCTCGTCGACGACCGCCCCAGTGCCGAGGACATCGTGCAGGACGCCTACCTGCGGGTGTTCGACTCGCGGGCGCGGTTGCGCGATCCGGACAAGGCGCTGGCCTTCCTGCGCCAGGCGGTGCTCAACCGGGCCCGCTCGACGCTGCGCAGGCGCCTGGTTGCCAAGAAGTACCAGCCCCGGCTCGCCGATCGCGGCGTCCAGCCCGATGACACCGGCCGCGGCCTGGACCGGGCGGTCCTGGGGCAGGCGCTGGCCCGGTTGCCGCGCAGGCAGCGGGAGGCCGTCGTGCTGCGCTACTACGCGGATTTCAGCGAGGCGCGCACCGCCGAGACCATGGGCTGCAGCCCGGGCGCGGTGAAGTCGTACTGCTCGCGCGGGGTGGCCAGGTTGTCCGAACTGCTAGGGGAGCGGGTGTGAGCGACGCCGACCGCGAAGAGCTGATGCGCGAGCGCCTGCACCGGCTGGCCGACGACGTCGACCCGCGTCCGGACGCGCTGCCGACCCTGCTGGCGGCGACCCGAAGACGCCACCGCAGACGGCACGTCCCGCTGCTGGTCGCGGTCACCGCGGCCGCGGCCGTGGCCGTGCTCTCCGCGGTCGTGCTGGTCGTGCCGGGCCGCAACGCCGCCGAACCGGTCAGCGTCGGTCCGGACAGCTACCTCGCCCAGCCCCGGCCGGGCGTCGTCGCCGAGTTCGACCTGGGTTCCGGTGCGCACGACCGGCGGCTCGCCGAAGTCCCGGCCGCGACCGGTGCACTGGCCGCCGACGGCGAGCGCGTCTACGCGGGCACCGCGGACGGGATCGTGCAGCTCGCCCCGGACGGGACCGGACGCGCGCTGCCCGGTACCGATGACGTGCCGGAGCGGATCAGCGCAGCGGGCGGGCGGGTCGCCTTCCCGACCGCCGGTGCGGTGGCGGTCCTGCACGGTGGGGCGCGCACCTCGGTTCCGCTCCCGCCGGGCCTGCGGGTGCAGGACCTGGCCCTGGCACCGGACGGTGCCCTGGCGGTGCTGGCCGCCGCGCCGGGGGAGTCCGCCGCCCGTCTGTACGTGCTGCCCGCCGGTGCGCACGACTGGCGCCCGCTGCCCGACCCATCGGGGTGCGGTCCGGTGGCGGTCTCGTTCAGCGGTGCGGATGTCGCCGCGCTGCAACCTGTTTCGTGCACCGATCCGCGGCTGCGGGTGACGACGCTGCGCGCGGAGGACGGCCGGATCGTCGGCGGCGGTGCGGTGCTGCCCGCCGAGCGCCCGCTCGAACCGGGCGAGGCCGGGCTGTCCACCGATGCGCTGGGCCGGCACCTCGTGTCGGTCCCGGGCGGCGGCCAGTGGCTGGTGGACGGGGCCGAGGTGCGCGACGTGCCGTGGCCGTGCACCCGGGAGGGGGAGTGCGCGCCGGATCCCGGTGTGCTGCGGAGCTGATCTCGTGGCGCGGCGTGCCCGTCGGGCGAGCGGACACGCCCCTGATCTGCGCAATGCCGGGTCCGGCGCGCGGATCCTCGGCACGATCCGGGTGATCGCGCGCAGTCGACGGCGGAGGTGCCGATGCCGACCCACCGACACCAGCTGGTGCGGTTGTGCCGGGTGGCGCTGGACAGGCCGGGTTGGCAGCAGCTCCTCGCGTGCGCCGTGTCGGTGTGGGCGCTGGCCTGGATGGCCGGCCAGCTCCCCGACCGGCCCGGGGAACCGGGTGCGCTGACCGTGCTCGGCGAGCTGGCGGCCCGCGCCGGGCTGGCGGGCACCGGGTGGGCGGACCGGATCGCGCTGGCGTGGGCCGATTCCGGTGCCGGGCCGGCCGTGTTCAGCGGGTTGCTGTGGGCGGCCACCACGGAGCGCGGCCAGCTGCCCGCGCTGCTGGGCTGGGTGGGAGTGATGCTGTCCTCCGAGCAGCTCGGCTACCGGCCCGCGGTGCTCATCGCGCTGGGCTCGATGCTCGCGTTCATCACCGTGCTGTGGTTGGCGGCGCTGACCGGCAGCGGTTTCGTGGACCGCGCGCCCGCGCTGCTGCCGCGCGACGTGCTGCGCGCCGGGGCCACCGCAGCGGCGTTGTCGGCGGTGGTGCCGCTGTTCGCGCCGCTGCTGTTCGTCACCCGCGTCGCGCGCCCGTACGTGACGGTCGGACCGCGCAGGCTGGATCCGGCCGAGCCGCGCGAGCAGTTCCGCGAGGACAGTCCGCCGCCGGACCGGTGATCGTCGCGCTCCGCGCTGCGACATTCCCCCGTTCGAGTGGTATCGGACACTCGTTCGCCCAGCCCGCGCTGCTGCATCCGGGTCCCGCCGCCCCCGCGAACAACACCGCAGAGCTGGGGTTTTCCGCTGATCGGAGCAGCGTGTCGCGCCTCCCGGCAGGACCGGTCGCCACCGGGTCCGGCCCGCGGGCGAGAAACTCCGGTGTGGCGCGGTGCTCGGCGGTCCGTGCAGAATGATCCGGCAGCTGGTGATCGACCGTGCAGCGAGGGCGTAGGGGAAGACGTCCCTCGTCGAACAGCGGAGGTCAGCAGTGAGCATCCGTGGCAGCGACCGTGGCCTCACCAGTGGTGTCGTCTACGTCCATTCGTCGCCGTCAGCGGTGTGCCCGCATGTCGAGTGGGCGATCTCCGGCGCACTCGGCTTCCGGGCGGAACTCCGCTGGACGGCACAACCGGCCGCCCCCGGACAGTTGCGCGCCGAATGCGCGTGGTCCGGTGAGGCCGGTACCGGTGCGCGTCTCGTGGCGGCGCTGCGCCCGTGGCCGATGCTGCGCTACGAAGTCACCGAGGACCCCAGTCCCGGTGTCGACGGCCAGCGGTTCTGCCACGCACCCGGGCTCGGCATGTGGCGCGCGTGCACCGGGGCCAACGGCGACATCGTCGTCGGGGAGGACCACCTGCGCGCCCTGGCCGGCGAATCCGCGGGCGAGGACGCGTTCCGGCACAGCCTGCAGCAACTGCTCGGCACCCCGTGGGACGAGGCGCTGGAGCCGTTCCGCCGCGCCGGCGACGGGGCTCCGGTCACCTGGCTGCACCGGGTGGGCTGATTCGTCGACCCGCGACCGCGCCGGATCGCGGTGTGGGAAGCTCGCCGGGTGGGGTCTTCACGTCTCTGGCTGAAAGCGGGTGTGCCGACGGCGCTCCTGGTTCTGGTGGCCGCTGCGGGCAGCGGTGTGCTGGTGCAGCGGATCTACCCGGACGCGGCGGCGGCCCAGGACTCCGTCGAGCAGATGTTCCGCGACCCGGCGGCCGATCCGGCGCCCGCGCCGCAGGAGGTCACGCTGAGCCCCGCCGCGCAGCGGCATCCCGACCGCGACCAGGTCGTCCGGCTGCTGGACGCGCACTTCGCCGCGATCAACGCGATGGACTACGCGGCGTGGAAACCCACCGTGGTCCCGGAGAAGTGGGCCGAACTGCCCGAGGACGCGTGGCTGCAGGAGTACGCCAGCACGCAGGACAGCTTCATGCGCGTGCACCGCATCGAACCCGGCGTCGACGACTCGCTGCGGGTGCAGCTGACCTTCCAGAGCAGGCAGGACCCGGAACACGCACCACCCCAGCTGCCGGAGCGGTGCGTGCAGTGGAGCGTGGTGTACCCGCTGGTCACCGACGGGACGCACTTCCGGTTGGACGTCACCGCACTGCCCGGCAGCGCGCTCGTCTCCGAGTGCTGAAGCCGGCCGGGGGAGCCGGGGGCTAGAGCGGGATGTTGCCGTGCGCGCCGCGGCCCGCCGGCGCGGCGGCCAGCGCCTCGGCCAGGTGGCGGCGGGTCTCGGCCGGTTCGATGACCGCGTCCACGACGCCGATGGACATCGCGCGGCCGACCCCGCCGGCGACCCGCTCGTGCTCCTCGACCAGTTCGTCCTGCAGCGCCTCGCGCTCGGATTCCGGTGCGGCCGCGAGCTTCTTGCGGTGCAGGATGCCCACCGCCGCCTTCGCGCCCATCACCGCGGTCTCGGCCTCCGGCCAGGCGTAGACGGCCGTAGCGCCCAGCGCCCGCGAGTTCATCGCGATGTAGGCGCCGCCGTAGGACTTGCGGGTCACCAGGGTCACCCGCGGCACGACGGCCTCGCCGAACGCGTGCAGCAGCTTCGCCCCGCGCCGCACGACACCGCCCCACTCCTGGCCGACCCCGGGCAGGTAGCCGGGCACGTCGACCAGCACCAGCAGCGGCACGCCGAACGAGTCGCACATCCGCACGAAGCGGGCCGCCTTCTCCGCGGACAGCGAATCCAGGCAACCGCCCTTGCGCAGCGGGTTGTTCGCCAGCACGCCGACCGTGCGGCCGCCCAGCCTGCCCAGGCCGGTGACCATGTTCGGCGCCCATTTCGCCTGCAGCTCCTCGAAGTCCGAGGTGCCGTCGGCGCGGGTGTCCAGGATGCCGCGCACCAGCGGCTTCACGTCGTAGGCGCGTTGCGGGCGGTCCGGCAGCAGCGCACCCAAGTCCTGCTCGGTCCGAACCGAATGCAGGTCGAACAGGCCCGGTTTCGCGAACAGCCCGGTGAGCCTGCGGGCCCGCAGGTAGGCGTCCGGCTCGTCCTCGGCGACCACGTGCACGACACCGGAGGTCGTGCCGTGCGCTTCGGTGCCGCCGAGCCCTTCCTGGTCGATGTCCTCGCCGGTGACACTGCGCACCACGTCCGGGCCGGTGACGAAGATCCGCCCGTCCGGCGCCATGATGACCACATCGGTCAGGGCCGGTCCGTAGGCGGCGCCGCCTGCGGCCGGGCCGACGACGACCGAGATCTGCGGGATGCGGCCCGACGCGCGGATCATCGCCGCGAACATCTGGCCCATGCCGTCCAGCGATTCGACGCCCTCCGGGATGCGCGCTCCACCCGAGTGCCAGACGCCGATGACCGGGCAGCGCTCGCGGACCGCCATGTCGATGGCGTCGACGATGTGCCCGCAGCCCTCGGAGCCGAGCGCACCGCCCATCTTGGTGGCGTCGCTGCAGTAGGCGATCACCTTCGTGCCGCTGATGCGCCCGCGCGCGGCGAACATGCCGCTGGCGTCCCGGTGGTGCAGCGGTTCCAGCGAGCCCTCGTCGAGCAGCTGCGCCAGCCGCGCCTCCGGATCGCGCGGATCGCGTTCGGTCTCATCGCTCTCCGGCCGGGTGGCCAAGGCGGTCATCGCATCCTCCGGGAAGTCGGTGTGCTGGCGGCGGGTACGAACGCTCGGCCCGTACCCGCCCGCCGGTTGCGGGCGCCCCGCGGTGCGGGACGTCCGGTCATGCCGAGGCGAAGGCGAGCGCGACGTTGTGCCCACCGAAGCCGAACGCGTTGTTGACGGCGGCGGTCTGCTCGACGTGCCGCGGCTTGTCGGCCACCACGTCCAGTTCCACCTTCGGGTCCAGCTCCTCCAGGTTCTGCACGGCCGGGACGATGCCGTGGTGCAGCGACAGGATCGTCACGATGCTCTCCACGGCGCCCGCGCCGCCCACGAGGTGGCCCAGCGCTCCCTTCGGGGCGGTGACCACGGCGTCCTCGCCCACGGCCTGGCGCACCGAGTTCGCCTCGCCCACGTCACCGACCACGGTGGACGTCGCGTGCGCGTTGACGTGCCCGATGTCCGAGGGCTGCAGGTCGGCGGTGCGCAGCGCCTGGCGCATCGCGTTGACCTGCCCGATGCCGTCCGGGTGGCTCCCGGTGATGTGGTACGCGTCCGAGGTGATGCCCGTACCGGCGATCCGGCCGTAGATCCGCGCACCGCGGGCCTTGGCGTGCTCGGCGCTCTCCAGCACGACCACTCCGGCGCCTTCGCCCATCACGAAGCCGTCCCGATCGACGTCGAACGGGCGCGAGGCCCGCTGCGGATCGTCG
Source organism: Saccharopolyspora montiporae (assembly GCF_015209505.1). GTDB lineage: Bacteria > Actinomycetota > Actinomycetes > Mycobacteriales > Pseudonocardiaceae > Saccharopolyspora > Saccharopolyspora montiporae. The sequence continues at coordinate 159,167 of NZ_JADEYC010000014.1, forward strand.
TTGCGGGTGCTCAGCGTCCGGGCCTGGGTGAACCCGGCGATCGTGATCGGGTGGATGCAGGACTCCGCACCACCGGCCACGACGACGTCGGCCAATCCCTGCCGGATCATGTCCCAGCCCTTGGCCAGCCCTTCTGCACCGGACGCGCAGGCCGAGGCGGGCGAGTGCACGCCGGCACGGGCGCGCAGGTCCAAGCTGACCATGGCCGCGGGACCGTTCGGCATCAGCATCGGGACGGTCAGCGGAGAGACCTTGCGCAGCCCGCCGGCCTCCATCTGGTCGTCCTGCTGCAGCAGGGTCAGCGGTCCGCCGATACCGGTGCCGAGCGCGACGCCGAGCCGGTCCGGGTCGACGGGCTCGCTGTCCTCGGTGGGCATCTCCAGCCCCGCGTCCTGCCACGCCTCGCGGGCCGCGATGACGGCGATCGCCTCGCAGCGGTCCATCCGGCGCAACTGGACCCGGGGCAGCACCTCGGCCGGATCGACCTTCAGCGGGGCGCCGATCCGGGCGGGCAGCTCGTACTGCTCGACCCAGTCGGCCTCCAGCCGCCGCGCGCCGCTGCTCCCGTTGAGCACCCCGTCCCAGGTGGACGCGACGTCACCACCGAGCGGTGTCGTCGCGCCCAGCCCGGTGATCACGACATCGGCTGTCATGCGTGCTTGGTGATGTAGTTCACCGCATCACCGACGGTCTTGAGGTTGGCCAGTTCGTCGTCCGGGATCTTGACCCCGAACTTGTCCTCGGCCTGCACAGCGATCTCGACCATGGACAGCGAGTCGATGTCCAGGTTGTCCACGAAGGACTTCTCCGCGGTCACGTCCGCGGCGTCCACGCCCGCGACGTCCTCGACGATGCTCGCGAGGCCCTCGGTGATCTGCTCGTTGGTCTGCTCGTTCGACACTGCTGGTTCCTTCCTGGTTCTGCGAATTCCACCCACACGCCGATGTGGTGGCCGGTGCTCACGGGCACACCGCGACCTGGCCCCCGTAGGAGAGCCCCGCCCCGAAGCCCACGAGCAGCAGCACGTCCCCGCTGTTGATCTCCCCGGCGGCCCGCATGTGGTCGATCGCCAGCGGGATCGAGGCCGACGACGTGTTGCCGGAGTAGACGATGTCACGTGCGACGACGAGGTCGTCACGGGCTCCCTGGGACTGCAGCTTGCGCGCGATGGCCTCCACGATCCGCAGGTTGGCCTGGTGCGGGACCAGGACGTCCACATCGGACAGCTGGAGCCCGGCCCGCTGCACGGCGTCCGCGGCGACCGGGGCGATCTGCGTCGTCGCCCAGCGGAAGACCGACTGGCCCTCCTGGTAGATGTACTTGTTCTCCCGCAGGTAGATCGTGTCCACCAGGTCGCCGGCGCTGCCCAGCGACGCGGGACCGAGCTCGGGCTCCTCGGCCGGTCCCACCACGGCCGCGCCGGCCCCGTCGGCGAAGATGATGCAGTTGGCGCGGTCCTCCCAGTCCAGCCACTCCTGGAACCGCTCGGAGCCGATGACCAGCACGTTGCGCGCGGAGCCCGCCCGCACGGCGTCGGAGGCCACCGACAGCGCGTACACGAACCCGGCGCAGGCCGCGCTCACGTCGAAGGCGCTCTGCGCCCGGATGCCGATCCGGTCGGACACCTGCGCGGCGGCGTTGGGGATGTTGCCCGGCATCGTGCAGGTCGCCACGATCACCTGGTCGACATCGGCCGGGGACAGGCCCGCGTCGGCGACCGCCTTGGCGCCGGCCTCGACGGCCATGCTCACCACCGTCTGGTCGTCGTCGCCGAGTCGCCGGTGCACGATGCCCACGCGCTGCTGGATCCACTCGTCGTTGGTGTCGACGATGCGGGCGAGGTCGTGGTTGGTCACCACCCGGTTGCCCTGCGTGCTGCCGAAGCCCAGCAGCTTGGTGCCCGCCGCGGTGGCCGCGGTCTGCGCGATGGTCGGTCTAGTCACCCTGGCTCCCGATTGCGTCGGCGACCTGGTCCAGGTCGTCGGGGGTCTTCAGCGGAATGGTCCGGACACCCTTGAGCTCCTTGCGGACCAGGCCGCTCAGCGTGCCGGCGGGCGGCAGCTCCACCGCGGTCCGCACGCCCCGCTCGCCCAGCGCGGACATGCAGCTGTCCCAGCGGACCGGCTTGGTCACCTGCTCGACCAGCCGGCGCACGATGTCCGGGGCCGCGGTGACCTCCGCACCGTCCGCATTGGACAGCAGGGGCAGCGTCGCGTCGGTGGCGCCGACGCTCTCCGCGTGCTTGGCGAGCATCTCCTGCGCCGGTGCCATGAACCGGGTGTGGAAGGCGCCGGCGACCGGGAGCGGGCGCACCCGGGTGCCCGCGGGCGGCTCCTCGGCGAGCTGGGTCAGCGCCGGCTGCCGCCCGGCGGCGACGATCTGCCCGGCACCGTTGCGGTTGGCCGGGTCCAGGCCCGACTCGGTCAGGTGCGCGACGACGGCGTCCGGATCACCGCCGAGCACCGCGGCCATGCCGGTCGGCTCCAGCGCGCAGGCGGCCGCCATCTCGCGTCCGCGGACCGCCGCCAGCGCCACCGCGTCGTCCGGGGTCAGTGCACCCGCCAGGGCCGCGGCGGCGAGCTCGCCGACGGAGTGGCCCGCGACCGGGGTGCCCGCCGGGACCTGCACCCGCTGCTGCAGCGCCTCGGCCGCGATCAAGGACAGCGCCACCACCAGCGGCTGGGTGACCGCGGTGTCCTTGATCTCCTCCGCGTCGGCGGTGGTGCCCAGTCGCACCAGGTCCAGGTCGGTGCGCTCCGACCACGCCGCGAGCCGGGACTCCACACCGTCCAGTTCGAGCCACGGGGTCAGCATGCCGGGGGTCTGCGACCCCTGTCCGGGAGCGAGAAGTGCGATCACGTGCCCCACTGAACCATGTGCGACCCGGTTCGGATTGATGTCGGCAGTGACGAAGTCACGTCCGCAACGTTGTGGAGCGTCTACAACGCCGTGCCCCGCACCGGGCCGCGTCCCGGGCTCGGTGTTGTCGGACGTGTCCGAGGCGTGACGGTGCGGTGTACGCGGTGCCGGACGGGTGAACACGGCCGGGCGGTCACCACAGGCCGCGTGCCTTGGCCAACCGCCCCACGCCCAGACCCACCCGGAGCACGTACGCGTCCCGCGCGTTGGCCGGGGTGCGCCCGGTCAGCTCGGCGACCCGGCGCAGCCGGTAGCGCACCGTGTTCGGGTGCACGTACAGCTGGCGCGCGCAGTTCTCCAGCACCCCGCCGACCTCCAGGTAGGTGTCCACCGTCTCCAGCAGCGCACCCCCTGCGTCGACGAGCGGGAGCATCACGCTCTCCACCAGCCTGCGCTCGGCCTCCGGGTCGCCGGCCAGCGCGCGTTCCGGCAGCAGGTCGGCGGACAGGGCCGGTCGGGGAGCGCTCGGCCAGGCCACCACCGCGCGCAGAGCGGACATCGCGTCCCCGGCCGAACGGTGCGCTTCGGCGAGGCTGGCCACGGTCGGCCCGGCCACCACCGGCCCGTCGCCGAACGCCTCGGCCAGCCCTTCGGCCGCGTCCTGCCCGGCGCGTTCTTCCGCCGGGCCGCCGTAGACCACCACCAGCCGACTGCCCTGCACGCCGAGCAGCACCGGGCGGCCGACGCGCGCCGCCCGGGCGCGCACCTTGTACACGATCGTCGGCGGGTCCTCGGACGGGGCGTTGCCGACCAACACCGTGGCCTCCGAGGACTGCTCCCAGCCCAGCGCGGCCGCCCGGGACAGCAGCGATTCCTCGGCGTCCCCGCGCACGATCCCGTCCACGACCAGCGCTTCCAGCCGGGCGTCCCACGCGCCCCGCGCCTCGGCGGCCGCCGCGTAGGAGGTGGCCGCGGCGAACGCGATCTCGCGCGTGTAGCGCAGGATCGACTCCTTGAGCTCGGCGCGCTCGTGTTCCCCGGTGGCCAGTTCCGGCAGGCGCTGCTCGAACACGTCGATGGCCACCCGCACCAGTTCCAACGTCTGCCGCAGGCTGACCCAGCGGGACAGGTCGCGCGGTGCCGAGCGGAACGCCTCGGTGGTCAGCCGGATGGCTTCGGTCGGGTCCTGCAGCCACGCCACGAAGTTCGACACCCCGGTCTGCGTGACCAGCAGCACGCTCGCCCGCTGGTCGGCCGGGAGGCGCCGGAACCAGGGCAGCTCCTGCTCCATCGCCCCGATGCTCGCGCTGGCCAGCCCGCCCGAGGCGCGCTCCAGCTCACGCAGCGTGGTCGCGCTGACCCCGCACCGCCGTACCCCTCCCGACTCGCCTGACGTGCTCATCTGGCCAGAATCGCACGTCGTCGGCGGCGGTCTCCGGGCAGCGCTGCTCGCGTGCGCGGGATCACGGCCCGCACGCCGCGGATCACCCGGCGGAGTGGCAGCGATTTTTCATGCTCTTGGTCGTGGATGAGAACCGGGGCGCAGCGCGATCATGGCGGGTGCAGTGCCCGTTCGCGGACCGGGGAGTGATCGGTGATGGCGCTACCGCTGGAATGGCTCGGCGATGTGCTGCGGGATGCCCAGCTCGCCGTGCACGAGACCCCGGGCTGGCGCGAACGCAGCGCGACGTCCGGCGCCCTGCCCGAACCGGTGGGGGTGCTGGTGCACCACACCGCGACCAGGTCGTCGCCGGACGATCCCGCGCCGAGCGTGCAGCTGTGCATCGACGGCCGAGCGGACCTGGCCGGTCCGCTGTGCCACGCGGTGATCGGCTTCGACGGTTCGGTGCACCTGATCGCCGCGGGCCGGGCCAACCACGCGGGCCAGGCCCGGGAATCCGGGCCGAACCCGGCCGGGGACGGCAACACCCTCTACATCGGGTTCGAACTCGACTACCAGGGGGTGGACCAGGCACCGAGCCCCGAGCAGTACGCGGCCGCGCGCACCGCGACCGCGGCGGTGCTCGGCCACCTCGGCCGCCCGCCGGAGGCGGCGCGCGGACACCGGGAGACCAGCGTGACCGGCAAGGTCGATCCCGGGCACATCGATCTCGACCGCTTCCGCGCCGAACTGGCCGGCAGCGGACCCGGCGGCGACCAGGAGCAGAAGATGACCCCGGAACAGGACGGCATCCTGCGGCGGCTGGAGCACGAGCTGCTCGGACCGCGCGGGCCGAACGGCGAGATCCAGGGCTGGCGCACCGACGTCGGTCCGCGGACGATCGTCGCGATGCTGGTGGAACTGGTGAATGCGCAGCTCGGTGGCGGCCGGGCCGAGGGCGCCGCGGAGGGCGGTGTCGATGCCGAGGCGATCAAGCGGGCGTTCCGCGCGCTGCCGCCGGATCAGGCGGCACCGCTGCTGGCCGAACTGGTGCGCATCCAGCAGGAGCGGCAGCCCAGCGCGGGCTGATCATCAGCCGCTGCGGCGGCGTAACCGCAGCAGCCGGTGCACCAGAGCGGGGTTTTCGGCCAGGGCCGCGGGATCGTCCAGCAGCCGGTTGAGCTGCTGGTAGTAGCGGGTCGCGGAGAGCCCGAACCGCTCGCGGATGAGTCGCTCCTTGGTGCCCGGGTGCTGGAAGTGCTCGCTCTCGAAAGCGAGGATCGCGCGGTCCGCGTCGTCCACCGGTGCACCCCTTCCGCGTGAAGATCACGCCGAGTCTACCCGGGGGTGCACGCGTGTTCGATCGGCCGTCCGGGCAGCGCCCGCGCCCCGGGAACGGAGCGCGGGCGCCGGGGATCACGCGTCGCCGGGGTCGGAGGTCTGCGGTCCGGCCGCGCGCACGTCGTTGATCCGGTACTTGCGCGCCGCTTCCGCGGCCGTGCCCGCGGCCACCTGCCCGGACCGGGCCAGCGCGGACAGCACGGCGACGACGGTGGATTCCGCGTCGACGAGGAACACGCGCCGAGCGGCCGGGCGCGTGTCGGAGAAGCCGAACCCGTCGGTGCCCAGGCTGGCCATCTCGCCCGGCACCCACGGGCGGATCAGGTCGGGCACCGCGCGCATCCAGTCGCTGACCGCCACCAGCGGCCCCTCGGCGTCCCGCAGCGCGCGGGTCACGTACGGCACCTCCGGTTCGGCCTCCGGATCCAGCAGGTTGCGCCGGTCGGCGGCTTCGGCCTCGCGGCGCAGTTCGGACCACGAGGTCACCGACCACACGTCGGCCTGCACACCCCATTCTTCGGCCAGCATCCGCTGCGCTTGCAGCGCCAGCGGCATGATCACCCCCGAGGCGGCGATCTGCGCGCGGGGTCCGTCGCGGCCGGGTGCCGGGCGGAACCGGTAGAGCCCGCGCAGCAGCCCGTCCACGTCCAGGCCCTCGGGTTCCGGCTCCTGCTGGTACGGCTCGTTGTAGACGGTCAGGTAGTAGAAGACGTCCTCGGGGTCTTCGCCGTACATGCGGCGCAGCCCGTCCTGGACGATGTGCGCGACCTCGAAGGCCCACGCCGGGTCGTAGGCCACGACCGCCGGGTTGGTGGCGGCCAGCAGCTGCGAGTGCCCGTCGGCGTGCTGCAGCCCTTCCCCGGTCAGCGTGGTCCGGCCCGCGGTGGCGCCGAGCATGAAACCGCGGGCCATCTGGTCGGCCGCCGCCCAGATGCCGTCCCCGGTGCGCTGGAAGCCGAACATCGAGTAGAAGATGTAGACCGGGATCATCGGCTCGCCGTGCGTGGCGTGGCTGGATCCGGCCGCGGCGAACGAGGCCGTCGAGCCCGCCTCGTTGATGCCCTCGTGCAGGATTTGGCCCTGGTCGCTCTCCCGGTAGGCCAGCATCAGCTGGTAGTCGACCGGGGTGTAGAGCTGGCCCTGCGGGTTGTAGATCTTCTGCGACGGGAACATCGAGTCCATGCCGAAGGTCCGCGCCTCGTCCGGGATGATCGGCACGATCCGGTTGCCGATACCGGAATCCTTGGCCAGGTCCTTGAGCAGCCGGACGAACGCCATGGTGGTGGCGACCTCCTGCTTGCCCGAACCGCGCCGGATCACCTCGTAGACCTCGTCACCGGGCAGCACCAGCGGTTTCGACCGCTTCGGGCGCCGTTCGGGCAGGTAGCCGCCGAGCTGGTTGCGCCGGTCGTGCAGGTATTCCAGCTCCGGCGCGTCGGCGCCGGGGTGGTAGTACGGCGGCAGGTACGGGTCGAGCTGCTCGTCGTCGATCGGGATGCGCAGGCTGTCCCGGAACAGCTTGAGGTCGTCGAGGGTCATCTTCTTCATCTGGTGCGTGGCGTTGCGCCCCTCGAAGTGCGCGCCGAGCCCGTAGCCCTTGATCGTCTTGGCCAGGATCACCGTGGGCTGGCCGTGGTGCTCGGTGGCGGCCTTGTAGGCGGCGTAGATCTTGCGGTAGTCGTGCCCGCCGCGGCGCAGGCCCCAGATCTCGTCGTCGGTGAGGTTCTTGACCATGTCCTTGGTGCGCGGGTCGCGGCCGAAGAAGTGCTCGCGCACGAACGCGCCGTCGTTGGCCTTGTAGGTCTGGTAGTCGCCGTCCGGGGTGGTGTTCATCAGGTTCACCAGCGCGCCGTCCCGGTCGGCGTGCAGCAGGGCGTCCCACTCGCGCCCCCACACCACCTTGATGACGTTCCAGCCCGCGCCGCGGAAGAACGACTCCAGCTCCTGGATGATCTTGCCGTTTCCGCGCACCGGCCCGTCCAGCTGCTGCAGGTTGCAGTTGACCACGAAGGTCAGGTTGTCCAGGCCCTCGTTCGCGGCGACCTGCAGCAACCCGCGGGACTCGGGCTCGTTCATCTCGCCGTCGCCGAGGAACGCCCACACCCGTTGCTGCGAGGTGTCCTTGATCCCGCGGGCGTGCAGGTAGCGGTCGAAGCGCGCCTGGAAGATCGCGTTCATCGGGCCCAGGCCCATCGACACGGTGGGGAACTCCCAGAACTCCGGCATCAGCCGCGGATGCGGGTAGGACGGCAGGCCGCCGCCGGGCCCGGCGTGCGAGTACTCCTGGCGGAACCCGTCGAGCTGGTCGGCGGTGAGCCGGTCCTCCAGGTAGGCCCGCGCGTAGATGCCGGGGGAGGCGTGCCCCTGGATGTAGAGGTGGTCGCCGCCGCCCGGGTGGTCCTTGCCGCGGAAGAACCAGTTGAACCCGACTTCGTAGAGGCTGGCCGAGGACGCGAACGACGAGATGTGCCCGCCCACGCCGATGCCCGGCCGCTGCGCGCGGTGCACCATCACCGCCGCGTTCCACCGCATCCAGGCCCGGAAGCGGCGTTCGCTCTCCTCGTCGCCGGGGAACCACGGCTCCAGTTCGGTCGGGATGGTGTTCACGTAGTCGGTGCTGGTCAGCGACGGAACACCGACACCGGATTCCCGGGCGCGCTGCAACAGCCGCAGCATCAGGTAGCGGGCGCGCTGCTGGCCTCCCTCAGCGAGCGCGGCGTCGAACGACTGCAGCCATTCGCCGGTCTCCTCCGGATCGATGTCCGGCAGGTGCGAGGCGAGACCGTTGCGGATGACCCGGACCCGCTGCGTCGGGCGGGTGCCGTCGGAGTCGTTGTTGAGCGGGGACAAAGGAACTCCTCGACGAGGTCGTGGATGTGGCAGGGTGTCGATTGATCGTGATGTCCGACACCCGCATGGTCCCCCATTCTCGTCCGCATCGCGTCAACCGGCGGGCGTTCCGGACCGCTCCACTGTTGCCGGTGCCCCCGCCCGTCTACAGTCGGTGCGCAACGCGTGGTTGCGGCGTGTCGTGACGTCAGCGGTTGCGCGGGTGGTGGTCGGCAGTGTTCGCTATCGACCAGACCGAAGGGCGTGCGGTGCTCGGCAGTGCCGCACCGGTGCATTGGAGGAGTGAGAAAACCGTGGTCGCCGCGGGAGACGCCGGCAAAGGCGGGTCCGACGTCGCCGAGAGGCTAGACATCGAGCCCGAGATGATTGTCCAGGAGCTCGGCTGGGACGAGGACGTCGACGACGGCGTCCGGGCCGCGATCGAGGAACGTTGCGGCAGTGACCTGCTCGACGAGGATGCGGACGACGTGGTCGACGTCGTCCTGCTGTGGTGGCGCGAGGACGACGGCGACCTCACGGACACGCTCCTCGATGCCATGACCCCGCTTTCCGACGAGGGGGTCATCTGGGTCCTCACGCCGAAGACCGGGCAGGACGGGTACGTCGAGCCGGCCGACATCGCGGAAGCGGCGTCGACGGCCAACCTGGCCCAGACCGCGAGCCTGAGCATCAGCGACGGCTGGATGGGTACTCGGCTCGCGTACCGGCGGGCGAAGGCGCGCCGCTGACCGATCGCGTGCGCTGCCTGCGCACGCCCGTCAACCGCTGGCCGTGGGCCCGGTGGGTCGCCATCGGTGCCCGCGGCAGCCGCTGCGGTGTAGGTTCGGCGTCGGACAAGGTCACCTCCAGCAGAAGGGTGCGCTTCATGACGATCGAGGTCGGTGCGCAGGCGCCGGACTTCACGTTGCCGGACTACAACAAGCAGAAGGTGTCGCTGGCGGATTTCCGCGGCGACAAGAACGTGCTGCTGGTGTTCTACCCCTTCGCCTTCAGCGGCGTCTGCCACGGCGAGCTGTGCGAGATCCGGGACGACCTGTCGGAATTCCAGAACGACCAGGTCCAGGTGCTCGGCGTTTCGGTCGACTCGCCGTTCGCGCTCAAGGCGTGGGCCGACCAGGAGGGCTACACCTTCCCGCTGCTGTCGGACTTCTGGCCGCACGGCGAGACCGCGAAGGCCTACGGCGTGTTCAACGAGGACGCCGGCATGGCGGTGCGCGGCACGTTCCTCATCGACACCGAGGGCAAGGTCCGGTTCGCCGAGGCGAACCAGCCCGGCGAGGCGCGCGACCAGAGCGTGTGGAAGAAGGCCGTCACCGAACTGACCGGGTGAGGCCTCGTGGGGGCCGACCGGTAGGCTGACCGCCGCGGTCAGTCGGTCGCCGGATCTCTGCCGGTCGCGCCGGTCGGCCGTCACCGGGCGCATAGCTCAGCGGAAGAGCACTCGCCTTACAAGCGAGGGGTCGCTGGTTCGAACCCAGCTGCGCCCACTGCGTCGTACCCGACTTCACCTGCGAGAACAGAGCCCGACGGAGTTCGTCTCCGCCGGGCTCCGCTGCGTCCGGGTGCGGGTGTGGTGCCGGTCGGGGGGTCGTCGGTATTGAGTCCACTATGGACAATCTTGTGCGATCGGCGCGGCGCGGGGGCCGCTGAGCTGCTGCAATGGGCGGATGCGGGTTCTGGTCACCGGAGCGGGCGGGTATCTGGGGCGGGCCGTGGTGCGGCAGCTGGTCGCCGGCGGGCACCGCGTGTCGGCCTTGGTGCACCGCACCCCGGTCGCGCAGCCGGACGTCGAGCTCTTCCACGGCGACGTGCTCGATCCGGAGGCCGTGCTGCCCGCGGTGCGCGGTGCCGACGCCGTGGTGCACCTGGCCGGGCAGGCCGGGTCCGCCGCGCGGCCGGCCTGGCACTACCGGCTCAACGTGGGTGGCGCCGCCACCGTGCTCGACGCGCTGACCGCCGCGGCCGCTGCCGCCGACGAGACTCCGGCGTTCCTGCTGGCCTCCACCGGCGATGTTTACGGGCGCGCCGGGCGGCACCCGATCCGCGAGGACGCCCGCGCCCGACCGCGCGATGCGTTCGCCGACGCCAAGCTCGCCGCCGAGCACCTGCTGGGCTGGGCGGCGGGCACCGGCCGCATCGCGGCGGCGAGCCTGCGCGTCTTCAACGCGGCCGGGGCCGTCGACGGCGCGGGGGATCCGGACGATGCGCACACGATCCCCGGGATGCTGGCCGCCGCGCGCGGCCGGGTCGCGCACTTCGTCGTGTCCGGTGACGGGTCCGCGGTCCGCGATTTCGTGCACGTGCTCGACATCGGCAGCGCGTTCGCGACCGCGCTGCGCGGGTGCCGCGCGGGCGAGCACCACGTCTTCAACGTCGGCGGGCCGGGTGCGTCGGCCGACCGCATCGCGCAGCTCGCCGCGGAGCAGACCGGTGCCGCCCCCGCGGTCGTCTACCGGGCCGGCGAGATCGGGCCCGCCCCGCACCCGCGGGCGAACACCGCCAAGCTGCGCCGGCTCGGCTGGCGCGCCGAGCACTCCGATCCGGCGCTGCTGGTGCGTGAGCAGGCCGCCGCGCGCTGAATCCGCTGTTCAGGCGGGCGGTTTCCAGGGGAACTCGGGGCTGCGCCGCTGCAGGAAGGCCGAGATCCCCTCGGCGCCCTCCCCGTACCGTGCGCTCTGCGCCCGCCAGTACCGGGCGCGTTCGGCCACGGGCAGGCCCTGCGCCGCGCGGTCGATGATCTCCCCGGCCGCGGCCACCGACAGCTGCGAGCGCTGCGCGATGGTCCGCGCCAGCTGCTCGGCGCGCGCGACGGGGTCGGGTGCGGTCTCGTCGACCAGGCCGATCCGCAGCGCGTGCGCGGCGTCGACCAGGTCACCGGAGAACAGCAGGAGTTTCGCGGCGCCCGGACCGACCAGGTGGGTCAGCCGCTGCAGGCTCGTCTCCGGGTAGACGATGCCGAGTTTGGCGGGGGTGATGCCGAAGGTGGCCGCCTCGCCGCTGATCCGGATGTCGCAGGCGGCGGCCAGCTGGCAGCCCCCACCCACGCAGTAGCCGTCGATCGCCGCGATCGTGGGCCGCGGGAAGGAGATCAGCGCCTGCTCGGCGGCCACGGCGAACTCCTCCCGGCCGTCCTCCCCGGAGGAGTCCGCGCCGATGGCGCTGAGCTCGCCGATGTCGGCCCCGGCGCTGAACGAGCCACCGCTGCCGGTCAGCACCACCGCCCGGGCCCGTTCGTCGGCGCGCACCTCGTCGAGGAGCTCGGGGAGCCTGCGCCACATCGCCGCGGTCATCGCGTTGCGCTTGCCCGGGTTGGCGATGGTCAGCCACGCGCAATGGTCGTGCACCGCCAGCTGCAGCGTCCCGCCCGGATCGTCCATCTGGTTCCTCCTCGCGACCGGCGCACCATCCTCGTCGCGGGCACGGCGGTGCGGCAAGGCCCGGGCGCGCTCGATCGGACCGGCGAGCGGTGTGCGTCGAACGGCGCATTGTCCGTCCTCCTCGGACGCGGAACACTGCAGCGGACGGATTCGCACGGAGGTCCCATGTGGTGGTCGCGCCTGCTCACCACGGTGGTCGCCCTGCTGGCCGTGGCCGGTGCGGGGCTGGGGATGCAGCCGAGCGCGACGCTTCCCGTTCCGCCGCCGCCCGCACCACCCGCGCCGCCGCCGCCGCCACCACCTCCTCCGCCGCCGGTGGGGCCGCCGGTGCTCGCGGTCAAAGTGGACAACGCGCCGACCGCCCGCCCGCCGACCGGGGTGGAAGCCGCCGACGTGGTGTACGTGGAGCCGGTCGAGGCCGGGATCAGCCGCCTGGTGGCCGTGTTCGCCTCCCGGGTGCCGCCGGTGGTCGGACCGGTCCGCAGCGCGCGGGAGACGGATCTGCGCCTGCTGCCCCAGTTCGGCCATCCGGCGCTGGCCTTCTCCGGGGCCGCACCGGAACTGCTACCGGACATCGCCGCCGCGCCGGTCACCCCGGCTTCCGAGGCCGAGGAGCCCGGGGCCTACTTCCGCGGCCCGGGAACCGCCCCGCACAACCTGTTCGTGCGGCCCGAGCAGCTGCCGGACGGGGCGGGGTGGTCACCGCGCGCACCTCTGCACATCGGACCGCCGCCGCCCGGTGGCCGACCGAGCGGCGGTGAGCGGATCAGCTACCCCGCCGCGGCGATCGGCGTGGAACCGGCCCCCGGCGGCTGGTCGGTGGTCATGGACGGCGAACCGCTGACGACCGCCGGTGGTGCGCCGCTGCGGCCTGGGACTGTGGTGCTGCAGGAGGTCGACGTGCACGGCTCCGGGTTGCAGGACGTCTCGGGCAACACCTCGCCGTACGCGGAGACGGTCGGCGAGGGGCGGGCCGTGGTGCTGCGCGACGGTCGCTCCTATGACGCGCGCTGGTCGCGCCCCGATCCCGCCGCGGGCACCGCGTACACCACCACCGAGGGCGAGCCGATGACCTTCGCGCCCGGCCAAGTCTGGGTGGTGCTGGTGCAGCGCTAGTCGAGTCACCGGCCACAGATGCGGGCCCGACGTTTCCCGGGCGGATTAGGCTCGCGGCCATGACCGACCGCCGCCTGCTGCTGGTGCACGCACATCCGGACGACGAGTCCACCGCCACCGGGGCGACCATCGCCCGGTACTGCGCCGAAGGTGCGGACGTGGGCGTGGTGACCTGCACCAGCGGGGAGCTCGGCGAGGTGGTCGCCGATGATCTGGCCGCGCTGCGCGGGGATCCGGACGCGCTCGGCGAGCACCGCCGCGCCGAGATCAGCGCGGCGTTGGCCGAGTACGGCGACGTCGGGCTGGACTGGCTGGGCGGACCGGGCCGCTGGCGGGACAGCGGCATGGCGGGTGCGGACGGCAACAGCGCACCGGGCTCGTTCTCCGCCGCCGATCCGGTGGAGATCGTGCGGGCGATGGTGGGGTTGCTGCGCCGGCGGCGCCCGCACGTGCTGGTGACCTACGACGACCACGGCGGGTACGGCCATCCGGACCACATCGCGGCCAACCGGGCGGTGATGGACGCGATCGACCCGGCGGCCGACCCCGCGTTCGCGCCCGAGCTCGGTGCGGCCTGGTCGGTGCCCAAGGTGTACTGGACGACGCTGCCCGACTCACTGGTGCGGCGGATGCGCGAGGCCGGGATCGACGGGTTCGCGCCGCACACCGTTCCGGACGAGCAGCTCACCGCGGTGCTCGACGGCCGGGCGCACCACGCGGCCAAGCTCGCCGCGCTGCGCCACTACCGCAGCCAGGTCGACGTCGACGACGGCGGTTTCTTCTCCGGGCTCGTCTCCCGGCCGGAGTTCGCGGTGGAGCACTACCTGCTGGTGCGTGGCGTGCCGGGACCGGGCGAGGACGAGCTGGGCCGGGAGACCGACCTGTTCGCCGGGCTGGGCTGAGCCTGCGCGGAGGTCAGCCCTGGTGCGCCCGGTAGGCGCCGACCAGCTGGTGCTCCGCCTCGTCGAAGTACTCGTCCAGCCGCGCGGCCGCTCGATCCGGTGCACCGTCCCGGACGAGGTCGGCGATCTCCCGGTTGAGCCCGAGGTAGGGCTGGTGGAACTCCCGGGGCCGGGACATCACGTGGAAGGCCAGCCGCAGCTCGGCCAGCAGCTGGCGCATCGTCTCGTTGACGCGCGGGCTGCCCGCGAGCGCGGCCAGGGATTCGTGGAAGCGCATGTTCGCCGTACCCACGTCCCACCACCGCTCGTCCCGGGCGGCCTGCTCGCCGTCGGCCACCGACTGGCCGACCGCGTCGATGAGCTCCTGCTCGGAGCGCGCGCTGCGGCGCACCGCGCTGGTCTCCAGCAGGCGGCGGATCCGGTAGAGGTCGATGACGTCCTCGTCGGACAGCACCCGCACGAACACGCCCCGGTTGAACTGGTGCACCAGCAGCCGCTCGTGCACCAGCAGCCGGAACGCCTCGCGGAGCGTGTTGCGCGAGACCGCAAGCGCGCGGCCCGCGCTCTCCTCGGACAACCTGGTCCCGGGGGCGAGCGCTCCCTCGATGACCCGCTGCCGCAGCACGTCGGCGACCCGTTCGGCGGTGCTGGTCCGGTCGAGCAGCGACCGGTCCCCCGCGAGCAGGTCCACCCACATGTCGCTGGTGGTCATCGGCCCCCCAACCGGACAGGAGTTGATCTGCTGACTGCAGTGTATCGACGAATTTCCCTGCGGGGTATTGCAGGATTGTTCAACAATTCTCTATCTTGTCCCGAACCGCGGCTCCGCGGTCCGCGCCGAGGTGACCCCGGCACGGCCCGGCCGAGCGGGAGACGGCACCCCCAGGGGTGCCCGGAGCGTCCGGTGATCATCCGCGGGCGTGCCGCCCGGTCCTGATCGACCACGCACACCAACCGAGCAACCGACGTGGAACGGAGCGCCATGGCTCAGCAGAGCGAGGCCGACTCGCGCCCCTCCCCGGCCAAGCGCGGCGCACTGCTCGGCGCCGTGTTCCTGATGGCCACCAGCGCTATCGGACCGGGCTTCATCACGCAGACCACCGAGTTCACCATCCAGCTCGGCGCGGCGTTCGCGTTCGCGATCCTGGTCTCGATCCTGGTCGACATCGCCGTGCAGCTCAACGTCTGGCGGGTCATCGGGGTCTCCGGCATGCGCGCCCAGGACCTGGGCAACAAGGTCGTGCCCGGCCTCGGGTACGTGATGGCCGCCCTGGTCGTCTTCGGCGGGCTGGTGTTCAACATCGGCAACATCGCAGGCACCTCGCTGGGTCTGGACGCGTTGGTCGGCCTGGACGTCAAGATCGGCGGCACGATCTCCGCGCTGGTCGCCGTGGCGATCTTCCTGAGCAAGAAGGCCGGTGCCGCCGTCGACCGGCTCGTGGTCGTGCTCGGCGTGGTGATGATCGGGCTGACCACCTACGTCGCCATCACCTCCGCGCCGCCGGTGGGCCAGGCCATGCAGCAGGCGGTGCTGCCCGACCGGGTCGACTTCCTGGTGATCACCACGCTCATCGGCGGGACCGTGGGCGGCTACATCACCTACGCGGGCGCGCACCGCCTCGTGGACGCCGGGGTCACCGGCCCCGAGCGCATCGCCGAGGTCAGCCGCAGCTCGATCACCTCGCTGGTGGTCACCGGGATCATGCGGCTCGTGCTGTTCCTGGCCGTGCTCGGCGTGGTCAACACCGGCGTCAGCTTGGCCACCGGGAACCCCACCGCGACCGCTTTCCACGCCGCGGCGGGCGAGGTCGGTCTGCGGCTGTTCGGCATGATCCTCTGGGCGGCCAGCCTGACCTCGGTCATCGGCGCCGCCTACACCTCGGTCTCCTTCCTGGTGACCTTCTCCGCGAAGCTGGAGCGCCGGCGCAACTGGCTGGTCGTCGCGTTCATCGCCGTGTCCGCGGCGGTGTTCCTGGTCCTGGGCCAGTCGCCGACCACGCTGCTCGTGCTCGCCGGTGCGCTCAACGGACTGATCCTGCCGGTCGGCTTCGGCGTGCTGATGTGGGTGGCGCTGCGCCGCAGCGACCTGCTGCACGGCTACCGCTACCCGAAGTGGCTGCTGGTCATCGGCCTGGTGGTGTGGCTGCTGACCGTGTACCTGGGCGTCAACTCGCTCGGCGGCATCGCCGAACTGTGGAATTGAGGTGCCTCGTGGATCTGAACTCGGACCTCGCGGAGAGCTTCGGACGCTGGGAGCTCGGTGACGACGACGCGCTGCTGGACATCGTCACCAGCGCGAACGTCGCGTGCGGCTACCACGCCGGGGACGCCACCGTGATCCGCCGGGCCTGCGCGCGGGCCGCGACCAACGGGGTCGCGGTCGGTGCGCAGGTCGCCTACCGGGACCTGCCCGGGTTCGGCAGGCGGTTCATCGACGTCGCGCCCGCCGAGCTGACCAACGACATCGTCTACCAGATCGGTGCGCTGGCCGGGCTGGCCGCGATCACCGGCACCCGGGTCTCCTACGTCAAACCGCACGGCGCGCTGTACAACGCGATCGTCACGCACACCGAGCAGGCCGCGGCCGTGGTCGAGGCGGTCGGTGAGTACGACGACCGGCTCGCCGTGCTCGGGCTGCCCGGTTCGGAGTGGCTGCGGCTGGCTGAGCGCGCCGGGCTGCGGGTGCACCGGGAAGCCTTCGCCGACCGCGCCTACACGCCGGAGGGCACGCTCGTGCCGCGCCGCGAATCCGGTGCGGTGCTGCACGATCCGGACGCCATCGCCGAGCGCTGCGCGCGCATCGCCGCGGGCGATCCGATCGAGGCGGTGGACGGCTCGCCGCTGACCGTGCAGGCGGACTCGATCTGCGTGCACGGGGACAGCCCCGGCGCGGTGCGCATCGCCGAGACCGTGCGGGATCGCCTGCGCGGCCAGGGGATCCGGCTGCGCCCGTTCGCCGGGGAGGGCTGAGGGCGTGCGCTTCCTGCGGTGCGCCGACCAGGGCCTGCTGGTCGAGCTGGCGGACCTGGACGAGGTCCAGGCGCTGTACGCGGCGCTGGCCCCCGACCCGCCCGCGGGGGTGGTCGACCTCGTGCCCGCCGCGCGCACGCTGCTACTGCGGCTGGATCCGGAGCAGGTTGATCCTGCCGAGGTGCAGCGGGTCGTGGCGCGGACCGAACCGGCCGCGGGAAGCCGCGCCGTCGGTGAGCTGCTGCGGGTACCGGTCGTCTACGACGGAGCCGACCTCGCCGACGTCGCCGAGCTGACCGGGCTCGGCCCGCGCGAGATCGTCGAGCGGCACACCGGTATCGAGTGGACGGTCGCGTTCGGCGGATTCGCGCCCGGTTTCGGCTACCTCGCCGGTGGGCCCGCCGAGCTCGTCGTGCCCCGCCGCGCCGAGTCGCGCACCAGGGTGCCCGCCGGTGCGGTCGGGCTGGCCGGCGAGTTCAGCGGCATCTACCCGCGCGAATCGCCCGGCGGGTGGCAGCTGATCGGCCGCACCGAGCTGCAGATCTGGCAGGTCGACCGGGATCCGCCCGCGCTGCTGCGGCCCGGCGTGCGGGTGCGTTTCGAGGAGGTGCCGGCATGAGTGCGCTCTCCCCGGTTCCCGCGCTGGACGTGCTGGCCACGGGCCCGCTGGCCACGGTGCAGGACGCGGGGCGGCCCGGGTTGGCCGACATCGGCGTCGGTGCCTCCGGCGCCGCCGACCGCGCCGCGTACCGGCTCGCCAACCGGCTGGTGGCCAACGATCCGGACGCCGCGGCGGTGGAGATCACCTTCGGCGGATTCACCGCGCGGGCGCGCGGCGACCTCACGGTGGCGGTGACCGGAGCGGCCTGCCCGGTCGAGATCGACGGGCGGGGCGCTGCGGTGGACTCGGTGTTGCGGGTGCCGGCCGGCGCCGAGCTGCGCCTGGGCGCGCCGACCGCCGGACTGCGCTGCTACCTGGCGGTGCGCGGCGGGATCGACGTCGAACCGGTGCTCGGTTCGCGGGCCACCGACCTGCTCGCCGGGCTCGGCCCGCCGGAACTGCAACCCGGGTCGGTGTTGCCCGCCGGACGGCCGCCCGCGGCGTTCCCGACCGTGGACCTGGCGCCGGTGCCCGCCCCGCCGGAAGGGGACGTGCTGCTGCACGCGGTCGCCGGACCGCGGGCGGACTGGTTCACCGAGCAGGCGTTGGAAGCGTTGTCCGGCAGCAGGTTCGAGGTGACCGCGCAGAGCAACCGGATCGGGATGCGCCTGGACGGACCGGATCTGCCGCGGGCGCGCACCGGGGAGCTGCCCAGCGAGGGGATGGTTCCCGGCGCGCTGCAGGTGCCGCCGTCGGCGCGGCCCACGCTGTTCCTGGCCGATCACCCGGTCACCGGCGGCTACCCGGTGATCGCGGTGCTGCGGGCCGCCGACGTCGCCCGGGCCGCGCAGGTGCGCCCCGGGCAGCACCTGCGGTTCCGGGTGCAGGACTGAACCAGCGAGGGGGAGAACCGCCGATGATCGAGCCGCAGGACGCCGCCGCCCGGGCGCAGCTGCCGCCCGCGGAGGCGCGTGCCGCGTTCCGGGCCGGACGACGCGTGCCGACCGCGGGATTCAGCGCCGGATACGCCCAGGCCAACCTGCTGTGCCTGCCGCGCGCGGATGCCTACGACTTCCTGGTCTTCGCCCAGCGCAACCCGAAATCCTGCCCGGTGCTGGAGGTGACCGAACCCGGCGCGGTGGCCGCCCCGACGTTCGACGGCGACCTGCGCACCGACCTGCCCGCCTACCGGGTCTACCGGCACGGGGAGCTCGTCGAGGAGCGCACCGACGTCACCGACCTCTGGCGCGCGGACCTGGTCTCCTTCCTCATCGGGTGCAGCTTCACCTTCGAAGCGGCGCTGCTGGCCGACGAGGTCCCGGTCCGGCATGTCGAGGACGGCGGCAACGTGCCGATGTACCGCACGTCTCGGGCGTGCCGGTCCGCCGGTGCGCTGTCCGGTCCGCTCGTGGTGTCCATGCGCCCGATCCCGGCCGAGCAGGTCGCCGACGCGGTGCGGATCACCTCCCGGTACCCGGCGGTGCACGGCGCTCCGGTGCACGTGGGTGCCCCGGAGCAGCTCGGGATCACCGACCTCGCGGTGCCGGACTTCGGCGATCCGGTCGGGATCCGGCCGGGCGAGGTGCCGGTGTTCTGGGCCTGCGGCGTGACGCCGCAGGCGGCGGTGATGCAGTCGGCCCCCGATTTCGCGATCGGACACGCCCCCGGGCACATGGCGATCACCGACGCGCGGGACGCGCAGTTCCAGGTCCCGTGATCCGGTAGCCGGGCGGGAATCGCACGTCCGGCGCGACCGGTCTTCTCGTTCGCTCCGCGGAATCCGTCTTCCGCCGGTGCGGCGAGTTCTTTTCGGTGCTCCGAAATGACGCGTCCGAGATTCCCGAAACCGAGGAATCGCCGCCTCGGAATCGCGCATTCGCTTTTTCTTCCCGCGAATCGGTGTGTAGGGTTTTCCGCAGAGAAGGGGAGTAGTCCGCAATACCGCGGTCGACATGATGGCGATCCGTTCGCCCGGTCGCGGAGCCTCGGCGTTCCACCAGGTGGGCGAGACCTTCGGTATCCGGTTGTTGTCCTCCGGGCCGAAGCGCGTCCGCTTCCGCGGCCCGGGAACGTCGAAAGAGGCGGTACCTCGTGGTGCTCAGCAGTTTCGCCATCAGCACTGCAGCCATCTTCGTCGCCGAACTCGGCGACAAATCGCAATTGCTGGCGATGACGTTCGCCGCCCGATATCGCGCGTGGCAGGTCCTGCTCGGAATCACCGTCGCCACCACTGCGGTGCACGCCGCATCGGTGGGATTGGGAGTCGGGCTGGGTAGTCTCCTCTCCACCGAATTGATGGGGCTGTTGGCCGGGGCCGCATTCCTCGGATTCGCCGCGTGGACGGTGCGCGGCGACAGGCTCACCGATGCCGAGCGCAACGCGGGCAGCAATCGGGTCGGCTCGGCGGTCCTCATCGTCACGATCGCGTTCTTCCTGGCCGAGCTCGGCGACAAGACGATGCTGGCCACCGTCACCCTGGCCACCCAGCAGCACTGGCTGGGCACCTGGATCGGCTCGACGGTCGGCATGGTGGTGGCCGATGCGCTGGCCATCGGCGTGGGCCTGCTGCTCGGCAAGTACCTGCCCGACCGGTTGATCCGCTACGGGGCGGCCGCGCTGTTCGTGCTGTTCGGGCTGTGGCTGGTGGTGGACTCGCTGCCCGCCGTGCTGGCCTGACCCTCGTCCGCTGCTGCGTCCGGGTGATCGGGTCAACCCGTGTCCGGCCGGCCGAGTGTTCGTTGGCAGGGTGGTGCGCGAACCCGGGTGCGCGGCTGCATGGAGGACTTTCGATGACGTGGATGATCTACGGCGCCAACGGCTACACCGGGCGCCTGGTGGCCGACCTCGCGGTCCAGCGCGGCGAACAGCCGGTGCTGGCCGGGCGCGGCGCGGAGAGCGTCGCCCGGCTGGCCACCGCGCGCGGGCTGGAACACCGGATCTTCGACCTGGCCGACCCTGCCGCGGTCGACACCGGACTGGACGGGATCGACCTCGTCGTGCACTGCGCCGGCCCGTTCTCGGCCACCTCCCGGCCGATGGTGGACGGCTGCCTGCGCAACGGCGCGCACTACCTGGACATCACCGGGGAGGTCGACGTCTTCGAGTCGATCTTCGCCCGCGACGAACAGGCCCGCGGCGCCGGAGTCGTGCTGCTGCCCGGCGTCGGCTTCGACGTGGTGCCCACCGACTGCCTGGCCGCGGCCGTGGCCGCCGAACTGCCCACCGCCACCCGGCTGGACCTGGCGTTCCAAGCCGGCGGCGGGATCAGCGGCGGCACGCTGAAGAGCGCGCTGGAAGGCGCCGCGCTGGGCGGCCGGGTCCGGGTGGACGGGCAGCTGCGCGACGTGCCGATGGCCTGGCGACGGCGCGAGGTCCCGTTCCCGTCCGGGCCGCGCAAGGTGGCCTCGCTGCCCTGGGGCGACGTCGCCACCGCCTACCGCAGCACCGGGATCGGCACCATCACCACGTTCGCCCGGCTGCCCGGTGTCGACCTCGGTGGACCCGCCGCGCGGTTGGGCCGGTTGGCGCTGCGCGCACCCGGTGCGCAGGCGCTCGGCAAGGCCGCGATCGGCCGGTTCGTGCGCGGGCCCGGCGAGGGCAAGCGGTCCGCCAGCTGGGTCGAGGTCTACGCCGAGGCCACCGATCCGGACGGCACGACGGTGTCCGCGGCGCTGATCGGGCCGGACACCTACGACTTCACCGCGGACTCGGTGCTGCGCTCGGTGGCCGCCGTGCGCGCCGAACGGCCCGAGCCCGGCGCGCACACCCCGTCGACCGCGTTCGGCGCCGATTTCGTCCGCCGCATGCACGGAGTGCGCGTCATCGAACCCGCGCGCGTCTCCGGATAGGCAGGGTCCGCGGGGCGGTACCGGTCGAATGCCCGTGGCAGCGGCTGCCGCCGCGGCAGCACGCCTCAGCGGCCCGGACCAGCCGCCAGGTCGGCGAGGAGCACGTCGAGCAGCTGCTCTTGGCGCACGGCGCGGGCCGAGGTGGCCATGAGTTCGGCCAGGTGCGGATCCCACGGCGTGGCACGGGATTCGCCGACCAGGTTCGGCAGATCCGTCCTCGACTCCGCGGCGGCGTCGACGGCGCTGCGGTAGTCGTCGGCACCCATCCGCCACGGCTGCGCGCCGAACTCGGCGTGCAGCAGACCGGTCAGCGCGACGCCCGGCCAGTCGAAGTCGGCGTTGACGTGCAGCATCGCGCCGTCCGCGCGCAGCCGGGTCAGCAGCAACCGCGCCACGGGCCCCGGGCGTCCGCCCAGCCCGAGCACCGCCGTCGCCGTCCCCGCCTCCGCGGCGGCCTCCAGCAGCCGGTCGTGTTCGACCACGGCGACGGGCGTACCGGGTTCCACCAGCCGCTGCGGGGCCGTGCGCAGGTCCGCCGCGGTCAGGTGCGCGGGCAGGCCCAGTCGGGTGCGCGCGGTCACCGATGCCGACCACGGATCCGTGCCGGTCAGCGGCAGTGCCCAGCACAGCGCGGTCGCGGAGACCGCGTCGGGCAGCACCCCACTGCGTTCCCACAGCGCGTCCTGCGCCGCGGCCGATCCCGAGGGCTCGACCTCGTGCGCCAGGGCAGCGGCCTTGAGCGCCAGCCTGCTCAGCGCGGTTCCGGCGTCGAGCCCGCGCGGATCCCCGGCGCGTGCGGCCAGTTCGGCGCGCGGTGTCCAGCTGGTCGCCGGGCCGCGCAGCGACATCGCCGCGAGTACCCGGGCGGTGCGGTCGGCCAGCGCGGGCAGCTCACCGGCCGCGATCCGGCCGTACTGCGGGATCCAGCGCAGCCAGGGCTCGGCCCACGGCTCGTCGAGCAGGTCGTGCGCGGCCAGCGCGGTGCGGGCCGGGTCCGGAGCGGACGGGCTCGCGGTGTCGGCCGTGCCGGTCTCTGTGGCGTCGACGGGAGTGCCGTGCAGTGCTTCGAGCGCTTCGCGCAGCCCGACGCCGACCCGGCTCGCCCGCAGCGCTTCGTCCAATTTGGACACGCTGATCCGGGTGCCCGCGCCCCACATCGGGCGCCCGTACAGCTCGCCCACGGCCTGCCGGGTCGCCTCGTCCGGCAGCTGCAGGCGGAAGGTGGGCGCGGACGTGCGCAGCGCCTCGCGCGCCGCGTCCCACAGCCCTCGCAGCTCCGCGCCGCCCCACGCGTCGCGGATCCGTTCTGCGTCGTCCATGCTCTCTCCCCTCCGCTCACCAGCCGCCGGAGCGCTGCAGATCGGCGCCGTCCCAGGTGGTGTGCGTGCAGGCGATCCCGTGCCCGCTGCGCGGCCGCAGCACATCGTAGATGTGCATCCGCGGGATCTTCGGCGAGACGCCCCACCCGCTGGGCCAGGTGATCAGCCAGTCCATGTCCAGATCCACCAGCAGCCCCAGCATCCGCGCGATCGTCGGATCGTCCAGCCGCTCGAACGCCTCGTCCAGGAGTACCAGCCGCAGCGGACCCCGCCCGTCGGCGGAGACGCTGACCGCGTCGTAGAACGCCGCCGCGGCGGCGAACAGGGTCACGTAGGAGATCAGCCGTGTCTCACCGGAGGAGAGCTGGCGCAACCGCCGGACCCGCGGTTTGCCGTCCGGACCGGAATCGCGCACCCGCACGGTGAACGCAAACCAGGAGCGGTAGTCCAGCGCGCGGGCCAGGATCTCGGCGTAGCCGCCGGACGTGGAGTCGCGCTCGGCCTCGATCAGCCCGGTGAACACCCGGCGCAGCAACGCGTCCTGGTCCTCGCTGCGCTCGGCGAACGGGGTGCGCACCAGCTCGATCGCCTGCCGGATGTCCTCGCCCAGCGCGGCCGAGGGCTGCCAGTCCAGCTGGACGTGCACGCCCTGGCTGGACCGCGCCCCGTCCAGCACCTCGTTCATCCGCGCGCACAGGTCGTCGGCGATGCCGATCTGGCTGCGCAGCCGCTCGGCGAGATCGCGGATCAGGTAGTCGGCGAAGATCGACTGGTAGCGCTCGTTGAGGTATCCGCGCTGCTCCGCCAGCCGTTCGGCCACCTGCCGGGCGGCCTCGGCCACCGGCTGTGGCCCCTCCTCGCCGGTCACCGTCACGGTGAGCAGGCCGTCCTGGTCGGCGGCGGTGATGTCGTAGCCGCCGCTGAGCGAGTGCTGCAGCGCCTGCAGCCGGTTGAGCACGGTGGCTTCGGTGGATCCCTTGCCCTCGGCGGCGGCGACGAGCCGCGCCGCCTCGTCGAGCTCGGCCGGCTGCTCGCCCGCGCCCGCGGCCGCCCACACGCCCGGGGCGCGCAACGCGGTGCGGAACGCCTCGGTGGCCTCGTCGGCGTCCCGCTCCCGGCCCGCGAGCTGGGACTGCTTGTTCTCCAGCTGCGTCTCCAGGCGCGCCGCGGACTCGCGCAGTGAGCTGAGCTCCTCCCGCGCCTTCGGCAGCCGGTCGCGCACCTCGGTGCGCTCGCGTTCCAGCGCGGAGACCTTGTCGGCGACCTCCTCGGCCTGCCCGCCCACGGCCGCGCCCAGTTCGTCCAGCGCGGCCTGCTGCTCGGCGTGTTCGGTGCAGCGGCTCTCGGCCTGGCTTTCGGCCTCCATCCGGTCGGCGACGGCGACGTCGTGGTGCAGCGCGATATCGCGCAGTTCGTGCAGCGTGGGCAGGCAGCGCGCTTCCACCGCCTCGCGCAGCGATTCGATGGCGCTGCCCGCTTCGGCGGCCGCGCGGCGGGCCGCGTCCAGCGCCGCCGTGTCGGCCGGAAGCCCCGCCTCGCCGGTCGCCCGGGTCAGTTCGGCCTGCTGGGCCTGCCGGCGCTGGTCGGCTTCCCGGTGCTGTTCGCGCAGCTGCGCGGCTTGCTGCTCCGCGGTCCCGGCGGCCTCGATCGCGTCGGCGCAGCGGGTGTGCGCGGTGAGCACCTCGTCGGCGCCCGGATAGGACTCCAGGTGCTGCTCCAGGGCCGTCGTGCGGTCCGCCGCTTCCCGGTGGCGCTGCTCGGCGCGGCCGATGCGCTCGCGCAGCCGGGCGAGCTCCTCCTCCAGCTCGGCCACCCGCCGGTCGCGGGCGGCTTCGCGGGCCCCGGACCCGACGAACTCGGCCGCCTCCTTGTGCCAGGTGCCGGTCAGGACTCCGGCGCGCCAGGAACCGGTCACCGACACCGCGAGTCCCGCGCCGTCACCGGTGGGCACGGCGGCCAGCAGCGCGGCCACCCGGTCGTTGGGCACCGGGCTGTCCTGATCGGCCGCGGGCACCAGCAGCTCACCCAGGTGTGGACCGTCGACCGGATCGCCGGGCCGGGCGAGCAGCTCGGCCAGGTCGGGGACTTCGCCGCCGGCGCTGACCCATGCGCTGAGCAGGCCGCTGGCCTGCAGCGCGGCCTCCAGGCCCGCCCGGTCGCGGTCGCCGAGGTCCGCCCGGAAGTCGACGAGCCGGTGGAAGGCCCTGCCCGTGGCGGGATCCCGGTCGGCGGTGGTCCAGCCGGGCGGTTGCGGTGCGTGTTCCCGGCCGGACCGCAGCTCGGCGAGTTCCTGCTCCCCGGTGCCGGCGAGCTCGCGCAGGTCGGCGATCTCGCGCTCGGCCGCGGCGACCTCGGTGCGCGCCTGCTGCAGCTGCGGGCGCGCCCACTGCCGGATCCGCTCGCGGGAGCGGCGCGGGGCGTCCGGGTCCTCGGCGAGGGTGTCCGGCTTGGGCGGTTCCGGGGCGGGATCGTCCGATGTGGATGGCCATTCGGCGATCCAGGTGCGCGCCCGCTCGGTCCAGTCCGCGGTGGCGTCGGCGAGCTGCTGGTCGGCCTGGTTGCGGCGGCCGGAGGCCTCGGTGGCGCTGAGCTGCACCTGCCGCGCCTGCTTGTGCAGGTCGTCGACCCGGTCGCGTTCGGCGTCCAGTTCCACCGACTGCTGGTGCAGGCTCAGCACCAGCGCGGCGTGCCTGCGCGCGGTGCTCACCGCCTCCGCGCAGGTCGCGGACACCGACCCGAGCTCGGTGGACAGCGCTTCGGCGTCGAACGCGGGCACCACCGGGCGCTGGATCGCCAGCGGCTCGGCGTCCGGTTCGACGGTGGTGCGCACCCGGGCCTGCTCGGCGCCGAGCTCGGCGGCGGGCACCCGGGGCAGCGCGGGGAGGTCGGCGCCGCCGAGACCGGCGGTGGACAGCTGCTCGCGCGCGTGCCCGGCGGCCTGGTCGGCCGCGTCGACGTCGGTGGCCAGCCTGCGCAGGACACCGGCCACCGATTCGGCCGAGCGGTTTTCCTGCGAGCGGTGCCGGTTGGCGGTGTCCAGCGCGGCCACCGCGCTGGCCCGTCCGCTCTCCACGAGCTTCTCCCGGTCCCGCAGGTTCTGCAGCTCCGAGTACGCCGGATGCGAGCGCAGTGCGTCCACACTGGACTCCAGCTCGGACTCGCGCCGCTCCAGCTCCGCGATCTCGGCCTGCGCGGTCTCCCGGTGCTGCCGCTTGCCCGCGACCTGTCCGTCCAGTTTGGACAGTTCACCGCGCAGTGCGCCGAGCTTGTCCTGCGCGGTGCGCATCGACGCGGCGCGGTCGCGCAGCGCCGCCAGGGCGTAGCCGGAGTACGTGCTCAGGAACCGGCCCAGCGCCTCGTCGGCACCGGTCAGCCGGACGATGTTCTCCCGGATCGACTCCAGGTCGTCGAACGAGGTGGCCAGCCGCTCGATGAGCCCGGCATCCAGCGGGGGCAGCGCGTCGGACAGGATCTGCTCCAGCTGGCCCTCCAGCACCTTGAGCCCGACGTCCGGGTTGCGCAGCGTGCGCTGCAGGTGCAGCAGATCGCCGTAGCGCGCCGCCGGGACGCCGTAGACCGTCGCGGCCACCTTCGCCCGGAACGCCTGGTCGTCCAGCACGCAGTCCGCGCCCAGTTCGTCGCGCAGCTGCGCCGAGCTCAGCGGCACCCGCTCCGGACCCACCAGGTGCAGCCCGGTGCCCACGCGCCGGGAGGTGATGAACCGCCACGAATCGCTGATCGACTGCGAGGTCCGGGACGCCTTCACGCCGACACCGCAGGTCAGGAACTCCTCCTCGCCGTCGGGGCCCTCCCGGCGCAGCTCGACCCACGCGTAGCCGATGCGGTTCGGCCCGCCCGGGTACTCGTCCAGCATCAGCCGGCGCATGCTGACCGTGTCGAAGCCCTTCGACCCGAGCTGGCGCAGATCCCCGTCCAAGCACAGCGGCAGCAGCAGCTCCAACGTCCGGGACTTGCCCGAGCCGTTGGTGCCCTGGAAGATCGCCCGCCCGCCGGAGAGGTCGAACGTGGACTCGGCGTACTGCCAGATGTTGACGATGCCGCCGCGGTGCAGCCGCCACCGGTTCGTGGCCGAATCCTGGTTCACCGTGGACCGTCCTCTTCCATGTCGTCGAACAGTGACCAGCCCGGGGGTTCCGGGGTGGGTTCCGGTTCCCTGCCGGGGGCCGGGGTGGCATCCGGCTCGGGCGCCCAGCGGTGCGCCGCCGGGCTCAGCAGCCGGTCCGCGCGCTGCTCCGGATCGTCGTCGAGCAGCCCCAGCCGGTGCAGCAGCGCGGTCACCGAGCGCACCAGCTCCGCGTGGTCCTCGGTGGCCTGCCGCGACCACGCCGCCGGGTAGGACTCCACGAGCTCGCGGCACACCTCGGTCAGGTCCGCATCGCGCAGCGGGTGCTTGCCGTCGGCGCGCGGGGCGCTGCGCGCGAGCAGCTCGGGCAGCGCCAGCAGCGCGATCCGGGCGACCGTGCCCGGCCCGGGGAAGACCAGGTCGGTGAGGTAGTCCTCCGGATCGCAGACGGCGATTCCCTCGGCGCGCGATTCGCTGACCAGGCCGAAATACCGCTCCAGCAGCCGAGCCTGCGCGGTGCACTGCCCGCGCAGCCAGCTCGCCTGCTGCTCCGGCAGGTCGGCGTAGAGCACCACCGGGTCCTCCACCATCCTGCGCCGGACCAGCTGCTCCTCGTTGCGCGGACCGGCCTGGGCCGCCGCGGTGACCAGCTCG
The DNA here is from genome assembly GCF_015209505.1 of Saccharopolyspora montiporae. Taxonomy (GTDB): domain Bacteria; phylum Actinomycetota; class Actinomycetes; order Mycobacteriales; family Pseudonocardiaceae; genus Saccharopolyspora; species Saccharopolyspora montiporae. Next base: position 186,469 of record NZ_JADEYC010000014.1, read on the forward strand.
TCCGGTGAGCCTGCCTCGGCCAGCGGGCCGGACACCAGCTGGCCCAGCAGATCGGTGTCGATGGTGATCAGCGCCTCCGCGCTGGATTCCACCGCCACCGTGCCCTCGGTCTCGGTGATCACGCCCAGCGCGACCAGGTGGCGCAGCGCCGCGGTCAGCGCGCGCCGGTCGGCCGGGTCGTCGGCGACCTCCACCCCGGCCTCGGCGGCCGAGGCGCGCACATCGGCGACCAGCCGGGACAGCAGCACCTGCCGCCCGATCCCGGTCAGCGTCGCCAGGGTCAGCGCAACGTAGGCGTACCCGCGCGGAGTCAGCGTCGGCTGCCCGCGCGTGTCGTCCTCACCGCGGCCCGTCTTGTGCAGCCGAGCGAACCGGCGTTCCACCACCAGCCGGTAGCCCAGCAGCGTGGAGAACATCTCCTGCAGGACCGCCCGGTGCCGGTAGACCATCGGCAGCAGGTCGCCGTCGGGGCCCTCCGCGCGCAGCAGCGGCCTGCGCAGCAGCACCCGCGCGCAGCGCACCGCGTTGGCCGCGTCGATATCGCCCAGCTCGTCGAAGGCCGCGATCATCCCGCCACCTCCGGAACCGCGCTGTCCCCGGCCACGTCCAGCACCGCGTCCTGCAGGGTCAGCGTGCCGCTCGCCCCGCGCACGCTGGTGCTCGTCCCCGGCTCCGGACGGATGGTCACCCGCAGCCGGTGCACCGGATCCAGCGCCGAACCGGCGTCCTCATCGCTCTCGCGCTGCGCCATCGCCAGGGTGAGCAGCTCGCACAGCACGCTCAGCGCGTCCGGGGACAGCTCCGCCTCGGACAGCCGCGCCCCCGCCGCGGCCAGCTCGGATACCGCCGCGCTGCGCTGCTGGTCGGCCTCGCGCGCCTCGGCCAGCAGCGTCTCCTCGGTCATCGGGTCGTCCAGCATCCGCGAAGTCCGCCCCCGCGCGCCGCGGTCGCCGCGGCTGCGCACGCTGACCGTCACCTCCTGCACCGGGCCGTCCGACCACGCGACGTCGTCGTTGTCGCTGTCGTAGTCCGGGGCCGGCTGCAGGTGCCGGGCCGAGTGCAGCCCGAACGCCGCCGAGTAGAGCCGGTGCGCCTGCCGCTGGTCGGCCGCGTCGAACCAGCCGGCCAGTTTGAGCAGCTCACCACGCCGACCGGGCACCAGTCCGCCGCCCGAGGTCGCGCGCTTCACGCTGGCCAGCAGCGCCCCGATCGCCCGGGCCGTGGCCTCGCGCAGCGCCGCCACCTGGCTCGGTCGGCCCGGGGAGTCCACGAACCAGTCGGTGAGCTCCTGCCAATCGGCCGCGGTGCGCCCGCGGGCCCGTTCCACATCGGTGCCCAGGTCATCGGCCGGACCGAGCAGCCGCAGCAGCCGGGCGCGCTCGCGGGCCAGCACCGCCAGCGCGGCCGCGATCGCCTCGGTGTGCCGCAGCACGTCCTCGACGACCATCTGGATGTACTCGACCAGCAGGTTGCGGAACCCGGAGATCTCGTCCGGGGCCAGCTGGTGCCGGGTGACGACCTGGCCGAGGTAGGCGTAGAAATCGCGCACCGTGGCCGCGAGTTCGGCGTGCTGCAGGAACACGGTGGTCACCTGCTCGGCGAGTTGCTCGCGGGTGCGCCGGGCCGGGGCGTCGTCGGGCGCCTCGGCCAGCAGATCCCGGATCCGGGTCACCCCGCGCTCGATGGCGGGCAGCAGTTCGCGCGAGACCTCCCGCGCGCCCTCCGGCACCCGCAGCAGCGCGTCCACGTCCCGCTGCACCCGCACCGCCAGCTTGCTGACCTGGTAGCGCAGGCTGCCGTGCTGGAACTCGGCGATGCTGGAGGCGATCGTCTCCCGCCTGCCGACCACCAGGTTGCCCCAACGCACCAGCTGGCGGAGCCGATCGATCACCGTGTCCACCGCCGACTCGCCCGGTGCGACCCGGCCGTCCCGCTCGGCGACCGCCAGCGCCCCGGCGACCTCCTCGGCGGACAGGTCGGCCAGCAGCGTGGAGGTGAACAGCCGCATGATCACCAGGTACGTGCGGTGCTCCGGAGCCTGCAGGTAGGCGAACAGGTGCAGGCGCTGCTCGTCCTCCGGCGGGCGCTCGTCGGCGTGCGTGCCGGGCGGGCCGGAGGTCGTCGACCCGGCCACGCTCGCGCGCAGCACGTCGGCTTCGTGATCAGGGACCGTCACGGTGCGCCACGATAACCGGTGCCGCTGATACGGCCGGTCACCTGGCTGGTCCGGAGGCGGACCCGCCGCCCCGCCCGGGTAGCGTCGCCCGACGGACGGCGCCCGCGGCAGGCGGTGCGCACCCGATCCGCGGACAGGAGGCGGTGCACCGGTGAGCGCGGGCAGAGCGGTCGGACTGCTACTGGGAGTGGCCGCGGACGCGGCGTTCGGCGATCCGCGGCGCGGGCATCCGGTCGCCGCGTTCGGGCGGGCGGCGCAGGCCGTCGAGCGCGTCCTCTACCGGGACGGCCGCGCGGCCGGTGCGGTGCACGCCGCCGTCCTGGTCGGGGGAGCGGTCGGCATCGGCGCGCTGGTCCAGCGGCCGGCCCGGCGCGGTCCGGTGACCGAGGCCGCGCTGACCGCCGCGACGACCTGGGCGGTGCTGGGCGGCTCCTCGCTCGGCGACGAGGGCGCCGCGATGGCCCGGGTGCTGGACGCGGGCGACGTCGCCGCCGCCCGGGACCGGCTCGGCCACCTGTGCGGACGTGATCCGCGGTCGCTGGACGGGCCGGGTCTGGCGCGCGCGACGGTGGAATCGGTCGCGGAGAACACCTCGGACGCGGTGGTGGCCCCGCTGCTGTGCGGCGCCGTCGCCGGGATCCCCGGCATGTTCGGCTACCGCGCCGCCAACACGCTGGACGCGATGGTGGGCAACCGCTCGCTCCGCTACCGCGAGTTCGGCTGGGCCGCGGCCCGGCTGGACGACCTGCTCAACCTGGTGCCGTCCCGCGCGGCCGCGGCGTTGACCGCGCTGGGCGCGCCGGTCGTGGGCGGATCGGCGCCCGGTGCTTGGCGGGCCTGGCGCCGGGACGCCGCAGCGCACCCGAGCCCGAACGCCGGGCAGGTCGAGGCGGCCTTCGCCGGTGCGCTGCAGATCAGGCTCGGTGGGCGGATCGTGTACGGGTCGATCACCGAGCAGCGGCCCATCCTCGGCGACGGGCGCACCGCAGATGCCGGTGACGTCACGCGCGGGGTCGAGCTGTCCCGGGTGGTCGGCGCGGCGGCCGCGGTGCTGGCCGCGGGCCTGGCGCTGCTCGCCGGCCGCCGCCGCTGAGCTCGCGGGTCAGGAGCGTTCGCGTTCGGCGGCTTCGCGGCGCTCCTCCTCGGCGATCGCCTCGGCGACCGAGGCGCGCTTGCTGCGCCGCTTGCGGGAACCGCCCGCGGCCGGGGAATTCCCGTCGGGATCGGGATTCGCGCCGGAGCCCGCATCGCCGGACTGCTCGGCGGGCGGGCCGAACGCGGGCGCCGGCCGCAGCTCGGCGTAGACGAGGTAGCCGATCGCGGCGATGGCCATGACGCCGAACGAGATCCACTGCAGCGCGTAGGAGAAGTACGGGCCGGACTCCAGTCGCGGCAGCGGCAGCGGGTTGAGCACGCCGGGCTGGTTCTCCACCAGCGAGAAGTACCCCGGGCGCAGGTCCAGCCCGGTGCCCTCGGCCACCGTCTGCGCGTTGATCGCGTACGTCCAGTGGTGCCCGTCGTGGTCGAAGGTGGGCCGGCGCTCGCTGTCCTGCTCGTCGGTGCGCACCCGCGCGGTGATCTCCGCAGGTCCGCTCGGCGCCGCCGCGTACTCCGGGGTGCGGGTGCCGTCCACCGGGCGGATGTAGCCGCGGTTGACCAGCACCGTTGAGCCGTCGTCCAGCCGGAACGGGACGAGGACCTCGAACGCGGGCTCGCCCTGCACGGTGCGCTGCCAGCCGAGCACCTCCTGGTCGGGCAGGTAGTGCCCGCGCATCTCGACCTCGGCCCACTCGGTGTCCTCGGCCGGTGCGCGTCCGCCGGGCAGCACCTCGCCGATCGGGCGCGGGTCGGCGTCCATCGACTCGGCGATGTTGTCGTTGCGCGTCTGCGCCTGCTCGTTGCGGTCGAACTGCCACGGGGCCAGGAACGTGAAGCACAGCGAGGCGAACAGCACGACCAGCAGGATCAGGCCGAGCCATCCGGGTCGGAGCAGGAACTTCAGGCGCACGTCCCCACGGTAAGCCGCCCGCGGGACCGGCTCGGTCGGGGGCTGCCCGAATCGCCGGGTCTGCGCGGACGTGGCGTGCGGACCCGGTCACCCGGTGTCGATGGCCGGTCTCCGGTCAGCGAGCCGCCAGCGCACTGCGCGCCGCGGCCACAGCCTGGGCGCCGAACCCGCCGCCGAACAGCACCGCGTGCACCAGCAGCGGGAACAGCTGGTGCAGTCCCACCCGCTCGCGCCAACCGTCCGCCAGCGGGCTGACCTCCTGGTACGCGGTGAGCACGTGGTCGAGCTGCGGGCAGCCGAACAGCTGCAGCATCGCCAGATCGGTCTCCCGGTGCCCGCCGTGCGCGGCCGGGTCGATGAGCCACGCGCGCTCGCCCCAGCGGACGTTGCCGCTCCACAGGTCGCCGTGCAGCCGGGCCGGCGGCTCGGCGGGTCCGGCCAGATCGTCGAGTTCGTCACACACCCGCGAGATCACCGCCGCCCCGTCCCGGTCGATGGCACCGCGCTCGACCGCGGAGCGCAGGTAGGGCTCGATCCGGTGCCGCGCGTAGAAGTGGGGCCAGTCCGCGGTCGGCTCGTTGCGCATCGGTGCCAGCCCGATCCACGCGTCGGCGGGTCCGCCCGGCGGGGCGGCGCCGAACGCTTCCGCGCCGCTGGCGTGCAGCCGGGCCAGCGCAGCGCCGAGTCCGGCCGCCGCGGTCTCCGTCGGGCGGGTGCTCGGCACGAACTCGGTCACCAGCCAGGACGAGTCGTGCCCGTGCACGGCGGGCACCGCGGCCACGCCCGGTTCGGCCAGCCACTCCAGGGACGCGGCTTCCGCGTCGATGGCCCCGGGCATCTTCTCCGGTGCCCACTTGGCGAACGCGGACGAACCGTCGGCGAACCGGACGGCGAAGGCCGCCGCGGTGTCCCCACCGCCCACCGGGCGCACCTCCGCGGGCTCCCGGCCGGTGATCCCGGTGATCGCCCGGCGGGCGACCTCGACGCCGTTCACCCGGCCGCTCGCACCTGCTCGCGGACCAGGTCCAGCAGTGCGGGCATCGCGCGCTCGATCATGCCGAGCACATCGGCGAAGCCGCGCTCCCCGCCGTAGTACGGGTCCGGCACCTCGGCGCCGGGGTCCGCGGACGGGTCGAACGAGCGCAGCAGGCGCACCCGCGCGGGGTCGTCCAGCATGCCGCGCACCGCGCGCAGGTGGCCGGAGTCCATGGCCACCAGCAGATCCGCGTCGAGGTGCTCGGGCCCGATCTGCGCCGCCACGTGCTCGATGGGATAGCCGTGCTCGGCCAGGGCCTCGGCCGCGCGGGGGTCGGCGGGTTCGCCCTCGTGCCAGGGACCGGTCCCGGCGCTGGAGATCTGCACCGAACCGTCCAGCCCCGCGCGCCGCAGGTGGTCGGCGAAGATCAGCGCGGCCATCGGGGAGCGGCAGATGTTGCCGGAGCAGATGAACGAGATGTGCACGTGCGCAGGACTCCGATCGGCGCGGTGGGCGGACGGCGGGCGCCCATTTCTACCAGGCACGACGCCTCGCCCGAGTATGCGCCGCGTGGCGCGTTGGTCGCCCGCTCCGGTGGGTAGACTGCTCGGGATGAGCAGCGTGGACGACCGGATTCGCGGGGGTGCCGGCGATCCCGCGGACGAGCGGGACCTGCTGCGCCACCACGGCGATGTCGATGCCGCGGGCGATCTGCTCGACTTCGCGGTCAACGTGCGGCTGGGCGAGCCGCCGGAGTGGCTGCGCGCCCGGCTCGGCGCGGTGCTCGGCAGGCTCGGCAGCTACCCGTCGGCGGCCGGGGACGCCGCGGCCCGGGAAGCCGTCGCCGCGGCGCACGGACGCGATCCCGCCGACGTGCTGGCACTGTCCGGCGCGGCCGAGGGTTTCGCGCTGCTGCCGTGGCTGCGCCCGCGGCTGGCGGCCGTGGTGCACCCGTCGTTCACCGAACCGGAGCTGGCGCTGCGCAACGCGGGGGTCGAGGTCGCCCGGGTCGGGCTGGATCCGGCCGACGGCTACCGGCTGCGCGCCGCGGACGTGCCGGAGCGGGCCGATCTCGTGGTGCTCGGCAATCCCACCAACCCGACCTCGGTGCTGCACCCGGCCGAGGAGGTGCGCCGCCTGCTGCGCCCGGGGCGCGTCGTGGTCGTCGACGAGGCGTTCATGGATGCCGTGCCCGGCGAGCCGGAGTCACTGGCGGGCGTGCGCGAGCCGGGGCTGCTGGTGCTGCGCAGCCTGACCAAGATGTGGGCGCTGCCCGGGCTGCGCGCCGGGTACGCGCTGGGCGAACCGGAGCTGCTGGCGCGGTTGGCGCACAACCGCCCGCACTGGCCGGTGAGCGCGCTGGTGCTGGAGGCGCTGGTGGCGTGCTCGGAGCCGGGAGCGCGGGCGGAAGCGGCCGCGGCGGCGCGGACGTTCGCCGCCGACCGCGCCGAGCTGGTGGCCGGGCTGGACGCGGTGCCGGGGTTGTCCGTCGCGCGCCCGGCGCACGCCCCGTTCCTGCTGGTGCACGCCGCGGGCGGAGCGCGGGTGCGGGAGTCGTTGCGCGAACGCGGGATCGCGGTGCGCCGCGGGGACACGTTCCCGGGACTGGACGAGGGGCACTTCCGGGTGGCGGTGCGGTCGTCGGCGCAGAACGCGCGGCTGGTGCGGGAACTCGACGCGGTGCTGTGAGGCGGCCGCCCGGGGCCCGTCGCGGTTCGCCGGGGCCGTCGTGGAACCGTGGTGCGGATTCGGGGACGTCGTGGAATCGGGGGTGGAGCGGATGACCGTCCGGGTGCAGCAGGTCGTCGAGGCGCTGGAGGCGGCCTACCCGCCGGAGCTGGCCGAGGGCTGGGACTCCGTCGGGCTGGCGGTAGGTGATCCGCAGACGGCGGTGCAGCGCGTCGTGTTCTGCGTGGATCCGGTCGAAGCGACCGTGGACGAGGCGATCGGTTTCGGCGCCCAGCTGCTCGTCGCGCACCACCCGCTGCTGCTGCGCGGGATCCACGAGGTGCGCGCCGACGACCCCAAGGGCCGCCTGGTGCACCGGCTGATCCGCTCCGGGATGGCGCTGTACTGCGCGCACACCAGCGCCGACAGCGCGGTGCACGGGGTTTCCGACGCGCTGGCCGCCGCGCTCGGCGTCACCGCCGAACGCCCGCTGGCCCCGCACGCGCCGGGTGCGGACACCGGGCTCGGCCGGATCGGTCGGTTGCCCGCCCCCGAACCGTTCCGCGACTTCGTCGCCCGCGTCGCCGACCAGCTGCCCAGCACGGCCTGGGGCGTGCGCGGAGCGGGCGATCCGGACCGGGAGATCCGCAGCGTCGCGGTGTGCGGCGGCTCCGGTGACTCGAACCTGGCCGCGGCGACCGCTGCCGGCGTGGACGCCTACGTGACCGCCGATCTGCGCCACCACCCGGCCGCCGAGCACGCGGCGCTGGCGGAGGTCCCGGGTGGACGGCCGCCCGCGCTGGTCGACGTGGCGCACTGGGCGAGCGAATGGCCCTGGTGCCAGCAGGCGGCCGACATCGTCTCGGCAGCGTTGCCGGATAGTGTCGAGGTTCTCGTTTCCACTCGCCGCACCGACCCGTGGACCCTCCACGCGGGTGCGGCTTCCGATCAAGGGAGGGCGTCCGCGTGAAAGCCGACCCCGCCGTTCAGCGACGGCTGCTCGACCTCGTGGCCGATGACGCCGAGCTCACCCGCGCCGCCCACCGGCGCCGCAATCTGCCCGAGCTCGCCGAGATCGACGAGGCCGAGCGCGATCTGCAGGCCAAGCGGGACGATCTCGTCGTGGCGCAGACCTCCGCGGGCGATCTGGAGCGCGAGGTCAAGCGGCTGGAGGGCGAGGTGGAGCAGATCCGCGCCCGCGAGCAGCGCGACCGAGAACGCATGGAGGCGGGCGGATCGGCCAAGCAGATGGCCGATCTGGACAGCGAGCTGCAGACGCTGAGCCGCAGGCAGGGCGTGCTGGAGGACGAGCTGCTCGACGTCATGGAGCAGCGCGAGGCGCTGGACACCAACGTGTCGAAGGCGCGGGAGGCCGTCGACGCGGCCGAGGAGCGGCTGGCCGATGCGCAGCGGCGCCGGGACGAGGCGTTCACCGATCTGGACGCCGCCGAGTCCCGCTACCGCGAGGACCGGGACAGCATCGTCGCCGAACTGCCGGAGGACCTGCTCGCCGTCTACGACCGGGTCCGCGCGCAGCGCGGCGTGGGTGCCGGCGCGTTGCAGGGCAGCCGGTGCGAGGCGTGCCGGCTGGAACTCGATCGGGCCGCGCTGGTGGAGGTCCGCGAGGCCGCGGCCGACGACGTCGTCCGCTGCGCCGAGTGCGGCGCGATCCTGGTGCGCACCGGGGGGTCCGGCCGGTGAGTTCGCGCGTGGTGATCGAGGCCGACGGCGGGTCCCGCGGCAATCCCGGCCCGGCCGGGGCCGGTGCCCTGGTGCGCGACGCCGACAGCGGGGCGGTGCTCGCCGAGCGGTCCGTTCCGCTGGGGTGGGCCACGAACAACCACGCCGAGTACCGCGGGCTCATCGAGGGGCTGGCGGCGGCGGCCGATCTCGGTGCCCGGGTTGCCGAGGTCCGGATGGATTCCAAGCTCGTCGTCGAGCAGATGTCCGGGCGTTGGCGGATCAAGCACGAGAACCTGCAGCAGCTGGCCGTCGAGGCGCGGCAGCTGCTGGACCGGTACGACGAGGTGCGCCTGGAGTGGGTGCCGCGCGCGGACAACGCCGACGCCGACCGGCTCGCGAACCGGGCGATGGACGAACAGGAGCGCGGCGGGTCCGATCCCGCGCCGGAGCCCACGCCCGAAACCGGGCAGGACCCGGCTGCGCAGGACGCGACCTCCACTCCGACCACCTCGGCGGGATCGTGGCTGGGCGCCGTGGGGGCGCCGACCCGGTTGCTGCTGCTGCGGCACGGTCAGACCGCGATGTCGGTGGACAAGCGCTACTCGGGCCGCGGTGACGTGGAGCTGACCGCGCTCGGTGCGCAGCAGGCCGCCGCGGCGGCCAAGCGGCTGGCGGCCGAGGCGGAGGTGCTCGGTGCCGAACAGCCGCTCCCGGTGATCTGTTCCCCGCTGGCCCGCGCCCGGCAGACGGCGCAGGCGGTGGTCGAGGCGACCGGTGGTCAGCTGGAGACCGACGACGGCCTGCTGGAGACGGACTTCGGCGGCTGGGAGGGCCTGACGTTCGGCGAAGCGGCGGCGCAGTACCCGCAGCTGCACCGCGGGTGGCTGGGCGATCCGAGCGCGGAACCGCCGGGCGGGGAGAGCCTGGAGGCGGTGCACGAGCGGGTCGGCGTGGCCTGCGGCCGACTGCTGGAGCGCTATGCCGGTCGGACCCTGGTTCTGGTCAGCCACGTCACGCCGATCAAGTCGGTGCTGCGCACGGCCCTGGATGCCGGGCCGTCGGTGTTCTACCGGCTGCACCTGGACCTCGCGTCGCTGTCCGTCGCGGAGTTCTACCCGGATGGCAACGCCTCGGTGCGCCTGGTCAACGACACGACGCACTGCCCCTGAGTCGAGAGCGCCGGACTCCTGGGGACCGCTCGCGGGCCTGATCGGCGCGCCGCGCGCGCTCCCGGCTAAACTCGGGCGGAGCGGATGAGTCGGCCGGGCGGCCGCGGCGGTTCCGCCCGTCGAGGAAAGTCCGGACTCCGCAGGGCAGGGTGGTTGCTAACGGCAACCCGGGGAAACCCGCGGGAAAGTGCCACAGAAAGCAGACCGCCCGGCGGGTTCGCCCGCCGGGTAAGGGTGAAACGGTGGTGTAAGAGACCACCAGCGCCCCGGGTGACCGGGGCGGCTCGGCAAACCCCACCCGGAGCAAGGTCAAGAGGGCGCTGCGCGCGCCTGCGCGGACGTTCGAGGGTTGCCCGCCCGAGGTCCGCGGGTAGACCGCACGAACCTGTCGGCAACGGCAGGTCGAGATGGATGGCCGCCGAACGGGTCGCTGCGAAGCACCCGGGAACAGAATCCGGCTTACAGGCCGACTCATCCGCCCCTTCCCGCCGAGCACGTCTCCATCCCGACCGTCGTCGGTCGGGCGGATCGCGGCGAACCGCCGGTCTCCGAGGGGCGAGCAGACGTTGAGACGGAGGTCCGCCCCGCCTCGCAGGTCGACCCATCCGCCCTCGCGCATGATCCGCACCACTCCCGCAGCGCCGCGGTGCGCCGAGCGGACCTGTCCGCTGCTCCGAACGGCCCTGCCCGCCGCGTGCTCGCCGCGTCCTCGTCCCGCGCCACGGCGGGTGGTTCCGCCGCATCCCGCGCCACATCCGGCATTTCGCCCCGACCTGCTGTTCCGGTTGCTCGGATCCGCCACTGGCCGCCGAGCGGGTGTGGCATGATCGTCCCTGGTGACGCGGAATGCACGGACCTGCACCGAGTGCCTCGGGCGGGACCCGTTACGCTGAGTCCGCGAGTCAAGATCACCCGGCCGGATCGCCGTGCTGCGGCGCGGGTTTCACGTGATCCGGACGAGTGCATCTGGCGCCATGTGGGGAGATCCACTGTCCACGAGCAGGTGCACGGTGCGTGACGAACGGACTCGCAACCGAGTGACCGGGTACCGGTCCTGCGGTCGGGAAACCGGTCGTGGGGCGGCTTTCCGCCGCGGTGCGCGGGATGGAGCACGCTCGATCGGCCCATTCGCCGCAGGACGGTCCGGGCTGTCCCGGGAGTGGTCCGAGCACACCGCAGCGGACAACCACTAACTTCTGGTCACCACATCATGTTCTACTCGTACCTGCGTGCCGGGGGAATCCCGGTGTGCCGAGGTACCGGGCCCGACGACACTGAAGCGCACCCAGGGGTAACGAGATGACCGTCATGTCGCTGGAAGCACTGGCACAACTGGATGTGCTGGCGCAGCAGGAAGTCGGCACCAGTGGCATCCAGAGGTGGATCCTGGACAACCTGCTGCCCCTGCTGCTGTTGACGGTCGCCGTGCTGCTGCTGTGGCTCGGCGGCGGCAAGGGCGACAACGCCGGTGTCATGCGACGGGTCGGCGGCGTGATCGTCGCGCTGGCGATCATCGGGCTGGCCGTCAACGGCGCGGGCGTGGACATCGGCACGTTCATCGCCGGCTTGTTCTCCACCAGCGGGTGATCAGCAGTGCGCGTTCGCACCGATGACGAGGTCTACCGGGTCGATGCGGTGTGGCTCGGCCCGCCGCGGGCCACCTTCCCGTGGCGGGCGCGCTACGTGGCCTGGGGTGTCGGTCTCGTGGTGTTCCTGCTGGTGCTGGCCGTCGAGCGCCGGATGGGCATCGGTTTCGGATTCATCTCCACCGGGTGGGCCGTGGTGATCACGGTCGCGCTCACCCAGGTCATCTGCTCGCGCATCGGTCACGAACGTCCGTTGAGCGCGGTGTTGGTGATGTGGCTGCGCGAACTGACCGCGCCCCGGGAGCGGAGTTCCGGCACCGGAGGTGCCGCCAGCGCCGCGCAGATCCGGGTCCGGAACCACCGGCCGCGCCCGGCCGAAACCGGGCGCAGGCGTCCGGAGCGGCGGCAGCGGGCGCGTTCCGGCCGCGGCGGCCGGCGCGACGCGGTTTCCAGCAGGCGAACTCGTAGCAAGGAGGTTCGGGGTGTTCGGTCGCCGGCGAGGCCGTGAGCGCAACACGAACCAGATGCCGGGAGCGGTCCGCGGCTCCACCGGCAAGGGCGGCGGAGCCAAGAAGAAGCAGCCCCGCGGGCTCGGCGACGAGCAGTCGATCCCGCAGTACACCCCGTCGATCGCGGCCCGGTCCATCGACGGCCACCTGCTGCGCACCGGTCAGGACGTGTTCGCCTGGTACCGGTTGTCCCCGCAGCGCTGGTCGTTCCGCTCGGATTCGCAGCGCCAGGACCTCATCGCCGCGATCGCGGGCCAATACGCGGAGTTGCAGGGCCGGTGGATGCACCTGCGCGTCACCAACCGCCCGTACCCGATCCGGATGTGGGCCGAGGCGCACGTGCACAACGCGCGCAACCCGCTGCCGGACACTCCGGACGCGTTGAGCTTCGACGACTACATGGTCGGTGAGCAGCAGCAGCTGATGGGCCGTTCCATGGCCGAGAAGGAGGTCTACCTCGGCGTCCAGGTGCAGACCCGCAACGTGGTGGACCGCGCGGTGGAACGCGCCGCACCGCTGCTGCAGCGGGTGTTCCCGGAGGCGGTGGATGCCGAGCTCGTCGCGCTGGACAGCGAGATCGACCACCTGGACCAGGTGATCGGTTCGGCGGGGCTGGACGGGCGTCCGGTCACCGCCGAGGAGGTCTCCTGGCTGATGCACCGGTCCTGCTCGCTGGGCCTGCCTGCGCCGCGCAACCTGCCCGCGGTCCCGGGAGCGCCGTGGGAACCGGAGGACCTCGCGTCGTTCACCGACGCCTCGGACATGCACCAGGAGCCGTACGCGCCGACCGTGACGGTCCGCGGGCGCACCGGTTCCAACGCCGGCATCACCCGGCACGTGGCGCTGCTGACCGTGGGCCAGTCGCACGGGCTGCAGATCCCGGAGATCGACGATCCGTGGATGCAGCACTCCGACCGGCTGCCCGCGCCCGTGGAGTGGTCGGCGCGCATCTACGTCCGCCGGCCCGAGGAGGTCGGCGGCGAGCTGCAGCGGCAGATGAACAAGGTCCGCTCCCAGGTGCGGCACTACACCGAGGAGCACGGGCTGGAGCCACCGACCTCGCTGGCCCGCCAGGCCGGCCGGGTGCTGGAGATCGACGACGAGATGACCACCGGGTTCACCGCGCTGGCCACCCGGGTGCGCTCCTGGTGGCGCGCGGCGGTCTCCGGTCCGACCGAGCGCGACGCGCTGCGGCTGGCCCAGCAGCTGCTGGACCTGTACAAGCCCAAGATCGCCATCGAGCACCCGGAAGCGCAGTACGCGATGGCCCGCGAGTTCATCCCGGGCGAACCGCTGGCCAACGGTGCCTACATGCGCCGCGGTTCGGTCGTGTGGGCGGCGTCCGGCGTTCCGCAGGCCACTGCCGAGGTCGGCGACCGGCGCGGCATCCTGCTCGGCGAGACGTGCACCGCGACTCGGCGTCCGGTGGCCTGGGATCCGTGGATGGCGCAGGAAGTACGCGACGCGTCCGGGCTGACCGCCCTGGTCGCCGGGCTCGGCGGCGGGAAGTCGTTCCTCGGCGGCGGAATCGTGTACAAGACACTGCGCGCCGGCGGGACCTGGACGTTGCTGGACCCGTCCGGACCGCTGGCCGAGCTGTGCAAACTGCCCGAACTGCGGCCCTACGCGCGGCCGATCAACCTGCTCAACGCCCAGCCCGGCATCCTCAACCCGTACCGGGTGGTGGCCGAGCCGGAGCTGGAGCACTTCGTCGACGAGGACGATCCGGAACGCAGCTGGCGGCGGGAGCGCGCGCTGGCCGCGGCCACCCGCAGGCGACTCGTGCTCGACGTGCTCACCGGGCTGCTGCCCTTCGAGGTCGCCCGGTTGCCGCAGACCCGGATCGTGCTGCTGCGCGCCGTCCGCGCGGTCGGCGGGCGGGCCGATGCGCACCCGGGCATGGTCTTCGAGGCGCTGCGCCGGGACGCCAGCGAGCACCACGAGCACGCGATCGTGGTCGCCGACTTCCTCGACGAGATCCGGGAGCGGATGTCGCTGCTCATCCCGGAAGCCGACGCCGACCCGTACTCCGAGCACCGCGAGGACCGGCTCACCGTGCTCACGATGGCCGGGCTGAACCTGCCCAAGGACGGTGTGGGCCGCGAGCACTGGACCGACGCCGAGGCGCTCGGCGTGCAGATGCTCAACCTCGCCGCCTGGCTGACCCAGCGCTCGCTGTACGAACGGCCGAAGGACGAGCGCAAGGGCGTGTGGATCGACGAGGCGTTCTTCCTGTCCGAGGTGCCGACCGGCCGGGTGCTGATGAACCGGTTCGCCCGCGACTCGCGGAAGTGGAACGTGCGGGTGCTGCTGTCCAGCCAGATCCCGGACGACTTCCTGCGCATCCAGGGCTTCGTCTCGCTGCTGGATTCGGTGTTCATCGGGCGCCTGGACGACGAGCAGGCGCAGGCCGATGCGCTGCGGCTGCTCAAGGTTCCGGTCGACGCCGGGTACGAGCAGGTGGTGGCCGCGCTCGGCCGCAGGCCGGGTCCGGCGCGCAACAGCACCGAACGGGACCGCGCACCGCGGCAGTTCATCTTCGGGGACGGCGCGGGCGGAGTGGAGAAGATCCGCATCGACTTCTCCGGTCCGCACCTGGAACACCTCCGCGAGGCGCTGGACACCACACCGGCCGCCAAGGACGCGGTCGACCGGCGCGAGCTGCGCGCCGGCGGGGACGGCGCCAACTCCGACCGCGGTGATCCGGCCCGGCCCATCGGCGCGGCGGTCCCGGACGTCGACGACCGCTCCGCGGAGTTCGAGGACTTCGACGAGTTCGAGCTGGAATCGGTCGGCATCGGCTACGGCGATGACGACGGCGAGCGCTCGGCCCGCCAGCAGGGCGAGCGGGGTGGGGACGACGCCCGGTGAGCGGGGTCGCGCTCCTGGCGCTCGCGGCCGTCGCGGTCGCGGGTTGCGCGCTGCTGCTGCGGCGGTTCCGCATCCCGGTGCGCGGCGCGTTGCTGCTGCTGACCGGGGTGCTGGCCGCGCAGCTGGCGTTCGGTTCCGCCGCGTGGGCGCAGGGTTCGGACTGCAAGGAACCGCCGAACCCGGAACGGCCCGGATCGGGCATGGTCGGCGCGCTGGACCCCGCGCCGATGGGCATCGGCGAACCCGGTAGCGCCTACGACGAGGTCGGCTACGCCGGTCTGGTCTGGAACACCTACGACCTGGGCTGCGGACCGCAGGGCATCACCAACCCGGACGCGCTGGCCGACACCTGGGTCGGCAACGAGCTGTTCGACATCGCCAAGAACCTGGTCGGTGCCACGAACGGCTTGCACTACGCGCTGCTGAACGGGGACCTGCTCAACCCGCTCGACGAGCTGATCGCCACCGGCACGGTGGCCCTGTACGACAGCGTTTTCGCGCCGTGGTTCGGCCTGGTGGCGCTGGTCTTGGCCGTGCTGCTGTTCCGCTACATCTGGCAGGGCGACCTGGCCACCATCGGCAAACGCAGCATGTGGGCGCTGGCCGGGTTGTGGTTCGCCTCGGCGACCTACCTGACGCCACTGGTGTACACGCACGCGCTGGACGAGGTGGTCATCACCGGAACGTCGGCGGTGCAGGCGGGTTTCCTCAGCGAGGTCGGGGTGGACGAGAGCAATGCGCTGCCCACTCTGCTGCACGACCGGGTCATCTACGACAACTGGTTGCGCGGCGCGTTCGGTTCACCGGACGCGCCGCAGGCGCGCGAACTCGGCCGCGATCTGCTGACCGCGCAGGCGTGGACCAAGGAAGAGGTCAACGAGGGCGCCGACCAGGGGTCGCCCGAGCCGAAGAAGCAGCAGTTTCGCGATGTGGCCGGGCAGACCGGCAGCACCTACGGCTACTTCCAGGGCGTCGACGGCAGCCGCATCGGCGCGGGCGGGCTCGCCATGGTGCAGAGCCTGGCGTTCGCCTCGTTCCAACTGCTGGCCAAGGCCGCGATCCTGCTCGCGCAGGTGATGCTGCGGGTGCTGATCCTGGCCGGACCGCTCATCGGCCTGGTCGCGATCGTGCACCACCAGGTGCTGCGCACCGTCGGGCGCATCGCGGGCGCCGCGGTGCTCAACGTCGTGATGATCTCCGCGATGGCCGGCCTGCACACCCTGGTGCTGACCTGGATTTTCGCCCCGGGGCGCGGTTTCTCGCCGCTGACCCAGATCCTGCTGGCCGCGCTGGTGACGATCGTGTTCCTGATGATCGGCCGCCCGGTCCGCCGGATGGGGCAGATGGTGGAGCTGTCCGTCGGCCGTTCCGGGATGCGCGACCAGCGGGTCCCGCCGAGCGTGTTCTCCCGGTTCCGCGGCAGGCGGCGCGGCGACGGGTCCGCCGACGGCAGCGACGAGTTCTGGGACCAGGTGCGCACCAGCGACGCCGAGCCCGAGCACGGGGCCGGGGCGGGGACGGGCCGGCGCAGGCCGGAAGCCGAGCACCACTCGGTGGCGGCCACGGCGCAGCGGTTGGACCAGCCGCCCGCCGCGGATCCGCAGGCCCCCAGCGCGGCGATCCCCATCGGCTCCGGCGACCGGGAGCGGCGCGCGGGCGCGCGATCGCTGCCGGAGGCGCGGTCGGACAGCCGGGTCGTGGACACGAACCCGGTGGCCGAGGCCGGTTGGGACCGCGCGGACGAGGATCCGGTGCTCGTGCCGTCCCGGGTCGCCGCTGAGCAGGACCGGGGCGCGCCCGATCCGGGACCCGGTCCGCAGCCGCGCCGTTCGGAGAACGAAGTGGTGGCCGGACGCCCGGTCAACGTCATCTACCGGCCGTCGCGCGGTCTGGAGGTGGCCGATGGGTGACCGGTCCGGACCCCGACGCCCGGCCGTGGAGAGGAGCACCTGATGCCGATCCGCACGCACCGCGGGCGGGCAGCGGTGTACCGCAGGTTGTGGGGTTGGCCGCTGCGCTCGCCCCGGCATCTGGTGGTGGCGCTGGTCGTGGTCGTGGGCGCGGCGACGGTGGTCGGGCTGCTGCTCCCGGATCCGCCGCCGCAGCAGCGGTCGCCGACGTACACCGCCGAGCCCGGCGGGGACGTGCGGGCCGAGGCGCCGACGCAGCCGAAGTCGCCGCCGACGCTGTCCGTCCCGCAGAACGCCCCGCCGCCGGCCCGCCCGTCACCGCGGGGAGTGGCCGTCGCGGACGCCTGGGCACAGCGGTTCACCGCCTTCCGCCCCGGCATGGACGAGCAGCGGTGGCTGGACGGGCTCCGGCCGCACACCACGGACGAGTTCATCACCGAGATGGCGTCGGTCGATCCGGCCAACGCCCCGAGCGCCGTCACCGGGCGGCCCGAACCGGGTCCCGCCACCAGCACCTCGATGGTCGTGCGGGTGCCCACCGATCTGGGTCCGCTGCGCGTGACGGTGAACCGCACACCTGACGGCTGGCGCGTGGCCACTTACGACAGGGAAGGTTGACATGCGGAAACTCGTGGTTGCGGTGGTCGTGTTCGCGGGTTTCGCAGGGTTGCTCGGGGTGGGGGTGCTCACCGCCCTGCTCGGGGCCACCGGCGGGTCGCAGCGCGACTGGACGAGCTGCGCGGCCGGGCTCGGGCCGTGGGGCGAGGGCGCCGGCCGAGGGGAGAGCGACGCCGCCTCGCTGGACGGCGAGTCGGTGGACATCGCGCAGCGGATCATCGAGATCGGCCAGGAGCGGCAGCTCCCCCCGCGCGCCTGGCAGATCGCCATCCAGGCGGGCAAGACCGAGTCCAACCTGGCCAACCTGACGCACGGCGACCGGGATTCGCTGGGCATATTCCAGATGCGCCCGTCCATGGGCTGGGGAACGGTCGCGCAGGTCACCGACGTCGAGTACCAGGTGCACAAGTTCTACGACGTGCTGGTGGAAATCCCGGGCTGGGAGGAGATGCGTCCGGGCACCGCGGCGCAGCGCGTGGAGCGCTCCGCCTTCCCGATGCGCTACCACGAATGGGAGCCGATGGCCGCCCACCTGGTCAGCACCGAGGGCGACGTGGAGGGCATCACCGGCTGCGACGACCTGCCGAGCCCGAGCGTCCTGGCCGGGCAGGCCGTGGAGTACGCGGTCGGCAACGTCGGCGCCCCGTACGTGTGGGGAGCGGCGGGCCCGGACGTGTTCGACTGCTCGGGACTGACCCAGCAGGCGTGGAAGGCGGCCGGCGTGGAGATCCCGAAGTACTCGCAGACGCAGTACGACGAGGGCGGGGTCCCGGTCCCGCTGGCCGAGGCGCAGCCCGGTGATCTGGTCTTCTGGGGCTACGGGCGGGATCCGCAGGCGGTGCATCACGTCGCGCTCTACCTGGGCGATGACGAGGTGGTGCACGCGCCGCAGCCCGGCGAGGAGGTGGAGGTGACCGAGATGTGGGACAGCGGTGAGCTGCTGCCGCACGTGATCCGGCCCGCCGACGAAGCACCCGCCGCGGAAGCCGCAGCCGTCCCCGCGAGCGGCGCCGGCCGATGAGCACGGCGGTCCGCCCGACCACCGGAGGGGTTGATCATGTTCACACCGGACCCGATCCCGCGGCACACCGGCCCGCCCGCATCCAGCACACCGCTCGGTGACTACCTCGCCGGCGAGGGACCCGGGGTGGACGGCGGGTACGCGGTGTTGCCGCGCTCGCTGGCGGAGAACATGCCGCTGCCGTGGCAGCAGCAGATGCGCAACCTGCTCGCCGAGTTCCACCAGGCCTACGGGTACCTGCAGTGGCCGGTGTACCGGGTCGTCCCGTCCCGCTACGAGTGGCTGGCCGACCTGGACGAGGACCAGCTGGCCGAAGTCGGCTGCACCATCGAAGTGGGGGACGGTGGCGATTTGGAGTACCGGCTGCGCGACGGGAGCCGGGTGCCGGATCCGGAGAACCACCGGGTGCTGGTGTCCTGCCTGGATCCGATCCCGCGCAACCCGCCCGACGGGCAGCAGCCGCCCCCGGCCGCCCCGGCGCCGCAGCAGTGGTGACCGCCGTGCGGGTGGTGCCGCGGCCCCGATGGACTCACGGGCCAGTGACACCCGCGCGCCCGCGTGCGAGGCTTGCCGTCATGGGCCAGAACGCTTGGTACTACTGCCTGAAGCACCAGCGGGTCGAACCGCAGGCGGGCTGCCGCGCGGCCGACCGGCTGGGCCCCTACCCGGACAGGGAGACCGCCGCGCACGCCCTGGACATCGCCGCGCGCCGCACCGAGCAGGCCGACGAGTCCGACGAGCGCTGGGAGCAGGGGGACTAGCCCGACGTGCCGCGGACACCGGCAGGGGACGGTCTCGGCGCCGCCGCGACGTGCGGCGCGGAGACCGATTTCGCTGCGGTCCGCGCGGAACTGGGATTGGCCCGGGACTATCCCGCCGAGGCGCTGGCCGAGCTGGAGCGCCCGGTGGCGGGCCTGCCCGGCAGGCGGCGCGACGCCACCGACCTCCCGCTGGTGACGCTGGACCCGCCCGGCTCGCGCGACCTCGACCAGGCGGTCGTGCTGCAGCGCAGGCGCAGCGGATACCGGGTGCACTACGCGATCGCCGATGTGGCCGCGTTCGTCACCCCGGGCGGCGCGCTGGACGCCGAAGCGCGGCGGCGCGGCCAGACGCTGTACCTACCGGACGGCAAGGTCCCGCTGCATCCGGACGGGCTGGCCGAGGACGGTGCGAGCCTGCTGCCGGGTGCGGTGCGCCCGGCGGTGTTGTGGACGTTCGACCTGGACTCGGATGCGCTGCCGGTGCGGGTGTCGGTGTGCCGGGCGATCGTGCGGTCCACGGCCCGGCTCGACTACCGCGGGGTGCAGGGCGAACTCGGGCTCGGTGTGGCGCACCCGTCGATCGAACTGCTGCCGGAAGTCGGTCGGCTGCGCCGCAAGCAGGCCGCGCAGCGCGGCGCGATCGAACTCGGGCTGCCCGAGCAGCAGGTGGAGCCGGACGGAGCCGGCGGCTGGCGGCTGATGCTGCGCCCGCGGCCCGCGGTCGAGGAGTACAACGCCGAGATCTCGCTGCTGACCGGGATGTGCGCTGCGGAGATGATGCTGTCCGCCGGGACCGGTGTGCTGCGCACCGTGCCGGATCCCGAGCCGGACGTGGTCGCGGGTCTGCGCCGATCGGCCGACCGGCTCGGCGTGCACTGGCCGTCCGGTACGTCGGCCGGGGGCGCGTTGGCCGCACTGCCCGCCGACCGCCCGGAAGCGCTGGCGGTGCACGTGGCGGCTGCACGATTGCTGCGCGGTGCCGGGTACACCGCGTTCGACGGCGGGGCCCCGGCGCAGACCGGGCACGCCGGGATCGGTGCCGCCTACGCGCACGTCACGGCACCGCTGCGCAGGCTGGTGGACCGGTTCGCGGCGGAGGTCTGCCTGGCCACCGCGGACGGGCGCGATGTACCGCGGTGGGCGCGGGATGCGCTGGCCGAGCTGCCCTCGGCGATGGGCGGCTCGGACCGGGTCGCCGCCCGGGTGGAGCGCGCCTGCATCGACCAGGTGCAGGCGTGGTCGCTGGCGCACCGGGTGGGCGCCGAGTTCCCGGCGACCGTGCTGCGCTCGGCGAACGGGTCCGCGGGGGAGGTCTACATCGCCGATCCGCCGGTGATCGCGCCGTGTTCCGGTGTGCCCGGCGAGGGCAGCCGCGTCCGGGTGCGGCTGGTGCGGGCGGATCCGGACACCCGGACCGTGGCCTTCGAAGTGGCCTGACGCACACCCCCCGACTGTGGCGGGCGCGGTTCGCGGGGTCGATCGTGGAGGCGCATCGGACGGACGAAAGGGGCAGCAGTGGCTGGCGTGCAGGACATGACGGTGGGAGTGCTCGGCGGTACCGGTCCGCAGGGCAAGGGGCTCGCGATCCGGTGGGCGCAGGCCGGGCTGCGGGTGCTGATCGGCTCGCGCAAGAGCGACCGGGCCCAGGAAGCGGCCCAGGAGATCGCCGCGACCAGCGGCGGGGACGTGGCCGGCCGGGACAACGCCGGATGCGCCGCCGAGGCGGATATCGTGCTGGCGGCGCTGCCCTGGGACGGGCACGCGGACACGCTGCGCAGCCTGCGCACCGAACTCGCGGGCAAGATCGTCGTCGACTGCGTGAACCCGCTCGGTTTCGACGGCAAGGGGCCGTACGCGTTGCCGGTGGAGGAGGGCAGCGCCGCCGAGCAGGCCGAGCAGCTGCTGCCGGACTCCCGGGTGACGGCCGCGTTCCACCACGTCTCGGCGGTGACGCTGGCCGATCTGGACGTGCCGCACGTGGACCTGGACGTGCTGGTGCTCGGCGACGACCGGGAGGCCACCGACGTGGTGCGCGAGCTCGCCGGGGTCATCCCCGGGGTGCGCGGCATCTACGGTGGGCGGCTGCGCAACGCGCACCAGGTCGAGGCGTTGACCGCGAACATCATCGCGATCAACCGCCGGTACAAGGCGCACGCGGGCCTGCGGATCACCGACGTGTGAGCCGTCCCGGGCCGGTGCCTAGGCTCGGGAGCATGGATCTGGATCTTTCCGGGCGCTGCTTCATCGTCACCGGCGCCAGCAAGGGGCTCGGCTTCGCCACCGCGCGGGCACTGGTCGGCGAGGGGGCGCGCGTCGTCGTCTCCTCCTCGGACGCGGACAACACCGCTGCCGCGGTGCGCGAACTGGGCGAGTCGGCAGAAGGGGCGGCGGTCGACCTCACCGATCCGGCCGCGCCGCACCTGCTCGTCGAGCGCGCGCGGGAGCGGTTCGGTCGGCTGGACGGGCTGTTCGTCAGCCACGGCGGGCCCCCGCCGGGCATGCCGTCGGCGATGGACGACGACACGCTGCGCCGCGGGTTGGAGATCGCCGCCGTCGCCCCGATCCGCCTCGCCCGCGAGGTGGCCGGGCAACTGGGCGAGGGCGGTTCGGTGCTGGTGCTGACCTCGACGTCCGGTGCCGAACCGCTGGCGGGGCTGGCGAGTTCGAACGTGGCCCGCCCCGCGACCCAGGGCTTCGTCAAGGATTTGGCCAACGAGGTCGGGCCGCGCGGGGTGCGGGTCAACGCGCTGCTGCCCGGCCGGTTCGACACCGAACGCGCCCGGTCGCTGGCCGCCGCCGACCCCGCCGGCCAGGAGCAGGCCGAGCGGGCCACGGCGCTGCGTCGCTCGGGGGATCCGGACGAGCTCGCCGCGGTCGCGGCGTTCCTGCTCTCGCCGCGCGCGTCGTTCGTCACCGGCGCCGCCTGGACGGTCGACGGAGGCCGCCGCGCCGAGATGTGACCGGCGGGTGTTCGCCGCGGCGGCGGGTGCTTACCGTGGGTGCCATGACCGATGCGCAGCGTACATCGGCCCAGTTCGCCGGGGAGACCGCGCGGAGCGGCGAGTGGGTCCGCCAGCCGAACCGGTTCACCGCGCGGATCACCGCCGACGGCTCCTCGGGCTGGCCGGTGCAGGCCGACCGCTACCACCTGGTGGTGAGCCTGGCGTGCCCGTGGGCGCACCGCTCGCTGATCGTGCGTGGGCTGCTGGGCTTGCAGGACGTGCTCTCGCTGGGCGTGGTCGATCCGATCCGGGACGACCGCGGCTGGCGGTTCACGCTGGATCCGGGCGGTCGCGATCCGCGCACCGGCATCGCGTTCCTGTCCGAGGCGTACCTGGCGGCCGATCCGGATTTCGCCGGGCGGTTCACGGTCCCGGCGATCCTGGACGTGCCCACCGGCCGGGTGGTCAGCAACGACTACCCGCAGATCACCCTCGACCTGTCCACCGAGTGGACCCGGTTCCACCGGCCCGGCGCCCCGGACCTGTACCCGGAGGGACTGCGCGAGCAGATCGACGAGATCAGCGCCGCGGTGTACGAGGACGTGAACAACGGCGTCTACCGCTGCGGGTTCGCCACCACGCAACGGGCTTACGAACAGGCGTTCCGCCGCCTGTTCGAGCAGCTGGACCGGTTGTCCGAGCGGCTGTCCCGGCAGCGCTACCTCGTCGGCGAGACGATCACCGAGGCCGACGTCCGCCTGTTCACCACTCTGGTGCGCTTCGACGCCGTCTACCACGGGCACTTCAAGTGCAACCGGCACAAGCTCGCCGAGCTGCCGGTGCTGCGCGACTACGCGCGAGACCTGTTCCAAACGCCCGGATTCGGCAGCACGGTGGACTTCGGGCACATCAAGCGGCACTACTACGAGACGCACCGGCAGCTGAACCCGTCCGGGATCGTGCCCGCGGGCCCCGACGAGTCCGGCTGGTACGCCCCGCACCACCGCGAACAGCTCGGCGGCAGCCCGTTCGGCACCGGCACCCCGCCGGCCTGACCCGGCCGGGCCGCCGCGGCGGACGACCCGGCCGGGGCGGCTCAGAAGCTGTGCTCGGCCGCCGGGAACTTTCCGGAGCGCACGTCGGCGGCGAAGTCGCCGGCCGCCTCGGCCAGCGCCCCGCCCAGGTCGGCGTACTTCTTGACGAACCGCGCGGTGCTGCCGGTGTTCATGCCCGCCATGTCGGTCCACACCAGCACCTGGCCGTCGGTGTGCGGGCCCGCGCCGATCCCGACCGTGGGGATGTCCAGCTCGGCGGTGACCTCGCGCGCCGCCTCGGCCGGAACCATCTCCAGCACCACGGCGAACGCCCCCGCCTCCTGCAGAGCCCGGGCGTCGGCCAGCAGTTCCGCGGCCTGGTCCCCGCGCCCCTGGACGCGGTAACCGCCGAGCCGGTGCTCGCTCTGCGGTGTGAAGCCGAGGTGGCCCATGACCGGGACCCCGGCATGCACCAGCGCCTCGACCTGCGGTGCGAAGTGCCTGCCGCCTTCGAGCTTGACCGCGTGCGCGCGGCCCTCCTTCATGAACCGGCCCGCCGTGGCCACGGCCTGCTCCGGGGATCCCTGGTAGGAGCCGAACGGCAGGTCCGCCACCACCAGTGCGCGCTCCGCCGAGCGGGTGACCGCGCGGGTCAGCGGCAGCAGCTCGTCCACGGTCACCGGCAGCGAGGATTCGTAGCCGTAGACGTTGTTGGCGGCCGAATCCCCGACCAGGAGCACGGGGATGCCCGCCCGGTCGAAGATCTGCGCGGTGTACATGTCGTAGGAGGTGAGCATCGGCCAGGTCTCCCCGCGCTCCTTGAGCTGCTGGAGGTGGTGGATGCGCACCCGCCGGCCAGCGGGGCCGGATCCGTACGGCGCGGCGGTCTCCGCCTGCGCCGGGTTCTGAGCACCAGTCATCGTCGACCGTCCTTGTCCCTCGAAGCCCGCGCAGCGGGTCCCCGGGTGTGTCGGAGGAAGGTTGCGCGGAGAGCCTCGCACGATTGCCGACCGGACGGGTACCCGCCGGAACGACGTCACAGTCGCCGTGACCGGTGCCGCAGCGAAGTGCCTACCGCTGGTCGGGGCGCAGCTCGCGCCAGCGGTTGGTCAACGGCAGCCTGCGGTCCCGGCCGAACGCCTTGAACGTGATCTTGGTGCCCGGCGGGTACTGCCTGCGCTTGTACTCGGCGCGGTCGACCAGCTGCAGCACCCGCTCGACGAGGTCGGCGTCGAAGCCCTCGGCGATCAGGTCGGCGTAACTGCGGTCGCTCTCCACGTAGCGGTCGAGCACCTCGTCGAGCAGGTCGTAGGGCGGCAGCGAGTCCTGGTCGACCTGTCCCGGGCGCAGTTCGGCGGACGGCTCCTTGCTGATGGAGTTCTCCGGGATCGGAGCCACCTCGCCGCGCTTCTCGGCCTCCGCGTTGCGCCACCTCGCCAGCTGCCACACCAGCGTTTTCGGCACGTCCTTGATCGGCGCGAACCCGCCGACCGCATCGCCGTAGATGGTGGAGTAGCCCACCGCCAGCTCGGTCTTGTTGCCGGTGGCCAGCACCAGGTGGCCGTACTGGTTGGACAGCGCCATGAGCGTGATGCCGCGGCAGCGCGCCTGGACGTTCTCCTCGGCCAAGCCGGTGAGCCCGAGCCGGCCGACGAACACCTCGACCATGTCCCGGATCGGCTGCTCCTGGTAGTGGCAGCCGATCCGCTCCGCGAGGTCCGCGGCGTCCGAGCGGGAGTGCTCCGAGGAATAGTCCGACGGCAGGGAGACCCCGTGCACCGCGTCCGCGCCGAGCGCGTCGGCGGCCAGCGCCGCGGCCACCGCCGAGTCGATCCCGCCGGAGAGTCCCAGCGTCACGGTGCGGAAACCGTTCTTGTGCGCGTAATCGCGCAGGCCCGTCACCAGCGCCGACCACACCTCCGCCTCATCGGGCAGCGGTTCGGCCACCGGTGGTGCCGGCAGCGGTTCGTAGGCGGGCACCGGGTCGGGCTGCAGCAGGATGCGCTGCACGTCGAACGCCGCCGGGCTGCGCACGGTGCCCGGTTCGGTCGGCACGGTCGTCGTGGTGTGCTCGCCCGCGGGCAGGTCGGTGTCCAGCACGAGCAGCTGCTCGGTGAACTGCGCGGCGCGGGTGAGCAGCCGCCCGTCCCGCCCGGTGACCATCGAGTCGCCGTCGAAAACGAGCTCGTCCTGCGCGCCGACCAGGTTGACGTAGGCCACCGGAGCGCCCGCCTCGGTCGCCCGCCCGGCGACCAGCGGGGTGCGCGCGTCGTCCTTGGCGCGTTCGTAGGGCGAGCCGTTCAGGCACACCACCAGGTCGACGCCCACCTTGCCCAGCGCGGCGACCGGTCCGCCGTTCTGCCAGATGTCCTCGCAGATGACCGCGCCGATGTCCAGCCCGTGCAGCCGCACGATGGGCAGGTCGAACCCGGGCGCGAAGTAGCGGGCCTCGTCGAAGACGCCGTAGTTCGGCAGGTGGTGCTTGTGGTACGTCGCCACGACCTCACCGGCGTGCAGGAACGAGGCCGAGTTCCGCGGCCCCTCGTCGTCGCGGCCGAGGTGCCCGACGAGCACCAGGGCGTCCCCACAGCCGTCTTCCTGCAGATCGGCCGCCAGCTGCTCCAGCGCCACGCGGTTGGCGGCGGCGAACGACTTGCGCAGCGCCAGGTCCTCCACCGGGTACCCGGACAGCACCATCTCCGGGAACGCGACCAGGTGCGCTCCCCGCTCGACCGCCGAGCGGGCCCAGTTCCGGATCATGGCGCTGTTCGTGGCGATGTCGCCGACACATGCGTTGACCTGTGCGAGTGCGATGCGCAGCTGGGGCATTCCGTCATCCTCGCGCACATCGCGGCCGCGTGTCGTGCTGCCCGGTGTGAATCACGCCGCTCCTGCCATGTCACGATCCCACGGTGATCCGCCTACTGACCGTGCTCGCGGCCGTGCTCGTGCTGGGCGGTAGCGCCTGCAGCCTGCCGGGGCAGGATTCGGAACCGCTGCAGCCGCACACCGAACGCAACGGGCCGACCGGTCCGGTTCCGCCGGGGCTCGACCGCTTCTACGGCCAAGAGTTGTCCTGGGGGCCGTGCGAGACGTACGCGACCACGGCCCAGGACCGGCCGCTGTACCAGGATCCGGGACTGGAGTGCGCCCGGCTGGAAGTGCCGATGGATTACGCCGCCCCGGATGGCGAGACCGTCCAGCTGGGACTGCTGCGCAAACCCGCGACCGGCGGCGACGAGCGGATCGGCTCACTCGTGCTCAACCCGGGCGGGCCGGGCGCCTCCGGGATGAGCGCGGCGGCGAGCATGGCCGGTCAGGACGCCGAACTCGCGGACCGCTTCGACATGGTCGGTTTCGACCCGCGCGGGGTGGGCGCCTCCGAACCGCAGGTGCACTGCCTGACCGGTCCGGAACGCGACGCCGACCGGCTCGACTCCGATGCGGACTCCTCGCCGAGCGGCGTCGCCCGCTCCGAGCAGGAGGAGCGCGAGTACGCGGGCAAGTGCGCCGAGCGCACCGGTCCCGAGCTGCTGGCCAACGTCGGAACGCGGGATGTGGCGCGGGACTTGGACGTGCTGCGTTCGGCCCTGGGCGACGACAAGCTCAGCTATCTGGGCTTCTCCTACGGCACTCGGATCGGCTCGGAGTACGCCCAGCAGTTCGCCGGGAACGTACGTGCGCTGCTGCTGGACGGGGCGATCGACCCGGGTCAGTCCACCGTGGACCAGCTCGTGGCTCAAGGTGCGGGGTTTCAGCGCGCTTTCGACGACTTCGCGGCCTGGTGCGCCGAGCAGGACGACTGCGCGCTCGGTCGGGACCCGTCGGCGGCGGTCACCCGGTTCCAGGAGCTGACCCGGCCGCTGGTGGAGCAGCCCGCGTCGGCGATGCAGGACCGCAGGCTGTCCTACGAGGACGCGACCACCGCCGCCATCCAGGCGCTGTACGCGCCCTCGCTGTGGGAGCAGCTCAACACCGGGTTGCACGAGCTGCGCGCGGGCAGCGGGAACCTGCTGCTCACGCTCGCCGACGTCTACTACGGACGCGAGCCCGATGGCCGGTACTCCAACACCACGGATGCCTTCGACGCGGTGCACTGCGTCGACGACCAGCGGGTGCACGATCCGGACGAGGTCCGCGCCGCCGATCGGCGCTACCGGGAGGCGGCCCCGTTCCTCGACGACGGCAACCCGCCGAGCGCGGCGCGGGACATGTGCTCGTTCTGGCCGGTGCCGGTCACCGGTGATCCCTCGCAGCCGGACGTCTCCGGGCTCCCGCCGACGCTCGTGGTCTCCACGACGGGGGATCCTGCCACGCCCTACCGGGCGGGTCAGGAGCTGGCGGACGCGCTCGGCGGCGGTCTGCTGACCTACGAGGGCACGCAGCACACGGTGTTCCTGCAGGGTAATTCCTGTGTGGACGAAGCGGGCCGGGACTACCTGATCGACCTGGAGCTGCCGGAGCCGGGTCAACGCTGCAACTGACGCAACCGCAGCCCGGCCGGGACCCGCGGCTGGTCCGGATGAGCCGGAAGTACCGACGTTCACCGTATAGTGAACTGGCTCACTGTCCTTTACCGTCACCGCATGGACAAACAGGACGATGCGGGTCCCTCCGGGGCGGCGCAGGACGTCACGTCGGTGCTGCTGTCCGGCAGCACGTACCGCGGGCTCGGCGAGCAGGTGCTGTCGCCGTCCGAGGAGCGGTTCGAACGAGCGCGCCGCACGGTCGGCCTGGTGCTGGCCCCGGTCCTGACGATCGTGTTCCTGCTCCTGCCGGTCCAGCTCGACCCGGCCCAGCACAAGCTCTCCGCGGTGCTGCTCGGCGTGATCGTGCTCTGGGTCTGCGAACCGGTGCCGATCCCGATCGGCGGGCTCATCGGCGTGGCGGCGATCGTGGTGCTTGGCGTGTTGCCCCCGGACGACGTGCTGGAGCCGTTCGGCTCCAGCACCGTGTTCACCTTCATCGGGGCGTTCATCCTCGCCCAGGCGATGCTGCGACACGGGGTGGCGCGCAGGTTCGCGTTCACGATCCTGTCGATGCCCGGCGTCGGGCGCAGCACCTGGCGGGTGATCATCGCGTTCGGCGTCATCACCGCGCTGCTGTCGGCCGTGGTGTCCAATACCGCCACGGTCGCGATGCTGCTGCCCACCGCGGTCGGCATCCTCGGGGTCATCGCCGAGCTGGTGCGCCAGCGGCTGCCCGAAGGGGCCGCATTCGACCCGCTGCGCCTGCGGGTCGGCACCGCGCTGATGCTCATGCTCGCCTACGCCGCCAGCGTCGGCGGACTGCTCACACCGATCGGCTCCCCGCCGAACCTCATCGGCCGCGGCATGATCGAGGAGGCCACCGGCGAGCGGATCTCGTTCCTGCAGTGGATGGCGGCCGCCGCACCGATCTGCCTGCTCATGTTCGTGGTGCTCGCGGTGATCCTGCTGCTGCTCAACCGCCCGGAGATCAGCAAGCTCACCGGCATCGAGGAGTACGTGGCCGCCGAGCGCGCGAAGCTGGGCCCGGTCAGCCGCGCGGAGAAGAACACCCTCGTCGCGTTCGCCGTCACCGTGGGGCTCTGGGTCGCGCCGGGATTCGTCGCGCTGTTCGCCGGCAACGACTCCGCCGCCTACGACGTGATCAGCGAGCGGCTGGACGAGGGGATCGTGGCGGTGCTCGGCGCTTCGCTGCTGTTCCTGCTGCCCACCGACTGGGGCAAGCGGCAGTTCACCCTCAGCTGGACCGAGGCCAGCCGCATCGACTGGGGGACCGTGCTGCTGTTCGGCACCGGGATCATCTTCGGCTCGCTGCTGGAGGACACCGAGCTCGCGCAGACACTCGGCCAGGGAACCGCCGGTGCGCTCGGGTTGTCCAGCGCGGTGGCGATCACCGTGTTCGCCGTGGTGCTGGCGGTGGTCGTCTCGGAGACGACCTCGAACACGGCCGCCGCGGCGGTGGTGGTGCCGATCGTGATCCCGGTGGCCGTGGCGGCCGGGATCAACCCGTTCATCCCCGCGCTCGCCGCGACCTTCGGCGCGTCGTTCGGGTTCATGCTGCCGGTGTCCACGCCGCAGAACGCCGTCGTCTACGGCTCGGGTTCCGTGCCGATCACCAAGATGATCCGCTCGGGCGTGGTCTTCGACGTCGCGGGCGCGATCCTGATCGTGTCGCTGGTCCCGCTGATGGTGGCGGCGCTGTCGCTGGGTGGCTGACGTTCCGGGCGGGCGGCGGTTCGTCCCCGGGGGCGAACCGCCGCCCGTGTTGCGCGCGTGCTACCTCCGGCTACCGGTCGATGACGTTCGCCGTCCGGTTACGCGACGGGCCCGGTGAGCTTTTAGGCTGCGGGCATGACTCGCCAGCAGGAGTTCGTGCTCCGCACCTTGGAGGAACGCGACATCCGCTTCGTGCGGCTGTGGTTCACCGACGTGCTCGGCATGCTCAAGTCCGTCGCCATCTCGCCCGCCGAGCTCGAAGGCGCCTTCGCCGAGGGCATCGGGTTCGACGGTTCGGCGATCGAGGGCTTCGCCCGGGTCTACGAATCGGACATGGTCGCCAAACCCGATCCGTCCACCTTCCAGGTGCTGCCCTGGGAGACCTCCGACGGCGAGCACTATTCCGCGCGCATGTTCTGCGACATCCACATGCCGGACGGATCGCCGTGCTGGTCGGACCCGCGGCACGTGCTGCGCCGCACCCTGGCGCGCGCCACCGAGTCCGGGTTCACCTGCTACGTGCATCCGGAGATCGAGTTCTTCCTACTCAAGGACCTGCCCGACGACGGCGGCGAACCCCGTCCCGCCGACTCCGGCGGGTACTTCGACCAGGCCAGCCACGACGCGGCCCCGCACTTCCGGCGCAACGCCATCGAAACCCTCGAAGCGATGGGCATCTCGGTGGAGTTCAGCCACCACGAGGGCGCGCCGGGCCAGCAGGAGATCGACCTGCGCTACGCCGACGCGCTGACGATGGCCGACAACGTGATGACCTTCCGGTACGTGGTCAAGGAGGTCGCGATCACCCAGGGCGTGAAGGCGTCGTTCATGCCCAAGCCGTTCAGCGCCCAGCCGGGTTCGGGGATGCACACCCACTTCAGCCTGTTCGAGGGCGACCAGAACGCCTTCTACCACCCGGAGAACCCGTACGAACTCTCCGATGTGGGGCGGGCTTTCGTCGCCGGGATCATGCACCACGGCCGCGAGATCAGCGCGGTGACCAACCAGTGGGTCAACTCCTACAAGCGGCTGGTCGTCGGCGGTGAGGCACCCACGGCCGTGTGCTGGGGGCACGCCAACCGGTCGGCGCTGGTGCGCGTGCCGATGTACTCGCCCGGTCGCGCCTCGTCGCGGCGCGTGGAAGTGCGCAGCCTGGACACCGCGTGCAACCCGTACCTGGCGTACGCGGTGATCCTCGCCGCCGGCCTGCGCGGGGTGCAGAAGGGCTACGAACTGCAGCCGGCCACCGAGGACGACGTGTGGTCGTTGACCGACGCCGAGCGCCGCGCCGCCGGGTACGCCAACCTCCCGCAGAACCTGAACGAGGCGCTGGCCGAGATGGAGTCCTCCGAGCTGATCGCCGAGACGCTCGGGGAGCACGTCTTCGACTTCTTCCTGCGCAACAAGCGCGAGGAGTGGAACGCCTACCGCAGCCACGTCACGCCGTACGAGCTGCGCACCCTGCTGCCCATGCTCTGATCCGGCAGGTCGGGGCGCGGTACCGCCCGCGTCCCGACCGATCCACCCGAAGACGTGGTCCTGCTCGCCGCTTCGGGTGGGATCTGGCGTGTCGGGCGTGCGCGTCGAGGCGATAGGTTCCGACCGTGACCGATTCGCAGCCCGGCGCCGACCGTCCCGAGTCCGCCGCGCCCCCGCCCGGCGGCGACCAGCCGGAAGAACTCCAGTGGCCCGCAGAATCCGCGGACGGCGGCGACCTGGTCGGCTGCGTGCTGGCGGCGCGTGACCGGTTGCCCGCAGCGCGGGTGCTCGCGGACTCGTTCCGCCGCCACCACCCCGGAGCCCGGTTCGTGCTGCTGCTGATCGAGGCCGCCGATGCGGAGCCCGATCCGGACGGGCTGCCCGCGGAGGTGCTGCGTCCGGCCGATCTCGGGCTCGCAGCCGATGAATTCGCCCGCCTCGCCGTGTCCTGCACCGCCGACGGGTTGCGCACCGCGCTGCGCCCGCTGCTGCTGCAGCACCTGCTCGCCGGCGGGGGCACCGTCCTGTGCTTCGAACCGTCAGTGCAGGTGTACGCCCCGTTCGACGACCTGCTGTCCGGACTTTGCCCGCGCCGACCGGTCGCCGTGGTGCCGCGGGTGCTGCGAGCGCTGACCGCGGACGGCCTGCGGCCGGACGCGGGCGACCTGGCGCGCTCCGGTGCGTTCGACCCGGCCTGCTTCGCCGTCCGGCCCGGCGCCGAACCGCTGCTGGAGGCGTGGGCGCAGCAGTTGCGCGCGGATCCCGCCGCGGACGCCCCGCTGCTGGACGGGATCGGGGTGCACGTCGACCACGAGGTGCTGCGCGATCCCGGCGTGGGGCTGTCCGCGTTCAACGCCGCCCAGCGCGAGCTCACCGCCGAAGCCGACGGCTACCGGGCGGACGGATCCGCGCTGCGCAGCGCGCACTTCGCCGGTTTCCAACCGCAGCGGCCCTGGCTGCTGTCCACCGAGTACGCCGACCGCCCGCGGGTGCTGCTCTCCGAGGATCCGGTGCTGGCCGGGCTCTGCGCCGGCTACCGCACCGCCCTGGTCGAGGCCGGTTACGCCCGCGAGGAGCCCTACCCGTTCGACGTGCTGCCCGGCGGCTGGCGCATCCCGGAGCCGCTGCGGACCGAGTACCTGCAGGCGTGGTCTGCCGGCACCGCGCCGGCCAGCCCCTTCGAGCCGGGATCCGACGGCGCCGAGTTCCTGGACTGGGCGTGCGCACCGGCCGACGCCCGGCAGCGCGCGGCCGGGGGGTCGCGCTGGACGGCCGCGGTGTGGTCCGCGGATCCCGCGCTGCGCCGCGAACACCCCGATCCGTTCGGGACCGGCGCCGAATCGTTCCACGAGTGGTGCACCGGAGTCGGCGTGGCCAGCGGACGGGTTCCCGCGGCCGCCGTGCAGCGCGGTCCGGCCCGGGAGGCGGCGCTGGTCGACCAGCTCGGCGTCGCGATCCTGGGTTCGGGACGGCTCGCCGGGCTCGTCCGCGCCGCCGTGCACGCGTCCGGGCTCGCCTCGGCGGACAGCGCCTACTACCCGGTGGTGCTGCGCTGCGAACCGGATCTCCCGGTCCCGGCCGGCCGCTACGTGGTCGACGTGTGCCCGTCCGCGGACCGGGAGGTGCCCGCGGACACCGCCGAGACCTGGGTGCTGTCCGAGGCCGCGCGGGTGCTCGCGCGGGGCTCCGGCGAACCGGGCCCGCGGGTGGTGCGGCTCCCGGTCCCGCAGGGCGAACCCGATCCGGTCGCGGGCAAAGCTGTACGGGACGGCCTGGACCTGTCCGCCGAGTTCGCCGTCGGCGCGTTCGCCGATCACGGCACCGAGCGGGCGGACAACGCGCTGGGCGCGGTCAACGCGTTCCGCACCGCGTTCGACGACCGGGACGACGTGCGACTGCTGATCGCCGCGAGCGGATCGGCGGCGCATCCCGAGGCGGCCGAGCGCCTTCGCCTGGCCACCGCAGCCGACCCGCGCGTCGTCCTCCTGGAGGGCGACGGCGCGGCCGAGGACGTGCTCGCGGCCGCCGACTGTGTCCTCTCGCTGCATCGCGGGGCTGCCGGCGAGCACAACGTGCTGCGCCTGCTGGAAGCCGCTGGGGCCGGTGTGCCGGTCGTCGCCGGCGAACACGGTGCGGTCGCCGAGCTCTTCGGACCTGCTGGTGCCGCGCTGGTGCCCGGTGCGTCCGGCGAGCCGGACGTCGACGCCGCCGCGGACCTGCTGCGTGGGCTCGCCGAGGATCCGGAGGCCGCGGGCGAGCTGGGCGAGCGGGTGCGCGACCAGCTGGTGTCCGTGCACCCGCCGGCAGCGGCGGGGGAGAAGGTGCGCGCTCGCGTCGAGCTGGCCTACCGGACCTGGCGCACGAAGTGGGCGCACGACAGCCACGGCCAGTTCGATGATCCGCTGCGTCCGCTGGTCGTCGCGCGGCACGCGCTGCACCGGGCCCCGGACGTCGGCGTCGGTAGCCGCAACGCGATGGCCCCGGCGCTGCGCAAGGCGGTGCTCAAGGCGCTCGGGCACTACGACGAGCACATCCGCGACGTGCTGCGCTCGGTCGTCGACGGTGTCGAGCGGACCGCGTCGGAAGTGCTGCGCAGGCAGCACGAGGGCGAGGACGGCGACCAGGAAGCAGTGCGCGGTGAGCTCGCCCGGCTGGCGCAGCTGCACGAGCAGAGCAGCGCCCGGCTGGCCGGGGTGGACGACGGGGTGGTGCGCGCCCGCGCCGATCTCGCCGACCAGCACCGCAGGCTGCGCGACCTGGAGTCGGGCTCGGGAACCGATCACCGCTCGGACGCGCTCGCCGAGCGCATGGACAGCCTGACCAGCGCGGTCGAGCGGTTGCTGGACCGGATGGATGTCCTGGAGCAGCGGCAGGCCGCAGCGCACGAGCAGCTGGAGTCCGCGCAAGCTGCCGGCCGGGACGCGGCGAACGCGCTGCAGCGCACCGAGGTGTTGCAGCGCATCGTGCTGCGCGAGCACGAGCGCAGCAGCGGATCGGCGGACACCGGCAGCGCACCGGTGCTGTGCGACGCCGGCCTGCTGCGGCTGCCCGCCGATGACGCGGTCCTGCTGCCCTGGCTGTCGTCCAACCAGGAGTGGGATGCCGACGTCTCCGCGCTGATCGATTCGCTCCTGGAACCGGACGGCGTCTTCGTCGATGTCGGCGCCTACGCCGGATACCAGACGGTCCGGGTGCTGGGCCGCCTCGGCGGCACCGGGACCGTCGTCGCCGTCGAGCCCTGCTCGCGCAGCATGCAGCTGCTCAAACACAACGTCGAGGTCAACGTGCCCGCGGCACCCGGCGGCGAGCTGGTGCTGGTGGAAGCCGCGGCCTGGGACGGCGTCGGTTCGCTGAGCTCGGAACCGGCCGCCTCGGGCGGCGTGTCCGTGGGCAGTACGGCCGCGGAATCGGGCGGTGTCGTCCCGGCGGTCCGGCTGGACAAGGAGCTGGAAGGCCACGCCGCGCTGCAGGGCAGGCGGTTGTCCGTGGTGCACGTCGACGTCGGTGGCCGGGTGCACCGCGCGCTCGGCGGCCTGGTCCGCCTGCTCCGCCGGGACCGCCCCTCGGTGGTCTGCTCGTTCACCCCGTCGTCGATCGAGCAGCTGGGTGACGACCCCGCGGCCGTGCTCCGCGAGTTCGGCACCTGGGGCTACGAACTGGTCCCGGTCGGCCGGACGACGCCGGTTTCCGCCGATGACCTGCTCCGCGCCGTGCACTCCGCCGGTCCCGGGCGGACCCTGAAGCTGTGGCTGCGCCCTACCGGCAGGACGACCTAGCCGCCGGAGTGATTGTCAAGGGTCTGACCAGGCGATTTGACTTTCACGGAGAGTGTGCGTAACTTATTTCTTGCCGCACGGAAAGCCGGACGGAACAGGACGTACGAGCCTGGCGGGTACGGCTGTGGGAGCGACCAGCGATCGGCATGACGATCGCGTGGAGCGCAGACCGCTCGGGGCGCGCGGGTTTGACACCGCGAAGCGAACCGGGTAACGTGAAGCGGTCGCCAAGAGAGGTGAACTCGATTGGTGCAGCGTTGACAAACTTGAGCACGGCTTCGATCTCCACGGAGATCAGGCGGGGGACCCCCCTGAAAACGCCGAGATCCGGCCCTGCTAAAGTAGGAACAACGCAAAACGCGAAAGAAATATTCACCTGGCTGGGCTTCATGCTTATCGGGTGTGTTCTTTGAGAACTCAACAGCGAACTG
>NZ_JADEYC010000015.1 GCF_015209505.1 Saccharopolyspora montiporae
TCAAGACCGGGAATCGTCAACGCGGTCATCTCGTCTGTCTCCTGACTGGGCGCCACAGCCCGGATCCTGCGCCGGAGGCTCCCCCGGCGTCTGCAATGAAAATCCGCCCGACCCGCGTTGGCCGGGTGAATGGAAAGGGATGCACCGAGGCTAACGGCGCAGGCGCCGCTCAACGGAGATCAGCATTGTTCGTTCTCTCACAGGAACGATAAGGGGATCGATTCAGAATCCGTTCCGGCGAGCGTCTCCCGGCGGAATCCGGCCGCCGCGGCCCGGAGCGGACCGCACGGTTTCCGGCGAACCGGGCTGCGCGCCGCAGGGGTGGCACCCGGTTGCCGGTGCGTCTCGTCCGTCTCGTCCGGTTTTCCGCGCTGCTGCGGGCCGCGGAACGGGTCCGCTGGCGCGGACCGGTCATGCCCAGGCGTCGTCCGAGGTCGAGGTGGCTCCGGAATCGTCACCGGAGGTCAGGCCCTTCGCTCCGCGGCCGGGTGTTCCGGCGGGCGGATCGGTGTCGGCGGGTTCGGGAGGGCCGCCCGCCGGCTCGCCGAAGGTCCACGAGGCGTCGTCGGTGGGTGCTGCGGTGGACAGGTAGCCGCCGTCCTGGCCGAGCCCGCCGCGCTCGACCTGCTCCCACGTGCCGCCCGCGGTGCGCTTGTCGATCAGCACGTCCCCGCTGTCCGAGATGCGCACGACCTGGTCGGCGATCCCGTCCCCGTCGGCGTCGGTGACCAGGGCGGTGCCGTCCGCGGTGCTGATGATCGCGGTGTCCGGGACGCCGTCGTCGTCGGTGTCCTCGGTCGGCGGCCCGATGCGGTGCTCGCCGTCCGCGGTGGGCAGCATCAGCGACGAGGCGCCGTGCTCGCCAGGGCCCGGGTTGTCGCCGGGATCCGGGTTGTGGCCGGGACCCGGGTTGTGGCCGGGACCCGGGTTGTCGCCAGGACCCGGCCGCTGGTGCGGCTGCTCGCCCACCCAGTCGCCGGTCTCCTCGCGGTAGCGGGCCTGCTCCACGACCGCCCCGCGCGCATCGACCGACTGCACGAGGTCGGCCTTGCCGTCGCCGTCCTCGTCGACGTAGGCGAGGTGGCCGTCCCCGGTGAGCACGGCCACCGTGTCGTCGATGCCGTCCCCGTCCAGGTCGTGGTTGGCCTCCGCGGTGTACTCCTCGCCGTCGACGACGACCTTGATGTCCCCGCCGCCTGCGGCGGTCTCCTCGATGTACACGGTGCGGCCCCTTACGGCTGCGGATCAGCTTGCCGAGTTGGGACGCAGCGTAGCCGCGCCGGGTTCCGCGCTGGGGCGGAATGTCCGAACTATTCTACCCGGACGGGTGAAGTTCGCGGGGGAGCCGCTGCTCAGCGGCCGTCCCGCACGGCTCGGATGCTGCTGAGCAGCTGGTCGGCCCGCTCGCGGCCCGCGGTCACCGCCGCGATCCGGCGGTCCACTTCCTGCAGCTGCCCGGTCCGCTCGGCCGCGTCCATGCGCAACGCCTTGTCCACCTCGCGGAGCTCGGTGTCGATGGCGTCGATGCGCCTGGTCAGCGCGTCGTCCAGTGCCAGGGTGAGCTGCTGCTCCGCCTCGATGAGCTGTTCGGCCACCAGCTGGTCCAGCGCGGAGCGGGCATCGGCGATCGCCTCGGTGAGCCACTGCTTGAGGTGCTGCTTGTCCGCGGTGTGCTTGCGGGTGCGGGCCATCCACCAACCCGCGCCGAGGCCCAGCACGATCGTCACCGGCAGCACCACCGGGCTCAGCCCACCCACCCCGAGGCCGGCCAGCGGTAGCGCCGCCGCCCGGCCGATGCCCAGGCCGCCGGACACGCCCATGAACACCAGCAGCTTGTCCTCCGCGGTGGGCGGGCGGCGGTCCGGCGGGCGCAGCGCGATCGGCTGCCTGCCGCCCCGGGCGAACTGCGCGCGGATCACGTCCAGCTCCTCGGCGGAGAACAGTTCGGCCAGCGCCTGCTCGGTGACCGCGGACAACGTGCCGGACAGCCCGCTCGCCACCCGGGTGGAGGCCAGCTGCAGCGCCGCGTCCACTTGCTGCGGCAGCAGCTGCAGCTGCCCCCGGTCGGCGCCGTCGATCGCGCGGCGGAACCAGCTCTGCACCTCGCGCACCTGCCGGGTGACCTCGTGCCCGGTCTCCACCCGGGTGCGCTGGATCTCCCCGCGCAGCCGCACCTGCCAGCCCCGGGTGGACGAGCGCCGCGCCGCGGTGAGCTCCGCGCGCCTGCTGCGCAGCGCCGCGGCCTCCTGCTCGCCCGCGGTCAGTGCGCGCCGGTCCGCGGCCCATCGCGCGGCCAGCTCCACCAGCGCGGAGCGCAGCGCCCGCATCGTGTTGGCCTCGCCCAGCATCGCGCTGCGGTCGGCGACCGTGGCCAGCAGGTGTTCGCGGAGTTCGGTGATCCCCGACTCGGCGCGGACCGCGGCGGCCGCCGCCGGGCCCGGTGCTCGGCCCGCGAGTTCCAACATCCGTGCGGACACCGGGAAGACCGGCGCCGCGGCGAACCTCGGCGCGTGCGCGGTGAGCAGCTCGCGGTTCTCCGCGGCGATCTCCCGCCACCCGCGGTGCAGATCGGTCTTGGTCAGCGCGATGACCACCGTCTCCACCCGCTCGCCCGCGCGCTGCAGGAAGTCGAGCTCCCCGCGGGTGAGCGGGGCCGATGCGTCGACCGCGAACAGCAGGGCGGTGGCCGAGGCGGCGGCCTCCAGCGCGAGCTCGCCGTGCAGCTCGGTCAGACCGCCGGCGCCCGGGGTGTCCACCAGGGACAGCTGTGCCAGCGGGTCCAGCGGGGCGCGGATCCGCAGCTCGCGCGCACCCGGGATCCCGGCCGCCGCATCCTCCGGCGGTGCGGGGTCGGCGACCGCTCGCTCGCGCAGTCGGTTCGGGTCGATGCCGGTCTCCGAGCCGTCCGGGTAGCAGGCGCGGGCCGACCACTCCGGACCGTGCTCGAACACGAGATGGCAGGCGGTGGCCGCGTCCGCGTCCACCGGGGACAGGCCTGGCCGATCCAGCAGCGCGTTGACCAGCGAACTCTTCCCCCGCTTGGTTTCGCCGACCACCACCACCGAGGGGGTCGTCCCGCGCGCGGCGCGGACCCGGCGCACCCGGTCGGCCGCATCGGGATCGAACTCGGCGAGCTCGGCCAGCAACTGATCGCGGGCGCGCTTGACCTGCTGCGGCAGCGTACCGGTGACCGGCAGCGCCGAGCCCGGGACGTCTCCCGGATGAGCCGAGTGCCCGGAGGTCACGGCCGTCCCCGCTCGCCGGCCGGGCCGCCCCCGGGCGTGCCGCGCGCCGCGCGGTAGACGGTGACCACCGGCGGACGCAGCACCTGTCGCCCGTCGGTGAACCCGGGCACCTCGGTCTCGGCGACCAGCCCGTCCAGCTCCCCGTCGGTGGCGGGCACCGTGCCGCCCGCCTCGTGCCGGGACGGGTCGAACCGCTCTCCCTCCGGCTGCAGCACCTGCACGCCCACCTGGGCCAGCCCCTCGGTGAGCCGCTCGGCCACCCCGGTGCTGCGCGCCCGGTCCAGGGCGTACAGGCACAGCCGGATCAGCGCTTCGCGGTCGGCCATCGCCCTGCTGAACGGATCTGCGGCGCACGCGGAGGTCATGGCGGCTCCCGGCTCGGTGGTGTCGTCGGTGTGCGGCTCTTCGGACGCAGCGGCCGGGCGCGCGGTTCCGCCGTCCGCCGAACCGCCGCGCCGCCACCGCCGGATCACGCGCTGGCTCCGAGCTGCTGCCAGAGCAGGAAGTACGCGCGGTGCACGACGTGCGCGATCCGACTCTGCGCCGGCGTCGCGCCCAGCGAGGAGAAGGAACGCCACCAGGTGGCCCGCTCCAGCGCGTACCCGGCCATGTCCTGATCGCCGCCGTCCGGCATGCCGAGCTGCTCGCGCGCATCGCCGCCGCTGCCCACCCGCAGCACCTCCTCGGCGAGGTCGTCCGGCAGCTCCACCGCACCGGAGGCGATCGCGGTCAGCGCTTCCAGCACCCGCAGCCGGTGGGCTTCCGGGCGCGCCAGCAGGGCCTCGACGGCATCGTGCACCCGCTGCCGCTGATCGGCAGCACCCGGATCTCCGGCAGCCCCGGGTTCCTCGGCGAGCGCCGTGACCGAGGCCAGCGCCGCGGCGGCCTTGATCCCGTCCACCCGGGCCTGCAGCACCGAGCGCAACCGCTGCTGCACCGCGGCCAACCCGGACGCATCGCGCAGCGCGCGCCGCAGCGCCCCGTCGGTGACCTGCGGATCCTCCTCGATAGCCGCCAGGGCGCAGCGCACCCCGTGCAGGTCCAGCCGGTGCAGCAGTCCGGTGCGCACCGCGGGGTCCACCCCGCATTCCCAGGTGGTGAACAGGTCCGCGGACAGCAGCAGCGTCTCCCGCGTGGCGGTGTCCAGGCCGGATAGTTCGCGCAGCGCGGCGGCATCGGCGGCGGTGAACGCGCCGGTCTCCGCGCTCTCCGCGAGCAGGCCGACGACCGGGAGCACGTCGGCCACGCGGGGTTGCAGCAGTCGGGCCTGGCGCTGCGCCAGGATGCCGGCCGCGGCCCACACATCGGACCCGGCGCCGGTCACGGACTCGGGCTGCACGGTGTCGGCCTTGTTCAGCAGCGCGATCGCGTTCACCGGTCCCGCCTCGCTTCCGCCGGTCGCGGCGCTGAACGCGCTCAGCGCGGATCGGTCGTCGGCGCGCACCTGCTGGGTGAGCACGTAGAGCACGGCTTCGGCACCGGCCAGGGCGCTGCTGGAGACCGGGTCGATCTCGCCGAGCAGGTCCGCGGTTCGGCCCGCCGCGTCCGCGTCCAGCGAGCCCAGGCCGGGGGTGTCGATGACGGTGAGCTCGCGCAGGACGGCGTTGGTCAGGTACGCCTCCAGGTGCGAGACCTCGGACAGCTCCATGCCGAGCTCGGCGGGGATGCCGCCGTCCGGGGCGAACGGCACCGCCTGCCGGGTGCCATCGGTGAGCACCACCTCGATCCGGTCCACGGTCCCGTACTGGAAGCGGGTCACCAGCCGGGTGCACTCCCCGATGTCGGTGGGCGCGACCCGGCGGCCGATCAGCGCGTTGACCAGCGTGGACTTCCCGGATTTGATCCGGCCTGCGACGGCGACCTGCAGCGGGGCGGCGAGCCTGCGCAGCACGTCGTCGAACCGGTCCGCGGTCGGTTCGGCCAGCTGCGGGCGCAGATCGGTGCACATCCGGGCGACGGCGGCCGACAGCGGTCCGGGCCACTGCTGCTGGTCGGATGCCGTGCTCACGGGGGCCTTCCGGAACGCGAGGGGATGTCGGCCGCGTCACATCCTGCCACGGCCCCGCGCGCACCCGGGGCCCGGTGACCACCGGGAAAGTCCGTCCACTGTGGATGAATATGTGCGCATCGCGCAGGGCGGTCGCTAGTGTGGTCGCCCGTGACCCGCTGGATCCCGCGCCTCGTCGCGCTCGACGTCGACGGAACCCTGCTCGACCCGGCCACCCGCCGCATCGCTCCCGAGGTGCGCGATGCGGTCCGCCGCGCCGCCGATGCGGGCAGCCGGGTGGTGGTGGCCACCGGCCGCAGCGCCCTCGGCGCGCTGCCCGTCGCCGAGGAACTGCAGCTGAGCAGCGGGTACCTGCTGTGCTCGAACGGCGCCGTGGTGGTCGACGCGGCCACCGGGGAGATCGAGTCCGCTGAGACCTTCGATCCCGCACCGGTCGTCGCCGACCTCGCGGAACGGCTGCCCGGTGCCCGGTTCGCCGCCGAGCGGATCGGCGCCGGCAACCTGGTCACCGCGGAGTTCTCCGCGGAACTGCTGCACGGTCCGCAGCTGGTGGTCCCGCACGCGGACCTGGTCGTCGAGCCGGTTCCCCGGCTGATCGCCGACTGGTCCGGCCGCGCGCCCGCCGAACTGACTGAGCGGATGGCCGGGGTCGAGCTGCCCGGCAGCACCTGCACGCTGGACCACTACGAACCGTGGGTCACCGTCGTCGGCGCCGGGATCACCAAGGCCTCCGCGCTGGAGAAGCTGCGCACCGGGTTCGGCATCGCCCCGCAGGACACGTTCGCCGCCGGGGACGGCGACAACGACCTCCCGATGCTGCGCTGGGCCGCGCACGGGGTCGCCATGGGCCAGGCGCCCGCGGTGGTCCGCGCCGCCGCGGACGAGGTGGTGGCCCCGGTCACCGCGGACGGTGCGGCGGCCGCGCTGGACCGCTGGTTCCGCTGACCCGCGCGCCGGGGAAGATCCGGGGGATCCCCGATGCGCGCGGGAGCGGTGCTGCCGTGGACTCCTCCGCGCGGCCGGGTCCGCCGAACGGTCGATGCGGATCCTGGCCGTAAGCTCGATGCTCGGCGCCGCCCCGGCCGGGCAGTCTGGGGCAGTGCGGTCCGACGGCGCACCGCAGCCCGGCCGCCGCCGCTCGCTCCGCGTGCGGCAGCGGGCCACGAGGGGGACCGAACATCGTTCGCGGGCAGGAGTGAACCAATGATCGAGGCTGACGGCCTCACCAAGCGCTACGGGGCGAAGGTCGCCGTGCAGGACCTGAGTTTCACGGTCCGGCCGGGCCGGGTCACCGGCTTCCTGGGGCCCAACGGCGCGGGCAAGTCGACCACGATGCGGATGATGCTGGGCCTGGACCAGCCCACTTCCGGCACGGTCCGCATCGACGGCAAGCGCTACGCGGAGCTCAAGCAGCCGCTGCGCGCGGTCGGGGCGCTGCTGGACGCGCGCTGGGTGCATCCGAACCGCTCGGCGCGCACCCACCTGCGCTGGTTGGCCAAGTCCAACCGGCTCTCGCCCGCCCGCGCGGACGAGGTGCTGGGCATGGTCGGCCTGGATGAGGTCGGGCACCGCAATGCGGGCGGCTTCTCGCTGGGCATGTCGCAGCGGCTGGGACTGGCTGCCGCGCTGCTCGGCGATCCCGGCGTGCTGCTGTTCGACGAACCGGTCAACGGGCTCGACCCGGAGGGCATCCACTGGATCCGCCGGTTCATGCAGGGGCTGGCCGCCGAGGGGCGCACCGTGCTGGTCTCCAGCCATCTGCTGTCCGAGATGTCGCTGACCGCCGAGGAACTCGTGGTCATCGGCCGCGGTCAGCTGATCGCGCAGTGCAGCACCCGGGAGTTCGTGGACAGCGCCGGGGACGGGGCGGTGCTGGTGCGCTCGCCGCAGATCGCGCAGCTGCGCGAGGCGCTCACCGCGGTCGGGATCGGCGTCCGCGACAGCGAACCGGGTTCGCTGCTGGCCGAGCAGACCACGACGGAGCGGATCGGTGAACTCGCCGCACAGCGCGGAATCGTGCTGCACGAGCTCACCGCGCAGCGCGGATCGCTGGAAGACGCCTTCATGCAGATGACGAACCAAGCGGTGGAGTACCAGACCGGGCTCGGCAGCGAGGCACCGGCGGCGGCGGGGGTGGCCCGATGACGCAGTTGGCCGTGGAGCGGATGAAGCTGTTCTCCACCCGCTCGGCGTGGTGGTGTTCGTTCTTGGCGATCGCCCTGCCGATGGCGCTGACCGCGCTGGTGGTCGGGCTGACGGAGGACGGTTCTCCGGTGCTGATCCCGCAGACGCAGGGCGGTTCGGACCTGGGGCTGATGGTGGTGATGGTGCTTGCGGCGCTGTCGGTGACCACCGAGTACCGGTTCGGCACGATCCGGGCCACGTTCCTGGCGGTGCCGAACCGGGTGTCCCCGCTGGTGGCCAAGGCGGTGGTCGCGGCGCTGACCGCGCTGGTCGTCGGGCTGCTGGGTGCGTTCGGCGCCTGGGCGGTGGGTTACCTGATGGCCACCGACCCGCAGCTGGCGTTGGATTCCGCCGTGGCGTGGCGGCAGGTCGCCGGCGTCGGGCTGGTGTTCGCCGCCGGGGCGGTGCTGGCGGTCGGGGTCGGCACCCTGGTGCGGCAGAGCGCCGCTGCGATCACGCTGCTCCTGCTGTGGCCACTGCTGGTGGAGAGTCTCGTACTGCTCATCCCGCAGGTCGGCGAGGACCTGAGCAATTGGATGCCGTTCAACATGGCCCGACACTTCCTGTCGGCGGAGGGCGCCGGGGACATGCCGCTCGGGCCGTGGGCCGCGCTGGCCTACTTCGCGGCGATCGCGGTCGCGGTGCTCGCGGCGGGGATCGCGGTGGTGCGCCGCCGGGACGCGTGACGGCCCACAGCCGCGGACCCGGGGTGATTCCCCGGTTGCGGCGGGTCGTCGCCGGGGCCGGTGTCCTCATCGGATTCCCGCGGAGTGCGCGGTGGACGAACGCACCATGATCGACATCGCGAAGTCCCTGCTGGGCCCGGGATGGCAAAACGTTACCGAGCCCGGCCGAGAGCCTGATCACGTCGAACGATAGGATCGTCGACAAGATCGGGCCGCGGTAGGTGCGATCCGGTCCGGACTTCGGGGGTCCGGAGTGGACGCAGTCGCACTGCTCCGCGGTGCGTGTGCACAACCGAAACGACCGACTGCAACAGCGCTCGGGGGCGCCGGCGGTCGGGACGGGGGAGGGCCCGGGCTGTCATTCGGGGGATGGCCCGGGCCCTGTGCATGTTCGGACCCGGTTTCCGCTGGAGCTGAATCCGGCTGCGGGGCGCGGAGTTCCGCCGACCTCAGACCGAGGGGCGCACGACCAGCACCG
Organism: Saccharopolyspora montiporae; assembly: GCF_015209505.1. Classification (GTDB taxonomy): domain Bacteria; phylum Actinomycetota; class Actinomycetes; order Mycobacteriales; family Pseudonocardiaceae; genus Saccharopolyspora; species Saccharopolyspora montiporae. The sequence continues at coordinate 8,602 of NZ_JADEYC010000015.1, forward strand.
GGCACGCCGCGTGCCGCACGCACTGCTCGGCGACCGAGCCCAGCATCAGCCCCGCGAAACCGCCGCGTCCGCGATGCCCCACCACGAGCAGGTCGGCGCCCTTCGACGCGGACAGCAGCGCTTGCGGCGGCGGGGAGTGCACGGCGTGGATGTGCGCGGCCGCGGCGCGCTGCTCGGCGAGCTGCCCGGCCACGACCTGCCGGGTGTCCGCGGCGACCGTCTCGTGGAACGCGTCCATGCTCGGGATGGTGTTCGGCGGGCAGTCCGTCGGGCGCGGTGCGGTGCGGATGCTCCAGGCGCGCACCACGTGCAACAGCGCGTCGCGGCGCTGCGCCTCCTCGTCGGCCAGCTGCAGTGCGCGCACCGACGAGGCCGAACCGTCCACGCCCACCACGACGCCGCCGTCGATCTGCACTTGCTGGATCGTCTCGTCTGCCACGTCCCCACTGCAGCGGTCGGGCGGGGTGCTGTCGAGCCGAACTGCCGAGCTCGACCTGATGCGATGCAAAGCTGTGATGTGCACCACAAAACACTCGGCGGTGTCCTGCGGCACATCGGCTGTGGTAAGGGATGAGGGGGATGTCTTCGAACCAGTGCTGCTTGGAGGGCATGCGCTGAACCGGGCGGGCACGGCCCGCCGTTTCCAACAGCAGACGGGGTGTGGCCGATGGTGCAGTCAACCGGGTGGTCGGCGTTCCAGCCGCAGCACAGCAGCGCGCCGGCCGCGGAGGACGTGCGGCTGGAACCGGTGCCGCGGCTGGAGTGGGCACTGGCCGCCGAAGGGCATCCCCCGTCGCTGAGCGGCGCATCCCCGGCCTCGTTGCGTCGCAGCTGGGTGCATACCGCTCCCGAAGCCCAGGTGCTGGAGCTGTTCCGCAAGCTGCACGGATCGGCGCGGCGGTTACCCGCCCCGTGGTGGCTGCGCGCGCTGGACCGCGGTGAACTGCCCGGCAGGCAGGCCGCTTTCGAGATCGAGGACGCGGTGCACGCGACGTTGCGGAGGCCCGGTTGGGTGTTCGTGCCGTGGGTCGGTGTCGGCGAGTCCGGGTTCTGGGAGTACGCGCCGTCCGATCGCGGGGCCGTGCAGGTGCCCACCGCGGTGGTGCTGACCGACGAGCATCCCGGCTGGCTCAACGCGCTGCCCGCGCACGCCGAGGCCCCGCCGCGGCCGGTCCCGGTGGCCGGTCCGGAGCGGCTGGCCGCGGAGCTCGCGCGCATCGAGTCCTGGTGACGTCGCGGCCGGTGCCGGTGTGCCGGTTCCGGTTTGCGACAATCGGTGCTCGTGAACGCTTCTGACCAGCAGGTTCCCCATCGGCGGACGGTCGTCAGCTACGTCCAGCGCGGCGAGCGGATGACCGCCGGCCAGCAGCGCGCCTGGGATCGGCACTGGGATGAGCTGGGGGCGGACGTCTCCGCGCTGCCCGAGGGGCCGCTCGCCGCCGACTCGTGGTTCGGCAGGCGCGCTCCGCTGGTGCTGGAGATCGGCTCCGGGATGGGCGAGACCACCGCGCAGCTGGTGGCCGCCGAGCCGGAGGTGAACTACCTCGCGGTGGAGGTCTACAAGCCGGGCTTGGCGCAGCTGCTGCTGCGGGCGGAAGGCGCCGAGGTGTCGAACCTGCGGGTGCTGCGCGGCGACGCCTCGGTGCTGCTGCGCGAGCACATCGAGCCGGGTGCGCTGTCCGAGGTCCGCATCTACTTCCCCGACCCGTGGCCGAAGAAGCGGCACCACAAGCGCAGGCTGGTGCAGCCGCCGGTCGTCGAGCTGATCGCCACCCGGTTGCGCCCGGGCGGGGTGCTGCACCTGGCCACCGACTGGACCGACTACGCCGAGCAGATGATGGAGGTCTGCTCGGCGGAACCGCTGCTGCGCAACCGGTTTTCGGCCGAGCCGGGCGGTTGGGCTCCGCGACCCCCGTGGCGGCCGGTCACCAAGTTCGAGAACCGGGCGCACGAGGAAGGGCGCGCGGTGCACGACCTCATCTTCGAGCGCGCCGACGAGCCGGAACCCGCCGCGGACCGCTGAGCGGCCGCCGTCAGCGCACCGGGTGCGGGGTCTTGGTCCGCGCGACGCAGGTCGTCCCGGTGCGCCGCGGGCGGGTCGCCATCGGGACGGTCGGCCGCGGTGCGGCCTGCTGCGCCGCGGCTTGCGGAGCACCGGCCCGCCCGGGCCGCGCCACCGGGGATGTCCGGGACCGCCTGCGCGCCTGCTCGACCTCCTGCAGCGGTGAGCTCAGCGACATGAGCAGCAGAATGGCGGCCGCGAGCAGGGCACCCGCGGTGCCGGCGATGGTGGTGAGCATGTCTGGGACCTCCCGCTGATCGATTGCTGCGCTCAGCATCGCCGGACGGGTCCGGCGCGCGGATCATCCGCTCGGCCCGCTTCCCGTGGCCTGCCGGCCATCCCCGCCCCGGCCGATCGGCCGAGGGCATGTGGCGGTAGGCGCACTACGGTCGCGGTGTGACCGAACCACCCCTCGCGCAGCCCCGGGAAGCACCACCGCCGGAATCGCCGGCGCAGCGCCTGCCGTTCCAAGCCGCCGCGTGGTTGGTGCGGTGGGTGCCGGTTCCGGTCATCGCGCTGGCGGCGTTCGGCGACGGTGTGCGGGGGTTGAGCGACGGTGGCCCGCTGGTGCTGCCGGGGCTCGCGCTCCAGGTGCTGCTGGCCCTGCTCGCCCCGTACCGGCCGCTGGCCGCTGCGCTGGGCGTGCTGCCGGTGCTGGTGCTGCAGACCGCGGCGCTGGCGGTCACCGGGACGGAGGTGGACCACCTCGGTCTGGAGGGCATCCACCCCACGGAGAACCTGGTCGGCCTGCTGGTGGTCTTCCACGTGTGCCGCGGGCTGCGCCTGGCGCCTGCCGTGTCGGCGACCGCGGCGTTGGTGCTCGGCTGCGTGTTCACCTCGGTGCTGCGCGCCGGGGTGCTGGAAGGCCCGTTCCCCGGGGCGAACGCGCCGATCACCGCGGGATTCGGACTGCTGCAGCTGGTGCTGGTGATCGGTACCGCGCTGTACCTGCGCGGCTGGCTGACCGGCGGGGAACTCGGTCCCGGACGGGCCCTGCTGCGCGTGCAGTGGCCGGTGGCCGCCGGGCTGAGCATCCTGCTGTTCCTGGACTTCGTGAACTACGTCGGACGGACGTTCACCGCCGTTCCGCTGCTGCTGGTGTGCACCGTGCTCATGTCCGCGCTGGCCGTGGTCGCGCCGCGGCGCCCGGTGCAGGCCGCGCTGCTGGGCGCGGTGGTGCCGGTGCTGACCACGGTCGGCATCGCGGTGCTCGACGGGGATTCGGACGGCCTGCTGGAGACCGCGCCGCTGTCCACCGCGGCGTCCGGGGCGCTGCTGATCGGGTACGTCATCCGGCACGAGCGGCCCGAGCGTGCGGCGTGGGCGACCGGGGCCGTCGTGCTGTCCGGGCTGGTGAGCATCACGCCGCTCACCAATCCCCGGCAGGTGCTCGGCGACGTGATGTACCTGGCGTTCGCGGTGATGCTGCTGATCATCGCCGCCGGCGGCGGGTGGTACCTGCGGGCGCGGGACGCAGAACGGGCGCGGTCGGTGGCCACCGCGGTCTCCGACGCGCAGCAGGCGGAGCGGATGGCGCTGGCCCGCGAACTGCACGACGTGGTCGCGCACCACGTGACCGGGATCGTGGTGCAGGCCCAGGCCGCGCAGCACGTCGCGGCGGACAACCCGCAGGCGGCCGCCGGGGCGCTCGGCGCCATCTCGGACAGCGGGTCCGAGGCGCTGGCCGCGATGCGCAGGCTGGTGGGCGGCATGCGCGGTGCGGAGACGGGTCCGGAACACGCCACCACCGACCTGCGCGCCGACCTGCGCTCGCTCGTGCAGCACGCGGAGCAGCGAAAATCCGGCCCGCACCCCGATTTCCAGCTCGACGTGCGGTTGCCCGGACCGGTCCCGGGGGACATCGGCCGCTCCGCGCTGCGGATCGTGCAGGAGGCGCTGACGAACGTGGAGCGGCACGGAGTCGGGGTGACCTCGGTGCGCATCCGGGTGCGCACCGACGGCGGCGACCTGGTCGTGCAGGTCGCCGACGACGGCCGGCCCGCCCGCGCGCAACCGCTCGGCGGACCCGGGGGATACGGTCTGGTCGGCATGCGCGAGCGCGTCGAGCTGCTCGGCGGTCGGTTCGCCGCCGGACCCGGCGGTGCGGGCTGGTGCGTCGAGGTCGTGCTGCCCCGAGGAGAGGACTGCGATGATCCGGGTACTGATCGCCGATGACCAGGACCTGGTGCGCGCCGGGTTCCGGATGATCCTGGAGTCGCAGGACGACATCGAGGTGGTCGCTGACGTCGCCGACGGGCGCGAAGCGGTGCGGCTGGCCCGGGAGAAGCGCCCGGACGTGTGCCTGATGGACATCCGGATGCCGGTCGTGGACGGACTGGCGGCGACCGAGCAGCTGGCCGGACCGGACGTCGCCGACCCGGTGAAGGTCGTCGTGGTCACCACTTTCGACCTCGACGAGTACGTGCAGCGCGCCCTGCAACTCGGCGCCAGCGGATTCCTGCTCAAAGACGCGGGACCGCAGCTGCTGCTGGAAGCGGTGCGCGCCGCGGTGCGCGGGGACGCACTGGTGTCCCCGCAGATCACCGTCCGACTGCTGCGGCACTTCGCCCGGCCCGCGGCCGAGTCCCGGGACGCCGGGACGCCGGTGACCGCGCTGACCAACCGCGAACTCGACGTGGTGCGCGCCACGGCCCGCGGGCTGACCAACGGCGAGATCGGCCAGGAGTTGTACATGTCGCTGTCCACGGTGAAAACGCACCTGGCCGCTGCGCAGTCCAAGATCGGCGCGCGCAACCGGGTGGAGGCCGCAGCCTGGGCCTGGCGCAGCGGCCTGCTGGACGGCTGATCCGCGGGCGGATCCGCGAGCCTTCCGGCCGACCGCGCTCCGGCCGCCGGACCGAGGTGCGCACCGCCCGCGCCGGGCGAGGATCCCGGCATGACACGACGAACGCAGGACGTCGCCGTCGCGGCGGCGCTGCTGTGCGCGGCCGCGGCCGCGGGGACGGCGATGGTACTGCTCCTCGGCGGGGCGGGTGCCGGATGACCGTGCGGCAGAATGCGGGGCATGCCGATCGCACTCCGCCTCTACGCACCTGTCGTCCTGCCCTGCGATGCCGCCTGCTCGGTGGTCCGCGACGCGGTGGTGGACGTCGATGCGGACGGCCGGATCCTGTACTGCGGTCCGCGCACGTCGGCACCGGAACGCTCCCCGGACGCGAATGTGCGGGAGTGCAGCGGGATCCTGCTACCCGGCCTGATCAACGCGCACGCGCACAGCCCGATGACGCCGCTGCGCGGGATGGGTGCCGACCTGCCGCTGCTGCGCTGGCTGCAGGAGGTCATCTGGCCCGCCGAAGCGCGGCTGCGCCCGGCCGACATCCGCGCGGGGATGCAGCTGGGCTGCGTGGAGATGCTGCGCGCCGGGGTCACCACCAGCGCGGAGATGTACTTCACCGGTGAGGCGGTGGCCGAGGCCGTGCTGCAGGTCGGATCGCGGGTGGTGTTGGCCCCGGCGGTGATCTCGGTGCCCGGGCTCAGCGGTGCGGACGGCTGGCGCGGCATGGTCGAGGGGATCAGCCGCTGGATCGACGCCGACGGGGTGCGGTTCGGCCCGGCCGACCGGGTGGAGCTGGGCTACGGACCGCATTCGGCCTACACGCTGCCGCCGGAGGCGCTGCGGGTGGTCGGCGAGCACGCGCAGCAGCGCGGGGCGCTGGTGCACATGCACGTGGCCGAGACCGCCGACGAGGACGCGGCGCAGCGGGCGGAATTCGGTTCGGTGCCCAGGCTGCTGCACGAGCTGGGCGTGCTGGACGGCCGGGTGCTGGCCGCGCATGCCGTGCACCTGTCCGATGCGGACATCGAGCTGTTGGTGCGCAACCGGGTGGGGGTGGCGCACTGCCCGGGGTCGAACGCCAAGCTCGCGTCCGGCACGGCGCGGCTGGTGGACCTGCTGCGGGCCGGGGTGCCGGTCGGTTTGGGCACCGACGGGCCGTCCAGCAACGATGACCTGGACCTGTGGGAGGAGATCCAGCTGGCCGGGTTGTTCGCGCGCTCCACCACCGGGGACGCCACCGCGCTCAGCGCGCCCGCCGCGCTGCTGGCCGCCACCCGCGGCGGGGCGGAAGCCCTGCAGCGCAACGACATCGGCGCCCTGGAGCCCGGCAGGTGGGCGGATCTGGTGCACCTGGAAGTGGACAACCCGGCGTTCGTGTGCGGGCTGGACGCCTCGGATGACGAGCTACTGTCCAATGTGGTCTGGGCGGCGGGTTCCCGCTCGGTGCGCGATGCGTGGGTCGGCGGTGCGCAGGTGTTGCGCGACCGCGAGCCGACCCGGGTGGACCGGCGGTCGGTGCAGGCGGCCGCACGCACCACGGCGCGGCACGTGCGGGCCTGACCGGGTTTACGCAGGGCGGACGATGATCTCGGTGAGGTGCGCGTCGGCACCGGCGTGCACCGCCGAGCTGATCGACGAGGCCACGGATTCGGGCCGCAGGTAGTGGTCCGGCTGGTACTCGGCACCTTCCTGGGCGCGGACGTCGCGCTGCATGTCGGTGGCGGTGCGCCCGGGGAAGACCGAGGTCACCCGGACGTCGCTCTCCTCGGCGCGCAGCACGTCGCCGAACGCGCGCAGCGCGAACTTGCTGGCCGCGTAGACGCCCCAGTTGGGTTTGGCGGCCAGTCCGGCGCCGGAGTTGACCAGCACCACGTGCCCGTTCGCCGCGCGCAGCGCGGGCAGCAGCAACCGGGTGAGCTCGGTCACCGCGAACAGGTTCACCTCGAAGGTGCGCCGCCAGGACTCGTTGCCGGTGTCGGCGACCGTCCCCAGCTCGATCAGCCCGGCGCTGTGCACCAGCACGTCCAGCCGGTCGATGTCCGCGGTGGCGGCGGCCACGGCGTCCGCGTCGGTGAGGTCGACCGGCCAGGCGCGGGCGCCGGGGAGTTCGGCGGTAAGGGATTCCAGGGCGGATGCGTCGCGGCCGCCGAGCAGCAGGTCGTGCGTGTCGGCGAGAGCGCGCGCGGTAGCGGCACCGATGCCTCGTGAGGCACCGGTGACCAGGGCAATCGGTCGTTCGGGCATGCTCCAACGGTAACTGCGCGCGCACGGCGGGCCGCGCGCAGCCCGTCCCAGTCCGTGGTCGTGGTCTTGACCCTGTCGAGTGATCAGGTTTAGGACATCCGGGTGAGCAGAGTCGATGCAGCCGCTGCTGCCGATCCCGGAGACCGGATCCTGCGCAAGGTCGCGATCCGGCTGATGCCGTTCCTGTGCCTGCTCTACTTCGTCAACTACCTGGACCGGGTGAACATCGGGTTCGCCGGTCCGAACGGGATGAACGACGAACTGGGCATGACCGCCACGGTGTTCGGCCTGGCGTCGGGGATCTTCTTCCTCGGCTACCTGGTCCTGGAGGTGCCGAGCAACCTCGCGCTGCACCGGTTCGGGGCGCGCCGGTGGCTGGCCAGGATCATGATCAGCTGGGGAGTGGTCGCCACCGTGATGGCGTTCGTGCCGAACGCGACCACGCTCATCGTGCTGCGCTTCCTGCTGGGCGTGGCCGAGGCCGGCTTCTTCCCCGGAATCATCCTGTACCTGACCTACTGGTTCCCCGCGGCGCAGCGGGCCAAGGCGGTGGCGATGTTCATGGCCGCCGTCCCGATCTCCTCGGCGATCGGCGCCACCGTCTCCAGCGCGCTGATCAGCTCGGGCGAGGGCGTGTTCGGCCTGTCCGGCTGGCGGTTCATGTTCCTGGTCGAGGGGCTGCCCGCACTGCTGCTGGGCGTGGTGACCTGGTTCTACCTCACCGACCGGCCGTCCGCGGCGACGTGGTTGACCGCCGAGGAGCGGGACTGGCTGACCGGACAGCTGGAGCAGGAGCGGGCGCGCACCGAGTCCGAGCACAGCTGGCCGCTGCGCAAGGCGCTCACCCACCCGCGCATCCTCGCGCTGGCGTTCGTCTACTTCGGCATCTCCTACGGGCTCTACGCGCTCGGGTTCTTCCTGCCGACCATCGTCGCCGGTTTCGAGCAGCGGTTCGGCACCAGCATGTCCACTGTGGAGTCCGGACTGGTGACCGCGGCCCCGTACGTGGTGGGCGCTGTGGTGATGGTGTTCTGGGCCGCGCACGGCGACCGCCGCGGCGAGCGGGTCTGGCACGTGGCGCTGCCGATGCTCGTCGGCGGCGTGAGCATTCCGATCGCGCTGTACCTGGGCAATCCGTACGCGGCGATGGCCGCGGTGACCGTGTGCGCCATCGGGGTCTGCGCGGCGCTGCCCACGTTCTGGGCGCTGCCGAGCAACTTCCTGGCCGGTGCGGCCGCCGCGGGCGGGATCGCGCTGATCAACTCGCTGGGCAACGTCAGCGGGTTCGCCGCCCCGTACGTGACCGGGGTGCTGACCGACCTGACCGGCACGGAGAACGCGGGCATGTGGGTCGTCGGCGCGGTGATGATCGCCGCCGCCCTGGTCGTCGTCTACCTCCGCGCCACACCCCGGGAGGACCAGCCCGCCGAATCCCTGACACGCGGGAATCCCTGACACCCGGCGATCCCTGACACCCGGGGAATCCCTGACACCGGAGAGCTCGGGCGTCCCGCCGGTGGGACGCCCGAGCTCGCGGGTCAGGGCCGCGCCGGGCGCACGGCCACCACGGCCGGGCGTGGCTGGGACCCCGGCCCGTCCGGCCAGCGCGAGGCCGGGTTCTCCGGGGTGGCGTCGTCCACCTCGCCGGGGTGTTGTACGCAGACGGTCACCAGCGCATCGCCGATCACCGGCCCGCAGGTCTCCGCGCCCACCGGCACGGTGAGGAACTGCTTGACCCGACCGCGCTCCGGCCCGTCCACCGGCACCGCGAACAGCCCGTCATGGGACCCGAGCTCGTTGCCGTCGGTGGAGATCCACAGGTTGCCGTGCCGGTCGAAGGCCACGTTGTCCGGGCAGGAGATCGGGCTGACCTGCGACTTGTCGAATCCGCCGAAGTAGGTGGCCGGGTCGCCCGGATCGCCGCAGACCAGCAGCAGGTTCCAGTCGAACCGCGCGGTGAGCGGGTCGTCCTCGATCTCCAACACGTGGCCGTGCTTGTTGCCGCTGCGCGGGTTCGCCTCGTCCGGGCCGGCGTTGCTCTGCGCCCCGCGGTTGGAGTTGTTGGTCAGCGCGCAGTAGATCCGGCCGTTGACCGGGTTCGGCTCGACGTCCTCGGGGCGGTCCATCTTGGTCGCACCGGCGCGGTCGGCGGCCTCGCGGGTGAAGACGTAGACCTCCTCGGCGGTGAACCCGGGCACGAACGACCGGTCCCCGGTGGCCAGCGCGATCCACTCGCCGGTTCCGTCGAAGGCCCCGTCGGCGGGCAGCCTGCCGCTGCCGTCGATCTCCTCGGCCGGACTGTTGCCGCTGAACCGCGCGACGTAGAGCGTCCCCTCGTCGAGCAGCCGCATGTTGTGCCTGCGCGCGTGCGCGCTCGCGCCGGGCTTCATCGGCTTGTCCGAGACGAACTTGTAGATGTACTCGAACCGCTCGTCGTCCCCGCTGTAGGCGGCGACCCGGCCGTCCGCGCCGACCTTGATGGTGGCGCCCTCGTGCTTGAACCGGCCGAGCGCGGTGTGCTTGACCGGGGTGGACGCGGGGTCGAACGGGTCGATCTCCACGATCCAGCCGAACCGGTTGGGCTCGTTCGGTTCGGCGGTGACGTCCCACCGCCGGTCGAAGCGCTCCCACTTGCGCTCGCTGGGCCCGGCGGCGAAGCCGTACCGGTCCAGTCGCCGCTTGGTGTCCGGATCGGTGACCCGGTCGGCGTTGCCGAAGTACTGGTGGATGTTCTCCTCGCCGGACAGCACTGTGCCCCACGGGGTGACCCCGCCCGCGCAGTTGTTCTGCGTGCCGCGGACCCGCGTGCCGGACGGATCCGCCGTGGTGCGCAGGAAGCGGCTTCCCGCTGCCGGACCGCGCACCTCGAACTCGGTGTCCAGCGTGATCCGCCGGTTGTGCTTCCCGCCCGGGACCGGGTGCAGCCCGGAGTCCTCCTCGCGCACGTGCACCACGGACAGCCCGTGCGCCGCCCACGCGGTGCGCACCTGCTCCTCGGTGGGGTTCTCCTCGTCGTAGTCGGGGAACATGTGCGTTTCGGTCGTGTACTCGTGGTTGACCACGAGCAGGTGCTCGGTGGGACTGCCCGGTAGCGGCAGCAGGGCGGCGAAGTCGTTGTTGAAGCCGAACTGCCGCTGCTGGGCTTCGGCCGTCTGCGCGTGGAAGTCGAAGTCCGGGGCACCGGGTAGCACCGGGTCGCCCCAGCGGATCACCACGTTCTGCCGGAACCCCTCCGGGATCACCACCCGGTCCTCGCGGTTCGGCGGGACCGGGGTGAAGTCGGTGCCGGGCGCTGGCGGTCCGCCGGCCCGGCCGCGGACGGGTGCCGCGGTGGCACCACCGGCCAGGGTGGCGGCTCCGGCCGTGGTCAGCGCGAGCACGCCGCCGGCGCGCAGCGCGCCGCGCCGGCTGAGCGCGCGTGCGGCGATCTCACCGAAGTAGGAGTTGGCGGACGGGTTGGGCGGTTCGTGCGCGCAGGCGTTGCCGCACCGGTAGCGGCAGGTGGTGCTCGCGCGGGCAGCCGTGTGGTGGGACAGCAGCGGCAGCGGGATGCCGTTGTCCGGTCGGGACGCCAAGCGGACCTCCAGGTGCTCGAACGGGAACACCCGGACGCTAGGCATGTCAGGCGATGGTCTCGGAACCGAAGAGTGAACTCTGCGGGAACTCGCCACGCAGAATGCGAACGGACGGCGGAAAGCGGGCGCGTCGGCTAGTCCGCACGGGCCATTCGCGTCCGAATGGTCACGCGGAGTGCGCAGCGCGGCGGGGGCGTACCGAGCCCGCTCCCGCCGCGCCGGAGCGGGAACTCCGGGGTCAGAACTCCTCGCCGACCGCCGCCGCCTCGGCGGGCACCCGGTGCGCGTCGCCCTTGCCGCGCAGCTCCACGGACAGCAGCACCGCGGCCAGCACGCACAGCGCCGCACCGACGGCGAACGGCGCCTGGTCGAAGCCGAGCCATTCGGCCACGTGGCCGACGAGGGTGGCGGCGACCGCCCCGCCGAGCCAGCGGCTGAAGTTGTAGCCCGCGCTGGCCACCGGGCGCGGCGCGTTGCTGATGCTCATCGCCGAGCCGGTGAACAACGTGTTGAGCAGGCCGGAGGCCAGGCCGCTGACGATGACGCCGACGACGACCACCGGCTTGCTGCCGACCGACATGATCGCGAGCACCGCCGCGTAGCCCAGCACGGCGATGATCGTGGCGCCGACCTCGCCGTACCGAGTGGCCAGCTTGGGCGCCAGCGTCACCCCGGCCACCGCGACGCAGATGCCCCAGCCGAAGAACACCAGGCCGACCGCGACCGCGCCGAACTCCAGCACGAACGGCGACCAGGACAGCACGATGAAGAACGCCGCGGTGTAGAACGCCGAGCCCACGGACGTGCGCAGCAGGCCGCCGTGCCGGAGAGCGCGCAGCGGGTCCAGCAGCCGGATCGCCTGCCGCTGCGATCGTTCCCCGTCCTTGGGCAGGAAGCCCGCCGCCAGGACCAGCGCGATGGCCATCAGCACCGCCGTGCCGGCGAACGGCCCGCGCCAGGACAGGTCGCCGAGCAGCGCGCCCAGCAGCGGTCCGGTCGCCAGGCCGATGCCCAGCGCCGCCTCGTAGAGCAGCACCGCGGCCTGCTGCCCACCGCTGGCCGCGCCGACGATGACGGACAGCGCCGTGGCGATGAAGAACGCGTTGCCCAGGCCCCACACGGCGCGCAGCGCGATGAGCTGGCCGATCGAGGCGGCGACGGCGCAGGCCAGCGTGGCCAGCACGATCAGCGCCAGACCGGTCACCACGGTGCGCTTCGGGCCGAACCGGGCGCTGAACGCACCGGTCACCAGCATGGCCACCACCTGCACTCCCAGGTAGGAGGAGAACAGCAGGGTGACCTGCTCGGGCCCGGCGTCCAGCGCCTCGGCGATGGACAGCAGGATCGGGTCGACCAGGCCGATGCCCATGAAAGCGATCACCGCGGCGAACGCAGTGATCCACACGGCTTTCGGCTGGCCCTTGAAGACGTCGAATAGCCGAACGTCGTGCCCGGCGGCGCTCATCGGTCCACTCCTCGGAAGAGCAGGAACTATATCGTTTGCAAGGCTAACGGTGTCCCGTTAGCCGGACAAACGAACATGAGTGAGCTCACCGACGAGGCCTTGACCAGCGATCCGGCCGCGGCGTAGTCATCCGGATCCGGCAGCGGACCGGCGTCAGGCCACCCCCGCGCCGGAGACCCGGGACAGCGCGGCATCCGCGGCCCGAGCCACCCGTTCCTCCGGGTGCAGCTCGGCCAGCACCCCCAGCAGCAGGCCCGCGCCCGCATGCCCGGTGGAGGGCAGCTTCTCCACCACCGCCAACTGCTGGTCGACCGTCCACTCCTGGAACTCCTCCAGCACGGTCTCCGGGCTGTCGCCGGCCACCGCGGTCATCCCGTCCAGCACGAAGAGCAGCTCGTCATCGGCCTCCAGGCGCACCTCGGGGCCTTCCTGCCTACCCTGCAGCCAGACGCGCACCGCGTGCCCGGCCACCGGGTCCTCGGCCAGCCCGGCCGCCGCGGCGACCCCCGGTGCACCGACCTGCTCCAGCAGCCACAGCGCGGTGATCCGGATTCCCGGGTCGTCCACCCGGCGCAGCAGGCCGGCCAGCTGTTCGGCGGCCTGCTCGGCACCCCGGAACTCGATCCACCCCGGTACCAGCACGCCCAGCGCATCGCCGTCCGCGTCCGCGGCCACCAGCGCCACGACCTCGGCCGAGTGCGGGATCAGCTCCTCGGCCACCGGTGCCCGGTAGCCCGATTCGCGCAGCGACGCCCGCGCGGCGCCGAGCCCCAGCGGGGTCAGCTCGAAGACCTCCGACTCCGCCGGATCGTCCGCATCCGGCATCGCCCGCACCGCGCCCAGGGCCGACCACAGCGACAGCAGTGGTCGCACGACCTCGCGCACCTCGTCGACCCCGGCCTCCGGGGCCTCCTCGTCGGTGTCCTCGTCGGCCTCGTCCTCCTCGTCGTCCGCGCCCGCGGCCAGCAGGTCGGCTGCCGCTTCGGTCAGCACCTCCGCGGAGACCGGCTCATCGCGCACGTACAGCACGGTGAGCATCGAGCCCAGCACGTCGGAGAACGCCTCGGCGGGATCGGTCAGCTCGTCCAGCGGCTCGGCGAGCACATCGGCCAGTTGTTGCACGCCGCGCCACAATCCGTCCCAGAGCAGCCCCGGTTCGGCCAGCAGCGGCTGTGCGAGCACGCTCGGCACGAGCCGCTCGCCGGCCACGCGCACCAGGCCCGCGTGCCGGACCCACTCCAGCAGCACCCCGGTCTCGAACCCGTCGATGCCCAGCTTCTCGGCCAGTTCGCTGACATCGCTGTCCAGCTCCCGCCCGGAACCGATCCACTCCACGACCGCGCTCGCCCGGGCCAGCGCCTCGGTGTGCTCGGCCTCCGCCTGCTGCGGATCGTCCTCGGGCAACACGACCGGCGGCAGCCACACCGCGGGCGGCTCGGCGGCGTCGTCCCGCTCCTCGATCTGCTCCGCGAGATCGGTGTCCACATCGATCTCGCCGGACTCCACGCCGGTCATGAACCCGATCACCGACTCCGGATCTCCGGTGTCCAGGCCGAATTCCAGCATCGTGGCCGACCAGAACTTGTCCGCGCCCCACTCGCCGGGATCGGCCATGGCGGCCTTGTGCGCGGCGGTGAGCTCCTCCACCGCCTCGTGCAGCTCGTCGGCCGTGTCCGGTGTGTCCAGCAGCCCCTCCTCCTGCAGGAAGTCCAGCCAGACGTGCAGGAACCGCGGGGCTGCGGAGAAGTCCGGGACCTGCAGCTCGCGGGGGGCCCAGCGCAGCAGGTAGCGCTGCACGTCCTCGGTGCTCCACCAGGTCAGCAGGCCGTCCCGGGCGAACTTCCCGTCCAGCAGGCAGGACGCCTGCGGCGCGATGTCCTCGCCGTCGGCGTGACCGCTGCAGCGGGTGATCAGCTCGGCCTTCGCCGCGGCGAACTGCTCGGTCTCGCCGTGGATGAAAGCGGTACGCATGACTCGCGCCTTTCGCTGTAGATGTGCGGGCCATGCTGAGGATAGGGACGCCGGGATGCCCCCTCGCGGAGCAGGTCGCGCGGGTGTGTCGTCCGGGCCCGCGGCCAGCGGGAACGTGCCGGGACCGCTCGGCCGCGGCTATTCCGGGGCCATGTCCACGAAGCGGCTGTAGTGCAGCTGGTGCGCCACGGTGATCGTGCTGGTCGGGCCCGCGCGGTGCTTGGCCAGGATCAGGTCCGCCTCGCCCATCCGCGGATCGTCCCGTTCGAACGCGTCCGGCCGGTGGATCAGGATCACCATGTCGGCATCCTGTTCGAGGGAGCCGGACTCGCGTAGATCGGACAGTTGGGGCTTCTTGTCCGTTCTCTGTTCCGGGCCGCGGTTGAGCTGCGAGATCGCCACCACCGGCACTTCGAGTTCCTTGGCCAGCAGCTTGAGCTGCCGGGAGAACTCCGACACCTCCTGCTGGCGCGACTCGACCCGCTTGCCCGAGGTCATCAGCTGCATGTAGTCCACGACGATCAGCTGGATGTCGTGCCGCTGCTTGAGCCGCCGGGCCTTGGCCCGGATCTCCATCATGGTCAGGTTCGGCGAGTCATCGATGAACACCGGCGCTTCGCTGATCTCGCTCATCCGGCGGGCCAGCCGCGTCCAGTCGTCGTCGGTCATCCGCCCGCCGCGCATATCGCCCAGCCGGATGCGCGCCTCGGCGGAGAGCATCCGCATGACGATCTCGGTGCGCCCCATCTCCAGCGAGAAGATCACGCTGGACAGGCCGTTCTTGACCGAGGCCGCCCGCGCGAAGTCCAGGCCCAGCGTGGAGTTGTGCGTGGGGACCATCGAGGCACCGGCCAGGTACAGGCTGTCCGCCGCGTCCACCTGCACGCAGCGCACCGGCACGCTGGCGACCGGGCGCACGGCCGTGATCCGGTGCGGGGCCCGTGGCTCGCGCCCGGGCGGGCCGACCGGGGCGGCGGCGATCGGATGCCCCGGGCCCGACGGCGGGTCGGCCGCGAGCTCCGCGGTGGTGCGCACCCGGCCCGCGCCCTGTTCGCCGATCAACCACTGGTGCTCGGCATCGGCGATCAGCGCGCTGCCGTCGGCGAACCCGATCTCGAAGCACGGGCGGTCGTGCAGGGTGTCCGTGGCCGCGAGGACCTCGGTGGGCCTGCCGTCCGCACCGATCAGCCGGTCGCCGGTGCGCACCCCGCCCATCGTGGTCCACCCGTCCGGCGTGGGCAGCGGGGTGTCCAGCGCGAGCGCCTTGCCCACACCGGGACGCGCCGCGACGATGATCATCTGACCGGAGTGCAGGCCGTTGGTGACCTCGTCCAGATCGGCGAACCCGGTGGGCAGGCCCTGCGACTCCCCGCCGCGCGAGGCGATGGCGTCGATCTCGTCCATCGTCGGCTGCAGCAGGTCTTCGAGCGCGGCGTAGTCCTCGCTGGTACGCCGCTCGGTGACGTCGTAGATGGATGCCTGCGCGCGGTCCACGACCTCTTCGATCGCCGCGCCCTCGGAACCGTGGTAGCCCAGCTGCACGATCCGGGTGCCCGCTTCGACCAGGCGGCGCAGCACGGCCTTCTCCGAGACGATCTCGGCGTAGTAGCCGGCGTTGGCCGCGGTCGGCACGGTCGCGATCAGCGTGTGCAGGTACGGTGCGCCGCCGACCTTGAGCAGCTCCTGGCGGCGCTCCAGGTCGGCCGAGACGGTGATCGCGTCGGCGGGCTCACCGCGGCCGTAGAGGTCCAGCACGCACTCGTAGATGGCCTGGTGCGCGGGACGGTAGAAGTCGTTCGGGCGGAGCACCTCGACGACGTCGGCGATGGCGTCCTTGCTCAGCATCATCCCGCCGAGCACCGATTGCTCGGCGGAGAGGTCCTGCGGGGGCTGGCGGTCGAACGCGGTGTTCCCGCCGGCAGCACCGCCGCTCTCGGCGATGTACGGGTCTTCTTCCCGCTCGTCGGACACGGCCATCGACCCCGTCACCTCCTCCGGCACCGCCCGCGGCACCGATCGCGCACGCATGCCCGCGCGCGGAAGCTAGGCCGTCAGCCCGGGCCGGACAACTCGTGATGTGGAAGAACGTCGGGACGACTTGTGGACAAGTCGGCCCCAGTTGGGGACAGCTGTGTACAACAAGCTCCGCCGCTGGGGAAAACCTGGGGACAACCGGCGGCAGACGTCACGTCGCCCCAGGTCAGAAGGTTTTCTCCAGCTGTGGAGAGAATCCGCGGCTGTGCCACGGCGTGTCCGCGCGGTGGGCGTGTCGCGCAGTGGCGCCGCCGGGATCGATCGCGCGAACCGCAGGTGGGCACCGGTGCGGACGGACACCGCCGCGCGGCACCGTCCGCATCCGGCGGACCGGATCGGGCGGTGCCGCGCCCCGGTGTGCTGCTTCCGTCGCGGCGCTTACTGCTGCGCCGCGACGTTCAGGCTGACGCTGGCCTGCACGTCGGGGTGCAGCTGCACGTCGGCGACGTGCTTGCCCAGCGACTTCACGTGCTGGCGCAGCGAGACCGAACGCTTGTCCAGGTTCGGACCGCCGGCCTTGCGCACCGCGGCGACGACGTCGCCGGCGGTGATCGAGCCGAACAGCTTGCCCTGCTTCGAGACCTTGGCGGTCAGCTCGACCGCGCCGAGGTCCTGCAGCTGCTGCTTGAGCTCCTGGGCGTGCTCCAGGTTGCGCACCCGGCGGGCCTCCTGGACCCGCTGGATCGTCTGGATCTGCTTCTCCGCGCCCTTGGTGGCGACGATCGCCAGGCTGCGCGGCAGCAGGTAGTTGCGGGCGTAGCCGTCCCGGACCTCGACGATGTCACCCGAATCGCCGAGACCGGCCACGTCAGCAGTGAGGATGATCTTCACGACGTGTCTCCTTCAAGATGTCCCGCGAGCCCCGGCCCCGCGGCGGAGCCGGACTCGCGGCCGCTGCGGATGGGAACCGGCGATCAGCGGGCGGTCGAGGTGTACGGCAGCAGGGCCATCTCCCGCGCGTTCTTCACCGCGATGGCGATGTCGCGCTGGTGCTGGCTGCAGTTGCCGGTCACCCGGCGGGCACGGATCTTGCCGCGGTCCGAGATGTACTTGCGCAGCAGCGTCGTGTCCTTGTAGTCGATCTGCGTCGGCTTGTCCTTGCAGAAAACGCAGACCTTCTTCTTCGGCTTGCGCACGGGCGCCTTGGCCATCGGTCTTCCTCCTGAGCGAAAACTTCGAAGCGTGCCTTGGGGATGCGCCGGTCAGAACGGCGGCTCGTCGCTGAAACCGTTGCCGCCCGAACCCGCCGGCGGGGCCGAACCCCACGGGTCGTCGGCCTGACCTGCGGCGGCCATACCGCCGCCGCCACCGCTGAACCCGCCGCCGCCACCGCGACTGACCTTGTTGACCTTGGCAGTGGCGTAGCGCAGTGCCGGGCCGATCTCGTCGACATCGAGCTCGACGACCGTGCGCTTCTCGCCTTCCTTCGTCTCGAAGGAGCGCTGCCGCAGCCGTCCCTGGGCGAGCACGCGCATGCCGCGCGTCAGCGACTCGGCCACGTTCTCCGCGGCCTGGCGCCAGATGCTGCACCGCATGAAGAGGGGGTCGCCGTCCTTCCACTCGCCGTTCTGGCGGTCGAAGGTCCGCGGGGTGGACGCGATCGTGAAGTTCGCGACCGCGGCACCGGACGGGGTGAAGCGCAGTTCCGGGTCGGCGGTGAGGTTGCCGACCACCGTGATTACCGTTTCACCAGCCATGACCTGGGGACTCCAGTCTGCTCGTAGCGGGTTCGCCGGTCAGTGCCGGATCAGGCAGACGCCTTGGCGTTGGCCTTGGCGAAACGAGCGGCCTTGCGGGGCTCGACGACCTTGCGCAGCACCTTGGTCCGCAGGATGGACTCGTTGAGGTTCAGCTGGCGGTCCAGCTCCTTGATCGTCGCCGACTCGCTGTTGATGTCGAGGACGACGTAGACGCCTTCGGCCTGCTTGTTGATCTCGTACGACAGCCGGCGGCGGCCCCAGACATCGAGCTTCTCGATGGTGCCGCCGTCGTTGCGCACGACTTTGAGGAAGTTCTCCAAGGACGAAGCGACGTTGCGCTCGTCCTGGCTCGGGTCGAGGATGACCATGAGCTCGTAATGACGCATGAGGACCACTCACCTCCTGTGGACTCGCGGCCACGGGCTCTCCGTGGCAGGAGGGTCGTCACGTCGACGAACCGGTCAAGGCTAGCAAGCCCCTCCGGCAGTGCTCCGGACCGGGTCAGCTCCTGCGCAGCACCCAGCTGCGGACCAGAGCGGCCGTCACCAGCGCGAGCGACACCGCGCCGAGCAGCACGGGAGCCGCGATCCGGTCGGTGCTGCTCTCCGCGGCCACCGGGCGCGCCTCGCCGGCGGCCTCGACCTCCGCGCGCTGCTCGCGGGTCTGCTGCTGCGCCGCGGAGTGCTGCTGCTGTTCCGCGGACGGGGGCGGTGTCCCGCCCTGCGGGGACTCCTGCGGCAGCCGACCGAAACGCCCCTGCTCCCAGGGAAGTTCGGAAGCGGGCAGGTCGCGCAGCTCGGGAGGCAGCACGCTCAGCGCCGCGGGGGACGCGTCGGGGTCAACCGCGGTCACCGGTGCCGAGCGCTGCGGCGCGGTCGGCGCACCCGGCTGCGCGGATCCCGGCTGCTCGGGCGGCGGTGCGGGGTTGCTCGGCTCGGCGGGAGGCGGCTGTTCGTTCGCGGGAGGCTGCTCCGGCGGCGCGGGCTGCCCGGTCTCCTCGTCCTCCTCCGGGACCTCGGCGCGCACGGTGACGCCGTTGCCGATGCTGACCAGGTTGCGGAAGTGGGAGGACACGTCCTCGACCTTGTCCTCCGGCAACCCGATCGCGGCCAGCTCGGATTCGGCGGCGTCGGCGATGTCCGCGCCGGAGTAGAAGTTGCTGCCTTCCTCGGCGGTGCCCAGCGGGATCGGGTCGAGCTCGCGGAACTGCTCGGTGGCCTCGTCGGCCGGACCGAAGGCCAGCGGCATGGCCAGCAGCACGGCCTGGCGCACCTTGAAGTCCATCACCGCCGGGTCCAGCACCACCTGCTGGCCCGGCTGCGCGTCGACGACGGCCAGCGCCGAGTCGACGACGACGGGTTCGGCCGCGGATGCGGATTCGGCTGACGCGGTGCCCGCTCCGGCTGCGGCTCCCGCGGCGAGCACGAGCCCGGCGAGTCCGGTGCCCGTCACCCGGACCGCGGGCTTGATCAGCGGATGCGGGCGTCCCCGCCGCGAACCGTCCATTGCGCGCCTCCCCACGAACGTGTGAGCCCTAGCCTCTCAGATACGAACAACTCGCCGACACCGCTCCGGGTAACGGTGTGTGGGGAAATTCGGTGCGAACTCCGCCATTCGGCCGCGTCCGGCGGGCAAGTGCGGTGAACGGCACACCTGCCCCGCCGATGCGGCGGGGCGCCCGGACGTCCCCCGTCCGAGCGCCCCGCTCAGTCACCCCCGGTGCGTTCAGGCGCGCGCCACCTGCTGCAGCCCGTGGCCCACGGCCATCCCGGTGGCCTTGACCGTGCGGGTGCGTTCCACGGCCAGGTAGCTCACCGCCAGCCCGGCCAGCGCCCACACGACCAGCGCCGCGATCCCGCCGCCGCCCGGTGCGGTGGCGGCGAACACGGCGCGCAGCCCGTCCAGCGCGGGACCCACCGGCAGCACCCCGGTGATCTGCTGCAGCACTCCGGGCACCGCCGTGGTGAACCCGGTAGCCAGCACGAGCAGGCCGACCAGCATGGACAGGAACCGGCCGAATCCGCCGACGGCACCCAGCGCCTGGTTGACCGCGGTGAACGCCAGCGCGATCAGCACCAGCAGGCCCGCGCTCGCGGCCCACGGACCGGCGGCGAGCCCCTGGGCCGCGCCGACGACCGCGGACACCAGCAGGCCCTGCACCGCGGCGACCGCGGCGGGCAACCGGAATCCGTCCCACACCAGCCGCAGCGAGGAGCGGGTGGACTCCAGCGCGTGCCCGGGCACCGGGCGCAGCACGAGGAAGGTCGCCAGCGCGCCGGCCCACAGCGCGAGCACCGCGTACAGCGGCGGCCCGGAGGAACCGAAGCCGTGCCCGGTCCCCTCCTCCGCGCTGATCGGGTCGGCCACGGTCTGCGCGAGCTGGTCCCGCTCGCCCTCCGAGTAGGTGGGCAGTTCCTCCACCGCCCGGTCCAGCCCGGAGGAGAGCTCCCCGGTGCCGTCGCCGAGCTGGCTGGCCCCGTTGGACAGCTCGCGGATGCCGCCGGAGAGCTGATCCGCACCGTCGGCGAGGCCGTTGGCCCCGTCCCCGGTCTGCTGCAGGCCGCCCGCCAGCTGGTCGGCACCGCCGGCCAACTGGTCGGCACCGCCGGCGAGCTGGTCGACCCCGCCGGACAGCGCGCCCAGGCCGCCGCCGGACTCCGGCGTGCGCCCGGCGAGCGCGTCCAGTCCACCGGAGATCCCGTCGCTGGCCAGCTGGACCTGCCCGGCGCCTTCGGCGAGCGCTTCGGCCTTGGCCGCCTGGATGGCGACCTTGGTGCACACCGGGAGCGTGCCCGGCGGGCAGGTCTTGGTCATCTCACCGAGGTCGTCGGCCATGGTCTGCAGCTCACCGCGGATCTGCGTGACGCCCTCGTTCTCCTGCGCGGAGACGTCGGCCAGGGTGCCGGCCTGCTCCGGGAGCGCAGCGGTCTGCTCGCGCATCTGCGCCAGGCCCGCGGCCAGCCCGTTGGCCCCCTCGGCGAGCTGGTCGGCACCGCCGCCGAGCTGCCCGATCCCGTCGGCCAGCGCCCGCGACCCGCCGGCGAGCTCGTCCCCGCCTGCGGCGAGTTGCTCGGTCCCGCCTGCCAGCTGCTCGGCGCCGTCGGCCAGCGAGGTCGCGCCGTTCGAGGCTTCGCCGAGCTGGTCGCCGAGCGTGTTGAACCCGACGTAGAGGTTGTCCAGGTAAGTGGTGGTGAGCTCGTTGCCGAGCAGGCCGGTCGCCGTGGAGGTCACCTCGCGGCTGACGGCCTCATCGGCCAGCTTGCTGCGCTCACCGGTGGTCACGTCGATCGTGGCCTGCTGGGCCTGCGCGGGATCACCGGAGAACGAGGTGGCGGCCGCGGAGAAGTTCTCCGGGATCGTCACCACCGCCGCGTAGGTGCCGTCCTGCAGCCCTTCGGCGGCGGTCTGCTGGTTGGCGAACTCCCACTCGTAGTTGCTGTCGATCTCGTCGCCGGCGAGCTTGCCGGACAGCTGCCTGCCGAGCGGGGTGAGCTGGCCTTGGACCTCGACCGGTTCGTCGTTGTTCACGATGGCGGCTTTGACGCCGCCCCTCTGCTCGTCCGGATCGCCCAGCGCCCAGACGAGCACGCCCGCGATGGCCAGCGGGACCAGCAGGAGACCGATGACGGGCAGGACCGCGCTGCGGAAGCGGGACCGCCCTGGGGATATCGAGCGCACAGCGGCTACCTCGGCTTTCTTACAGAGTCGCGTCCGAGAGGGGGCGGTACGGCGCCGTGCCGTGCTCGCGCAGGTCGGTGACCTCGACCCGAGCGGTGGACGGCAGCAGGTCGCGCATGTCGGCCAGTCCGGTCGTGCCGGCGATCACCGCCGTGTCCGCGTCGGCGAGCAGATCGCGGATCTCGTGCCGCTCACCGGGGTCGGTGACCCGGTCGGTGCGGTCGAGCACCAGGGCCTCCGGGCGGTCGCGCAGCGCACGGCGCACCGATTCGGCACCGCCGTCGCCCGCGTCCACGCAGGCCACCCGGGAGCGGACCGCGGAGGCCCGCGCGGGCAGCACGTGGCCGAGGACCTTGAGCTTGCCGCCGTCGGCGGACATCCGGCCGGACAGCGTGAGCAGCAGCGCGCTCACCGCGGCCTCGTCCGTGCCGCGCACCACGTGCGTGCCGCCGCGCGGTGCGCGGAACCCGACCCCGCGGTAGATCGGCCGGCCGGAGGCGGGTTCCCGCAGGTGCAGCCCTTCGCAGGCGACCGCGTCGGTCGAACCGGGTTCCGGCCAGTCGGCCAGCCGCAGCTCCTCGTGCAGGTTCTCGCCCTCCACGTCGAAGGACGGCAGTGCGCGGCCCAACCTGCGCGGCATCCACCAGGCGTGCCTGCCGAGCAGCGCCATCACCGCGGGGACCAGGGTCATCCGCACGATGAACGCGTCGACGAACACCCCGACGGCCAGGCCGAACGCGATCGGTTTGAGGTTGGCGTCGCCTTCGGGCACGAACGCCACGAACACGGCGAACATGATCACCGCGGCGGCGGTCACCACCGGGGCCGAGGCGACGAAGCCGCTGCGCACCGAGCGGGCAGCGTCCCCGGTGCGCACGTAGTCCTCGCGCATCCGGGTGACGAGGAAGACCTCGTAGTCCATGGCGAGCCCGAACAGCACGCCCATGAGCACGATCGGCATGAAGCTGATGACCGGGCCGGTGTAGTCGAGGTTGAACACCCCGGCCAGCCAGCCGTCCTGGAAGACCAGCTTCACCAGGCCCAGCGAGGCCCCGATGCTGAGCAGGTAGCCCAGGGTCGCCTTGATCGGCACGGCCACCGAGCGGAACACCATGGTCAGCAGGATCAGCGACAGGCCCACGACGACCACGCCGAACGGCACCAGGGCTTCGCCGAGCTTCTCCGAGACGTCGATGCCGACGGCGGTGAAGCCGGTGACCGAGAGGTCGATGCCGTGCTCGGCCTGGAAGTGCCCGTTCAGCGCGCGGAGCTCGTCGACGAGCTGGCGGGTCTGCTCGGAGTCCGGGGAGCCTTCCGGGACCACCTGCACGATCCCGGTGTCGGCGGTCGGGTTGGGCACCGCCATCGGCACGTCGGCCACGCCCGGCAGCTGGGAGATCTCCCGCTCCAGGTCCTCCATCAGCCCGAGCGGATCATCGCTGGTGACGATGTTGCCGGTGACGACGAGCGGGCCGTTGACGCCTTCGCCGAAGTGCTCGGAGACCAGGTCGTAGGTCACCCGCGGCGGATCGCCCTCGGGCAGCGCGCCCGCATCGGGCAGCGCGAGGCGGAGGCCGGCGGCGGGTGCGGTCGCCAGGCCGAGCACGCCGACCACGATGAGCACGGTCACCACCGGGAAGCGGGTCACCGCGCGCACCCAGCCGCCGAAGAACCGGTTGCCGTGCGCGTTCTCGGCGGGCTGCTGCCCGTCGACGTGCTGCCCGTTGAGCTGCTGCCCGTCGACGTGCCGGTCGCCGGTGCCCTGCTGCACGTACTGCTGCTGCGCGCCGCGCCGCTTGCCGCGCCGCTTCGAGCTGCGCGGGCGCAGCCGCTCGCCGGCGAAGCCGAGCAGCGCGGGCACCATGGTGAGCGAGACCAGCACGGCGAGGCCGACGGTCACCGCGGCGGTCAGCCCCATCACGGTCAGGAACGGGATCCCGGCGACGCCGAGGCCGACCAGGGCGATCATCACGGTCAGCCCGGCGAAGATGACGGCCGATCCGGCGGTGGCCACCGCGCGGGCCGCGGCTTCGCGGGGGCTGGATCCGCTGCGCAGTTCCTGCTGGTGCCGGGAGACGATGAACAGCGCGTAGTCGATCCCGACGGCCAGTCCGAGCATCAGTGCCAGCAGCGGGGCGGTGGCGGTGATCGGCGTGACGGCCGTGGCCAGCAGGATCAGCGCCATCGAGACGCCGACGCCGATGAGCGCGTTGATCAGCGGCATGCCTGCGGCGACGAAGGAGCCCAGCGTCAGCACCAGCACGATCAGCGCCACGAGCAGGCCGAGCGCTTCGATGATGCTCAGCCCGGGCATCTCCTGGGCGAACAGCTGCCCGCCGTGCGAGACCTCGGTCCCGCCGGGCAGCCGGTCCTGCAGCGAGCCGGCGATCTCGGCGAAGGAGTCCTTGGTGGAGTCGGTGATCTGGGTGGCGTCGCCGGACATCTGCACCGAGATGAGTCCGGCCCGGCCGTCCTCGCTGATCATCCCGCCGAGATCGGTCTGGTAGGGCGAGACGGCCTGTTCGGCCTGGTCCAGCTCGCCGAGCCGGTCGACGGTCTGCTCGACCTCGCGCTGCACGGCGGGGTCGTGCACGTCCTGACCGGGCGGGGCGACCACGATGACCTGTCCCTGGGCACCGCTGGTCTCCGGGAACGTCACCGACAGCCGGTCGAGGGCGTCCTGCGCCTCGGTGCCGGGAATGGTGACGGTGTTGTCCATGCCGTTGTTCAGCAGGCCGGCGGCCCCGCCCGCGACGGCCAGCGCCGCCAGCCAGAGGGCGAGCACGGTCTTGCGGAAGTCGAAGGCTCTGCGACCTAGCGAGTAGAGCAGTGACGACACGCGAACTCCTTCGCCACGGCACACCGGTCCGGGGCCGAGATGGTGAGAACGGGCAGAATACGAAAACGTATCCGATACACCTCTGTATCTGATACAGGATCGTATCCGCTACGATTTGTCACTCCATCGAGGGGGTTCGCGGTCTGCGAGCCTGGGAGTGGCAACGGCTGCAGAGAGGACACGCCCCGTGAGCAACAGCGAGCCCGTCACGTCCCCGCCCGGTGGCGGCAAGCGGGAGACGGCGCGCCGGGCCAAGACCCGGGAGCGGCTGCTGGACGCCGCGTACCGGCAGTTCTGCGCCAACGGGATCAACGGCACCTCCATCGAGGCGATCACCGACGACGCCGGGTTCAGCCGCGGCGCCTTCTACTCCAACTTCGCCAGCAAGGAGGAGCTGTTCGTCGCGCTCACCGAGCGGGAGAACCGGACCCAGCTCGAAGCCCTGCGCGAGCGGTTCGCCGATGTCCTCGCCCCGCTCGGGCGCGCATCGGGCAAGCCCGGACCGGACGTCATCGAGGACGTCCTCGCCGACGTCCTGGCGTTCCAGCCGGCCGGTCGGCAGTGGTGCCTGCTCAACAGCGAGTTCCGGTTGCTGGCCATGCGCAACCAGCAGATCGCCCCGCAGTTCCTGGACAGCACCCGCGCCTTCCACCGCGAGCTCGCCGCCATGGTGGACACCGCGCTGGCCGAGGTCGGGCTGCGCTTCGTGGTCGACTCGGTGCACTTGACCCGGATGCTCATCGAGCAGTTCGAGACTTCGATGGAGGACGCGATCCTGGCCGGCGTCGAGGACACCGAACGCGCCGCGCGGGAGAACATCATGCTCACCCTGCCCCAGCTGGTGCACAGCCTTACCGAAGTCGCCGAACCCGGGAACGCCGAACCCGGGGTCGGCGACCCGCAAGCTTCGGCACAGCGGTCCTAAACTCTGCGGTATGCGCATCGGGGCCCACGTCCGGGACGACGAACCGCTCATCGCCGCCAGTGAGCGCGGTGCCGAGGTGGTGCAGTTCTTCCTGTCCGACCCGCAGGGCTGGAAGGCGCCGAAACCGCATCCGCGCGCCGAGCAGCTGCGCAGCGGGGACGTCGAGGTGTTCGTGCACGCCCCGTACGTGATCAACGTGGCCTCGCTGAACAACCGCATCCGCATCCCGTCCCGCAAGGCGGTGCTGCAGCAGGCGCGGGCCGCGGCAGACATCGGCGCGTCCGGGCTGATCGTGCACGGCGGGCACGTCACCAAGGACGACGATCCGGCCGAGGGCGTGGCCAACTGGCGCAAGCTGTTCGAGCGGCAGGCCGATGAGGGCGGGTTCGACGTCCCGGTGCTCATCGAGAACACCGCGGGCGGCGGCAACGCGATGGCCCGCTGGCTGGATTCGCTGGCCCGGCTGTGGGACGCGGTCGGCGAGTTCGGCGCCGGGTTCTGCCTGGACACCTGCCACGCGCACGCCGCAGGCGAGGAGCTGGCCGGGATCGTGCAGCGGGTGCGCGCCATCACCGGGCGGATCGACCTGGTGCACCTCAACGACTCGCGCGACGAGTTCGGTTCCGCGCGCGACCGGCACACCAACATCGGCACCGGGCGCATCGACCGGGACCTGCTCGTGGCGGTGTGCGCGGAGGCGGCGGCGCCGGTCGTGGTGGAGACCCCGGACGAGGGGCAGGCCGCCGACATCGAGTTCCTGCGTTCCGCGCTGGGCTGAGCACCGAGTCGAACGGGAGGCTTCCGCCATCCGCACCACCCAGGAACCGGGCACGGGCCCGCGGCGGTCGACGATCTCCGGCCTGGTCGCGGTGGGCATGCTCAGCGCGCTGACGCTGGCGGCCGGCTACGCGAACAAGGCCCGGTGCACCGGCCCGGACTTCGACGCGTCGGGCCGTTCGCAGCCGGACTACCAGGAGCGCTCCTACGGCGACGCGTGCTACTCGGACATCCAGAACCTGTGGCTGGGCCGGGACATCGACCAGCACGTGTTCCCGTACGTGCACGGCGGGATCACGCCGGACGGCACGCTGTTCGGCGGGGTCGTCGAGTACCCGGTGCTGTCCGGGCTGCTGATGTGGCTGGGTGCGCTGTTCGCGGACACCGACGCGGGATTCCTCGCCGCGTCGGCGCTGATCATGGCGCCGTTCGGTATCGCGACCGGCTACTGGCTGGGCAGCCTCACCGGGGGCCGGGCGTTGCTGTGGGCGCTGGGTCCGCCGGTGGTGCTCTACGCGTTCCACAACTGGGAGCTGCCGGTGGTGGCCTGCGCGGTGGGCGCGGTGTTCCTGGTGCACCGGTGGCGATCGGCCCCGTTGCGCACCCGGGCGGTGGCGGCGGCGGTCGTGCTCGGCCTGGGCTTCGCGTTCAAGCTCTACCCGGCGATCTTCGCGCTGCCGCTGGCGCTGTACGTGCTTTCCGGCGGCCCGGGCGGTGCCGAGCTGCCCGCGGGCAAGCGCTACGACGTGCGCGGAGCCCTGGCGGTGGCCGGTGCGGCCGCGGGCACGGCGGTGCTGGCGAACCTGCCGTTCGCGCTGCTCGGGCCGCAGGGCTGGTGGGCCTCGTTCGACTTCCAGTCGCGCAGGCAGGTGGACATCAGCACCAACTCGGTCTGGTACTGGGGATTCCGCGACTGGACCGACTCCGACGGATTCCAGTCCACGATGGACGTGGTCTCCCCGCTGCTGGTGCTGCTGTCGTTCGCGGTGGCCTGCCTGCTCGGCTGGCGGCGGCTGCAGCGCACCGGAACGTTCCCGTGGATCCAGGTCAGCGCGGCGATGCTGTGCGGGTTCCTGCTGCTGCACAAGGTGCACTCGCCGCAGTTCGCGCTCTGGCTGCTGCCGTTCTTCGCGCTGGTCTCGGTGCCGTGGGGGTGGGTCGCGGCCTACCTGCTGGCCGACGCGGCGATGGGCATCGGGATCTTCCGCTGGTTCTACTTGAACATGACCGGCGAGGCGAACGGCATCCACGACGGGTTCACCGCCCAGGCGCTGATGATCGGCGTGTGGGGCCGGGCGGCGCTGCTGGCCGGGCTGTTCCTCGCGTTCCTCAACGCCCGCAGTGCGGTCGACCCCCCGTCGGACGACTCGCCATCGGACGACTCGCGGCGCCCGGACCCGGTTCCGACGGAGCGGCAGACCGGACTCCGCTGATCCCGCGCACGACGAAGCCCCGGCCCGCCGGGTGGCGGACCGGGGCTTCGCAGGGCGCGGCCGATCAGAAGGCGGCTTCGTCGACCTCCATCAGCGAGTTGTCCGCGGCCTCGATGATCTTGCGGCGAGCGGTGAGCTCGGGCAGCACGTTCTTGGCGAAGAAGCGGACCACCGCGACCTTGCCCTGGTAGAACGGCTGGTCCTTGGCGGAGGCGCCCGCGTCCAGCGCGGTGAGCGCCACCTCGGCCTGGCGCAGCAGCAGCCAGCCGACCAGCACGTCACCCATGCTCATCAGCAGCGAAACCGCGTGCTGGCCGACCTTGTAGACGTTGGACACGTCCTCCTGCGCCGAGGTCAGGTGCTCGATGAGCGTGCCGAGCATGCCCTGCGCGTCCTGCAGCGCGCGGCCGACGAGCTCGCGCTCCTCCTTGAGCCGGTCGTCGGCGTCGGCGGCCTCCAGCGTCTGCTGGATCTGCCCGGCCACCTCGCCGAGCGCGGCGCCGTTGTTCTTCACGATCTTGCGGAAGAAGAAGTCCTGCGCCTGGATCGCGGTGGTGCCCTCGTACAGGCTGTCGATCTTGGCGTCCCGGATGTACTGCTCGATCGGGTAGTCCTGCAGGTACCCGGAGCCGCCGAGCGTCTGCAGCGACAGGGTCAGCATCTCGTAGGCGCGCTCGGAGCCGACGCCCTTGACGATCGGCAGCAGCAGGTCGTTGATCTGCTCCGCGGTGGTGACGTCCGAACCGGCGGCCTTGCCCTGCGCGATCGCGTCCTGGTACTGCGCGGTGTAGAGGTACACGGAGCGCAGCCCCTCGGCGTAGGCCTTCTGCAGCATCAGGATGCGCCGCACGTCGGGGTGGTTGGTGGTGGTCACCCGCGGCGCGGTCTTGTCGGTGGTCCGGGTCAGGTCGGCGCCCTGCACGCGCTCCTTGGCGTACTCCAGCGCGTTGCGGTAGCCGGTGGACAGCGTGCCGATGGCCTTGGTGCCGACCATCATCCGCGCGTACTCGATGACCTGGAACATCTGCGCGATGCCGTCGTGCACCTCGCCGAGCAGCCAGCCCTTGGCCGGGACGTCGTGCTGGCCGAAGGTCAGCTCGCAGGTGGACGAGGCGTTGAGCCCCATCTTGTGCTCGACGTTGGTGACGTAGGCGCCGTTGCGCTCACCGGACTCGCCGGTCTTGGTGTCGAAGTGGAACTTGGGCACCAGGAACAGGCTCAGGCCCTTGGTGCCGGGCTTGGACTCGATGCCGGGGCCTTCGGGGCGGGCCAGCACCAGGTGCATGATGTTCTCGGTCATGTCCTGGTCGGCGGAGGTGATGAACCGCTTCACGCCGTCCAGGTGCCAGCTGCCGTCGTCCTGCAGCCGCGCCTTGGTGCGCCCGGCGCCGACGTCGGATCCGGCGTCCGGCTCGGTCAGCACCATGGTGGCGCCCCAGCCGCGCTCGATCATCAGCTCGGCCCAGTGCTGCTGCTCCTCGGTGCCGTTGCGCCACAGGATGGTGGCGAAGCTGGGGCCGGCCATGTACATGAACACCGCCGGGTTCGCGCCGAGCATGAGCTCTGCGGCCGACCACTGCACCGACGGCGGGATGCCGTAGCCGCCGAGCTCGTCCGGCAGGCCCAGCCGCCACCACTCGCCGTCGACGACCTGCTGGTAGGACTTCTTGAACGCCTCCGGCAGGGTGACCGAGTTGGTCGCCGGGTCGAAGTGGGCCGGGGTGCGGTCGCCCTCTTCGAAGGACTCGGCCAGCGGGCCGGTGGCCAGCTCGTTCAGCTCGGTGAGCACCCCGCGCACGGTGTCTTCATCGGACTGCTCGAAAGCGCCCTTGCCCAGCCCGTCCTGCACGTTGAACAGCTCGAACAGGTTGAATTCGAGGTCTCGTACGTTGCTCTTGTAGTGGCCCATGGCCAGCTCCCTCGTGCGCGCTGCTGCGGGCGTGGCCCAGCTCCGGAACCCCAGCCCTTACCGGTCGGTAACAAGAAGGGTATTACTTGGCGGTAACTTCTGCCAAGGGAGCCCCGCGGAACGCGCCGCCGGGATGTCACCCGAATGGGCAGCGCCAGGTCGGGCGGGAAAATCGGCTGAGGACCGCGGCCCGTTCGACCTAGGGTCATCCGGTCCGGCCGTGCGACCCGGGGAGGCGTTGGATGGACACACCAGCCGTGCGAGCCGAAGGTCTGGTCAAGACCTTCGGCAAGCACCGCGCCCTGGACGGCGTCGACCTGCAGATCCCCGCGGGCGAAGTGCTCGGCCTGCTCGGGCCGAACGGTGCGGGCAAGACGACCGCCGTGCGGATCCTGACCACGCTGCTGCAGCCCGACTCCGGGCGGGCGCACGTGGCCGGGAACGACGTGTTCGCCGATCCGCAGGCGGTGCGCCGGTCCATCGGCCTGTCCGGGCAGTACGCAGCGGTGGACGAGAACCTCACCGGCCACGAGAACCTCTACATGGTGGGCAGGCTCTACGGGCTCTCCCGCAAGGCGGCCACCGCCCGGTCTCGCGACCTGCTGGACCGCTTCCGCCTGGTCGAGGCCGCCGACCGGCCGTCCAAGGGCTACTCGGGCGGGATGCGCCGCCGGCTGGACCTGGCCGGCGCGCTCGTCGCGGCCCCGCCGGTGGTCGTGCTCGACGAGCCCACCACCGGGCTGGACCCGCGCGGGCGGATGGACACCTGGGAGGTCATCGGCGAACTGGTGCAGGACGGGACGACGGTGCTGCTCACCACCCAGTACCTGGAAGAGGCCGACCAGCTCGCGGACACGATCGCGGTCATCGACCGCGGCGCGGTGATCGCCGAGGGCACCGCTGACCAGCTCAAGTCCCGGATCGGCGGGGAGCGCCTGGAACTCGTCGCGCACGATCCCGCCGACCTGCCCACCGTGGCCGACGTGCTCAGCGGGGTCGGCTCCGGCGAGCCCGAGGTGCAGCAGCAGCTGCACAAGGTCCTGGTGTCCGTGGAGACCGGGCCCAAGGCACTCATCGAGGCGCTGCGCAGGTTGGACGCCGCCGGGATCGCGGTGCACGACGTCGGCCTGCACCGCCCGACCCTGGACGACGTGTTCCTGCGGGTGACCGGGCGCCGCACCGAGACCGAGGAGGACCAGCCGTGACCGCGCTGACCGGGGCGGTGCGCGATAGCGGGGTGGTCGCGTGGCGCAACCTGATCAACATCAAGCGCAACCCCGACCTGCTGCTGTCCGGGACCGCGCAGCCGATCATGTTCGTGCTGCTGTTCGCCTACGTGTTCGGCGGCAGCCTCGGCGGCGAGGCGTACCGGGAGTTCCTGATCGGCGGGATCTTCGTGCAGACCGTCGCGTTCAACTCGTCGTTCACCGTCGTCGGGCTGGCCAACGACCTGCAGAAGGGCATCGTGGACCGGTTCCGCGCGCTGCCGATGTCCCGGATCGCGGTGCTGCTCGGGCGCACCAGCTCCGACCTGGCGGTCAGCGTGCTCACCGTGGTCATCATGTCGCTGTGCGGACTGCTGGTCGGCTGGCGCATCTCCTCCGGTCCGCTGGAGGCGTTGCTCGGTTTCGGCCTGCTGCTGCTGTTCTCGTTCGCCATGTCCTGGGTGGGTGCCTACGTCGGGCTGGTGGCGCGCAGCGTCGAGGTCGCGCAGAGCGCCGGGCTGCTGTGGCTGTTCCCGGTGACCTTCGTGTCCTCGGCGTTCGTCTCCGCGGAGAACATGCCGGGCCCGATGCGCGTGGTGGCCGAATGGAACCCGATCACCGCGACCGCCGACGCACTGCGCGAGCTGTTCGGCAACCCGGTGCGGGTCGGCATGCCGCCGCCGGATACCTGGGCAGCGCAGCACGCGGTGCTCTACTCGGCGGCGACGTCGTTGCTGGTCGTGGCGGTGTTCATGCCGTTGGCCGCGGCGCGCTACCGGCGGGTCGCCAGCCGCTGACCGCGGCTTGACCCTCACGTGGCGTGCGGCTGCAGGGTCGTGGTCGGGGAGGTGAGCCCGATGTACGCGGTGGGTCAGGTGGCGAAGCTGGCCGGGGTCACGGTGCGGACGCTGCACCACTACGACGAGATCGGCCTGCTGGTCCCGTCCGCGCGCACCTCGGCGGGATACCGCAGCTACGCGGAGTCCGATCTGGACCGGTTGCGGCGGATCCTGTTCTACCGCGAACTCGGGTTCGGCCTCGACGAGATCGCGGACATCCTGTCCGCGGGAACCGACGATGCGCACCTGCGCAGGCAGCGCGACCTGCTGACCGGGCGCATCGACCGCCTGGAGCGGATGCGCCGGGCGGTGGACCGGGAACTGGAGGCGAGGACGATGGGCATCGACCTCACGCAGCAGGAGAAGTTCGAGGTGTTCGGGGATTTCGACCCGGACGAGCACGCGGCCGAGACCGAGCGCCGCTGGGGCGGTAGCGACGCGTACCGCGAATCGCAGCGGCGGATGGCCCGCTACACCAAGCAGGACTGGCAGCGGTTCGTGGCGGAGCAGGACGTCATCCACCGCGAGCTGGCCGAGGCCAAGCGGTCCGGGATCGCACCGGACAGCCCGGAAGTGATGGATCTCGCCGAACGGCACCGGCAGCACATCACGCGCTGGTGCTACGAGTGCACGTCCGAGATCCACCGCGGGCTCGGCGAGATGTACGTGGCCGACGCGCGGTTCCGCAGCACCTACGAGCAGATCGAGCCCGGGCTGGCCGAGTACGTGTACGCGGCGATCGAAGCGAACGCCGCCCGGTAGCGGCGGATTCGTCCGGATCACCGGGTTTTCGGGTTCCGCCGCGCGAAATCTCGCCGTGCGGCGGAACCCGGACCGCGCGCCGCGCGTCGTAGGATCCGTGACGATCGAGCACGAGTCGAGGGGATTGTGCATGGTACTGGGGAAGGCGGTCCGGGCGGCTACCGCGCTGGCCATGGCCGCAGCGGTCGGATTCGGCGGATTGGCCGCCACCGCGCAGGATGCCGAAGCGGCGGACGGGAAATCGGACCCGCCGGTCTACTTCGTGCACGGCTACGGCAAGGAACACGCGAAGGACTGCGGGAAGACCTGGAAGAACGCGGTCAACCACTTCAAGGACGAGAAGTACGGCGGTTCGCTGAAGACGGTCGGCTACTACGACGGCGACACCAACTGCGATGTGACCATCGGGGGCGGCGACGCCGACACCGATACGCGGATCAAGAACATCGCCAAGGACTTCGCGAACTACCTCTACGACCACCACACGAAGAAGGGCGAGTCGGTGGACGTCGTCGCCCACTCGATGGGCGGACTGATCACCCGCGTCGCGCTGCTCGGGTCGGCGAAGGGCTGGGACGGGTTCCCGAAGAAGCTCAAGGTCGGCGATGTGGTCACGCTGGGCACTCCGCACCAGGGCGTGAAGTGCGACGGGAAGTGCAGCGGCAACACCCAGTGGAAGTCGATGGACCCGGACTCCGAGTTCATGGACACGCTGGACGCCCCGAAGAACCGGCTGGACGAGAAGTGGGCGCAGAGCACCGACTGGACGCTGGTGGGGTCCAACGACGACGAGACGGTCAGCGGTGACTCGGCCATCGACAAGGACCGGCACGCCGACCACAAGCTGCTGTACCGCAAGGGTGGGGACTACAAGGTCGACCACTCCGGTATCCGCAGCTTCTACAAGGGCAAGTACAACCTGAAGTACTGGCACGCCGACACCGGCAAGTCCAAGACCACCAAGAACGGGTGGTACCCGGTGAAGACCGCTCACCAGGCCATCGCCAAGAACGGCGACTGGTGATCGCAGGCCGGGTCGGGAGCACGCGCACCCGGCCCGGCCACGGCGTTCCCACGCCGGAATCCACAGTGGACTTGTCCGCCCAATCCCGGGAGAGCGGTGACCGTCGCCGGTGCGCGTTCGATGAACCGACCGGGTTGCGCAGGCGTGGACGAGTTGTCGTCGGGTGTTGCTGCCCGATGCAGCACGGCATCAACTGATCGGAGGCGTAGCCCGTCGAGCGCGGTTCGAGCCGGGACGTGCGCGGACCGTTCGGCATTGATGCGGCACAGCACCCGGTGCAGATCGACGCGCAGCAGCGCCGAGGGCGTGATCACCTCGGTGTCGTGCGCGGCCAGCCAGTGACCATGCTCGCCGGGCTGCACCCAGTTTCGTCTCCCGTTGCTCGGTGAGCGCATTCTGCAGCGAACTCGATGCGCGGCCGCGGGTGGTCGTGCGCGAAACGCGGTGCCGGCGCGGCGACGAAGCGGATCGTGCTTGCCGGTTGCCCCGCGTCTTGCGAGCGTGCACGGCATGGGTGAGCACAAGGAACGGATGCTGCGCGGCGAGCTGTATCGGGACAGCGATCCGGAGCTGATCGCCGAACGGCGGCGCTGCCAGGACCTGCTCGACCGGTTCAACGCGACGTCGGCCGATCAGCAGGACCTGCGCGGCGAGATCCTCGGCGAACTGCTGGGCGGTCTGGGCGAGGGATCGTGGATCATGCCCCGCTTGCAGTGCGATTACGGCTACCTGACCACGATCGGCGCGAACAGCTTCGTCAACTACGACGCGATCGTGCTGGACTGCGCCCCGGTCACCATCGGCGATGACGTGTCGATCGGCCCGCGTGCCCAGCTGCTCACCCCGCTGCACCCGATGACCGACCACGAGATGCGCCGCGACCGCTGGGAATCCGCCGCCCCGATCGCCATCGGCGACAACGTCTGGCTCGGCGGCGGCGTCATCGTGTGCCCCGGCGTCACCATCGGCGACGACGCGGTCATCGGTGCGGGCAGCGTGGTGACCCGTGACGTAGCTCCCCGCGTCTTCGCCGCGGGCAACCCCTGCCGCGAGATCCGCAGCCTCTGAGTCGAGCCCGGTGGCGATGAGCTGAAGCGGTGATGCGCACCGATCGCAACGGTGACGCGCGAACCCGGGGAGGCGGAGCTGCCCCGCTGGAACTCCGCCACGAGCGAAAACCTACCGGCAGCCGCGATATCCGCGCCCGGCGCGCAGCCGGGAGAGCCGGGGAAACCGCATCCCGCGCACGTCCGCTCTCGCGCGGCAGAAACAGATCGGGGCTCCGCCGGAGTACCGGCGAAGCCCCGTGCAGTGTTCGGAAAGACCCCGTGCAGTGCTCGGAAAGGCCCTGTGCAGTGCTCAGAAAGGCCCTGTGCGCTGCAAAAACTTCGTGGAGCGGATGACGGGGATCGAACCCGCGTTCTCAGCTTGGGAAGCTGATGTTCTGCCATTGAACTACATCCGCGCTGCCGCATCGCGGCGTGCACGAGCCTAGCACGGCGACCGTCGAAGATCGGAACGGGGGAGCCCGATACGCTGTCCCCGTGTTGCTGAGTGACCGGGACCTGCGCAAAGCGCTCGACGAAGGCCGGCTCGAACTGGACCCGTTCGACGCCACCATGATCCAGCCGTCGAGCATCGACGTCCGCCTGGACCGGTTCTTCCGCGTCTTCGACAACTCCCGCTACACGCACATCGATCCGGCGGAGCAGCAGGACGAGCTGACTTCGTTGGTGGAGAACCCGGACACGGACCCGTTCGTGCTGCATCCGGGCGAGTTCGTGCTCGGGTCCACCTTCGAGGGGGTGCGGCTGCCGGACGACCTCGCGGGTCGGCTGGAGGGCAAGTCCTCGCTGGGCCGGCTGGGGCTGCTCACGCATTCCACCGCCGGGTTCATCGACCCCGGTTTCACCGGGCACATCACGCTGGAGCTGTCCAACGTCGCGAACCTGCCGATCACGTTGTGGCCGGGCATGAAGATCGGGCAGCTGTGCCTGTTCCAGCTGTCCAGCCCGGCCGACTTCCCGTACGGGTCCAAGCAGGCCGGTTCGCGGTACCAGGGCCAGCGGGGGCCGACGCCGTCCCGCGCACACCTCAACTTCAGCCGGATCGATACCCGGCGCTGAACGCGCGGAGGGCGGGCCCCGCAGGACCCGCCCTCCGTCCGATCAGCCCGCCGTCAGGCGGTGGAGACCGCGTCGTCCGACTCCCCGGAACCGTCCGCGGACGGCCCGCCGCGCTTGACCGACTGCAGCAGCAGCTGCGCCACGTCGACCACCTCGACGTCCTCGGATGCCTGCCCGTCGGACTGCCTGCTCGTCAGGCCGTCGTTGAGCATCACGCGGCAGAACGGGCACCCGGTGGCGATCTTCGACGGCGCCGTGCCCAGCGCCTCGTCCACCCGCTCCACGTTGATCCGCTTGCCGGTGCGCTCCTCCATCCACATGCGGGCACCGCCGGCGCCGCAGCACATGGCCCGGTCCGCGTGCCGCGGCATCTCGGTGAAGTTCGCGCCGGAGGCGCCGACCAGCTCGCGCGGCGGCTCGTAGACCTTGTTGTGCCTGCCGATGTAGCACGGGTCGTGGTAGGTCACGTCCTCGGCCACCGGCGCCACCGGGGTCAGCCGCTTCTCGCGCACCAGCTTGTTCAGCAGCTGGGTGTGGTGCACCACCTCGTAGTCTCCGCCGAGCTGCGAGTACTCGTTGGCCAGGCTGTTGAAGCAGTGCGCGCAGGTGGCCACGATCTTGCGCTTGCCCGGCTCACGGCCCTCGAAGACCGAGTTGAGCACCTCGACGTTCTGCTGCGCCAGCATCTGGAACACGAACTCGTTGCCCGCGCGCCGCGCCGGGTCACCGGTGCAGCTCTCCTCCGGGCCGAGCACCTTGTACTTGACCCCGGCGATGTGCAGCAGCTCCGCGACCGCCCGGGTGGTCTTCTTCGCGCGGTCCTCGAACGCGCCGGCGCAGCCGACCCAGAACAGGTACTCGGTGTCCTCCTCGAGCTCCCCGTCGAACACCGGGACCTCGAAGTCCAGGTCCTCGGTCCAGGCCAGCCGGTCCTTGGCGTTCTGGCCCCACGGATTGCCCTTGTTCTCCAGGTTCTTGAACATCCCGCCCAGCTCGGTCGGGAAGTTCGACTCGATCATCACCTGGTAGCGGCGCATGTCCACGATGTGATCGACGTGCTCGATGTCCACCGGGCACTGCTCGACGCAGGCACCGCAGCTCGTGCAGGCCCACAGCACCTCGGGGTCGATGACGCCGGCCTCCTCCGGCGTGCCCACCAGCGGCCGCTCCGACTCGGCCAGCGCCAGCGCGTCGATCCCGGCGAGCTTCTCCTCGGCACCGTCACCGGTGATGCCGACCTCGTCGCCCATCATGTCCTTGCTGCCGCCGGCCATCAGGTACGGCGCCTTGGCGTAGGCGTGGTCGCGCAGCGAGGTGATCAGCAGCTTCGGCGACAGCGGCTTGGCGGTGTTCCACGCCGGGCACTGCGACTGGCACCGGCCGCACTCGGTGCAGGTGGTGAAGTCCAGCCAGCCCTTCCAGGAGAAGTCCTCCACCTTGCCGGCACCGAAGATGTCGGTGTCCGGGTCGGCCTCCTCGAAGTCCAGCTCCTTGCCGCCGCTCTTCATCGGCTGCAGCGCGCCCAGCGCGACCCCGCCGTCGTCCTCGCGCTTGAAGTAGATGTTGAAGAACGCGCTGAACCGGTGCCACGCGATGCCCATCGTCATGGTCCGGGAGATCACGAACAGCCAGATCGTGGCGCTCATCAGCTTGATGAACGCGAACACCGACACCAGGTCCGGACTGGCGGGCAGCAGCATGCCCAGCGGTTCGGAGGCGAACCCGGCCCACAGCGGGACCTCGTGCGTGCCGAGCGCGGCCTTGGCGGCGCGCACGCCGAGGATGCCCACGCCCTCGATCAGCACCACGGCCTCGATGAAGTAGGCCCACGCGAAGTTCGAACCGGCGAACCGGGAGACGCGGTCAGCGCGGCGCGGGTGGTTGACCTGCCGGACCACGATCAGCACCAGGATGCCGACGACCGTGCCGACACCCAGCAGCTCCATCAGGAAGCTGTAGATCGCCAGGTCGTGCAGGATCGGCCAGCCCCAGGTCGGGACGAAGACCTCGCCGTACGCCTCGAACAGGGCCAGCGAGCCGAGCAGGAAGCCCCACATGACCAGCCAGTGCCAGATCCCGACGTTGCGGAACTTGTTCATCCGCGTGTGCGCCGCGAACTCCTTGACCATGGTGGCCAGGCGGGCCAGCACGGGACCGTTGCGGGACCCGTCCGGCTGCCCGAGGCGGATGATCTGCACGAACTTGACGATCGTCGCGGCGAACATGCCCCACGCGACGACGCCGAGCACGACAGCGATCCCGCCGAGCGTGATCTGTACAGCGCCCATGACCGGGTGCCTTTCCTCCGGGTGTGGTGATGTGAGCAGCGTACGCGGTGTTACTGGTCGGTAACCAGGCGGGCCGCTGCTCGTGTTTCGGGAACAGAGGGTGATTCTGCGAGACCGCTGGACGAAAAACTAGTTGGGCGATCGTACAACTTTTCGTCCGTTCGGCCGCACCGCGCTCTCCGGTCGGTGTCCGGAGCGGGCCTCGCGGGCGCCCGGGACGTCCGGCTCGTGCAGCTGTCGAGCAGCGATGATCGCCGCGCACGCCCGTCCGCGAGCCGGTGCGCGTCGCGCGCTGCCCGCCCGCGTCCGCGGGGGAGTGCGATTTTCGCCACTCGTCCGCCGTCCGCAGGTGTTCGTTTTCCCCAGGTCGTGGCGCTGATCGGTGTTCCCGGGTCCGGCGCGGGATCGGGTAGCCTCTAGAGAAACTAGGGCGATCGTTCAACTTTCGGCGATCGGTCAACGTTCTGCGATCAGTCGACGCGGGCTGCGGTGCCGACCGCGCTTCCCGGGGGAGGACTCATGGCGTACCTGCTGCTGGCAGGGGCGATCCTGGCCGAGGTGCTCGGCACGATCTCGCTGAAGCTGTCCGAGGGCTTCAGCAGACCGCTGCCGTCGGTGCTCGTCGTGGTCGGTTACCTGGCCGCGTTCACCGCGCTGGCCAGTGTGCTCAAGCAAGGGATGCCGGTCGGCGTGGCCTACGCGATCTGGGCCGGTGCCGGGGTGGCGCTGGTGGCGCTCATCGGCGCCGCGTTCCTCGGCGAGTCCATCACCGCGGTGCAGATCGGCGGCGTTGCGCTGATCATCGGGGGCGTGCTGGCACTGGAACTGGGTGGTGCGCATTGACCGGCCCCGGCGCCGACGGTCCGGGAACCGATGGGCGCCCTGGGACCGATGGGCGCAAGGCCAAGGGCGAACGCCGTCGCCGCGCGATCGTGGACGCCGCGCTGCGCGTGGTCGCGCGGGACGGGGTGGCCGGCGTCAGCCACCGCAGCGTGGCCCGCGAGGCCGGTGTGCCGCCCGCGTCCATCGCCTACTACTTCTCCGGGATCGACGACCTGCTGGTCGCCACGCTGCTGGAGAGCGCGGAAACGCTGGTGGTGGAGCTGGAATCGCTGCGCGAACGGGTCTCCGGGCCGGACGCCCTGCCCGCCGCGGTCGCGCGTTCCCTGGTCCGGATGGTCGGCGAGCACCGGGAGCGCACCATCGCGGAGTACGAGCTCTACCTGCTGGCGGCCCGCCGGCCCGCGCTGCGCCCGGCTGCGCGGCGGTGGATCGAGGTCGCGTCCGGCTACGTCGCGGACCGGGGTGATCCCGCGGCGGTGCGCGCGCTGCTGGCCGCGGTGGACGGGCTGCTCATGCAGGGGCTGATCGCCGACGAGGCACCCTCGGTCGCGGAGCTGGAGCCGGTGCTGCGCGGGTTGCTGACCCCGTTGCGCGGCTGATCCCCGTCGCGGCGCGCGGCGCGAGCGGCGAGACTTCGGGTGTGCGCGTGCAGCTGGAGCAGGGCGACATCACCGGGAGCCGGGTGGACGCGGTGGTCAATGCCGCGAACAGCTCGTTGCTGGGCGGCGGCGGAGTGGACGGCGCGATCCACCGCGCAGGCGGACCCGAGATCCTGCGCGCGTGCCGCGAGCTGCGCGCGACCGACTACCCGGACGGCTTGCCCACCGGCCAGGCGGTGGCCACCACCGCGGGCAACCTCCCGGCGACCTGGGTGATCCACACCGTCGGTCCCACCTACAGCCGGTCCGCGGACCGCTCCGGGCTGCTGGCCTCGGCGTTCACCGAATCGCTGCGGGTGGCCGGGGAGCTGGGTGCGACCAGCGCCGCCTTCCCGGCCATCTCCACCGGCGTGTACCGCTACCCGGTGGACGAGGCGGCCCGGATCGCGCTGCGCGCGGTGCGCGAGAGCCCGGTGGACCTCGACGAGGTGCGGTTCGTGCTGTTCGACGAGCCGACCCTGCGCGCCTTCGAATCCGCGTACCGGGACGTGTTCGGCTGAACCGCGATCCCGGTCCTGGGCGGCTCCGGGGTCCGGCGGGCGCGGATTCCGGGGCGCATCGGGGGAATCCCCGATGGGTGGTGCGCCCCGCGCCCATAGCCTCGGTGCACGGCTCGGCAGAGGTGCTGCCGGGATCCGCACGCCAGGGGGAGCAGGATGCGCATCGGACTCGCGATCGGCGGCGTGGTGCTGGTGCTGGCCGGTACGGGGGTGCTGGCGCACGAGGCGCTGTCCGGGGACGTCGACGTGCGGTCCGCGCCGCTGGACGGCATCTCGGACGTGCGGCTGGAGCCGGGCCGCGGCAGCGTCGAGATCGTCCGCGAGCCGGGGCGCGCGGGCGTCGAGCAGTCGGTCACCCGGTGGAGCTGGCCGTGGCAGGGCGCGGACGGCGAACCGCCGCACCACCGGGTCGAAGGCGGCACCCTCGTGCTGGACACCGACTGCGGGGACCGCTGCGACGTGCTCCACCGGGTGCACCTGCCCGCGGACGTCCCGGTGAGCGGCCGGCTCGGTTCCGGGCGGCT
Source organism: Saccharopolyspora montiporae (assembly GCF_015209505.1). Lineage (GTDB taxonomy): Bacteria > Actinomycetota > Actinomycetes > Mycobacteriales > Pseudonocardiaceae > Saccharopolyspora > Saccharopolyspora montiporae. Next base: position 48,781 of record NZ_JADEYC010000015.1, read on the forward strand.
GGACGTGCGGGGCATGCGATCGGTGACCGCCGAGGTGGGGTCCGGGTCGATCGGCGTGCGCGAGGTCGCCGGCCCGGTCGACGTGGGCACCGGATCGGGCTCGGTGCGGCTGCAGGAGCTGTCCGGGACCGTCGACGCGCGCACCGGCAGCGGTCAGGTGCGGGTCGCCGGCCTGCGCGGCGAGCGGTTCACCGCGCGCACCGGTTCCGGCGGTGTGCGGATGGTCGACGTCGGTGGGCGGGTCGATGTGCGGACCAGCAGCGGTGGGGTCGACGGGCAGCAGGTCGGCGGCGCGGACCTCGTGGTGCGCACCGGGTCCGGTTCCGTCTCGCTCGGCCTGCTGGATCCGCGCCGGGTCGTGGTGGGCACCGGCAGCGGCGCGCTGGACGTGGCGGTGCCGCGCGGCACCGGCGGATACCGGGTGGACACCGACTCCGGCAGCGGTGCGGTCGAGGTCGGCGTGCCGCAGGACCCCGCGGCCGACCGGCACCTGCGGTTGTCCACCGGTAGTGGTGCGGTGCGGGTGCACGAGTCCTGACGCTTCCCGGCACGAAGCCCCCGTCACCCGCGGTGACGGGGGCTTCGTCTGTTCCGCAGCTCACCGGCCGGCTCGGCGGGGAACTGTTCGGCCTGCTCATCCGTTGACCCAGCAGCAAGCTTGAGTGCGACTCGCTCAACCGCGAGTTGACGCCGCGCGGTTGCGATCGGTAGAACTTGAGTGAGAAGGACTCAAGGGGAGTCGGCCCGCTGCGGCCGCCCCCGGGGAGGCCCGCAGGGCGCCCCGCACGAACAGACCAACAAGTCGGGAGGAATACCCATGTCGCGAGCGGTCGGTATCGACCTGGGGACGACCAACTCCGTCGTTTCCGTCCTGGAGGGCGGTGAGTCGACGGTGATCGCCAACTCCGAGGGCTCGCGGACCACCCCGTCCATCGTCGCCTTCGCGAAGAACGGCGAGATCCTCACGGGTCAGCCCGCCAAGAACCAGGCTGTCACGAACGTCGACCGCACCATCAGGTCGGTCAAGCGCCACATGGGCACCGACTGGAACGTCGACATCGATGACAAGTCCTACACCGCCCAGGAGATCAGCGCCCGCGTGCTGATGAAGCTCAAGCGGGACGCCGAGGCGTACCTGGGCGAGGACGTCAGCGAGGCCGTCATCACCGTCCCGGCCTACTTCGAGGACGCCCAGCGCCAGGCCACCAAGGAAGCCGGTCAGATCGCCGGCCTCGACGTGCTGCGCATCGTCAACGAGCCGACCGCTGCCGCGCTGGCCTACGGCCTGGACAAGGGCGAGAAGGAACAGACCATCCTGGTCTTCGACCTCGGTGGCGGCACCTTCGACGTCTCGCTGCTGGAGATCGGCGAGGGCGTCGTCGAGGTCCGCGCCACCAGCGGTGACAACCACCTCGGTGGTGACGACTGGGACGAGCGCATCGTCGAGTGGCTGGTCGACAAGTTCAAGAGCGCCAACGGCATCGACCTGAACAAGGACAAGATGGCGCTGCAGCGGATCAAGGAAGCCGCTGAGAAGGCCAAGATCGAGCTGTCCAGCTCCTCGCAGGCCAGCATCAACCTGCCCTACATCACGGTCGACGCGGACAAGAACCCGCTGTTCCTGGACGAGACGCTGTCCCGCGCCGAGTTCCAGCGGATCACCTCCGACCTGTTGGAGCGCACCCGCAAGCCGTTCGAGGCCGTGCTGCGTGACGCGGGCATCAAGGTCGGCGACATCGACCACGTGGTGATGGTCGGCGGCTCCACCCGCATGCCGGCGGTCAGCGACCTGGTCAAGGAGCAGGCCGGCCAGGACCCGAACAAGGGCGTCAACCCGGACGAGGTCGTCTCGGTCGGTGCGGCCCTGCAGGCCGGTGTGCTGCGCGGCGACGTCAAGGACGTGCTGCTGCTCGACGTCACCCCGCTGTCCCTGGGCATCGAGACCAAGGGCGGCATCATGACGAAGCTGATCGAGCGCAACACCACGATCCCGACCAAGCGCTCGGAAACCTTCACCACGGCCGACGACAACCAGCCGTCCGTGCAGATCCAGGTCTTCCAGGGCGAGCGCGAGATCGCCGCGCACAACAAGAAGCTCGGCATGTTCGAGCTGACCGGGCTGCCGCCGTCCCCGCGCGGTGTGCCGCAGATCGAGGTCACCTTCGACATCGACGCCAACGGCATCGTGCACGTGTCCGCCAAGGATCAGGGCACCGGCAAGGAGCAGTCGATGACGATCACCGGCGGCTCCGCGCTGCCGAAGGACGACATCGATCGCATGGTCAAGGACGCCGAGGCCCACGCGGAGGAGGACCAGAAGCGCCGCGAGGAGGCCGAGGCCCGCAACCAGGCCGAGACCCTCGTCTACCAGACGCAGAAGGTGCTCACCGACAACGACGAGCAGCTCCCGGCCGACGTCAAGGAGAAGGTCCAGGGCGCGGTCGACGAGGTCAACGAGGCGCTCAAGGGCGAGGACACCGAGGCCATCAAGTCCGCGATGGAGAAGTTGGCCACCGAGTCCCAGGCGCTGGGCCAGGCGCTGTACGCCGACGCCGGTGGTGCGGACGCCGCCGGTGCCGCGGGTGCCGGAGCGGCCGGTGCTGCGGGCGCGGGCGCTGACGAGGACTCCGCGTCCACGTCCGGTGGTGCCGACGACGTCGTGGACGCCGAGATCGTCGATGACGAGGACGAGAAGAAGAAGTGACTGCGAACGCCGACAAGCCGGACGTGACCGGCGAGGAGCAGGAGCAGGAACCGGTGGTGGTCCGGGACCGCCGCAGGATCGACCCGGAGACGGGTCGGCGGAGGTCGGCGACCTCGAACGGAGATGAGGCGCACGTGCCAGAGAGCATTTCCGGCACGCTCGACGACGAGCTGGCCCGCGCGGCCGAGCAGGGCGGCGGGCAGCCGGAGGGTGCCCCGACCGAGCAGCCCGCCGGTGAGCAGTCCGGCCTGCACCAGCAGGTGGAGGAGCTGACCGCGGACATCAAGCGGGTCACCGCCGAGTACGCGAACTTCCGCAAGCGGGTGGAACGCGACCGCGAGTCGGTGATCGAGTCCGCCAAGGCGTCGGTGGCCGGCGAGCTGCTGACCGTGCTCGACGACGTGGAGCGCGCCGAGGCGCACGGCGACCTCACGGGTGCGTTCAAGTCGGTGGCGGACAAGCTGATCGCCACGCTGGATTCGGCCGGGCTCAAGCCGTTCGGCGCCGAGGGCGAGGAGTTCGACCCGGCGGTGCACGAAGCGGTGCAGCACGACACCTCCGCCGAGGTGTCCGGTCCGACCGTGACGACCGTGCTCCGGCGCGGCTACCAGTTCGGTGATCGGGTGCTGCGACCGGCGATGGTCGCGGTGACCGACCACGCGCCCGAGGAGCCGGAGGGCTCGGACGGCGCGGATCCGACCGCGCAGAGCTGACCGCGGGCACGGCCCCGAACGGGTTCCGCCCGTTCGGGGCCGTGCCGGGTCTACCCGCACCGCCCGGCAAGCCCTTGTACAACAGTTCCTAGTGCAGGCCTGACATCGAAGGAGGAGCTCCCGGTGAGTGCCAGGGAATGGCTCGACAAGGACTTCTACGCCGAACTGGGCGTTTCCTCCGACGCGTCGGCTGATGAGATCAAGAAGGCTTACCGGAAGCTGGCCAGGGAGAACCACCCGGACGCCAATCCGGGCGACAGCAAGGCGGAGGCCAAGTTCAAGGCGGTCTCCGAGGCGTACGGCGTGTTGTCCGATCCGGACAAGCGCAAGCAGTACGACGAGGCGCGCAGGCTGTTCGGTTCCGGCGGGATGCCCGGCGGCGGAGGCGGTTTCGGCGGCCAGGGCGGTTTCGACGTCGGTGACCTGTTCGGCGGTGGCGGACAGGGACCCGGCGGGTTCGGCGACCTGTTCGGCGGCGGTGGTGCGCAGGGCAGCGGTGGGCTCGGCGACCTGTTCGGCGGGTTGTTCGGCAACCGGCGCGCCGGCGGCACCACCGCGAACCGCCCGCAGCGCGGCGCCGACGTGGAGACCGAGGTGCGCATCGACTTCGCCGAGGCGGTGCGCGGTGCGAAGGTCCCGCTGCGCCTGTCCAGCCCGGCGACCTGCACCAAGTGCCGCGGCAGCGGGGCGAAGCCCGGTACCCAGCCGCGGGCCTGCAGCAACTGCGCGGGGACCGGACTGGTCACCCGCAACCAGGGATCGTTCGCGTTCAGCGAGCCCTGCCCGGACTGTCGCGGCGACGGGCGCATCGTGGACGACCCGTGCCCGGACTGCCGCGGTGCGGGGGTGAGCTCGCGCAGCAGGACGATGACCGTGCGCATCCCGGCCGGCGTCACCGACGGGCAGCGCATCCGCCTGGCGGGTCAGGGCGAGCCCGGTCGCAAGGGCGCGGTCGCCGGGGACCTGTACGTGGTGGTGCACGTCAGCCCGCACCGGGTGTTCGGACGTTCCGGTGATGATCTCACCATCACGGTCCCGGTCACTTTCCCGGAAGCGGCGATGGGCACTACGTTGACCGTGCCGACCCTGGACGGGAAGGTCTCGCTGAAGGTGCCCGCGGGCACCGGAACGGGCCGGACTTTCCGGGTGCGCGGCAAGGGCGCGTCGAAGAAGGACGGCAGCACCGGCGACCTGCTGGTGACCTTACAGGTCGCTGTTCCGTCCAAACTGGACGGAAAAGCGGCCGAGGCGCTGGCGGCGTACGCCGAGGCGACCGCCGATGACGATCCCCGCCAGGACCTGAACGAGTTGCTCGGGAGGTAGTCATGGCCGGTCGGCGCACTTCGGGTGCGGGTGACTTCTCCGCCGCGGGGTTCCCCCCCGGCGCGAACGAGGACACCCCGATGTTCGTCATCTCGGTCGCCGCCGAGCTCGCCGGGCTGCACGCCCAGACGCTGCGCAGCTACGACCGGCTGGGTCTGGTGTCGCCGGGGCGGACCCCGGCGGGCGGACGCCGCTACTCCCCCCGCGACATCGCGCTGCTCCGCGAGGTGCAGCGGCTCTCCCAGGAGGAGGGCGTGAACCTCGCCGGCATCAAGCGGATCATCGAGCTGGAGAACGAGGCCGATGCGCTGCGGGACAAGGTCCAGGAGCTGACCGAGGAGCTGGCCGCGGCCTACGCGGCGGCCGAGCAGGCGGCGGCGCAGGTGCACGCCTCCTACCGCCGGGACCTGGTCCCGGTGCGCCAGGAGACGGCGCTCGTGGTCTGGAAACCCGACCGCCGCCGACGCTGAGCGAGCCCTCCGCGGGGAGCACCCCGCCCGGTCAGTCCAGGGTGAACGGGTCGTAGTGGATGCGATCCAGCGGCGCTCCGGCGACCAGCAGCCGGGACACGGTCCCGCGGATCATTTCCGGGGAGCCGCTGACCAGGATGTCCCGGTCCTGCCACGCGCCGAACTCGGTGACCACGTCGGCCAGCGTGCCGTGCTCGGCGCCGCCGACCGTCGGGTCGGAATCGAGCACCGGCGTGATGCTGAACCACGGGTTGCTCATCGCGACCTGCTGCAGGTTCGGCAGGTCGTAGATGTCGTCCCGGGTGCGCCCGCCGTAGAACAGGTGCACGTGCGGATTGGTCCCGTACTGGGCGAGGTCCTGGATGATCGCGCGCATGGGGGTGACCCCGGTGCCGCCGGCGATCATCAGCACCTTGGTGTCCGAGGTCCGGTCGACGCCGAGCGTGCCCATCGGCGAACCGATCCGCCACTGGTCGCCGGGGCGCGCGTGCCACACCAGGGCGCGGCTGACCCAGCCGCGGTCCACCCCGCGCACGTGGAACTCCAGCACCCCGTCCTCGTCCGGGCAGTTCGCCGGGGTGAGGTAGCGCCACAGCCGGGGGCGCTGCGGGACTTCGACGCTGACGTACTGGCCGGGCGAGTAGGGCACCGGGTGGTCCGGGCGCACCCGGATGACGGCCAGGTCGGATTCGAGCCGCTCGTGCCCGACGACCTCGCCGTTGTACCAGGCCGGCCCCTCATCGGCCGCGGCCGCTTCGGTCATCGCCGAGGCCATGACCGTGTAGCACTCGGCCCAGGCGCGCTCCACCTCGCCGGTCCAGCTCTCGCCCGCGTAGCGCTTGACCGCGGCCAGCAGCGCGGTGCCGACAGCCTCGTAGTGCCCGGTGACCACGCCGAACTTTCGGTGGTCCCGACCGAGCTGCTGCAGGAACGGCAGCAGCTGGTCCGGCTTGTCGACCATCTGGATCACGTGCACCAGCGCGCGCAGCAGCCGGCTGCGCTGCACGTCCATGTTGACCGCGAACAGGTCGCGGGTCGCCGGGGCGATGCTGAACAGCGTCCCGTAGAAGAACTTCGCGACCTCGTCCGACTGCGGTTCGACGACGGCCCAGCTCTCCCGGATCAGCCGAACCATGCGGCTGGCGCCGGAGGTCGGCTCGTGCTCCGGTGGGGGCTCGGGGTTGAGTACGGGGTTCGCGCTCATCGTTCGGGTGCTGTCATCTCCCGGGTAGGCGGTGCCGCTCGTCGCCCGCACCGCTGCTGGGGCGTCGAGCACACCACTGCTGGCAAACGTCCCCCGACACGTCGGACCCTAACGTGTGCTGCGGTGAACGTGTGCCTTGATAGCACTTTTGAGTGCAAGATAACTACCAGTCGTCGACACTGCCTTGACGCTGTCGGGGGACGCGGCCGACTCCGCCTGTTCGTCGGAGCCGATGGCGTGGCAACGTGACCCGACCCGCCCGCGGGGGTCGCCGCGCGATGGGAAAGGCTGTGCGGGGCCGCGGGAGAACCTCCGGCAGCCAGTGGAACAGCAGGCGGGAACAGCGTTGGACGAGCGGGACCAGACGGGCGGCGCCGGGCACGATCCGCGCAGCGCCGTGCCGGCCGAGTCCGGGCCGGAGGCGCCGGAGGCGCCGGAGCGGCGCAGCGCGGCCGAGGACGTCGAGCGCGAGCTCGTGCTGATGTTCCGCCGGGCGCGCAACCTCTCGACGACGGTGGCCGCGCACGTGCACCCGGAACTCGACCCGGCCTCGTACAGCCTGCTGCTGATGATCGATGAGATGGGCCCGATGCGCGGCATGGACGTCGCCGAGCGCATCGGTCTGGACAAGTCGACGGTGAGCAGACAGATCGCGACGCTGGTGCAGCTGGACCTGCTGGAGCGGGTCCCGGATCCGGACGACGGCAGGGCGCGCCGGGTGCGGCTGTCCGAGCTGGGGCGGGAGCGCCTGGCCCAGGTGCGCGGTGAGCGCAGCAAGCACCTGCGCCGGGAGTTCGCCGCGTGGAGCACCGACGATCTGACCACGTTGGCGCGGCTGCTGTCCCGGCTCAACGAGATGATGTGACCCGCCCGGACGCGGGGCGTTGACGCGCCGGATGCCCGTTCGGTTCCCGGCGCCCTGATCCGTCCGCGGTGTCGCTGCCTGGGCGAATTCGCTGGTGATTCGACGCACATCGCTCCGCTCGGCCCGGCAATGAAGTTGTGTGGCGCAACTAAACGAGTAAAGTTGCGTGCAGCAACTAAGGAAATGGGCGCTATGGGACCGAACATCGAGACCTGTGGTGAGCTCCTCCGCCCGCTCCGAGCGTTGATGGGTCTGAAGCAGGTCGCCACCCAGCAAGGCCAGTTCACCGGTCGCGTCCCGTACGCGGCCGCCGGTCTGCTCACCGAGCTGGTGTTCCGCGGGGAATGCCGCTCCTCCGACCTCGCCCAGCACCGCATCGTGGATGCGTCCGTGGTGAGCAGGCAGGTCGGTCAGCTCGAACACGCCGGCCTGATCACCCGCAGGCCGGATCCCGCCGACAAGCGGGTGTCGCTGCTGCGCGCCACCCCGGACGGCGAGCACGCGGTCGCCGAACTGGAGCACCGCAAGGCCGAATGGCTGCGCGAGGCCCTGTCCGGCTGGCAGGACGACGAGGTGCGCAACCTCGCGCAGCTGCTCGGCACGGCCATGTCCGACATCCGTCGGTACACGGTCGACAACGCGGACTGCGCAGGTCAGCTGCAACGGAAGGACAACGATGACCAGCACTGCAGTGAGCAGTGAGCGGTCGGACGCGCAGCCCGCGTCCGGCGGCGGGGCCGATCCCGACACCGGGAACGGCCAGATGACCCACCGGCAGGTGCTGGAGGCCATGTCCGGCCTCATGCTGGCGCTGCTCGTCGCGATCCTGAGCTCGACGATCGTGTCGAACGCGCTACCCCGCATCATCGCGGACCTCGACGGCACGCAGAGCCAGTACACCTGGGTGGTCACGGCGATGCTGCTGACCTCCACCGCCTCCACCCCGATCTGGGGCAAGCTCTCCGACCTGTTCAGCAAGAAGCTGCTCTACCAGCTGGCGATCACGATCTTCACGGTCGGTTCGGTGCTGGGCGGTTTCGCGCAGTCGATGGAGGCGCTGATCGGCTTCCGCGCCCTGCAGGGCATCGGCATGGGCGGGCTGCAGGCACTGGTCCAGGTCGTGATCGCGGCGATGGTCTCCCCGCGCGACCGCGGGCGCTACACCGGCTACATCGGCGCGACCTTCGCGGTGGCCACGGTCAGCGGCCCGCTGGTCGGCGGGTTGATCGTGGACACGTCCTGGCTCGGCTGGCGCTGGTGCTTCTGGGTGACGGTGCCGATCGCGGTGATCGCGTTCATCGTGCTGGGCCGCACGCTGAAGCTCCCGGTGATCAAGCGGCCGGTGAAGATCGACTGGTTCGGTGCGCTGTTCCTGGTCGGCGGGGTCAGCCTGCTGCTGATCTGGGTCTCGCTGGCCGGCAAGCAGTTCGACTGGTGGTCGGTGGAAACCGCGCTGTTCGTCGGCGGTGGACTGGCGGCCCTGGTGGTGGCGGTGATCATCGAATCGGTGGTCAGCGAACCGATCGTGCCGCTGGGCATGTTCCGCAACCCGACGATCACGCTGGCCACGCTGGGCACGGTCGCGGTCGGCACCGCGATGTTCGGCGGGGCGGTGTTCCTGAGCCAGTACTTCCAGATCTCCCGCGGGTTCAGCCCGACCGGGGCCGGTCTGATGACGCTGCCGATGGTCGGCGGGCTGTTCGTGTCCTCGACGGTGTCCGGGCAGGTCATCTCGCGGGTGACCGGCAAGATCAAGCCGTTCCTCATCGCCGGCGCGACGCTGCTGATCATCGCGATGGGGCTGCTGAGCACCATCGACCACGAGACGCACCTGGCGCTGGTCGGTGGCTACCTGGCGCTGATGGGGCTCGGCGTCGGCATGCTGATGCAGAACCTGGTGCTGGCGGTGCAGAACGCCACCACCGCGCAGAACATGGGGTCGGTCACCTCGGTGGTGACCTTCTTCCGCACGCTCGGCGGCTCGGCGGGCGTGTCCGTGCTGGGCGCGGTGCTGGCCACCCGGGTGTCCGAGTACATCAGCGAGCAGTTGGCCGGGATCCCCGGCGCCGGTCAGGCGGCCGGCGGCGACGGCGCCGGGTCGATGGACGTCTGGTCGCTGCCGGAGCCGATCCAGACGATCGTGCGGTCCTCCTACGGCGACGCCTTCGGCGACATCTTCTTCATCAGCGCGTGCATCTCGGTCGTCACCCTGGTGGCGGTGCTGTTCATCCGCGAGGTGCCGTTGCGGACCACGATCGATTCCCACGAGGAAGGGGACAACGCATTGGTAGCGGCACGGCACGGTGCTGTGGACAACCCCGCTGAGCTTGTGGACAACTCGGCGGCGCATGGTAACGCCACCAACGGTTCCGGGCAGGTTGCGGGCGGTGGCCGGGATATTTCCCGAATGCCGGGCGAGCCTGTGGACAACTCTGTGGAGGAAAGCTCCGGTGGCTGGTCAGCGCTGCCTTCCGCGGGGCACGCGGCGCTCTCGGGGAGTGGACCCGGTTCATCCGATCCGGGTGGGCTCTTCGTGCACGGCACGGTGCTCGACTCCAGCGGCGAGCTGGCCGCCGGGGTGGTGTTGACGCTGACCGACGCCAACGGCAGGCAGGTCGAGCGGGCGCGCGCCGATCAGGACGGGCGGTTCCGGCTGCACGTGGACCACGGCGGCACCTACGTGCTCATCGCTTCCGGCGGGAGCTTCCAGCCGACCGCGGCCATGGTCGTCGTGGCCGACCGGCCTGTCCGGCACGACGTGCAGATGGTCGGCGCGGGGCGACTCGCCGGTGTCGTGCACAGCGGGGAGCACGGCGTCGCCGGGGCTACCGCGGTGCTCACCGATGTGCGCGGCGAGGTCGTGGCCAGCACGGCCACCGGACCGGACGGCCGCTACGCGTTCACCGACCTCGTCGGCGGCTCGTACGCGCTCACCGTCACCGCACCCGGCTTCCGGCCGATCGCCAACCAGGTCGACGTCACCGACGGGCAGCAGGCGGTGATCGACGTCGCGCTGCGCGCCGGCACCCGGCTGTCCGGCGTGGCGCGCTCGGCCAACCTCGGCGTCCCGGTACCGGACGCGCGGGTGACGCTGCTGGACTCCGGCGGCGGGGTCGTCGGCGCGGCGACCACCGACATCGAGGGCCGCTACGCGTTCACCGACCTGCCGGACGGCGAGTACACGGTGATCACCTCGGGTTATCCGCCGGTGGCCGGTTCGCTGCAGTTGGCCGGTGAGGAGACAGCGCACGACGTGGAACTCGGCTACCCGCAGGAGCAGTGACCGCCGGGGTGCGGGCCGGGATCGGCCCGCACCCGGCATCCAGCGCAGGCCCCCGCATCGGGACGGGGGCGGTCCGGCACGACCCGGGATCCGGGTCGAAAGAGGGAGATGTTGCACATGGACCACGGCCGACACGAGGCCGTGCCGGGCAGTGAGCCCGCGGGTGGCGCGGTGACGGGCAGCGTCCGCGCCGCCGACGGCTGGCCGATCCCGGAAGCCGTGCTCACCGTCGTCGACGCGACCGGTGCCCAGGTCGCGCGGGTGCAGGGCGATGCGGAGGGGGCCGTCGTGGTGCGGGACGTCGCGCCCGGCACCTACACGGCCATCGTCACCGCGGTCGGCCACGAGCCGGTGGCGCGCACGACCCTGGTCACCGCGGGCGGTCCGGGCGAGCTCGGCGCCGTGGAACTGCGCCGGGCCGGGGGCGCCGAGCTGCCGGAACCCGGCCGGTGGCGGATCGACCCGGTGCACTCCTCGATCCTGGCCACCGCCCGCCACCTGGGGATCAGCAGCATCCACGGCCGGTTCACCGACTTCTCCGGGCAGGTGCTGGTCGCCGATCCGGTCGAGCGGTCCGCGGTCGAGGTGAGCATCGCCGCGTCCAGTGTGGACACGGCCAACGCGATGCGGGACGACCACCTGCGCGGCGCCGATTTCCTGGACGTGGCCAACCACCCGGAGATCGCGTTCCGCTCCACCGCGCTGACCCGGCGCGGCACCGACCGGTGGGACCTGGACGGTGAACTGACGCTGTGCGGGGTGACCCGTCCGGTCCGGCTGGACACCCGGTTCGCCGGTGTGGGCCCGGACCCGTGGGGCGGCACCCGCGCTTCCGCCTCGGCCACCACCCAACTGCGCCGCGAGGACTTCGCGATGACCTTCAACCAGGCGCTGCAGACCGGGATCGCCGCCATCGGCACGACGCTGCGGGTGGAGATCGACATCCAGGCGGTGCGCGAGGGCTGAGCCGCGACCGCGCGGGGCGAGAACGCCGCCCGCCCCGCGCGGTCCGGATCAGCGCTGGGCGGTCTCGTCCCGGTCGGTACGGGTGATCTCGCCGCTGCGCAGCTTGCCCAGGTAGTTGGCCAGCTCCTCCTTGACCACCGGGATCAGGATGTAGAGCCCGATGATGTTGAACAGCGCCAGCGCGAACAGCACCGCGTCGGCGAAGTCCAGCACGCTGCTGAGCGTGAGCACGCAGCCGATCACCACGCCCAGGCAGAACAGCACGTTGTAGACCTGCATCCGGGCCCTGCCCTTGCCGAACAGGTACTCCCAGGCGCGCTGGCCGTAGTAGCCCCACGTGATGATCGTGGAGATCGCGAACAGCGCCACCGCCAGGGTCAGCACGTACGGGAACCAGGGCAGCACGGTGGCGAACGCTTCCGAGGTGACGGTCACGCCGTCCGGCTCGTCGCCGCCGCCGAGCACGGTCTGCTGGCCCTCGATCCAGAACTGCGGCTGCGCGATCACGATGGTCAGCGCGGTCATCGTGCAGATGATCACCGTGTCGATGAACGGTTCCAGCAGCGCCACGATGCCTTCGGTGGCCGGGTGCTTGGTGCGCACCGCGGAATGCGCGATCGGCGCCGAGCCGATTCCGGCCTCGTTGGAGAACGCGGCCCGTTGGAACCCGACCACCAGCACGCCCAGCACGCCGCCGAACCCGGCCTCCGGGCTGAACGCTCCGCTGATGATCTCGCCGGCGGCCGCGGGCACCGAGGTGATGTTCACCCCGATCACGGTCAGGCAGGCGAGCACGTAGACGACCGCCATGGCGGGGACGAGCTTGCTGGTCACCGCGCCGATCGACTTGATCCCGCCGATGATCACCGCGCCGATGACCAGGGCGAGCACGATCCCGACGCCCAGCGCCGCACCGTCCGAGCCGAGCGGTCCGGCGTCCCCGCCGCTGACATCGCGCAGCTGCGCGAACATCTGGTTGGCCTGGAACATGTTGCCGCCGGCCAGCGCGAAGAACAGGATCATCACCGCGGCGAGCACGGCCAGCACCCGGCCCAGCGCGGCGCCGAGGTTGTTGGGAATGCGCTCGGCGATGCCCTTGCGCAGGTAGTGCATCGGCCCGCCGGAGACGGTGCCGTCCGCGGCGATCTCCCGATAGCGCACGCCCAGCGTGCACTCCACGAACTTGGTGGCCATGCCGAGCAGGCCGCACACGATCATCCAGAACGTGGCGCCCGCCCCGCCGACGGTCACCGCGACGCCGACGCCGGCGATGTTGCCCAGGCCGACGGTGCCGGACACCGCCGAGGACAGCGCCTGGAAGTGGTTGATCTCGCCGGGCTCGCTCTTGTCGGTGTACTTGCCGCGCACCATGTTCACCGCGAGCGGGAACAGGCGGAACTGGACGACGCCGAAGACGATCGTGAACACCAGAGCGGCGATCGCCAGCCAGGCCACGATCCACGGCACCGAGGCGCCGAAGACCTGGACCTCGCCGAAGACGATGTTCGAGAAGGCTTCGGAGATCGGGTTGAACCACCGGTTGATGGCGTCCTCGATCCCGGAGACGGCGTCGCCCTGGGCGAGTACCTGGTGCGGTCCGGCCGGTGGTCCGCCCGCCGGTAGGTCTGTGATCTGGCTCATGACCGGTCAGTGCAGCACTGCCGCGTCACCGCAACAAGCTTTTCGGGTGAGTTTTGGATGAAATCGGTATCTGCGTGCCGCGGCTCGTTGAGTCCACAGCGCTCAACTTTCTTGTATCCTTGATTCAGTGGTCGGTCCTGCGCGGACCCGCGCGCTCGGCGGAAGGTGAGGAATGGACGCGTTCAACCCGACGACCAAGACCCAGCAGGCGATCTCGTCCGCGGTGCAGGCGGCGACCGTCGCGGGCAACCCCGATGTCGCGCCCGGGCACGTGCTCGGTGCGCTGCTCGCCCAGGCCGACGGTCTCGCTGCGCCGCTGCTGTCCGCGGTCGGCGCCGACCCGGCCGCGGTGCGCACCGAACTGGAGCAGCTGGTCAACGCGCTCCCCGCGGCCACCGGGGCGACGGTTTCCGCACCGCAGCTGTCCCGGGAAGCCGTCGCTGCGCTGACCCGCGGGCAGCGGCTGGCCACCGAGCTCGGCGATGAGTACGTGTCCACCGAGCACCTGCTGGTCGGTCTGGCCGCCGACGGCGGCCGCGTCGCCGACCTGCTGCGCAAGCACGGCGCCACGCCGGAGTCGCTCACCGAGGCGTTCTCCGCGGTGCGCGGGTCGGCGCGGGTCACCAGCCCCGACCCGGAAGGCACCTACCAGGCGCTGCAGAAGTACGGGCAGGACCTCACCGAGCGCGCCCGCAGCGGCGACCTGGACCCGGTGATCGGCCGGGACACCGAGATCCGCCGCGTGGTGCAGGTGCTGTCCCGGCGCACCAAGAACAACCCGGTGCTCATCGGCGAACCCGGTGTCGGCAAGACCGCCATCGTGGAAGGTCTCGCGCAGCGCATCATCGCCGGCGACGTGCCCGATTCGCTGCGCGGCAAGCGCGTCGTGGCGCTGGACCTCGGGTCGATGGTGGCCGGCGCGAAGTACCGCGGGGAGTTCGAGGAGCGGCTCAAGGCGGTACTCAAGGAGATCACCGAATCCGCCGGGCAGGTGATCACGTTCATCGACGAGCTGCACACCATCGTCGGTGCCGGGGCCACCGGCGAGGGTGCGATGGACGCGGGCAACATGATCAAGCCGATGCTGGCCCGCGGTGAGCTGCGCATGGTCGGCGCCACCACGCTGGACGAGTACCGCGAGCACATCGAGACCGACGCCGCGCTGGAACGGCGCTTCCAGCAGGTGCTGGTCGGCGAGCCCGGCACCGAGGACGCGGTGGCCATCCTGCGCGGGCTCAAGGAGCGCTACGAGGTGCACCACGGCGTGCGGATCACCGACGGCGCGCTGGTGGCCGCGGCGAGCCTGTCCGACCGCTACATCCCGGCGCGCTTCCTGCCGGACAAGGCCATCGACCTCGTGGACGAGGCCGCGTCCCGGCTGCGCATGGAGATCGACTCGCGCCCGGTGGAGGTCGACGAGGTCGAGCGCGCGGTGCGCAGGCTGGAGATCGAGGAGATGGCGCTGGCCAAGGAGGAGGACCCGGCCTCGCTGGACCGGCTGGCCGCGCTGCGCGGGGAACTGGCCGACCGGCGGGAGAAGCTCTCCGAGCTCACCGCCCGCTGGCAGCAGGAGAAGGAGTCGATCGACCGGGTCCGCGATCTCAAGACCCAGCTGGAGCAGCTGCGCGGGGAGGCCGACCGGGCCGAGCGCGACGGCGATCTGGGCCGGGCGGCCGAGCTGCGCTACGGGCGGATCCCCGGGCTGGAGAAGGACCTGGACTCGGCCGCCGCGGCGCAGGCCGAGCGCAAGGCGATGCTGCAGGAGGAGGTCACCCCGGACGACGTCGCCGATGTGATCAGCTCCTGGACCGGGATACCCGCGGGCAGGCTGCTGGAGGGCGAGACGGCCAAGCTGCTGCGCATGGAGGACGAGCTCGGCGCGCGGGTGGTCGGCCAGGCCGAGGCGGTGCGCGCGGTGTCCGATGCGGTGCGCCGTGCCCGTGCCGGGGTCGCCGATCCGGACCGGCCCACCGGTTCGTTCCTGTTCCTGGGGCCGACCGGGGTGGGCAAGACCGAGCTCGCCCGCGCGCTGGCCGGGTTCCTGTTCGACGACGAGCGCTCGCTGCTGCGCATCGACATGAGCGAGTACGCCGAGAAGCACTCGGTGGCCCGGCTCGTCGGCGCTCCGCCGGGTTACGTGGGCTACGACCAGGGCGGGCAGCTGACCGAAGCGGTGCGGCGCAGGCCGTACTCGGTGGTGCTGCTGGACGAGGTGGAGAAGGCGCACCAGGACGTGTTCGACGTGCTGCTGCAGGTGCTCGACGACGGCAGGCTCACCGACGGGCAGGGCCGCACCGTCGACTTCCGGAACACGATCCTCGTGCTCACCTCGAACCTCGGCTCGCAGGCGCTCGCCGACCCGGCCCTGTCCGAACAGGACGGCAAGGAGGCGGTGCATTCGGTCGTGCGCGGGCACTTCAAGCCCGAGTTCCTCAACCGGCTGGACGGCGTGGTGGTGTTCGGCGCGCTGACCACCGCGGAACTCACGTCCATCGCCGACATCCAGGTCGACCGGCTGGCCCGGCGGCTCGCGGATCGCAGGCTCACCCTCGACGTGCAGCCCGCGGCTCGGGACTGGTTGGCGCTCAACGGTTTCGACCCGGTCTACGGGGCCCGACCGCTGCGCAGGCTGGTGCAGTCGGCGATCGGCGACGAGCTGGCCCGCAAGCTGCTCGGCGGCGAGGTGCGCGACGGGGACGAGGTCGTCGTGGACGTGACCGACGACAACGGCGCCCTGACCGTCGGCACCGGCCGCGGTGCTCCCTCCGCCGGGTGATGCGGGTGCGTCCGGGCTGGTCACGTCGGCCGGTTCCGGTGCGCAGCGGTCGATCGGCCAGGTGATCTTCGCGAACGCGTCCCCGCCGACTACCCTGCCCCCTGTGGGCATACCTGCGTGGCTCTGGTTCGTCGTCGCCGCCGTTGCCGTCCTGGCCGGGGTGGTGGTCCTGCTCGTCGGCCGAACGCACCGCGCCCCGAACAACCGGGAGCGGCGCCGCTGGGCCGCGTTGCGCGGATGGCAGTTCGCCGAAACCGACCAGGTCCTGCCGACCCGCTGGGAACACGGCGTGCTCGCCCAGCACAGCGGCCCGGTCGCGCGCGACGTCGTGGCCGGCTCCACCTTCACCGGGGACGGCCGCCGCCAGGTCTCCGTGCTCGACCTGGAGGTGTCCGGCAAACCGGTCGCGGTGCTGACCGGTATCCGCTGCCGCAGGGAAACCCCGGTCGTCGCCGAGTTCTGGCTGCCGGAGGTCCCGGTTCCGCAGGATTCCGAACTCGACCTGCTCGGCCCGGTCGGCCCGCGGTACGCGTTCGTCACCGACGTCGCCGCCGCGCGCAGGCTCATCTCCCCCGACCTGGTGGACGCGGTCGAGGGGGCCGGGCAGGACGTTCCGGTCGTGTGGCTGGAAGGCGACTGGGTGCTGGCCGCCGTGGATCCGGGCGACGCCGATCCGGGCCGGCTGGAGCAGCTGCTGCGCGCGCTGGGCGATCTCGCCGACGTCGTCGACCCGACCGACACCGCCCCCAACCGGGATGCGCGGGACGAACCGGTGGGCCAGGACGAGCCGGTGGGCCAGGACGACACCGGAACCGAGGGCGACGACGCCCGGGTCGGCGCTTCGGTGGACCGGGACGAGCGCTCGGGCCGCGCCGGCGACGAGCCCGCCGAGCAGGAAGCCGAGAGCTGACCGCTGCGGCAGCGAACGCGGGCACCGGTAGCCGTCCGATAGGTTCGGTGCATGCCTACCGCACTCGTCACCGGAGCGACCTCCGGCATCGGCCGCGCGTTCGCGCGCAGGCTCGCCGCCGAGGGCCACGACATGATCCTCGTCGCGCGCGATGAGCAGCGCCTGCGCGACCTCGCCGGACGACTGGCGGATCGGCACGGGGTCGAGGTCGAGGTGCTGGCCGCGGACCTGGCCGACCCGGCCGCGCGCGAGCCGGTCGAGCGGCGGGTGGCGGACCCGCAGCGGCCCGTCGACGTGCTCATCAACAACGCCGGGTACGGCACGTCCGGGATGTTCTGGGACATCCCCGGCGAGCAGCTGCACGACCAGCTGGAGCTCAACGCGGGAGCGGTGCTCGGCCTCACCCGCGCGGCCGCGTCGGCGATGCGCGAGCGCGGTAGCGGCGACATCGTCAACGTCTCCAGCGTGTCCGGGTTCTTCCCGGTGTCCGGGTCGACCTACAGCGCGACCAAGGCCTACGTCACCACGCTGTCCCAGGGCCTGGCGACCGCGCTGGCCGGAAGCGGGGTGCGGGTGTTGGCGCTGTGCCCGGGATTCACCCGGACCGAGTTCCACGAGCGCGCCGGGCTGGAGATGGGCAGGCTGCCGAAGGTGTTCTGGCTGCAGGTCGACCGGGTGGTGCACGAGGCGCTCGCCGACCTGCGCGCCGGCAAGGCGGTGTCCATCCCGAGCCCGCAGTACAAGGCGCTGGTGGCGATCGGCCGCCTCATCCCGCAGAAGCTGCAGCGGCTGGTCGTCACGGCCACGGTGCCCGGCCGCACCTGACGCCCCGCCGTCGGCGGGCGCGGTGCGACCGGGCGGTATGCTCGAACCTCGTGGTCGAGGTGGATGAACAGCAGCGCACCGAGCTCGCCGGGCTCGTCCGCGAACTCGCGGTGCGCCACGGGAAGGTCCGGTTGTCCTCCGGCAAGGAGGCCGACTACTACGTCGATCTGCGCCGCGCCACGCTGCACCACCGCGCGGCCCCGCTGATCGGGTCGCTGCTGCGCGAGCTGACCGCCGACTGGGACTTCGCCGCGGTCGGCGGGCTCACCCTGGGTGCCGATCCGGTGGCCGCGGCCATGCTGCACGCCCCCGGTGCCGCGCTGGACGCGTTCGTGGTGCGCAAGGACGCCAAGGCGCACGGGATGCAGCGCCGGATCGAGGGGCCGGACGTGACCGGCCGCGGCGTCCTGGCCGTGGAGGACACGTCCACCACCGGCGGCAGCGTGCTCACCGCGGTGGAGGCGCTGCGCGCGGAGGACGCTGCGATCGCCGGGGTGGCCACCGTCGTGGACCGGGACACCGGGGCGCGCGAGGCGATCGAGGCCGCGGGCCTGCCGTACCGCTCGCTGCTCGGCCTCGCCGATCTGGGCTTGGCGTGACCGAGCAGCTCGGCCCCACCGAGTGGGGGACGTCGGTCGGCGTCGGACCGTGGGACGGGCCGTGGCCGGCGGGGGAGCACTGGGATCCGGAGCTGCTGGAGCACGGCGACCGGCGCAACGTCGTCGACCACTACCGCTACTGGCGCCGCGACGCGATCGTCGCCGATCTCGACATGCGCAGGCACGAGTTCCACGTGGCCATCGAGAACTTCCAGCACGACCACAACATCGGCACCGTGGTGCGCACCGCGAACGCGTTCGCGGCGGCGGCGGTGCACATCGTCGGCCGGCGGCGGTGGAACCGGCGCGGCGCGATGGTCACCGACCGGTACCAGCACGTGCACCACCAGCCGACCCCTGCGGACCTGCGCGCGTTCGCCACCGAGCGGGGCCTGGCGGTCGTCGCGGTGGACAACTCCCCCGGCGCGCAGCCGGTGGAGCGCACCGCGCTGCCGCGGCGCTGCGTGCTGCTGTTCGGCCAGGAGGGACCGGGTCTGTCCGACGCATCGCGCGCCGAGGCCGACCTGGTGGTCTCCATCGCGCAGTTCGGCTCGACCCGGTCGGTCAACGCGGGCGTGGCGGCAGGCATCGTCATGCACGGCTGGATCCGCGAGCACGCCGACCCGGATGCCGCCTGGTAGCCGAGCCGCGGCGTCAGTTCACCGGGTCCGGATCGTCGTGGGCCACCGCGGCGCGGGATTTGGCGCGCCGTGCCTTGACGTACTCCAGCAGGATCGGCAGCACCGAGACCAGCACGATGACGATGGCCATCGCTTCGAGGTTGTTCTTGATCCACGGGATGTTGCCGAGGAAGTAGCCCAGCACCGTCACGCCCATCGCCCACAGCACGGCGCCGACGGCCGAGTAGGTGAAGAACTTCTTCGGGTCCATCTTCGCGACCCCCGCCACGGCGGTGATGAACGTGCGCACGATCGGCACGAACCGGGCGAGGATGATCGCGCGGGCGCCGTAGCGCTCGAAGAACTCGTGCGTCTTGTCCACGTGCTCGCGCTTGAACAGCTTGGAGTCCGGTTTGTTGAACATCGCCGGGCCGAGCTTGCGTCCGATCCAGTAGCCGGTGATGTTGCCGACCAGCGCGCACGCGCCGAACAGCAGGCAGGCCAGCCACAGCGGGGTGGCGATCGCGCCGGTGGCCACGAACAGCCCGGCGACGAACAGCAGGGAGTCACCCGGCAGGAAGAAGCCGATCAGCAGACCGCACTCGGCGAAGATGATCAGGCACACGCCGATCACGGCGAATGCGCCGAGTGACCGGATGATGTTCTCCGGGTCCAGCCAGGAGGGCAGCAGCGCGAGGGAGGACGTGCTCGCGGCGTCGAGGATCGCGGGGAATGCGGTGGTCACGGTGCTCCACGGTAAACCCGGTCGCCCGGACGCGACGCCCGGGCGGTGACGCCGAGGCAATTGTCCGATTACTCCGGGTGATTGATCCCGCGGGGTCCGGTTGGGTCGATTCCTCCGGAACGGGGAACCGCGGCGAACCGGGGTTCCGCGCGGTGCCGATCAGCCGAGGTGCAGCGGCAGCACGGTCCAGGCGGCGACCACGGCTCCGGCGGCGAGGCCGAGGACCAGCGCGAACACCAGCACACCCCGGACCGGGAGCCGCCGGCGCGGGGGCCTCCCGGGCACGGGCGCCTGCGGCGGGACGGCGCCACCACCGCCGCCGGCCTGGGCGCGCAGCGCCGCGGACAGCACGTTCTCCGCTTCCGGCGAGCTCATCCCCGCGACCCTACTGAGCGGCTCCGGCGCCGGGAACCGGTTCGCCGCCGACGAGCACGCCGACCACCTCCAGCTCCCGGTCCAGCACCACGAGATCGGCGGACATTCCCGGGGCGATCCGCCCGATCCGGTCGTCCAAGCCCAGCAGTCGGGCGGGGTTCGCCGAGGCTGCGGCCACCGCGTCGGTGATCGTCGCCCCGCACTCCCGGACCAGGTTGCGCACCGCCGCGTCCATGGTCAGCGTGCTGCCGGCCAGCGAACCGTCCGCGAGCCGCGCCTGGCCGTCGCGGGCGGTCACCGGCCGATCGCCGAGCAGGTACTGCCCGTCCGGGGCCGCAGCGGCGCTGATCGCGTCGGTGACCAGGACGATCCGCTCGGGCCCCGCGGCGTCCGCGGCCAGCCGCACCACCGAGGGGTGCAGGTGCACGAGGTCGCAGATGAGCTCCGCGGTGACCCGCTCGTCGGACAGCAGCGCGCCCACCGGGCCCGGTTCGCGGTGGTGCAGCGGCGGCATCCCGTTGAACAGGTGCGTGGCCACGCTCGCCCCGGCGTCCACCGCGGCCCGCACGTCGTCGTGCGCGGCGTCGGTGTGCCCGAGCGCGGCGAGCACTCCGGACCCGGTCAGCAGCCGCACCGCCTCCAGCGCGCCCGGCAGCTCCGGCGCAAGGGTGACCATCCGGATCGTGCCGCGGCCCGCGTCCAGCAGGTCCTGCGCGGTCCCGGCGTCCGGGGCGCGCAGCAGGGCGGGATCGTGCGCTCCGCAGCGCCGCGCGGCCAGGAACGGCCCCTCCAGGTGCACGCCCGCCAGCAGCCCCTCGTCCACGAGGTCGGCCAGCACCCGCACCTGCGTGGCGAGCTCCGGCGGAGGTGCGGAGACCAGGCTGGCCAGCGTCGTGGTCGTGCCGTGCGCCCGGTGCGCGGCGACCGCCCGCCGGGCCTGCGCGGGATCCGCGGCGGTGAACGAGTCCCCGCCCCCGCCGTGGCAGTGCAGGTCGACGAAGCCCGGGACCAGCCAGCAGCCGTCCAGGTCCGTGCCGGACTCCGGCGCGGCGCCCGCACCGGTGCCGGCGATCAGCCCGTCGCGCACCTGCACCCAGCCGTGCTGCAGCACGCCCTCCGGGGTGACCACGTTCGCGCCGGTGAGCGTCGCCGAACCCGCCACGCGGGCACCTCCCTCCGGTCCTGCACCCATCGTGCGGCTCAGCCGGTGCCCATCGCCTTCTGCAGCGCGTCCAGCGCCCGGCTGGCGGTGGACTTGACCGTCCCGCGGGACACTCCGGTGGCCTCGGCGATCTCCACCTCGGACAGGTCGCCGTAGTAGCGCAGCACGAGCACTTCCCGCTGCCTGCGCGGAAGTCCGGACAGCGCGTCCACCACCGCCCGGTGCTCGGCGGAGAGCATCGCCAGCGACTCGGCCGAACGGGCGTCGGTCTGGTGCGGGGGCTGGTAGTCGCGCGCGGTCTTGCGCCGGCGCAGCACCGAGCGGCTGCCGTTGACCACGGCGGTGCGCAGGTAGCCGATCGCCGCGCGGGAATCGCGCAGGCCCGACCAGTTGCGGTACAGCCCGGTGAACGCCTCCTGCACCACGTCCTCGGCGGTGGCCGGCTCGTCCACCAGCAGGATCGCCAGGCGCACCATCCGCATCCGCTGCTGCCGGTAGACGTCCTCCAGGGTCAGCGGCCGGTCCGGGTCCTCGCCCGGGCCGCCGTCGATCGCGCGCAGGTGCCCGAGGGTCTGCTGGACACTGCGTTCCGCGGCGCGCTGCTGATCACCGGACACGTCTGCAACATACCGGCTGCGGACTCGGCGGCGTCCGCCGACCGGGTAGCGTCGTGCCCGATCAACGACGGCGAACTGGAGGTCGAGGTGGCGACATTCGTGGTCCAGCTGGTGTACGGGGACGACCGGGAGCAGCGGCTCCAGGTGCGCCCGCAGCACCGGGAGTACTCCCGCGGCCTGGCCGACCGGGGTGTGCTGCTCGCAGCCGGGCCCTACGCCGACGAGGCGGGGGCGATGCTGATCTACGAGGTCGCGGACGCGGACGAGCTGCAGCGGGTGCTGGCCGCCGACCCCTACGCCGAGGCCGGCGTCCTCGCGCGCACCGACGTCCGCGAGTGGCACGCGGTTACCGGTTCCTGGACGTCCGCCGGCTGAGCGCTTCTCCCGACTGGGGAGCGAATGCGCTGCGTGTGAGGATGTACACACGGATCTGGGCAGTTCTGAATCCTGTCACCGGCTTTCCAAAACTGCTCCGACTGGGGCACTGTACGGCGAAATGCAGCGCTGTCCGTGATGTCGTCCCCGGCTGCGCCCGGGGTCCTCGTAGGATGCTGCAACTCCCGTCACCACGACCGACTCCACCTCAAGGAGGATGACCGATGCCCATCGCGACCCCCGAGGTTTACGCGGAGATGCTGGACCGGGCGAAGAGCGGGGAGTTCGCCTACCCGGCCATCAACGTGACCTCGTCGGAGACGCTGAACGCGGCGCTGCGCGGGTTCGCCGAGGCCGAGAGTGACGGCATCATCCAGTTCTCGACCGGCGGCGCCGAGTTCGCCTCCGGCTCGAAGGTCAAGGACATGGTCACCGGTGCCACCGCGCTCGCGGAGTACGCGCACGTCGTCGCGGCCGAGTACCCGGTCAACATCGCGCTGCACACCGACCACTGCCCGAAGGACAAGCTGGACGGTTTCGTCCGCCCGCTGATCCGGATCAGCCAGGAGCGGGTCAACCGCGGTGAGAACCCGCTGTTCCAGTCGCACATGTGGGACGGTTCGGCCGTCGAGCTGACCGAGAACCTGGAGATCGCCCAGGAACTGCTGGCCGAGGCCGCCAAGGCCAAGATCATCCTGGAGCTGGAGGTCGGTGTCGTCGGCGGCGAGGAGGACGGCGTCTCCAACGACATCAACGAGAAGCTCTACACCGCGCCGGGCGACTACGAGCGCACCGTGGCCAGCCTCGGCGGCGGCGAGAAGGGCCGCTACATGCTGGCCGCCACGTTCGGCAACGTGCACGGCGTCTACAAGCCGGGCAACGTCAAACTGCGCCCGGAGATCCTCAAGCAGGGCCAGGACGTCGCCTCGGAGAAGCTGGGCCTGCCCGCCGGTTCCAAGCCGTTCGACCTCGTCTTCCACGGCGGTTCCGGATCGCTGCTGGAGGAGATCCACGAGGCGGTCTCCTACGGCGTGGTGAAGATGAACATCGACACCGACACCCAGTACGCGTTCACCCGGCCGATCGCCGACCACATGTTCCGCAACTACGACGGGGTGCTCAAGGTCGACGGCGAGGTCGGCAACAAGAAGAGCTACGACCCGCGCACCTACCTCAAGGTGGCCGAGCAGGACATGGCCGCCCGGGTGGCCGCGGGCTGCGAGACCCTCAAGTCCGCCGGGCGCATGCTGGCCCGCTGACGACCCGCCGCGCCGGTGGCCCGCAGCGCGCGGGGCCACCGGCGCCGCGCCCGGTCTGCGAAGATGGGGCCATGACGAACCGGAACCTGCTCGAACCGCCGGAGACCCTGCTGCCCGCCGACGAAGCGGCGCAGTCCGAACTGGACTCCGGCGCCGATCCCACCGATGTCGCCGCGCACCACCCGACGTTCAGCGCCGCCTGGGCCGCGCTGGCCGAGCGCGCTGCGGACTCCGGCGGGCACATCGCCTCCTACGCGTACGCGCGGACCGGGTACCACCGCGGGCTGGACGCGCTGCGCAAGTCCGGGTGGAAGGGGTTCGGACCGGTTCCGTGGGCGCACCTGCCCAACCAGGGCGTGCTGCGCTCGGTGGCGGCGCTGGCCAAGGCCGCCCGCGCGATCGGCGAGGACGACGAGTTCGAGCGCTGCCGCGCGCTCCTGGAGGACAGCGACCCGGCCTCGCTGCGCGCCACCGGACTCGACTGACCACCCGCAGGTGCGAAACATCGCCCGTTCCGGCGGAATCCGCCGCCGCGGCCGACCGGGGGCGCAGAAGGCGGCGGTGCGCCGGGTGCTGCCGTGAACGCGGATTCGTCCCGCGGGGCCGGGTTGGTCGACAATGCTCCCGTGCACCGACTCCGCGAGGAGCTGACCCGCCGGCTGCGACGCCTGTTCCGCACCGGCGTCCCGATCCTGCAGTGCGCGATCGCCGCGGGGCTGGCCTGGTACCTCGCCAAGTACGTCGTCGGCCACCCGCAGCCGTTCTTCGCCCCCATCGCCGCGGTCATCTCGCTGGGCGTCGGCCTGGGCCAGCGCACCCGGCGCACCCTGGAGCTGGTGGTCGGCGTCAGCGTCGGCGTCGGCATCGGGGACATCCTCATCTCGTTCATCGGCACCGGGACCTGGCAGATCGCGCTGGTCGTGGCGCTGGCGATGGGGACCGCGGTGCTGTTGGACAGCGGCAGCGTGATCGTGCTGCAGGCCGCGTCCTCGTCCGTGCTGGTGGCCACGCTGCTGCCACCGGCGACCGCGGGCGGGCTCACCCGGATGCTGGATGCGGCGATCGGCGGGCTGGTCGGATTCGTGGTGGCCGCACTGCTGCCCGCCAACCCGCTGTCCGTGGCGCACCGCAACGGCCGGGTGGTGCTGGGCGAACTGGCCGACGCGTTGCGCGGTGTCGCGGGCGCGGTGTCCAAGCAGGACATCGAAGCGGCGGTGGATGTGCTGGCCAAGGCGCGCAAGAGCCAGCGCTCCGTGGAGGAGTTCCGCGCCGCGCTGGAAGCCGGGCGGGAGATCGCCCGGTTCGCCCCGATCCGCTGGCGGCGCAGACACGACCTGGACCACTACGAGGTCGCCGCCGATCCGGTGGACCGGGCACTGCGCAACACCCGGGTGCTCGCCCGCCGGGCGCTGAGCGCGTTGCGCGAGCACGAACCGGTTCCGCGGCCGCTGCCCGGGATGTTGGAGGAGCTCGCCGGCGCGGTCACCCTGCTGCGCGATGAGCTGGCTTCCGGCGCGGATCCGGTGCAGACCCGCGAGGCGGCGCGCGCCGTGGCGCAGAAGACGACGGTGGAGATGTTCAGCGAGGGTGACTTCTCCATGCAGGTCGTGGTGCTGCAGGTGCGGTCGATCGCGGTGGACCTGTTGCAGGCCACCGGGCTCAGCCGCATCGAGGCCAACGAGGCGCTGCCCGCGCTGCACCCGGAGGAGCACCGCGGGACCGACGAGGACGAGGACTGATCCGGACCCGCCCGGTGCGGCGGGCCCGGACCGGTCCGGATCAGCAGGAGCCGAGTGCGTCGGCGAGGCTGCCCTTCTCCGCTTCGGTGACGGTCAGGCCCCACTTGTGCTTCGAGGCGATCCACATCGACGCGTAGGTGCACTGGTAGTCGGCCTGCGGCGGCATCCAGGAATCCGGCGTCTGGTCGCCCTTCTCCTGGTTGACCGAGTCGGTGACCGCGATCAGCTGCGGGCTGTCCAGGTCGTTGGCGAACTGCTCGCGGCGCTGGTCGTCCCAATCGGCGGCGCCGGAGCGCCAGGCCGCGGCCAGCGGTACCACGTGATCGATGTCCACATCGGACGCCTTCTCCCAGGTCTGCCCGTCGTAGGGCGAGAACCAGGTGCCCGAGGTCGGGTAGCAGTCATCGCCGGTCTCGACGCCCTCGCCGTCGCGCTCCAGCACGCTCTCCCGCGTGTTGCAGTTGTCGGGGCCCTCGCTCCAGTGCGGGAACCGGTCGCGGTCGTAGCCGTCCATCGGGCCTTCCGGCGCCACGGTCAGCTCCTCCAGCTGGGTGCCCGCGGTGCCGGGATCGGGAATGCCCGGCGGTTCGGCCGCGGCCGGGGTCGCCAGGGTGAGCACCAGCGCGCCGGCAGCGGATGCGGTCAGCAGGGTGGCGCGCAGCGATCGGGTGGATGTCATGGTTTCCTCCGCGTGGCCGTCGGTGTCCGGGAACGACCATTGCCCAGCGGAGTGGCCGGGACAACAGCTGTACGTGACCGATCGATGACATGACGTGAAACCGCCAGCGATCGTGCCGCCTGCGGAGTTCCGGGCGCAGCTCCGGCGATCAGCTGCCGCGGACCAGCAGCAGGTCCTGCGTGTGCCGGTACCAGACCCACTTGTCCGCGGGGCGGGGGTGCGCGACGCCGTCCTGGACGACCGTCGTCGGATCGAAGCTCGCCTGCGCTGCGCGGCCCGCGGTCGTGTCGCGCTTGCGGCGCAACAGGCCCCGGCGCAGCACCGCGACCCGCAGCCCGTCCGCGGCCGGGTCCGCCGGCGGGTCGCTCCCCGCGGGCAGCGGGGTCGCGGCCGGGTCCGGTGACACCTCCAGGCGCGGCGCCGGACCGTTGAGCACCCGCTCGTCGTCGCAGTACACCTGGCCGGTGATCGGCTCGATCGCAGCGGTGCCGAGCAGCACCCCGCCGGAGTCGTCCCGGATCAGCGGCGCGGGCCGGGCGGACGCGGTGAACGCGTGCCGGGCATCACCGGGACGCACACCCCACAACCGGGCGGCCGGCGACGGTTCCGCGGGGACGTAGCCCACCTCCAGCCCGGCCAGCCGGTCCTTGCGCAGCAGCCGCAGCACCACCGCGGCCAGATCGGCGTCGGTGCCGTGCACCACGACACGCCCGGTCGCCTCGGCCAGCACCGGGTCCAGCTCCTGTCTGCCGGGCCGGGATCCGACATCGGTCCATCGCGCACCGTGTGCATCCGGGCGCGCTGCGCGGTCGACGTTTCCGCAGGACAATGCGGTGGTAGTCACGTTTCGCTCCTGGTCTACCCTGATCGACCGGCCTATCCAGTGGTGGGAGCGGACGAGGCGCGCCGCAGCGCTGGCGACCACCCAGTCCAGGTTGGAGTTTCACATGCCGGCGATCGTGCTGATCGGCGCCCAGTGGGGCGACGAGGGCAAGGGTAAGGCGACCGACCTGCTCGGCGAGCAGGCGCAGTGGGTCGTCCGCTACCAGGGCGGCAACAACGCCGGCCACACCGTCGTGCTGCCCGACGGGCAGGACTTCGCGCTGCACCTGATCCCCTCCGGGATCCTCACGCCCGGGGTCACCAACGTGATCGGCAACGGGGTCGTCGTCGACCCCGCGGTGCTGCTGGAGGAGCTGTCCGGGCTGGAGGAGCGCGGGGTGGACACCTCGCGGCTGCTCATCTCGGCGGACGCGCACCTGATCATGCCGTACCACGTGGCGATCGACCGGGTCACCGAGCGCTACCTGGGCAAGAAGCAGATCGGCACCACCGGCCGCGGCATCGGCCCCTGCTACCAGGACAAGGTCGCTCGGGTGGGCGTGCGGGTGCAGGACCTGCTCGACGAGAAGATCCTGCGGCAGAAGGTCGAAGCGGCGCTGGAGTACAAGAACCAGCTGCTGGTCAAGGTCTACAACCGGCGCGGCCTGGACGCGGAGGAGGTCGTGGACACCGTGCTCGGCCAGGCCGAGCGGTTCCGCGACCGCATCGCGGACACCAAGCTGTTGCTCAGCCAGGCGCTGGAACGCCGGGAGACCATCCTGCTGGAGGGCTCGCAGGGCACGCTGCTCGACGTCGACCATGGCACCTACCCGTTCGTGACCTCGTCGAACCCCACGTCCGGCGGGGCCTGCGCCGGTTCCGGCATCGGACCGGCCGGGATCAACGCGGTGATCGGCATCCTCAAGGCCTACACCACGCGGGTGGGCGCCGGGCCGTTCCCGACCGAGCTCACCGACGAGGCGGGCGAGAGCCTGCGCAGCCAGGGCGGCGAGTTCGGCGTCACCACCGGGCGCTCCCGGCGCACCGGCTGGTTCGACGCGGTGCTCGCCCGGTACGCGACCCGGGTCAACGGCATCACCGACTACTTCCTGACCAAGCTCGACGTGCTGTCCGGGCTGGAGTCCATCCCGATCTGCGTGGGCTACGACGTGGACGGCGAGCGCACCGACGAGATGCCGATGACGCAGA
Source organism: Saccharopolyspora montiporae (assembly GCF_015209505.1). Lineage (GTDB taxonomy): Bacteria > Actinomycetota > Actinomycetes > Mycobacteriales > Pseudonocardiaceae > Saccharopolyspora > Saccharopolyspora montiporae. Next base: position 76,662 of record NZ_JADEYC010000015.1, read on the forward strand.
CCGGCGTGCACCACGCGGTCCCGATCTACGAGGAGATGCCCGGCTGGACCGAGGACCTCAGCGGGGCGCGGACGTTCAAGGACCTGCCCGCCAACGCGCAGGCCTACGTGCAGCGCATCGAGGAGCTGTCCAAGGCGCGGGTCTCCGCGATCGGCGTCGGACCCGGCCGCGAGCAGACGATCGTCCGGCACTCCATGGCCTGATCCCGCCGCCCTCCCCCGCGGGGCCTCCGCGGGGCGGGCGGGTCAGCGGTTGCGCCAGGAGCTGTCCAGCGCCGCTTCCTGCAGGTCCAGTTCGCGCAGCACGCGGCGCAGCACCTCGTCGTCGATGCGCCCGGCGTCGCGTTCGTCGGCCATGGTGCGCCGCTCCACCTCCAGCAGTTTGCGGCGCAGGTCGACGAACGTGTCCCGGGCCGAGGTCTCCCGCTCGTCCGGGGTGCGCCCGACCTGTTCGGACGCCGCCATCCCCTGGTGCTCGACCAGCGCCTTCATCCGGTCGATCACCGCGCGCGAGCGCTTCTCCGGCATGCCCAGGTCCTGCGGCCGGAGCTCCTCCAGGTACGCCAGCGCGGCGTTCGTCGCGGTCCGGCGCGCCTGCGCCTCGGCGCGGTCGTCCCGGGCGGCCTGCTCCGGGTCGGAGACCCCGAGCACGCGGATCAGCCACGGCAGCGTCGTGCCCTGCAGCAGCACGGTGCCCACGGTGACCACGAACGCGACCAGCTGGATCAGTTCCCGTTCCGGGAACGGTGCCCCGGTTTCGGTCGTGTAGGGGATCGCCCCGGCCGCGGCCAGCGTCACCACCCCGCGCATCCCGGTCCAGGACAGCACGAGCGTGCGCCGCCAGATCCGCCGCCGGTCGCGCCGCCCGTGGATCAGCCGGGACAGCCCCGGCAGCACGCTCGCCCCGAACATCCACCCCGCGCGCACCAGCATCACGGCCAGCAGCACCGCGCAGCAGCCGCCCAGCAGCAGCCCGAGGTCGCGGCCGGAGGCGTGGATACCCAGGATCAGTGAGTGCAGCTGCAAGCCGATCAGGGAGAACACCAGGCTCTCCAGCAGCAGGTTGATCGCGTTCCACACGGTCTGCTCCTGCAGCCGCCCGGCCGCGCGGGCCCGCGGCTGGTGGTGCCCGAGGTAGAGCCCGGCGCTGATCACCGCCAGCACGCCGGAACCCTGCAGCTGTTCGGCCAGCAGGTAGGCCGTGAACGGCACCAGGATGCTCAGCACCGTGGCCACCCCGACGTCCGGGATGCGGGTGCGCGCGGACTGCGCGAGCACGCCGAGCGCGAGGCCGACGCCGAGCCCCACCAGCACGGCCAGCACGAACACCTGCACGCCTTCGGCCACGGTCGGAGTGCTGCCCACGACGGCCGCCACCGCCATCCGGTAGACGGTCAGCGCCGCCGCGTCGTTGATCAGGCTCTCCCCGCCGAACACCGTGGTGATCCCGCGCGGCAGGTGCAGCCGGCGCCCGATGGCCGAGGCGGTGACCGCGTCCGGCGGGGACACGACCGCCCCGAGCACCAGCGCCGAGCTCGGCGGCAGCTGCGGGAACACCAGGTGCGCCACCCAGCCGATGACCAGCGAAGTCGCGATCACCTGCAGCACGCCGTGGTTCGCGATCGGGCCGAAGTAGGCGCGGAAGTTCAGGTACGAGCTCTGCAGCGCCGCCGAGTACAGCAGCGGCGGCAGCACCACGGTCAGCAGCAGTTCCGGGTCGACGCGCACGTCGACCGGGCCCGGGATCAGCGAGACGAGCAGGCCGACCAGCACCAGCAGCAGCGGGGCCGCGATGTTCCTGCTGCGCGCGAACGCGGTGACCAGCAGCGCGCCGATCAGCACGAGAAGGAGTTGGGCCACCGCACGTCACCTCCGTCCACCGTGGACAGGTTAGGTGCGCTGCGGCGCCCGCACCGGACCGCGCGACCCCGACGTGGGTCAGCGCTCGGTCCGCGCGTCCTCCCGGGCCGCCACCGCCAGGTCCGGCTGGTCGCTGAAGATGCCGTCGACGCCCTGGGCGAACAGCACCTCGAAGAAGCCGAGCGCATCCCCGCGGGCCGCCGGGTCCGCCGAGGAGCGGAACTCCGCGGGCAGGAAGTCGTTCTCCGCGCGCACCGTGTACGGCACGACCTGCAGCCCGGCCGCGTGCGCGTCGCGCACCACCGGGGTCGGGCCGGTCAGCCGGTCCTGCTCGTCGCGCGGCAGCACCACCTCGGTGTCCGGGCCGAGCAGGTCGGCGTAGCGCGCGATCTCGCGCAGGCCCTCCGGCCGCACCAGATCGGCGTAGGTGCGCGGATCGCCCGCGTCGATGAGGTCCTGCGGCGCCCCGGAGCTGTCGATGAGCTGCAGCAGCGGAACCGCCAGCTGCTCGTCCAGCCGTTTGAGGTTGGCCGTCTCGAACGACTGCACCACGACCTTCGCGTCCGGGTGGTTGAGCCCGTTGCGGTTGAGCGCGCGCACGAGCTCCGGCTCGACCGGAACGCCCGCGGCGGCGAAGTAGCCGGGGTGCTTGGTCTCCGGTGCCACCCCGATCTCCCGGCCCAGCTCGGCGGAGAGCCGTTCCCGCAGATCCAGCACGTCCTGCAGCGTCGGCACCGGGTAGCGGCCGTCGTGCGCGGCGTTGTCCGGGCGCAGCTCGGGAATGCGTTCGGTGGCGCGCAACGAACGCAGCTCGGCCAGCGTGAAGTCCTCGGTGAACCAGCCGGTGACCGGTTCGCCGTCCACGGTCTTCGTGGTGCGCCGCTCGCCGAACTCGGGGCGCTCGGCCACATCGGTGGTGCTGCCGATCTCGTTCTCGTGCCGCACCACGAGCTGCCCGTCCCGGGTGGGCACCAGGTCCGGCTCGATGTAGTCGGCGCCCATCCGCGCGGCCAGCTCGTAGGCGGGCAGGGTGTGCTCGGGCAGGTACCCGGACGCGCCGCGGTGCCCGTACACCTCCGGTTCGGCGGCCGCGGCGGTGACCGGTACGGGCCCCAGCACCGCGCTGCCCGCGGTGAGCGCGGCCAGCAGGCGCAGTTTCATCGACATCGCGACTCCCGGGTTCGCCGGCGGCGGGCGCGTGCCGCCCGCGGTCGTCCGGCAGTGTGCCGGTCCGGCCGGGCGGCGAGCTGTCCGGGAGCCGACATCCGGGTGAACTCCGGGGGAGGCGTTCGGTCGAGCCGCAGCGACGTTACGCTCCGCTTCGTGCGAATTCTCGTGATCGGTGGCGGGGGCAGGGAGCACGCGATCGTGCTGGCGCTGTCCCACGACCCCTCGGTGACCGCCCTGGCGTGCGCACCCGGAAACGCGGGCACCGCTGCGCTGTCCGAGACCTACGGCGTCGACGTGGCCAAACCGGACGAGATCGCCGAGCTGGCCCTGCGCTGGCAGGCGGACCTGGTGGTCTTCGGGCCGGAGACCCCGCTGGTCGCCGGTGCCGCCGATGCGGTGCGCGCGGCTGGGATCGCCTGTTTCGGGCCTTCCGGGGAAGCCGCCCGCATCGAGGGCTCGAAAGCCTTCGCCAAGGACGTGATGACCGCGGCCGGGGTGCCCACCGCGCGCAGCGAAGTGGTGGACAACCCAGCCAAGCTGGACGCCGCGCTGGCCGGGTTCGGCCCCACCTGGGTGGTCAAGGACGACGGGCTGGCCGGCGGCAAGGGCGTGCTGGTCACCGCGGACTTCGATGCGGCCCGGGCGCATGCGCTGACCCTGCTCGACGGCGGGCACCCGGTGCTGCTGGAGTCGTTCTTGGACGGTCCGGAGGCCTCGCTGTTCTGCCTGGTGGACGGCACCACCGTGGTCCCGATGCTGCCCGCGCAGGATTTCAAGCGGGTCGGGGACGGTGACGCCGGTACGAACACCGGCGGCATGGGTGCCTACGCCCCGCTGCCCTGGGCGCCGGAGGGCCTGGCTGACGAGGTGGTGCGCACGATCGTGCAGCCGGTCGTGGATGAACTGGACCGGCGCGGCGCGTCGTTCTCCGGCCTGCTCTACGCCGGGCTCGCGCTGACCTCGGAGGGGCCGCAGGTGATCGAGTTCAACTGCCGGTTCGGCGACCCGGAGACCCAGGCGCTGCTGGCGCTGCTGGAGACCCCGCTGTCCGGTCCGCTCGGGGCCGTGGCCCGCGGGGAACTGGCCGAGCAGCCGCCGCTGCGCTGGGAGCCCGGCGCCGCGGTGACCGTGGTGATCGCGGCGGAGGGCTACCCCGGCAGGCCGCGGATCGACGAGGTCGTGCAGGGCGGTGACGCCCGCGGCGTGCTGCACTCCGGGACCCGGCGCCGCGAGGACGGTGCCGTGCTATCCGCGGGCGGCCGGGTGCTGTCCGTGGTCGGGACCGGAGCGGATCTCGCCGCGGCGCGGGACGAGGTCTACGAGCGGGTCGACCTGGTGCACCTGCCCGGCTCGCACCACCGCACCGACATCGCGCAGCGCGCCGCGCTCGGCGAGATCAGCGCACCGGTCCGGAGCTGACGGTGACCGCCGCGGGAGATCGCGCGCTGCGGGCGGCTGCGCGCGCGGACGTCGCCCCGTTCCAGGTGATGGAGGTGCTGTCCGCGGCGGCAGCCCGGCAGCGCGAGCGCGGGGACGTGCTCTCGCTGGCCGCGGGCCAGCCGTCCACGCCCGCTCCGGACGCGGTGCGCGCGGCCGCGGTGCGCGCGCTGGAGTCCGACCCGCTCGGCTACACCGAGCAGCTGGGCCTCGTCGAGCTGCGCGAGGCCATCGCTGGGCACTACCGGTCCCGGTGGGCGCTGCCCGTCGACCCGGACGAGGTCGTGGTGACCACCGGCGCGTCCGGCGCGTTCTTGCTGGCCTTCCTGTCCGCGTTCGAGGCGGGCGACCGGGTGGCGCTGGCCCGGCCCGGCTATCCCGCGTACCGCAACATCCTGACCGCGCTGGGCTGCGAGGTCGTGGAGCTGCCCTGCGACGCGGGCACCCGGTTCCAGCCGACCGCGCGGATGCTGGAGGAACTGGACCGGCCGGTGGACGGCCTGGTCGTCGCCAGCCCGGCGAACCCGACCGGGACCGTGCTCGACCCGGCCGAGCTCGCCGAGCTGGCGCACTGGTGCGAGCGGCGCGGCGTGCGGCTGATCAGCGACGAGATCTACCACGGGCTGTCCTACGGCACCGATCCGCGCAGCGCGCGGGAGTTCTCCCCCGCGGCGGTCGTGGTGAACTCGTTCTCCAAGTTCTGGTCGATGACCGGCTGGCGGCTCGGCTGGATGCTGGTGCCGCCCGAACTGCGCCGCGCGGTCGACGCGCTGACCGGCAACTTCACCCTGTGCCCGCCCGCGCTGTCCCAGCGCGCCGCCGTCGCCGCGTTCACGCCCGAGGCGTACGCGGAGGTCGACGGGCACGTGCAGCGCTACCGCAGGAACCGGGAGCTGCTGGTCGGCGGGCTGACCGAGCTGGGCATCGGCGGGCTGGCCCCGGCGGACGGCGCGTTCTACACCTGGGCGGACATCGGGCACCTGGACACCGATTCGGCCCGGTTCTGCCGCCGCCTGCTGCAGGACACCGGCGTGGCCGTCGTGCCCGGCGGCGATTTCGACCCCGCGACGGGCCACCGGTTCGTGCGCCTGTCGTTCGCCGGCGCGTCCGCGGACATCGAGCAGGCCCTGCAGCGAATGGCCGATTGGCTGCCGCGCAGCCCCAGGCCCTGAGCTCGCGACCCGGAGATGTCCCGGAGATCGCCCAGCTGATGCCGGTTGTGCCCGGTCCTTCTGGCAGGCTGGAGCTCTGGGCTCCGTGCGGTCGAACTGAGGTGCGTTGTGATGTTGTGGAAGGTGATCGGCGCTCTGCTGCTGGTCTGGCTCGTGGCCACGGTTGCCGGCATGCTCATCAAGGGCCTGTTCTGGCTCGCCGTGCTCGGCGGTGCGCTGTTCGCGGTGACCGCGGCCGTGGGCTGGGCGAAGGACCGCAAGCAGATCAAGTCCTGACCGGCGTCAGGGCGTGATGGCGCCGCGTTCGCGCAGGCCGGAGCGCGCGGCGGGCGCACCGCGCCACAGCTCGGCCCGCATCCCGCACTCCTGGGCGGCGCGCACGTTGTCCGGGCGGTCGTCGAAGAACAGGCACTCCGCGGCGCGGGCGCCGATCCGGTCCAGCAGCAGCCGGTAGATCCGCGGATCGGGCTTGATCAGCTGCACGTCCCCGGAGAACAGCAGGTGCTGGAAGCCCCGCGTCCAGTCCTGGCGCTCGGCGGCCCGGCCGAACACCGCGGGCGCGTTGGACAGCAGCGCCAGCTGCACGGGTGCGCTGCGCAGTTCGTCCAGCAGGTCCAGCGCGGCCGGATCCGGGTGCAGCCAGCCTGCGATGTCGGCGGCGGTGAGCCGCTCGGCCAGCGGGTCGTCCACCGCGATGCCGAGCCGCGCGCCCACCGCGGCCCAGTATTCGGCGGGTGGCTGGCCGCCGTCGTAGGCGGCGCGCAGGCGCTGTTGCGCCTGACGTGGTCGGCCGAGGTGGGTATCGAGGCGGCCAAGGATGATCTGCATTTCATCGGGGGTCAGCCAGTAGGCCCAGGGGGATCCGGGTCAGCGCTGGAGCGGTGGGCGTAGGCATCCTCAGCGCGATGGATTTGTTCGGCTGCGTGACTGGGTTCGCAGGCGACGGTGTGCGCCCAGGCGGTCCGGGCATGCAGGAGGGCACGGACCGATGGGGTGGCCGCGTCGTCGGTAGCGGCGAGCTCGTCGATGCGAGCCAATGCTGAGCGAGTGACCAGCACTGCCTCGTGTGGGGCGGTGCCGGTTTCGGCAAGGTGGTAGCCGAGGCTCGAAACGAGGTGGGCGGCGAGGACTTGGGCGTTGGCCACGTGGGCGGCTTGGATGCCGTGGAGATAGTAATGCTCGGCGGTGCGAGTGTAGCCAGCGTCAGCGGTGGACCAGCCGGCGAGTTCAGCGAGTTCGGCGAGGACTCGCAACAAAGCACGTCCGGTGGTGTCGGTGAATCTGCTGGTGTGCAGCAGCGAAGCTGCGCCAGCGAGCTCGTCTTGAATGGTGGCGTGTAGGTCGCCACCGGCGACGAAGTCGTCGGCGTGGTGCAGGTAGCGCAGCCGAGCCTGCAAGTGGTTGAGGGTGTCTGTCCCGATCCGTCGGGTTCGCTGGTGAGGTTCGCGAGCCTCGACTAGGGCGGGAGCCGGGGTGATTAACCATTGGTGCGCTACCCGAGCAGTGTGCTCACCAGTCACCTTCCTCACGGGGTTGGTTCCGAGCTGGGAGGCAAGTCTGGCGCAGTCAGCCGAGCTCCACCGGTCTTTGATGAGTTCGGGGACCTCGTCAGCGGTCTCCGCGCGACGAGTCGGTCGCGTGCGGCGACGGGCGCGCGTGTGTTTCGACGCGGGTAGCAGATCCGCGAGCTGATCCAGCGACAGCGCCAGTTCACGGGCGAGCGCAACGCGCATGCGTGGTGATGGTGGTGAGGTGCCCCGTTCCCAGCGGGCGATGCTGGAGACATCGACACCGAGCTGCCGTGCGAGCGATTCTTGAGTATGACCATGTCGGCGGCGTGTATCGGCCAGTGTCGAGGGACGAACCATGTGCCGTGAGGTTAATGGGGGCGAGCACGGCGGTTCCAGTGGCGATGCTTCGCCAGCCCTGCCGGGCGCCAGGTGGTGAGAGGTTGATGCAGGGTTTTTGCCCTGGTCTCCGGCGGGGCCGGGCCGGTGAAATCGGGGCGGTTCTGCAATTCGGGAGGAAGGACGAGCCGATGCCGCTATTGAGTGATCCCGCTTTGGCCGACGAGGGTGCCCGCAAGATCGAGTTTGCCTACACGCGCATGCCGGTGCTGGCCGAGCTGACCTCGCGGTGGGCCGAGAACAAGCCGCTGCGGGGCCACCGCATCGCCGCATGTCTGCACGTAACCACTGAGACGGCCAACCTCTGCCGCGCTCTGGTGGCCGGCGGGGCGCAGATGGCTCTATGCGCCTCCAACCCACTATCCACCAAGGACGATGTGGCGGCGGCGATTCAGCGCGACATCGGCGCTGAGGTCTTCGCTATCCACGGTTGCGACCGAGAGACTTACTACCAGCAGGTGGCCGGGGTGCTCGACATCGAGCCAACCCTGATCGTCGACGATGGAGCAGATCTGACTGCCACCGTGCACGAGCACCGCCCCGATCTGCTGCCCGCGATCGTCGGGGGAACCGAGGTTACCTCCACTGGGGTGGTACGAATGCGGAATATGGCCGCCGATGCCGCCCTGGCCTACCCGGTGTTGCCGACCAACGATGCATTGACCAAGCACTTGTTCGACAACCGCTACGGAACCGGACAGAACACCATCGACGGGCTGCTACGGGCCACGAACATGCTGCTGGCCGGAGCCACAGTCGTGGTCGCCGGCTACGGCTGGTGTGGACGCGGCGTGGCCGCGCGCGCCCGCGGCATGGGTGCCGAGGTGATCGTCACCGAAGTCAACCCTGTCCGGGCACTGGAAGCCAAACTCGATGGGATGCGCGTGCTGCCCATGCGGCAAGCCGCACCCCAGGCAAGTGTCGTGATCACTACGACAGGCAACCGAGACGTGGTCACCGTCGAGCACATGCGCGCCATGCCGGACGGGACCGTGATCGCCAATTCCGGACACTTCGACCTGGAAATCACCGTCGACGAACTCACGACCACGGCAACCAGCCGGCGCTACGTGCGCGAGAACTGTGTGGAATACACCCTGCCCGAAGGGCACCGAATTCTGCTCCTGGCCGAAGGACGTCTGCTCGGACAGGCCGCCGCTGAAGCCCACCCGGCCGAAGTCATGGACATGACATTCGCGACTCAAGCACTCGCAGTGCGCTACCTCGCCGAGAACACCGACGAACTCGAACCCGCTGTGCACCCGATCCCGGTGGCCATCGAAAACGAAGTCGCCAGCAGCAAACTCGCTGCCTACAACATCACCCTAGACGAGCTCACCAACCGGCAACAGAGCTATCTCACCTCGTGGCAACTCGGAACCTGAATCCGAACCGCAGAACGACCATCATGCTCCAGCTTCGGCCTCACTCGTGGGCTACGCCCCCGACCCGCAACACCTAGCGCTACCCAGCCCCACGGGGTGTTTCGCCCTCTTCTTGGTGGTGCTGCGCGGAGGGTCTCCTGTGAGGATGCGTGGATCTGCCCTACTGCGCGTGCTGCTTGGTGCGTGGCTTGGGGCGCACGAACGACGGTGCGGCGACAACCAGTGCGACCGTCGCCATGGCAACACTGGCCGCAAGCGCAAGACGGCTGGAGACGGTGTCGGCGGCGAAGCCAGCCAGGGCGGATCCGGCGGCGTTTCCGGCACCGAACGCTGTGATCATCCAAGCGTGAGCCTCGGTGATGGTTCCTTCAGGCGCGAGTTGGCCGATGAGAGCGAACGAGCACGCCAGGACAGGGGGGAGTGCGAGACCGCTGAGAATAGCCAGCACCGCCATCGCTGGTATCTCGAGCTGGATCACCAGTGGGGCGTACCCCAACCCCAGCGCGCACAACAGGAGCTGTAGCCGTCGATGCTCGTCCCCGGCCGCCGAGAGCATGGTGTAGGCGATACCTCCTGCCAGGGCTCCGACGGCGTTGGCGGCGATCAGCCAGCCGGCGGCCGCGGGTGCGGCGCTGTGCTCAGCATAGGCGGTGATCCCAACGGTGAAGGCTCCAATGGTTGCGCCGACGAACAGCAGGGCTGTTAGGAGCCTGACGAGGGACACGGAGCGCAGTGGTCCTGCCCAGTGTGCAGTGGTGGGGGCACCACGCCATTGACGAGCGGGGGCTGCGGTGGCAAACCACAGGCTGCCGGTGATTCCCAGAACGCCCGCGGTCACCAAACCGATCCCCGGGTCAGCCAGCGCGCTGGTAGCCAGAACCACGAGCGGACCGACGACGAAAATCAGTTCTTGGGTGGCGGCATCGAGGGAATAGGCAACCCGCACGGCGTGCTCGTCACGCAACACGGGTGACCACAGCACGCGCAGGCAGGGTTCCAGCTGCGGTGTTGCCGCTCCGGCCGCGGCGGCCAAACCCATCGCGGTGACGGGCGTTGTCGTGGGATCAACCGCTGCGAGACCGATGAAAGCGGCCGCCGAGATCAGACCGGAGATGATGAGCGTGGGCGGCTGCCGGGTGCGGTCGATCAGTCGCCCGAGCAGTGGGCCACCGACGGCCGCGCTGGCGGCATAGATTGCCGACAGGGCGCCAGCGAGGGTGTAACTGCCGTCGTGCGCACGCACGCTCAGCAGAATTGCCAGTGCGGCCATGCCCGTGGGCAACCGACCTACCAACGACGCTGACAGCAGGCGTGCCACTGACGGCGTGGTCAGGATCTCGCGAGTAGGCGTAAGCCTCGACGAGATCGTGGCCATGGTGTTTCCTCCAGCTGGTCATCCAGCGGGTCAGCTCTTCCGTGCGGCGACGACTGTGGCGCCGTCGACCAACCTAACGATCAGGCTTAAGCGCACTACGTGCTTTGGCACCTCGAACGATCGCGTGCAGGGCAATCGCGACACCGTGAGCATCCTGGTGCGGCAGCTCGTAGGTTGCATGCTCGAAGACCGCAGGATGCGCGTTGCCCATCGCCAGGGACACGCCCGCAGTCTGCAGCATCGTGATGTCGTTGGGCATGTCCCCGATCGCAGCGCACCGCTCGAGGCAATAGCCGCGGTCGGCGGCCGCGGCGCGTAGAGCTGCACCTTTGTTCACTCCGGCAGCGTCGACGCCCCGTCTCGATCGCCGCGAGACGCAGCGCGGCCGTGACGGCCTCGGAGGCGGTCTTGAAAAACGCTCCGCGCCTGCCAGGCTGGTCGACCAACAAACGATCAAGGTATTCCTCATGGAAAGAGGTGTAGCCCGGCATCATCACACCGTTGGTGAGCGATTCGGCTACCGCCTGGGTAAACGATTCCGTGTTGTGGCCAAGAACAACCGGACCGTATCCCATGACAAAGTCGAGGTACGTTGTTCCGTCGGTCGCCTGTACCTCCCCGCCTTGTCCGTTACTAAAGACGAGTTGACCGCTTTCTGTCTTGAATTTTTTCGTGATCTTAGAATGAACCGTACGCTTTTCGTTCGCGCGTTCCGATGAAGTTGCCACACGTCCCCCGGCAATAGCTTCCCGAAAGTGATACGGGAAGTGTCTTACCCCGACCCCAGCAGCTTGCAGGTAACAACCTAACGGGGTGCGGCACCCCACCCAACACTCTGATCGAGTGACAAAGCAGTGAAAAAATTATCACCCTGAGTAATTGCTCAGGGCGGCATTCTTCTTGCGTGGAAGAAACTGTGGAAGCAGGGGAAAGACGCCTTTGGTTCACTTCGTGTTCAATTCATTGGTTGCCGGATGACCTGTGGTGGTAGATATGGCAGTGTGAGCGAACATGAATGTCGACTCCTCCGATGTGAAACTCGCGGAACTACTTGCCGACACTGCGGACGCGATCACGACCTCTCGCGTAGGCAGCAGCAACCTCCGTGTTGAGCGCAAGCCTGACCGGACACCGGTCAGTGATGCCGACACCGCCGTCGAGGACGAGGTCCGAGCGGTTCTGGCCCGGGAGCGCCCCGACGACACCGTCGTCGGGGAGGAAGGCGGCGGTGCCATCACTTCGGGACGTACCTGGGTAATCGATCCGATCGATGGGACGAAGGCGTTCCTACGCGGGCTGCCGGTGTGGGCGACTCTGGTCGCCCTGCTCGTCGATGGTCAGCCGGTGGCTGGAGCGGTGAGTGCTCCTGCGCTCGGTCGACGCTGGTGGGCCGGGCTGGGGCACGGCGCCTATGTGCGTGGTTTCGACGGCGAGACGCGCCAGATGGCTGTATCGGCAGTGTCGCAGTTGGACGATGCCATCGTGTCGAGTTCGCATCTGGGCACCTGGCCGGAGTTCCACAACCGGGATGCTTACCTCTCGCTAGTCGACGCGTGCTGGGAAGACCGCGCCTACGGTGACTTCTGGTCGCACTGCTTGGTGGCTGAAGGTGCGCTTGATCTGGCTGCCGACCCGATTGTCAATGCGTGGGACGTGGCCCCACTGAAGATCGTTGTGGAGGAAGCCGGCGGCCGGTTCACGGATCTCACCGGCGCCGACACGATCACTGGGGGCAATGCGCTGTCCACGAACTCGCTGCTGCACGGGCGGGCACTGACGCTGCTCGCCCGGTGAACAGCTGGACAGCACGGCTCGAAGGACGCATCTTCATGGGACATTCCTACCGGGACTGCTTCGCGCAGCCCTATACCAAGTATTTGTTGACAACGAATTTGCTCGGGCGACTCCAGAACGGGATGGGGCCGCTGTCGATCGCGCTGGTGCTGCGCAGTCAGCAGTTGCCGTACGCGCAGGTCGGCGTGCTCGTAGGGCTGTTCGCAGTAGCGACTGCCATCGGCGGCCCTCTGCTCGGACGCCTTGTAGACAAGACCGGCCAGACTCGGGTGTTGGTCACCTCGGCGTTTGGATCCGCGGTCGGCTTTGCACTCCTGGCGCTCGGTGCGGACTCACTGTTGCTCGCAGCCGTGGCTGTCGTCCTGGCCGGAGGATTGACACCACCACTCGAACCCTGCCTGCGCAGCCTGTGGGAGAAACTGCTCGGGCAGCAGCGGCTCGTGGCGGCTGCGTACTCACTCGACGCCTCGCTACAGCAAATCGTGTACGTGACCGGCCCATTGCTGGTCGTGGCGATTGCGGCGGCCACCTCGCCCACTCTCGCGGTGTGGTGCGTGGCCGGCGCCACCCTCGTGGGAACACTGTTGTTTGCACGAGCACGCCCTGTGCGGCAGTGGCAGCCCAGTCATTACGAAACTCGGTCTTGGGCAGGCCCGCTGCGCTCCTCGGAACTCCGCAAGACCTTGCTGAGCCTCGGTGGGGTCGGATTCGCTCTCGGGGTCTTTAGCCTCGCCACCGTGATGTTCGCTGAGGCAAACTCGACTTCCGGCGACATGTCGGGCCTGCTTTTGGGGGCACATGCGGCAGGCGCGCTCATCGGCGGACTCATCTACGGCTCTCGGACGTGGCCAGCCAGCGCTGGAACACAGCTGCCAATACTGTTTGCCGGGCTGGCTTGCTGCTACCTGCCCCTGCTGACGCAGCCATCCCTAGCCATCATGATCGTGCTCATGGGCATTGCCGGGATTTTCCTCTCTCCTGTGCTGGCCTGTGGTTTCGTGATCATCGGCGAGGTAGCCCCCCAGGGGACGAAAACCGAGGCCTTCGCGTGGGTCGTGACGATCACCCTCATCGGTAACTCGCTCGGCTCCGCAACCAGCGGTGCGGTCCAAAGCGTCGGTCTCATGGCCGTTTTCGCCCTGCCCGTGGCCGCTGCGGTCGCGGGACTGGTCGTCGCTCTGACCGTGCATACCGAAGACACTTCGGAACTGGCCCATGATCGCTGACTTGGTGAACGTTTCGGCGCTGGGTCCCCACGTCCGGGCCCGGGGCTACCTGCACCACAGATGATCACTCGGCTATTCGAGCACTACCGACAGAACCGGCGAGGGCGATTTCGGCGGCCAACATCGGCCCAGGCTGGCCGGTCACCCACACTGCGTCGATGACGATCCCGCGCACGAGGTGCGCGAGCTGCTGCCACTGCCGGCCGGTCCGGGGCGCAAGTTCCGCGCGCTCGGCGGCCAGCCCACTGGACAGGGTGTCTTCCGGCAGTCGTAGTCCGGGCGGTGCAGGTACCGTGCGGCTGCGGGCGACCGCGGCGGAGGCGGCTTGCTGGGTGATGCCGAGGTCCTCGGCCAGCGAGGTGATCCCCCGCGGCCGCGCCGGTCGGCTTCGGTAGCCAGCAGTTGGGCGCGTTCGTCTGCTCCGGCACCGGCTTCGGCTTGCCCGCGGGCGATGGGGTCGGCCGCGGCATCCAGTCGCGTCTTGAGTTCCGGGTCCAGCATGCGCATTCCCTTTTTCAGGGTGGGGTGGCCGAGGAGGTCGGCCACCCCACCTCCGCACCACCTCGGCGCCGTAGGTCCGGGCCGCGGACGATGCTCCGCGCGCCACTTCGACCGCTGCGCGCGAGCCTCAGACCCCACCGCTGATGGGGCTTTGTGCGGTTCCGTGGGTTGTTCTTCAGGGCGCCAGCGCCCGCCCCGCACCGGACGGCCGGGCTTCAGGTGGCGATGCCGAGGAACACGACCAGGGCCCGGGCCGACCCCAGCAGCGTCGCGTCGTCGAGCTGGCCGACCCGGTCGCGCAGGTGCTCGCGGCGCATCGTGGTGAGCTTGTCGACCATGAGGCTGCTGTCGCTGCTCAAGCCGGTGGTGACCGCTGGCGCCGGCACGCGCAGCAGCGGCGCCGCGGTCGGGTCGGTGGTCAGCGGGCACACCGTCACCGACGCGGTCTCGGCGAAGGAGTCATCTTGCACGATCGCCACCGGGCGCGGTTTGCCCGTGTAGACCCCGCGGGCCGCGGCGATGTAGATCTCCCCGCGCCTCACGCGTCGGTACCGTCGTCGGGCTCGTCGGGGCCGAATTCGGAGACCGCGTCGACGAACGCCTGATCGTCCTCAGCGTGCTCGCTGGCCGCCACCGCGGCCGACTGGGCCGCCGCGGCGGCGGCGCACCGCGTAGTAGGCGTCGGCGAACGCGTCCCGGCCCGCGCCGAGCATCGCCGCCATCTCCTCCAGCGCGGTCGTCGGGAGGCTGATGACCTCGCCGTAGTCGAAGACGACCCAGCGCAGGTGGCCGGTCACAGCCCGGCTCCGCGGATCCGGCGCAGCGCGGTGTCGACATCGGCCTTGCCCACGTCGCGGTGCGTGACGAACCGGATGGCACCGGCCATCGGCACCGCGAGCACTCCGGCGGCGCGCAGCCTGCGCAGCGTCAGCCGGGTGTCCGGGACCGAGGCCAGCACCATGTTCGTCTGCGGTGCGCCGACCTCCCAGCCCAGCTCGGTGAGTCCGTCGGCCAGCGCTCGCGCGGTCTCGTGGTCCTCGGCCAGCGCGTCGATCCGGTCCAGCGCGCGCAGTCCGGCCGCGGCCAGCACCCCGCCTTGCCGGACGCCGCCGCCGAGCATCTTGCGCACCCGGCGGGCTTCCTGCACGAAGTCCTCGCCGCCCGCCACGACCGAACCGACCGGTGCGCCGAGCCCCTTGCTCAGGCAGACCTGGACGCTGTGCACACCGACGGTCAGCGCTGCGGGCGGCACGCCCAGCGCCACGGAGGCGTTCCACAACCGCGCGCCGTCCAGGTGCACGCGCAACCCGGCGTCCCGGGCGGCGGCGGCCAGCCGGGCGTGCTCATGCGGGGGGACGACGGCGCCGCCGGCCTCGTTGTGCGTGTTCTCCAGGCACAGCAGCGTGGTGCGCAGCGCGTCGTACGGCGTGTCCGGTTCGGTGTTCGCGCGCACGGCCGCGGGTACCGGACGACCGGGCCCGGCGTCCCAGTCCAGCGGTTCCGGCATGCCGCCGGCCAGCCACGCCGCGGAACCGAGCTCGTGGGCGAGCACGTGCGCGCCGCGCGGGGCCAGGAACCGGTCCCCGCGGCGCAGGTGCAGGCACAGCGCGATCAGGTTGCCCATCGTGCCGCTGGGCACCCACAGCGCGGACCGGGTGCCCAGCAGTGCGGCCACCCGTTCTTCGAGGGCACGCGTGGTCGGGTCGTGGTCCAGCACGTCGTCGCCGACGTCGGCGGCCGCCATCGCCGCGGACATCTGCTCGTCGGGACGCGTGACCGTGTCGGAGCGCAGATCGATGGGTGCCGGTTTGGTCACGATGCGATCACACCACACCGGCACCGGGGCGGGGCAATGCCCGCGGCGGGACGCCGGGCGCGACTGAGGTATCAATCACGGGTGGAGCATCCGCGCCCGGCGTGCAACCGTGGGGCGCGGCAGTCCCGTCCCCCCTGGGCAAGCACGAACGAGCGGAGAGTTCCGCGTGGACCAGCACGAGGAGCAGGAGTTCGCGGAGTATTTCGCGGCCCGACGGGAGGCGGTGCGTCGGATGGCGTACGCGATGTGCGGTGACTGGCACCGCGCCGACGACCTCGCGCAGACCGCGTTCATCGCGCTGCACCGGCACTGGCGCAAGGTGCGGGACAAGGGTGCGCTGGACGCCTATGTGCGCCGCACCCTCACCAGGGCGGTGATCGACGAGTCCCGCCGCCCGTGGCGCCGCGAACATGCCGCGGAGGTGCTCCCGGACCGGCCGGACGGCGCGGGCCGGGTGGACGATGCGGTCGCGGTCAAGCAGACGCTGCTGGACGGTCTGCAGCAGGTGCCGCCCAAACAGCGCGCCGTCCTGGTGCTGCGCTTCCTGGAGGGGCTGGACGTCACCGGCGTCGCCGAGGTCATGCGGTGCAGCGAGGGAACGGTGAAGAGCCAGTGCGCCCGGGGGCTGACCGCGCTCCGGGAGGCGCTGGGCGATGAGCTGGGGGATCTGCGGTCGGCGTGAGGGAGGTGTGAGCAGGTGGACGAGCGCGAGCTCCAGGAGTTGTTCCGCGGGAGCGTCGGATCGGTCCCGCCGGCGTCGTTCGACGAGCGGGACGTGGCCCGCGCGTCGCGGCGGATCACCGCGCGGCGACGGACGGCGGCCGTAGGCGGTGGTGCGGCGGCGGCTGCGGTGCTGGTCGTGGGCGGTCTCGCCGTGAGCGGGGGCTGGTTCACCGGCCCGACCGACGAGCTGGCCGGTCCGCCGCCCGCCCAGCACGAGCGCAGCGGTCCCGAGCCGCGCGGGGGGCAGCCGGACGAGCCGGGAGCGGGCACGTTCGGTTCGGACTCCGGTGGTTCGGACTCCGGGAAGCCGGGCGTGCTGGCCGAGCCCCGGTCCGGTGGCTGCGGGCCGGATCGCGGCCTGGCCGATGCGGTGGCCGATCAGCTGCCGGAGGCGGCGGGGACGAGGCCGGTTCCGGCCGGGGAGGGCTGTTCGCCCGGGGCGCGGGCGGCCGCGTTCGAGCTGCGGGACGGTCGTTCGGCGGGCAATGTGACGGTGATCGTGGGGCCGGAGGGCGCCGTCGACCCGGCCGGGCCGGGTGAGTCGCAGCGGCCGGACGGTGCGCTGCAGGCGGTGCGCGAGGCGCGCAGCGGGCAGCTGGTGGTCGTGGTCAGCGCCCCCGACGCCGGTTCGCCGGCCCCGCCGTACGGCGCTCGGTTGGCCGCGATCGCGGGCGGGTTGGCCGACCGGTACTGAACCGCCGCGCCGGTCGTTCCGGTGCCCCCGGTGTTCTTCGGCACCAGATCGGTACGTCCGTACCAAAAAATTGGTACGTTGGTACTAGAAATCCGGACCGAGGGAAAGGGGGCCGCCATGGCCTGGATCGTGCTGATGATCTCCGGCGTGCTGGAAGCGGGCTGGGCCGTATCGCTGAAGCTCTCCGAGGGCTTCAGCCGGCTCGTGCCGACGCTGTGGTTCCTGGTGCTCGCGGCGTTCAGCTTCGCCGGCCTGGCCTGGGCCATGCGCGAGCTGCCCGCGGGACCCGCCTACGCGGTGTGGACCGGGATCGGGGCCGCGCTGACCGCGGTCATCGGGATGGTGTGGCTCGGGGATGGCGTCTCCGTGGCCAAGGTCGTGTCCATCACGCTGATCATCGCGGGTGTCATCGGGCTCAACCTGGCCACCGGCGGGCACTGAGGTCCCGTCCCCGGCGGGACCGGGCGAATAGGATCGGATGGCATGACGACGGCCAGCACCCCCAAAGGCGAGCGGCGCAGGCAGGCACTCGTGGCGGCCGCCGCCGGGCTGCTGACCGAGGGCGGGTTCGAGGCCGTGCGCCACCGCGCGGTCGCCGAGCGGGCGGGGCTGCCGCTGGCCTCCACGACCTACTACTTCTCCTCGCTGGACGACCTGCTCGCCGCGGCGGTGGAGCACGAAGCCCGGGGTGAGCTGGCCGCGGCCCGCGCACGGCTGGACGAGCTCACCGACCAGGTGCGCAGCACGGAGGCGATCGTCGAGCTGATCCTGGATCTGCTGCTCGGGCCGAGCTCGCGCGACGGCGGCGTGCAGTCGGTGCTGCTGCGCTACGAGCGGTTCGTCGGTTCACCGCGCCGCCCGTACCTGGCGCCGCTGATGCGCGACCTGGCGGGCGAGACGCACGGGCTGGTGGCCGAGATCCTCAGCCGCAGCGGCGCCCCGGTGTCCGCCGACCGGCTGGCGGAACTGATCGCGCTGGTCGACGGGGCCGTGGTGAACGCGCTCATCGAGAGCCGGCCGGATCCGCGCGGCGCCGCCCGCGGGATGCTGCGCGCCCAGCTCGGCCCCGAATCCTCCGACGCCGAACGGCTCAGAAGTCCCAGCTGACCTCGGTGTAGTCGCCGTTCTGCGCCTGCTGCAGGCAGTCCTCGCACAGCGTCCGGACCGAGGTCGAGCCCGGTTCGCGGCCGCTGGGCGTGGGCTGCGGGATCTTCAACTGCGCGCTGCACAGCGCGGGCACCCACTGGCCCGCGTAGACCGCCCCCGGCCGGATGGTGGTGGCGTGCCTGCGATCGGTACCGAGCCCGACGATCCAGAACAGGTCTTCGTCGTGGAACATCCGTCCGGCTACCCGCTTCCGCGTAGTCGTGGGCCCGGTCGCCGCCGGGTGCGGATCAACAGTAGGTCGCCCGGCCGGGTCCGGTCCAGCCCGCCCCCGCGCAGCGGTGCGCAGGCGCGGCCGACGTATCCTGAGCACTCGTGAGCGCCAAGCCCAGCATTCCGAACGTCCTGGCAGGCCGGTACGCCTCCCCGGAACTCGTCGAGCTCTGGTCGCCGCAGCACAAGATCGTCCTGGAGCGCAAGCTCTGGCTGGCGGTGCTGCGCGCGCAGGCCGACCTCGGCATCGAGGTCCCCGAGCGTGCGCTCGCCGACTACGAGGCGGTGCTGGAGCGGGTGGACCTGGACTCCATCGCGGAGCGGGAACGCGCCACCCGGCACGACGTCAAGGCGCGCATCGAGGAGTTCAACGCGCTCGCCGGGCACGAGCAGATCCACAAGGGCATGACCTCGCGCGATCTCACCGAGAACGTCGAGCAGCTGCAGGTGCGGCGCAGCCTGGAACTGGTGCGCGACCGGGCCGTGGCGGTGCTGACCCGGCTGGGCAGGCTCGCCGCGGACAACGCGGAGCTGGTCATGGCAGGCCGCTCGCACAATGTCGCGGCCCAGGCCACCACGCTCGGCAAGCGGTTCGCCACCGCCGCCGACGAACTGCTGGTCGCCGTGCGCCGGGTGGAGGAGCTGTTGCAGCGCTACCCGCTGCGCGGCATCAAGGGCCCGGTCGGCACTGCGCAGGACGAACTGGACCTGTTCGGCGGCGACGCGGACAAGCTCGCCGAACTGGAGCGCCGGGTGGCCGAGCACCTGGGGTTCGCGCAGGCGCTGACCAGCGTCGGCCAGGTCTACCCGCGGTCGCTGGACTTCGAGGTGGTCACGGCGCTGGCCCAGCTGGCCTCGGCGCCGTCCAACCTGGCCCGCACGATCCGGCTGATGGCGGGCAACGAGCTGGTCACCGAGGGCTTCAAGCCCGGTCAGGTGGGGTCCAGCGCGATGCCGCACAAGATGAACACCCGCTCCTGCGAGCGGGTCAACGGGCTGGCCGTCGTGCTGCGCGGCTACGTGTCGATGACCGGTGAGCTGGCCGGGGACCAGTGGAACGAGGGCGATGTCTCCTGCTCGGTGGTGCGCCGGGTGGCGCTGCCGGACGCGTTCTTCGCGCTGGACGGGCTGCTGGAGACGCTGCTGACCGTGCTGGACGAGTTCGGCGTCTTCCCCGCCGTGGTCGCCCGCGAGCTCGACCGCTACCTGCCGTTCCTGGCCACGACCAAGGTGCTCATGGCTGCGGTGCGATCCGGCGTCGGCCGGGAGACCGCGCACGAGGCGATCAAGGAGAACGCGGTCGCCGTGGCGCTGGACATGCGGGAGCGCGGCGCCGAGCGCAACGACCTGCTGGACCGGCTCGCCGCCGACGAGCGGCTGCCGCTGCGGCGCGCGGAGCTGGACGAGCTGCTCGCCGACCGGCTTTCGTTCACCGGGGCCGCCGCCGACCAGGTGCGCGCGGTCGTGGCTCGTATCGACGAGGTCGCCGCCCGCTATCCGCGGGCCGCCGAGTACCGGCCCGGCGACATCCTCTGACCACCGGCGCGAGCCGGACCGGTCCGGGACCCGGGCGCGCCCGCCGCGAGCGGGCCCACCACCGCGCCGCCCGGACGCGTGCCCGCGTGCGGGGCGCTCTGCCGCGAGCGCCCCGCACCAGGCCGTTCAGCCCGGCCAGTGCGCGGCGAAGAAGTCCCGTTCGCAGCGGGTGGCGTGCTGGAAAAGCCGCAGGCACCGCGCTTGGTCGCGCTCGTCGAGCTCGGCGCCGACCCGGTCCAGCTCGCCGCGCAGCCAACCCACCCAGCGCTGGAACTGCGGGTTGTTGTGCAGGGTGATCCATTCCGCGGCGATGGAGTCCTCGGGCAGCCGCTCCGGGGCGCCCATCGCCCACTCCAGGTAGCTCCACTCGGCCACGACCAGCACCGCCAGCACGTCCGGGTAGCTGCCGTTGGCGTTGGTGTCGTCCATCAGCGAACGGAACTCCACTGTGGACGGGTCCAACCGCGGGTGCTTGCGGTCGGCCGCGGACACCTCAAGGGCCTCGAAAGCCCGCTGGAAGTAGGTGTTCTCCGAGCTGGTCACCACCGCGATGCTGTTCGAGATCTCCAGCCGGGACGCGTAGCGGTCCGCCTTGGCCAGCGCGGAGCCCAGCAGTGCCAGGAACGAGTCGACGAACTGGTAGTCCTGCACCAGGTAGCCGCGCATCGCGTCGGCGGGCAGCCGCCCGGCCAGCAGCGCATCGGTGAACGGGTGGCTGGTCGCCGCGGTCCAGTCGGGCTCGCTGCGCTTGCGCAGCCAGTCGGTGAAGGTATCGGACACGATCGTCTCCTGTGCTCGTCCGGACGCCTCCCCCGGTCATACCACCCGGGTGGACCAGGTGCGGGCGCGCGACCCGGCGTGCAGCAGAATCCGGGTGTGGTTGCACTCGCCGATTACCCCCGGATCGCTGCGGGCAAGGTCCGCCAGCTGCACGCGGTCGACGACGAGCACCTGCTGCTCGTGGCCTCGGACCGCATCTCCGCCTACGACCACGTGCTGGCCACGCCCATCCCGGACAAGGGGCGGGTGCTGACCGCGATGAGCGTGTACTGGTTCGACCTGCTGGCCGATCTGGTGCCCAACCACCTGGTCGCCGCGGACGACCCGCGCATCCCGGACGAGGTCCGCGGCCGGGCGCTGCTGGTCCGGCGGCTGGCCATGATGCCGGTGGAGTGCGTGGCGCGCGGCTACCTCACCGGATCCGGCCTGGCCGATTACCGGAGCACCGGCGCGGTCTGCGGGGTGCGGCTGCCGGACGGCCTGGTGGAGGCGTCCCAGCTCCCGGAGCCGATCTTCACCCCGGCCACCAAGGCCGAGCTCGGCGAGCACGACGAGAACGTCAGCTATGCCGAGGTGGAGGGCGAAGTGGGTCCCGCGCGCGCCGCCGAACTGCGCGACCTGACGTTGCAGGTCTACCGGCGCGCCGCCGAGCACGCCCGCGGGCGGGGCGTGATCCTGGCCGACACCAAGCTGGAGTTCGGCGCCACCGCCGACGGCACCGCGGTGCTGGGCGACGAGGTGCTGACCCCGGACTCGTCCCGGTTCTGGCCGCTGGAGGGCTACCGCCCGGGCCAGGTGCAGCCCTCGTTCGACAAGCAGTACGTGCGCGACTGGCTGACCTCGGCCGAGTCCGGTTGGGAACGCGCCGGGAACGCGCCGCCGCCGGACCTGCCCGAGCACGTCGTGCGCGCCACCCGGGACCGCTACGTGGAGGCGTACGAGCGGATCACCGGCCTGCGCTTCGCGGACTGGATCGCCCCGCGCGGCGGGTGAGTCCGACCGGGGCACCGCCCGGCCGGCCCGCGCACCGCGGTCCGACGAGGTGAAGATCCTGTCATCCGGGGTTCAGGCCCGCCTCAGCGCCGCTCGGGAGAGTGGTTCTCGCAACGGCGGAAACGGCGAGAGGCGAGGGACATGCGAACGGGAATCACGTCGAACGGCGGACGGCTCTGGATCGTGGCGGCCTCGGTGGCCGGCCTGGTCGCGGTCGGCGGTGCCGGTGCGGCGCTGGCCAACGACATCGGAACGCCGCAGGAGCAGCCGCGGCAGGCAGCCGCGGCGACCGGAGGGGCGGGCAGCGGGGAGTACCCGCAGCAGCCGCCGGAAGCCCTGCTGCAGCAGCCCGGGTGTGTGGACGACGACTGGTTCCACCCGGACGGCGATGACCGGGATTGGTACGACGACGACTGCCCGCTGCTGCCGGACGGCAGCCCGAAGCCCGCCGGCGCGGACGACCGGCACGACGACGACCGCGATGACCGGCACGACGATGACCGGCACGACGATGACCGCGACGACCGCAACGACGGCGACGACCGCAACGACGGCGACGACCGCAACGCCGGCGACGACCGCAACGACGGCGACGACCGCAACGCCGGCGACGACCGCAACGACGGCGACGACCGCAACGACGGCGACGACCGCTGGGACGACTGACCGGGCTGCCGCGGACCGGCCGGGGACGGCGTTTCCCCGGCGGGCCGCCGCCGGGGGTCAGGGCGTGCTCGGCGTGCTCCGGGCGAGGACCTCGATCCCGGTGTTCTGCGGGCCGAGCTGCTCGAACATCCGATAGTGCATCTGCGGGATCGCCAGCACCGCCTCGTGGATCGGCACCGCGGTGCGCGGGTGCACGGCACGCAGGAAGTCGACCGCCTCGGACAGCTTCAGCCAGGGCGCTCCGGTGGGCAGGCCGAGCACGTCGATGCGCTGCTCGGGCACGAAGAACGAGTCCCCGGGGTGGTAGAACGCCCCGCCGTCGATGACGAACCCGATGTTGTCGATGACCGGGATGTCCGGGTGGATGACCGCGTGCGCCCCGCCGACCACGTCGACCGCCCCGCCGGCCACCTCGAACGCGTCCCCGGGCCGGACGACGGTGGGCTCCGGTCCGGTGCCGGCCAGCGTGCCGGCCGAGCCGGGATCGGTGATCAGCTGCGCGCCCGGGTTGGCGGCCAGCAGCGCGGGCAGCCGCTCGACGTCGAGGTGGTCGGGGTGCTGGTGCGTGATCAGCACCGCGTCCAGCTCGCGTACGTCCTCGAACCCGGTCGCGAAGGTGCCCGGGTCGAGCAGCAGTCGCGCCGAACCGGTCTCCACGAGCACGCAGGAGTGCCCGAAATGGGTCAGCTGCACAGTTCTCCTCCTTCGGTGGGCCTGCGCCGAGCGTAGAGGCGCACCTGCTGCGGCGGGTGCGCGTCCTGCCGGTGCGGCGTGAGCTACGCCGCACCGCGCCGACCCTGCACGGACGGGTGAACGCCCAGGTCAGTTACGCTCTGGCAGTACTGCTGGCCATCCGTTCGGCCTTCGCGGGTCGGCGGATCTGCACGGAAACCGGGGGCAGCGCCCGTGGCCCGAGTTGTAGTCGACGTCATGCCCAAGCAGGAGATCCTCGACCCGCAGGGGCAGGCGGTGGCCGGTGCGCTGCCGCGGCTCGGTTTCGAGGGGATCGCCGAGGTCCGGCAGGGCAAGCGCTTCGAGCTGGAGGTCGACGACTCGGTCGACGACGAGCAGCTCGCCAGGATCGCCCAGACACTGCTGGCCAACCCGGTCATCGAAGACTGGTCCGTGCGCCGGGTGGACTCATGAGCGCCCGGATCGGGGTCATCACCTTCCCCGGCACTCTCGATGACGTTGACGCGCAGCGCGCGGTGCGCCGCTCCGGGGCCGAACCGGTGTCCCTGTGGCACGGGGACGCCGACCTGCGCGGGGTCGACGCGGTCGTCGTGCCCGGTGGCTTCTCCTACGGCGACTACCTGCGCTGCGGCGCGATCGCCAAGTTCGCCCCGGTGATGGCCGAGGTCGTCGACGCCGCGGGCAAGGGCATGCCGGTGCTCGGCGTGTGCAACGGCTTCCAGGTGCTCTGCGAGGCCGGTCTGCTGCCCGGGGTGCTCACCCGCAACGAGGGTCTGCACTACGTCTGCCGCGACCAGTGGCTGCGGGTGGACAACAACACCAGCGCCTGGACGACGCGCTACGACGCCGGTGCCGAGCTGCTCGTGCCGATCAAGCACGGCGAGGGCAACTACGTCGCCGAGGACGCGGTGCTCGACGAGCTGGAGGGCGAGGGCCGGGTGCTGCTGCGCTACGTCGGCGGCAACCCGAACGGATCCCGCCGCGACATCGCCGGGATCACCGACGCGCGCGGGCGGGTCGCGGGCATGATGCCGCACCCCGAGCACGCGATCGACCCGTTGACCGGTCCCACCGACGACGGTCTCGGCCTGTTCCTGTCCGTCCTGGATGAACTGGTGGCAGCGTGAGCAACGTGGACAAAGTGGACAGCGTCGAGCACGCCGCGTCCACCCCGGACATCGATCAGCCGCACCGGGAGCTGGGGCTCAAGGACGACGAGTACGCGCGGATCCGGGAGATCCTCGGCCGCAGGCCCACCGAGGCCGAGCTGGCCATGTACTCGGTCATGTGGAGCGAGCACTGCTCCTACAAGTCGTCGAAGGCGCACCTGAAGTACTTCGGCGAGACCACCAGCGACGAGATGCGCGCCAAGATGCTCGCCGGCATCGGCGAGAACGCCGGCGTCGTGGACATCGGCGACGGCTGGGCGGTCACCTTCAAGCTGGAGAGCCACAACCATCCGTCCTACGTGGAGCCCTACCAGGGCGCGGCCACCGGTGTGGGCGGGATCGTCCGGGACATCATGGCGATGGGTGCGCGCCCGGTCGCGGTCGCCGACCCGCTGCGGTTCGGTCCGGCCGAGGCCCCGGACACCGCCCGGGTGCTGCCCGGGATCGTCGCCGGGGTCGGCGGCTACGGGAACTGCCTGGGCCTGCCCAACATCGGCGGCGAGGTCGTCTTCGACGAGTCCTACGCAGGCAACCCGCTGGTCAACGCGATGTGCGTGGGCGTGCTGAAGTCCGAGGACCTGCACCTGGCGCATGCCTCCGGGGCGGGCAACAAGATCGTGCTCTTCGGCGCGCGCACCGGGTTGGACGGCATCGGCGGGGTGTCCGTGCTGGCCTCGGAGACGTTCGATTCCGCGGAGGACGCGGATTCCGGTGCGGGCCGCAAGAAGCTGCCCAGCGTGCAGGTCGGCGACCCGTTCGCCGAGAAGGTGCTCATCGAGTGCTGCCTGGAGCTGTACCGGGACGGTCTGGTCGTGGGTATCCAGGACCTGGGCGGTGCCGGGTTGTCCTGCGCCACCTCGGAGCTCGCGTCGGCCGGGGACGGCGGCATGCGGGTCGACCTGGACCGGGTCCCGCTGCGCGCCGAGGGGATGAATCCGGCCGAGATCCTGTCCAGCGAGTCGCAGGAGCGGATGTGCGCGGTGGTCGAACCGTCCCGGGTGGACGCGTTCATGGAGGTGTGCCGCCGGTGGGACGTCACCGCGACGGTCATCGGTGAGGTCACCGACGGCGAGAACCTGGAGATCCGCTGGAACGACGAGCTGGTGGTCGACGTCCCTCCGCGCACGGTCGCGCACGAGGGGCCCGTCTACCAGCGCCCGGTGGAGCGCCCCGCCGAGCAGGACCTGATCTCGGCGGACAACCCGAACACGCTGACCCGTCCGGACTCCCCGGACGAGCTGCGGGACACGCTGCTGCGCATGGCGGCCTCGCCGAACCTGTGCTCCCGGGAATGGGTGACCAGCCAGTACGACCACTACGTGCGGGGCAACACGGTGCTGGCCCAGCCCGCCGACGGCGGCATGCTGCGGGTGGACGAGGAGACCGGCCGCGGTATCGCCGTGTCCACCGACTGCAACGCCCGCTACACCCGGCTGGACCCCTACACCGGGGCGCAGCTGGCGCTGGCCGAGGCGTACCGGAACGTGGCGGTCACCGGGGCGTCCCCGGCGGCGGTCACCAACTGCCTGAACTTCGGCTCGCCGGAGGACCCCGGCGTGATGTGGCAGTTCCAGCAGGCGGTGCGCGGGCTGGCGGACGGCTGCCGTGAACTGGGCATCCCGGTCACCGGTGGCAACGTCAGCTTCTACAACTCCACGGGCGCGAAGGCGATCCTGCCGACCCC
Organism: Saccharopolyspora montiporae; assembly: GCF_015209505.1. Taxonomy (GTDB): domain Bacteria; phylum Actinomycetota; class Actinomycetes; order Mycobacteriales; family Pseudonocardiaceae; genus Saccharopolyspora; species Saccharopolyspora montiporae. The sequence continues at coordinate 102,619 of NZ_JADEYC010000015.1, forward strand.
GGTGGTCGGCGTGCTGGGCACCATCGACGACGTCACCCGGCGCATCCCGTCCGGCATCGGCGGGGAAGGCGGCGAGACGCTGCTGCTGCTCGGCGAGACGCGCGAGGAGTTCGGCGGCTCCGAGTGGGCCCGCCTGGTGCACGACCACCTCGGCGGCACCCCGCCGCAGGTGGACCTGGCCCGGGAGAAGGAGCTCGCCGAGGTGCTGGTCGCCGGTTCTCGGGACGGGATGATCGCGGCCGCGCACGACCTGGCCGAGGGCGGGCTGGCGCAGGCCCTGGTGGAGACCGCGCTGATCGGCGAGTGCGGCGCCCGGGTGGTGCTGCCCGAGGACGCCGATCCGTTCGTGTGGCTGTTCGCCGAGTCGGCGGGCCGGGTGCTGGTATCCGTCCCGCGGTCCGAGGAGCTGCGGTTCACCGACATGTGCTCGGCGCGCGGCCTGCCGTGCACGAAGGTCGGTGTCGCCGACGCGGGGTCGCAGAGCCTGGACATCCAGGACGTCGCCGAGATCCCGCTGACCGAGCTGCGCGAGGCGTGGGAGGGCACGCTGCCCGCCCTGTTCGGCTGAGCCGGTCCGCGAGGGCGGGCCGCTATCCGCGGTCCGCCCCCGGCGCCGGCGTCCCGGCCAGCTCCGGCGGGAGCTCGCCGTTCACCGGGCCGCGCAGGTCCGCGCGCAGCACCTCCCCGCCGAAGGTCGCACCGGTGAAGTCGGCGGTGGTCAGCTCCGCCGAGCGGAAGTCGGTCCACGCGCCGAACGAGGTCCGCACCGCGAAGAACTCGGCGCCGAACCGCCCGCCGGCGAACTTGACCGGCCCCTGGAACCGCGTGCCCTCGAAGCTGGTCCGGCCGACGACCTCGAAACCGCTGAACCACCCGCGATCCTCGAACACCGCGTCATCGCAGCGGAACCTGCCGCGCATCCGCCCGTTGCCCGCGGTGGTGCCGGTCAGCCAAACGGGGCCGGTGAACCGGCTGCGGCTGACGTTGGTGCTGCTGAACAGCCGGCCGTAGCGCAGCGTCAGCGCGCCGACCTTGCGGTCGGTGAGCTCGAAGTACTCCAGGGTCGCGCCGGTCAGGTCCAAGTCGTAGGCGGGAGCCCGCTCGTCGTCCGCGGCGGGCAGCAGGTCGGCGACCAGGCGCTGCGCGGTGAGCCGCACCTGCAGCTTGCGCTCGGCCTCGTGCGTCTCCCGCCTGCTCCAGGACTCGTCCGTCGGATCGGCCGCGTACCGGGGGTGCAGGAACGGGCGGCGCAGGTAGGAGCAGAGCACGTCGAGCACGGTCTGCGTGTGGTCCGGATGGCTGCGCCCCAGCCCGGCCAGGGCGTGCAGCGCGCCCACCCGCACCTGGTCGGCCTCGTACCCGAGCAGTTCCACCGCGCGGGCGAACCGCTCGTCGGCGATCCGGTCGCGGTCCAGGTCGGTGCGGCGGGTCTCCAGGTCCTGGCGCAGCTGCTCGACCTCCTGGCGCTGCTCGTCGATCCGGCGGCGCCGGTCGTTGAGCCACAGCGCGTACAGCGCCACCACGGATCCGGCCGCGAGCCCGCCGGTGCGCAGCGCGTCGGCGCCGGTGACCCGCGGGTCCAGCGCCAGCAGGCCGGCGCTGACCCCGAACAGCACCAGCACGGCGATCGTGATCGTGACGGTCAGGCCGAGCTTGCGTTCACCCATGCCCCGAGCATGCCCGGATGATCATCGCCGCGGGGCCGGTTCGTCCGGATCGAGGAGCAGGGATACCCGCTCGCCGTTCGGCGCGCGCCGTTCGACCACCGGACTGCGGCGGTCGTATGCTCCGGTCGGAAGGCCCAGCCGACGACGAGTGGAGGGCGCCCCAGGGATGACTGGCTGGACAGCGCCGGTGCCCAGCGCTCCCGACGCGCCCGCCGAGGTGAGCCGGGCCGCTCGTCGCCGGTTCGCCGCGGCGTGGGCGCAGACCCTGCTCGGCACCAGTTACGTGCCGATGACCAGTGCGGAAGTCGAAGGCCGGCTGTCCGGGTACACCGACCGGCTGGTGGATGCGCTGCTCGGCGACCCGTTCGACGCGGCGGCCGCCCGCGCGGTGGGCGCTGATCTGGTCGGGGTGCACTTCACCAGCGCGGAGTCCCTGGCGCGCACCGCCGACCTGATCGGCGCCGAACTGCTCCGGCTGCTGGAACTGGACGAGACGCCGGTCTGGCGCCGCCGGGTCGCGGCGCTGCAGGGCGCGCTGTGCTCCGGATTCGTCCAGGCCGCCCGCAAGCGCACGCTCGACGAGCAAGAAGCCATCCGGCAGGCGGTGCTCGACGCCCGGGATGCGGTGGAGCACGCGCTGCGCACCAGCGAGGCGCGGTTCCGCGCGATCTTCTCCGAGGCCGCGATCGGCATCGGCATCGCCGGGATGGACGGGCGCATCCTGGAGGTCAACGATTCGCTGCGCCGGATCCTGGACCGGCCCGCCGACGAGCTGCGCCGGATGAGCGTGCCCGATCTGATGCACCCGGAGGACACCGACGGGCTCTGGCGGATGTACCAGGAGCTGGTGCGCGGGGAACGCGACCAGTACCGGGTGGAGAAGCAGTTCAGCAGGCCGGACGGCGGCACGGTCTGGACCGAGATGATCGTGTCCCTGGTGCGCGGCGAGGACGGGCTGCCCCTGTACCAGGCGGTGATGATCGAGGACGTCACCGACCGGCGGATGCTGCAGGAGCGGCTGCGGCACCAGGCCATGCACGACCCGCTGACCGGCTTGCCGAACCGGGCGCTGTTCCTGGAGCGGCTGACCTCGGTGCTGCGCGGGCACGCCCCGGACGAGCGGGTGGCGCTGTGCTACATGGACCTGGACGGGTTCAAGGTGATCAACGACAGCCTCGGCCACCACGTGGGAGACGAACTGCTGGTCACCGTGGCCAAGCGGCTCGCGGTCGCGGTGCACGGCGACGACCGCCTGGTGGCGCGGATGGGCGGCGACGAGTTCGTCATCCTGCTGCAGAACTCGGCGGGCGTGCAGCAGGCCACCGAGGTCGCCGAGACCGTGTTCGACGCGCTGGACCAGCCGATCCGGATCAGCGGCCAGGAGCTGTCGGTATCGGCCAGCATCGGCATCGTGGAGCGCACCGTGCGCGGGCAGACGGCCGGCGAGCTGATGCGCGATGCGGACGTGACGCTGTACTGGGCCAAGGCCGACGGCAAGCGCCGCTGGGCGATGTTCGACCCGGACCGCAACGCGACCGAGGTGGCCCGCCTCCGGCTGTCCGCGCAGCTGCCCGCGGCGCTGGAACGCGGCGAGTTCTACGTCGACTACCAGCCGCTGGTGGGCATGCGCAGGAACGACGTCGTCGGGGTCGAGGCGCTGGTCCGCTGGGCGCATCCCGAGCTGGGGCGGCTCGGTCCGGACCGGTTCATCGGTCTGGCCGAGGAGACCGGGCTGATCGTGCCGCTGGGCCGTTGGGTGCTGCGGCAGGCGTGCCTGCAGGGCAGGCGGTGGGCGCGCGAGCTCGGCGCGGACGCCCCGTTCGTGAGCGTGAACCTGGCGGTGCGCCAATCCCGCGACCCGAACCTGGTGTCCGATGTGGCCGCGATCCTGGACGAGACCGGGCTCGACCCGGCCAAGCTGCAGCTGGAGCTGACCGAGAGCGCGATCATGGGTACCGCCGACGAGCCGCTGGAATCGCTGCGCGAGCTCTCCCGGATGGGGGTGCGCATCGCCATCGATGACTTCGGCACCGGGTACTCCAACCTCGCCTACCTGCGGCACCTCCCGGTGCACGAGCTCAAGATCGCGGGGTCCTTCGTCGAGGGCCTGCGTGAGGCCGACCGGGAGGATCCGGTGGACGCGCGGATCGTGCGCACCCTGGTCGACCTGGCGCACGCGCTGGGGCTCACCGTCACGGCCGAAGGGGTGGAAACGCGCGCGCAGGCGCGGCGGATCGCCGAGACCGGGTGCGAGACCGCGCAGGGCTACCTGTTCGCCCGACCGGGGCCGCCGGAGGCGGTGCACGAGCTCATCATCGGCGGCGTGCCCGGCTGAGGGGTCAGCGGCGGCTGCGCTCCCACCGGGTGCGGCCGCCGTAGAGCACCGCCGCCGAGTTGACCAGCGCCAGGTGGCTGAACGCCTGCGGGAAGTTGCCGGTGAACCGCCCGCAGCGCACGTCGTATTCCTCGGCCAGCAGCCCCACGTCGTTGGTCAGCTCCACGAGCTCGCCGAACATCCGCTCGGCCTCCTCCGCCCGCCCGGCCAGTGCCAGGGCGTCGACCATCCAGAACGAGCAGGCCAGGAAGGATCCCTCGGCGCCGGTCTGCCCGTCCAGATCGCTGCTGCCCTCCCCGGTCGAGTAGCGGTCCACCAGCACCCGGTCGTGCTGCAGGTCCCGCTGCACCGCGCGGATCGTGCCCAGCACCCGCTCGTCGTGCCCGGGCAGGAACCCCACCAGCGGGATGCGCAGCGCGGCGGCATCCAGCGTCGACGACCCGTAGTACTGGGTGAACGCGCCGAGTCGCTGGTCGTAGCCGTGCTCCAGGATCTCGGCGCGCATCTCGTCGCGCAGCTCCCGCCACCGCTCGACCGGCCCGGGCAGTCCGTCCTCCTCGGCGGCGCGCACCGCGCGGTCGAAGGCCACCCAGACCATCAGCCGCGAGTGGGTGAAGTACTGCTCGGGCCCGCGCACCTCCCACAGCCCCCGGTCCGGCCGGTGCCGGATGCGTTCCAGGTGCGCGAGCATCCCGCGCTGCATCGCCCAGCCGTCCTCGCTCTCCGGCAGACCGCGTTCCCGGGCCAGGTGCAGCACGTCGAGCACTTCGCCGAACACGTCCATCTGCAGCTGGCGGTAGGCGGCGTTACCGATGCGCACCGGCCGCACGCCCTGGTAGCCGGGCAGCCAGTCCGCCTCCCATTCGACCAGGTGCCGCTCGCCGCCGATGCCGTACATCGGCTGCAGGTCGGCCGGATCGCCCGCCACGGCGCGCAGCAGCCAGTCGCGCCACTCGGCGGCCTCCTGCGAGCACCCGAAGTTGTCCATGGCCAGCAGCACGAGGGTCGCATCGCGCAGCCAGCAGTAGCGGTAGTCCCAGTTGCGGTCGCCGGGCAGCGCCTCCGGCAGCGAGCAGGACGGCGCGGCCACGATCCCGCCGGTGGGCGCGTAGGTGAGTCCTTTGAGCACGGTCAGCGACCGGCGGACCGCGTGCCGGTGCGGTCCCTCCCAGTCGATCCGCTGCGCCCAGTCCCGCCAGAACTCGGTGCTCGCGGTGGTCTCGCCCTCCGGATCCACCGGTCCGGGCAGGTTCCGCGAGTCCGGTGACCACTGCATCACCCAGCGCAGCCGTTGCCCGGCCCGCATCGGGTGGTCGAGCAGGTGCGCGCGCTCGTCCGCGGCGGGCCGGGGCAGCACGTCGCCGCGCAGCACCGCGCTGTGCGGACCGGCGACGGCCAGCAGGTACTCGTCGAGCACCGGCGAGGTGTCCCGGACCCGGCGCACCCAGGGCACCGCATCCGCGTAGGCGAAGCGGATCACCCAGCGCATCCGCAGGTCGACGGTGCCGTCCAGGCACTCCGCGATCCGCACCAGGCACGGTTCCGCGGCGCCGGGACGCTCCCGCGGGGGCAGGTGGTCGATGAGGCGCAGCGTGCCGGTGGCGGTGCGGAAGTCGGTCTCCAGCACCAGCGAGTCGTCCCGGTAGCGCCTGCGCACCGATTCGACCCGGCCGGCCGGAGCGATGCGCCAGTGCCCGTCCCGCTCGTCCCCGAGTAGCCGGCAGAAGCAGGAGGGCGCGTCGAACCGCGGCAGGCACAGCCAGTCGACCGACCCGTCGGTGCCGATCAGCGCGGCGGTGCGCAGGTCGGACAGCAGGGCGTAGTCCTCGATGCGGCCGGGGCCGCCGGAAGGCTCGGCGCGGCTCACCCCGCCGAGGTTAGGGATGCGGCCCCGGACCGGCCAGCCGGGCGGTCAGCTGCTGCTGCCGCCGCCCGCGGCCTCGGCGAGCACGCTGTGCGGGATGACCGCCTGCACCGGGTCGGTGAGGTTGATGCCCAGGTCGTAGCCGCCGAGCAGCCCGGGGAGGTCGCGGCCGGGCACGGCGCGGTAACCCGGCCAGTCCGTGGGCACCCGGCCTGCGGATGTGCAGGCGGGGACGAGCTCGCTGCCGTCGGACATCTCCGCGGCGTAGACCGTGTCGTCGTCCTCGCTCGGGGAGTACAGCAGCAGCTCGGCGTCCAGCACGGCCCCGGGGAGCTCCGATTCGGACTGCTCCCCGGCGGCGATCCGGTTGAGCACGTGTTCGAGCTCGTTCACCGGTTCCGGTGCGCTGCTGGTCAGCTCGGAGGGCTGGTAGCCGCCGTTGGCCTGGAAATCCTCGTCCAGCTCGCCGTTCTCGTCGATGCGGTACGCGCCGATCACGCCTTCCGGCGGGACTTCCTCGCCTTCCTGCTCGTAGCCCGGGTCGACGATGTAGAGCCAGGAGTTCGGGTTCTGCCGGGCGTACTCGCGCATCTGCTCGGTGATCGGCGGTGCGGACTGCTCGTCGGGCTGCGACATCGCGGAGCTCCAGAGGTCGGTCGCGGCCCGGCGGCTACCGGGCCCGGTCGGCGGGTGCGTCCGGTTCAGGGTGCCAGGCCGGCACGGCGGGTTCATGGCACGGTCACCGCGGAACCAGCCGTTCCGAGGTGCTATCGGCGCCCGGGGAGGGGCAGACTGGCGGGGGCGAGTCGGGTGGGGAGGCGGCGATGATCGGTCAGCGGGAAGCGTTGCGGATGTTCGGCTGCGAGGTCTTCGACCCCGATGGGCAGCGGATCGGCATGGTCGGTCAGCTGTTCCTGGACGAGGCCAGCGAGCAGCCCGCCTGGATCACCGTCCAAACCGGACTCTTCGGGACCAACGAGAGTTTCGTCCCGCTGGAGGGCGCGGCCTTCGACGGGGACACGCTGACCGTGGCCGTGGGCAAGGACGCCGTCCGGCTGGCCCCGCGGGTGGACCTGGAGCAGGGGGATCTGCTGCTGGAGCAGGAGAAGGCCCTGTACCTCTACTACGGGATGGCCTACGGTCTCGCCCCGGACGGGGCGGAGTCGATGGACGAGGTCGCCGAGATCGAGCCCGAGTACGTCGAGCAGGTCCGACTGCGGCTGCGGCGCTGGATCCCGGCCCGCGCCGAGTAGGAAGCGCCGCCGCGCCGTCCCGGCGCCGCATCGATGACGCCCGCGCGCCGCCCGAACCGAATCCGCGTTGTCCGGCAATGCGCCGATAACCCCCGCGCCGCCGAGCGTCGGAAAATTCCCCACCTCGGCAGCCGGTTCGCGGATATCCCGGTTTTCCCTGGTCATTGCCGTTGGGCGGCCGAGAGATGGGAATGTGTTCACCCCTCCGTCCGATTGTGTGGCAACAAATCGCCAACCTCACCCGGACGTGTGTTCTCCCTGGTTACGTTCCGGTCGGAACCACCTTCGTCCGGCCCCACCCGGGCGTTGAAAAAGGAGGGGACACATGAGGAAGCTGCTCTACGGCACCGGAGCGGGCGTCGCCACCGCCGCTCTGGTCTTCGCCGCCGCCCCGGCCGGTGCGCAGTCCGACGGGGAACTCGCCCCGCTGACGATGCATCCGGGGCACGCCAAGGCCGCTGAGGCCGACACGTTCATCGTCAACCTGGAGGACGGCATCGCCGCCGAAGGGATGGCCGAGGAGCTCGGTGTGCAGGCCCGGCACGTCTACACCGACACCATCAACGGCTTCTCCGCCAAGCTGAACCCGCAGCAGCTGCACGAGGTCCGCTCCAGCGGCAAGGTGCAGAACGTCTCGCAGAGCTACTCCATCCAGGTCGAGCCGCCGAGCGGCAAGGAGGTCGGCTCCTGGGGCCTGGACCGCCTCGACCAGCCCCAGCTGCCGCTGGACGGCGCCTACCAGCCGGCGGGCAGCGGCCAGGGCGTCACCGCGTACATCCTGGACACCGGCATCGACCCGGCGGTGGCGGACTTCGGCGGGCGCGCCGAGTCCGGGTTCGACGCCACCGGCGGCAACGGCGAGGACGGCCACGGTCACGGCACGCACGTCGCCGGCACCATCGGCAGCGACACCTACGGCGTGGCCAAGGGCGCGCAGCTGGTCGGCGTGAAGGTGCTCGACGACCAGGGCAGCGGCACCACCGAGCAGATCATCCAGGGCATGGACTGGGTGGCGCAGAACGCTCCGGACAACGCCGTGGCCAACATGTCGCTGGGCGGCCCGAAGGACCCGGCGCTGGACGAGGCGGCCACCTCGCTCGTCGACAGCGGTGTGTTCCTCGCCGTGGCGGCGGGCAACGAGAGCCAGGACGCGGCCAATGTCTCGCCGGCCAGCGCCGAGGGCGTGTACACGACCGCGGCTTCCGGCGAGCAGGACAACAACTCCGAGTTCAGCAACTTCGGGCCCCTCGTGGACGGGTACGCGCCGGGCGAGGACATCGTCTCCACGGTGCCCGGTGACGGGACCGAGGCCATGAGCGGCACCTCGATGGCCAGCCCGCACGTCGCGGGTGTGGGCGCGCTGTTCCTGGAGGCCAACTCCGGAGCCGCCCCGGCCGACGTGATCAGCGGTCTGCAGGAGAAGGCCGCAGCGGGCGTCATCCAGGACGCCCCGCAGGACACCACGCCGGACCTGCTGCAGATCGGCGACCTGTAACCGCAACCGACCGCAGCGCCGCGGGCCCTTCCTGTTCTCGGGGAGGGCCCGCGGGCGTTCCGGTGGTGCGAACGGGTGGCTGCGGGGTGCCGCCGAACGGCGTCAATCGGGGGCCGGTTCGGAGCATCCTTCGAAAGACGGTTCCGGCGGCATCCGCCGCTGGATACCTTGCCGGAATCGGGGGTGTCGATGTCCGCAGCCCGGCGCTGCGACCGCAGCAGGGGGCGCGGACATGTCGAGGAGGGGTGCAGCTGTGCTACCCGGATACACCGAGGAACTGACACAGCCGCCGGATCCCGCGGGACAGCGGGACGCGGACACCGCGGCCGCCCGATCGGCGGCCGAGCGCTCCGCGCAGGCGCAGGCCGAGGCCCGGGAGGCGGTCGCGTCCGTCGCCCGAGCAGCCCGCGCCCGATCGGACCGCGGCGGCGTGCTGCAGGTCGTGCACGGTGCCAAGCGCGTCGGATGGGCCGCGTTCGAACTGCAGCGCTCGGCTGCGCACCTGGTGCAGGGCGTGGCGAAACCGCCGTACGTGACCACCGGGCCGCTGGATTCGCTGGAATCGCGCAAGCTCGCCGAAGGCGTGCGCTACCAGGTGCTCTACGACCGCGCGGCTCTCGCGCGCCCGCCGCAGCTGGACATCACCACGAAACTCGTCGCGCTGGGCGAGCAGGCTCGGGTGATCCACGTGGCGCCGACCAAGCTCATCGTCGTCGACGGCGAGGTCGGCCTGCTGCCGCTGACCGCCAGCGAGCACTCGGTGGAGAGCGCGGTGGTGATCCGCAGCTCGGCGATGCTGGCCGCGATCGCCCGGATCTTCGAGGACCTGTGGCGCTTCGCCGCGCCGTTCACCGCCGACCAGGACCTGGACGGCAACGAGCTGCAGCCCACCGAGGAGGAGCGCTGGATCCTGTCCCTGCTGGCCTCCGGGGCCACCGACGACACGATCGGCAGGTTGATGGGCTTCAGCGCGCGCACCGCGCACCGCAGGGTCCGCGAGCTCATCGCGCGGCTCGGGGTGGAGACCCGATTCCAGGCGGGCATGCAGGCGGTCAAGCTCGGCTGGCTGTGAGCCGCCGCGGGTCGCGCGCGAGCGGCTGCCGCCGCTGCGCGAGCACGTTCTACGCTGCCCGCATGCCCAGCCGCCGCCGCGTCGACCCCGCTGAGCTCCGCACCGCGGTCGAGGCCGTGCAGCCCTGGCTGAGCGGCTCCGCCGCGGAACCCGCGCGCGCCGAGCTGGCCGCCGCCGTGCGGCTGAGCCTGCGCACCTTGGAGCAGGTGGCGCCGGGCAGCAGCGTGGAGGTGCGGGTCCCGCCGCACGCGGCCGTGCAGTGCGTGGCCGGGCCCCGGCACACCCGGGGAACCCCGCCGAACGTGGTGGAGACCGATCCGCGCACCTGGCTGCTGCTGGCGACCGGGGAGCTCGACTGGGAGTCCGCCGTGCGCGCGGGGCGGCTGGCGGCGTCCGGCTCGCGGGCGGCCGAGGTGTCCGACCGGCTGCCGCTGCTGAAGCTCTGACCTCGCGTTCCGCGGTCGGCACCCCGGCGGTGAGACGGCCGACACCGCACTGATGGTCCCCCGGCCCGGTCCGGCTGTTTACACTGAGGTGTAAGTCCGACTCCGTCCCTCAGGGAGTTTTCGGTGGTCACCGACCGTCCGGGCAAGGCAACAACGCAGGTGGATCCGTTCGAGGCACCCACCGCCGCCGCCGACGAGATCGAACAGGACGTCCCCCACGAGGAATGCGGTGTGTTCGGCGTGTGGGCGCCGGGCGAAGAGGTCGCGAAGCTGACCTTCTACGGGCTCTACGCGCTGCAGCACCGCGGCCAGGAAGCCGCCGGGATCGCGGTGGGCGACGGATCGCACGTGGTGGTGTACAAGGATCTCGGCCTGGTCAGCCAGGTCTTCGGCGAGCAGACGCTGGCCTCGCTGCAGGGACGGGTCGGTGTCGGCCACTGCCGCTACTCCACCACCGGCGGCGGGACCTGGGAGAACGCCCAGCCGACGTTCCGCACCACCGCGGCGGGCACCGGTCTGGCCCTCGGGCACAACGGCAACCTGGTCAACACCGCCGAGCTGCGCGAGCGGGTGGAGTCCGGCGGGGTGGACACCGTCGCCGCGAACGCCTCGTCGCCCGCCAACGGCTGCGACCGCGCCACCAGCGACTCCGACCTGGTCACCGGGCTGCTCGCCGCGGCCGCGGAGGACAAGGGCCTGGAGCAGGCCGCGATGGAGCTGTTCCCCACGCTGCGCGGCGCGTTCTCCATGACCTTCAGCGATGAGAAGACGCTCTACGCGGTCCGCGATCCGCACGGGGTGCGCCCGCTGGTGCTGGGCAGGCTGGAGCGCGGCTGGGTCGTGGCCAGCGAGACCGCGGCGCTGGACATCGTCGGCGCGTCGTTCGTGCGCGAGGTCGAGCCGGGTGAGCTGCTGGCCATCGACGACGAGGGTCTGCGCTCGCAGCACTTCGCCAGCCCCGAGCCCAAGGGCTGCATCTTCGAGTACGTCTACCTCGCCCGGCCGGACACCGCGATCGCCGGGCGCTCGGTGCACAGCACCCGCGTGGAGATCGGGCGCAGGCTCGCCGAGGAGCACGGGGTGGACGCGGACCTGGTCATCCCGGTGCCCGAGTCCGGTACGCCGGCGGCGATCGGTTACGCGCAGGGATCCGGCATCCCGTACGGGAACGGCCTGGTCAAGAACGCCTACGTGGGTCGGACGTTCATCCAGCCCTCGCAGACCATCCGCCAGCTCGGCATCCGACTCAAGCTCAACCCGCTGCGCGAGGTCATCCGCGGCAAGCGCCTGGTGGTGGTGGACGACTCGATCGTGCGCGGCAACACCCAGCGCGCCCTGGTCCGCATGCTGCGCGAGGCCGGTGCGGTGGAGGTGCACGTGCGGATCGCCTCGCCGCCGGTGAAGTGGCCGTGCTTCTACGGGATCGACTTCGCCTCGCGCGCCGAGCTGATCGCCAACGGCCTGGACATGGACGGGGTGCGCCGCTCGATCGGCGCGGACACCCTCGGCCACGTGTCGCTGGACGGGCTGGTCGCGGCTACCGAGCAGCCGCGCAACCGGCTGTGCTCGGCGTGCTTCGACGGCGAGTACCCGATCCCGCTGCCGGAGGACGAGCGGATAGGCAAGCACCTGCTCGAAGAGCTCGACCGCACACCCGCGGCCGGTGCGGAACCGGTGCTGCCCAACGGGTACGGCGCCGCGGACGCGCTCGGCCGCCCCTGATCCCGCTGCCGCGGCCGGGCCGTTCCCGCCGCGCGTAACGTGGGGCGTGCCGCACGTGCGCGTCCCGCGAACTGCACACTCGCACCAGATGTGGAGCCATCGTGTCCGAAGACCTGCTCGCAGGTTCCGACCAGACGGAGAACCCGAAGGCCAGTTACGCCGCCGCCGGGGTCAGCATCGAAGCCGGCGATGAGGCCGTGCAGCAGATGCGGCCGTGGGCGCAGCGGGCCACCCGGCCGGAGGTGCTCGGCTCGCTGGGCGGGTTCGCCGGCCTTTTCCAGCTGAAGCTGGACCGGTGGAAGCAGCCGGTGCTCGCCTCTTCCACGGACGGCGTGGGCACCAAGATCGCCGTGGCGCAGGCGCTCGACGTGCACGACACGGTCGGCATCGACCTGGTCGCCATGGTCGTCGACGACCTCGTGGTGTGCGGCGCCGAGCCGCTGTTCCTGCAGGACTACGTCGCGGTCGGCAAGGTCGTCCCGGAGCGGATCGCCGACCTGGTCAAGGGCATCTCGGAAGGCTGCGTGCAGGCGGGATGCGCGCTGCTGGGCGGGGAGACCGCCGAGCACCCGGGGATGATGGGCGCGGGCGAGTACGACGTGTCGGCCACCGGCGTCGGCGTCGTCGAGGCCGACGCGATGCTCGGCCCGGACAAGGTGCGGGCCGGCGACGTGGTGATCGGCATGGGCTCGTCCGGGCTGCACTCCAACGGCTACTCGCTGGCCCGGCACGTGCTGCTGGAGGGTGCGCGGCTCCCGTTGGACGGGCACGTCGCGGAGTTCGGCCGGACGCTCGGCGAGGAGCTGCTGGAGCCGACCCGCATCTACGCGAAGGAATGCCTGGCGCTGGCCGCCGAGGCCGGTGTGCGGACGTTCTCGCACATCACCGGCGGTGGGCTCGCGGCCAACCTGGAACGCGTGATCCCGGAGGGGCTGACGGCCACCCTGGACCGGAGCACCTGGTCGCCGCAGGCCGTGTTCCGGATGATCGCCGAGCGCGGCCGAGTGGCACCGGATGAGATGGAGCGCACGTTCAACATGGGCGTGGGCATGGTGGCGGTCGTGGCCGCCGAGGACGTGGACCGCGCGCTGGCCGTGCTCACCGCGCGCCACGTGCCCGCGTGGACGCTCGGCGAGGTGGCCAAGTCCGGGACCGAGAGCGGTGCGGACGAGCGCGTCGTGCTGCGCGGGGAACACCCCGCTTCGTGAGCCCCGCGTCCCGGCGGGGCGTCACCTGTGGACGGTCCCGCTCCGCCGGACCGGACCGTTCGCTCCTGCTGCCGCGGCGGCCGGTCCGCCCGGACAACGTGCGCGAGCACGAGTGGCGCTGCCGGTTCGCCGACCGGCAGCGCCACTCGTCTGCTCCTCCTGTTAGCGGCTCGCGAATTCGCCAACCCGCCCGCGGGCGGACATCGGGCCGAACGACTCCCGGCGCACACCACTACCGAACGCCCGGCGGATCTCCGCCGAGCGTTCGGTGCACCTGTGGTTCAACGCCGGTCGTAGTCGTCGTAGCCGTCGTCGTACGGGTCTTCGCGGTCCTCGGCCCAATCGCCGGACTCGTCCGAGGACAGCTCTCGCTGCAACGCCTCGATGTCCATCCCGGGGGAGTTGTACTTAAGCTCGCGGGCCACCTTCGTCTGCTTGGCCTTAGCCCGGCCGCGCCCCATGGCTCGACCCCCTCGCACAGGGTGTGCGGGGCGGACAGGGGAATGTCGGCCCCGCATGATCTCGACAACTTTTCCTGTAACTACCGTACCGTGCCGAGGCGGTTCTATGCGACGTGGTGCCGGGAGTCGGCGAGCGTGTCTTGAACGACGTTCGCAGGCCGCCGCGGATGGCTCCGGGGAGGCGGCTCGTCCGGATCGGGTGAGCCTCTGGCGGGACCGCCCGGAGCACGTGGGAGCATGCTCCCGTGCCTGAACCGTTCGTCGCCTACCTGCGGGTGTACGAACCCCTGTCCTCGTTCGAGTCGTCCGTGCGCGAGCAGCTGTCCGGCGCCGTCGAGCGCGGACCGGTGCAGCAGTCCCGGGCCGGACTGCGCGAGCAGGACGTGTGGTTGCGCACCCAGCTCACCGCCCCGCCGCAGCTGCTGCCCGGGGAGAACCGCCGCCGCGGATCCGCGGACGACGTGCTGGTGCTCTCCCCCGAGCAGGTGCCGAGCGGACCGGCCGCCACGGTCGGCCCCGGCCCGCTGGTGTGCCCGCTGGACCTGCGCGGGCGCTGCGCCGCCGCGCTCGTGGGATTCCTCGGTGACGCCGACGTTCCGCTGCGCACCGCGGCCCTGTCCGTGGACGCCGACCACGCCCGCGCGCAGGCCAGTTCCGTGGTCAGCGAGCTCTCCGACGGCGCGGTGCACGTGCTGTCCTCCACCTGGACCGTCCCGCTGCCGTGGTTCGTGCTGGTGGATCCGCAGGAGCGCGAGGTCGTCGCCGGCGAGCGGGGTACGGACCGGGTGAGCTGGCGGGTGGCGATGGCCGATGCGCGCAGGCGGGTGACCCGCGCGCACGCCGTCGGCAAGCAGTCCATCGGGGAGGACGGCCCCACCAAGATCCTGCGCGAGACCGGCCGCTGGCTGGAGCGCTTCCACCCGCATTCCGCGGTCGAGCTGGACTACGGCGGCCTGGTGCAGCTGATGTCCGAGTCCGATGTGGAGGCCGACACCTCGGCCGAGGACGTGCACGCCATCGTGGACGCGATGGAGACCGGCGATCCGGACGAGGTCAGCGCGCGCTACGAGGGACTGCGGGACTTCTGGGGCGAGTTCGCCGCCCGCGAACGGCACAACTAGGGAGCGGTTTCCCGGACGCGCGGTGGAGATCAGTCCCCGTCGCGCTCCTCGGCCAACCGCTCGTCCACCGAGGCAGCGCCTTCCCGGTAGCGGCGGCCGATCTCGGCGTTGAGCCGGTCCATCACGTCCTGCACCTCGCGGCGCCGGCGGGACACCGAGTCCTCCTCGGCGGTGTACGCGTGCAGCGCCCGGTCCAGCTGGTCATCGGACAACGACATCACGTCCGAGAGGTCCACGTCGGAGACCAGCGCCTCGACATGCCTGCGGTGCGCCTCGGCCCGGGTGGGCTCGGTGGTCTGGTAGCGGCCGGAACCCGCGGCCGGGCCGACCGCGTTGTCGGACAGGATGTTCACCAGCTGCTCGACGACCGTCGCGGACCCGTCCTCCCGCCGCCTGCGCTGCTCGGCCCGCACGATGTCGATCCGGGCGTGCAGCACGCGCCGCAGGTAGGACAGGTCGGTCTCCTCCTGCGCCGCCTCGTCGCGCAGTCCGCGCACCGCCCCGAGCTCCAGATCCGGCAAACCGCTCGTGTAGTCCGGGGACAACACCCGGTCGATGCGGCGGCGTCCACCCGGGCGGACTTCGATCACGTGGGCATCCTCCGGTCATCGGGTCGCGCCTGCGGCTCGGCGGCGGGCGGAAGAACCGGCCGATCGCGCACCGCCCAACGCCCGGCATCCTGGCACACGCGCCGCGCACCGCGCGTCCCGGACGAGCAGATCGGCGGTCAGCGCCCGCGCAGCCCCTGGGCAGCGACCCGGCCCGGCGGTTCGCCGGTGTCCGGGGGGATCGAGTCCGGGTCCACGGCGGCCGCCACGGCCCGGCCCTCGTCCGGATCGCCGGCCAGCAGCTCACCGTCCACCGGGGCGGACCGCTTGATCAGCGCCAGCGCGATCGGGCCCAGCTCGTGGTGCTGCACCACGCTGCCCACGCGGCCCACCTTGCGCTCGCCGGACAGCACCGGGTCGCCCGGTTCCGGCTGCACCTCGACGGAACCGTCCAGGTGCAGCAGCAGCGTCCGCCGCGGCGGCTTGCCCACGTTGTGCACCTTGGCGACGGTCTCCTGCCCGCGGTAGCAGCCCTTGGCCACGTGCGCCGCCACGTGCACCCAGCCCAGCTCGTGCGGGATCGCGCGCTCGTCGGTGTCCAGCCCCACCCGCGGACGCAGCGCCTCGACGCGGAGCGCTTCGTAGGCCAAGGTCCCGGACGGGCGGATTCCCGCATCGGTCAGCGCGGTCCACCGGTCGACCAGCGAGTCGCGCGGTACCACCAGGTCGTAGGTGGGCAGGGCGCGGAAATCGACCCGGCGGACGAAACCGCCCCCGGGGATCCCGGTCACGCCGTAGTTCCGGTCCGGCACCGGCACGTGCCCGGACAGCAGGTCCGCGGCCTCCGGGCCGATCGCGGTGAGCACCGCGAACTCACCGGTCGCGTCCCGCGGCTCGACCTGGGACCAGAACCGCATCGCGTCCAGGTACTCCACCAGCGGCTGCTTGCCGTCCACCCCGATGGTGGGCAGGGCGCTGCTGGCCTGCGCACCGGCGTCGGTGTCCAGCAACACCGCCTCGTCGTGGTGCGCCACCATCATGTGCGCGTCGATGCGCCCCGCGCTGTCCAGCACCAGCGCCTCGGTGCCCTGCCCGTCCGGCAGTTCGGTGAGGTGCTGGGACAGCACCAGGTGCAGCCAGCTCAACCGCTCCGCGCCCGGTACGGCGATCACCTGGCGGTGCGAGCGGTCGACCAGCACGGCCCGGCGGGCCGCGGTGCGCTGCTCGGCGAACGGGTCGCCGAAATGCCAGGGCACACCGTGGTCGAGGACGTCATCCGGGGCGGGGACCGCACCCGGCAACTGCAACAGCGGCGAACTCATCGGTGCTCCTCGGCGTGCTGCTGCGGAGGATCCGCAGGGGTTTGCTCGGGGCCGGCCGCCCGGCAGGCGCGGCACAGACCGGACAGCGCGAGGTGCGTGGCGTCCAGCTCGAACCCGCGCTCGGCCAGCAGCCTGCGGCCCAGGTCGCCCAGCACTGCCGGGTCCACCTCGTCCACCTCCCCGCAGCGGTGGCAGGCCAGGTGCACGTGCTCGTGCTCCTCGGCGGAGTAGGTGGGCGCGCCGTGCCCCAGGTGCGTGTGCCGGACCAGACCCAGCTCCTCCAGCAGGTCCAGTGCGCGGTAGATCGTGGTGATGTTGACCGTGGCCGCGGTGCCCTGCACCCGCTTGCAGACCTGCTCCGGAGTGGCGTGGCCGAGCTCGCGGACAGCGTCCAGCACCAGCTGGCGCTGCGGGGTCATCCGCATGCCGCGCTGGTGCAGCGTGCTGCGCAACGCGCGCTCGTCGGTCACTGCGTGCTCCTGCGTCCGCGTCCGGTTCCGCCTTCCCCACCGTCGATCGTAACTCCGCCACGACCGGGGACCACCGAGCCCGCGGCCCGCCCGTCGCAGGTGGCCACCGGGGTTCTAGGCTGCGGATATGCGGGTACTGGCACTGCTGGACGGAACGCTCGTCGATCCGGAGACGCCGCTGTTCCGGGCTGACGACCTGGGTGTCACGCGCGGCGACGGGGTATTCGAGACGATCCTGGTCGCCGACCGGGAGCCGCGGGAGCTGGCTGCGCACCTGGACCGGATGCAGCGGTCGGCGCGGCTGATGCAGCTGCCGCTGCCGGATCGCGCCGCCTGGCTGCGCGCGGTGCAGGCCGTCGTGGACGCCTGGCCCTGGGACCAGGAGCGCGAACTCGCGCTGAAGCTGGTCTGCACCCGCGGGATCGACGGTGGCGACGGCACCCCGCACGGGTTCGCCCTGGGCAGTTCCATCGAAGCCGGAACGCTGCGCAAACGCGAGCAGGGGGTGTCCGCGGTCACCTTGGAGCGCGGGTACGAACCGGATCTGATGGAGCGGGCGCCCTGGCTGCTGCTCTCGGCCAAGACGCTGTCCTACGCGGTGAACATGGCCGCGATGCGCGAGGCGGAGTCCCGGGGCGCGGACGAGGTCATCTTCACCGCGGCGGACGGTTCCGTGCTGGAGGGGCCGACCTCGACGGTCGTGCTGGCCCGCGGTGACGAGCTGCTGACCACCCCGCCCAGCTCCGGGATCCTGGAGGGCACCACGCAGGGCGCGCTGTTCCGGACCGCCGAGCGCGCGGGCTGGCGCACCCGGGCGGAGAAGTTCCCGGTGGCCGACCTGCACAGCGCGGACGGCGTCTGGCTGGCCTCCAGCGTGCGGTTGATCACCCAGGTGCGCAGCATCGATGGCTCCCCGGTGCGCGCCGATCCGCAGCTGCACGCCGAGCTGGCCCGGCTCTACGAGAGCAACTACGGCACCGGCTGATCCGGGTCAGCCCATCGTCTTCTGCCCGTCGAGGGTCTCGCGCAGGATGTCGGCGTGCCCGGCGTGCTGCGCGGTTTCCGCGAGCAGGTGCAGCAGCACCCGTCGGGCCGACCAGCCGGCGCCGGGTTCGAACCACGGGGCCTCCGGCAGCTCCCGGACCTCGTCCAGGTCCGGGAGCGAACGGATCAGCTGCGCGGTCTCCGCGGCGGCCCGCTCGTGGTCGGCCAGCAGCCCGTCCAGCGTCTCCTGCGGTTCCATCCGGAACCCGGCGGCGCGGGCCGCCATCGCCGTCTCGTCCGGCCGGAGCGCCGCGGCGCCTTCCCGGAGGAAACTCATCCAGCCGCGTTCCACCGAGGTGACGTGCTTGATCAACCCGCCGAGGGAGAGCTCGCTGGCGGTGGGGTGCGAGCCGGCCTGCTCGTCGTCCAGCCCGCGGACCGCGTAGCGCAGGAAACCCCGGTGCGTGTCCAGGGCTCCGAGCAGATCGGTGGCCTCGTCGGCGGTGTTGCGGGTGGCACCCATGTCGGCTCCTCTCGCGAGGTCCCGACGGTAACCCCGGGCCCCGGAAGTCACCGCCGAACCCGGCGGTCGGGCACCGGGAGCCGCGCCGGGGTCGGGTCAGCCCACCACGCGGTCGAGCTTGGCGGACAGCCGCGGCTGCAGCTCGTGCTCGGAGGTCGCGCGCTCCTCGACGTAGGCGAGCGCGCCTTCCACGACGCCGTAGAGCCTGCTGGCCGCGGAGACGTCCGGGCTGTTCGGGCTGCGCAGCACCGCGTCTGTACCGAACTCCCACGAGGTCTGGCTGCGCGCCTTGCCGAAGAACAGCTCGGCGATGCCGTCGTCGTGCAGGACGAGCAGCTCGATGCTCTCGTCGGCCTGCGGGCGGAAGAACCCGGTCTCCCGGAACGCGGGTCCCACGATGTTGCCGTCCGGACCGTCCAACTGCCACGACCGGCTCTCGTAGGTCAGGAACGGGCGCCCGTCGTGCGCGATCGTGACCTGCTGCAGGAACCGGTAGGGCTCGTCCATCGTCGGGTAGGTGGCTTCGCCCTCACCGCGCCACACGCCGACCATCGGCAGCAGCACGAGGTTGGCGTCGTCCAGCGACGGGCCCATTCGGAGGTTGGCCGTATCGCCGGTACCCGGCAGGTCCTCGAACTCGGGCAGGTTGCGGTGCCCGGTCAACTTGGCGCGTTCGGCGGCGGCCGCCACCGCGGCGTCGCCGCTGCCGGGTTCGGGTTCGTTGGGCGTCGTGCTCATCGGGTGAGAGGTTACCCGTTGCGCCAGGTCAGTCGCTGTACAGGCGGTAAACCATGTAGCAGGCGAACCAGACCGTCGCGATGGCGGCGATCGCGACGAGCGTGACGAGGCCGTAGTGCAGGAAATCGATGAGTTCCACGGGAAGAGGATAACCACCGCGGGCGCCGCGCGGGATGTGGCGTCCGGCATGATCTGCCTGACACGGCGCGCCGCACGTACCGCGCACCGCTCGGCAGGACGGGGAACGCATTGGACGTCGAGACGCTCCGCGACCGGGCGCTGACCTTCCGCGAGAAGCTGCTGGCGCGCAAGGAGGAGATCGCGCCGCAGGACTTCGCCTGGTACCCGGACGACACGATGGCCAACGTCTGGCACCTGGACGGGATGCTGACCGGCCCGCGGCGCGCGGTGTTCGACAGCCTGGCAGGCACCCGCATCGCCGACATCGGGGCCGCCGACGGTGACCTCGGGTTCTTCCTGGAGTCCGAGCTCGGCTGCCAGGTGGACCTCATCGACAACCCGCCGACGAACTACAACGGCCTGCGCGGGGCGCGGCGCCTCACCGCGGAGTTGCCGTCCACGGCCGGCGTTTACGAGACCGATCTGGACGCGCAGTTCCGATTGCCCGCCGAGCGCTACCGGGCGGTGCTGCTGCTGGGGCTGCTCTACCACCTCAAGAACCCGTTCTTCGTGCTCGAACGGCTGGCCCGGCACGCGGAGCTGTGCTTCCTGTCCACCCGCGTCGCCCAGCTCGCCCCGGACGGGACTCCGCTGCGCGACCGGCCGGTGGCGTACCTGGTCGACCCCGCCGAGGCCGACGGGGACGCGACGAACTTCTGGATCTTCAGCGAAGCCGGGCTGCGCAGGCTGGTCGATCGCACCGGCTGGGAGGTGCTGGACTTCCACCGCGTCGGCTGCCTGCAGGATTCGGAGCCCGCGCGCGACGACCGGGACGAGCGGGCCTTCGCGCTGCTGCGCTCCCGCCACTGCTGACCGCAGCGAAGCGGGGCCCGGTGCCGACCGCGGCCGGCACCGGGCCCCGCCGGTGGTCATCGCTGGTCCGCCCGAGCGGGCGGACCGGGATCAGGACAGCACGATGTCCGCCTCGTGCACCCCGGGTCCGGCCGAGGTGACCTCGGCCTGGCCCGAACCGCTGCGGTGCAGCGCCCGGACGGTCCACGCACCCGGGGCGGCGTAGAACCGGAAGTCGCCGTCATCGGACGAGACGACCTCGGCGGTGAACTCGCCGGAGCCGTCCAGCAGGCGCACGAAGGCGCCGCCGACCGGCTGCTCACCGGTGCGGACCTTGCCCGTGACGACGATCTGGTCGGTGTCGGCCGCGACGGCCGCGCCCGACTGCTGCGGTGCTCCGCATCCGCTCATGCTCACACGCTCCTCGCTGTTCGCGGCCGGCATCAGCCGGCGTTGTCCTCGGCGGGGTTCTCGACCGGGACGCCCACCAGCGAACCGTACTCGGTCCACGAACCGTCGTAGTTCTTCACGTTGCTGTGCCCGAGCAGCTCACGCAGCACGAACCAGGTGTGCGAGGAGCGCTCGCCGATCCGGCAGTAGGCGATGGTGTCCTTCGAGTCGTCCAGCCCGGCCTCGCCGTAGATCTTGCCGAGCTCTTCGTCGGACTTGAACGTGCCGTCCTCGTTGGCGGCCTTGCTCCACGGCACGTTGATCGCCGACGGGATGTGTCCGGCGCGCTGCGCGGACTCCTGCGGCAGGTGCGCCGGCGCGAGCAGCTTGCCCGCGAACTCGTCGGGCGAGCGCACGTCGACCAGGTTCTTGCTGTCGATCGCGTCGACGACCTCGTCGCGGAAGGCGCGCAGCGAGTTGTCCGGCTCCTGCGCCTTGTACTCGGTGGCCGGGCGGTTCGGCTCGTCCTTGGTCAGCTCGCGGCCGTCGAGCTCCCACTTCTTGCGGCCGCCGTCGAGCAGCTTGACGTCGCCGTGCCCGTACAGCTTGAAGTACCAGTAGGCGTAGGCGGCGAACCAGTTGTTGTTGCCGCCGTAGAGCACGACGGTGTCGCCGTTGCCGATGCCCTTGCGGGACAGCAGCTGCTCGAAGCCCGCCCGGTCGACGAAGTCGCGCCGCACGTGGTCCTGCAGCTCGTTCTTCCAGTCGATCCTCACAGCACCCGGGATGTGCCCGCCGTCGTAGGCGGTGGTGTCCTCGTCCACCTCGGCGAACACCACACCTCCGGTGTTCAGGTTCTCCTCGGCCCAGTCGGTGGAAACCAGGACGTCTGCACGGCTCATCGAGCGACTCCTTCTTCGGTCTTGCGTGGATTGAACGAATGTGTCGGGCGGGTCACCGGAGCTTCCGGATCACCGGGTCACCGGGCTGCGGACGACCGGGCAGGCGCCATGCGGTGCGCGAGGGCGTGCGCCCGGCAGCCGAGGCAGTACCCGAACACCGCGTTCAGCAGCGCCGCCAGGAGAGCCAGTGCGTTCGCCGCGGCACCGATCACGACCGCACCGGAGGCGTACCCCGCGGTGGCCACCAGGCAGAACACGAACCCGATCCCCTGCGCGAAGCGGACCGGACCGGGTGCCTCGTGCTGTTCGCCGCCGAGAGCGGCCAACCGGGGCTGCACCGCCCTGCGGTAGAGCGCCCCCCAGGGGTTGAGCTTGAGGTCCACGAACGCGCACAGGCCGAACAGCAGCGTCTGCGCCGCCATCACCCGCCAGCTGCCGGTGACCAGTCCCAGGGCGAGCACGGCGCTGGTGAACGCGGCGGTGAACCGCACACCGCGCGGATCCGGCGTCGTGCGCATCAGGCCCTCCTGCCCGGGACTGCTCGGAGTTCTCCGGTCCGTCAGGCGGTCGCACGCGGGGCGTGCCGCCCGGTCAGCACCTCGGACACAGGCTGCTGCCCACGCGGCAGAAGTCGACCGCGCGCCTTCGGGTCAGCAGGACGTGCACGTGCGCGAGATTACCCGCAGTGCCCTGTCCGCGGGAAGGTCGTTCATCTGGTGGGACGCGATCACCGCTCCGCCGCTGCGCCCGGTAGGTGCGGGCGCAGGGCCTCGGCGAGCGCCGCCCGCTTCGGGACTCCGGCCACGCGCAGCAGCTCGGCACCCGCCGGATCGAGCACCAGGGTGGTCGGCGTGCTGTGCACCTGGAGCGCGTCGGCCCACTCCGGGTGGTGGGTGAGGTCCACGTCCACGTGCCGCAGCCCGGTGGTGCGGCGGGCCAGGTCGTCCAGCAGAACCCGCGCGTGCCGGCACGGGGCGCAGAACGTGCTGGACAGTTGCAGCAGGGTGAGTTCGCCCGGCCGGGCAGCACCCAGCCGCTCGGCGAGCTGTTCGGGGATCCGGGCCACCGGTGCCCCCTTCCGCGGTCCGCGCCCGGCGCTCAGCCGGTCGTCACACCGTCCTGGCTGACCTTGATGTTGTCCGCGCTGCCCTCGGCGACCAGCGCACCCCGCTCGGCCCGCACCCCGGTGGGCGTGATCTCGAACGGCAGCATGCCTGGGTCCAGGGTGGTCTTGAACTGGGACAGGATCGCCTCTTCGAAGGCGGACGGGAGCGCGATCTGGCCGAAGCTGTCGTTGTCCAGCCCCAGCTTCTTCGGCTCGATCTGCAGCTTGCCGTCCACCAGGGCCAGCACCGCCACGACGGAGACCTTGTTCTGCGAACCCGCGATGTTGACCGTGCCGTCCAGCGCGACCGCGGTGCTGGTCTGGTCGCCGGACTGGCCGGTCCCCGCCTGGTCGTTCTGCCCGCTGGTGCCGTCGGTGCCGTCCAGGGCGTCCTCCGGGGCGGGGTTGATCGCCAGGTCTTGCACACCGATCAGCCTGCCGACGTCCGAGGACTTCAGCTTCACCCGGGCGACCATGTTGTCCACGGCCAGGTCGTTGGCGTTGCCCGCGATCACCTCGCTGGGGGTGAACCGGGCGCTGTGCAGGTCGGCTTCCAGGTCGACGTCCTGCAGTTCGCCGACCTGGGCGCTCTTCGCGGCCAGCTGCACATCGCGCAGGTTCCCCGCCGCGGCCTGGGTGAGGAACGGGAAGCCGTTGATGCTGACGTCCGGGTCCTGCTGCACCTTGAGCTGCTTGCCGACCTCGGTCGCCACCTGCCGCTCGGTGAAGGCGGCCGCGGCGAAGTCCGCACCGACGAGCAGTGCGAAGACGATGACGAGCGTGATGGCGAGCTTCTTCACCGAACGGTCCGTTCTCCTCGGGGCCTGACGGGTGGCCACCGGCCGCGCTCGGCGCCGGCGCCCACGATCGGGGGGCCCACTGTATCGGCAACCCGCTCGCTCGTGCGGTCCACCAGCCGCGCCGTGGTACGGCTCTCGGTGCGGGCGGCCGGCTCGGGCGGTGCCGCCCCGTCGACGGCACGCAGGGTGACCGCGCGGGCGCGAAACATGCCCGCAATCCGGCGTCGATCACCGTTCACAAATGTGACCCCTGCTGCCGGACCTGGGTTTTTCGGTGGCGTGTCGGTTATTCTCCGTGCCATCCGCAGGCAACGACGCCGCGTGCTCCCCCCGTGCTCCGCGCGGGTGGTGACTCCAGCCCGGCCGTTGGCTGTGCTCCCTGGGACGGAGGCCCCGCATGAGCTCCGAACTGCTCGTTCTCACCGACGAACCCGATTCCGAAGCGGTCCTGCCCGCACTGGCGCTGCTGCCGCACCGCGTGCGCGCGGTGCCGCCGGACCCGGGAGCGGTCCTGTCCGGAGGCGCGCACGACGTCGTGCTGGTGGACGCGCGCTCCGACCTCGCCGGATCGCGGGACATGTGCCGGATGCTGTCCGCCGGGGACGTCCCGGTGGTGGCCCTGGTCAACGAGGGCGGCCTGGTGACGGTCAACGCCGAGTGGGGCGTGGACGAGATCCTGCTGCCGACCACCGGTCCCGCCGAGCTCGATGCCCGCCTGCGCCTGCTGGTCTCCCGCCGCGGCAGCATCGGATCGTCCGGGGACGGTTCGCTGTCGGTGGGCGACCTCGTGATCGAGGAGGCCACCTACACCGCGCGGCTCAAGGGCAGGGCGCTGGAGCTGACCTACAAGGAGTTCGAGCTGCTGAAGTTCCTGGCCCAGCACGCGGGCCGGGTCTTCACCCGCGCCCAGCTGCTGCAGGAGGTCTGGGGCTACGACTTCTTCGGCGGCACGCGCACCGTCGACGTGCACGTGCGGCGGCTGCGCGCCAAGCTCGGCCCGGAGCACGACTCGATGATCGGGACCGTGCGCAACGTCGGGTACAAGTTCGTCCGCCCGAACCGCGGCGCCGCGTCCGCCGCGCTGCGTGAGCAGGAGTCCGCCGAGGCCGAGCGCGGTGCGCCCGAACCGGAGCCGACCCCGCACCCGGGAACCCGGGTCCCCGGCCTGCTCGCCCGCTGATCCCCCGCCGCGCCGCCCGATCGGCCCGGACGCGCGCGCGGTGCCGTCCTGGGTAACGTCGAACCCGTGCAGCTGACGTGGCGGAATGGACTGGACAGCAGCGAAGCGGCCGAGGTCATGGCCCTGCTGGAGGCGACGGAGGCGGCCGACGGCGTCGCCCCGGTGGGCGAGCACGTGATCATGCGGCTCAAGGTGCACCGGGATGTGGTGCACCAGATCGAACCCGTGCAGGCCGATGTGGGATCGGAGCACTTCGTGCTGCGCGCCGCGGACGGCGAGCTGATCGGCTACGCGCACCTGGACACCGAGGGCGAACCGGACGGGCAGCTGGTGGCCGAACTGGCCGTGCGCCCGGAGCACCGCGGCGCCGGAGCCGGTGCGCGCCTGGTCGCGGCCCTGCTGGACCGCGCCGACCTGGACCCGGCCCCCGCGGCCGACACCGGCCGGTTGCGGATCTGGTCGCACGGCGAGCACCCGGCGGCGCTGCGGCTGGCCGAGCGCTACGGCTTCGCGCGGCCCCGGGAGCTGTGGCGGATGGGCGTCGAGTTGGCCGGCGGGGTGCTGCCGGAGGTCGACCCGCCGACCGGGATGTCCATCCGCGCGTTCCGCCCGGGTGCGGACGAGGCGGACGTGGTGCGGGTGAATCACCGCGCGTTCTCCTGGCACCCGGAGCAGGGCGCGATGACCGAGGACGAGCTGTCCGCCAAGCAGCGGGAGGACTGGTTCGACCCGGCAGGGTTCTTCCTCGCCCACGACGCGGCGGGCGGCCTGCTCGGCTTCCACTGGACCAAGGTGCATCCGGACGGCACCGGTGAGGTGTACGTGGTCGGTGTGGACCCCGCGGCGCAGGGCAGCGGGCTCGGTCGATCACTGACCGTAGCCGGACTGCGGCATTTGCGGGACACTGGGCATAGTCGGGTCATCCTCTACGTGGAAGCGGACAACCCGGCGGCCATCCGGGTCTACGAACGGCTCGGATTCGAGAGGTGGGACACGGACGTGCAGTTCAGCCGGTGACGCGCGGTCGCCGGGGCGGGCGGCCGTTCCCCCGAGTTCCCCGTACGGAATGTGTGTCTGCTTACTTAGCGTGCCTTGTTCACCTCTCGTTCACCTGGATGGCGGCAGGCGTCCACTGCGGCTGCTTAGCGTTCCGGGTGCGGCGGTGATGCGGAGTCCGGCCGGGCCGCTCCGGGCCGCTGGAGGTGACGGCGTTTCCCCCGAGGAGGAGGAACGAAGTGGACAGCAAGCGGTCCAGTGCGGCATTCGCCGTGTTCGCCGCCGGTGCGCTCCTGGTGGCCGGGTGCGGGACCGACCAGAACATCCCCTCCGGCGGGATCAATCCCGCGCTGGAAGGGCTGCAGGTCGAATGCGGCGAGCAGTCGATCTCCGCGGAGGGCTCCTCGGCGCAGAAGAACGCGATGGACGTCTTCGCGCGGGACTACAGCCTCAAGTGCCCCGGTGAGCAGCTGAACTACACCAAGTCCGGCTCCGGCAAGGGCGTTTCCGCGTTCAACTCCGGGCAGATCGACTTCGGCGGCAGCGATTCGCCGCTCGACCCGGAGGACGGCGAGGACAAGGAAGCCGCCGCCCGATGCGGAGGCAACCCCGCCTGGAACATCCCCATGGTGTTCGGCCCGGTGGCGCTGAGCTACAACATCCCCGGCGTCGACGACCTGACCCTGTCGCCGGAGGTCGCCGCGGGCATCTACCAGGGCAAGATCACCTCGTGGAACGACCCGGCGATCCAGCAGCTCAACCCGGGCACCGAACTGCCCGACCTGGACATCGTGCCGTTCTTCCGCTCCGACGAGTCCGGCACCTCGGAGAACTTCCAGGAATACCTGACCACCGCCACCGACGGCGCGTGGACCGGCGAGGGCAAGCAGTTCGAACCGGCCCCGGGCGTCGGCCAGGGCCGCGACGGCAGCGACCAGGTCGCGCAGTCGGTGCAGGGCACCCCGGGCGGGTTCACCTACGCCGAGTGGTCCTTCCCGAAGAACCTCGGCCTGGGCATCGCCAAGGTCGACAGCGGATCCGGACCGGTCGAGCTGAGCACGGAGAACGTCGGCAAGGCCATCGAATCCGCGGAGATCGGCGGCGAGGGGCACGACCTGCGGGTCGACCTCGACTCGATCTACGGCAACGACGCACCGGGCGTCTACCCGATCGTGCTGAACACCTACGAGGTCGTGTGCTCCCAGGGCTACGACCCGGAGACCGCCAAGGCGGTCAAGGCGTTGCTGACCGTGGCCGCGAACGCGGACCCCGATCAGCTCGAAGAAGCCGGCTACGCGGCACTGCCGGAAGGCTTCAAGCAGAAGGTCCTCGACGCGGTCGACGCGATCGCCTGAGGGCTGAACCGCACGGCCCGGCACACCATCGGCTAGCGCGGTGGCTCGTGCCCAGGGTGAACAACGGGTCGAACGCCACGAAGTGAGAGGCTGCCAGAAGCAGTGACCGACTCGACGAGAGCCGACGCGCGTCCCGAGGACAGCGGGTCCGCGGGCGCGGCGGCGGACAGTTCCGGACCGGAGGAACCCATTTCCGCTCCCGAAGCCTCTGCGGGTGCCAAAGTCCGAGTCGGCGACCGGATCTTTTCCGGCATCGCCACCGGATCCGGCGCCTTCGTGGTCGCGCTCATCGCGGCCATCGGTATCTTCCTGCTGATCCGGGCGGTTCCCTCCCTGCAGGTCAACCAGGTCAACTTCCTGTTCAGCCGGGTCTGGGACACCTCGGACCCCGATGACCTGAGTTTCGGGATCCTGGACCTCGCCTGGATCACGGTGGCCAGCTCGCTGGTCGCGCTGGTGATCGCGATGCCCGTCTCCGGCGGCATCGCCCTGTTCCTGACGCACTACGCACCGCGGGCACTGGCCCGTCCCTTCGCCTACATCATCGACCTGCTGGCCGCCGTGCCTTCGGTGATCTACGGCCTCTGGGGCGCGCTCGTGCTGGCACCGGTGCTCGACCCGGTCGCCTCCTGGCTCAACGGGAACCTCGGCTGGATCCCGATCTTCGCCGACGGCAACGTGCGCGCCGACAGCGGCGCCAACGTGTTCACCGCGGGCATCGTGCTGGCCGTGATGATCCTGCCGACCATCACCGGCGTCAGCCGGGAGGTGTTCCAACGCACCCCCACCGCGCAGATCGAAGGCGCGCTCGCCCTCGGTGCCACCCGCTGGGAAGTGGTGCGCACCACCGTGTGGCCGTTCGGCCGCAACGGGTTCATCGGCGGGTCGATGCTCGGGCTCGGCCGGGCGCTGGGCGAAACGGTCGCGCTCACCATCATCCTGAGCTTCACCTTCGCCCCGCCCAACTACAGCGTCTTCGACGCCGGTGCGACCTTCGCGTCCAAGATCGCGCTCGGTTCCGCGGAATTCAACAACAACCTGCAGGTCGGCGCCTACATCTCTGCCGGGCTGGTGCTGTTCGTCATCACCTTCGCGGTCAACGCGCTCGCCCGCTGGATCGAGAACGCGAGCGGCAAGGAGAAAGCATGAGGACCGACGCGGCTGACGTGGAAAGCCTCGCCACCCCGCCGGCCTTCCAGCGCATCGGGCTGGCGCGCAAGCTGAAGAACAACACGGCCACCGCGGTGTTCACCGCGGCCTTCACCGTGGCGGTGATCCCGCTACTGTGGGTGCTGTGGACGCTGATCGAGCGCGGGCTCGCGCCCATGCTCACCCCCACCTGGTGGTCGCACTCGTTCAACGGGCTGCTGCCCACCGACTTCGGCGGCGGGATCTACCACGCGCTGGCGGGCACGCTGCTGCAAGGACTCGTCTGCACGGCCATCTCGGTGCCGCTGGGTGTGATGGTCGGGATCTACCTGATCGAATACGGCCAGGGATCGCGACTGGCCAAGGTCGCGACCTTCATGGTCGACATCCTCAGCGGGCTGCCGTCCATCGTGGCCGGTCTGTTCATCTACGCGCTGTGGATCACCACCTTCGGCCTCAGCCGCAGCGGTTTCGCGGTCGCGCTGGCGCTGGTGCTGCTGATGCTGCCGATGGTGGTCCGGGTCACCGAGACGATGCTGCTGATCGTCCCGGACGAACTGCGCGAGGCGTCCTACGCCCTCGGCGTGCCCAAGTGGAAGACGATCGTGCGGATCGTCCTGCCCACGGCGCTGTCCGGGATCCTGACCGGCGTGATGCTCGGCCTGGCCCGGGTCCTCGGCGAGACGGCCCCGCTGCTGATCCTCGTCGGGTACTCCAGCGCGATCAACTTCAACCTGTTCAGCGGCGAAATGGCATCGCTGCCGCTGACCATCTACATGGAACGCAGCACTGCGACCGCTGCCGGGGATTACCGGATGTGGGGCGCGGCGTTGACCCTGGTGCTCGTCATCATGCTCATCAACCTCGTGGCGACCCTGCTGTCCAAGCTCTTCGCGGTCAAGACCAAGTAGGGACGGAACCCGAATCATGGCCAAGCGTCTCGACATCAAGGACCTGAACCTGCACTACGGCAAGTTCCACGCCGTGCAGGACGTCACCCTCCAGGTACCCGCGCGCAGTGTGACCGCGTTCATCGGTCCGTCCGGCTGCGGCAAATCCACCGTGCTGCGCTCGCTGAACCGGATGCACGAAGTCATCCCGGGTGCGCGCGTGGACGGCAAGGTGATGCTGGACGGCGAGGACGTCTACGCGGCCGGCGTCGACCCGGTGCAGGTCCGCAAGACCATCGGGATGGTCTTCCAGAAGGCCAACCCGTTCCCCACGATGTCCATCCGGGACAACGTGGTCTCCGGGCTGAAGCTCACCGGGGAGAAGAACAAGAAGCACCTCGACGAGGTCACCGAACGCGCGCTGCGCGGGGCCAACCTCTTCGAAGAGGTCAAGGACCGGCTGAACAAGCCCGGCGGCGGCCTCTCCGGCGGGCAGCAGCAGCGGCTGTGCATCGCGCGAGCGATCGCCGTGGAACCGGACGTCCTGCTCATGGACGAACCCTGCTCCGCGCTCGACCCGATCTCCACGCTGGCGATCGAAGACCTGATCGCCCGGCTCAAGCAGGACTACACGATCGTCATCGTCACGCACAACATGCAGCAGGCCGCCCGGGTCAGCGACCAGACGGCCTTCTTCAACCTGCGGGCCGTCGGGGAACCCGGGCAGCTCGTGGAGATCGACGAGACGGGGAAGATCTTCTCCAATCCCGAGCAGAAGGCCACCGAGGACTACATCTCCGGGCGGTTCGGCTGAGCCGGAGGGTTTCTCGGGTCGGCTTGCTGGGTGGTGCCGATGGCGGAACCTCAGCGGCGCGCGGGCTGCGGGATCCCCGACATCGAGTGGCGACCTACGCCATGTCGGGGCTGTCCTCGCCAGCACGCCGCTGAGAACCCGCGCCGGTGTCGTTTGCCCTGTGGGGTTTTCGACTAGCCTTCGGCGTCGTCCCTTTTGCAGCGCGGGTTTTCGTCGATCGTGTCTTGTTTCTTGCTTTGTGGCTTGACTTTTCCGGCCTACTTCAGTTGGTCGGCCAGGGTTGAGATGTGGGCGCTGGAGTCCTTGGGGTTGAGGGCCCTGGTGCAGACCTGCTCGAACGCCTTGAGGTAGTCGGCCGTGTCCGCGTGCTTGTCCAGGAAGCGGGAATTGGCCGAGTCGCCCAGGTGCACCACCTGCGGGTCGGCGTCGTCCGGGAACGAGAACACCGCGATCCGGTCGCTCATCAGCGGGTGCCCACCCGCCTCGAACGGCAGGACCTGGATCGTCACGTTGCGCCGGTAGCCCAGCAGCACCAGGTGCTCCAGCTGCCTGCGCTGCACGGCGGGACCACCCACCGCGCGGCGCAGCGCCGACTCGTCCAGCACCGCCCACAGCTCCAGCGGGTTGTCGCCCACCAGCCGCTGCTGCCGGGCGGTCAGCACCTGCTCCAGTTCGCCCAGCTCGTCCTCGGTGCGCGGCGCGACCTCGGTGCTGCGCAAGGCGTGGCAGTACTCCGCGGTCTGCAGCAGATCGGGCAGCGGGGCCGCTCCGTAGCAGCTCACGGCCTTGGCGGCGGTCTCAAGGCCGAGATAGGTCTGCAGCCCCGGCACTTGGGCGGTGCTCGGGTACTGCTGCCACCAGCCGCGCTGCTTGGAATCCTGCGCCAGGTCCAGTAGCTGGTCGAGCCCGTCCGGGCCGACGCCGTAGAACTCGGCCATCAGCCGCACGTCGGACGTGCGCACCGGGACGCGGCCGAGCTCGATCTGGCTGATCTTGCCCTGCGAGCAGTCGAGATGGGCGGCGACCTCGCGGTGCGTGCGGCCCGCGCTCTCGCGGATCCTGCGCAGTTCGCTGCCGAGTCGCCTGCGGTGCACGGTCGGACTCTTACTCACCGCGCACCGGTCCGTGTTCGATTCTGATCAGTCTCACTCGAACGAGGATCGCACGAATCGGACGGGACATCGACTATTGAGATCGAGTATTAATAGTTCTGTTGCCGGCCAGCGTCAGGCGCGGCGGCGGTCAGCTGCTGGGCATCTTGCCGGTGACGATGAAGACGACCCGCCGGGCCACCGAGACCGCGTGATCGGCGAACCGCTCGTAGAACCGGCCGAGCAGGGTCACGTCGACCGCCGCGGCCACCCCGTGCGACCACTCCGGGCTCATCATCACGGTGAACAGGTGCCGGTGGAGGTCGTCCATCTCGTCGTCGTCCTCCTCCAACCCGCGCGCCGCCTCGACGTCCTGCGTCTGCAGCACGGTCAGCACGCGGCCGGACAGCTTCACCGCGATCCGCCCCATCTCGGCGAAGTACGGCTGCACGTCCGGCGGGAGCACCGGGTGCGGATGCCTGCGCCGCGCGGTCTTGGCCACGTGCAGCGCCAGGTCGCCCATTCGTTCGAGGTCCTCGGCCGCGTGGATGCTGGAGATGACGGTGCGCAGATCACCGGCCACCGGGGCCTGCAGCGCCAGCAGCCCGAACGCGTGCTCCTCGGCGCGCGCCCTGGTCTCGTCGACCTGCACGTCCTCCTCGATCACCTGCTCTGCGAGTTGCAGGTCGGTTTCCAGGAGTGCCTGGGTCGCCCGCTCCATGGCGGTACCGGCCATCTTCGACATCGAGGCGAGCTCCTCGGCCAGCTTGCCGAGCTGTTCCTGGTAAACCTCACGCATGGCTTCAGCCTACGTCGCTGCGGAATCCGGTGAGGTGACCCGTGGTGAACCGCTGGTGAACGGGGCATGATGAACCGGTTCGAGTGAGGTCCGCCGGTCGTCCGCGGAGAACGCGGCGGCGGGGTCACCGAGCCCGTGACCAGCCCCGGTAGCTCCGCGTCCGGGGCCGAGCGGGGGTCGCGGCGCGGCAGTGCCGCCCCGCGTGCCCGCGGGCGAACCGGTTCAGCCGGAGCGGACGTCAGCCTGCGGTCATGACGACGGCCAGGACCACGATGACGGCCACGACCGCCGCCACGGCCAGCACGATGAGGTTGGTGCGCCGTTTGCGCTGCTGCTTCTTGTACGCCATCCGGGACTGCCCGTCCCGGCCCTCGTGGAAGTCGAACGGCATATCGGTGCCGAGCTCGGGCTCCTTGCGCTGCCCGACCAGCCAGGAGAGTTTCTTGCGGCGCGCCGCTTCCTCCTGCGCGATCTCGTCGTGCACGGCGGAGAAGCGGGCCAGCGTGGCGTCGATCTCCTGCACGTCGTTCAGCCGCTCGCCCTCGTCGGCGTCCTCGTCGCCGGGCTCGGAGCCGTCCCGGTCGCCCGTGCCGAGGTCGTCGTAGTAGTCGGCGTCGTAGTCGTCGTAGGGGTCCCCGGCATCCGGCTGCGCGGCGACGATGGCCGTCTGCTCGGCATCGGCGGGAGCGACCGGCCGCGCGAGCGCAGTCGCCTCCGGCGCGCTCTGCTGGTGCCCCGCGGCTTGGTGCGGCGGGGGGTTCGGTGCGGGCCGGTGCGGGGCGACCTGCTCGTGCCCGTTGGTGCCGCGGGGCGGTGCGGGGCTCCGGTTCGCGGTGCCCGGTGCGGATCCGTTCGTGTTCTCCGGGGCCGCCGGGACCGGAGGGTGCTGGGTAGTGGCCTCCAGGTCGGATTCCGCGGCCGCCGACCCCGCTGCTGCGGCTGCTGCGGCGGCAGCGGCGCCTGCCGCGGTCGCGCCGTTCTTGCCGGGCCCCGTGCTCGCGGATCCCTGGCTGCGCGGCTGGTTCGGCTGCGGCGGCTGGTTCTGCGCGGCCCGTTGCCCGGTCGGCGGTCCTGCCGGTGGCTGCGGCGCGGCCTGGTCGGGTGGGACCGGTCTGCGGCGGCCCCCGGTCTCCGGGGCCTGCGGCGCCCCTCCGCCGTTCAGCGCCTGCGTGATGCGGGTCGGGTCGTACTGCTGACCACCGGCCGCTCGTGCTCCCTGCTGCTGTCCAGAACCCTGCTGCTGTCCGGCGTCCGATCCGCCCGCGGCGGGGGTGCCTGGAGCAGGGGTGCCTGGAGCAGGGGTGCCCGGAGCCGGCGTGCCGGGAGCGGGCGTGCCCGGAGCCGGCGTGCCGGGCCCCTGCCGCGAGGTCGGGGACTGCCTGCGCCGCGGTGGTCGGGGTGGCTGTTCGTTCCCGGCGGGCTGCTGCGGCCCGTCAGCCGGCGGGGCCCAGGCGTTCTGCTGGCTCGCGGTCTGCCGGGAGCCGTTCTGCTGCGGAGGCGGATCACCCGCGGGATTCGTCCAACCGCGCTGCGGTGGCTGCGGTGCGTCCGGCCCCGCCGAGTTCTGCTGCCCGGCGGGCGGCGCCGCGGGGGGTCCCTGGCGCGCAGGTCCGCTGGGAGCGGCCCCGCCGCCTACCGGGGGAGTGCCGGGTTGGGGGCGCCCGTTCTGCTGGTTCGACCGGCCGCGTCGACCGCTGCGTCCGCCGGACGGCGGGGCGCCCGTGCCGCGGGCTTCGGCCGATCGGCTGCCCGGAGCGTCCGCGGGCTGCTGCGCGGCCCCGTCCGGCTGGGCCGCCGGACCGTGCTGCGCTGCCCCGCCCTGCGCCGGGCCGGGTGGGGCTTCGGCGTCCGGTTCGGCGGCTCGGCGGCGGTGCGAACCGGTCCCGCCCGGGGACTTGCCGTGCTTGGACAGCAGGTCGATGACCCGGGTGCCACCCGTGCCGTCATCGCCGAGGCTGCGTCGCCGGCGACTGGCCGCGGACTCTTCGGCGTCCTGGTCGGAGTGGGGATCCCGGTGCCCGAAGTCGCCATGCCGGGGGTCCTGCGGCACGCGTTTTCCCTCCCACCTTCAAGAGCCAACGATCCACGGATGAACGTCGGCGCACCAATACCCCCCGACACGTATCGGTTGACGCCTCCGAGATAGTACGGCCGATCCGCCAAACTGACGATACCGCCGACCACTTCTGCACAATCAGTGCACGATGTCACCCGGCAACTCGCCCAAACCGCGCAACTCCACTGCGGCGAACGACGTCGGGTAATCGGAGAGGCACGCTCCGAATTCCGCGATCCCATCGCGATCAGTAACCGCCTCCGGAGCCCGTGGCCGCGGTCGCCCGCCGGTCCGGTGCCCCCGCTAGCCGGATCTCCGCCCCGGCTTGGAAGGCCACCGCGTTGCGGCCGGCCTGCTTGGCCGCGTAGAGCAGGGCGTCCGCGCTGATCAGCTGCTGCTCCGCCGAGGCCGGCCCGGTCTCCCGCCGGCACGGCATGCCCTCGTGCGCCAGACCTGCGCTGATCGTCACCCGCAGTCCCGGCGCCATCTGCGGCCACGGGAAGCGCTCCACCCGGGCCCGAGTGCTCTCGCACAGCGAGACCGCCGCGTCCGGATCGATGTCCGGCAGCACCAGCACGAACTCCTCGCCGCCGTAGCGGGCGCAGAACGCCCCGGTGGGCAGCGCTTCCTGGATCAGATCGACGACGCGCTGCAGCACCCGGTCCCCGAGCAGGTGCCCGTAGGTGTCGTTGACTTGCTTGAACCAATCCAGGTCGACGATGGCGACCGCGAGCCCCCCGTCGGATCCCGCCCGGTCGGCGAGCAGGCTGGAGAGTCGCTCGTCCAGGTAGCGCCGGTTGTAGCTGGCGGTCAGGCTGTCCCGCAGGCTCTGCTCGCGCGCTTCGGCGTGCTCCCTGCGCAGCCGGTTCACCTCGTGCCGGAGCTGCTCGGGCACTTTCGGCGCGTCCGATGTGGACATCATGTCCAGTGCTGAGCGCAGGTGGTGGTACGCCTGGCGCCACTGCCCGCGCGCCGCGAGCAGGCCGGCGATGGATTCGTGCATCTCGGCCATGCCGTTTCCCGACGCCAGGTCTTGGCGGGTCCGCTGCCCGGGAGGCGGCGCGGGGAAAGCGCAGTCGTCGCGGACCGGTTCCGGGCCGGTGTACCCGCCGCGGAGTCCGGTCATCGCACTCACCTCCCGTTCGTGGTGTCGTCGCGTGCGGCTGTTCGCTTGAGATCGACCGGAGCAGGGGCGTTCGATTTCGCCCGACCGGCCGAGCGGACGCGAACACCTGTCGAATCCGGCGCTGCTTGTTGTGTACCGGCCCGGGGGGCGGATGTGGAAGCGAAACCGTCCGGACCCACCCGCACGGACGAGCACCGGACCCTGTGTTCCGCATCACCACTCGCCAACGTCATCGGCAGGGTCCGGCGTCGCCGTTACCTTCCGTTGTGCGATCAAGCACATCCGTGGGCGGGATCAGGACAAGCAGGGCGCGAACCCGCGGGCCTCGCCCCGGAGCAGCACCAGGTGCTGCGAACCGATCTGGTGGGCGGTGATCCGGCCCTGCTCGCGGATCGTCACTTCCACGGCGACCACCCACACCGAGCCGCGCGGCACCTGTCCGGCGGTGGTGAACTCCGGGTCCGGGCGCAGTGTGGACAGCGCGGGATCGAACTCGACGGTGGTGCTGCCGAGATCGCACACGCGGTCGGCGAAATCCGGGTGCTGCGTGGCGGTGAAGAACCGCGCCTGCTGCTGCGGACCGCTGCGGGCGGCCGTGGTGTTCTCCGCGAAGTACTGCACCGCGGCTTCCCGCGCATCGGAATCCGTTGGGGCGCTGGAGCACCCGGACACGAGTGCGATCACCGGCAGTGCGGTCAGGGCGGCGTGGCGCGGCCGGCCGCGCGCGGGCGTTCGCGGCACGGCGGATCAGCCGCCGTTGTGGTCGATCTCGGCAGCTGCGGGGACCGTCTCGTCCTCCGGGTCGTCCAGCCAGCCCTCCGGCAGCACTACCTTGCCCGCCGATCCCTGCCGCCCGCGCGGACCATCGGCGTCGTCCGGGAACGGCACGTCCGGATCGAGCTCGGCCAGCAGGTCGTCCAGCTCGCCGAGCCCGGACACCAGGCCGAAGCGGTGCCGCAGCTCCGAGCCGACCGGGAATCCGCGGAGGTACTGCGCCATGTGCTTGCGCAGGTCGCGCAGGCCCTTCTGCTCACCCATGTGCTCGGCGAGCAGCTCCGCGTGCCGGCGCAGGACCTGCGCGACCTCGCCCAGCGGCGGCCCCGGTGGCACCGGTTCTCCGGCGAACACGGCCTGCAGATCGCGGAACAGCCAGGGGCGCCCGAGGCAGCCGCGGCCGACGACCACGCCGTCGCAACCGGTTTCGCGCATCATGCGGGTCGCGTCCGCGGCGCTGAAGATATCGCCGTTGCCCAGGACGGGGATCGTGCGCACGTGCTCGGCCAGCCTGGCGATCGCCGACCAGTCGGCCTGCCCGGAATAGCGCTGCGCCGCGGTGCGCCCGTGCAGTGCGACGGCGGCGGCCCCGCTCTCCTCGGCGATGCGCCCCGCGTCCAGGTAGGTGTGGTGCTCGTCATCGATGCCGACGCGGAACTTGACCGTCACCGGAACGCCCGCGGGCTCGGCCGCGCGCACCGCGGCCCGCACGATCTCGCCGAACAGCCTGCGCTTGTACGGCAGTGCGGACCCGCCGCCCTTGCGGGTGACCTTGGGCACCGGGCAGCCGAAGTTCATGTCGATGTGGTCGGCGAGCCCCTCGTCCACGATCATCCGCGCCGCGCGGTACATCGTCTGCGGGTCCACGCCGTAGAGCTGCATCGACCGCGGGTGCTCGTCCGGGTCGAAGGCGACCATCTCCAGCGTCTTCGGGTCGCGTTCGACAAGCGCGCGGGTGGTGATCATCTCGCACACGTACAGGCCCGCCCCGTACTCCCGGCACAGCCTGCGGAAGGCGACGTTGGTGATCCCGGCCATCGGCGCGAGCACCACCGGCGGATCGACGGGATGGGGGCCGATCCGGAGCGCGGGCTTGGTCAGCGTGGCAGTCACGCGCTCCATTGTCCTCGGCCGAACCGGGCGCATCGAGCTGGGCGGGCACCGGCGCCCGGTCGGTGCCCGCCCGCGGCCCCGGTCAGAACGAGGCGGTCAGGCAGGCCAGCCGGTCGCCGGCTTCCCCGGCCTCGCCCGGTTCTGTGTGGGTGTGCTCCTGGTGGATCACCAGCGAGTTCGCGTCGTCGCGGCCCTCGAACTGCCACGCGCCTTCCGC
This sequence comes from Saccharopolyspora montiporae, assembly GCF_015209505.1. Classification (GTDB taxonomy): domain Bacteria; phylum Actinomycetota; class Actinomycetes; order Mycobacteriales; family Pseudonocardiaceae; genus Saccharopolyspora; species Saccharopolyspora montiporae. The sequence continues at coordinate 139,577 of NZ_JADEYC010000015.1, forward strand.
GGTGGCCTGGCCGTTGCCCTCGGCGTCGGTGTGGAAGTCCAGCCAGACCTCGTTCTCCGGGTTGGCGAAGGCCGGGTCGACCGACGGCTTGACCGGGTCGGCTTCCTGCTGGAAGTGCGGTCCGGCGTCGTCCCCGCTCGGCCCGCACGGTTGGGTGTGCACGTGCGCGCCGTACTCCCGGTCCGGCTGCAGGCCGGTGAACTCGGTGGTGATCCGCTGCCCGCCGTCCGGGAGCGCTTCGGTGCGCACCTTGGCGGTCGACCCCGGTGGGGCCTGCTGCTCGTCGTAGGTGACCGCCGTGGCGCCCTCCTGGAACGGTTCGAAGGTGCCCTCGGCGTCGGCCTGCTGCTGACCGGGCTCCGGAGCCGCCGGTTGTTCGCCGTGTTCCCCGTGCTCGGGCTGCTCGGGTTCGGCGGGCGGCGGCTGCTCGGCGGCAGGGGGCTGGCCCTGCTCCTCGCCCTGCCCGCAGCCGACGAGCAGCGATGCCGCGGCGAACGCGCCGAGGATCGGGCCGAGAAGCCGTTTGCGCTGGTGCACCATGGGAATAGGTCCCTTTCGATCGCTGGCACGGAGTGCGCCCGATTCTGCCGCTTTGCCGCCGTGCTGGACAGCTGCGTGGTACATGATCTGCGCCGAACCGGCCGTGATCACTCGTGCGGGGGATGTGCGCGGTGGCCGTCGCGCGGATGTTCACTCCTCGGGATCGCCCGGGCTCCAGGCGTAGGCGGTGTCGCCGGCGACCACCACGGCGGTCGCGGCCGCATCGCAGGTCAGGTGCTGCTCGCCACCCGGGTGGTGTGGGAACCAGTCCGCGTGCAGCTCGGGAGACCCGGCAGCCGGTTCGCCCGGGGTGCAGGCGCCGGGCGGCAGAGCGGCACCGCCGAGGTCGAACCGCAGGATGCGCGCGTTCGTGTCCAGGTCGTACTTGATCGCGATCCCGGTCGCCTGGTCCGGGATCCAGGCCGGCACCCAGCTCTGCGCACCGCCGTCGGCGCTGCGCACCTCGGCCATGCTCGGGTAGTGCACTTCCACCGGCTCCGGGCCCGCACCGCATCCCGCAGCCGCCCCGGAGCCCGCAGCCGCCCCGGCGAGGAGGAGTCCGCCGATGAGCGGCCTGATGCGTGCCACGTGCCGTCCCTTCCCGTGATGGTCGCCGCTCACCATCGTGCAGATCCGCGACGCTCCGAGGGGGTCACGCGTGCGCTCGGACGCGAAAATGTGGCGTCCGCAACGCTCTTCGGCTGCCCGCCGTTCGCCGCAGTGGAACAACCGAACGGGAGTTCGAGGTAGGAGCACCGGTCGACAACGCCCAGGGCAACAACGCGCGAACCGCCGACCGCCCCACGGGGCGGCCTCTCGACCTTGTAGCCTTGCTCCGGCAGGGCCGTTAGCTCAACCGGCAGAGCAGCGGACTTTTAATCCGCGGGTTCGGGGTTCGATCCCCCGGCGGCCCACAAAACCCCAGGTCAGAAGCTGGGGTTTCCGTGCTTTCCGGGCGCCATCCACGCTGAACTCACGCAAAACTACGCCGGACCATCGGTGGAGGGGTCGGTGGTGAACGCGTCCTCGAGCGCGTCGGCAGTGGCTCGGTTGATCGCCCGCCGCCCCATGTACACGTCCTGCGTCATCGACGGACGCGAGTGCCCCAGTTGATCGGCGATCAACCGCGCCGCAAGCCCAGCCTCATCGAGAATGGTCGCCGCAGTCTTGCGGAACACGTGCGACGTGACCCACTCGAATCCCTCGCTGCCACGGGTCTGCCGAAGGACGCGACGGGTGTTCGAGGCATCGCGCAGACCGCCGACCTCGCTCGGGAACACCGGCCCGTCGATGGGCTCCCCGGCTTCAGCAAAGCGCCTGCGCAGCATCTCCACAGCCCAGGAAGGAAGGGGCAAGGTCCGCTCTCCGTACTCCGTCTTCGTCGACTTCCGGATCAAGCCTGTCCCCTTCACGCGCACCACGTTGTGATCCACTGCGACAAGCCCGGTGTCCAAGTCGACTTCCGGCCAGTACACGGCTAGCGCTTCTCCGATGCGAACGCCGGTGGCCAGCATGAAGCAGGACAGGTCTGGCAAGTCCCATCGGACCGCCTTCTCATCAGCCTCCATCTGCTCAAGCCACTTGATGCGCTCTTGCAAGGTCAGGGCCCGGGGCTTCCGCTTCTGCCGTGCATGAAGCCGCGTCGTTTCTCGTGTCGGGTTCTGCTGGACCAACCCTTGACGTACGGCGTACCCCATGACTCCCGAGACGATCGATCGAGCGGTCTTCGCAACCGAAGCGCTCCTGGTGGTCCGGAGTGTTTGCAGGAACCCTTCTACAGCCGGAACGGTGACCTCGCGCCCAACTCGCAGTTCGCCAAGAGCGGGGAGCACGTGCAGGTTCAGATTGCTCCTGTACTGGTCCAGAGTCGTCGGGGACCGCGCACCAGCATTCACCTGTTGCTCGATCGTCTGAAACCACAGTTCCGCGACGTCGCGGAACTTCGTTTCGGGGCCAGTAGAAGGCCCGGACTGAGCCTTGATCCGCTCGGCCAGATCACGCTTGAGGTTGCGCTCCGCTGCTGCCTTCGTCCGCCCGGTCCGTTCGATCGTCCTCGTTATGCCGTCGAAGTCCCTGCCACGGGGCACGAACCTCCGAAGCACTGGGACGGTCCGACCTACCCCGAAGGTCTGGCCACGCACCCCGTGGTCTTCGTGACGTGGAAGGATGCCGCGGCGTACGCAGAGTGGGCGGGCAAGTCCCTGCCCAGCTCGCAGCAGTGGGAGAAGGCCGCTCGCGGCACCGCGGCAACGTCTACCCGTGAGGCGACCAGCCGACCCCGGCCAAGTGCAACGTCCGGGAGAACGGTGTCGGCGCCACCACACCGGTCGATCGCTACCAGAGCGGCGTGAGCCCGTACGGCACGTACGACCTGTGCGGCAACGTCTGGGAGTGGCTGGGCACCGAGTCCAAGCCCGGCCGGCGGGAGCTGCGCGGCGGGGCGTGGACGAGCCCGTTCGACCGGTGCACCCCGTCGTCGTTCAACGATGCCGCCGAGACGATGTGCGACGACGACACTGGATTCCGGTGCGCGGTGGACGCGGAGACGTTGGAACAGCTGCTGAGCCGCTGACACCGGCTGCGTAGACATCCGCGGCGCACCTCCCAGCAAACACGCAGCCGTATTCAGTTGACCTGATCGTTCGGGCTCACAGTGATGGCGTCCTGCAGGTGGTTCGCCGTGTGTCGCAGGCGTTCGGCCAGCCGCAGGCGCTCTTCACCGCTCAGTCGTCCGCCGCCGACTTCGAACGCGGCGTGATCCAGTTCCCATTGCATCGCTCGCAGCAGCACGGCGAGTGCGGTCTGTTCGTTCATCGGACCTCCCGAAAATAAACCAGGCAAACAAGGCAAACATATACGTCTGAGGCGAGCAAGGCAGCGGTGGGCGTTCCAGGTCCGCACGATGTGGCGGTGACCGCCGACGAGCCGTTGATCTCCAGTAGCGAGTTGGCCCGCAGGCTTGGGCTCGCGCGGCGCACCATCTCGCACTACGCGCAGCAAGGGTTGATCACACCTGCACTGGTGACGCCCGGCGGGCAATATCGGTGGCGCTACGACGAAGTCGTGACCGAGATGCACGAGCTAGCCCGACAGCGCCGCGAAGAGGAGCGCTGACCAGCACGGACGCTGTCGTGGTGTGCGTGTGTTCAGAGTTTCTCTACTGCATCAAGGGCGGGCCCTGCGGGCCCGCCTGCCTGCTGTTTCCGAGGTCAGCGCAGCGGGGCCCCGCCGGGGGCCCGCCTCCGGCACCCCGGCACCCCGCGCGCCGACCAGATCGGAAGGCAGGCGGGCCCGGCTCCGCCAGAAGAAGGCTGCACGCTCAGGCACAAAGAGATGTCCTCGCCGGACGGGCAGGCCAACAGGGTGAGGGGGACAGGCACATCGGCTGCGGTTCGGTCGTGGCTGCTCTGTCCTCACCCCATCGACCTCCACAAGGGCTATCAGCCCGCGTCAAGGGGGCAAGCTCGCGCACTGGCGTCACGTGACCATCGGCGGTTGCCCCCTTGACACGAGCTGATGAGGGCTACGCCAGGTCGACGGGGTGAGGACAGAGGCCCTCCCTTGCAGGTGTAGGGCAAGACGTCTCCGCCGTGACTTGATTTCTATCCCCCAGTTGGAAGTTTCCTCATCCTCAATCTTCTTCGAATATTTCAGAGGCGCGCCCTTTCATGATAAGGCTAAGGGGGGTCTCGCCCTCAATCTTATATTTGGCGCCATCCCACCCCATGTCAATTCGCATCTGTATTATTTTCTCGTCGGAGTATTCTTCGATTGGCCACGGCAAATGCGCCAAGAATGTGCGGTCCTGAAGCTTTTCTGTTTCGACGTCTAAGCCGCATTCTGTGCATTTAGGGCGCTCTTTTCTTACGTATTCCAAGAGGTCGCTAAACATATCAAGGCCATCCATTGGAGGCTGTCGAATTACGGGAACAGGTGCTCGGCAATCACACGCATAAAACACAGTCAGGTATGGAAACCATCCGCATTTTGGACAGCCCAGACCGCCGTCGTTGAGAAGCGAACGCACTGTTGGGTAGTTACAGAATGGGCACCGAACTCTAGACTTATACGTGAAATAGGCGATCAGGTCGCGACGCGTGTGCCTCTTCCATTTCTTGACGACCTCTCGCCTGACTGCCATAGCGATCTCGTGCTCTCGATGCCATGCCTCTCCGAGGTCTTGGTCTGGGACGTAGCCGAATGGAGTCCTGAGTACATCAAACTTCGTTTGCATCAGCTCAAGCGGCACCAACGGCTCAAGAAGTTCACGCCTAAGCTGCGACAGAGCAATGGTTTCCCTCCTTCGGCGCGCCCCAGCGAGTATCCTTGAGGTGTAGTCGTGAAATATCTCCTCGATCCGGTCGTCTGTAAAGTCGGCCACGGGGAAAACGGACCTAAACTGTGTCGCAAAGATAGCTCGTGCGGTATCGGAATCTCGACTCAAATCCCGCGACGAGATGCAGGACTTCACCGCAACGTCGCCACTTACCCCATGCTTTTCCTCGAATTCCTCGATGACCTCGTCTAGCTCATCAGATATTTCAGTCGACGCCACCTGGAGTAAGCGATCCAAATCGCCCTGAAGGTCCCGCGTTTTGCTCCCAGACAAGGCCGTCGCCTCAATTCTAAATGCGACTTCCCCAAGTCTTGGCATAGTGGCGAGAATTTCTTCGAACTTCTCTAATTCCGACTTCGCTTCCTGGTAGGATAGATGCTTATCTTTCACGCTAACTATCAAGCACCCACCGTCCCAGCGGATTTCAATGTCCTCGAATTTTTCCAGAGATATTCGGCCAGATAGATCCAGAATATTTCGAGGTGTCCCTTGGAGTATCCCACCAAGCGCCTCAATGACGAGGACTAGGGCAATGCTGTCTTGTGATGAAACGCGTTCGGCGACCTGGCCGCCCTTGAAACGCGGCGAGAACTGATTCCAGTCTTTCACCCATGCTCCCACTGGTTGTACCCGCCACAAGTCTAGTTACTCTCCTTTGGGGGCGCTATAAAAAGAACGACTCTGTACGAATCATTGCCGGAATTCGCTCTAATGGCTCAATCCACTGCCCTCGCGGCGGTCGGAACGGTCGGCGCCACGACATGCCAGATCGTGGGGCGGCGACGATCGTGCCGGTGTGCGACGCGGTCAGGCTCTCCGGAAGGCAGGCCACGCCCACGCTGGTACATATCCGGGACAAGGTGGTGCGGCGACCGTCGAAAAATGATGGCGGACAACCAGCAGGGTTTTGCCTGGTCAAGCCGCTTCACTGGGGTGTTGTCGCTGGTTGAGGAAGTCCGTGGTGCACTTCATCACCAAGTGCAGGCTGGATCGGCTCGCCGTCGTGCACTTTATGTGTCCGAAACGATGAAAAACGTCCGCAGACGGCCAACCACGATGGCCATTTGCGGACGCAATCCGTGCTGATCACGAGCTAGGCTGGCAACCGATGTCAGACGATGGGGGAGCCGGAACCTGGATTCCGTCAGATTGTTGGTCCGGTCTCGTGTCGCAGAGCAGCCCGATGCGGTTGCGACCAGCATCGTGGGTCCGGGGCAACTGCCCGCAGCCCAACCGTCCGGTACGCGCGGCCTTTGGCGTATGCGCAGCACAGTTGCCAGTTTGCGCGAAAACGGGGGTGGAGCGCGGTCTCGCTGGTTAGAGTCCGCGCGGCGTAGTCGTACCGAGCTGGAGCCGCGATGACCGGCGTTGCCGAGAAACCCCGAGTCTACGATCCGGACGAGACCGACATGCTGCCTGCGCAGCTGTATCTCGCTTGTTGTCCGGACCAGGAGAACAGCGGGCTGATGCTGGAGACCCGGGAACTGTCCGGTCAGCTGGTGGTACTCGGGTACTCAACCCTGGAGACGTTCATCGAGGGGTGCGGCCCGGATCAGCCATGGATCTTGCTGCCGACCAGCAAGGTGCGTGAGATCGCGTGCGTCAGCGAAGGATCGGCGATGGCTCCTCCGACCTTCCGTTTCGGCGTGGCGTTGGACGGCTCCATCCCCACTGATCTCCGTGGAACCACCGGCGGCTGGGCAACCGACGACGCGGACTGGAACAGCGCTGAGTCTCCGGATTGGATGACGGTCCACGTCGCTTCTCGCTCGTTCAGCGGTAGGCCGGACCAGGTCGAATTGGAGCTGCAACCCATGCCCGGGGGCCGGTTGGCGGTCATGGCCTACACCTCGCAGGTCGCGCTGCAGAAAGCATGCGGACCCCACCAAGCCGCTGCCCCCGTCCCAGCAGGCGTGCTCGGTGATGTTCGACGTCAGTGCGGAGCCCACACGATCTGCCTGGACACGCCACTTCCCGAACACCTGCGCCACAGCGGAAAGGAGTGAGCATGTCCGGTGACGAAGTCCACGTCAGTCACGAGCAGGTACGTCAAATGGCCTCGGGGCTGCGAAATAGCACTGATCAACTGGATGACGCTGCGGGTGGCTCGCCCGACATGCCGGAAGTGAGCACCTCTGCCGAGAAGATGAGCCACACGCTCAGTGTGCTCTCAGAAGCCGCGGCAGGGCTGATCGCGACCGTTGAGGAGATCGCGGGCAAGATCGACGCTAGTGACGGCAGCTATGGCGACGTGGATAACCGCAACGCGCAGGACCTGCAGAAGGAGTACTCCGACAAGTACGGCGGCCAGCCGGACTGAGCGGGAGCGAGGATATGGCTGGGGAACTGGATACCGACGTACTGGACGAACCTGACACGTGCCGGCGGACGGCCGGTTGGTTGGGCAAGCTCGCGGATGGCATCAGCGAAGTCGCCGACAGCATGAACCAGCAGCGGAGCTCGTCCGAAGGCTTTTGGACGGGAACTGCTGCGGATGCGGCACGCGGAGAGCTCGGCAGGCACGCCACGAACGCGGACGAACTAGAAGGTGGGATCAAGAAGGTTCGGTCGGCGTTGGCGGTCTTCGCTGACGAGATCGACACCGTCAAATCTCGGATGGGCGATGCGCGCGACGTCGCCCGCGGAGCGGGTCTGGTAATCAACGGCACGAAGATCCTTCCCCCGAAACCTAGCCCTGCGGACCCCGCTGGTGAGTCAGGTGCGCCAGACGGGGCGGACATGAAGCAGAAGGCCTTCCGGGCGGCAGGAGAGACGGTCGCTGATGCCCGGACGAAACAAGAAGAAGCGCACCGCAAGCTCGAAGGTGAGCTGAAGAGTCCCTACGAGACGTTCAACACGATCAAGACGCACGTGATGCGAGCGGTAACCGGAGGCTTGGCCGCGGTAAAGACGTCCACGGACAGTGCAGCTGCCCTTGTCGACAAGGCTCATACCTTGGAGGGCCGAGCAAAGGAAATGGACAAAATGGCCAGGGTGGCAGATCACAGCAGTGACGCTGCGAAAACCAAGGTCGCCGCCATGACAACCCGCGCCAAGGGCAAAGTTGCCAACATGCACGCGGAGAAGACTGGGCGACTCTCCAGGAAAATTGGAGAACGCGGCAGCAACTTCGTCGCGGCTGACGCGAGTCGGTACGTCAAGGGTGGGTCGAAAATCGCACGTGGCGCGGGGTCCGTTCTCCGTGGGCTCCCCTACGTCGGGACAGTTGCGACCGTGGGCTCGGAAGCGTCCGACTATGCGACGGGGACGGACACGGCCGGTGAGGCGGCGGCGGATGCTGGAGCCAGCCTCACGGGGGGCGCGGTGGGCGGGGCCGTCGGCGCTGCGGCTGGCTCCGCGATTTGTCCCGGTGTCGGAACCGTCGTGGGTGGCGCCCTTGGGAGCATGGCTGGCGACTTCCTCGCGACCAAGGCAGAGGATTCCCTGACCGGCGACTAGAACAGGGTGCGGAGCATGTCTGAGGAAACTCCTGTAACGCGAGAGCAGTTGCCGCCACGGCCGGACCGGTGGACCGGCGAACCGCGACCACCGCGGGCGCCCGGGTTCTTCAAACGGGACAAGCCGCCGAAGGAGCAGGATTCGGAACGCGACCGCAGTGAACGGCGCAAACCTACGCCGCCGAAGGCACAAGGTCCTGTGCTGGAGTGGTACCGGCACAGCCAGCGCTACGCGATCGGTATGGGTGTTGCCGCCTTCTTCGTGATCGGCATCCTGATCAGTCTCCGCCAAGGGCTCGACTTCGCCTGGCTCACGGTCTGGTGGATGTGGATCTTCCTGTTCGTAGCTGCTCTGGGTATGTACGGCATCTTCCGCCTCGTCGATCCTGCTGCTGGGGCGGACTGGCTCAAGATCGGACGCACTTGGGTCCTGCTGTACGAGCTCACCGACATCAAGGTTCGCCATCGCGGGGCGTCGATGCACCTCGATCTGAAGGACAGCGGCGGCCGGTCCGTTCAAGTTCGGGTTGACGAACTGCAGGAAGACCGGGACTTGTGGGACCTGGTCTACAACGGGCTGGCCCACTCGGTGATCGTCAACGGAGCGACGACCAACCACGCGGCCCACTCGCTCCTGGAAGTGCCGGAGCAACCCGAGTAAGCGGCGCGTCGACGATCGGGACGGCAAAGCTCCCAGCGGTCCGGACGCGACGCTCAAGCTAAGGCCAGTCGCCCCACAAAACCCCCACGAAACGACGTCAGAGGACGACAGGCGAAGGCGTCTGACATGCGTTCGCATCTGCGAAGCACGCAGCGCATGTCAGGTGCCATCAGCCGTCGTCAAACGACGCCGGACGTGGCCTCAGAATCCGCGGGTTCGGGGTTCGATCCCCCGGCGGCCCACAAAACCCCAGGTCATGCTGGTATTGCAGTGAATGGCGTGGGCGCCGTGCACAAGACGCCTCTGGAGTGCCGCCAACTTGCCCGCGGAATCCCTTGCGGAGTTCGGGTTGTTGACGGCTCCGTCCGGGCGTGTGCGGATGTTTCGGCGAGCACGCTTCATGCTTCGGGGGCGATCTCAGCGACCAGGTGGCGGATCCGGCGGTCGATCTCGTCGCGGATTCCGCGGACCTCGGCCGTGCCCTTGCCCGCGGGGTCGTCGAGGTCCCAGTCCACGTAGCGCTTGCCGGGGACGACTGGGCAGGCATCACCGCAGCCCATGGTGATCACGACGTCAGCTGCGTCGACATCGGCGTTGAGCAGTTTCTTCGGCGCCTGCCGGGTGAGATCGAGGCCGACTTCGGCCATGACCTCCAGTACCACCGGGTTGAGGTCGTCGGCGGGACTGGATCCGGCCGAGCGGACGGCCACGCGACCTCGTGCGTGGTGGTGCAGCAGCGCTGCAGCCATCTGCGATCGCCCGGCGTTGTGCACGCAGACGAACAGGACCTCCGGGAGTGCGGGCAACATCGCTCCTCGTTCAGGGGGCCGGGACGTGTTCGGTCGGCGGGACGGGCGAGGTGAACCGGCGTCGCACGGCCAGCGAGACGTAGACGAGGCCGACCAGGACCGGGACTTCGATGAGCGGGCCGACGACGCCGGCGAGGGCTTGGCCGCTCGTGACGCCGAACGTCGCGATGGCTACCGCGATGGCCAGCTCGAAGTTGTTCCCGGCCGCGGTGAACGACAGCGTTGCTGTCCGCTCGTAGCTCAATCGCAGGGCCTTGCCCAAGGCGAACGAGCCCGCCCACATGATCGTGAAGTAGGCCAGCAGCGGTAGTGCGATCCGTGCGACGTCGAGCGGGTTGGCGGTGATGGCCTCGCCCTGCAGGGCGAACAGAACCACGATGGTGAACAGCAGCCCGCACAGGGTGAGGGGGCCGATCTTGGGCAAGAATCGCGTCTCGTACCAGTCGCGTCCCCTGGTTCGTTCGCCGAGCTTTCGCGTGAGGTACCCGGCGATCAGCGGGATGCCGAGGAAGATCACGACGTTCTTGGCGATCTCGAACGCCGAAACCTCCAGAGCCACCCCTGGTAGCCCGAGCCAGGCGGGGAGGATCGCGAGGTAGAACCAGCCGAGCCCGGCGAACGCGATCACTTGGAACACCGAGTTCAGGGCGACGAGCACAGCGGCAGCTTCCCGGTCGCCGCAGGCCAAGTCATTCCAGATGATGACCATGGCGATGCAGCGCGCCAGGCCCACGATGATCAGACCGGTCCGATACTCGGGCAGGTCCGGCAGGAACAGCCAGGCCAACGCGAACATCAGCGCCGGACCCAACACCCAGTTGAGGACGAGCGAGGAGACCATCAGCCGCTTGTCGCTGGTGACGGTGTCCAGCCGGTCGTAGCGGACCTTGGCCAGGACCGGATACATCATCACCAGCAGCCCCGCCGCGATGGGCAGGGAGATCCCGTCGATGGCCACCGCGTCCAGCATCGCGCCGAGGCCGGGGATCCATCGCCCGGCGAGCAGGCCGGCCAGCATGGCCACACCGATCCACACCGGCAGCAGCCGGTCCAGCACCGGCAAGCGCGCACCAGCCGGTGCCTCCGCTGTCCGGTTCACGCCGTCACCGCTCCGGATTCCGCGGGCAGCAAGACGGACGAGAGGGCGTGCAGCGTCGCGGACCGCACCCGGTAGTAGATCCAGGTGCCCCGGCGTTCGCCCTCGATGACCCCGGCCTCGCGCAGCACCTTGAGATGGTGCGAGATCGTCGGCCCCGACAACTCGAATGCCCCGGTCAAGTCACATACGCACGCCTCACCGCCAGCATGGGAGGCGATCAGCGACACCAGCCGCACACGCACCGGCTCGCCGATGGCTTTGAACACGCGCGCCAGGTCAGCGGCCTGTTCCGCGGAGAGCGGTTCCCGCAGCATCGGTGAGCTGCACAGCTCGACGCCCGGGTCCTGATTCGACATGTCTCTATATTGACAGCCATCAATACAGGGGAGCAAGCTGACACGTGCCACTGTTTTGATGCATGCCGAATCAAGGGGATGCGCATGTCTCGTCTGCAGCTCGCTCTTCGGGTCGGTGACCTGGAAGGATCGATTGCCTTCTACACCAACCTGTTCGGGGCCGAACCCGCCAAGCGGCGTCCCGGCTACGCCAACTTCGCCGTCGCGGAGCCGCCGCTCAAGCTCGTCCTGCTCGAAGGCGACCCGGGGCAGGACACGGTGCTGGACCACCTCGGTGTCGAGGTCGACGACTCCGGAACGGTCGATGCCGCCACCGAACGGCTCGCGCGACTGGGGTTGTTCACGCAGGTCGAGAACGACACGACTTGTTGCTATGCCCAGCAGGACAAGGTTTGGGTCCACGGCCCGGGGCGGGAGCCTTGGGAGGTTTACGTCGTCAAGGGCGACTCCGCGGTCGCGGGCGCATCGCCAGACCTGCAGGTCGAGCCCGGGAATCGAACGAGCGCTTGCTGCGACTGAGGGACCGTTCGGCGGCCCCGCACCCGCGCGAAACGAGGATCGCGGTGGCGGACGGCGACGCGGAAAGCGGCGTCGCCGCGCATTCGCTGCCCGGGCGAGGCCTCGTCGGGCTCGTCCTCATCCCGCTGACGGCACTCGCGCTGTCCTGCGCGATCTGCGTGGTGGCGTTCGCGGTCCCGGAGACCGTTCCGGTCACGACGTCGGAGCCGTTGGCACCGGCTCCACCTGGGATGAGCGGGTCGGTGCCGCGATGAGCGAGCTCCGCTGCGGGCGCTCGCTCCTCGCGGCCGATCGTCAGACCACGCCCTGGTCGAGCATGGCGCCGGCGACCTTGCGGAAGCCCGCCGCGTTCGCGCCGAGCACGTAATTCCCCGGTGCGCCAAAGGCTTCCGCGGTCTGCTGGCAGGTGGTGTGGATGTCGGCCATGATGTCGGCCAGCCGCTTGTCGATGTAATCGCGGTCCCAGGCATCCAGAGCCGCGTTCTGCTGCATCTCCAGGCCCGAGGTGGCCACACCTCCCGCGTTGGCCGCCTTGCCCGGGCCGAACGCGACGCCGGCTTCGGACAGCACCGCCAGGGCATCCGGTGTGGTGGGCATGTTGGCGCCCTCAGCCACCGCGATCGTGCCGCCGCGTACCAGTGCCGCGGCCCCGTCGGCGTCCAGTTCGTTCTGCGTGGCGCAGGGCAGCGCGACCGAGCACGGCACGTCCCACACCGAACCGCCGGTGACGTGCTCCGCGCGGCCGCCGCGCGCCGGGTACTCGTCCAGCCTGCCCGAGCGGGAGCTCTTGATCTCCTCGACGAGGTCCACGTCGATCCCGGATTCGGCCACCAGGTAGCCGGTCGAGTCGGACATCGCGACCACGGTCGCGCCCAGCTGGTGGAGCTTGCGGGTCGCGTAGATCGCGACGTTGCCCGACCCGGACACCACGACGTTCCGGCCGTCCAGCTCGGTGCCGCGCGCGTGCAGCATCTCCTGCACGAAGTGCACCAGGCCATACCCCGTGGCTTCGGCGCGCAGCTCGGAACCGCCCCAGTGCAGGCCCTTCCCGGTCAGCACGCCGGATTCGAAGCGGTTGGTGATTCGCTTGTACTGGCCGAACAGGTAGCCGATCTCCCGCTGTCCCACCCCGATGTCCCCGGCCGGGACGTCGGTGCGGTCGCCGAGGTGGCGGTGCAGCTCGGTCATGAAGGACTGGCAGAACCGCATGATCTCACCGTCCGACTTGCCCTTCGGGTCGAAGTCGGAGCCGCCCTTGCCGCCGCCCAGCGGCAGCCCGGTGAGCGCGTTCTTGAAGACCTGTTCGAAGCCGAGGAACTTGACCGTGTCCAGATCGACCGTGGGGTGGAAGCGCAGCCCGCCCTTGTACGGCCCCAGCGACGAGTTGAACTCGATGCGGAAACCCCGGTTGACCTGCACCGTCCCCGCATCGTCGGTCCAGGGTACCCGGAACGTGATCTGCCGCTCGGGCTCGCACAACCGCTCCAGCACCTGCGCGTGCCCGTACTCCGGGTGCCGGTCCAGCACGGGTTCCAGCGACTCCAACACCTCGTGCACGGCCTGGTGGAACCACCGCTGGTGCGGATCGCGCTGCTGCACGTCCGCGAAAACCCCGGCCGTGTGCCGGAGGCCGTTCGTCGACGGGTTCGTCACGGTGCGACCACCTCCCTCGGTGCTGACATTCCGCCCGGTATGTCCGTGCGGATCGCTAGGCGATGGTGTCATCCTGCGATCCGCCTGCCTAGCGTCGCTTGTGTGGGATTCGTTGCACACACGTGTTTTCCGCGGGGCAGAAACGGTTCAGAACTCGCGGGTCCGGTCGTCGATCCGCCCGATCAACGCGAAGTCGTGCTCGGTGATTCCACCCACATCGTGCGTGGTGCTGGTGACGGTGACCCGGTTGTAGTCGTGCACCGCGATGTCCGGGTGGTGCCCGGACTGGTTGGCGATCCAGGCGATCACGTTCGCGAACTGCATGGCACCGCCGAAGCCTTTGAACTGCCAGGTCCTGGTCAGCGAACTGCCGGAGCGGGACCATCCGTCGCGCGTCGCCAGCTCCCGGTCGACGGCGGCGTCGTCCAGTACCTCGGTCATGGTTCCTCCGGCTCGCGGCTCCGGGGCCGCCTCCGGTGGCGGCCCACCTGCTGCCATCGTCCCAGGTCCAGGCAACGTGCCGCCACGTTGCCTCTTCGGGTGAAGCGTTCTCGATCTTGCGTGTGGTAAATCGCCGCGCCCGCGGCGCACAGGTACACAGGCTGCGATCTCGCGGCTTTCGAATCGCGGAGGCCGGGAATGTGCGGTGCGCGGAGGTTCTGCTGTGGCTTACCACCGAAACCCGCTGTGGGGCGTCGCGTCCACGGCGCTGGCGATGCTGTTCCTCGCCGGGGCCGCGGGTCCGCCCGCCGTCGCGGCCGAACCCGCGGACGAGGTGTTGAGCTGGGGCGCGGGCTCGTCCGAGAAGCTGGGCGACGATGACGCCGGCGCCGCGGACCGCGACCTGCCCGGTGACGTGCAGCTGCCCACGGGCGTCTCGGTCACCGATGTCGAGGGTGGCGATGACCACACTCTCGCGGTGACCTCCGACGGGCGGGTGCTGGCGTGGGGCGGCAACGGCGCGGGGCAGCTCGGCGACGGGACGAACGAGTCCAGCTCGGTCCCGGTGGACGTCGCGCTGCCCGAGGACGCCGAGGTGCTGGCCGTGTCGGCCGGATACGGGTTCAGCCTCGCGCTGACCGTGGACGGGCGAGTGCTGGCCTGGGGCCGCAACGATGCGGGCCAGCTGGGCGACGGGAGCCGGGAAGCCAGCGACGTCCCGGTCGCGGTCGCGCTCCCGGGCGGGGCACGGGCCGCTTCGGCGTCCGCGGGCGAGGCGTTCAGCGTAGTGTCCACATCGGACGGTTCGGTGCTGGCCTGGGGGGACAACTCGGACGGCCAGCTGGGTAGCGGAAACCGCGTGCCGAGCGCGGTCCCGGTGCGCGCAGCTCTGCCTGCCGGAGCGGTGGCGCGAACGGCGGCCGCCGGTGCGCAGCACGGGATGGCGGTCACCAGCAGCGGCCGGCTGCTGACCTGGGGAGCCAACTCCCAGGGGCAGCTCGGTGACGGTACGTTCACCGACCGCACGAGCCCGGTGTCGGCGAACCTGCCGGGGGATGCGGTGGTGGACGAGGTGGTCTCGGACAACGACCACAACCTGGCGATCACTCCGGACGGCGGGCTGTACACCTGGGGCGGCAACGACCGCGGCCAGCTCGGTGACGGCACCGCGAACGACCGGAGCAGTCCGGTGCCGGTCGCGCTGCCCGGCGACGGTGCGGTCGTCGATGTCGCCGCCGGCGAGTTCCACAGCCTGGCGCTGGACGATCTCGGGCGGGTGTTCGCGTGGGGCAGCGACGCGGCCGGCCAGCTCGGGATCGGCGGCGGCGCGGATCAGCGCACGGCGGTGCAGGCCGAGGTCCCGGCCGACCGCGCGGCGACCGGCGTGGGTGCCGGCCAGGCGCGCAGCGCGGCCCTGGTCCGGCCGCGGAGCAGCGCGACGAACCTCACCGCCGAACCCGCGGTGGTCCACCGGGGTGTGCCCGTCGCGCTGACCGCCACCGTGACCTGCAGCGCGGGTGAGCCGACCGGCACCGTCAGCTTCACCGACGGCGATCGGGAGATCGGTACCGCCACCGTCGGCGAGGACGGCGCCGCGACGCTGACCACCGATCAACCCGATACCGGCGAGCACGCGATCACCGCGCACTACTCCGGTACCGACACCTGCCCCCCGTCGAGCTCCGAACCGGTGACCGTGCGGATGACCGAGCAGTCCGCGCCGCCACCGCCGCCGGGCCCGGAGCCGCCACCGCAGCCGCAGGGTGGTCTGGCCGCCACCGGGCCCGGTCCCCTGCCGGTGCTCCTGCTGACCGGCGGGGGTGCGACCGCGGCGGGTGCGGCGATGTTGCTGGTTCGCCGCGGGGAGTGAGCATCGGCCGCGCTCCGCGGTCACCGCCCCGGTGCTGAACGTGAAATATATTCGTATATTATACGGGAATGGTTCTGGAGCGGAGCGGACACGGAGATCCCGAACGCACGCTGGCGCTGCTGTGGCGAGACCCGCCGGAGACCGGCAAACCCGGCCGCAAACCCGGACACAGCGTCGAGGAGATCGTGCAGGGCGCGATCCGCGTCGCCGATGCCGAGGGCCTCGCGGCGATGTCGATGGTCCGGCTCGCGCGCGAGCTCGGCATCGGCACGATGTCGTTGTACACCTACTTGCCCGGCAAGGCCGAGCTGATCGACCTCATGGTCGACGCGGCACTGGTCGAGCGCGGCCTGCGCTGGGGTCCGCCGCCGGACGGTTGGCGCGCCCGGATCCACCGCTACGCCGACCTGACCCGGCGAAGCTACCGGAGCCACCCGTGGCTGCGCCAAGTCTCCACGGTACGTCCGCCGCTCGGCCCGGGGCTGTTGGAGCAGCGGGAATACCTGCTGGAAGCGCTTTCCGGGATCGGGTTGACCGAGCAGCACATGGCCGACGCCGCCGACGCGGTCATCGCCTTCGTCGATGCCACCGCGGCGCTGGAGGTCGACGACGCGCAGGCCGAGCAGACCGGCCTGTCCGGGGAATCCTGGCGCAAGGCGCGCCGATCGTTCTGGGCCAACCGCTTCGACGAGACGGGGTACCCGGCCATCACCCGGGTCTGGCGCAGCGGCGGTTACGACACCGACGCGGCCGAATCCACCGTGCGTGCCCACGATTTCGGGCTCGCCCAGCTGCTCAACGGGATCGAAGCCACCATCACCGGACGCTCCACCAACGACGGCTGACCACGGCTGCTCTGCGGTCCGCACCGTCGGGCAACTCCGCGATCAGCTCGTCCTGCACGAAGAGTCCCTCCGCGTCGACTGCCGTCTCCGGGGAGTACGACCGGCGTCGGGGGCGGGAGCGGATCACGAGTCACCCGTTGAGCTCGACGGGCCGTGCGCGGGGCTCGACGCGGCTCATTTCCTGCGCTCGGTATATCCGCTGGTCACATACTGTGCAATCACACGTGTGAGTGACGTCGTATCGTACTGCGCGTGGCGAACGCGGAAACTCCTGAAATCAGCGATGCCTGGTACCGCGAGATCGCGGGCTGGGGGGTGGCAGCCCCGGAATGGGTGCAGCTGCTGGTCGCCGTCCTGACCGAAGCGTTCCTGGTGCTGCTGGCCGTGCTGGTGCTGCTGGCCTGGTGGCGCAGCCGGGACCGGCGGATTCCGCTGCTGGTCGCCCCGTTCGCCGCCACCGCGGTCGCCTACCTGGTCAGCACCACCGCCAAGGACCTGATCCAGCAGGACCGCCCCTGCCGCGGCGTGCCCGGGGTGCGGGAGACCGTGGAGGCGTGCCCCGAGTACGGCGACTGGTCGCTGCCCAGCAACCACACCACCATCGCGGCCGCGCTCGCCGTGGCGATCGCGCTGCTGTGGCGCCGGTTCGCCGTGTCCGCCCTGGCCATGGCGCTGCTCGCCGGCTTCTCCCGGATCCTCGTCGGCGCGCACTACCCGCACGACGTGCTGGCCGGAATGGCCCTCGGCGCCCTGGTCGCGGTGCTGGCGGTCGCGGCGGTCGAGCGGTTCAGCCGCCCGCCCGCGCCGGAGCGGCCGCTGCCCGAGGCCGAACGGGTCTGATCGGGCGCCGGCCTCAGACCTCGCTGTAGCCGAGTTCGCCGAGCTCGGGTTCGGCGGCGCCGCCCGTCGTCTCGGCGATCCAGGTCCGGAACTCGGGCACGCCGGACTCCGGCACCAGGATGTGCAACCGGACCGATTCGCGGTAGTCCACGTCGGCCAGCCGGTAGCCCGCCGCCCGCAGCTCGTTCTCCAGCCGCCCCGCGACCCCGTAGTCCACAGTGGTCGAGATCATGCGCATGGCACGGCGTTCCACGGTGCCGACCTGCTCCAGCGTGGCCGAGACCGCGCTGCCGTAGGCGCGGACCAACCCTCCGGCACCCAGCAGCACACCGCCGAAGTAGCGGGTAACGACGGCCACGGTGTTGGTAATCTCATTGTGGCGCAGCACTTCCAGCATCGGTGTGCCCGCCGTTCCTGCGGGTTCCCCGTCATCGCTGGACTTCTGGAACTCGCCGTCGTCACCGAGGACGAACGCCGAGCAGTGGTGCCGGGCGTCGGGGTGCGCTCTGCGGCGCTGCTGCACGAAATCCCGGGCCTGGTCCTGCGAGGTCACCGGGGCCAGCGCGCAGCGGAAGCGCGATCTGCGCACGTCGAGCTCGTGCTCGCCGGCCGCCTTGATGGTCCGCATCGAGTCCTCTCGCGTCGTGATGGCGGTCACTGCCCGCATGCGCCGCGACCCCTGCGCGCATCCTCCCATCGACGGTGACTGCGCAGGTCACAACCGTGATGTTCGGCTCGGGGGGAGGCGATTTCCGTTGCGGCTCGCGGCCACGTAACGTCCCCACACATGGAGCAGTCATCGAGCCCGTTCGAGCCAGGGGCGCGGGTGCGTGCTACGTTCGGCCGGTTCCGCGATCAGGTCGGCACGGTCGTGGAGTCCGCCAGCGGCCTCCCCGAGGTCTTCGACGGACCCGTCATGTGGGTCCGGTTCGACGGCGAGGAAGAGCCGGGTCTGGTCGCGGGCCAGTTCCTCGAACAGGCGGCCTGAACCGCCGAGCCGACCGCGGTGCCACGCGCCGAGCGCGGTCGATCTCCCCGGCAGTCCGGTGACTATCCCCAGACCTCCGCCGCGGTTTCCACGATCAGTTCCAACTTGGCGACTTCCTGCTCGTAGCTCAGCGCGTTGCCCTCCTTGGTGGAGGCGAAACCGCACTGCGGGGACAAGCACAGCTGGTCGATGTCGATGTACCGGGTGGCTTCCTCGATGCGGCGCTTGAGGTCGTCCTTCGACTCCAGCTCGCCCCGCTTGGTGGTGACCAGGCCGAGCACCACCGCCTTCCCCGCGGGCACGAACCGCAGCGGGGCGAAGGTGCCGGAGCGCTCGTCGTCGAACTCCAGGAAGAACCCGTCCACGTTCAGCTCGTTGAACAGCGCCTCGGCGACGAAGTCGTACCCGCCCTCGGCCACCCACGACGACCGGTAGTTGCCCCGGCACATGTGCGTGGTGACCGACATCGTGTCCGGCCGGTCGCGCAACGACTCGTTGATCAGCCGGATCGTCTGCAGGTGCGCGTGCTCGGCGTCGTCCCCGCGCTCGGCGAGCTGCCTGCGCTGATCCGGATCGTTGAGGTAGGCCAGGCTCGTGTCGTCGAGCTGCAGGTAGTGGCAGCCCATTCCGGCCAGCGCCCGCACCTCGGCCCGGTAGGCGGCGGCCAGATCAGCGCGGAAGCCGGCCAGGTCCGGGTAGACCGCCTCGTCGATGGCGGCGCGGCCGCCGCGGTACTCCAGCATCCCCGGGGACGGGATGGTCAGCTTCGGCGTCGCCGTCGTCACGCGGTCCGCCAGCGCGGTGAACGCGTCGGCGAAGATCGGCGCACCCAGTCCGATCTTGCCGTCGACCCGCATCTCCGGGGTGGCGAACTCGATGTCGCCCTGCGCGTTGTGGAACTGCACGGTCAGTTCGGAGCCGGTCACCCGGTTCACGCCGTCCAGCTGGTACAGGAAGTCCATGTGCCAGGAGTTGCGGCGGAACTCGCCGTCGGTGGCCGCGGACAGGCCGACCCGCTCCTGCATCGCGACCACCTCGGTGACCGCGTCGTCGGTGATGCGCTGCAGCTCGTCGTCGGGAAGCCGGCCTGCGGCGTGCTCCTCCCGGGCGTCGAGCAGGTACTGCGGGCGCAGCAGACTGCCGACGTGGTCGGCGCGGAAGGGGGGAGTGACACGTGGGCTCATCCCCCGCAACATAGTTCGCGAATGCGACCGGGAAAAGGGCCTTCCGTTCGCCCGGAATGCGCAGCGGACCCGGGCGCTCGTGCACGGGGTGTGAGCAAGGACAATCCGGGAGATCCGGCTTACTGGATAGAGTTGAAGTAGAAGCGGTTTTCTCAGGGACGGATGGAGACGATGCGGGTTCTCGTGATCGGAGCCGGAGTCGGGGGACTCGCTGTCGCCAACGGGCTGCTCGACAGCGGCCACGATGTGGAAGTCTTCGAGCACGCGCAGCAGCTGCGCACCACCGGCGCCGGTATCACGGTCTGGAGCAACGGGACCGCCGCGCTGCAGCAGCTCGGCGTCGACATCACCGAGGTCGGCAGGCAGCTGGACAGCTTGCGTGCCATGACCGACACCGGCCGCCTGCTCTGGGAAGCGGACCTCAGCGAGGTGACCGAGCGGCTCGGCTCGCCGACCGTGCAGATCCCGCGGCGCGCGCTGATCGCCCGGATGGCGCAGGCGCTGCCCGAGGGCGTGCTGCACTTCGGCAAGCGCTGCACCCGGGTCACCGAGCACGCCGACCACGTGTCCGTCGAGTTCGCCGACGGCACCAGTGCGGACGCCGACCTGCTGATCGGCGCCGACGGCCAGCGCTCGACCGTGCGGTCGATGCTGCTGGACCCCGAGCCCGCCAAGCCCACCGGGTGGGCGAGCTGGCAGGGCCTGACCTCCAGCGCGCTCCCGGTCGCCGCCGGGCACCAGACGATCAACATCGCCGGCCGCAACGCGCACTGCGGGCTCATCCCCACCGGGGAGGGCCTGCTGCACTGGTGGTTCGACATGCCGTGGAAGGACGGCGACTCGGCCCTGTCCGTGGCCGACCTGCGCCGGATCTTCCGCGGCTGGCCGGAGCCGGTCGAGGCGCTGCTCGCCTCGGTGACCGATGACGACCTGGGCTTCTTCCCGCACGTCCGGCACCGGGTGCCGCACGTCTGGGGCGGACCGCGCAGCACGCTGCTCGGCGATGCGGTGCACGCGATGCCGCCCGCGGTCGCGCAGGCGGCCAACCAGACGTTCGAGGACGCCTGGATGCTGACCAACTGCCTGGCCGACGTGCCGGCCGGGTCCGCGCCGACCGCCGCGCTCCGCGCCTACGAGCAGGAGCGGCGGCCGCGGGTGATGAAGGTGTCCCGCACCGCCGCGTTCACCTCCGCCCAGCGCAGCACCCCGTTGCAGCGGCTGGGCCGGTTCCCGAAGTGGATCGCGACCCGCAGCCAAGTGGTGTCGCTGCGCTCCGGCAGCAACGTGCTGCGCGGACTGGCGCCGTCCCCGTCGCTGGCCTGACCGCCCAGGCCGGACGCGTCCCCCGACCCGGAGGACGCGTCCGTGCTGCTCAGTCGTTGAAGTCGTCCGGGTTCGGGCCGACCCGAACCCCGTTCTCCAGCGCGGTCAGCGCCGACATGTCGTCATCGGCCAGCTCGAAGTCGAAGACGTCGATGTTCTGCTCGATGCGCGCGGGCGTGACCGACTTCGGGATGGTCACGTTGCCCAGCTGGATGTGCCAGCGCAGCACGACCTGCCCCGGCGTCTTGCCGTACTTCTCGGCCAGCGAAGTGACCGTGTCGCTGTCCAGCAGGCCGTTGTTCCGACCGAGCGGGCTCCACGCCTCGGTGGCGATGCCGTGCTCGGTGTGGAACGCGCGCAGCTCGGCCTGCGGCAGGTTCGGGTGCAGCTCGACCTGGTTGAGCGCAGGCACGACGTCGGTCTCCTCGAACAGCCTGCGCAGGTGCGGGATCTGGAAGTTGGACACGCCGACGGCCTTGGCGCGGCCCTCCGCGTGCAGCTTCTCCAGCGCCTTCCAGGTGTCCACGTAGCGATCGCGGGCCGGCTGCGGCCAGTGGATCAGGTAGAGATCGACGTGGTCCAGCCCGAGTCGGGTGAGGCTGGCGTCGAACGCGGTGAGCGCCTCGTCGTAACCCTGGCTGTCGTTCCACAGCTTCGTGGTGATGAACAGGTCCTCGCGCGGGATGCCGGACTCGGCGATCGCCTTGCCGACACCTTCCTCGTTGCCGTAGATCGTCGCGGTGTCGATGCTGCGGTATCCGGCTTGCAGAGCGTTCCGCACCGGCTCCACGACCTCGTCGGCCGGGACCTGGAAAACGCCGTAACCGAGCTGCGGGATCCGCGCGCCGGTGTTGAGCGTGATGTTCGGAACCTTGGTCATGTGTTCGCGTTCCTCCGCCGATGTCGTTTCCGTGCCCGTGGGCCGGCAGGCGGCGGGCGGTTTCCGCGCGGACCCGCCCGGCCGGTGGACCTGCCCAGCCTCATCGCGGCTGTCTGCGGTCGATCTGGTGATCCGTGGCGGCCGCCCGCGCCGAGCGGTCCGCCCTCACCGTAGCCACCTCGACCGTACCCGGCTCACCGATCTCCGCGGGCGCTGCAGCGGTGGTCTGCGCGGTCTGCCGACGGGCCCGGTGCTGCAGCCCGCCGGACAGCAGCGCGAAGCCCAGACCCACCAGGGCCAGCAGCGCGCCGACCCAGCTCGGCGAGGTCAGCCCGAACCCGGCCGCGATCACCAGCCCGCCCAGGTAGGCGCCCAGCGAGTTGGCGATGTTGAACGTGGACTGGATGCTGGCCGAACCCAGCGCCGGGGCGTCCTGAGCGTGGTCCAGGATCTGCGCCTGGATGCTCGGGATCGCGGCGAACCCGGTGAGTCCGATGAGGAACACCGCGCCCGCGGCCACTACCGGGTAGTGCGCGGTGAGCGCGAACGCGGACAGCGCCAGCGCCAGGCCCGCGAGGAACACGTGCAGCGTGCGCAGCGGAGCCCGATCGGCCAGCCGCCCGCCGAGCGCGGTACCCGCCGTCATGCCTGTGCCGAACAGCGCCAGCAGCAGCGTCACCGAGGTCGGCGAGTAGCCGGACACGTCGGTGAGCACGGGTTTGATGTAGCTGTAGAACGAGAACGTCGCGGCGAAGCCGAAGACGACCACCGCGAAGGCCAGCCACACCTGCGGGTTCCGGAAGGCGCGCAGCTCCCCGCGCAGGCTCGCGCCCTCCGGCGCGGGTTCGTTCGGTACCAGCGCGGCCACCGCGGTGAACGCCAGCACCCCGATCACCGCGACCAGCCCGAAAGCCCAGCGCCAGCCGAGTTCCTGGCCGAGCAGCGTCCCCACCGGGACGCCGACCACGTTGGCCGTGGTCAGGCCGAGGAACATCATCGAGATCGCCTGCGCCCGCTTCCCGGGTGCGGCCAGGTTCGCCGCCACCACGGCGCCCACGCCGAAGAACGTGCCGTGCGGCAATCCGGACAGCAGGCGGGCGCCCAGCAGCAGCTCGTGCGTGGGAGCCAGCGCGGACAGCACGTTGCCCGCGGTGAACAGCGCCATCATCCCCAGCAGCACCGACTTGCGGCGCATCCGCATGCCCAGCGCGGTCAGCACGGGTGCGCCCACCACCACACCCAGCGCGTACAGCGAGATGTAGCCGCCCGCAGCGGGGATGGACACACCCAGATCGGTCGCGACTTCGGGCAGCAGGCCCATCATCACGAATTCGGTGGTGCCGATGCCGAACGCGGCGACGGCGAGCGCGAGCAGCGCGATGGGCACGGTTCTCCCCCAGGAGTCTGATCTTTCCGGACCGGTGCGATCTCCACCCGCGGTGTGGGCGGGCTTCGGGATGCGGCGGTCGGTGGCGCTCCCGGGAAGGGATCAACGGTAGTCGGGCCGCACGTTGTTCCGCGCTGGGCTATGAGCCGCGCCACCCGCGGTGTCACCCGCGCGGCGCAGCAGCTCGTCCGGTGTGAACGCCGCTGGTCAGCCCTGGTCGCGTTGGGGCAGCACCGAGGCGTGTGCTTCCAGCTCCATGCGGTCGGTCATGTGCGGGTAGTGCAGCTCGAAGGCGGGCCGCACCGACCGGATCCGCGGCAGCTCGGTGAAGTTGTGCCGCGGCGGGGGGCAGGTGGTGGCCCACTCCAGCGAGTTCCCGTGCCCCCACGGATCGTCGACCATGGCCCGCTCACCGGCCCGGTAGCTGATGAACACGTTGTAGAGGAAGGGCAGCATCGAGGCGCCGAGGATGAACGAGCCGATGGTGGAGACCTGGTTCAGCGCGGTGAAACCGTCGGTCTCCAGGTAGTCGGCGTAGCGGCGCGGCATGCCCTCGTCGCCGAGCCAGTGCTGCACCAGGAACGTGCCGTGGAAGCCGACGAAGGTCAGCCAGAAGTGCAGCTTCCCGAGCCGTTCGTCCATCATCCGCCCGGTGATCTTCGGGAACCAGAAGTAGACGCCCGCGAACACGGCGAAGACGATCGTGCCGAACAGCACGTAGTGGAAGTGCGCGACCACGAAGTACGTGTCGGTGATGTGGAAGTCCAGCGGTGGGGACGCGAGCAGGACCCCGGTCAGCCCGCCGAGCAGGAACGTCACCAGGAAGCCGGTGGAGAACAGCATCGGCGACTCGAAGGTCAGCTGCCCGCGCCACATGGTGCCGATCCAGTTGAAGTACTTGATCCCGGTCGGCACCGCGATCAGGAACGTGGCGAAGGAGAAGAACGGCAGCAGCACCGCGCCGGTGGCGAACATGTGGTGCGCCCACACCACCGCGGACAGCACACCGATGGTGAGCGTGGCCAGCACCAGGCCCGTGTAGCCGAACAGCGGTTTGCGGCTGAACACCGGGATGATCTCGGTGACGATGCCGAAGAACGGCAGCGCCACGATGTAGACCTCCGGATGACCGAAGAACCAGAACAGGTGCTGGTAGAGGATCGCGCCGCCGTGCGCGGGATCGAACACGTGCGCCCCGAGGTTGCGGTCGGCCAGCAGGCCCATCAGCAGGGCGGTCAGGATCGGGAACGCCAGCAGGATCAGGAAGCTGGTCACCAGGATGTTCCAGCAGAAGATCGGCATCCGCCACATGGTCATGCCGGGTGCGCGCAGGCACACCAGCGTCGTGACCATGTTGACCGCGCCGAGGATCGTGCCCAGCCCGGACACGACCAGCCCCATCACCCAGATGTCCCCGCCGAAGCCCGCCGTGTACTGCGCGCGGGACAGCGGCGCGTAGGCGGTCCAGCCGAAGTCCGCCGCCCCGCCGGGCAGCAGGAATCCGCTGACCACCATCAGGCCGCCGAACAGGAACAACCAGTAGGACAGCGCGTTCATCCGCGGGAAGGCCACGTCCGGCGCACCGATCTGCAGCGGCAGGATGATGTTGGCGAACCCGAACACGATGGGTGTCGCGAACAGCAGCAGCATGATCGTGCCGTGCATGGTGAACAGCTGGTTGTACTGCTCCTGGGACAGGAATTGCAGGCCCGGGTAGGCGAGCTCACCGCGGATCAGCATCGCCATCGCGCCGCCGGCCATGAAGAACGCGAACGACGTGATCAGGTAGAGGACCCCGACTTCCTTGGGGTCGGTGGTGTGCAGCCAGGGGATCAGCTTGCCGCCCTTGCGCCCCCGGTGCTGCTCGCGGGCTCGGGTCGGAACCGGTGACGGTCGGACGGCGGCCATGCCAGTCTCCTGGATCCGGGGGAGGTCCTTCTCCTGCGCAACGGATCGGAGTCTTCCCCGGCCACCGCGGGACTGCAATCCGTGCTGCGGCCGCCGCCGCTCCGCAGTCCCGGATTACGCCCGGACGTGTTGCGCGGCGGCCGCGGCGACCGCGCCCAGCGCCATGTCGTGCAGCAGCTGGGCCATCGCCGCGACGTCCAGGTGCCTGCTGAACGGGGTCGAGTTGATCAGCCCGAACACCGCGTGCGCCGTGGACCGCGCGGTGGGCACGTCCAGGTCGGGGTGCCTGCGGCGCAGCACGTCCACCCAGATCTCGACGTAGCCGCGCTGCAGCTCGCGCACGGCGTGCCGATCGGTGCCGGTGAGCGTGTCCAGGTCGCGCAGCTGCACGGTGATCAGCTCCGGGTTGGACAGCGCGAAATCGACGTGCCAGCGCACCAGTTCGTCCAGCGCCCGCTCCGGTCCGGCCGCCGCGCGCACGCGTTCCCGCCCGCCGTTGAGCAGCTTGTCGCTGATGCCGGTGAGCATCTCGGCGAGCATGGCGTCCTTGTTCCGGAAGTGCCGGTAGAGCGCCGGCCCGGAGATGCCCACGGCTGCCCCGATGTCGTCGATGCCGACGCCGTGGAACCCGTGCCGCGCGAACTTCCCCGCCGCGGCGGACAGGATCTGCTCGCGGCGGGTCGGCTCGCGGACCGGCTGCTCCGCCGGGGGGTCGTCGGGGTCCCGGTCATCGGGGGCCCGGTCGTCGGGTCGTCCCCGGGCATCAGGTCCCCGTCGGGTGTTCTCGGGCGGCATCGGATCCGATGGTAGACGATTCGGTTAGTGGTCGTTAACATGGGCTTGGTTAACGACGGCTAACCTGCTGGTGATGTTCGACTTCGGCGGCGTTCGACTTCGAGTGCCACCGACTTCGATGGCGACCGACTCGGCTACCCGCTCCCGCGGGTGGGAGGTGTGCACTGATGGAAGCGCCGGTCCTGCGCACGGGCGTGGACCCGGGCTCGGCGGAGTTCGCGCGCAACGCCGCGCGGCACGCGGAGCTCGCCGCCGATCTGGACGCCCGGCTCGCGGCTGTGCGGGTGGGAGGTCCGGAACGGGCCCGCCGCAAGCACGAGGAGCGCGGCAAGCTGCTCCCGCGCGACCGGGTGGACGCGCTGCTGGACCGCGGCTCGCCGTTCCTGGAGCTCTCCCCGATGGCCGCGCACGGGCTCTACGACGACGAAGCCCCGGCCGCGGGGATCATCACCGGCATCGGCCGCATCTGCGGGCGCGAATGCGTGGTCGTGGCCAACGACGCGACCGTCAAGGGCGGCACCTACTACCCGATGACGGTCAAGAAGCACTTGCGGGCCCAGGAAGTGGCCCTGCACAACAACCTCCCGTGCGTGTACCTCGTCGATTCCGGCGGCGCCTTCCTGCCCCGGCAGGACGACGTGTTCCCGGACCGCGAGCACTTCGGCCGGATCTTCTACAACCAGGCCACGATGTCCGCGCGGGGCATCCCGCAGATCGCCGCCGTGCTCGGTTCGTGCACCGCGGGCGGGGCCTACGTCCCGGCGATGAGCGACGAGGCCGTCATCGTGCGCGAGCAGGGCACGATCTTCCTGGGCGGTCCACCGCTGGTGAAGGCGGCCACCGGCGCGGAGGTCACCGCCGAGGAACTGGGCGGCGGGGAACTGCACTCCCGTACCTCGGGGGTGACCGATCACCTGGCCGTCGACGATGCCGACGCGCTGCGGCGGGTCCGCTCCATCGTCTCCACCCTCGGACCGGCGGGCCCTCCGCCGTGGGACGTGACCGAGGTGCGCGAACCGGAGGTCGATCCGGACGAGCTCCGCGGCGCCGTACCGGTGGACAGCCGCACCCCGTACGACGTGCGCGAAGTGATCGCGCGCATCGTCGACGGCAGCGGTTTCGCGGAGTTCAAGGCCGAGTACGGCACCACCCTGGTGACCGGTTTCGCTCGCATCCACGGCCATCCGGTCGGCATCGTCGCGAACAACGGGATCCTGTTCGGCGAATCGGCGCAGAAGGGCGCGCATTTCGTGCAGCTGTGCGACAAGCGCGGCATCCCGCTGGTCTTCCTGCAGAACATCTCCGGGTTCATGGTCGGCGCGGAGTACGAAGCGGGCGGCATCGCCAAGCACGGCGCCAAGATGGTCACCGCAGTCGCGTGCGCCCGCGTGCCGAAGCTGACCGTGGTGATCGGTGGCTCGTTCGGTGCGGGGAACTACTCGATGTGCGGGCGGGCGTACTCGCCGCGCTTCCTGTGGATGTGGCCGAACGCTCGGATCTCCGTCATGGGTGGGGAGCAGGCCGCCTCGGTGCTGGCCACTGTGCACCGCGACCAGGTCGAGGGGCGCGGAGCGGAGTGGAGCGCGGAGGACGAGGAGCAGTTCAAGCAGCCGATTCGCGACCAGTACGAGCACCAGGGGCATCCCTACTACGCGACGGCGCGGTTGTGGGACGACGGCGTCATCGCGCCGGACCAGACCAGGACGGTGCTCGGCTTGGCGCTGTCCGCGGTGGGCAACGCGGAGCTTGACGAGCGGACCGCCTACGGCGTGTTCCGGATGTGAGCGCGATGTGTGGAAAGTGGGACGAGGTGCGCGAATTCGACACCGTGCTGGTGGCCAACCGCGGTGAGATCGCCGTGCGCGTGATCGGGACGCTGCGCCGGCTCGGCCTGCGGACGGTCGCCGTGTTCAGCGAGGCGGACCGGGACGCGCGGCACGCGGCCGAAGCTGATGTGGCGGTGCACCTGGGCTCGGGCCGCGCCGCCGAGAACTACCTGCATCCCGGTCGCCTGCTGGATGCCGCGCAGCGCACCGGTGCACAGGCCATCCACCCCGGGTACGGGTTCCTGTCCGAGAACGCGGAGTTCGCGGCCGCCTGCGCCGATGCCGGAGTCGTGTTCATCGGCCCGCCGCCGGCCGCTATCGAGGCGATGGGCGACAAGATCCGCGCCAAGCGGGCGGTGCGCGAGGCGGGTGTCCCGGTGGTGCCCGGACGCAGCGATCCCGGGATGACCGACGAGGATCTCGCCGCCTCCGCCGCTGAGATCGGCTTCCCGGTGCTGCTCAAGCCCTCCGCGGGTGGCGGCGGCAAGGGAATGCGGACCGTGCGCGGACCGGCGGAACTGCCCGAGGCGGTGGCCGCCGCGCGCCGGGAGGCGGGTGCGGCGTTCGGCGACGACACCCTGTTCGTCGAGCGGTTCGTCGACCGCCCGCGGCATATCGAGGTCCAGGTCCTGGCCGACGCGCACGGCGGGGTCGTGCACCTCGGTGAGCGGGAGTGCAGCCTGCAACGCAGGCATCAGAAGATCGTCGAAGAGGCGCCGTCACCGCTGCTGGACGAGTCGACCCGGCAGCGCATCGGGCAGGCCGCGGTGGACACCGCCCGGGCGGTCGACTATCGCGGCGCGGGGACCGTCGAGTTCATCGTCTCCGCGGATCGCCCGGACGAGTTCTTCTTCATGGAGATGAACACGCGGCTGCAGGTCGAGCACCCGGTCACCGAGGAGGTCACCGCGGTGTCCGGTCGGCGCGGCATCGATCTGGTCGCCGAGCAGGTGCGGATCGCCGAGGGCAAACCGCTGCCGTTCGAGCAGCACCGGCTCGGCATGGCGGGCCACGCGGTGGAGGCGCGCGTCTACGCCGAGGACCCGGCGCGGGATTTCCTGCCCACCGGCGGTGAGGTGCTCGGGCTGCACGAGCCGTCCGGGCCGGACGTCCGGGTCGATTCCGGGCTCGCTCCCGGTACGCGCATCGGCTCCGACTACGACCCGATGCTGTCCAAGGTCATCGCGTGGGCACCGGAGCGGGCGGCGGCCCTGCGCCGCCTGGACTCCGCGCTGGCCGACGTCGCCGTGCTCGGGGTGCGCACCAACGTCGGCTTCCTCCGGAACCTGCTCGCGCACCCGGATGTCCGGTCGGGCCGGTTGGACACCGGGCTGGTCGAGCGCGATCTCGCGGGCCTGGTCGCGGATTCCGCAGGCATCCCGGAGCAGGTGCCGGTCGCGGCGGCGATGGCGGGCCTACTGGCGGCGGAACCCGCAGGCCCGATCGTGGACCGCTGGGCCGTTCCGGACGGATGGCGCCTGGGTGAACCGGCCTGGTCGACCTGGCGGTTCAGCACCGGTGGCGACGACGTGCAGGTCCGGGTGCGCGGACGCGCGCACGCCGCCGAAGCAGCGGTCGGCGGGGAGGTTCACCCGGCGTCCGCGCGACTCGATGGCGATTTGCTCACCGTTACCTGGGGCGGCTGCACCGAGCGGTACCGGTTCGTGCGCTCCGACGGCGTGGACTGGCTCGGGTCGGGCGGCCGCTGCTGGGCGCTGACCGAGCAGCGGTTGCTCACCGACCCGGCCGGATCCGGGGGACGGTCGGACGGCGTCGTGGCCAGCCCGATGCCCGGGACCGTGCTCGTGGCCGATGTCGAAGCGGGTCAGCGCGTGTCCAGCGGGCAGCGCTTGTTCGTGGTCGAGGCGATGAAGATGGAGCACACCGTCACCGCGCCGGACGACGGCGTGGTCGCCGAAGTGCACGCCCGTGCGGGACAACCGGTCGGTCTGGACGAACCGCTGGCCGTCCTCACCGCAGGACAGGAGGACAGGCATGGTTGATCACCGACTCGGCGAGGATTACGAACAGCTCCGGGACAGCGTGCGGGCGTTCGCGCGCAAGGAGGTCGCCCCGGTCATCGGCGGGTACTACGAGCGGGAGGAGTTCCCCGACCCGCTGGTCGACGGCATGGGCCGGATGGGCTTGTTCGGACTGCCGATCCCCGAGGAGTTCGGCGGGATGGGCGGCGACTACTTCGCCCTGTGCCTGGCGCTGGAGGAGCTGGCCCGGGTCGACTCCTCGGTCGCGATCACCGTGGAAGCCGGGGTGTCCCTGGGAACCATGCCGCTCTACCGCTTCGGCACGCGGGAACAGCGGGAACGCTGGTTGCCCGGGCTGACCTCGGGAGGGGTGCTCGGCGCGTTCGGGCTCACCGAGCCGGGCGGGGGATCCGATGCGGGAGCCACCCGGACCACCGCGGTGCTGGACGGGGACGAGTGGGTGATCAACGGTTCGAAGGCGTTCATCACGAACTCCGGGACGGACCGCACCGGATTCGTCACCGTCACCGCGGTGACGGGCAGCAAACCGGACGGGGGAAAGGAGATCTCCACGATCCTCGTCCCGTCCGGGACGCCCGGCTTCCAGGTCGCGCCGAAGTACTCGAAGGTGGGGTGGAACGCGTCGGACACCCATGGGCTGACTTTCGACGACTGCCGGGTCCCCGCCGAGAACCTGATCGGTGCCCGCGGCCGCGGCTACGCGCAGTTCCTCAGCATCCTCACCGAGGGGCGCGTGGCGATCGCCGCGCTCGGTGTCGGCCTCGCCCAGGGCTGCGTCGACGAGTGCCTGCGCTACGCCGGTGAGCGGGAGGCGTTCGGCAAGACGCTGGGCCAGTACCAGGCGATCCAGTTCAAGATCGCGGACATGGAGATGCGGGCGCACACGGCTCGGCTGGCCTACTACGACGCGGCCTCGCGGATGCTGCGTGACGAGCCGTACACCAGGCAGGCCGTCATCGCGAAGCTCGCCTCGTCCAACGCCGCGATGGACAACGCCCGAGACGCGACCCAGATCTTCGGTGGGTACGGCTTCATGAACGAAACACCGGTGGGCCGGTTCTACCGGGACGCGAAGATCCTGGAGATCGGCGAGGGAACGAGCGAGGTGCAGCGCATGCTCATTGCACGCGAGCTGGGTCTGCCCGGCTGAGCGCATATCGCCCGGCAACGTTGGCCGATATGCGCGGAGCCGGTGGGAGGTGCGTGACCTCCACCGGCTCCGGGGTTGTCGGGGTCGTCAGTGTCGGGGGTTCGGCATTGTCGGGGTTGGTGTCGGTGGCCGGCGTCCGGAGTGCGATGTCGGGGTTCTCGGTCCAGGGTGCGCGGCCCGCACGGGTCCGCTACCGCTGCATCCGCTTGTGCGGCACCGTGATCTCGTCGGTGCGTTCGACGTCCTGCGGTTCGTCGAACAGCCCGCGGTCGAGCATCCCGGTGTGCTGCTGGTCCGGCCGGGCGTGTGAGGTCGTGAGGGTGCGCTGGGTGTCCTGCGACGGCCAGGCCGGTTCCTCAGTGACCTGCGATCCCGCGGATCCGTAGCCGGCGGGTGCCGGATCGGGTTCCTCGGACAGGTGTTGCAGCACCCAGTCCCGCGCGAGCGCGGCCGGAGACGTCCCCTGCTTGGCGGCGAGTTCCTTGAGGCGTTCGTTCGCCATCAGCGGGAGCCGCAACTGGTAGACGTCGGAGTTGCCGAATCGGCGGCCGGAGCCGGTCGTTTCGACGCTCTCCTCGGGGGCGAGCGCAGCCAGGTACGACTCAAGCTCGTGATCCGGTTCGGCCGGTTCCGTGTCGGGCTGAGCGGTCTGCTGCCGGCGACCGATCTTCGTTCGTCCTAGAGCCACGCCTACACGGTAACGGTTGGGTTGCGACGCGCGCGTCCGTGTGTCGGCTATCACCGCGGCCGATCGCCGCGCGTCCCCGTTGCCGCAGCGGACCGGTGTCGCGGAGGCCCCCGCGCCAGGGGGAGGAACGCGGGGGCTGGAGGGGATCTCCACAACGCTGACCAGGGGGTGAGCCAGCGATTTCGATTGTGGCACGCGGAATTTGCTTTCGGGACCCTCTTCGCCGCGATTCGTGCGTCCGGCGCCACGGGTCCGGCCGACCGGCGGCTTGCTCCTGCCGACCGCTCGACCGGTGGCGCGGTTCGTCTGCCGCGATGCTCCGGCGCGGCGGGGTCGAACCGGAGGGCATCGGTGCCAGCGGGTGCCGGACCGCGGCGGCCGTGCGGGGCACTGTGCCGGATCGGGTGGAACGCCCGCGCCGGCGCACTGATCGTCCAGTGTGGACGAAACAGCGGACGTAGCATCCCCGCGGTTCGGGCGTCCGGCGGCCGATGCGGACTGCCGCATCGTGGAAGTTACTCTGCGTCGACGCTGAATCACTCTGTGGGGGGCTGCGGGTGTTGACAGCCTGTGGATAACCTGCGGCCGAAACCCGAGCCGGGGAGGCGGTATGTACGGGTCGCTTGATGTGCGGAAGTTCCTTTCGCAGCAGGAAGAAGGGTCGTCCGGGGGCTCGTCCTCGGTGCCCGCCCAGCGCTCCGGGGAGCCCGCGCGGATCTCCGACGAGCAGGTCTCCCGCGCACGGGTGGCCGTGGCGCGGGGATCGCGGGACGCCCAGGACTGCAAGCAGTTGCTGGACATGCTGGGGCTGGTTCCGGACGAGGACGGCCAGTCCCCGGTGGCGCGCTGAACCGCTCGCCCGCCGGTGGGCTGCGGGGGAATCCACCCGGCCGGCGCGCCTGCACGGGTCTGGCCGGGCGCGGTGCTGCGCGACCGAGTCCGCGCGTCGACGGCGTGCTGCACGCGGAGTGACATCGCGGCACGACGATGATCACCCGTTCGTCGGTCGCGGCCCCGTTCTGGGCGACGCGACCCGGGGGTGCCCGTCTGAGCTCTGGATCACAGCACCGACCCGCCCTGCGGTTTGTCCGGATCGCGTGCCGCTGGTGCGCCGGCGATCGGATTCCGAGGCCGCCCCGAGAAGGGCATGATCCGGCTTCGACTCGGTGAACCCGCTGGTGGCGAGGGTAGGATGGAATGGGCGGCGGGCTGCAGCGTGCTTCCGCCGGCTGCTTCGGCCGCACAACCGACCCCCCGTGTTCGGCGGGGTTGAGGTGTGTCGTAAGCTTTCATCACTCCGAACGGGAGCCCGGAAGGGAAGCCGGTTGGAGGCGAGGCCGGGTCGGTTTCGGACCGGCCAAGCCCCCATCGTCTAGCGGCCTAGGACGCCGCCCTTTCAAGGCGGTAGCGCGGGTTCGAATCCCGTTGGGGGTACTGACAACTGAAGAGCAGTAAGCATGGCCCAGTGGCGCAGTTGGTTAGCGCGCCGCCCTGTCACGGCGGAGGTCGCGGGTTCGAGTCCCGTCTGGGTCGCCACGGCGATCGGTACATGCCGGACGCTTGCGGCCAGGTAGCTCAGTTGGTACGAGCGTCCGCCTGAAAAGCGGAAGGTCGGCGGTTCGACCCCGCCCCTGGCCACCGCGTAGAGCCACGAAAAGCCCCCGTCCAGGCGGGGGCTTTTTGTTGTCGAGACGCGGTAGCAGTGCTCCGTCCGCGCTTCAGGCCAGGTCGATGCGGTACCGGTGTCCGGGATTCCCGGTCGCCGGGTGCAGCACCGGCTCGCCCTCGCGGTGCCAGCCCACTCCCCCGTACAGCCGCACTGCGCGGTCGCTGTTCGGGTAAACCTTCAGCCGGCCGCATCGAAGCTGCGCCGTACCAGCTCCGCGGGGGCACCCGGGTCAGTAGCGCGGTACCGACTCCGCGGGCCCAGTGGCCCGGAACCGCAGATCGGCAGTGCGCGAGTCGGCGGCCGGGCTGGGCTCCGTGGCGGTGAGCCCGATCGCCCGGTCATCCGGGTCCAGCGCGATGAGCAGGAACGAGCGGGTTTTGACCAGTGCTGCCTCGATCACGGGGCGCGCGTGCTCCAGCGCCGCGATCCCGGTGTCCCCGTCACGCACGGTGGCCTCGGCCCAGATCAGCGCCGCGTCGTCCCGGTGCGTAGCGGTGTCGTCGATGGTGCGCGCACCATCATCGTTGCACCGCACGGGGTGTGCAGGCATGCGGTCCGTTGAAGACGCCCCCGTGCTCAACCGGTCTGGGGGTTACCGGGAGTACGGGGGCGTCGAAGTCCACCCCTGGGGGTCAGGTGGACTCCCCAATGCTACTCGGTGGTATCTGGGATGTCTCTAGGGGAACCCGTGCGCTTTTGCCCCATCGCCGTGAACCGCAGGAACAGTTGCGTCAGCGGCCCGATCGCGCCGGCGTACAGCACCGTGCAGGCGCCGACGGTCCCGCCCAGCACCCATCCCGCGGCGAGCACGCACAGCTCGACGATCGTCCGCGCCATGCGCACCGATGCGCCGGTGCGCAGGTGCAGCCCGGTCATCAGGCCGTCCCGCGGTCCCGGTCCGAGGCGGGTTCCCACGTAGGTGGCGGTGGCGAGCCCGTTGAGCACGATCCCGGTGAGCATCAGTGTGATCTGCCCGGGCAGGCCCGTCGCCGGGGGCACCAGGCGCAGCCCGATGTCCGCGGTCACGGCGATGACCGCGATGTTGGCCACCGTGCCCACTCCGGGGCGCTGGCGCAGCGGGATCCAGGCCAGCAGCACGACAGCGCCGGTCAGCGCGGTCACGGTCCCGAAGCTGATGCCCAGGCGCTGCGCAGCGCCTTCGTGCAGCACATCCCACGGTCCCAGGCCGAGCTCGGCGCGGACCATGAGCGCCATGCTCGTGCCGTACAGCGCGAGTCCGCCGAGCAGGACGACGAGGCGCCCTGCCGGTCGGACGCGCAGTGGGACGGGAGAAAGATCCGGAGAAGGAGTTCTTGACGCCACATCTGCTGTTTAAGGCATGATTGGCTCTCTGGTCGATATCCAATTGAGAAAGATTGGAATGCTGTGCTCTCGACTTCGGGACACGTCTCCGGACGTAGGCTCGCCGAGCTGCTCGGTGCGTGGCACGGATCGGATCGCCCGTCGTCGGCGGCGCTGGCCGATGCCGTGCGCAGGCTCGTGTTGGACGGGCGGCTGGCTCCCGGGACCCGGCTGCCGGCGGAGCGGGAGTTGGCGGGCGGTCTCGACGTGAGCCGCACGCTGGTGGTGCGTGCGCTCGACCGGTTGCGCGACACGGGATTCGCGGAGAGCAGGCGCGGCGCGGGTTCCTGGGCCCGGCTGCCGGGCGCGGCCGGGGGCGTCCAGAGCGGGGGCGGGTCGTGGCTGCCCGGTGCGGACGAACAGGTGCTCGACCTGGCGCAGGCCACCCCGGCGGCACCGCCGGAGCTGCCCGCGGCGGTGGAGCGCGCGAGTGCCGCGCTGCCCGGTCAGCTGCTCGGACACGGGTACCAGGCGCGTGGGCTGCCGGTGCTGCGCGCGCGGATCGCCGAGCACTTCGCGCGGCGCGGCCTGCCCACCGGCCCGGAGCAGATCCTGGTCACCAACGGGGCCCAGCACGCCTTCGCGCTCGCGCTGCGGGCGCTGGTCGCGCCGGGTGAGCGGGTCCTGATCGAGAACCCGACCTACCCGAACGCGCTGGAAGCGGTGTCCGGCTGCCACGCGGTGCCGGTGGAAGTCCCCATGTCCGAACGGGGCTGGGACGGTGAGCTGCTGGCGGCGACGTTGCAGCAGGCGGCTCCGCGTGCGGCGTACCTGATCCCGGACTTCCAGAACCCCACCGGAGTGCGCATGGATGCCGAGGCCCGCGAGCAGCTGGTGCGCGCCCTGCACCGGTCCCGGACGACGGCGGTGGTGGACGAAACCCTGGTCGGCATCGAGTTCGGTGACGCGGACCCGCCGCCCCCGGTTGCTGCGTTCGACGAGCGGGTGGTCACGATCGGTTCGGCGAGCAAGCTGTTCTGGGGCGGGTTGCGCCTGGGGTGGTTGCGCGGGCCGGAACGGTTCGTGCAGCGCGTGCTCGCCGGGCGCGCGGCGCTGGACCTGGGCAGCCCGGTGTTGGAGCAGCTGGTGCTGGCCGAGTTGTTCGCCGATGCCGGCACGATCGCGGCCCGTCGGTGCGACCAGGCCCGCAGGCGCAGGGATGCGCTGGTCGAGGCACTGCGCGCATACCTGCCGCAGTGGGGTTTCCGCGCGCCTGAGGGAGGACTCTCGCTGTGGTGCGATATCGGGGAACCGGTGAGCACCCGGTTGGCGGTGGTGGCCGAGCAGCACGGGGTGCGGATCGCGCCGGGGCCGCGGTTCGGCGTGCGCGGTGGTTTCGAGGACCGCGTCCGGCTGCCGTTCACCGCCCCCGTGCCGGACGTCGGCGATGCGGTGGGCAGGCTCGCGGCGGCGGACGCCGCAGTGCGGGGCCGTGCCGCGGCGGATCCGCTGACCTCGCCGATCGTCTGAGCGCGGGACGGTCGTCCGCCGGCACGGCCCCTCGTCGTGCCGGCGGACGACCTGTCGACGCCCGGTACCGCGGGGGCAGTCGCGGACCGGGCCGGGTGCGACCGCGGTACGCCTCCACGAGTGGAAGCGCCCGGTACCGCCCCGGTTCCGGACCGGCCTGACGCGGACCGATCCGGAGTTCCAGCGCCGGCTGCCAGCATGGCGGGCGCCGCCCGGGTCCGCAGGATCGGCGCACCCCGGTGGTCGGCCCGCCCGGTCGTCGCCGGTGAGCGAGTCGGCAGTGCACCGCGCCGTCGGTCGGTGTCCGCCCCGTGCCGGGCGGCCGGTTGCTCGGGGCGGCGGATCCTGCGCACCCGGCACCGTCGCCGGGCAGGGTGTCCGCGCCGGTCGCCGCGGGTCTCGGATCCGGTCGGCGGCCGTCCGTCCGCAGGCCCGGGCATCCGGCAATCCGTTCGCGGGCATTCAACCACCTGGATCGGCGACGCCGCGTCACCCTGGCAGGGGGTGCTG
Source organism: Saccharopolyspora montiporae (assembly GCF_015209505.1). Taxonomy (GTDB): domain Bacteria; phylum Actinomycetota; class Actinomycetes; order Mycobacteriales; family Pseudonocardiaceae; genus Saccharopolyspora; species Saccharopolyspora montiporae. The sequence goes on from NZ_JADEYC010000015.1 coordinate 176,147, forward strand.
GTGCGACATCGGTGCGCGGCGAGCACCCGGCTGATCGGCAACCACCCCCCCGTGTCCGCTGTGGACGGTATGCGCAGTTCCGGCCCGCGGAACTCGTGCTGTGCTCCCGCATTCGCGAATGCTGTTCGCCCGTGATCCGGCACCGGAGGTCGTCATCGGAGGTCAGCGCGTTGCGGCCCCGGTTCCGGGGTGACCCGTTCGGGCGGTCATCGGCCAGGGATGAATCCTGAGCAGCCGCCGAGCCCTCTTATCCACCGAGAGAACAGACGAGGGGGCTGGAGGTAACCGGTGATGCGTGAAACCGGGGACGGAGAATCCACCGCGGACCTGCTGCGGAAGGCGGCGCTGGGCAGCCAGCGCGCGTGGCGGGAGGTGGTGGACCGGAACCACCAGATGGTCTGGGGTGTGGCGCGTGCCTACACGGCGACGTTCGCCGACGCCGAGGACGTGTGCCAGGCGACCTGGCTGCTGCTGGCGGAGAACCTCGACCGGGTGCGGGATCCGGCGGCGCTGCCGGGCTGGCTCGTCACGACCGCCCGGCGGGAATCGATCCGGTTGAGCACGGCTCGGCGGCGCGAATCGCCGTCGGGGGTCGGTACCGAGGAGATCGGAGCTGTCGGACCGGTCCACCACGTGGATCCGGAGCACGAGGTTCTGCGGTCGATGACGTATTCGGTGCTGTGGCAGGCGTTTTCCGAGTTGCCGTATCGCTGCCAGCAGCTGCTGCGGGTGCTCGCGGTAGCGCCGGAGGCCAGTTATGCGCAGATCGGCGAGGTGTTGGGCATGCCGCACGGCTCGATCGGCCCGAAACGGGGGCGCTGCCTGGTCGCGCTGCGCCGTCGGCTGCTGGCCTCGGGAATGCCGGAGGAGGCCGCGGGATGAGGAAGCGCACACCTCCGGAGTTGGCCGCCCTGCGGACGGTCTTCGAGTCGGGTGACCCGGTTCCCGGCGCGGTCGTGGCCGCGGCTTACGCGGCGGGCGGGTATGCGAGTGGTCCGGTTCCCGGACTGGAGTTGGTGGCCGACTCCGCGCAGGCGGCCCGGCGAGTCCGTTCGCGGACCAGGGAACTGACCTTCACCACCGCCGAGCGGACGCTGGACATGGATCTCGTGCCCGCCCGGCGCGGGTTCCTGCTCGCCACCGGGATCGTGCTGGAGCACGCGGGAGCGGTCGCGCTGGGCAGTTCGGTCGTGGTGCGCCACCCGCGCGGCGAATGCAGCGGAAAGCTGGACGAGCACGGCAGCTTCCGCATCGCGGGGATTCCGCGGGGGCCGATCAGCGTGGTGCTGCGTCCGGGCTGCGGCGCGGCCGCCGGTGCGGATTGGCTGGTCTGTTGACGGCCGGGGTGCGCGCGGTCGTCCGGCGGGCGGCCCCCGCCGGGCGGGACCGCGTGCCGGAAACGGTCCAGCGCGGGATCGAGCCGTGCGCGGCAGGTGATCCGCACTCGCGCGCGGCCGCGGCGCACGAGGTGGCCGAGGCCGAGCTCGAACGCGGGCACCTGCGCCGGGCCGCGCACCGCGCGCGGTCCGGCCTGCGCGCCGCGGTCCGGGCCGGGTTGCCGGAGTGCGCTGCCCGGTTGCGGCTGACCCTGGCCCGGATCGAGCTGGACGGCGGAGATCTCCGAGCGTGCTCCCGGAATCTGCGCGCGGCCGAGCTGCACCTGCCCGATGCCGATCGGCCGCGAGCCGTGTGCCTGCGCGGGCTGTTGCTGTGCCAGCGGGACCGGTTCGTCGAGGCCGTCGCGGAACTGACGTCCGCGGTGCGCGGGTTCGGCGAGACCGGGGACCGCAGCGGGACCGCCCTGGCCCTCGTCGGACGCGGTTCGGCGCGGATGCGTTCCGGCGAGCTCGGTGCGGCCGAACGGGATCTGGTCGAGGCGGAACGGATCTTCGCCGCGCAGGGGTGTACCGAGCAGGCCGCTGGGTGCGTGCACCGGCGGGCGTGCGCGGCGTTCCGGGCCGGTGATCTCCCCCGTGCCTTGCGCTTGTTCGAGCGCGCGGTGGCCGCCGGGTTGGACACCGGCTCGTGCCCGGACGTGCTGCTGGACCGCGCCGAGGCGTTGGCCGAGGCGGGGCTGCACGACGAAGCGCACACCGCGGTGCAGCGGGCCGTGCGGCGGTTGGCCGCGGAGCGCGGTCGCGGGGTGCGGTTGGCCGAGGCGCTGCTGGCCTTGGCCGGCTGCCGGCTGCGCGCGGGCGATGCCGCAGCCGCTCGGTGCAGCGCCGAGCAGGCCGGGCAGTTGTTCCGCGAGCAGCACAAGCCGGCGTGGGCGGCGCTCGCGGCGGCCACCGGCCTGCAGGCCAGGCTGCTCGGCGGGGTCTGCTCGTCCCGGGAACTGGTCGCGGCACAGCGCACCGGTCGGCTCTGCGCTGCGTACGGGTGGGTCGGTCCTGCCGCCCGGCTGTGGCTCACCGCGGCCCGCTGCGCCCACCGGGCGGGCATGCGGCAGCGCTACCGGCGACTGCTGCGGCTCGCCCGCGGGATCCGCGAGGACGCCGCGGCGACGTCACAGCAGCGCTGCACCGGTTGGCTCGCCGAGGCGCTGCTGGCCGAGGAGGCCGACGAGCCTGCGGCGCTGTTCGCGGCGTGCCGGGCCGGGTTGCGCGAGGCGCAGGACCACGCCGCGGGCATCGCTCCGTTCGAACTGCGCGCGCAGGCGTTGGCGCCGGTGCAGGAGCTCGGCGAGGTGGCGGTGCGCGCCTCGCTGCGGTCCGGCTCGGCGCGCGGGGTGCTGCGCTGGACCGAGCGCGTCCGGGCGAGCGCGCTGCACCGGCCGGCGCTGCTGCCACCCGCGGATCCCGAGCTCGACGCGGCCCTGGTCCGGTTGCGGTCGGCTGCACTGCACGTGCGCGGATCGGCCGCGCCGAAGCCGTCCCTGGAGCAGGTCGGGGTGCTGGAACAGCAGGTCCGGCACCGGGCGATGCTGGCGCGGGACGGTGTGCGCGGGACGGGGGACGAGCTCTGCCTCGACGATGTGCACGACGAACTGGGTGACGCGGTGCTGCTCAGCTTCTTCGGCCATGCCGGGCGGTTGCGCGCCGCATCCGTGGTCTCCGGCCGGGTGCGGCTGCACGAGATCGGTGCCAGGGACGAGGTGGACGGGCAGGTCGCACGGCTCGTGCACCTGCTGTCCCGGCAGGCCGAGCGGGACGCCGTGGATCCGGCTGCGGTCCGCCCGTCGGTACTGGCGCGGGCCGCGCGGCAGGTGCAGTCCCGCCTGCTCGGGCCGGTGCTGGACGAGCTGGGCGAACGTCGTCCCCTGGTGATCGTTCCGTCCGGGTCGCTGCACGCCGTGCCGTGGTCCGCGCTCCCGGTGTGCCGCGGGCGGGAGGTCACCGCCAGTCCGTCGCTGCGCTGCTGGCTGCGTGCCGCCCGAGATGCGCGAGCGAACTCCGGGCGCGGCCGGCTGTGGGTGTCCGGACCGGGCCTGGACCACGCGGAGCGGGAGGTCCGCGCGCTGCACGGCGAGGCGGCTGGACGGCTGCTGACCGGGTCCCGGGCGCGCTGCCCGGATGTGCTGGCCGCGCTGGACGGGGTGCGAATCGCGCACATCGCCGCGCACGGCACCTTCCGCGACCAGCAGCCGCTGCTGTCCTGCCTGGATCTCGCCGACGGGCCGCTGTACTGCTACGACCTGGACCGGATCCGCACCGCTCCGGCGACCGTGGTGCTCTCGGCGTGCGAGGTGGGCAGATCGGTGGCCGGTCGTGGCAACCAGGTCAGCGGGGTGGCGGCGACCTTGCTGGGCCGCGGGACGTCGACGGTGATCGCCAGCGTCGTTCCGGTGCCGGACGAGCGGACCGCGGCGGTGATGCTCTCGCTGCACCGCCGGTTGCGCCGGTCGGTGCCGCCGGCGCAGGCCTTGGCCGCGGCGCAGCACGAGCACGGGGAGAGCGGGTTCGTCTGCCTCGGCTACGGCGGGAGGTGCGCTCGGTGACCGCCCGGCCGCGCGGGTCAACCGCGTTGCAGTCCGCTGAGCCGTTCCACCGCGTCGTGCAGCACCTGGTCGCGCTTGCAGAAGGCGAACCGCACCAGGTGCCGGGTGTCGTCCGGGGTATCGCAGAACACCTGCACCGGGATGGCGGCGACTCCCACGCGTTCCGGGAGTTCGCGGCAGAGCTGCGCGCCGTCCTGGAAGCCCAGCGGGCGGACGTCGGCGCAGACGAAGTAGGTGCCTTCGCTGGGCAGGACTCGGAATCCCGCCTGGGACAGGCCCTCGGCGAGCAGGTCCCGCTTGCCCTGCAGGTTCTTGCGCAGCTGCTCGACCCAGTCGAGCTCGGCGCGCAGCGCGTGCGCGACGGCGGGTTGGAACGGGGCTCCGCCGACGAAGCTCATGAACTGCTTGGCCGCGCGTACCGCCGCCACGAGCTCGGCGGGTCCGCAGACCCACCCGATCTTCCAGCCGGTGGCGCTGAAGCTCTTGCCCGAGCTGGAGAGGGACAGGGTCCGCTCGGCCATTCCCGGCAAGGTCGCCAGGGGGTTGTGCGGACGTCCGTCGAAGGTCAGGTGCTCGTAGACCTCATCGGTGATGGCGATCAGGTCGTGTTCCCGGCACACCTCGGCGATCGCGCCGAGCTCGCCGTCGGTGAGCACCGTTCCCGTGGGGTTGTGCGGGGTGTTCACCACGACCGCCCGGGTGCGCGGTCCGACCGCCGCGCGCAGTGCCGGCACGTCCAGCTCGAACCGGCCCGAGTCGCCCAGCCGCAGCGGAACGGTGCGCCGGACACCGCCGGCCATCGCGACCGCCACCGGGTACGAGTCGTAGTAGGGCTCGATCAGCACGACTTCGTCGCCCGGCTCGACCAGCGCGAGCATCGACGCGGTGAGCGCCTCCGTGGCCCCGACCGTGACCAGGATCTCGTCTTCGGGGGCGTGCTCGATCCCGTAGCGGTCCCCGCGGTGTTCCGAGATCGCCGCGCGCAGCTCGGGTTCGCCGGCTCCCGGCGGGTACTGGTTGACCCCGTCACCGATGGCCTGCTGCGCGCGCTGCAGCATCCCGGCCGGACCGTCGGTGTCCGGGAAGCCCTGGCCGAGGTTGACCGCGCCCGTGCGTCGCGCCAGTTCCGTGATCTCGGCGAAGATCGTCGAGGTGAACGGCTGCAGGCGAGAGGTCAGGGCGGGGTGTCGCACGCGGCACACCCTAGTACCCGCCTGCACCGGCTCCCAGCCCGCGGACAGGGGCGACTGCGGAGACCGCCCACGGCCGCGTCCGCTGCGCTGCCACAATCGGGCTGTGCAGCAGATGGCTGGATCCGAAGTCGAGAAGCGCCGCGGTCTGCGGCGGATGAAGACCGTGGCGACCGGTTTCTTGGTCGCCGCGATCGTCGTGTACATCATCGCCAGGCTGAACGAGGACGCCGGACCGGCTTGGGTCGGTTATGTGCGCGCGGCGGCGGAAGCGGGCATGGTCGGTGCGCTGGCCGACTGGTTCGCGGTGACCGCGCTGTTCCGCAGGCCGCTGAGCCTGCCGATCCCGCATACCGCGATCATCCCGAACCGCAAGGACGCGCTCGGCCGGAGCCTGGGCGAGTTCGTCGGGTCGAACTTCCTGTCCGAGGACGTGGTCCGGGACAAGCTGGGGCGAGCGGAGATCAGCCGCCGCGCCGGCGAGTGGCTCGACGACGACGAGCATGCGGAACGCGTCACCTCGGAGCTGGCTACGGCCGTGCGCGGTGCGGTGCGAGTGCTGCGCGACGAGGACGTGCAGGCGGTATTGGAGCAGATCGTCACGCGCAAGGTGGTGGACCAGCAGTGGGGTCCGCCGCTGGGGCGCCTGCTCGGCCAGGTTTTCGCGGACGGCTCGCACCACAAGCTGGTGGACCTGGTCTGCGACCGGGCCTACGACTGGGTGCGGGACAACTACGAGACGGTCATGCGGGTGGTCAGCCAGCGCGCGCCGTCCTGGTCGCCGAGGTTCTTCGATTCGCTGGTCGCGGACAAGATCTACGCCGAGGTGGTGGCCTTCGCCTGGGCGGTGAAGACCGACCCCGAGCACCAGATGCGACAGGCCGTCGACCGGTTCCTCGTCGAGTTCGCCGACGACCTGCAGAACGATCCGGCGACCGTGGCCAAGGCCGAGCAGATCAAGCACCAGGTGCTGGCCCACCCGGAGGTGCAGAACGTCATCTCGTCGGCCTGGGGAACGGCCAAGCGGATGCTGTTGGACGCCGCCGAGGACCCGTCCAGCGAGCTGCGGCTCCGGGTGCGCGAAGGCCTGCGCACGATGGGGGGCAGGCTGGCGCGGGAACCCGAGCTGCAGCGGAAGGTGGACGGTTGGTTGGAGGGCGCGGCGGTCTACGTCGTGTCCAACTACCGCACCGAGCTCACCACGCTGATCACCGACACGGTCGAGCGCTGGGACGCCCGGGAGACCTCGCGCAAGATCGAGGTGCAGGTGGGTCGGGACCTGCAGTTCATCCGGATCAACGGCACCGTCGTGGGCGCCCTGGCCGGGCTGACCATCCACACCCTGTCCGAACTGCTGCTCTGACCGGTCGGTGGTGCGGCCGGGGCCGCTCGCCGGACCGGGCAGCGCGGCGGCGCTCAGACCGCGTGCCGTTCGCGCCAGGAGCGCGCCTTCTCCCGGTTGCCGCAGACCCGCATCGAGCACCAGGTGCGCGACCGGTTGCGGGAGCGGTCGTAGAACGCGCACAGGCAGTCCTCGGCCGGGCAGATCTTGAGCCGCTCCCAGTGGCCGGTGTGCACCAGTCGCGCCGCGGCGACCAGCACCTTGCCGAGCGCGTCGGTGCCCACCAGCCGCGGAAGACCGTCGTGCATCTCCACCCGCACCGGCCAGCTCGGGCTGAATCTCGCCGGGCGGACGGTGCCGCAGGCGACCGACTCGCGCATCGTGGTGCGCAGGTCGCGGGCCGCGTCCACGGCGGGCGGCTCACCCAGCGACTGGTCGGCGCACCAGCGCCGCCATTGGGCGGCATCACCCAGCGCGTCGGTGCCCGCTTCGGCATCGCAGGTGTTCAGGAAGGACAGGACCAGGTCGAGGTCGCGTTCCGGGCCGAGATCAGCCATCTCCGCAGGAAGAGGCGGTTCCGGAGCGACAGCTCTGCTGTTCACGAACACCATCGTAAGTCAATAGGCGGTTGCGCCGCGCAGATGTAACCGCCAATCTAGGCATACTGGTTACTAACCTGTCACCAGGATTCACTGGTTACTCGGGCGGTGCGACGCGCGCGGTCCGGATCCGATGATCGACGTGGAGGAGACATGGCCCCGAGACGGCTCGCCGCCTACGTGCTGGACTGCCCCGACCCGCGAGCGCTCGCCGACTTCTACGGCAGGCTGCTCGACTGGGCGGTCGACGAGAGCGCTTCCGATGCGGACTGGGTGGAGCTCGCCGATCCGGCGGGCGGTGCCCCGCTGTCCTTCCAGCGCGACCCGGGCCACCGCCGCCCGACCTGGCCGGGCCGGGAGCTCCCGCAGATGGCGCACCTCGACATCCGGGTGTCGACCCTGCAGGAGGGCGCTGAGCTGGCACTGGCGGCCGGCGCCGTCCCGCTGGAGCAGCCCGCCGGCCAGCTGGACGCGAACTTCCGGGTGTACGCCGATCCCGCCGGGCACCCGTTCTGCATGTGCGCCTGCGCGGAGTGATCGCGAACAGGTGCAAGCAGGGTGCTTGCAATAGCTAGCACCCGAGGTTATCGTGGGTGTTGACCGGAAGGTGCACACCGATGGAACGCGTGGACAAAGCCGTCAACAAGGCCGTGAACCAGGCGGTCAGCGACCTCGGCAGCTACATCCGGACGCAACGCAACAACTCGCAGATCTCGTTGCGACAGCTGGCCAAGGCAGCCGGTGTGTCGAACCCGTATCTGAGCCAGGTGGAACGGGGACTGCGCAAGCCCAGCGCGGAGATCCTGCAGCAGATCGCCAACGGACTACGGATCTCCGCCGAGGCGTTGTACGTGCAGGCCGGGATCCTGGAGCGCCGCGAAGGCGGGCCGGTGGTGGACGCGATCCTCGCCGACGACGACCTCAGCGAGCGGCAGAAACAAGTGCTTCTGGACATATACGCCTCGTTCCGGCGGGAACACGACACCGCCGACGGGGAACCCCAGCCATCCGAGGAGTGATGTGCCGTGCCGGCATTTCCCAACACCGATGACGTGCAGAAGGCGCGCGAGCAGGCGGTGAACGCCCTGGGCGGAGCGGCCGAGCAGGCCAAGACACCGCTGCTGGCCGTGCTCGGTGCCGGCGATCTCGCCGCGCAGACCGTCTACGAGGCGGTGCAGAAGGTCCGTACGCAGCTCAACGAGCGCGTCGAGCACGCCCAGCAGGACCTGCCCGCCGACCTCACCGACCTGCGCGCCCGAATCGAGCCCGCGCAGCTGCGCAAGCGCGTGGACGACTACGCGGAGAACGCCAAGCAGCTCTACGGCTACCTCGCCGAGCGCGGGGAGGGGACCCTGGAGCGGCTGCAGTCCCAGCCCCAGGTCCAGCGGGTCCGCGACCAGGTGGAGACCGCGCAGGACCGGGTGGGCGAGACCGTCGGCGAGGTCCGCGAGCTCGCCGACGACGTGCTCGGCAAGGTCAGCCGCACCAGCCGGGAGGCCGGGGACAAGGCCGCGGATGCCGCCGACGAGGTGCGCGAGCGGGTCGCGGACACCGCCGACGAGGCGGGCGCCAAGGCCACCGAGGCCGCCGAGAAGGTCGCCGACGCCGCCGACGAGGCCGCGAGCAAGGTCTCGTCCGCCACGGGCTCCACCAAGTCGACGAGCAAGAGCGGTGGTGCCAAGGGCAGCAGCGGCAGCAAGTCCACCGCCAAGAAGGCGACCGGCAAGAACTCCTGACGTCCGGTGCGCGCATGCCCCCTCCGCATCCATGACCGGAGGGGGCACTGCGCATCGGGTGTGACCACGTAGGCTGGCCGCGTGGTGCTGCAGATGCCTGTGTGGATGTGGATCCTCTTCATCATTTGGCTCGCCGCTATCCCGGTGGGCGTGTTCGCGTTCGTGCACGCCTCGCTGCAGCGCGCGGACGCCTTCACCGCGGTCGGCAAGCTCACCAAACCGGCCTGGATGGGCATCACCGGTGTCTCGGCGCTGCTGCTGATCCTCATGCAGCAGGGGCCGTTCTCCATCATCTGGATCGCGCCGCTGGTGGCGGTGCTGGTCTACCTCCTGGACGTGCGCCCGAAGGTGCGGGAGATCCAGGGGAAGTCCTGGTAGTGCGCTGGACGGCCTACGGTCGGGGCGACCCGGTCACGCTGGTCGTGCACGGGCTCGGCGCCACCGCGGGCGAAGCGCGCATCCCCGCGTCCGGTCTGGCCGGCACCCGCGTCGTGCTGACCCTGCCCGGGCACGGCACCGCACCGGACGCACCGCCCGGCTACTGGGACTACGCCCGGATCGCTGCCGACGTCCGCGAGGTCGCCGACGAGGTGGCCGCGACCCGCGCGGTCGGGGTGTCGCTGGGCAGCGGCGCGCTGACCCGGATCCTCGCCGAGCAGCCCGACCGGTTCGCGAAGGTGGCGTTGCTGCTGCCCGCCGCGCTGGACGGCCCGCGGGACACCCGGACCGCCGCCGCGTTCGGCGAGCTCGCCGCCGCCGTCGCCGCAGCGGACGCCGACGGCGGTGCGCAGCTGCACCGGGTGCTACGGGCCGAGGTCCCGGAGGGTGCCGACGTCGGCGATCACCTGCAGCAGCGGGCCGCCGCACTGCTCCGCGTGCCGGAGGCGCTGCGCGCGCTGCCCGAGCGCTACCCGATCGACGACGCCGCAGCGCTGGCCGCCGTGCGGGCGGGGGTGCTCGTAGTCGGTGCCACGGAGGATCCGCTGCACCCGGCCGACACCGCCGAAGCGACCGCCGCGGCGTTCCCGGACGCCCGGCTGGAACTACTGCCCTCCGCCGCGCCGATGCTCACCCACCGTGCCCGGTTGCGCGCCCTGCTGACCGAGCACCTGCGCTGAGCACGTACGGTCGCCGCATGCGCACCGACTGGACGGACGCTGCCGGGACGCTGGACGTGGCCCCGGCGCTGCAGCACCTCGACCTGCTCGCCGATCCGGTGGCCGAGCGGGTCCGGCAGCTGGCCGACGAGCGGATCGGCGTCGTCGCCATCGACCCCGAACTCGCCGACACCGCGGACTTCTGCGCGCGGTACGCCTCGCCGCCGGAGCTGTCCGCCAACTGCGTCGTCGTCGCGGGCAAGCGCTCCGGCGAGCTCCGCCACGCCTCGTGCACCGTGCTGTCCACCACGCGCACCGACGTCAACGGGCTGGTCAAGCGGCGGCTCGACGTGCGCAAGGCGTCCTTCGCGCCGATGGACGACGCGGTGCGGCTGACCGGTATGGAGCGCGGCGGGATCACCCCGCTCGGCCTGCCCGGCGAATGGCCGCTGCTCATCGACGAGCGGGTGGCCCGCGGTGCTGCGTTCGTGGTGGGCAGCGGTCTGCGCCGCAGCAAGCTGATCGTCCCGGGCGCCGTGCTGGCCGAGCTGCCCGGCGCCGAGGTCCGCACCGATCTCGGCCGCTGACCGCGGAGGCCCTCAGAACACGACCGTGCGCTTGCCGTAGACCAGCACCCGGTCCTCCAGGTGCCAGCGCAGTCCCCGCGCGAGCACGAGCTTCTCCAGGTCGCGCCCCTTGCGCACCATGTCTGGTACCGCGTCGGCGTGATCGACGCGCATCACGTCCTGCTCGACGATCGGTCCGGCATCCAGTTCGGCGGTCACGTAGTGGCAGGTCGCGCCGACCAGCTTCACGCCCCGCTCGTACGCCTGGTGGTACGGCCGCGCACCCGCGAACGACGGCAGGAAGCTGTGGTGGATGTTGATCGCCCTCCCGAGCCAGCGCTCGCACAGGTCCGGCGGTAGCACCTGCATGAACCGGGCGAGCACGATCGCGTGCGGGTCGTGCTTCTCGGCCAGTTCGCGCACCTGCTCGAACGCGGCGGACTTGCCCTCCGGGTCGGACGGGAACGGGACGTGGTGGAACGGCACCCCGTGCGCCCGGGTGATCGGCCCCAGTCGCTCGTGGTTGCTGATCACGGCACCCAGGTCCACATCGAGCTCCCCGGAGCCGATCCGGCCGAGCAGGTCGTGCAGGCAGTGCCCCTCCTTGGAGGCCAGGATCACCACCCGGCGGCGCTGCGCGGTGTCCCACACCCGCCACGACGTGCGGCTGCCGAGCTCCTCGGCGACCGAGCTGAACCGGCGGCGCAGTTCGTCCACGTCGAACGGCAGCGAGTCGGCTCGGATCTCCTGGCGGGTGAAGAACCAGCCCGTGTCCGGATCGGTGTGGTATCCCGCTTCCACGATCCAACCGCCCGCGTCGGCGATGAACGCCCCGATGCGGGCCACGATGCCGGTGGCGTCCGGGCAGCCCAGACTGATCACGAAACGACGCTCAGGAGATGTCACGGTCTGTCATTCTCGCAGGTCGTGCGATCGGTGTCCGGGTCGGGCCTGCGGGGTTCAGCCCGCGGTGGCCAGGTTCGCCAGCGAGGTGTCCCCGGTCACGGCGGCCTGGCTCGGCCGCCCCCAGGCGTGCCGGTAGAGCGCGTCGGCGGTGCCGGCCACCGTGGCCTCGGCCTCCAGCGCCGCGTCCGCGGGCAGGCCGACCCGGGGTGCCTGGCGGGGCTGGAACTCGATCAGCCAGGCGCGGCCCGCGTCGGCCGCGTGGTACAGCACCCGGCCCTGCACGTCGTGGTCGTCCCACTCCTCGCGGGCGGGCACGAGCACCCCGAGCGCCTCGTCCACCCCGTCCGCCGCCAGCGCCGGATCGAAGATCAGCTCGTGCACGCCGCCCGGCTCCAGGCAGGCCACGGCGTGCTCGGCATCCAGCCGGTGCACCGCGGTCTCGTGCGTCATCCGCCGCAGCCAGGACTCCGGTGTCCCGCCGCGGAAGTAGGACCACACCGGCTCGGCGGGGTCCAGTTTGGACAGGTTCTCGGTCAGCTCGGCGAACCGCTCGTCCCACCAGGTCAGCGCGTCGTCGAACTCCGCGGGCGGTCGCGGGGCCCGCGGCGGTTCGACGTCCGGCTCCTGCTGCAGCGCGGTGTTGGCCATCGCGTACATCCGGGACACGTGCTGGACCAGGCGCAGCACGTCCCAGCCCGGGCAGGTCGCTACGGCCGCGGCCGGTCCGGCGCGCAGCGCTGCGCTGCGGAAGGCGGCGGCCTGGGTCTCCAGCTCGTGGTGGTGCAAGTCGCTCGACATGGCTCGGAGTGTAGGAGTCGTCACGCTCCGCATCGTGCAGCAACCGCTGCCGGGTCGGCGATTCCGGCGCAGATCACATTTCCCCTGCCCGCCGGGCGGTGGATCAGACCGGGGCGACGGCGCGCCAGTCGACGGTCAGCTCGCCGAGCCGCCAGCGCCGCCTGCCGTCCCGGACCGGCCAGCCCCGCGCGGCGAACAGCTCCGCGGTGCGCACCCATCGCGCCCGGGGACCGAACGGCGCGTGCCCGGCCGCGTGCGCCCAGCACTCGTCCAGGGCGGTCAGCAGGTCGTGCACGGGTTCGCCCGGCACGTTGCGGTGGATCAGCGTCTTGGGCAACCGCTCGGCCAGGTCGGACGGCTGTCGGATATCAGCGGGAAGGCAGGACAGCGTGAACGTGCGCGGCCCCCCGCGGTCCAGCGCCACCCAGCAGCAGCGGCGCCCGATCTCGTCACAGGTGCCCTCGACCAGCAGCCCGTCCGGGGCCAGCCGGGCCGACAGCTCCCGCCAGGTCGTCCACGCCTCGGGTTCGGTGTACTGGCGCAGCACGTTCAGCGCGCGCACCAGCGCGGGCCCCCGGTGCCCCGCGATGCCCGCGGCGAGCCCGGCCAGCTCGAACCCGCCGTGTCGGAATTCCAGTTCCGGGGGCGCGGCGACCCGCTTGCCCGCGGCCACCCGCTCGGTGTCCAGTTCCAGTCCGACCACCCGCGCATCGGGGCGCAGCGCGCGCAGCCGCGTGCTGAGCTCGACCGTGGTGACCGGTGCCGCGCCGTAGCCCAGGTCCACCACCACGGGTTCGGCGGCATCGGTCAGTGCCCGGGCGGGCCGGCGGGTCCCGGTGATCCAGCGGTCGACGCGGCGCAGCCGGTTCGGGTTGGTCGTCCCCCGGGTGGGCACGCCCAGCGCGCGGGCCCGACCCGCGGCCAACCGGGGATTGCGCTTCTTGGGTGCGGTGCTCACGTCCGCCGGGTCAGCCAGTCGTCGGTGAACGCCTCCTCGGCGATCAGCAGCTTCTCCACCTGCTCGGCCACCAGGTCTTCGAGCTTGCCCGCGATGAACGGCACGCCGACCCGCACCTCGCCGGACACCACGAGCTCGCTGACCGCGGCCGGGCCCGGCTCGGCCAGGTCGTGCAGCCACATCGATCCGGTGATCGAGCACGGCGCCCCCTTGATCTCGGCGGCGATCTCCCCGGTGTAATGGCCCTCGTCGACGCGCCGCCACGATTCGCTGCGGTCGATGGCCAGGTCGTCGCCGACCACGGTGCGCGCGACCGCGGGCAGCGAGTCGGCGGGGACGTCCTGGCTGAACTGGAGGTGCACGCCGCCGTCCTCGGTCGGGGTGTGCTGCACCAGCGCGGCGTTCGGCCCGCCGATCTCGGCCAGGCGGTCGGTGAGGTACCGGAGGTCGATCAGCGCCGCGTGCACCTCGGCGGCGGACCACGCGGAGGTGCTGCGGTGCTCGATGCGGCGTGCCATGCAGCGGAGGTTACCTTTGGCAACCGTGAACCCCTCGACGTCCGGTGCTGGAAACGCGACCGGTGACACGCCGCTGCCCGGTGAGCGCGCCGCCGGGGATCCGACGCTCGCCGCGTGCACCACGCTGCGGCTGGGCGGACCGGCGGGCGGGATGGTGGTCGCCGAGCAGGCCGAGGACCTGGCCGCCGCGGTGCGCGCCGCGGACGAGGGCGGGCACCGGCTGCTGGTGCTCGGCGGCGGCTCCAACCTCGTCGTCGCCGACGAGGGATTCGCCGGGCACGTGGTGCGGATCGCGACCAAGGGCAAGCAGTACGACAGCGTCGGCGACGGCCTGGTGCAGCTCACCGCGGAAGCCGGCGAGGACTGGGACGACGTGGTCGCCGACACCGTGCGGCAGGGCCTGGGCGGGCTGGAGTGCCTGTCCGGGATCCCGGGCATGACCGGGGCCACGCCGGTGCAGAACGTGGGTGCCTACGGCGTCGAGGTGTCCGAACTGCTCGTGTCGGTGGACGTGCTGGACCGCGCGGACGGCAAGGTGCGCACCCTCCCGGCCGCCGAGCTGGGCCTGACCTACCGCAGCAGCGTGCTCAAGCACACCGAATCCGCCGTGGTGCTGCGCGCGCGGTTCCTGCTGCGGGACGGCGGCTGGTCGGCGCCGGTCAAGTACGCCGAGCTGGCCCGCGGGCTCGGTGCCGAGCCCGGGGCGCGGGTCGATGCCGCCGCGGCGCGCGCCGAGGTGCTCCGGTTGCGCCGGAGCAAGGGAATGGTCCTGGACCCGGCCGATCACGACACGTGGAGTGCCGGGTCGTTCTACACCAACCCGATCGTGGCGGACGAGGATCTGCCCGGGGTGCTGGCCCGCATCGAGCAGCGGGTCGGTGCCGAGCAGCGCATCCCGCAGTTCGCCGCGACGGGCGGCACCAAGCTCTCCGCGGCCTGGCTCATCGAGCGGGCCGGGTTCCCGAAGGGGTACGCGGGTCCGGGCGGCCGGGTCGCGCTGTCCGGCAAGCACACGCTGGCGCTGACCAACCGCGGCGGGGCCAGCACCGCCGACCTGCTCACCCTGGCGCGTGAAGTGCGGGACGGAGTGCGCAGCGCGTTCGGCGTTTCGCTGGTCCCCGAGCCGGTGCTGGTGGACTGTTCGCTGTAGCGGGGCGCGGCCTACCGGCCGTCAGGGTGACTCCCAGTGACTGACGCGTCACCGTGAGTGTTAAATGGTGCAGGTGGAGGCGGCCACCATGCTGAGCATCAGGGAACTTCGCGACCGGGCGGTGATCCGCCCGATCAAGCGGGCGGTCGAAGACGAGTTCCTGGACCTGCCCGGGGTGACCGGCGTGGACGTCGGTGCCGAGCTCAGTGCGGGTGCGCCCACCGGCAGGCAGGCGATCGTGGTCTCCGTGGCGGACAAGCTGCCGATCGAGCGGCTGGTCCCGGCCCACCGGGTGCCGTCC
This sequence comes from Saccharopolyspora montiporae, assembly GCF_015209505.1. Classification (GTDB taxonomy): domain Bacteria; phylum Actinomycetota; class Actinomycetes; order Mycobacteriales; family Pseudonocardiaceae; genus Saccharopolyspora; species Saccharopolyspora montiporae. The sequence continues at coordinate 191,245 of NZ_JADEYC010000015.1, forward strand.
GAGGTCTTCGGCGTGCCCACCGACGTGGTCGAGGAGCGCCCGGTGCTGCAGCACCTGCATTCGCAGCGCGAGCTGTCCCCCGCACCCCGCCGCCGGGTAGCGGGCATCTCCCCGGCGCGCGAGGTGCGCCTGGAACCGCCGGACGTCCCCGCCGGGGGGTGCTACCGGCGCACCGGGACGCTGGGCCTGCTGGTCACCGGAGCCGGGACGCAGATGGGGCTGACCACGTTCGACGTCGCGTGCCTGGACGACGCCTGGTCGATCGGGGACCGGATGGTCGATCCGGAGAACGGCCGCGGCTACGCCGACCTGGCGCGCGCGGCGCTGTCCGCCCGGGTGGACGCGGCGGCGGTGGCCCTGTCCGGCCGGTTGCCGGACGGCGACGGTGCGGGCCAGGTCACCGGGCACGCTCCCACCTATCCCGGGGAATGGGTGCGCAAGACCGGGTTCGGCACGGGAGTCACGGTCGGCGTGGTCACTTCGGTGGACGCCACGCTGCGCCTCGACCACGGCGCAGCGCTCGGCGTGCGCGTGCTGCGCGACCAGATCCGGATCATCGCGGTCGGGTCGCGGTTCTGCGGACCGGGCGATGCCGGGGCCGCCGTGCTGGACACCGACGGACGCGCGGTCGGGGTGCAGCTGGCCGCCGCCCGGATGGGCGCGGTGGGCTTCGCCTGCCCGATCGGGGACGTGCTGGTCGAGCTGGACGTGCAGCTGTGCACCTCGCCGTCCGGATCGCGGCAGCCGCTGACCCCGTGACCGCGCCGCCCGATGTGACCGCGCCGCCCGATCAGTTCCCGGTGCGGTGCGCCCGGGTCGCCGAGTGCTGGTCGCGCGGTTTGACCTCGATGCGGTCCAGGTTGACGTGCTCGGGGCGGGTCACCGCGAACGCGATCACATCGGCCACGTCGTCGCCGGTCAGCGGGGTCAACCCGCGGTAGACGGCGGCGGCGCGCTCGGTGTCGCCGCCGAAGCGCACCTCGGAGAACTCGGTCTCCACCATCCCGGGGGCGACCTCGGTGAACCGCACCGGCTCGCCCAGGTGCTCGCCGCGCAACGTCTGGTGCAGCGCCGACTGCGCGTGCTTGGCCGAGGTGTAGCCGCTGCCGCCGTCGTAGATCTGGCTGGCCGCCACCGAGGTCACGGTGACGACGTGACCGTTGCCGGAGGCGACGAGCTTGGGAAGCAGCGCCTTGGTGAGCCGCAGCGTGCCGAGCACGTTCGTCTCCCACATCCAGCGCCACTCGTCCTCGTCCGCGGCGGCGACGGTGTTCGTGCCCTTGGCCCCGCCGGCGTTGTTGATGAGCACGTCGCAGCGCGCGACCTCGGCAGCGAACCGGTCGACCGAATCGGCGTCCGTGACGTCCAGCGCGATCGGGGTCCCGCCGGTCTCCGCGGCCAGCTCCGCGAGGCGGTCGGTGCGCCGGGCGCCGAGCACCACGTGGAAGCCCTCCTGCGCCAGCCTGCGGGCCGTAGCGGCGCCGATGCCCGAGCTCGCGCCGGTGACGACTGCGGTGCGGGGTGAACTGGTTGGCAAAGCGGATCCTCCTGCCGAACGGTGTGCGCGGACAGCTGATCAGCTCCCCGCGTCCGGGACAAGGCGGTGCCGCGGAGTGGAACCGGCCGGGTGCGTCGTGTGAGCAGCACCACCCGTCTTCGGCGGATCCGCCGGCTTCGCCGGTCCGCGGCGGTAGCGTCACTGCGAGGCCCGACCCCCGGTGCGCCCGGGGCGTCCGGCGGCCGGGAATGTTTTCGCACCGCCGGGTGTCGGGGTGGAGTGCGTCCGAATACCTCGGGCCGACCGGTTTTGCGATGGGCAGCAGATGACCTTCCGAACGTTACGCGTGCGGCCGCGCCGCGCCGCCGTGTTCTCCCTGCACACTTCCCCGCTGGAGCAGCCGGGGACCGGCGACGCCGGCGGGATGAACGTCTACATCGCGCAGACCGCCAAGCGCCTGGCCGAGCACGGGACCGAGGTGGAGATCTTCACCCGGGCCACGTCGTCCGACGTCCCGCCCACCGCGGAGCTGGCGCCCGGCGTGCTGGTGCGCAACGTGGTGGCCGGGCCGTTCGAGGGGTTGGACAAGCACGAACTGCCGTCCCAGCTGTGCGCCTTCGCCGCCGGGGCGCTGCGGGTGGAGGCCCGGCACGAGCCCGGCCACTACGACCTCGTGCACTCGCACTACTGGCTGTCCGGCCAGGTCGGCTGGTTGGCCCGCGAGCGGTGGGGCGTCCCGCTCGTGCACACCGCGCACACGTTGGCCAAGGTCAAGAACGCCAGTCTCGCCGCGGACGACAGCCCGGAGCCGCGCGCCCGGATCGTGGGTGAGGAGCAGGTGGTCGACGAGGCGGACCGGCTGGTCGCCAACACCTCGGTCGAGGCCGCTGACCTGATCGACCGCTACGGCGCCGATCCGGACGCGGTCCGCACGGTCCCGCCGGGGGTGGACCTGGACCTGTTCAGTCCGGGCGACACCGCAGCGGCCCGGCGCGAGCTGGATCTTCCGCAGGACGCGGTGGTGCTGGCCTTCGTCGGCCGGATCCAGCCGCTGAAGGCACCGGACGTCCTGCTGCGGGCGACCGCGGAGCTGCTGCACCGCCACCCGGAGCTCCGGGAGCGGCTGGTGGTGCCGGTGGTGGGCGGACCGTCCGGTAGCGGGCTGGAGCGCCCTCGCGCGCTGCACGAGCTGGCCGCGGAGCTGGGGATCACCGATGTGGTCCGGTTCCTGCCGCCGCGCACCGGCGCGGATCTGCGCGCCGTCTACCGCGCCGCGGATCTCGTCGCCGTGCCCAGCTACAACGAGTCGTTCGGCCTGGTGGCGCTGGAGGCCCAGGCGTGCGGGACGCCGGTGGTGGCCGCGGCCGTGGGTGGGCTGCCGATCGCCGTCGAGGACGGGGTGTCCGGGCTGTTGGTGGACGGGCACCGCACCGGCCAGTGGGCCGATGCGCTGTCCTCGCTGTTGGTGCGCTCGGGACTGCGCGAGCGCCTGGCCGCGGGCAGCGCCCGGCACGCCGCCGGGTTCTCCTGGGACCGGACCACCGAGGCGTTGCTGGATGCCTACGCTGGCGCCCGCAAGGCGTTCCACGCGCAACGACGGCAGGAGGTCACGGCGTGAGCTTGGCGGCGACGATCGAGTCGGCCCTGGTCGACAGCGGGCTGGACCACGTGCGGGAGGACGGCGGCCGGTTCTTCGTCACGCTGCCCGGCAGCAAGAAGCTGCAGACCAACTGCTGGCTGGTCCCCACCGAGCACGCGCTGCTGGTCGAGGCGTTCGTGTGCCGCAAGCCGGACGAAGCGCACGAGGAGGTCTACCGCTTCCTGCTGCGCCGCAACGCCCGGCTGTACGGGGTGCACTACACGCTCGACCCGGCCGGTGACGTCTACCTGGTCGGCCGGATCGGGCCGGACGCGGTGACGGCCGACGAGCTGGACCGGATCCTCGGGCAGGTGCTGGAGGCGGCCGACGGCGACTTCAACACCCTGCTGGAGCTCGGGTTCGCCACGGCGATCCGGCGGGAGTGGGGTTGGCGCGAATCGCGCGGCGAGTCGCTGGCGAACCTGCGGCCGTTCCAGCAGCTGGTCGAGCGCGCGGGTGCGCTGCCGCCCGCGGACGACGGTGCGTCCTGATCGGTCACCCGCGCTGATCGCGCGCCGGTGCTGATCGGGCTCCCGGCTGCTCGGCTCCCGCCTGGTCGGGCCCTCGTGTGCCCGGCGCGGTCCGGCGGGGACCGCGCGGGGCGGCTCGGGAGAGAGGGGGAGTCGCGAATCGAGCCGCCCCGCGTGGGGTCCCGGCGGACGTGGGCGGGGGCCCACTGCCCGGCGGGGCGCGATCCGATGGGGGAAACGGGTCGCGCGCCGCTCTCCGGTGATCGGGGAGTGCGTGGGATCCGATCAAGGAGAGCGATGTCAACTTCGCAGAGTCGCGCAGTGGCCACAAGACCGCCGGATTACTCCATTGGTGTGATGTTTTCCGAAGAAGGTAACGCTGGGAAGTCAAAACGGCCCCGGAAGGCAAACGCGCGTGATGGGCGACACTTTCGAATTACAGACCTGCGGTGATCGGATAACTGTCAGGTGACAAGAAGGGTTGAAACGCCGGGTCGGCGCGGCCGTGGGAGTTCGCCGCGCGGGCCGGCTTCGCCGCCCTGCGTCACCCATATGGAGCAGTGATCTCCCCGGGCGGTCCCGGGGCTCCGCGACGCTGCCGGACCGCCTCCGGTAGCGCACGGTGACCGGGGCGCGGCGCTGCGCTCCAGGCGCGGCGAGCGCCCGGAGCGACCTCCCCGCGGTCATGCGGACAGTCCTGCGCGGGTCCCTCGGCGGCTCGATAGCCTGACCGCATGACTGCGACCCTGGTGCTGCTGCGGCACGGCGAGAGCACGTGGAACGCCGAGAACCTGTTCACCGGCTGGGTGGACGTCCCGCTGTCCGAGAAGGGCGAGGGCGAGGCACGTCGCGGCGGCGACCTGCTGCGCGAGTCCGGGGTACTCCCGGACGTGCTGCACACCTCCCTGCTGCGGCGCGCGATCTCCACCGCCAACATCGCGCTGGACGGCGCGGACCGGCACTGGATCCCGGTGCGGCGCGACTGGCGGCTCAACGAGCGCCACTACGGCGCGCTGCAGGGCAAGGACAAGAAGCAGACCATGGACACCTACGGCGAGGACCAGTTCATGCTCTGGCGCCGGTCCTACGACACCCCGCCGCCGGAGATCGAGCTCGGCGGCGAGTTCAGCCAGGACGGCGACCCGCGCTACGCCGGCCTGGGCGCGGAGATGCCGCGCACCGAGTGCCTCAAGGACGTGGTGGCGCGGCTGCTGCCGTACTGGGACTCGGCGATCGTGCCGGACCTGCGCGCCGGGCGCACCGTCCTGGTCGCCGCGCACGGGAATTCGCTGCGCGCTCTGGTCAAGCACCTGGACGGCATCTCGGACGCCGACATCTCCGGGCTGAACATCCCGACCGGCATCCCGCTGCGCTACGACCTCGACGAGCAGCTGCGGCCCACCGTGCCGGGCGGCACCTACCTGGACCCGGACGCGGCGGCCAGCGCGGCTGCCGCGGTCGCCAACCAGGGTCGCTGAGCGCGGGCGGACGAGCTCCCGACCGAGGGCGGGCGGTGATCGGCACCGCCCGCCCTTCGTCTGTCCGGGGGATGCCTCCTCCGTCCGGGTGAGGTACCGGCCGGTGGCCGGCGCGTGAACGGCGCCGCTGATCGCGGTGAACGGCGGGTGACGTATCCCTCGGCACGTGTCACGGGTATCACGGATGTGCCGCACAAGCTGGCCCCGAGGCACCTGCGCACGCTTACGATGCGGGGTGTGAGCGCATTGGGCTCGACCGCCCTGATCATCGTCGCGCTGCTACTCGGCGCGACCGGCGGATTCCTCGCCACCCGGGCCGGTGAACGCTATCGGCGGCGCAGGCCCCGCGGCCCGACCGTCGCGGAGCTGCTGCAGCGTCTCGTGCACACCGGGGACAACGGCATCGTCGTACTCAACAGGTTCGGCGACGTCGTGCTGCACAACCCGCGTGCCGACGAACTCGGCCTGATCCGCGACCACCGCGCCGATCCGCGCGCCCGGGAGGTCGCCGACCGGGTCCGCAGCAGCGGGGAAGCGACCCCGGTCGACCTCTCCCCGCCGGAGGGCACGGTGCGCGGCCGCGGTCCGCGGGCGGTGTTCGGCGAGGTCCGGGCGCTGGGCGACGGGTTCACCGTGGTCGACGCCGCGGACGACTCCGATGCGGTCCGGCTGGAGGCCACCCGGCGGGACTTCGTGGCCAACGTCAGCCACGAGCTCAAGACCCCGGTCGGCGGGCTGGGGTTGCTGGCCGAAGCGCTGGTCGACGCCGCCGACGATCCGGACGAGGTGCGCAGGTTCGGCAGCAAGATCATGCACGAGTCGACCCGGCTGGCCACGCTCGTCTCCGAGCTGATCGCGCTGTCCCGGCTGCAGGGCGCCGAGCGGCTGCCCGAGCTGAGCACGCTGCACGTGGACTCCGTGGTGGACGAGGCGCTGGAGCGCAGCAGGGTGGCCGCGGACACCGCGGGCATCGAGATCGACGTGGACGGTCCCACCGGCTTCCTGCTCGACGGCGACCGGACGCTGCTGGTCACCGCGCTGAGCAATCTCGTCGACAACGCCGTGTCCTACTCCCCGCCGCACAGCGCGGTGTCGGTGAGCCGCCGCGTGTCCGGCGACTACGTGGAGATCTCGGTGACCGACCGGGGCATCGGCATCGCCCCCGAACACCACGAGCGGGTCTTCGAGCGGTTCTTCCGCGTGGACCCGGCGCGGTCGCGGGCCACCGGCGGGACCGGGCTGGGCCTGGCGATCGTCAAGCACGTCGCGGCCAACCACGGAGGCGAAGTGGTGCTGTGGAGCAGGCCGGGAACCGGCTCCACGTTCACGCTCCGGGTGCCCGCGCACGGCCCGGCGGACGGTGAGGAACTCGCCGCCGAACCGGATCGGGCGGTGGTGACCGCCGGGTCCGCTGTCGAAGGCGCGGACGGGCGCGCCGCTGTCGAAACGGGAGGAATTCGGTGACCAGGGTGTTGATCGTGGAGGACGAGGAGTCCTTCGCCGACCCGCTTACCTTCATGCTCCGCAAGGAGGGCTTCACCGCGGCGGTGGCCGCGGACGGGCAGGCGGCCTTGGACGAGTTCGACCGCAACGGTGCCGACATCGTGCTGCTGGACCTGATGCTGCCCGGGATGAGCGGGACCGACGTGTGCAAGCAGCTGCGCCAGCGCTCCGCGGTGCCGGTGATCATGGTCACCGCGCGGGACAGCGAGATCGACAAGGTCGTGGGCCTGGAGCTGGGCGCCGACGACTACGTCACCAAGCCGTACTCGGCGCGCGAGCTCATCGCCCGGGTGCGCGCGGTGCTGCGCCGCCGCGGCGAGGTCGAGGAACCGCAGGAGCAGGTGCTCGCCGGCGGGCCGGTCCGGGTGGACGTGGAGCGGCACGTGGTGACCGTGCACGGCGAGGAGGTCAGCCTCCCGCTCAAGGAGTTCGACCTGCTGGAGTACCTGCTGCGCAACACCGGGCGCGTGCTGACCCGGGCGCAGCTGATCGACCGGGTGTGGGGGGCGGACTACGTCGGCGACACCAAGACGCTGGACGTGCACGTCAAACGGCTGCGCTCGAAGCTGGAACCGGATCCCACCGACCCGCGGTACCTGATCACTGTGCGCGGGCTCGGGTACAAGTTCGAGACCTGACGGCCTTCCGCCCGGCGGGCGGAGCGGTGCGCGTCACGTGTCGCCGATGTCCCGAGATGCGGTGCCGGCAGGTCTCCGGCCGGTAACTTGTCCGCCATGCGCCTGGGTGTGCTCGACGTGGGGTCCAACACCGTCCACCTCCTCGTGGTGGACGCGCGCCGCGGTGGCCACCCCACCCCGATGACGTCCGAGAAGACCGCGCTCCGGTTGGCCGAGCGGATCGGTGCGCAGTGCGGCCGGCTCGGCGAGGCGGATGCCGACGAATTGATCCGCACCGTGCAGCGGGCGCGGGAAGCCGCGGACCGGGCGGGCTGCGACGAGTTGCTGGGCCTGGCGACCTCGGCCATCCGCGAGGCGGACAACTCGGCGGAGGTGCTCGATCGGCTGCGATCCGAGACGGGAGTGCAGTTGGAGGTGCTGCCCGGGACGGAGGAGGCCCGGCTGACCTTCCTCGCCGCGCGCCGCTGGTACGGCTGGTCGGCCGGGAACCTGCTGCTGCTGGACATCGGCGGCGGTTCGCTGGAGATGGCCGTCGGCATCGATGAGGAGCCGGCTGTGGCCGAGTCGCTCCCGCTGGGCGCCGGCCGGATGGCGCGGCAGCTGCCCGGCGATCCGCCCGGGCGCGACGACCTGGACAAGGTGCGCGGCTGGCTGGACGAACAGCTGGCACCGGTGGCCGAGCGGTTCCGCGAGGCCGGTGCGCCGGACCGGGCCGTGGCCACCTCGAAGACGTTCCGCACGCTGGCCCGGCTGACCGGGGCAGCTGCTGCCTCGGCCGGGCCGCGGGTGCCGCGGACGCTGACCGAGTCCGGCCTGCACCGGCTGCTGACGTTCATCACCAGGATGGGGTCCGGCGATCTCGCGACGCTCGACGGAGTGAGTTCGGCGCGCGCGCACCAGCTGGTCGGCGGAGCGCTGGTGGCCGAGGCCACGATGCGGGCGCTGTCCCTGCGGGAACTCGACATCTGCCCCTGGGCGTTGCGGGAGGGGGTGATCCTGCGGCGGCTGGACCGCGTGCACGGAGACCGGCACACTGCACCCGAGGCCCGGTCCGAGATCGGGTCGGCGGAGTCGGGGACCGCGGAAGGATTTGGACTGCAGGAACAGCACGGGACACGGTGGGATCGATGAGTCGGGACAGCGGGGCCGAACAGCCCACGCAGCGCACCGTGGCGGAGCTGCTCGCCGAGTACGGCAACGACGACAGCGGTCAGCGCAACGCCCGCAAGCGCCGCAGGCGCGCGGAGGATCCGACCGAGACCGCGCCGCAGGCGATCATCGACCGGGTGCTGTCCGACAGCGGCAAACTGCGGCCGATCGACCCGGACGCCGAGCCGCCGCAGACCCGCAGCCACCGGCCGTCCCCGCAGCCGGAGCAAGCCCCGCAGCCCGAGCAGGTCCCGAGCGCGCCGGCCCAACCGCCGCAGGCCCCGCCGGGGCCGGTCGCCCCGCCCCCGGGACCACCGGCGGGCAGCGAGGCCGATCGCGCGCAGCAGTCCGGTGAGCAGCCCGCGGTGCCGGCGGCCCAGGCCGAGGGGGCGAACTACTGGGCGCAGCGGTTCGCCTCGGCGGGCGGAAGCCGCGGCGGGGCCGTGGACGCGGATGCCGACGCCGATACCGAGACCACGCTGCAACAGCCTGCGCTCCCCGCTTCCCCACCGCCCGCCCCGCAGGCGCCCGCGCCACCCGCGCAGCAGGTCGAAGGCGCGACGGTGCAGCTGCCGCCCGTCGAGCTCCCGGCCCAGCCGGACCAGCACGGCACGACCTTCCTGGCGCCGGCCGCCCCGGCCCCCGACGACGACCCGCAGCCCGATCCGTACGACTACGACCTGGACAACGCCTTCGGCGACCGCTCGGATGACGAGTACCCGGGGGCGGCCCGCGGCGGAGATGCCGCGTACGCCGATGACTACGACCCGGAACTGCCCGCGGGCATCGGCTCGTCCGAGCTGGCCGAGGAGGAGGAACCGGCTCCGTCGGCGGGCCGGGAATGGGGCGTGCTGGCCGTGCAGGTGGTGGGTGCCCTGGTCGGCGGCGGTGTGCTCTGGCTGGGCTTCCGCTGGCTGTGGGCGGCCAACGCGTTCGCGGCGCTGGCCGCGGCGCTGATGGTCAGCGCCTGCCTGGTGTTCGTCGCGTGGAAGGTCTTGCGCAGCAACGACTTGCAGACGATGTTGCTGGCCGTGCTCGCCGGGGTGCTGTGCACCATGTCGCCCGCGGCGCTGCTGCTGATCAACCACTAGGGCGTGCTTCCCCCGAGTTCCCCCGTACCCGGCGGGGCACGCGGCTCGCACCGCCGCGCGGGCACTCCGCCAGGGACTACCTCTGCGCAACGTCCCGCCAACCCTCAGTCATCCTGGTCGGGTCATGACAGAGCAACGTGATGCGGAGCCGCGGCAGACGGCCCCCGATCGGATCCCGGTGGGGCTGTCCAGCGCCTCGGTGTGGCCGCAACCTGCCAGGGCGGCTTTCGAGATGGCCGCCGATCTCGGGTTCGACGGTGTCGAAGTGATGGTGTGGGCGGACGCGGTGAGCCAGGACGTGGCCGCGCTGCACCGGTTGTCCGAGCAGCACGGGGTGCCGATCCTCGCCGTGCACGCGCCCTGCCTGCTGATCACCCAGCGGGTGTGGTCGGCGGAGCCGGAGGAGCGGTTGCGGCGCGCGGTGGTGGCGGCGAGCGAGCTGGGGGCGTCGACCGTCGTCGTGCACCCGCCGTTCCGCTGGCAGCGCCGCTACGCGGAGGGTTTCGGCGAACTGGTCGGCGAGCTGGAGGAGACCAGCGGGATCTCCGTGGCGGTGGAGAACATGTTCCCGCTGCGCCCGCCGAACACCTGGAGCAGGCTGCGCGGTGGCAAGGGCGCCGGGCTCTCCGCGTTCAAGCCCTCGCCGGATCCCACCGAGGTCGGCTACCGCAACTACACGCTGGACGTCTCGCACGCGGCCGCGGCGCACGTGGACGCGATCGAGCTGCTCAAGCGGATGAAGGACGGCCTGGCCCACGTGCACCTGGCCGACGGCACCGGCGCGCCGCGCGACGAGCACCTCGTTCCCGGGCAGGGCAACCAGCCGTGCGCGGAGGTCTGCGAGGCGCTGGCCGCCGACGGCTACCGGGGCGCGGTCGTGCTGGAGGTCAACACCCGGAAGGCGCGCACGGCGCAGCAGCGGGCGGCCCTGCTGGCCGAGGCGCAGCTGTTCGCGCGGCTGCACCTGGAGCCGGTGCGCGGGGATTCCGGTCCCGCCGCTTCCCGTTGATCAACATCGCGGAGCGTTCATTAGAATTCGAGAACATGAACCTTTTTCTCGGCGCGGCCGCTGACCCCGCGGCGGAGCGCACGTGAGCCAGGAGCTCGCCCCGTTCGCCACGGCCATCTCCGTACGACCGCTGGGAGACGGCAGCTGCACCGCCAGCCTCGATCCCGACTGGTCGGTGGGCGACCGCCCGCACGGCGGTTACCTGCTCGCCGTGCTCGCCCGAGCCGCCGAGCTCGCGACAGGTGAGTCGCCGTTGGCCGTGAGCGCCCAGTTCCTGCACGCCCCGCGCGTCGGACCCGTGCTGATCCGCACCGAACGGCTCAAGACCGGCCGGACCACGGCCGTGCTGCGCCTGGTGCTGGAGCAGCGCGGCCGCGCCTGCGTGGACGCGACGGTCACCACCGGTGAGTTCGCCGCCGACGAAGCGGAGTGGTCGCAGGTGCCGGACATGCCGGTGAACCCGCCCACCTCGGCGATCGACCTCGGTTCGTCCGAGGCGCGCACGTTCTTCGCGCTGTCCAAGGTCTGCGACGTGCGGCTGGATCCGGGCACGGCCGCTTTCCTGCGCGGGGAGCAGGGTCCGCCGCGGCTGCGGCTGTGGGCCCGTCCGCAGTCCGGGTTTCCGGATGCGCTGTTCGGGCTGCTGGCCGGGGACCTCACGGTGCCGGTGACGTTCAACCTCGGGCGGTTCGGCTGGTCGCCCACGGTCCAGCTCACCGCGCTGCTGCGCGCCCGGCCGGCCAACGGCTGGTTGCGCCTCCAGGCCGAGTCCCGCGCGGTGCAGGGCTCGTGGTTCGACGAGGACGTCACGGTCGTCGACTCGATGGGCCGGCTAGTCTGCCAGGCCCGCCAGCTGGCGCTCGCCCCGGAGCGGGACTGATCCGCGCGGGACCGGGTCAGCCCGCTGCGGTCCGCACCGGAACTCGGGCGGACCGCAGCGGGGACAGGTGCCGCCGTCAGGGGCGCAGCACGTCCAGCTCGCCGTCCGCGTGCTGCTTGCGCAGCCGCTTCTTGTCGAACTTGCCGACGCTGGTCTTCGGCGCCTCGGCCACGAACGTCCAGTAGTCCGGAACCTGCCAGCGGGCCACCTTCTCGGCCACGAACTCGCGCAGCTCGGCGGCGTCGGCCGCATGCCCCTCGCGCAGCACGACCGCCACCAGCGGCCGCTCGGACCACTTCTCGTCCGGAACGCCGATCACCAGCGCCTCGGCCACGGCCGGGTGGCCCATCACCAGGTTCTCCAGCTCGACCGAGGAGATCCACTCGCCGCCGGACTTGATCACGTCCTTGGAGCGGTCGGTGAGGTTGAGGAACCCGTCCGGCGTGATGTAGCCGACGTCGCCGGTGCGCAGCCAGCCGTCGTGGAACTTCTCCGGGTCGTCCTCGCCGTAGTAGGACCCGGTGATCCACGGCCCGGCGACCTCCAGCTCACCGACGCTGGACCCGTCCCAGGGCAGCTCGTGGTCGGTGTCGTCGACCAGCCGCGCGCGCACGCTCGTGGACAACCGGCCCTGGCTCCGCCGGTAGGCCCAGCGCTGTTCCTCGTCGACCCCCGCGGGAGGACGGGCGACGCTGCCCAGCGGGGACGTCTCGGTCATGCCCCACGCGTGCAGCACCGGGACGTCGTATTTCTCCTCGAAGTCGCGCATCAGGGACGGCGGGCAGGCCGAGCCGCCGACGACGACCTCGCGCAGCGAGGAGATGTCCTCCGGCTGCGCCTCCAGCTGCTGCAGCACCCCTTGCCAGATCGTGGGCACCGCCGCGGCCATCGTGGCCTGCTCGGACACGATCATCCGCACCAGCGGTTCCGGCTGCAGGAAGCGCTCCGGCATGATGATCGAGGCGCCCACCATCGGTGCGGCGTAGGGCAGGCCCCAGGACAGCACGTGGAACATCGGCACCACGGCCAGCGCGCGGTCGGTCTGGCCCAGCGCCATCCCGTCGGTCATGCACACCTGCATCGAGTGCAGGTAGATGGACCGGTGCGAGTAGACGACGCCCTTCGGGTTCCCGGTGGTGCCGGACGTGTAGCACATCGCCGCCGCGCTGCGTTCGTCCACGTCCGGCCACGCGAATTCCTCCGGCTGGCCGGCCAGCAGCTGCTCGTAGTCGTGCACCTCGACGCCCGCGGGCGCCTCGATCGCCGACGCGTCCCCGCCCACGACGATGACGTGCCGCACCTCGCGCAGCTGCGGGAGGATCTTGCCGAACAGCGGCAGCAGCGTCGCGTCGACCAGGATGACCCGGTCTTGCGCGTGGTCGGCCATGTAGACCAGCTGTTCCGGGAACAGCCGGATGTTCAGCGTGTGCAGCACGGCGCCCATCGACGGCACCGCGTAGTACGCCTCGACGTGCTCGGCGTTGTTCCACATGAACGTGCCGACCCGGTCGTCCCCGGTGATGCCGAGCCCGCGCAGCGCGTGCGCGAGCTGCGCGGCGCGCCTGCCGATCTGCGCATAGGTGGTGCGGCGCGGTTCGGCACCGGTCCACGTGACGATCTCCGCGGACCCGTGCGGTCCGCTGCCCTGGCGCAGGATCCGGGCGATCGACAACGCGCCGTCCTGCATCGTGCTCAGCATCTGGTTCTCAGAGCTCCTTCGGTCTGGTCGCCCCTGGTGCGCGAAAGATCACTCGGCCGTGGCGGGCGCTGTGGTGATAGCCACATTAGTTCGTTCGGGTGGTCCGCGGGAAGTTCCCGAATCGCCCGCGCGCGGCGACGCTGCGTGACGGGTCGGCTCGTACCGCCTGCGCTGCGTGGTCTGGCACCCTGAGCTGCATGACGCGCATTGCCGTTCTCGGTGCGGGAAAGATCGGGGAATCGCTGCTCTCGGGCCTGATCTCGGCCGGGTGGTCCCCGGGCGAGTTGCAGTTCACCGAGCGCTACCCGGCTCGTGCTGCCGAACTCACCGACCGCTACGGCGTCGCCGCGGTCGAGGTTGCCCAGGCGGTGCGGGACGCCGACGTCCTGGCGGTGGCGGTCAAGCCGCAGGACATCGACCCGCTGCTGGCCGAGGTGGCGCCGAACATGACCGGGCGCGAGCTCGTCGTCTCGCTGTGCGCCGGGCTGCCCACCTCGCTGTTCGAGCGCAGCCTGCCCGCGGGCACGGCCGTGGTCCGCGTGATGCCGAACACGCCGATGCTGGTCGGCGAGGCGATGAGCGCCATCTCCGGTGGTGCGCACGCGCAGGACGCCGACCTCAAGCTGGTCGAGGAGATGATGTCCAGCGTCGGCTCCGCGGTGCTGGTTCCCGAGGGGCAGCAGGACGCCGCCACCGCGCTGTCCGGCTCCGGCCCGGCTTACTTCTACTACCTGGTCGAATCCATGATCGAGGCCGGTGTGCTGGCCGGCGTGCCGCGGGACACCGCTGCCGAACTCGTCGTGCAGTCCGCAGCGGGTGCGGCCGCCATGCTGCGCACCGACGGCGCGCACCCCGGCCGGCTGCGCGAGGCGGTCACCTCCCCGGGCGGGACCACGGCGGCCGGGTTGCGCGAACTGGACCGGCACGGCGTCCGGTCGGCCGTGGTCGACGCCGTGGAAGCCGCCCGGCAACGCTCGGCGGAGCTGGGCAGGGCCCACGAGGACTGACCCGGTGCAAGTCGATCCCGCGCACTTCGGGCATCGCAGCCATCCCAGCCGTCCCGCTACTCTCGATGGAGCACGTGCGTGAGGTTTCCGCCGGAGGGGAAGCCGGCGGACGCGAAGCGTGCTGAAGGGCACGGTGAAGCATGTCTGCCAACTCCGAACCGAGCCAGCAGGCACCTCCGATGGGGCAGGTGCGGTTCCTGACCGTCGCCGAGGTGGCCAAGCTGATGCGGGTGTCCAAGATGACCGTCTACCGGCTGGTGCACGCGGGCGAACTCCCCGCGGCGCGCGTCGGCCGGTCGTTCCGGGTCGCGGAAAAGGATGTGCACGCGTACCTGGAGAACGCCTACTACAGCGCGGGCTGACCGGGAGGGTCCGACGTCGCCGCCGGTCGTCGCCGCGGCGTCGCGGGGCCGCGCGCGCAGGGCACCGGACCCGGGCGGGTAAAGTCCCGTGTTGGTCGTGCCTGGTGCGCGCGCTTCCTGCGGCTGCACCGGTGCGGTGCAGACATCGAAGTGCCCCCGACAGCGAAGGAGTCCGCGCATGGGCTCGGTCATCAAGAAGCGCCGCAAGCGCATGTCGAAGAAGAAGCACCGCAAGCTGCTCCGCAGGACGCGCGTGCAGCGTCGCAAGTTGGGCAAGTGAGCCAGCGCAGCTCCCGCTCCGCACCGCCGCCGGCCTCGTAGTCGGCGGCGGTTTCGCGTTCCCGGGCCCTCGCCCGATTTCCGTTACGCGGTGTTCCCCGCGGACGTCGTTTCGTTACCTCACGAATGGCGAGCCGTGGTCGCGATAACGGGTAGCATCACGGCGATCGGTCGTGGCCCGCGCCCGCCCAGCGGCAGCCCGGGTCGGCACAACGGCAGCCCTGGCCGGCACAGCGATAGCCCGGGTCGAACAGCGCAGGGGGACCCATGAGTCCGAACGTCGTGCTGGTGACCGGTGTGAGCCGGTTCCTCGGCGGCCACCTCGCCGCGCGCCTGGCCGCCGACCCGAGCATCGAACGGGTCCTCGGGGTGGACACCGTCCGTCCCGGACGTGATCTGCTGCGCAAGATGGGGCGCACCGAGTTCGTGCGCGCCGACATCCGCAACCCGCTCATCAACAAGGTGATCGACAGCAGTCACGTGGACACCGTGGTGCACGCCGCGGTCAACACGCACACCGGTTCCGGCGGGCGCGCCACGATGAAGGAAATGAACGTCATCGGCACGATGCAGCTGCTCGCCGCGTGCCAGAACTCCGCTTCCGTGCGCAAACTCGTGATCCGGTCGACCTGCGCGGTGTACGGCTCCAGCTCGCGGGACCCGGCGGTGTTCACCGAGGGCATCGAGCCCAAGGGGCTGCCCTCCTCCGGTTACGCCAAGGACGCCGCGGAGATCGAGGGCTATGTGCGCGGTTTCGGCAGGCGCAGGCCCGAGGTCGACATCACGATGCTGCGGTTCAGCAACCTGATCGGCCCGCGCATCGACGCGATGTTGCCCCGCTACTTCTCGCTGCCGGTGATCCCGACCGTATTCGGCTTCGACGCGCGCCTGCAGCTGCTGCACTCCGAGGACGCGCTGGCCGTGCTGGAGCACGCGACCCGGCAGGACCGCCCCGGCGTGTTCAACGTCGCCGGCGCCGGCGTGCTGCTGCTGTCCCAGGCGATCCGCCGCGCCGGCCGCCCCGCGGTGCCGCTGCCCGGTCTGGCGGTGCCCCCGCTGGCGCAGTTCTTCCGCGGCGCCCGGCTCGTCGACTTCTCCCCGGAGCAGTTGCGCTACCTCGGTTTCGGCCGGGTGCTGGACACCACGCGGTTGCAGGAGGAGTTCGGGTTCACCCCGCGGTGGACGACTCGGCAGGCGTTCGACGATTTCGTGCACGGCCGGGGGCTGCGCCCGATGATCGATCCGGACGACATCATGGCCGTCGAGCGCGGTGTGGGCGACGCGCTCGCGCGCATGCGCTGACACGAGGAGAAGCGATGGCGGACGCGCAGGTGATCCCGCTGCACAGCACGGAACGGGAACGGGATCGCCGCCCGCTGGCCGAGGAGACCGGGCAGGACGAGCCGGGCTGGCAGGAAGCCGTGCTGGACGCGCTGGCCTTCACCCGCAGGCGGCTGCTCGGCGACTACCGGGTGGACGAGTTCGGGTTCGACCGCGAGCTCAACGACGAGGTGTTCCTGCGCATCCTGCGCCCGTTCTACGAGCAGTGGTTCCGGGTGGACACCATCGGTACCCACCACGTCCCCGCCGAGCGCGGCGCGCTGGTGGTGGCCAACCATTCCGGCACGCTGCCGTGGGACGCGCTGATGACCACGGTCGCGCTGCACGACGATCATCCGGCGCACCGGCACCTGCGGATGCTGGCGGCGGATCTGGCGTTCCGGCTGCCCATGGTCGGTGCGGTGGCCCGCAAAGCCGGGCACACCCTGGCCTGCAACCCGGATGCGGAGCGCCTGCTCACCGGCGGTGAGCTGGTCGGCGTCTGGCCGGAGGGTTTCAAGGGGATCGGCAAACCGTTCAAGGACCGCTACAAGCTGCAGCGCTTCGGCCGGGGTGGTTTCGTCTCGGCCGCGCTGCGCACCGGGGCGCCGATCGTGCCGTGCGCGATCGTCGGGGCCGAGGAGATCTACCCCAAGCTCGCCGACATCCGCCCGCTGGCCCGGCTGTTCGGCGTGCCCTACTTCCCGATCACCCCGCTGTTCCCGCACTTCGGCGCGCTCGGCGCGGTTCCGCTGCCGTCCAAATGGTACATCGAGTTCGGTGAGCCGATCGAGACCGCCGACTACCCGGAAGGCTCGGCGGACGACCCGATGCTCGTCTTCAGCCTGACCGACCAGGTGCGCGAGCACATCCAGCAGATGCTGTACCGGCAGCTGTCCCAGCGCACCAACATCTTCCTCGGCTGAGCCCGCGTCCCAGGCGTTCACCCGAACCGGGCCGCCGCAAGCGGCGGCCCGACCTGCGCCGCGTTGCGGGACCCGCCGCGCCTTGGTGTATTCGTACCGGCCGGGGCCGCGCACCCGGTCACTGCCAGGTGGCCCGGCCGCCCGGGGCCCGCGGGGACCGATTCCCCGCGGAGGCACCGCGCCGCGCGGCCGGACCGGGAGCGTTCTCCGCCGCGAAGGATGGTGCACGATGAGCTTCCCGACCCCGTTCGGCTCCCAGGACCCCTTCGCCGATCTGCTGGACCGGTTCTTCGGCACGTCGCCGCGCAACGCGCCCCCGAACGTGCAGCGGGTGCCGATCGGCAGACTCCTCAGCGATTCGGCAACCGAGCTGCTGCGCACGGCTTCGGCGCGGGCCGAGCAGGACGGCAGCGCCGATCTGGACACCGAGCACCTGCTGTGGGCGGCCACCCGGGTCAGCCCGTCCCGCGACCTGCTGATCGCCGCCGGCGCCGAACCGGACCACCTCGCCGAGCGCATCGCCGAGATCCTGCCGGGCGCCTCCGGCCAGCCCTCGGCCGAACCGGGGCTGACGCCCGCGGCCAAGCGCGCGCTGATCGGCGCGCACGCCCGGTCGCAAGCCGCGGGGGTGTCCTACATCGGCCCGGAGCACATCCTCAGCGCCCTGCTCGACGACCCGAACTCGGCCGCGGTCAAGCTGTTGGACTCGCAGGAGATCAGCACGGGCAAGCTGCGCGAGCGGGTCGAGCGCTCCACGCAGGCCGAGGGGGCGCCGAATGCGCCGTCCAGCGAGACGCCGACGCTGGACGAGTACGGCAGGGACCTGACCGCCCAGGCCCGGTCCGGTGCGCTGGACCTCGTGGTGGGCCGTGGCGAGGAGATCGAGCAGACCGTGGAGATCCTCTCCCGGCGGACGAAGAACAACCCGGTGCTCATCGGCGAACCCGGCGTCGGCAAGACCGCGATCGTGGAGGGGCTGGCGCAGCGCATCATCGCGGGGGACGTCCCGGAGACGCTGCAGGACAAACGGGTGGTGGCCCTGGACATGACCGGCCTGGTCGCCGGTTCACAGTACCGCGGCGAGTTCGAGCAGCGGTTGAAGAAGGTCATCGATGAGGTCCGCGCGGCCGAGGGTTCGGTGATCATGTTCATCGACGAGCTGCACACCGTGGTCGGCGCGGGCTCGGCCGAGGGCAGCATGGACGCGGGCAACATCCTCAAACCGGCGCTGGCCCGCGGCGAACTGCACGTGGTCGGCGCGACGACCATCGACGAGTACCGCAAGCACGTGGAGAAGGACGCCGCCCTGGAGCGGCGCTTCCAGCCGGTGATGATCCCCGAGCCCACGGTGGCCGAGACGGTGGAGATCCTGCAGGGGCTGCGCGATTCCTACGAGGCGCACCACGGGGTCCGGTTCACCGATGAAGCGCTGGAATCGGCCGCCGTGTTGGCCGACCGCTACGTCAGCGACCGGTTCCTGCCGGACAAGGCGATCGACCTCGTCGACCAGACCGGTGCCCGCGTGCGGTTGCGCAGCCTCAACCGCAGCACCGGCGTCCGCGAGCGGGAGGACGAGATCGCCAAGTTGCGCCGGGAGAAGGACCAGGCCGTCTCGGCCGAGGACTACGACCGGGCCGCGGAGATCAAGCACCGGCTGGAGGTCGCCGAGGGCGAGCTCGCCGGGCAGGCCGAGCGCCGCGAAGGCGTCGCCGACGTCACCCCGCAGGACATCGCCGAGGTCCTGTCCCGGCGCACCGGGATCCCGGTCGCCCAGCTCACGGCCAGCGAGAAGGACCGACTGATGAACCTGGACGAGGCCATGCACGAGCGCGTGGTGGGTCAGCAGGAGGCCGTGGCCGCGGTCGCCGAGGCCGTGCGGCGCAGCCGCGCCGGGATGGGCGATCCGGACCGGCCGATCGGCTCGTTCCTGTTCCTGGGGCCGACCGGTGTCGGCAAGACCGAGCTGGCCAAGACGCTGGCGGCGAACCTGTTCGGCGACGAGCAGCGGCTGGTGCGGTTCGACATGGGCGAGTTCCAGGAGAAGCACACCGTGTCCCGGCTGCTCGGCGCCCCGCCCGGCTACGTCGGCTACGAGGAGGCGGGCCAGCTCACCGAGAAGGTGCGCAGGCAGCCGTACAGCGTGCTGCTGTTCGACGAGATCGAGAAGGCGCACCGGGACGTGTTCAACGCGCTGCTGCAGGTGCTCGACGACGGGCGGCTGACCGACGCGCAAGGGCGCACCGTGGACTTCCGCAACACGGTGATCATCATGACCAGCAACATCGGCGCCCAGCGGATCCTCGCGCACGAGGGCGCGGTGGACGAGATCCGCGACCAGCTGATGGACGATCTGCACGGCTGGCTGGCGCCGGAGTTCCTCAACCGGGTGGACGAGATCATCATCTTCCAGCGGCTCGGCGAGGACGAGCTGGCGCGGATCGTGGACCTGATGCTGGCGCGCAGCAGGCGGCTGCTGCGCGCGCAGGACGTCGATCTGGAGATCACTGACGAGGCAAAGCAGTGGCTGACCCGCCGCGGTTACCAGCCCGAGTTCGGCGCCCGGCCGCTGCGCCGCACGATCCAGAGCCAGCTGGACAACCGGATCTCGCGGTTGCTGCTGGCCGGGGACGTGCAACCGGGAGACACGATCGTCGCCTCGATCGAGGACGACGAGCTGGTCACGACCCTGGCGCGGCCGAGTGCGAGCGGCGGGGTCCCGGAGCAGGCCTCCGGGCGCGAACCCAGTTCCGAGGCCGCGCCCACCTGAGCCGACACCGCAGCGGGGCCCGCCGCGGTCGTCGTCAGGAGCGGTCGCGCCGCCGGTAGGCCAGACCGGCGGCGACCGCACCGGCGAGGGCGCTGGCCCCCAGCATCGAGTGCATGCCGATGCGGGCGGCCTTGCGCCCGGTGCGGAAGTCGCGGATCTGCCAGCCGCGGTCCCGGGCGATCTCGCGCAGGCCCTGGTCCGGGTTGACCGCCACCGCGGTGCCGACCGTGGACAGCATCGGCACGTCGTTGGCCGAGTCCGAGTACGCGGTGCAGCGGCGCAGGTCCAGGCCTTCACTGGCCGCCAGTGCGCGGACCGCGTGCGCCTTGGCCCTGCCGTGCAGCATCTCGCCGACCAGCCTGCCGGTGTAGATGCCGTCCGTGCTCTCGGCCACCGTGCCCAGTGCGCCGGTCAGGCCGAGCCGGCGCGCGATGATCTGCGCGAGCTCGACCGGGGTCGCGGTGACCAGCCACACCCGCTGCCCGGTGTCCAGGTGCCGCTGCGCGAGTTCGCGGGTGCCCGCCCAGATGCGGTCGGCCATCAGCTCGTCGTAGATCTCCTCGCTGAGCTCCACCAGCTCGCAGACCTTGCGCCCGGCGACGAAGGACAGCGCCTGCTCCCGGCTCGCTTGCATGTCTTGCGCGTTCTCCCGGCCGCCGACCCGGAACTTGAGCTGCTGCCAGGCGAATCCGGCCAGGTCGGAGGCGGTCAGGAACTTGCGGGCGGCCAGTCCGCGGGCGAAGTGGAACAGCGAGGCGCCCATCATCATCGTGTTGTCCACGTCGAAGAACGCGGCTGCGGTGAGATCGGCCGGGGTGGTCAGCGAGGCGTCCGGTTCACCCGCCGCGGCCACGGCCGCTTCGGCGGACGCCCGCCCGGCGACCTTCGCGCTGTCGAAGCTCTCCATCCGCCGGGGCATCCGTGGGCCGTCCTGATCCGCATCGTCGACCGAGCCCTGCCGTGTCGGCACCGCCGCGCCTCCCGGGTCTCGCCGGTGTTGTCTGGTCGCCCGACGGCCGCCGGGCCCGGCCGTCCGGGTGGTCCGGTCCCGACCACTTTCCAGCTTAAGACCTGAGTCCAACCGGCGGCGGTCACCTGGCCGCGTTCGGAGCGTCCGCCCGTCGCTGCTCAGCGCAGGTCGTCCGGCAGCAGTTGGGCCAGGCGCCGGATCGCCCGGTGTTGTAAAGCTTTGATCGCACCTTCGTTGCGTCGCATCGCCGCGGCGGTTTCCGTGACGGAAAGGCCTTGCAGGAACCGCAGGTGGATGCATTCGCGCTGGTCGGGGTTCAGCCGCCGCACGCAGCTGAGCAGCTCGTGGTTGGTGGCATTGGTGAGCACGTGCTGCTCGGGGCCCGCCGAGGTGCGGCCGGCCGGCGTGGTGTCGGCCAGGTCGGAGGTCGGCACTTCCAACCGGTTCCGGCTGGACTTGATGTGGTCCAGGATCAGGTTCTTGGCGATGGTGATGAACCACGCCGCGACGTCGCGCCCCTGGTAGCTGACCGAGGCGATGCGCCGCATGGCTCGCAGGAAGGTCTCGCTGGTGATGTCCTCGGCCAGGCAGTGGTCGCTGACCCGGAACAGCACGTAGCGGTAGACGATCTGCGCGTACTCGTCGTAGAGGCGGCCGAACGCGTCCGTGTCGCCGCGCTGCGCTGCGCGCACGTAGGCCCAGTTGGTGCCGCCCTGGCGCACGGCGATGCGACGCGCGGGATCGGCGGCCCCCCGCTCCGGAGTCCCCGCGGGTTCCGCGGGGCCGAGGTGTTCGGAGGTGCCGGGATGGTCCGGGGACCCGGGATGTTCGGGGAACCCGGGGTGGTCGAGGGGCCCGGGGTGGTCGAGGGGCCCCGGGTGGTCGGGGGCGGCCGGGTACTCGACGGTTCCGGGGACCGCGGGCACCGCGGTGTGTTCGGGGGAGTCCCGTGCTGCCGGGTGGTCGGAGCTGATCGGGGTGAGCGGGGTGGCGCGGGTGAGCGTGTTCGGCGTGCTCATGACTCCGACCTCCTGCCGTCGTTGGCGGACCGGCCTTCCGTGGCGCGGGGGACGAGCGCGTGCCGGGCTGCCACCGTCCTGCGGGTTGGGGCAGCAGCATACGGGTAGCTACTCATAAGTAGGTAGTGCAAAGCAGTGATGAGATGAACGCGTTGCGTGATGTTGTGGCGGGGGTCGCCGCAGTTTGGTGGTGATTTCCGCCACGCGAAAGAGTGGTTCAGTTCTCCGGAGAGTGTTCGCAATCACCGGTGGTCACTCCGTCGGCGCGTAACCTCGGAGGTCCGGTGCGGGCGCGCCGCGTCAGCCGCCCACCGCGGCTGCGCGTCCCGCCGCCCGGACGCGCCGGGGCGCGCGGAACCTGGTAATCGTGCTCGGCGTCCGGTTCGCGAGACAGGGAGAAGGCATGCCCGAAGTGACCGTGCTGACCCGTGCGGAGTGCCACGCCTGCGTGGACGCGGTGCAGGACGTGCAGCGGATCTGCGCGGAGTTGGGCGCCGACTGGTCGAGCGCCGACGTGGACGCCGATCCGGAGCTGCGCGCCGAGTACGGCGACCGGGTCCCGGTGATCTTGATCGATGGAGCCGAGCACGGATTCTGGCGGGTGGAGGAGCAGCGGCTGCGCGCCGCGCTGGCGAGCTCGCCCTGACCCGGCCCACGTGCCGCAGACCACGCGTTTTGGCACGTCGAGGGGGCATCAGCAATGATGTCGCGAGGAGGTTCGCGGAAGCGGTGCGGCAGCGGTCCGGTGACTTTGTGCATGCGTTCACAAATGGTTACGGTGTGGCGGGCGGTGCCCCCGGGTGCTCGATGTCGGATCGGGTGCCGGACCGGACGGGTCTCGCCGGGCTCGGGTGCCGAGCCGGTTGGACCGGCCGCCCCGGTGCCGTGTTCCTGCCTCCAGCGAAGCCGGAAGTGCGGGCCGGTGGGGCGAGCGCGCCATGGCGCGGGCGAATGCAGCAGGCAGGGTGAGGGAGATCCAGCGTGGCGGTCCACGGAGCGGACATGCAGGACGGTGACGGGTCGGGTGCCGGCGGTACCGGATCCCCGGAGCCGGCGATCGAGGTCCCCGCTGCCCGCGAGCGGGCCCGCGCGATCCCGGAGGCAGCGGTGGCACGGCTGGCCGTGTACCTGCGGGTGCTGTCCGGGATGGCCGAGCAGGAGGTCACGACCGTCTCCAGCGAGGAGTTGTCCGCCGCTGCCGGGGTGAACTCCGCGAAGCTGCGCAAGGACCTCTCCTACATCGGGAGCTACGGCACGCGCGGGGTCGGTTACGAGGTGGCGGTGCTCATCGGGCAGATCGAGCGCACGCTCGGGCTCACCCGCAAGCACAGCGTCGCCGTCGCCGGGATCGGCAACCTCGGGCACGCGCTGGCCAACTACGGGGGCTTCCCGAGCCGGGGCTTCCCGGTGTCCGCGCTGTTCGACATGGACTCGGACCTGATCGGTGTCCCGGTCGGCGGCATCCCGGTGGACCACATCGATGACATCGAGCAGGTGTGCATCGAGCGCGAGGTCACCATCGGTGCGATCGCGACGCCGGCGCAGGGCGCGCAGGAGGTCTGCGACCGGCTGGTCGCCGGCGGCGTCGCGTGCATCCTGAACTTCGCCCCGGTGGTCCTCCAGGTTCCGGAGGACGTCGAAGTGCGCAAGGTCGATTTGGCGGTGGAGATGCAGATCCTGTCGTTCCACGTGGCGCGGCGCCAGCAGGACGCCGACGCTCCCGAGACCGCCGGCGGTTCCGGTGTGGCCGGGGTGGACGGCGTGGACGTCGGACCGCCGGGGACGTCCGGCCGGATGTCCCAGGAGATCGACCCCGTGAACAGGATGGTGGAACGGCTGTGAACCTGATCACCGTCGGCATGTCGCACCGCACGGCACCGGTGCGCACGCTGGAGCGCGTGGCCATCCCGGCCGACCAGCTGGACAAGATCCTCGGCGAGCTCCTGCACAGCGACCACCTCTGCGAAGCGTTCGTCACCTCCACCTGCAACCGGGTCGAGGTGTACGCGGTCGCCGAGACCTTCCACGGCGGGCTGGACGACGTGACCCGGGTGCTGGCGCGGCACGCCGGTGCCGAGGTCGCCGAGCTCGCCGACCACCTCTACGTGTACTACGCCGGGGCCGCCGTCGAGCACCTGTTCTCGGTCGCCGCCGGGCTGGATTCGATGGTCGTCGGCGAGGCGCAGATCCTCGGCCAGCTGCGGCACTCCTACGCCGCGGCGGACGCGGCCGGGACCGTGGGCAAGACGCTGCACGAGCTCGCGCAGCAGGCGCTGCGGGTCGGCAAGCGGGTGCACGCCGAGACCGACATCGACGCCGAAGGCGCCTCGGTCGTCTCCGAGGGGCTGGCCGACGCGGACACCGCCCTCGACGGCCTGGCCGGACGCAGCGCGCTGCTGGTCGGCGCCGGGTCGATGGGTGGGCTGGCGGCCGCGCAGCTGCGCCGCGCGGGCATCGGCGAGGTGGTGATCGCCAACCGCACCGCGGCGAACGGGCAGCGGCTGGCCGAGGCGCTGCAGGCCGAGGGCGTCAGCGCGCACGCGCGGGAACTGGACGGCCTGCACGACGCGATCTCCGCCGCGGACCTGGTCGTGACCTGCACCGGTGCGGTGGGCACGGTGATCACCGAAGAGGTGGCCTCCACCGCGCTGGCCGGGCGCGGTGCCCGGCCGCTGGTCTTCTGCGACCTGGGCCTGCCCCGGGACACCGCTCCCGAGATCGCCGCGCTGCCCGGCGTGGCCGTGGTCGACCTGGCGACGCTGCAGCAGCGGCTGACCGAGCAGCGCGGTGCGGGCGAGGCCGAACGCGCCGCGGAGATCGTGGCCGAGGAACTGCGCGGCTACCTCGCCGCCCAGCGGTCGGCCGAGGTGACCCCGACGGTGACCGCGCTGCGCAAGCGCGCCGCCGAGGTGGTCGACGCGGAGCTGCTGCGGCTGGACTCCAAGCTGCCCGAGCTGGAGGAGGGCGTCCGCGACGAGCTGGACCGCGCGGTGCGGCGTGTCGTGGACAAGCTGCTGCACACCCCGACCGTCCGCGTCAAGCAGCTGGCGTCGGTGCCCGGTGGTTCCGGGTACGCCGATGCCCTCCGCGAACTCTTCGAACTGGATCCGCAGACCACCGCCGTCCTCGGCTCCCCGCAGGCCGACGAAGTGCTGCCCGGCGGGGCCAGCGTGGCGAGCACGCAGTGGGCCAAGGCCGCCGGCAACGGTGAGCTCTGCGATCTCCCCGAGCAGGACGGTGAGGACCGTTGATGGCAACACTGCGCATCGGAACGCGCGGTAGTGCGCTGGCCATGGCCCAGAGCAGCTGGGTCGCCGAGCGGCTGGAGGACGCCGGGTACCGCACCCAGCTGGTGTCGGTGAGCACCCCGGGCGACCGCTCGTCGGCGCCGATCTCCGAGATCGGCGTCGGGGTGTTCACCTCCGCGCTGCGCGAGGCGTTGGCCGCGGGTGAGGTCGACGTGGCGGTGCACTCGTACAAGGATCTGCCGACCGATCCCGACCCCCGGTTGTCACTGGCCGCCGTCCCGGTCCGCGAGGACCCGCGGGACGCGCTGGTGGCGCGGGACGGGCTGACGCTCGGTGAACTGCCCCCGGGCTCCGTCGTGGGCACCGGTTCGCCGCGCCGCGCCGCCCAGATCCGGGCCCTCGGCCTCGGTCTGGAGGTGCGCGGCATCCGCGGCAATGTGGACACCCGCATGCGCAAGGTGACCGACGGCGAGGTGGACGCCGTCGTGCTCGCTCGCGCCGGGCTGGCCCGGGTGGGCCGGCACGAGGTGATCACAGAAACGCTCGATCCGCTGCAGATGCTGCCCGCGCCCGCCCAGGGCGCGCTCGCAGTGGAGTGCCGCGTCGACGACGTGGACAACGAGCACCTGCTGCAGTCCGTTCTGGACGATCCGGCCAGCCGCGCTGCGGTGGCCGCCGAGCGCGCCATGCTGGCCGCGCTCGAAGCAGGCTGTAGCGCGCCCATCGGCGCGCTGGCCGACGTGGTGGAGGACCTCGACGCAGATGGCCGCGTGGCGCAGCGGCTGTCCGTGCGCGGGGTGGTTGCGACCGGTGACGATCAGCTGGTCCGCGCCTCCGTTGCTGGTGAGACGACCGCCGCCGAGCAGCTTGGCCGTGATCTGGCCGATGAGCTGCTCGATGCCAGGGCCGCGATGCTCAGCGGCCCCGGGCAGTAGTTGATGGGGAGTGCCCTGATGACCCGAGCACGCAAGACCCCCGGACGGATTGCTTTCGTGGGCTCCGGTCCTGGTGACGCCGGACTGCTCACCGTTCGGGGCCGGGATGCGATCACCCGTGCCGCGGTGCTGGTGACCGACCCGGACGTACCTGCCGACATCGTCGGCATGGCGGCGGACGGCGCCGAAGTGCGCCCCGCCGTGGGCGATCCGGCGGATGTGGCCAAGGACCTGGCCAACGAGGCCGCGAACGGCCGACCGGTGGTGCGCCTCGTGGCGGCCGATCCGCTGACCGCGGACGCGGTCGTGCGGGAGGTCCGCGAGGTCGCCGAAACCGGCAGCACCTTCGACGTGATCCCCGGTGTCACCGCGGGCAGTGCGGTTCCCGCGTACGCGGGCATCGCGCTCGGCGCGGTGCACACCGAGGTGGATGTCCGCGGTGACGTGGACTGGGCCGCGCTGGCCGCGGTACCCGGTGCCCTGGTGCTGCACACCACGGGCAGCCACCTCGCCGAGGCCTCCTCCGCGCTGGTGGAGCACGGCAGGCCCGCGCAGACGCAGGTGGCGGTGACCTCCAACGGCACCACGGTGCAGCAGCGCACGATCGACACGACGCTGGCTTCGCTGGCCGCCGATGCCGGTGAGCTGCAGGGCAACCTGGTCGTGACGATCGGCGAGGTGTCCGCGGACCGCAGCGGTCTGTCCTGGTGGGAGTCCCGCGCCCTGTACGGCTGGAAGGTCTTGGTGCCGCGCACCAAGGAGCAGGCCGGTGTGATGAGTGACCGGCTCTGGTCGCACGGTGCCGTGTCGCACGAGGTGCCCACCATCTCGGTGGAGCCGCCGCGTTCGCCCGCGCAGATGGAGCGTTCGGTCAAGGGCTTGGTGGACGGTCGCTACCAGTGGGTCGTGTTCACCTCGGCCAACGCGGTGCGCGCCGTGCTGGAGAAGTTCGCCGAGTTCGGCCTGGACGCCCGGGCCTTCTCCGGCGTGAAGATCGCCTGCGTCGGCGAGTCCACTGCGGACAAGGTGCGCGATTTCGGCATCACGCCGGAACTCCTGCCTTCCGGTGACCAGTCCAGCGAGGGATTGCTGGAGGACTTCCCGCCGCACGACGACATCCTGGACCCGGTCGACCGGGTCCTGCTGCCGCGCGCGGACATCGCCACCGAGACGCTGTCCGCTGGCCTGCGCGAGCGCGGCTGGGAGGTGGACGACGTGACGGCCTACCGGACCGTGCGCGCCGCGCCGCCGCCCGCCGAGACCCGCGAGATGATCAAGACCGGCGGGTTCGACGCGGTGTGCTTCACGTCCTCGTCGACCGTGCGCAACCTGGTCGGCATCGCGGGCAAGCCGCACGCGCGGACCCTGGTGGCCTGCATCGGCCCGAACACCGCGGAGACCGCCAAGGAATTCGGCCTGCGGGTGGACGTGCGGCCCGAGGTCGCCAGCGTGGAGGCGCTCGTGGACGCGTTGGCCGAGCACGCCGCCCGGCTGCGCGCCGAGGGCGCGCTCCCGCCGCCGAAGAAGGCCAAGCGCGCGCGCCGCAGCTGAGCCGCCGATGACGGCCGGGCGGGGAGCGTCCCCGCCCGGCCGTCATCGTCTTTCCCACCGCTGTGCGCAATGCCGCACCGCCCGGCGCGGTGAGCGGCTCGCCCGGATCGCTAGGCTCGGGTGGACATCCCCGTCCAGCCCGTTTGGGAGCCGCCCCGATGTACCCCTCGCACCGGCCCCGCCGGCTGCGCCGCAATCCGGCGGTACGCCGACTGGTCTCCGAGACCTCCGTGCAGCCCCGCCATCTGGTGCTGCCGATGTTCGTGCGCGAGGGCATCGACGAGCCCGCGCCGATCCCGTCCATGCCCGGTGTCGTCCAGCACACCCGGGATTCGCTGCGCGCCGCGGCGGCCGAGGCCGTCGAGGCCGGTGTCGGCGGGCTGATGCTGTTCGGCGTGCCCGCTGAGCGGGACGCGACCGGCTCCGGTGCGGTGGATCCGGACGGCGTCCTCAACGCGGCGCTGCGCGACCTGTCCGCCGATCTCGGCGATGACGCGGTCCTGATGGCGGATTTGTGCCTGGACGAGTTCACCGACCACGGCCACTGCGGGGTGCTTCGCCCGGACGGCACCGTGGACAACGACCGCACGCTGCAGCTCTACGGCGAGATGGGTGTGGTGCAGGCGCAGTCCGGGGCGCACGTGGTCGGCCCGAGCGGGATGATGGACGGCCAGGTCGGCGTCATCCGGGAATCCCTCGATGCCACCGGTTTCGCCGACACCGCGATCCTGGCCTATTCGGCCAAGTACGCCTCCGCGTTCTACGGGCCGTTCCGGGACGCGGTGGACTCCCAGCTGCAGGGCGATCGCAAGACCTACCAGCAGGACCCGGCCAACGGGCGCGAGGCGCTGCGCGAAGCGGACCTGGACCTCGCCGAGGGCGCGGACATGGTCATGGTGAAGCCGATCATGTCCTACCTGGATGTGCTGCGCGATGTCGCCGGGGTGGCCGACGTCCCGGTCGCCGGGTACCAGGTCTCCGGGGAGTACGCGATGATCGAGGCCGCCGCCGCCAACGGCTGGCTCGACCGGGAGCGCACGGTGCTGGAGTCGCTGACCTCGATCCGCCGCGCCGGGGCGGACGTGATCCTGACCTACTGGGCCGCCGAGGCCGCCCGCTGGTTGCGGGGCGGTGACCGGGCATGAGCGACCGGTCGCAGCTGGACGAGTCCGGGTCTTCCGCGGGGGAAGCGCCGGCAGTGCCGGAATGGTTGCGCCGGGCCCGCTGGGTCTGGCTGGGCGCGATGCTGCTCGGCCTGCTGGCCAGTGTCGTACAGCTCGCCGACCGCGAGACGCTGGTCGCCGAGATCCGCGAGCGCTCGCCGGAGTTGTCCCAGCAGGAGGTGGATGCGGCGACGAACTCCGGCATCCTGTTCACCCTGCTGGTCAGCGCGCTGACGCTGATGGTGGTGCTGCTGCTGACCAACCGGATGCTGCAGGGCGTCAACTGGGCGCGGCTGGTGCTCACCGCGTGGGCGGGCTTCGAGGTTTTCGCGATGTTCATCACGGCGATCGGCCTGGCGGTGCTGGGCCGGGGCACCATCGAGCAGCTCGCCGGGCAGTCGGTGAGCGCCGTGGAGCTGCTGGCCCAGGTGCTGGTCACCGCACTGGAGATCGCCGCGATCGTGCTGATGTTCCGCCCCGAGGTCAACGAGTACTTCCGGCGGATGCGGCCGCGGTTGCGCCGCCGCTGAGCCACACGTGCGCGTTGGACAACGGAATTGTCGGTTTCTAGCCTGGGGCGGTGACGCAACCCGATCCGTTCGAGGCGACTCCGCCGGACGAACCGAGCAAGCCCGATCGTCCCAAGGCCTTGGACCAGTCCTTCTGGTGCGGCGTGGCGAGCGTGGTGATCGGGTTCCTGGTGGTCATCACCGGTTTCGTGCTGATGCCCGCCGGTGATCTCGACGCGGTGCTGCAGGAGGTCGCCCGGCAGGAACCGAGCCTGTCGCCCGAGCAGATCCGCAGCGTCTACGACGCGACGATGATCGTGACCCTGGTGTTCCTGGTGGTCATCGCGGCTGGGTGGATCCTGTTCCTGCACCAGATGCGGCGCGGGTACAACTGGGCCCGGATCGTGATCACCGTGGTCGGTGGGCTGTGGGCCGTGCTGACGCTGCCCTCGATCGCCACCGGCGGGGAGGGCTCGCTGCTGGCGATCCTGCAGCTGATCGCGATCGGCGCGACCGTGGTGCTGGCGTTCCGGCCGGAATCCAACGCCTACCTCAGGTCGGCGTCCTGATCGGCTCCCGGTTCGCATCCTGATCGGCTCAGCCGCGGCCGTTTCCGCCGAGCGAGTGGACACGGCACCGCGCCGCTCCCTACCGTTTCGCCCGTGACATCGCCGCAGCATCCCTGGAGCCGACCCGACGCCGGGCAGGGCTCGTGGAACCAGCAGTCCGCGTGGGGCGCTCCGGCTCCCCACTACCCGGCGCAGCAGTACCCGGCTCCGCAGCATCCGGCTCCGCAGCCAGGAGAGGCGCGCCCGAAGACCGCCGAGGCGGCGTTCTGGATCAGCGTGGTGATTCCGCTGCTGGCCACGGTGCTGGCCGTGGTCGGCTACCTCTTGCTGCTGAACTTCATCAGCACCATGTTCGACGCCACAGCCGGCTCCGGGCGGGCGGCCCCGGAAAGCGACGAGGTGCTGGCCGGGCTGCAGAGCTTCCTGCTGGTCTTCTTCATCTCGCTGACGGTGGCCTACCTCGTGCTGACCGCGCTGTGGATCGTGTTCGGGTTCAAGATGCGCGCCGGGAAGAACTGGGCGCGGGTCGTGCTGACCGTGTTCGCCGGGCTGTGGGTGCTGGTCAGCATGGGCATGCTGCCGAACGCGGGTGGGATGACCGCCTTCTCCGCCGGTGAACTGCCGGGCGGGGTCGAACCGCCGGGCGGGCTGATCGCGCTCGGCTTCGCGCAGGCCGCGGTGGGGCTGCTGGGCATGATCGCGTTCCTGCTGCTGGCGTTCGCCGGTCCGTCCAACCGCTACTTCCGGGCGGTGGCGGGGCAGGGTCCTGGCACCGCCCCCGGATATCCGGGCCATGCGGGCTATCCCGGTGCGGGCCGGTGAGCGGGTCGACCCCCGCCCCGCGCATGCTGCGGGTGTCCATCGTGCTCTGGTGGATCGTGGCGGTGGTGCTGCTGCTGCAGACGGGGTCGATGTGGCTGGGCCGCGCCGAGCTGCCCGGTGTGCTGCTGCGCCAGGGCGCCGTCGGCGCCGGGGCCGCGCAGGACCGCGCCGAGCACCTGTTGTTGGTGAACACCCTGGTGGCGGTGGTCTTCGCCGCCGCTTACCTCGCCTTGGGCGCGGCGCTGTTCCGAAGGCGGCCGTGGGCGCGGATCGCGCTGTCCGCGGTGGGGGTGCTGCACCTGCTGATGTTGCTGGGGACCGGGGCGGTGCTCAGCGTGAATGCGGTGGTGCTGGTCATCGGTGCCGCAGCGGCCGTCCTGCTGTGGCGCAGGCCCAGCGGCGATTGGATCGCGGGTGAGCATGACTGATCCGGTGCTGTTCGCCGAACGCGGCAGCAGCTGGTGGCCGGTGCTGTGGGGACCCGCGTTCGCCCTGGCCGGGCTGCTGTTCGAGCTGCTCACTCCGGGCCCGGTGCACGCGTGGACCTGGCTGCTGGTCGGCGGTGCGCTCGCCGCGGGCGCGGCGGTGTGGGTGCACGGGCGGCGCAGGCTGGTCTCGGTGCGGCTCACCCCGGACCTGCTGGTGCAGGGTCGCGAGGAGCTGGCGGTGTCCCGGATCAGCGCGGTGGCCGAGGTCGGGCCGCAGGTCGGCGCGCGGGTGCTCGGCGGGAGCTGGACCACGCCCAAGGGCACCGCCGAGGTCCCGCTGCGGTTGGCCGACGGGGAGGTCGTGCTCGCCTGGGCGCGGGATCCCGCGGGGCTGTCCGCCGCCGTCGCCGCGCGCATCGGTGAAGCATGAGCCGCGGCCGGTGCACGGTGTCGGCGGGCGCCTCCGGTCGTGAGACGCTGCAGCGCGTGACGTCTCCGCAACCGCACCACCCGAGCGCTCGGCAGGGAGCGCAGGACCGGGAACTCGGGCAGGACTCGGACCCCGGGCAGGACCGGGAACCTGGGCAGGAAACGGAATTCACCGCCGAGCAGGGTGATCCCACCGCCACCGGCCTCGGCGAACCGCGGCGGGTGGCGGTGGCCGGCGCCGAGCTGCTCGTCGTCCTCGCGCTGGTGCTGGTGACCTGGTGGGCCTGGGGTCGCGGAACCGTCCTCGTCGACATGCCCGCGGTGACCGGTGAGCAGGGCGCGGTGCAGCAGGTGACCCGCTCGCTCGGCAACTGGCAGGCGGCCGCGATCGGTGCGGCCACCGCGGCCGGGCTGGTGCTGCTCGACCTGTGCCGCCAGCTGTGGTTGGGTCCGCGGCCCGGTCGCCGCACGCGCGCCGGTACCGGACGGCCGGGCTGACACCGGCTCGCCGCGCAGGTCGCACCGGCCGGGCGGCCGGAAACCTTCCGCGGGTGTGACCGGGACCGCGCGCGGGGTGCGGCCGGACACTCCGGACCGCCTGTCAGACTGGAGTCGTGACAGCCGAGACTCCAGCGACCCCGAACAACGACCCGGCCCCGCGTTCGCGGCAGCTGTTCGACCGCGCTGTCGAGGTGACCCCCGGCGGCGTCAACTCCCCGGTGCGGGCGTTCCACTCGGTCGGCGGCTCCCCGCGGTTCATGGTGCGCGGCTCCGGCCCGCGGCTGTGGGACGCGGACGGCCACGAGTACGTGGACCTCGTCTCCTCCTGGGGCCCGATGATCAACGGGCACGCGCACCCCGACGTGGTCGGTGCGGTGCGCGAGGCGGCCACGGACGGGCTCTCGTTCGGCACGCCCGGAGCCGGTGAGATCGACCTCGCGCAGGAGATCATCGACCGGGTCGAGCCGGTGCAGCAGGTGCGGCTGGTCAACTCCGGCACCGAGGCCACGATGAGCTCGGTGCGGCTGGCCAGGGCGTTCACCGGCCGCCGCAAAGTGCTCAAGTTCGCGGGCTGCTACCACGGTCACGTCGACTCGCTGCTGGCCGGCGCGGGTTCCGGACTGGCCACACTCGGCCTGCCCAGCACCCCCGGCGTCACCGGCGCGCAGGCCGCGGACACCATCGTCGTCCCGTACAACGACCTCGATGCGGTGCGCGGCGCGTTCGCCGAGCACGGCGAGGACATCGCCTGCGTGATCACCGAGGCCGCCGCGGGCAACATGGGCGCGGTCGCCCCGCAGCCGGGCTTCAACGCCGGCCTGCGCGAGATCACCCGCGACTCCGGCGCCCTGCTCATCATGGACGAGGTGATGACCGGATTCCGCGTCTCGCGCGCGGGCTGGTTCGGTGTGGACGGTGTCGCGGGCGACCTCTACACCTTCGGCAAGGTGATGTCCGGCGGTTTGCCCGCCGCGGCGTTCGGCGGCCGCGCGGACGTCATGGAGCTGCTGGCACCGTCCGGACCCGTGTACCAGGCCGGAACACTGGCCGGGAACCCGGTCGCGGTGGCCGCCGGACTGGCCAACCTGCGCGCCGCCGATGCGGACGCCTACGCGGCGCTGGACCGCAACAGCCTGCGGCTCGGCGACCTGCTCACCGGCGCGCTCACCGAGCAGGGCGTGCCGCACCAGCTGTCCCGCGCCGGGAACATGCTCAGCGTGTTCTTCTCCGCGGAGCCGGTGCACGACTTCGAGCAGGCCCAGCAGCAGCAGACTTGGCGTTTCCCCGGGTTCTTCCACGAACTGCTCGCGCGCGGTGTCTACCCGCCGCCGAGCGCGTTCGAGTGCTGGTTCGTCAACGCGGCCATGGACGACGCCGCCTTCGAGACCATCGAGAACGCGCTGCCGCACGCGGCGCGCGCCGCCGCGGCGGCCACCCCGCCGCCGGAGGCGTGAGGTGGACGCGCCGCGCACGGTCGTGCACTTCCTGCGCCACGGCGAGGTGCACAACCCGGAGCAGATCCTCTACGGCAGGCTGCCCGGCTACCGGCTGTCCGACCGGGGCGAGCAGCAGGCCGAGGCGGTCGCCGAATTCCTCGCCGACCGGGACATCGCGCAGGTGGCGGCCTCACCGCTGCAGCGCGCGCAGCAGACCGCGGGGCCCCTCGGGGCGGCGTTCCAGCTCGACGTGCACACCGACGAGCGGCTGATCGAGGCGGACAACCGGTTCGAAGGCCTGCGGGTTTCGGTGGGCGACGGGGCGCTGCGCTCGCCGCAGCACTGGCCGAAGCTGTGGAACCCCTTCCGGCCGTCGTGGGGCGAGCCCTACCTGCAGATCGCGCACCGCATGCTCGGGGCCGCGCAGCGCGCCCGCGAGGCGGCCGACGGCCACGAGGCGGTGTGCGTGTCCCACCAGCTGCCCATCTGGACGCTGCGGCGGTTCCTGGAGGGCAAGCCTATGTGGCACGACCCGCGGCGGCGGCAGTGCTCGCTGGCCTCGCTGACCAGTCTGGTGTTCCGCGGTGCTGAGCTGGTTCGCGTCGCCTACGTCGAACCGGCAGGCGGAACCGATCCGAAGGTGACCGGCGCATGAACCCCTTCCGAGGCAGGACGACCAACCGGCTGCTGACCCGAGTCGCCGTGCTCACCGCGGTGCTGGCCTTCCTCGCGGGATGCGCCACCGGGGACGGCGAGGACAACGGGATGGGCGAGGAGTTCACCTTCGTCTCCCCGGGCGGGCAGACGCGGATCTTCTACCCGCCGGAGGAGCGCGGTGCGGTGACCGGGCTGTCCGGGGAGAGCCTGATGCGCGAGGGCGAGCAGGTCGGGCTGGACGACTTCCGCGGCCAGGTCGTGGTGCTCAACGTCTGGGGTTCCTGGTGCGGGCCGTGCCGCGCCGAGGCCGACGACCTGCAGGCGGTGCAGGACAAGACCGCCGACCAGGGCGTGCAGCTGCTCGGCATCAACGTGCGCGACGAGCAGTCCGCGGCGGCGGACTTCCACCGCGACCGCGGGCTGACCTATCCGTCCCTCTTCGACCCGTCCGGCCGCTCGCTGCTGGCGTTGCAGAACTTCCCGCGCAGCACCGTTCCGGCGACGATCGTGCTGGACCGCGACCACCGGGTCGCTGCGGTGTTCCTCACCGAGATGCTGGAGAGCGACCTGCTGCCCGAGGTGCAGAAGGTGGCCAACGAACCCGCCGCATGACGCGGGATTCCCCGCGCCGCGCGGGCGTCGGCGGGTGAGACCTCCCGGGATGTGCGGTTTTCCGGGTCGGACCCCGTCCCGCGCCGTGCACACTTCGGCCCGGTTATCCGGGACCTAGGTCCCTGGCGTGCGTACTTCCTGCTGGCTACGGGCTGCTCACCAGCGATGATGTGTCCCCGTTCACCGAGGGTGGTGCAGGGCGGCGCGCGGCTTCCTCCTACCCTCGATGCGTGGACCCGACCGAGCTCGCCGCTAACGGCCCCCTGCTGTTCGCGGCGTGCGTCGCGGTGCTGGCCGGTGCGGTGAGCTTCGCGTCACCGTGCGTCGTCCCGCTCGTGCCGGGCTATCTCGCGTACTTGGCGGGCGTCGTGGGCGCCGACGCTCCGCCGGTGGACGAGGCCGAGGTGGCCGCGCAGGATCGTCGCGGCAGGTGGCGCGTGGTGGGGGCGGCCCTGCTGTTCGTGCTCGGCTTCAGCGCGGTGTTCACCGCGAGCGCGGTGCTGCTGCTGGGTCTGTCCGACGCGCTGCTGGCCAACGAGCTGGTGCTGCAGCGCATCGGCGGCGTGGTGACCATCGCGATGGGCCTGGTCTTCCTCGGGCTGATCCCCGCGCTGCAGCGCGATGTGCGGGTGCACCGGGTCCCCCGGGCGGGGATCTGGGGTGCGCCGCTGCTGGGCGCGGTCTTCGGGCTCGGCTGGACGCCGTGCTTGGGGCCGACGCTGGTCGGCGTGATGTCGGTCGCGGTGGGGACCGATGTGGACACCGGGACCGCGGTCCGCGGCGTGCTGCTCGTCGCCGCGTACTGCATCGGTCTCGGCGTGCCGTTCCTGCTGCTCGCGCTCGGCGCCCGGTGGGCGGTGCGCAGCGCGGGCTGGCTGCGCAGGCGCGGCCGCGCGATCCAGATCGCGGGCGGCCTGCTGCTGGTCGTGGTGGGCTTGCTGCTCGTCACCGGTTTGTGGGGAGAACTGATCGCGATGCTCCGTGGCCCGATCAACGCGTACGAATTGCCGATCTGATGCGCACGCACCTGAAGACAGCGCTGGCGTTCCTGCGCAACACCTGGCGCGGGCTGACGTCCATGCGCACCGCTCTGGTGCTGCTGTTCCTGCTGGCGATGGCGTCGCTGCCCGGTGCGCTGATCCCGCAGCGCTCGCAGAACCAGACCGAGGTCGACCGCTACTTCGACGAGTACCCGACGCTGGCGCCGGTGCTCGATGATCTGGGCGTGTTCGAGGTCTTCAGCTCGGTGTGGTTCGCCTCGATCTACGTGCTGCTGTTCATCTCGCTGATCGGCTGCCTCGTCCCGCGGTGCGCGGAGCACTACCGGCAGTGGCGGGCCAAACCCGTGCGCACGCCGCGCAACCTGTCCCGGATGCCGCACCACGCGGAGACCACCGTGGACGGTTCGGTGGATGACGCGCTCGGTGCCGCGCGCAGCAGGCTGCGCGGGTGGCGCACCGCCGAGGAGGAGGAGCCCGACGGCGCGCGCTCGATCAGCGCCGAACGCGGTTACCTCCGCGAGGCGGGCAACCTGATCTTCCACTTCGCGCTGGTCGGGCTGTTGATCGCGTTCGCAGGCGGCAAGCTCTACAACTACGAGGGCCAGGTCATCGTGATGGCCGACGGCTCGGAGTTCTGCAACGCCGGGACCTACAACTACGACTCGTTCATCGCCGGGCTCAATGTCGACGGCACCGGGCTGAACGAGTTCTGCGTGCGCGTCAACGACTTCGACGTGCAGTACCAGCACACCGGCCAGGTGCAGAGCTACGTGGTGGACACCGAGTACCAGTCCACCGAGGACCTGCAGACCGGGCAGTGGCAGCCGCACCGGCTGGAGGTGAACCACCCGCTGCGCACGTCCGGCGACCGCGTCTACCTCACCGGCAACGGGTATGCGCCGCAGTTCACGGTCACCTTCCCGGATGGCCAGCAGCGCACCCAGCTCACCCAGTGGCAGCCGGTGGACGTGCCCACCATGCTGTCCCAGGGCGCCACCAAGTTCGACCGGCCCGGGGTGGAGGACGAGCGCGAGCGGCGGCAGAACCAGATCGCGGTGTCCGGTCTGTTCGCCCCGACGCCCGCGTTCGACGGTGCGGTGCTGAGCTCGCAGTTCCCGGACCTGAACGACCCCACCGTCGCGGTGGACGTGCTGCGCGGCGACCTCGGCCTGGATTCCGGCCGCGGCCAGTCGATCTTCAGCGTCGACCAGCAGATGGTCGAGCAGGGCAGGCTCAACCGGGAGGCCCGGGAGAACCTCCGCGTGGGCGAGGAGGTCCGGTTGGCGGACGGCACCACGGTGCGTTTCGACGGCGTGGAACGGTTCGCGAACCTGCAGGTCTCGCACGATCCCACGCAGATGTGGGTGCTGGGCTTCGCGATCCTGATCATCGCCGGGATCGGGGCGTCGCTGACCATCAAGCGCCGCCGGGTGTGGGTCCGCGCCCGGCCCGCCGACCCGGCCGATCCGGATGCCGGGCGGACGATCGTGGAGATCGGCGGCCTGGCGCGGACCGACCAGGCCGGGTACGGCGAAGAGTTCTACACGCTGACCGAGGACATCCTCGGAACGGACGCCGATCGAACGTCGGAGACACGTGCGGACCTCGGGGCCGCGCGCGGAAGGAATGACTGATGGCGGTCAACGAAACGTTGTCGACGTACAGCGACATGGCCTACGCGACCTCCGTGGTCCTGTACATGTTCGCGATGTTGCTGTACTTCGCGGAGTTCTCCTACAAGCGCTCGGCGAATCCGGCTGCCGCGGCGCAGCGCGAGCGGGAGCTCGTCGGCGCGGGCGGCGGTTCCGCCGCGGGAACCGGGGTGGGCCGGGTCGAAACCCCGGCCAAGCGCCCGATGGCCGAGCGCCTCGGCGGTATGGCGGTCGCGATCACCGTGCTCGGTGCGCTCGTGCACGGGGCTTCGCTGATCGCCCGCGGTGTCTCCACCGGCCGCGCGCCGTGGGGCAACATGTACGAGTTCGGTTCGTCGATCTGCCTGGCCGCCGTGCTGGCGTGGCTGATCGTGCTCTACCGCCAGTCCCGCAAGGTGCACCGGGACACCACCGCCGTCCAGCTGCGGGCCTTGGGCGGCTTCCTGATGCTGCCGGTGGCGGTGTTGCTCTTCCTGTCCGGCACGGTGCTCTACGCGGAGGCTTCCCAGCTGGAGCCCGCGCTGCAGTCCTACTGGATCGTGATCCACGTCTCCGCCGCGATCGTGTCCACCGGCGTGCTGCTGCTCGCCGGGGTGGCCAGCCTGCTCTACCTGGTGCGGGTCCGGCACGAGAACAGCCCGGAGAAGATGGCCGCCGTCGGTTCCCGACTGCCCGGCAGCCGGGCGCTGGACCGGGTGGCCTACCGGGCGACCGTGATCATCTTCCCGGTCTGGACGTTCGCCATCGTGGCCGGTGCGATCTGGGCCGAGGCGGCGTGGGGCCGGTTCTGGGGCTGGGACCCGAAGGAGACCGTCTCGTTCATCGCCTGGATCGTCTACGCGGCCTACCTGCACGCGCGGGCCACGGCCGGGTGGCGCGGGGTGCGTTCCGCGTGGATCAACGTGTTCGGCCTCGCGGTGATGATCTTCAACCTGTTCTTCATCAATATCGTCGTGGCGGGCCTGCACTCCTACGCCGGGATCTGACCGGTGCCCGGCCGTGCCGGGAATGCCGGTGCGGTCGGGGTTCCGGGCCGTGCGCGGCCGCCCGCCGCGGCGGCCCCCGGTGACGCGGGCCCGCGGTCGCGACTACGGTGCCGATTGACGCCGGAGTTCGGTGGATCTCCCGGTCCGCGGAGCTCCTGCGGGATGCGGTTCGCGATGTTGGAGGGGCAGCGGTGACCGGTCAGTACGAAGAACCCGAGGGGCGCGACCGGGGCGCCGCGCCCCGGGACGGCGGACGGTCCGGGGAGCCCTACGTCGAGCCGGAGACCAGGCCCGCGCATCCGACACCGTCCTATGTGGACCCGTCGATGCCGGAGCAGGCGCCGGGGGCGCCCGCGTTCGGGCAGTCCCCCCAATCTCAGCCCTCCGCGCCGGTGCAGCCGCCGTGGACCGAGCAGCAGCCGCCCGGGGTGTCCGGACCGCATCCCGGAGTCGCGGGCGGTCCGTCCGGGCCGCAACCGCCGGTCCAGCCCCAACCACCCGTCGGGGGGTCCGGGCCGCAACCCGGCGCGCACGCCGTGCCGGGCACCCCGGACCAGCAGTTCCCGGGCCACGCGCAGGGTCCGGGCCAGGCGCACGTTCCGGGGCAGGCGTTCCCCGGACCCGGCCAGCCGCACGTCCCGGCGCAGCCGCCCTTCCCGCAGGGGCCGGCGCCCGGGCCGGGGCAGGACCTCTCGTCCGCGCAACTGCTGCGCCAGGCCAAGCGGACTCCGCAGTCCGGCTGGCGCAAGGCCGTGTACCTGCTCAGCGGCAAGACGATCAACCTCGGGGAGAGCCCCGCCGACGTGCGCCGCAGGGAGCTGATCAGCCGGATCAACCAGCCGCTGCACGGCTGCTACAAGATCGCGATGCTCAGCCTCAAAGGCGGAGTCGGCAAGACGACCACGACCGCCACGCTGGGCTCGACCTTCGCCTCGCTGCGCGGCGACCGGGTGATCGCGGTGGATGCGAATCCGGACCGGGGGACGCTGAGCCAGAAGATCCCGGCGGAGACCACGGCCACCGTCCGGCACCTGCTGCGCGACGCGCACCGGGTGCGCAAGTACAGCGATGTGCGCTCCTACACCTCGCAGGGGCCGAGCCGGTTGGAGATCCTGGCCAGCGAGCAGGACCCGGCCGTGTCCGAGGCGTTCAGCGAGGACGACTACCGGCGCACGGTGACCATGCTGGAGCACTTCTACAACGTCGTGCTCACCGACTGCGGGACCGGGCTGATGCACTCGGCGATGAAGGGCGTGCTCGACGTCGCCGATTCGCTGGTGATCGTGTCCTCCAGCTCGATCGACGGTGCGCGCAGCGCGTCGGCCACGCTGGAGTGGCTGGACGCGCACGGCTACGGGCAGCTGGTCTCCCGCTCGGTGGCGGTGATCAATTCGGTGCGCCCGGCGGCGGGCAAGGTCGACGTGGACAAGCTGGCGGCGCATTTCGGTTCGCGGTGCCGCGCGGTGGCCAAGATCCCGTTCGATCCCCACCTGGAGGAAGGTGCCGAGGTCGAGCTGGACCAGTTGGCGGCACCGACCCGGTTGGCGCTGCTGGAGCTGGCCGCCGTGGTGGCGGACGACTTCCAGCACGCGCCCGGCCGGCAGGGCTGAGCGGGGCCCGGTGCGGCGACCGGCGGCGGGTCCACCGGTCCGGTCGCGGCAACAGCCGTGCGGCTCGGGCCACCCGGATCCGCAGGACCGCCCGACGCCGGGTTACTCGTCGTCGTTGCCGGAGCGCGGTTTGCGCTGCTGCTCGTCCAGTTTCCGGAGGAAGTCCGGGTCGTCGTCGGGTGCCACCGGACCGCGCCGGTCGCGCTGCCCCGGCGCCTGTTCCGGGCCGAACGCCTTCCACAGCAGCACCGCAACGGTGATCGCGCCCACCGCCGCCAGCAGATAGATCATCGAGGCCACCTCCAAGCTGTCCCACTTCGAGGTTAGCCAATCCCGGGGGCGGGTGTCGTCGCCGCTGCGGGGCATCGTTTGCGCGCGGCAGCCCGTCAGCGGCCGGAACTCGGCACGCTGGAACTCCGCGCGCTGGAACCAGCCGGGGTGCGTGCGCCGGCTGCGGGTCCAGGTGGCGCCTCGGCCGGGTGCGAGGAACCACCTGGACCCGCCCGTCGGCCGGGACCCGGTTCGCGACCAGGGGTGCATCCGCGATCGAAGGGCATCCGCGGTGCCGCCCTGCGTGCGTTCCGGGCCGGGATCAGAACGACTGGCCGCCGGGCTGGTTGATATCGCTGGTCAGCTCGGCCAGCAGCGTGCGGACCTCGGACTCGCGAAACCGGCGGTGCCCACCGGGGGTGCGGATGGATCCGATCCGCCCTGCGGTGGCCCAGCGGGTCACGGTCTTGGGATCGACGCGGAAGAGCGCGGCCACTTCCCCGGGGGTGAGGAGCTGCTCCTGACCGTTCTGCCGGGACTGCTGGGTCGTCGCGGTCACAGGTGACCTCCAATGGATGCGAATAGGCATTCGGGCATACCGGTCGCATCCTGGCACCTCGACCGCCAGGTACTCGAACATTTGGCTCCAGGTAAAGGGAAGGTAAGGGACGAAACCGGCCCTTCGGGCGGTGCCGCTGCGCCCGGGTGCGGGAGGGGGGTCGGTCGGTTTCCTCTACCCTTGGTGACGTGCATGGACAGCAAGAAGCCGAACTCCCTGCCGAATCCGGATCCACCGCCGAGCCCGCTTCGCCCGGATCCGGCCTCGCGCGCGATATCGCGCTGTACACGCTGGCCAGGTTCGGCCTGGTGGCCGCCGTCGCCGCGATCCTGCTGGTGGCGGGGGTTCCGCTCCTGGTCGCCCTGGCCGTGTCGGTCGTCGCCGTGATGCCGTTGTCGATGCTGGTGTTCGGCACGCTGCGGGTGCGGGTGGCCACCGGCATCGCCGAACGCGGGCAGGCGCGTAAAGCTCGACGTGACCGGCTGCGCGCGCAGCTGCGCGGCGACCGGGACGACGAACCGCAGTGACGAGCATCGACCGGTCGAGCGCGCGCACCAGGGACTGGATGCGCGAGGCCGTCCGGCTCATCGAGGCCGACGCCAACCGCAGTGCCGATACGCACCTCCTGCGCTACCCGCTGCCCCCCGAGTGGGGTATCGACCTCTACCTCAAGGACGAGTCAACACATCCAACGGGATCGCTCAAGCACCGGTTGGCCCGCTCGCTGTTCCTGTACGCCCTCTGCAACGGGTGGGTGATCGACGACACACCTGTGATCGAGGCGTCCTCCGGCTCGACGGCCGTCTCCGAGGCGTACTTCGCCCGCCTGCTCGGACTGCCGTTCATCGCGGTGATGCCCCGGTCGACCAGCCGGGAGAAGGTCGCGCTCATCGAGCAGCACGGCGGCCGCAGCCACTTCGTCGACGAACCCGGCGCCATCTACGACGAGTCCCGCACCCTCGCCGCGGAGCTCGGCGGGCACTTCATGGACCAGTTCACGCACGCCGAGCGCGCGACCGACTGGCGGGGCAACAACAACATCGCCGAGTCGATCTTCCAGCAGCTGGCCCTGGAACGGCACCCGGAACCGGCGTGGGTCGTGGTCGGCGCCGGTACCGGCGGCACGAGCGCGACCATCGGCCGCTACGTGCGCTACCGCCGCTTCGACACCCGCCTGGCGGTCGTCGACCCGGAGCGCTCGGTGTTCTTCGAGGCGTGGCGGGATTCCGACCCGGGGCGGACCGGTGACCGGGGCTCGCTCATCGAGGGCATCGGCAGGCCCCGGGTGGAGCCGTCGTTCGTCGGCCAGGCCATCGACCGGATGATCAAGGTGCCGGACGCGGCCTCGATCGCCACCGCCCGCTGGGTGGAAGGGGCGCTGGGTCGCCGGGTGGGCGGATCCACCGGCACCAACCTGTGGGGCGTGTTCGAACTCGTCGGCGAGATGGTGCGCGCGGGGCGCACCGGCAGCATCGTGACCTTGCTGTGCGACGGTGGGGAGCGCTACACGCACACGTACTACGACGACGATTGGGTCGCCGAGCAGGGACTGGACCTCGCCCCGGCGCACGCGGTCCTGGACCGGTTCCACAGCACCGGTGAGTTCGCTCCCGGGCACGGTTGATCGGCGGAAGGGTTGGTGGCGGTGAGGCGTCGCGCGCGGGTGACCGCGGTTCTGGGCAGCGGGTTGCTGGCGATCGGTCTGGCCGGATGCGGTGCGGACGGGCCGGAGCAGTCCGCGCCCGCGCCGTCCGGTGAACCCAGCAGGACCACCACGTCCGACGCCGAATCGGTGACCCCGTCCATCAGCCGCGACGTGCCACCGGACGAGCGGGTCCGGTTGTCCGGCATCGCTCCCGAGGAGCTGTGCCGGCTGGTCAGCCCGCAGGAGATCGAGGAACTGGCGTTCGCCGTGGGTACCGGCCGGCCCCGGCAGGTCGGTTCGGACCCGGTCATCCCCGGGTGCGTCTTCGAGGACCGCTCGGAGGGGCGGTCCGAAGGGCGCTCGGTGCTGATCGGCGTGCAGCCGGGCGGTTTCCAGGACCTCGGCCGCGAGGAGGTCGACCTGGGCGGCCGTCCGGGGACCCAGCGGCTGAGCGCCGGGGACTGCACCGTGTTCTCCGCCGTTCCGGGTGGGGTGCTGCAGGTCTCGATCAGCGCGGCCGAAGCCGACCACGACGAGTGCGAGACCGGGCAGGCGGTCGCGCAGTACGCGCTGGCCGGCGTCGCGGGCTGAGCCCGCCCCCGCCGGATCAGCCCCCGCCGGATCAACCCAGGGCGAGTGCGACGGCGCTGACCACCGACCACACCAGCATCGAGATCCCGGTATCCCGGACGGCGGGGATGAGCCGGCGTCCCGCCGCGCCGCTGATCACGGCGCGCAGCGGCACGATCAGCGCGGGCAGCGCCAGGAAGCCCAGCAGCGCCCAGCTGTTGCGCAGCCCGATGAGCACCGTGATCAGGAACGGGATCAGCGCGAGGGCCACGTAGAGCGTCCGCGTGTCCCGGTCGCCGAGCATCGCGGGCAGCGTCCGCTTTCCGGACTCCAGGTCGGAGGGGATGTCGCGCAGGTTGTTGGCCACCAGCACGGCGCTGGAGAACGAACCGACCGCCACCGCGGCGCCGATGCCGAACCCGCTGATGGTGTCGGCCTGCACGTACATCGTGCCGAGCACCGCGACCAGCCCGAAGAACACGAACACCGCGAGCTCGCCGAGCCCGGCGTAGCCGTACGGGCGCCGCCCTCCCGTGTAGTACCAGGCTCCGGCGATGCACAGCGCGCC
This sequence comes from Saccharopolyspora montiporae, assembly GCF_015209505.1. Lineage (GTDB taxonomy): Bacteria > Actinomycetota > Actinomycetes > Mycobacteriales > Pseudonocardiaceae > Saccharopolyspora > Saccharopolyspora montiporae. The sequence goes on from NZ_JADEYC010000015.1 coordinate 234,670, forward strand.
GACCAGCAGCAGCCACCAGTGGCCGGACAGCAGCACCACGGCGAGACCGGCCACCGCCGCCACGCCGAAGCAGGTCCACGCGGCGCCGCGCACGGCCTCCGGGCGGGCCGACCCCGAGCCGACCAGGCGGAACGGGCCCACCCGGTCGAAATCGGTGCCGCGGATCCCGTCCGAGTAGTCGTTGGCGAAATTGACGCCGATGATCAGCGCGAGCGCCACTACCAGCGCCAGCGCCGCGATGAGCGGCGAGAACCCGCCTGCCCCCGTCGCCGCACCGGTGCCCGCGAGCACGGGTGCCACGGCGTTCGGGAACGTCCGGATCCGCGCGCCTTCGATCCACTCCGAGACAGTCGCCATGCCGGACATCCTCGCGCACGGCCGCACGCGTCCGGAGCGCGGTCAGCCGGTGCCGGACTCCAGGCGGCTGCGCACCAGCTCGGTCAGTGCCTTCCGGTCCGGCTTTCCCGGACCGCGCAGCGGCAGCGCGCTCAGGAACTCGACGTGCTTGGGCGCGGCGGCCGGTGCCCGCTCGCGAACGGCGCCGCGCAGTGCCTCGGCCGACGGCGGCGCGTCCGGATCCGCGGGCACCACCGCCGCCACCACGGCCTGGCCCCACTCCGGATCGGGGACGCCGAGCACGCAGGCCTCGCGCACCCCGCGCTGCGCGACCAGCACCTGTTCGACCGGGAGCGGTGCGATGTTCAGGCCCCCGCTGATGATCACGTCGTCCGCGCGGCCGAGCACTTCCAGCGTCCCGTCGCGCAGCGCGCCCAGGTCACCGGTGCGGAACCAGCCGCGGGCGAAGGCCGGATCGGCGGGGCGGCCGCGGTATCCGCGGGCCAGCATCGGTCCGGACAGCAGTACCCGCCCGGTCGTTGCCGGATCCTCCGCCACGGCGGGATCGGGGGTGTCCGCCTCGATCCGGACCCGGGCGATGTCCAGCGGTGTCCCGTCGTAGACGCAGCCGCCCGCGGTTTCGCTCATCCCGTAGGTGGTGACGACCTGCACCCCGGTGTCCCGCGCCCGCTGCAGCAGGGCGGGCGGCGTGGCGGCTCCGCCGAGCAGCACGGCGTCGAAGCGGCGCAGCGCGTCCAGCCCGGCCGGGTCGTCGAGCAACCGGCCCAGTTGGGTGGGCACCAGCGCCGTGTAGTGCGCCGAGTCCGCGGCCAGGCAGCGCTGCGCGGCATCGGTGAACCGGTCCGGGCGGAACCCGTCGGAGGTGTCCACCGCGTGCGGTGTGCTGCCCGCGGTGATCGAGCGCACCAGTACCTGGATCCCGGCGATGTGCTGCGCGGGCATGGCCAGCAGCCAGTGCCCGGGCCCGCCGAGGTGCCGGTGGGTGGCCTCGGCCGAGGAGCGCAGCGCGCCGGTGCTCAGCAGCACGCCCTTCGCCGCGCCGGTGGATCCGGACGTGGCCACGACCAGGGTCGTGGGGTCGTCGGGATCGTCCTCACCCGGGCCGAGCGACTCCCCCGCCCCGAGCTGCGCGGCCGGGTCGTCCGCGGGTCCCGCGCCTGCGGTGCCGCCCGCCGGTACCGGGAGCAGTGCCGGTCCGTCTCCGGAGAGGGCGCGGCGCAGCGCGGGGAGGATGTCGAGCGCTGCCTCCCCCTGCGGGACCGGGAGCGGCTGCAGCACGCGATCTGTGGGCATGCTCCCCATTCTCGGGGTCCCCGCCGCCCCGGCACCGCGGGCGCCGGGGAGAACCGCGTCACGTTCCACTCCTCGCCGAGATCACCGGATCCAGCGATGGCGGAGGGGAATTATTCGCTGGATCATGATTCGTGAGGGCGATGCAGCGGGGAATCATGATGCGCAGTGGGTGGGTGAGTGCGGTGCGATCGGTGCGCGCGGGACGACAGGTGCGTGCGGGGCGACGGGCGAGGACGGCGGTGTCGGCGCGCAGCGGCGGATCCGCGGGAATCCGCCGCTGCCGGGGTGCGGGCGATGCGCCTGCCCGAGTCCCGGCAGCGGCGGTGCGCTCGGCAGGGGTCGTGCGCCCGGCGGTCGGGGTGAGCTCGGCCGCGCCGCGCTCAGAAGTACCAGGGGTAGGCCGACCAGTCCGGCGTCCGCTTCTGCAGGAACGCGTCGCGGCCCTCGGCGGCCTCCTCGGTCATGTAGGCCAGCCGCGTGGTCTCCCCGGCGAAGACCTGCTGGCCCACCAGCCCGTCGTCGAGCGCGTTGAACGCGTACTTCAGCATCCGCTGCGCGGTCGGCGACTTGCCGTTGATCTCGCGGGACCACTGCAGCGCGGTGCGCTCCAGCTCCGCATGCGGAACCGCTTCGTTGACCATGCCCATGCCGTGCGCCTGCTCGGCGTCGTACGGGCGGCCGAGGAAGAAGATCTCCCGGGCGAACTTCTGCCCGACCTGCCGGGCGAGGTACGCGGAACCGAAACCGCCGTCGAAGCTGCCCACGTCCGCGTCCGTCTGCTTGAACCGGGCGTGCTCGGCGCTGGCCAGCGTGAGGTCGCACACGACGTGCAGGCTGTGCCCACCGCCGGCGGCCCAGCCGGGCACCACGGCGATCACCACCTTCGGCATGAACCGGATCAGCCGCTGGACTTCCAGGATGTGCAGCCGACCGGCCTGCGCCGGATCGACCGTGTCCCCGGTCTCCCCGTCGGCGTACTGGTATCCGGACTTGCCGCGGATGCGCTGGTCACCACCGGAGCAGAACGCCCAGCCGCCATCGCGGGGGGACGGCCCGTTCCCGGTGAGCAGCACGCACCCGACGTCGCTGGTCATCCTGGCGTGGTCGAGGGCCCGGTAGAGCTCGTCGACGGTGTGCGGGCGGAAGGCGTTCCGGATCTCCGGTCGGTCGAACGCGATGCGCACGGTGCCGCCGCCGGGGCCTTCTTCGACGCTGCGGTGATAAGTGATGTCGGTGAACTCGAAGCCCGGCACGGGCTCCCACACGGACGGATCGAACAGCTCGGAAACACGCGAATTCTGCACGCCTGGGACAATAGGGCCCGCAGGCGCTCGATGGGGGCCCTCCCCGACGGATCCCCGGCGCGGCGCGGAGGAACGGACGCAGGAACGATGTCCCGCGTTCCCGGAATCCGGCACGATAGGTCCAGAGGTGATCGGTTGAACCCCTCCACGGCGCAGGCCGAGGTGATCGTCGACGAGCTGGTGCGCAACGGGGTGCACCGGGTGGTGCTGTCCCCCGGTTCGCGCAACGCACCGCTGTCCTACGCGGTCCACCGCGCCGGGCAGGCCGGGCACCTCGACCTGCACGTGCGCATCGACGAGCGCAGCGCCGGGTTCCTGGCCCTGGGCATGGCGGCGCGCTCCGGCGATCCGGTCGCGGTGATCTGCACCTCCGGGACTGCGGCCACCAACCTGCATCCGGCGGTGACCGAGGCGTTCCACTCCGCGATCCCGCTGATCGTGCTGACCGCGGACCGGCCACCGGAACTTCGCGCGGCCGGGGCCAACCAGACCATCGAACAACACGGGTTGTTCGGCACCGCGGTCCGGATGTTCGACGAGCTCGCGGTGGCGGAGAACCGCCCGGGGCAGAACGCCTACTGGCGCAGCCAGATCTGCCGGACCTGCTCGGCGGCCCGCTCGGGGTCGGGTGGCGGCCCGGTGCACCTGAACCTGCCGTTCCGCGAACCGCTCGTGCCCACCGGCGACGAGGAGTGGTGCGAGTCACTGGCCGGGCGGGCCGGGTCGCGCGGCTGGACGGACCTCTCCACGCGGGACCGCGCGCCGAGCACGCTGTCCGGGGCGACGTCGCCGCGCGGTCTGGTGCTCGTCGCCGACCAGGCCGCCGATGTCGCGGGGCGCTGGGCGCAGCGTCGCGGATGGCCGGTGCTCGCGGAGACCGGCGCGGTGGGCGTGCCCGGCAGCTCGACCATCGGCACCGGAATGTGGTTGCTCAACCTGCCCGAGTTCCTTCGCGCGCATCGGCCGGAGCAGGTGGTGTGCGCGGGACGTCCGACGGTGTTTCGGCAGGTCCAGCGCTTGCTGTCCGAGAGCGGGGTCGAGGTGCGGCTCGCGCACTCCGGTGCGGACTGGCCCGCTCCGGCGCACAACCTCGCCGAGGTGGCCGAGGCGTTCGGCCCACCGGACGGCCCGGTCGATCCGGACTGGTTGACCAGCTGGCAGGAGGCCGACCAGAAAGCCACCGCGGCGCTGCACGGTGCACTGGATCTGGAGCACTGGCCCAGCGGTCCGGCCGTGGCCCGGGATCTGGTGGAGGCGGTGCCGTCCGGTGCGCTACTCGCCCTCGGCTCCTCCAATCCGACGCGGGACGTGGCGCTGGCCGCGCCGTACCGCCCGGACGTGCGGGTGCACCGCAACCGAGGTGCCGCGGGCATCGATGGCACGGTGTCCACCGCCGTCGGCGCGGCGCTCGCGCACGACGGTCCGAGCTACGCGCTGCTCGGCGACCTCACGTTCCTGCACGACGGCAACGGTCTGCTGCTGGGGCCGCATGAACCGCGGCCGGACCTCACCGTGGTCGTGCTCAACGACGACGGCGGCGGGATCTTCTCCCTGCTGGAGCAGGGAAGCCCGGAACACAGCGAGGGATTCGAGCGGGTTTTCGGTACCCCGCACGGCACCGACCTCGCAGCGCTGTGCGCCGCGCACCACGTGGAGCACGTCCGGGTCCGGCAGCGCTCCGAGTTCGCCGAAGCGCTGCGGCCCAGCCCGGGCCTGCGGGTCGTGGAGGTCTGCGCCGATCGGTCCGGGCTTCGCGCGGCGCACGAACGGTTGGAGGCGGCGGTCCGCTCCGCTGTGCTGGGCTGAATCGGCGATCGGTCGGTTGCGGGCGCCCGTTCTCCGGATTTCGTCGCCGGGTGCGGACGAAAGCACCCCGGTTCTCCGGTCTTCCGCGCCCCGGTGTCGACTGGCTTCGGCTCGGGCTCGTACTCGTCGATCTCTGCGGCGAGCCCGGTGCTCGTTCCCGTTCGGGCGGGTGCGAATTCGCGCGGTGCGCAACGGAATTCGGGGTGCAGCGGAATTCGGGGTGCAGCGGAATTCGGGGTGCAGCGGAATTCGGGGTGCAGCGGAATTCGGGGTGCAGCGGAATTCGGGGT
>NZ_JADEYC010000016.1 GCF_015209505.1 Saccharopolyspora montiporae
GCAGCGGAATTCGGGGTGCAGCGGAATTCGGGGTGCAGCGGAATTCGGGGTGCAGCGGAATTCGCGGTACAGCGGATTTCGGGTGCAACGGGATTCGGTGCGCAACGGAATGCGGGAAGCCGGACCGAACGGTTCCTGCCGTCTGCGGTCGCGACCTCGGCTGCCCGGGCCGGACCGCGCGCTCCCGGCTCGCGGGCAGCGGCGAGGGGCGGCAGGATCTCGGTGGTCGCACCCGGCGGGTCCGGGAACGCGGATTCCGGCTGGGAGGTGGCAGGTGTTCGGCAAGCGGAGTTCCCGAACGATCATGGCCGCGAGCTGCGCGGTCGCGGTGGGCGCGCCTGCGCTGGCCGCGGACGCCGGACCGGGCGCACCCGGCATCGGGGACGAGTACTTCCCCGGTTACGGCAACGGCGGTTACGACGTCGGGCACTACGACGTCCAACTGCGCTACCAGCCCGACGAGGACCGGTTGACCGGGACCACGACCGTCGTGGCCGAACCGACCCAGGACCTCACCTCGTTCCACCTGGACTTCGCGCTGCCGCCGAGCTCGGTGAAGGTCAACGGGCGGGATGCCGAGTTCACCCAGGACGGCACCGAACTGCAGGTGACTCCGCAGGACGTGCTCCAGGCGGGCAGCACCGCGACGTTCGTCGTCGAGTACTCCGCCGTTCCGTCCGAAGAGGACGGTGGTGAAACGAGTCCGTGGATCCGCACCGGCGACGGTGCGCTCGCGGTCGGTCAGCCGCGGATCTCCGCCTGGTGGTTCCCCGGCAACGACCATCCGCGGGACAAGGCCACCTTCGACATCTCGGTCGCCGTTCCGGACGGCACGCAGGTCGTGTCGAACGGCGTGAACACCGACACGTCGACGATCGGCGACTGGACCACCTGGAAGTGGCGGACCACCGAACCGACCGCCACCTACCTGGCGTTCATGGCCGTCGGCGACTACGACATCAGCACCCGCGAGGGCGCGTTCGGCCAGCAGTCGATCACCGCGTACTCCACCGGGCTCGGCGAGCTCGACGGACCGGCCCGCGCCAGCGTGGAGCGCACGCCCGAAATCCTGGAGTTCCTGTCCGGGCTTCTCGGCGAGTACCCCGTCGAGTCGCAGGGCGGGCTGGTCGCCGCCGAAGGGCTCAGCTTCGCGTTGGAGAACCAGACCCGGCCCACCTACAGCCCGGCCTTCTTCCGCTCCGGTGCCAACACCGGGGTCGTGGTGCACGAGAACGCGCACCAGTGGTTCGGTGATTCCGTCTCGCTGGACCAGTGGCGCGACATCTGGCTGAACGAGGGCTTCGCCTCCTACGCCGAGTGGCTCTGGTCCGAGCACGAGGGCACCGGCACCGCGCAGGAGCTTTTCGACCACTACTACGCCGAGTACCCGCCCGACCACTCGTTCTGGACGATCACACCCGGGGATCCCGGCCGGGAGAACCTGTTCGACGAGGCGGTCTACGACCGCGGGGCCATGGCGGTGCACGCGCTGCGCAACGTCATCGGTGCCGACGCGCTGCGCGATGTGGTGCGCGCCTGGGTGCACAGCAAGCGCAACTCGAACGGCAGCGTCGGTGAGTTCATCGACCTGGCCGAGCAGCGGACCGGCCGGCAGCTGGACCGGTTCTTCGACGCTTGGCTGTACACCCCGGCCAAACCCGAGCCGGGTCCGGACACCGGGATTCCGGTGCCCGCGCGGGACGCCGCGGACCGGCCGGCGCCGCCCGCCGTCGCGCAACTGGACCGCACGCACGAACTCCTGCACGGCCACTGAGCCACCGGCGCCCGAGGGCGGGACCCCCGCCCGCCCTCATCGGCCGGACTCCAGCGCCTCCTGGACCGCGCGCAGCTTGGCCGCGGCCTCCGCCGCCTCGCTGTCCGGATCCGAATCCGCCACCACGCCGCAGCCGGCGAACAACCGGGCATCCGCACCGTCCGTGCCGAGCTGGGCGCAGCGCAGCGCGATGCCGAACTGGCCGTTGCCGTCCGCGTCCAGCCAGCCCACCGGGCCCGCGTACCGCCCGCGGTCCATGCCCTCCAGTTCGCGGATCTCGCGCACCGCCTGCTCGGTCGGGGTGCCGCCCACCGCGGCCGTCGGGTGCACCGCGGCGAGCACGTCGAGCAGGTCCGCCCGTCCCGCCGCAGAGCCGTCCAGCCTGCCGGTGATGTCCGTGGCCAGGTGCAGCATGTTGTGCAGCCGGATCACCTCGGGTTCGGCCGGCGAACGCAGCCGGTCGCAGAACGGTCCCAGGCTCGCTGCCACCGACCGCACCGCGTGCTCGTGCTCGTCGCGGTTCTTGTCCGAGTGCAGCAGCTCCCGGGCCAGCTCGTCCGGTCCGCGCCCGTCGTGCGGCCAGGCGCTGCCGGCCAGCACCCGCGAGCGCACCTCGCGGTCGGTGCGTTCCAGCAGCAGCTCCGGGGTCGCCCCGACCAGGCCCTCCACGACGAACGTCCAACAGGCCGGGTACTTCGCGGCGAGATTGCCCAGCAGGAATCGCGCGTCGATCGGCTGCTCGGTGCTCGCCAGCAGATCGTGCGCGAGCACGATCTTGCCCAGCCCGGAGGCCGCGCGGATGCGGTGGACCGCCTCGGCGACCGCCGTGCGGTACCCGGCCGCGGAGAGCTGTCCCGCCGCGTAGTCGACCCGCCCCGGCGAGCGGACCGGTGCTGCCCGGGACGCGGCCGCATCCCGGAGGTCCCGCAGCGCAGCGGATCCGCCGCTCGGGACGTCCTCGGCGGTACCGATGGTGGTCAACCAGGTCGTGCCCGCCCGCCGGCCCAGTACCACCTCGGGGACGACCAGCACGGAGTCGCCGGGATCGTCGTCGAAGGCCATCGAGGCGAACGCGATCGGTCCGCTGCCCGGCAACCGCACCGGATCATCCACCCGGACGCCCTGGCAGAGGCGCCGCCAGTGCTCCCGGGCCGCGCCGAACCGATCGCTCCCGGAGATGTCGAACCGCGCGGCCCGGCCGAGGCCCACGATCCCGTCGCCGCCGCGTACCCAGCTGAGCACGTCGGTGTCCGGCAGCAGGTCCACCAGCGCCCGGTCGTGCAGCGGGTCCCCGGGGGCGAGCCGTCGGGTGCGGGCGGTCAGCAGCCGGTGTTCGATCGCCACGCCGGGAGAATATGCCGCCTGGCCAGTGGGCTGGGTGCGAGCCGTCCGAAGCGCCGGGTGGGGCCTGCCTACAATCGGTCACCATGGCGAGCGATCCGGCGGCGCAGGAGGACGAGTGACCGACTCCGAACGGGGCGGTGACCAGGCAGGACGCTGGACGCGCGCCAGGATCCGGCGGTTGTCGGCGCGAGGTGTGCTGGTGCTGGGGGCACTGCTGTCCGTGCTCGGCGTGTCGATCGTGCTCGCCTGCGCCATCAACGACCGCACCATCGAGGAAGCCCGCGGGAACGCGGTGGCCGAGGTGGTCGACACCTCGTTGACCAGGACCGTCGTCCGGTTCAGCACGGATGATGGCCGGATCTTCATCCCCCCGGCCGGGGTGCTGTACCCGGAGGGGCTGCAGACCGGCCAGCAGGTGCGCGTCGAGTACGACCAGCGCAACCCGGACCTGGTCCGGGTGGCCGAACGCACCGCGGCGGTTTCGCTGCTGCCGGTGGCCACGTCGCTGCTCGGCGTCTGGGTGGTGCTGGGTCCGGTCTACTGGGTGCTGCGCAGGCGCAGCTGACCGTTCGCGGCAGTCGGCAGCACCGGTTTTTCGTCCGCTATATCCGTATTGGGTGGACCGATCGCTCGGTAGTGGGTGGACCGGCGCTGGGAATGAGTACTTTCCCCCAAGCGCGGGCCCATGTCCGGCCAGCAGAGTGGAACGCGGGTACCCAGCTCGCTGGCCGATCGGAAGGAAGCCCGATATGGACGGATACTGGCTGCCGGCTCCGGTCGCAGCCCTGGTCGGCGTGTGCGCGCTGTTCCTGCTGGTCGCGCTCCTGGTACGGCTCCGGCGCCCGGCAGCACACCCCGGGGCGGACACCGGGGGGCGAGTCGACGAGGCCCCGGGCGATGCGGTCGCCCGGAGCGCCGCGGCGGAACCGCAGGACCCGGCGCCCGGCGTCCCGGAACCACCGCAGGCGGAGTGGCTGCCCGCGGTGAACAGCTGCGCCGCATCGCTGTTCCGGGCCCGGCGGGCCGTGGACGCGGTCTCCTCGCAGGAAGCCCGCAACTGCCTGCGCGCCGTGCTGCGCCGGATGGACGCCGAGCTGCCGAACGTGCGGGTGCTGGCCGAACTGGGGTGCAGCCTGGAGCACGGCGGCCCGCGCGACGGGGCCGCGGTGCAGCGGGTCCGCGCGCAGTTGCAGGATGCGGTGCACCGCTACGCGCTGTTCGCCGAAGAACTGCTCGCCGTGGTCGAGGACCTGGTCAACGAGCCCGATCTGGAGCGCACCAGGGAGCATGTCGACGCGTTGCGCCGCCAGTTCCCGCTGCTGCGCCCGATGTCCGAGATCGTGGCGGGAGCGCGCCGGCCGGCGCTCGCGCCGGGCTGACCTCGCAGCGGCTCCCGGGCCGCGTTGCGCAGGCGGCGCCGGTCCCGGAGGTGCGCGGGCAACGTAGGCTGCCGGTGTGTCACGCGCCGGTCTGGACAAGAAGCCACGCGAGGTCGCCGCGATGTTCGACGACGTCGCGCGCAGGTACGACCTCACCAACACGGTGCTGTCCTTCGGGCAGGACCGCCGCTGGCGCGCGCTTACCCGTCGGGCGCTGGACCTGGCACCCGGCGAACGGGTGCTGGACCTGGCCGCGGGCAGCGGTGTCTCGACCGAGGAGTTCGCCCGCTCCGGGGCCTGGTGCGTGGCGGCCGACTTCTCGCTCGGGATGCTCGGCGTGGGCCGGGAACGCGGCGGGCTACCGCTGGTGGCCGCCGACGCCCTGCACCTGCCGTTCGCCGACGAGTCCTTCGACGCGGTCACGATCTCGTTCGGGCTGCGCAACCTGGTGGACACCGCGCTGGGGCTGCGCGAGATGCTGCGCGTGGTCCGCCCCGGCGGCCGGCTCGTGGTGTGCGAGTTCTCCACCCCGACGTGGACGCCGTTCCGCGTCGTCTACCTGAACTACCTCATGCGCGCGCTGCCCGCCGTCGCCCGGGCCGTGTCGTCCAATCCGGACGCCTACGTGTACCTCGCCGAGTCCATTCGGGAATGGCCGGATCAGCCCGCGCTGGCCGACCGGATCAGCGTCGCCGGGTGGCGCGACGTGGCCTGGCGGAACCTGACCGGTGGCATCGTCGCGCTGCACCGCGCGCGGAAACCGCTGCCCTGACCGGCGTTCGCGAACACCCCGGCACTCCTCTTCCGCGAAACTCCTTCCGCGCCGGCGGTTCCCGGTGAGCTGAGCCCGCGCTCAGCGCGGCGGCCGGGCCGGTCCGGTGCGCGCTCCGCTCGCGTTCCCGGACGGCCGACCGCTGCGGTCCGCTCGCCGCTCCCAGCGGGGCCCGAACGCCGCCGCGTCGCGCTCCCGGAACGCGGCCGGGCCTGCCCGCGACCCCGCTCCGGTGCGCCCGCTGGTCGCCGCAGGCCGGTCACCAGCGGGAACGCTCACCCGAGTGGTCTAGCGCAAGGGCTCGATCGTGCGGTTCGTCCGTCTTAGACTCGACGCGATAGTGAACTTGTTCACAAGCGCCGCACAGCTGCGGCCGGCCGCGGTCGCAGCGCCACGCACGAATTCGAGGAGTGCCATGACCAGCGCCACCACCCGCCGCGGACCGAGCGACGACGCCGAGGTCATCGTCGTCGGAGCGGGTCCGGCCGGGTCGACGGCCGCCACCTACCTGGCCCGCGCCGGCCTGGACGTCCTGCTGCTGGAGAAGAGCACCTTCCCGCGGGACAAGGTCTGTGGGGACGGCATCACCCCGCGGGGCGTCAAGCAGCTGATCGACCTGGGCATCGACACCCGCGAGCAGGCCGGTTGGCTGCACAACCGCGGCCTGCGCGTCGTCGGCGGCGGGGTCCGGATCGAGCTGGACTGGCCGGAGCTCGCCGAGTTCCCGCCGTACGGCTTGGTGCGGCCCCGGGACGACTTCGACGAGCTGCTGGTGCGCGCGGCCGAGCGGGCCGGGGCGCGGCTGCTGGAGCAGACCTCGGTGACCGCGGCCGAGACCGATGAGCGCACCGGGCGGATCACCGGGGTGCACGCCAAGTCCGGCCCGGACCGGGAACCGGTCACCTACCGGGCCCCGCTGGTCCTCGGCTGCGACGGGGTGTCCGCGCGGCTGGCCCTGTCCGTGGGCCTGCAGAAGCGCGAGGACAGGCCGATGGGGGTGGCGGTGCGCCGCTACTACGAGAGCCCGCGCTCCAAGGACGACTACCTGGAATCGCACCTGGAGCTGTGGGACCGCAGCGGACCCGGCGAACCGCAGCTGCTGCCCGGGTACGGCTGGCTGTTCGGCATGGGTGACGGGACGGTCAACGCGGGGCTGGGCATCCTGTCCACGTCCAGCGCCTACGGCAAGACCGACTACCGCAAGCTGCTGCGCTCGTGGCTGGACGGGACCCCCGAGGAGTGGGGCTTCCGGGAGGAGAACGCGACCGGCAAGGTCGGCGGGGCGGCGCTGCCGATGGGCTTCAACCGGACCCCGCACTACCGCGACGGGCTGCTGCTGGTCGGCGACGCGGGCGGCATGGTCAACCCGTTCAACGGGGAGGGCATCGCCTACGCCATGGAGTCGGCGCGCCTGGCGGCCGAATGCGCGGTGCACGCGCTCGCCCGTCCCGCGGGGCCGTCCCGCGAGCAGGCCCTGGGCCGCTACCCGGACGCGGTGTCCCAGGCGCTCGGCGGCTACTTCCGGATGGGCAACACCTTCAGCAAGTTGATTGGCAATCCCACGGTCATGCGGATGGCCGCCAAGCACGGTCTACCGCGGACCACGCTGATGCGTTTCGTGTTGAAACTGCTGGCAAATCTCTACGACTCGAAGGGCGGCGACGCGATGGACCGTGTGATCAGCGCCACTACTCGACTCACCCCTAGCGCCTGACGCGCCGCGTCTGGTCAGATGTCCTGAGCGGTGTGCGGGAACTCATAAAGTTAGGTTCGCCTCAATACGGAGCCGATACGGGCGACCGCATAGAGTGCGCACCACCGGCCGCAGACGGGTCCACATCCCGGCGGGGACCGCCGAAGGAGGGCAGCACAGGTGCTCGATCCCTACATCCCACTGGTGCTGATGCTCGCGCTCGCGCTCGCGTTCACGGTCTTCTCGGTCGCGATCGCGCCGCTGGTCGGCCCCCGCCGGTACAACCGGGCGAAGCTGGATGCCTACGAGTGCGGCATCGAGCCTTCGCCGCAGCCGGTCATGGGCGGCGGGCGGATGCCGGTCGCCTACTACCTGACCGCGATGATGTTCATCCTCTTCGACATCGAGATGGTCTTCCTTTTCCCGTACGCGGTGTCCGCGGACATGCTCGGCATGTACGGCGTCGTCGCCGTGGTGCTGTTCATCGTCACGTTCGGCCTTGCCGACATCTACGTGTGGCGGCGGGGTGGCTTCGACTGGAACTGATCGCGCGGACGTCCGTCCGCAGCAGCAGACGACCCGCGGCGCGAGCGGGTAGGGGCGACTCTCGGAAGGAGTGCCGGAGATGGGGCTCGAAGCACAGCTGCCCAACGGCATCCTGCTGGCCAATGTGGAGAAACTGGTCAACTGGACCCGGAAGACCTCGATGTGGCCGGCGACGTTCGGCCTGGCGTGCTGCGCGATCGAGATGATGACCGTCGGCGGATCCCGTTACGACATCGCGCGGTTCGGCATGGAGCGCTTCTCCGCCACACCGCGGCAGGCCGACCTGATGATCGTGGCCGGCAGGGTCACCAACAAGATGGCGCCGGTGCTGCGCCAGATCTACGACCAGATGCCCGAGCCGCGCTGGGTGCTGGCGATGGGCGTGTGCGCCTCGACCGGCGGGATGTTCAACAACTACGCGGTGGTCCAGGGCGTGGACCACGTGGTCCCGGTGGACATGTATCTGCCGGGCTGCCCACCGCGTCCGGAGATGCTGCTGGACGCGATCCTCAAGCTGCACGCCAAGATCATGGACGAACCGATCAACGCCAAGCGCGCGGAGCAGAAGCTGCAGCGCGGCGAGCGCACGCCCATGATCCCGTCTTCCGAGCGCTACGCGCCGAAGACCCGCGGCCAGCGCAAGCTCGCCGAGCGCCAGCAGCGGGCGCAGCGCAAGGAGATGGGCTCGGATCCGCAGTTGGGCGCGCTGCAGGAAGCGCCGCAGCGCCCCGGTGAACTCAGTTCGGGCAGGTGAATCGGGTTGACGCAGAACGGTTCGACGCGCGACACGCAGTCCGCGACCACCCCGGGTCCGGGAGAGCCGGGCTCCAGCGCGGAACGGCCGGGCGAACTGCAACCGGTGGGCGGCACGGGTGCTCCGTCCGCCGGTCGCGCCCGGCGCGGCATGTTCGGGGTGCAGGACGGCGGCGACACCTCCGGGTACGGCGGCCTGCACCTGCCCGGGTACGTCCCGCCCGCCGCGCAGCGCCCGTACGGCGGCTGGTTCGACGAGGTCGCCGATGCGCTGTTCGAGGGGCTGGGCGCGGACGGTGTGCCGGACGAGGCGGTCCAGCAGGTGACCGTGGACCGCGGCGAGCTGACCTTCCACATCCGGCCCGCCGAGCTGCCGCAGGTGTGCCGCCGGATGCGCGACGATCCGGCGCTGCGCTTCGAGCTGTGCAGCTCGATGTCCGGTGTGGACTACGGCGAGGAGGTGCCGCAGCGGCTGCACGCGGTCTATCACCTGACCTCGATGACCTACCGGCGCCGGGTGCGGCTGGACGTGGCCGCCGACTGGCCCGGCGCGGACGGCGAGCCGCCGCGCATCCCGTCCGTCGTGTCGATCTACCCGACGGCCGACTTCCAGGAGCGCGAGACCTGGGACATGTTCGGCATCGTCTTCGACGGCCACCCGGCGCTCACCCGGATCCTGATGCCCGACGACTGGGACGGGCACCCGCAGCGCAAGGACTACCCGCTGGGCGGCATCCCGGTCGAGTACAAGGGCGCCGAGATCCCGCCACCCGACCAGCGCCGGGCTTATACGTGATGCGGGCTCATACGTGATGCGGACCGACTCGTGACCCGACGGCACAGCGCGAAGAGGTGCTGGACATGACCACCGAACCACTCACCCCGCCTGCGGGCGCGGGGGATTCCTACGCGCAGTCCCGCAACACCACCGAGGGCCGGGTCTACACGGTGACCGGCGGGGACTGGGACGAGTTCATCGACGAGTCCGGCGGCGAGGAGCGGGTCGTCATCAACCTGGGCCCGCAGCACCCGTCCACGCACGGCGTGCTGCGGCTGGTCCTGGAGCTGGAGGGCGAGACCGTCACCAACGCCCGGTCGGTCATCGGCTACCTGCACACCGGTATCGAGAAGAACTGCGAGTACCGGACCTGGACGCAGGGCGTCACCTTCGTCACGCGGATGGATTATCTGGCCCCGCTGCACAACGAGGCGGCCTACTGCCTGGGCGTGGAGAAGCTGCTCGGCATCGAGGTCCCGCGCCGGGCGGAGATCATCCGCGTGCTGCTCATGGAGCTCAACCGGATCTCCTCGCACGTGGTCTTCCTCGCCACCGGTGCGATGGAGCTGGGCTCCACCACCGGGATGACCTTCGGCTTCCGCGAGCGCGAAGAGGTGCTGCACCTGCTGGAGTTCCTCACCGGCCTGCGGATGAACCACGCGTTCATCCGGCCCGGTGGCCTCGCGCAGGACCTCCCGGAGAACTACCGGGAGCGCATCCTGGACTTCATCAAGGTCATGGACGAGCGGCTGCCGGACTACGACAAGCTGTTCACCGGCCAGCCGATCTGGCGGCAGCGGCTGCAGGGCGTGGGCTACCTGCCGCTCGACGGGTGCCTGCAGCTCGGCGTGACCGGCCCGATCCTGCGCTCGGCCGGGCTGGCCTGGGACCTGCGCAAGGTCGAGCCGTACTCCGGTTACGAGGAGTACGACTTCGAGGTGCCCACTAGCACCGATGCCGACTGCTTCGCGCGGTTCGTGCTCCGGGTCGAGGAGATCCGCCAGTCGCTGCGGATCATCCGGCAGTGCCTGGACAAGCTGGAGCCGGGCCCGGTGCTGGTGGACGACCCGAAGATCGCCTGGCCGGCCAAGCTGGCCATCGGACCGGACGGCATGGGCAACTCGCTGGAACACGTCCGCAAGATCATGGGCCAGTCGATGGAGTCGCTCATCCACCACTTCAAGCTGGTCACCGAGGGCTTCGACGTGCCGCCCGGCCAGGTGTACTCGCCGATCGAGGCACCGCGCGGCGAACTCGGCTACCACCTGGTCTCCGACGGCGGGACCCGGCCGATGCGGGTGCACGTCCGGGATCCCAGCTTCGTCAACCTGCAGGCATTCCCGGCCATGGCCGAAGGCGGTCTGGTGGCCGACGTGATCGCGGCGGTGGCTTCCATCGACCCGGTGATGGGCGGGGTGGACCGATGACCGAGCAGTTCGAGTTCACGACCAACGAGCAGGCCGTCCACGAGGGCGTGGATACCGGTGCGTTCGGCGATGACGTGCGGGCGCAGGCGCGCGAGATCATCGACCGCTACCCGGAATCGCGGTCCGCGCTGTTGCCGATGCTGCACCTGGTGCAGTCGGTGCAGGGCCACGTCAGCCGGGAAGGCGTGCACTTCTGCGCCGAGCAGCTGGCGCTGTCCCCGGCCGAGGTCAGCGCGGTGGCCACCTTCTACACGATGTACAAACGCGCGCCGTGCGGGCAGCACCTGGTCAGCGTGTGCACCAACACGCTGTGCGCGGCGCTGGGCGGGGACGAGATCTACCGGGCGCTCGGCGAGCACCTCGGCGTCGGGCACGAGGAGACCGCGGGCGAACCCGGTGCCGAGGGCTCGATCACCCTCGAACACGCCGAATGCCTCGCCGCCTGCGATCTCGGCCCGGTGCTGCAGGTCAACTACGAGTACTACGACAACCAGACCGCGCAGCAGGCGCTGGACCTGGTGCGCGCCCTGCAGCGCGGGGAGAAGCCCCCGCCGTCCCGGGGGCGCGCGCTGTCCGACTTCCGCTCCGCCGAACGCGAGCTCGCCGGATTCCCCGACGAGTCCGCCGAATCGGACGGCCCGTCCGCGGCCCCCGAGACGCTGCGCGGCACCCGGCTGGCCCAGCAGCGGGGATGGGCCGCACCGGACAAGCCCGCGCAGGCGGAACTGCCGCCGCTGCCGGAGAAGAGGTGAGGGTGGTCATGACCGAACCCGGAACCAGCCCGCTGACACCGGTGCTCACCGAGCGCTGGACCGAACCCGAGTCGTGGACGCTGGACAGCTACGAGCGCGGCGGCGGTTACACGGCGCTGCGCAAGGCCCTGACCGCCGAACCCGGCCAGCTGGTGGAGCTGGTCAAGGCGGCAGGGCTCCGCGGGCGCGGCGGTGCCGGGTTCCCGGCCGGCGTGAAGTGGGGCTTCATGCCCACCGAGCCGGTCAAGCCGCACTACCTGGTCATCAACGCCGACGAGGGCGAACCCGGGACGTGCAAGGACATCCCGCTGATGATGGCCGATCCGCACGCGCTGATCGAGGGCTGCGTCATCGCGGCCCGCGCGATGCGCGCCAACCACTGCATGATCTACGTGCGCGGCGAGGCGCTGCACTGCATCCGCAGGTTGTCCCGCGCGGTCCGCGAGGCGCGCGAGGCGGGCTACGTCGGCCGCGACGTGCTCGGCTCCGGGTTCGACCTGGAGATCGTGGTGCACGCCGGGGCCGGGGCCTACATCTGCGGTGAGGAGACGGCGCTGCTGGACTCGCTGGAGGGCAAGCGCGGACAGCCCCGGCTGAAACCGCCGTTCCCGGCGGCCGCCGGGCTCTACGCCTGCCCGACCACGGTGAACAACGTGGAGACCATCGCCACCGTCCCGCACGTGGTCAACGGCGGTTCGGACTGGTTCCGGCGGATGGGCACCGAGAAGTCCCCCGGCCCGAAGATCTACTCGGTTTCCGGGCACGTGGCCAACCCCGGGCAGTACGAGGCGCCGCTGGGCACCACCCTGCGCCAATTGCTGGAGCTCGCCGGCGGGATGAAGGACGGGATCCCGCTGAAGTTCTGGACACCGGGCGGATCCTCCACCCCGCTGCTGACCGCCGAGCACCTGGACGTGCCGCTGGACTTCGAGGGCGCGGCCGAAGCCGGATCGATGCTGGGCACCACCGCGGTGATGGTGTTCAACGAGACGATCTCGGTGCCGTGGGCGGTGATGAAGTGGACGCAGTTCTACGAGCACGAGTCCTGCGGCAAGTGCACGCCGTGCCGGGAGGGCACGTTCTGGATGGCCCAGGTGCTGGAGCGGATGGTCGACGGCCGCGGCACCGAGGAGGACATCGACACCCTGCTCGACGTCTGCGACAACGTCTTCGGTCGCTCGTTCTGCGCACTCGGTGACGGCGCGGTCAGCCCGATCACCAGCGGCATCAAGTACTTCCGCGATGAGTTCCTCGCCCTGTGCGAGAGCAACAGGACCAACACCGAACCGGCACTCGTAGGAGCGGCCCGATGACGGCGGCACCCGAAGCCCAGTCCCCCCCGGTACCGGAAGGGCACGTCCGGCTGACCGTGGACGGCGTCGAGGTCGACGCCCCGAAGGGCGAACTGCTCATCCGCACGGCCGAGCGGCTCGGCATCGTGATCCCGCGATTCTGCGATCACCCGCTGCTGGACCCGGCGGGCGCCTGCCGGCAGTGCCTGGTGGACGTGGAGGTCAACGGCCGGCCGATGCCGAAACCGCAGGCCTCGTGCACCATCACCGTCGCCGACGGCATGGTGGTGCGCACGCAGAAGACCTCGGAGGTCGCGGACAAGGCGCAGCAGGGCGTGATGGAACTGCTGCTCATCAACCACCCGCTGGACTGCCCGATCTGCGACAAGGGCGGTGAATGCCCGCTGCAGAACCAGGCGCTCAAGCACGGGCGGGCCGATTCCCGCTTCCGGGACACCAAGCGCACCTTCGCCAAACCGGTACCGATCTCCAGCCAGGTCCTGCTGGACCGCGAGCGGTGCGTGCTGTGCCAGCGCTGCACCCGGTTCTCCAAGCAGATCGCCGGCGACCCGTTCATCGAACTGCTGGAACGCGGTGCGGTACAGCAGATCGGCATCGCCGAGCAGCAGCCGTTCCAGTCCTACTTCTCCGGCAACACCATCCAGATCTGCCCGGTGGGTGCGCTCACCAGCGCTGCCTACCGGTTCCGCTCCCGGCCGTTCGACCTGGTCTCCACGGCCGGCAAGTGCGAGCACTGCGCCTCCGGCTGCGACCTCCGCAACGACTGGCGCCGCGGCTCGGTGATGCGCCGGCTCGCGGGCAACGATCCGGAGGTCAACGAGGAGTGGATCTGCGACAAGGGTCGGTTCGCGTTCCGCTACGCCAGCACCGGTGACCGGATCACCCGCCCGCACGTGCGCGAGGGCGGCGAGCTGCGACCCGCGTCCTGGACCGAGGCGCTGCGCGTGGCCGCGGACGGGCTCACCGCGGCCCGCGGTGCACGCGGTGCCGGGGTGCTGCCCGGCGGGCGGCTGACCCTCGAAGACGCCTACGCGTACAGCAAGTTCGCGCGAATGGCGTTGGGCAGCAACGACATCGACTTCCGCGCGCGCCCGCACTCCGCCGAGGAGGAGCGGTTCCTGACCGCGCAGGTGGTCGGCACCGGCCCGGACACCGGGGTGACCTACCGCGACCTGGAGCAGGCCCCCGCGGTGCTGTGTGTGGCCTTCGAGCCCGAGGAGGAGTCGCCGATCGTCTTCTTGCGCCTGCGCAAAGCCGCCCGTACGGGCACGACGCAGGTGTTCCACCTCGGGCAGTGGATGTCGCCCGGGGTGGAGAAGACCACGACGATCATGCACGACGGCGGTCCGCGCACCACCGGTGCGCTCGTCCGGTGCGCACCCGGCGCGGAAGCCCGCGGGCTGCGCGAACTCCCGGACGACGTGCTGCAGGCGCTGAGCTCGCCCGGCGCGGTGCTCCTCGTCGGCGAGCGGGCCGCGTCGGTTCCCGGGTTGCCGTCCGAGGTGCTGCGCACCGCGTCCCGGACCGGGGCGCGCGTGGCGTGGATCCCGCGGCGCGCCGGTGAACGCGGTGCGCTGGAAGCCGGTGCGCTGCCCGGGCTGCTGCCGGGCGGGCGCCCGGTCGGCGATCCCGCCGCCCGCGCCGAGGTGGAACGCGCGTGGGACGCGGCGCTGCCCGCGGCACCCGGTCGGGACACCACCGCGATCCTGCGCGCGGCCGCGGCCGGCGAGCTCTCCGGGCTGGTCGTGGGCGGAGTCGACCCGGACGACCTGCCGGATCCCGCACTCGCGCGGCGCGCGCTGGCCGCCGCGGACATCGTGGTCAGCCTGGAACTGCGGCCCAGCGGCGTGACCGAGTTCGCCGACGTGGTGCTGCCGATCGCCCCGACCGCCGAGAAGTCCGGCAGCTACCTGGACTGGGAGGGCCGCCGCGGCGAATTCGGCACCACCCTCGACGGGACGTCCGCGGTGCCGGACTGCCGGGTGCTGGACACGCTCGCGGTGGAGATGGACGTCGACCTGTTCACCCAGACCCCGGCGGCGGCGGGCCGCGAACTGGACCGGCTGGGCCGATTCGGCGGTGCGCGGGCGGCGCCGCCCGAGGACGAACCGGACGCACCACCGGTCCTGGGCCCGGGCCAGGCCCTGTTGGCGACCTGGCACCAGCTGCTGGACAACGGCTCGCTGCAGGACGGCGAACCCGATCTGGCCGGGACCGCCCGGCGCCGGGCCGCCGCGCTGTCCCCGCGCACCGCGGAGCGCATCGGGCTCGGACCCGGCCAGCAGGTCGAGGTCCGCACCGCCACCGGCGCGGTGGCGCTGGACCCGCAGCTCACCGAGATGCCGGATGACGTGGTGTGGCTGCCCACCAACTCCGGCCGGTCGAAGGTGCTGCGCCACCTCGCCGCCGGGCACGGTTCACCGGTCGAGCTCACCGCGGTGACCCCGCTGCGCCCCGCCAACGGGCACGCCGACTCCGCCGTGGCGGGGAACGGGGGCGGGGCATGACCGAAACCGCGCAGCTGATCAGCGACGATCCGTTGTGGCTGATCCTGCTCAAGGTCGTCGCGATCTTCGTCGTGCTGGTCGTGCTGACCCTGTTGTGCATCTGGTTCGAGCGCCGCGTCCTCGGCCGGATGCAGCACCGCCCCGGACCGAATCGCGCGGGGCCGTTCGGCATCCTGCAGACGCTGGCCGACGGGCTCAAGCTCGCGTTCAAGGAGGACATCCGGCCGGTCCTGGCCGACAAGTGGATCTACGTGCTGGCGCCGATCATCTCGGCGACCCCGGCGCTGGTGTCCTTCTCGGTGATCCCGGTCGGCCCGGAGGTCACGATCTTCGGCGAGCGCACCGCGCTGCAGCTGGTCGACCTGCCGGTGGGCCTGCTGGTGGTGCTGGCCTGCGCCTCGATCGGCGTGTACGGGATCGTGCTGGCCGGCTGGTCGTCCGGCTCGCCCTACCCGCTGCTCGGCTCGCTGCGCTCGGCCGCGCAGGTGATCTCCTACGAGATCGCGATGGGCCTGTCGTTCATCGCGGTGATCCTGTACGCGGGAACGCTGTCCACGTCCGGCATCGTGGCCGCGCAGGCGAACGGCTGGTTCTTCCTGCTGCTGCCGTTCAGCTTCGTGGTCTACCTGGTCGCCATGGTCGGCGAGACCAACCGCGCCCCGTTCGACCTCCCGGAAGCCGAATCGGAGCTGGTCGGCGGTTTCCACACCGAGTACTCCTCGCTGAAGTTCGCGCTGTTCTTCCTGGCCGAGTACATCAACATGGTCACCGTCTCCGCGCTGGCCACCACGCTGTTCCTGGGCGGTTGGCACGCGCCGTGGCCGTTGTCGCTGATCGGCGACGGGGTGCTCAACACCGGCTGGTGGCCCGCGCTGTGGTTCTTCGGCAAGACGATCCTGTTCCTGTTCTTCTTCGTGTGGCTGCGCGGCACCCTGCCCCGGCTGCGCTACGACCAGTTCATGGATCTGGGCTGGAAGTTCCTGGTCCCGCTGAGCCTGCTGTGGATCATGGCGGTGGCCGTGATCCGCCAGGTGCGCAACGCGGGGCTGGTCAGCCCGCAGCAGTTCCTCATCGGTGGCGGTGTGCTGATCGCGGTGCTGGTGCTGGTGATCCTGCTGGTCCCGGGGCGGCGCACACCTCCGGAGGAGCCGCCGAAGGCACCGCTGTCCGGCGGCGGGTACCCGGTGCCGCCGCTCGACCTGGAAGTCCCGGAGACCCCGGCCCGGCGCACCCCGGCGCGCACCGGCGCGCAGACGGGCGAGGGCGCGGGTGGTCCGCGAAGCGAGGAGACGTCCAATGGGCATGTTTGATCCGCTCAAGGGCTTCGGAGTCACCTTCTCCACGATGTTCAAGAAGGTCGTCACCGAGGAGTACCCGGAGGTCAAGAAGGTCCCGGCGCCCCGGTTCCACGGCCGCCACCAGCTCAACCGGCACCCGGATGGGTTGGAGAAGTGCGTCGGCTGCGAGCTGTGCGCCTGGGCCTGCCCGGCCGACGCCATCTTCGTCGAGGGCGGGGACAACACCGAGCAGGAGCGCTACTCGCCCGGTGAGCGCTTCGGCCTCGACTACCAGATCAACTACCTGCGCTGCATCGGCTGCGGCCTGTGCATCGAGGCGTGCCCGACCAGGGCGCTGACGATGACCAACGAGTACGAGACCGCCGACGACAACCGGCAGGACCTCATCTACACCAAGGAGGACCTGCTGGCCCCGCTGCTGCCCGGCATGGAGCAGCCGCCGCACCCGATGCGGCTCGGCGAGGACGAGCAGGACTACTACGTCAACGGCCCGGAACTGGCCCGGCGGCAGGGGGTTCCCGCCGACGAGACCGTGGAGACCGGGCGGGAGGAGGCCGCCCGATGACGGTCACGGCGGCACCGGTGCTCGCGCAGGCGGGCTCGGCGGTGGTGGGCGCCGGGGAGACCGCGGCGTTCTGGGTGCTGGGCCCGCTGGCGCTGGTCGGCGCGCTGGGCATGGTCTTCGCGCGCAACGCGGTGCATTCGGCGCTGTGGCTGGTGCTGACGATGCTGTGCCTGGGTGTGCTGTACATGGCGCAGAGCGCGTCCTTCCTCGGCTTCACCCAGATCATCGTCTACACCGGCGCGATCATGATGCTGTTCCTGTTCGTGCTGATGATGGTCGGCCGGGACGCGTCTGACTCGGTGGTGGAAGTGCTGCGCGGGCAGCGGCTCTGGGCCGGGATCGGCGGTGTGGCGCTGGCGGTGCTGCTCACCGCCGGGCTGTCCCGCGCGCTGGTGGACGTGCCGGTGGCCGCCCCGCTGGACCCGTGGGCGCCCAGCGGTGGCGGGGCCGGCGGGCTCGGCATGCTCATCTTCACCGACTACCTGTTCCCGTTCGAGCTGACCTCGGCGCTGCTGATCACCGCGGCGGTCGGCGCGATGGTGCTCGCCTACGGCGGCAAGGGGCGCGGGCCGCGGCTCGGCCAGCGCGACCAGGCCGATGCGCGGTTCCGCGGCGACCGGCCGTCCCCGCAGCCGGGTCCGGGCGTGTACGCCACGGCGAACTCGGTGGCCGTGCCCGCGCTGCTGCCGGACGGATCGGTGGCCCCGGAGTCCATGTCGGAACTGCTGGCCAACCTTCCCGCCGACGAGCTGGTGGCCGACCGGGAGGCGGTCGCCGGTACCGGCCCGGAGCCGGACCCGCATGCGCTGACCGAGGAACCCGCCCGCGAGCACGGCTCCGGTGCGCAGCAGGAACCGAGCAACGGCACGGTCTCCGACCCCGAGGGCGAGTCCGGGCCGGCATCCGAACCCGAGGACGGGAACAACGGCGACGGGACCGGGTCCGCGCACGCCTCACCCGAGGAGGTCCGGCAGTGACTCCGACCCACTACCTGGTGCTGTCCGCGCTGCTGTTCACCATCGGCGCGGTCGGGGTGCTGGTGCGGCGCAACGCCATCGTCGTGTTCATGTGCATCGAGCTGATGCTCAACGCGGTGAATCTCTCGCTGGTGACCTTCGCGCGCATCGACGGTTCGGTGCACGGGCAGGTCATGGCCTTCTTCGTGATGGTCGTGGCCGCCGCCGAAGTGGTCGTCGGCCTGGCCATCATCATGTCGATCTTCCGGACGCGTCGCTCGGCCTCGGTCGATGACGCCAACCTGCTCAAGTACTGAGAGGGCGCGTGGTGACGAGCTTTTCGACTACCGGGGCCTTCGTCGGCGCGGTCCAACCGGATCCGGTCACCGCCGCGGGCGCCGCCCAGCAGAACGCGTGGCTGATCGTGGCGCTGCCCGCGCTCGGTGCGCTGGTGCTGCTGCTGGCCGGCCGGCGCGCCAACGGCTGGGGACACTACCTGGGCTGCGCGACGGTGTTCGCCGCCTTCGCCTACGCCGTGTGGCTGTTCACCTCGGTCACCGCGCGCCCGGAAGCCGAGCGGATCCCCGAACTGCACCTGTTCTCCTGGATCCCGGTCGGCGCGCTGCAGGTGGACTTCGGGCTGCGGATGGATCCGCTGGCGCTGGTGTTCGTGCTGCTGATCACCGGGGTGGGTGCGCTGATCCACCTGTACTCGGTGGGCTACATGGCGCAGGACCAGCTGGGCCGCAGCGGGCGGGAGAACACCGAGCGGCGCCGCTTCTTCGCCTACCTCAACCTGTTCGTCGCGGCGATGCTGGTGCTGGTGCTGGGCAACAGCTTCGTGACCCTGTACCTGGGCTGGGAGGGTGTCGGCCTGGCGTCCTACCTGCTGATCGGGTTCTGGCAGCAGCGCCCATCGGCGGCCGCGGCGGCGACCAAGGCGTTCGTGATGAACCGGGTCGGTGACGTCGGTCTGGCGCTGGCGATCTTCCTGCTGTTCGCGAACCTGGGCACCACGCAGTACACCGAGGTGTTCGCGCGCGCAGGCGAGCTCTCGCCCGGCGTGCTGCTGGCGATCACGCTCCTGCTGCTGCTCGGCGCGTGCGGCAAGTCCGGCCAGGTGCCGCTGCAGGCGTGGCTGCCGGACGCGATGGCCGGTCCGACACCGGTGTCCGCGCTGATCCACGCCGCCACGATGGTCACCGCGGGCGTCTACCTGGTCGCGCGGTCGAATCCGCTGTTCACCCTCTCGCCCGGCGGGCAGCTCGCCGCGGCGGTGGTCGGCGCGGTGACCCTGCTGGTCGGCTGCATCATCGGCTGCGCCTACGACGACATCAAGAAGGTGCTCGCCTACTCCACGGTCAGCCAGATCGGCTACATGATGCTCGCCGTCGGGCTCGGTCCCGCCGGGTATGCGCTGGGCATCATGCACCTGCTCACGCACGGCTTCTTCAAGGCCGGGCTGTTCCTCGGCGCGGGCTCGGTGATGCACGGGATGAACGATGAGGTCGACATGCGCAGGTTCGGCGGCCTGCGCCGGTACATGCCGGTCACCTTCGCCACGTTCGGCCTCGGCTACCTCGCGCTGATCGGGTTCCCGTTCCTGTCCGGTTTCTACTCCAAGGACGCGATCATCGAGGCCGCGTTCGGCCAAGAGGGTTGGCGTGGCTGGGCTTTCGGCGGGATCGCGCTGTTGGGCGCGGCGCTGACGGCGTTCTACATGACCCGCCTGGTGCTGCTGACCTTCTTCGGCGAGAAGCGTTGGGAGGGGCGCAAGTCCGATGATGGGCGGGACTTCCACCCGCACGAGTCGCCACTGGTGATGACCGCGCCGATGGTGGTGCTGGCCGTCGGCTCGGTCGGCGCCGGTTTCGCCTTCGCCGGCGGGGACCGGCTGGCCGGATTCCTGGCGCCCTCGCTGGGCGAGCTCGCCGAACCGACCGGCGGTGTCCTCCCGCACGCGGCGATCCCGGTGGCCACGGTGCTGTTCTCCGCGCTGGGCGCGCTGGTCGCCTGGCTGGTGGTGGGCCGCAAGCCCGTCCCGGTGCAGCGTCCCGAGCAGGTCTCACCCGTGGTGCGTGCCGCCCGCGCCGACCTGTACGGCAACGCCCTCAACGATGCCGTGGCCGTCCGCCCGACAGCGGCGCTGACCCGCGGACTGGTCAGCGCCGACCGGCGGCTGGTGGACGGGTTCGTCAACGGCGTGGCGGGCGCGCTCGGCGCGCTGTCCGAGCGGGCGCGCCGGTTGCAGACCGGTTTCGTCCGCACCTACGCCCTGTCCGTGCTCGTCGGCGGCATCGTGATGATCGCCACGCTGCTGTCGGTCGGGGTGCCGTCATGAGGCCGGGCACCGCGGCGTGCGGCCCGAGGCCGTGTGAGCTCCGGGAGGAGATCCGATGACCCTGCTCCTCGCACTGGTGCTGCTGCCGCTGGTCGGCTCGGTGGCGGTGGTGCTGCTCCGGCGCAGTCCCGCGGCGGCGAAGTGGACCGCGCTCGGGTTCTCGCTGGCCGAGGTAGTGCTGGCCGCGGCGGCCTGGGCCGCCTTCGACCCGGCCGGACCCCGGCTGCAGCTGGCGAGCTCGATCCCGTGGATCCCCGCGTTCGACATCAACCTGTCCTTCGCGGTGGACGGCATCGCGCTGGTGATGATCGCGGTGATCGCGGTGCTCACCCCGCTGGTGCTCGGCTACAGCTGGCACGAGCGATTGCCGGAAGGTCGCACGCACGGCGGGTTCTTCTCGCTGCTGCTGCTGGAGCAGGCGCTGACCGTGGCCGTGTTCGCCACCACCGACCTGTTCGTGTTCTACGTGCTGTTCGAGGTCATGCTCATCCCGATGTACTTCCTCATCGGGGGGTACGGCGGACCGCAGCGCACCTACGCGGCGCTGAAGTTCTTCCTCTACTCGTTCCTCGGCGGGCTGCTCATGCTGGCGTCGGCCATCGGCGCCTACGCGTACAGCGCGCAGGCCACCGGGCAGGGCACCTTCGACTGGGAGCGGCTGGTCCCGGTGCTGGCCGACGCCCCGATGTCCGTGCAGGTCTGGCTGTTCCTCGGCTTCTTCGCCGCGTTCGCGATCAAGGCCCCGCTGGTGCCGTTCCACACCTGGCTGCCGGATGCCGCTCAGCAGGCGCCGATCGGCGTGGCGGTGATCGTGGTCGGCGTGCTGGACAAGGTCGGCACGTTCGGTTTCCTGCGCTACAGCCTGCCGCTCGCGCCGCAGGCCGCGCAGCTTCTCGCGCCGCTGGTGCTGGTGCTGGCGGTGGCCGGGGTGCTGTACGGATCGCTGCAGGCGTTCGGGCAGACCGACCTCAAGCGGCTGATCGCCTACGTCTCGATCGCGCACTTCGGGTTCATCGCGCTCGGCGTCTTCGCCTTCAGCACGCAGGCGCAGGTGGGTGCGGTGACGTACATGGTCAACCACAGCCTGGCGACCGGACTGCTGATCCTGGCCCTGGGCATGGTGATCGTGCGCGGCGGGTCCAGCCGGATGGCCGACTACGGCGGGATGGCCAAGCTGACCCCGGTGCTGGCCGGCGTGCTGCTGGTGGCCGGGCTGAGCACGCTGTCGCTGCCCGGCACGAACTCGTTCATCAGCGAGTTCCTGGTGTTGATCGGCGCGTTCCAGACCCGCCCGGTCTACGCGGTGCTGGCCTCGCTGGGCCTGGTGCTGGCCGCGATGTACGTGTTGCGGCTCTACCAGCGCACGATGCAGGGCCCGGTGCGCGGGGACGCGTTGCTGGGCACCGCGGCCGGTCCCGGTGCGGTGTCCGATCCGAACCGGCCGGGCGCGCACCGCCCGCGGATCACCGACCTGGGAACGCGCGAGGTGGCGGTACTCACCCCGCTGATCGCGCTGGTGATCGGGTTGGGCTTCTACCCGGCGCCGGTGCTGGACGTGGTCGATTCCTCGGTCGCCGGAACCATGAGCCAGGTCGGAGTCGCCGACCCGGGCACCTCGCAGGGAGGTAACTGACAGTGGGTGCGTTGGCGCAGCAGCCGTCGGAGTTCCCGCCGATCGACTACCCGGCGATCATGCCGGTACTGGTCATCCTCGGGGCGGCCCTGCTGGGAATCCTGGTGGAGTCGTTCCTGCCCCGGCAGCAGCGCTGGCCGGTGCAGGTCGTGCTGACCCTGGGCGGCATCGTGCTGGCCGGCGCCTCGCTGGCTTGGTACGCGCGCGGTGCGGGCACCGGGACGACCACGCTGGCCGGCACCGTGGCGGTGGACGGGCCTGCGCTGTTCCTCTGGGGGACGTTGCTGGCGCTGTCGTTGGCCGCGGTGCTGCTCATCGCGGACCGCTCGGTGGAGCCCGGCGGGGCGTTCGTCGCCGAATCCAACGCCGCCGAGGGGCCGGGCACCATGAGCCGCGCGGCCGCCGACGCGGGCGGGATGCGCACCGAGGTTTTCCCGCTCGCCCTGTTCTCCCTGGCCGGGATGATGGTGTTCTGCGCCGCCAACGACCTGCTCACCATGTTCGTGGCGCTGGAGGTGCTGAGCCTGCCGCTGTACCTGATGTGCGGGCTGGCCAAGCGGCGCAGGCTGCTGTCCCAGGAAGCGGCGGTGAAGTACTTCCTGCTCGGCGCGTTCGCCTCGGCGTTCTTCCTGTACGGGCTGGCGCTGTTGTACGGCTACGCGGGTTCGGTGCAGCTGGCGGCGATCGCCGATGCCACGGCGGGCAGCGACCGCTCGGACACGCTGCTGTTCGCAGGTCTGGGCCTGCTGCTGGTGGGGCTGCTGTTCAAGGCCTCCATCGGTCCGTTCCACGCCTGGACCCCGGACGTCTACCAGGGCGCACCCACCGCGGTGACCGGTTTCATGGGCGCGTGCACCAAGGTCGCCGCGTTCGGCGCGATCCTGCGCGTGCTGCAGGTGGCTTTCCAGGCGTCCAGCTGGGAGTGGCGCGGCGTGCTGTGGGCGGTGGCGATCGCCTCGATGGTCATCGGGGTGGTGCTGGGGCTGACCCAGCGCGACGTGAAGCGGATGATCGCCTACTCCTCGGTGGCGCACGCGGGCTTCCTGCTGATCGGCGCGATCGCGCTGACCGACCGCGGACTGTCCGGCACCCTGTTCTATCTGCTGGCCTACGGGTTCACCACGGTGGCCGTGTTCGGGGTGATCAGCCTGGTGCGCAACTCCGATGGTGAGGCAACTCACCTGGCCGACTGGGCGGGCTTGGCCAAGCGTTCGCCCCTGGTCGCGCTCGTGTTCACCTTCCTGCTGTTCGCCCTGGCCGGGATCCCGCTGACGAGCGGATTCATCGGCAAGTTCGTGGTTTTCGAAGCCGCGCTGGCCGATGGAATGGCTCCGCTGGTGGTCGTCGCGCTGGTGGCCAGTGCGGTTGCGGCCTTCTTCTACCTTCGTGTCATCGTGCTGATGTACTTCAGCGAACCGGCACCTGACGGGCCCACCGTGAGCGTGCCGGGCGCGTTCACGACAGCCGCGATCACGCTCGGTGTGGTCGTCACGTTGTTGCTGGGCGTGTTGCCGACGTGGGCACTGGACTGGGCGAACGTCGGTAGCTTCGTGTCGTAGAGTGCTCGCCCGTAGGGGCGATCGTCGGGGGAGCGAAGGCGACGGTGACGTGAGCAGGCCAGCGGGAGATCCGATCCGCGAGCTGAGCGGTGAAGTGCCGGGTGGAGTCGAGATCGCCGACGAGGCACTGGCCGAATCGGTTCGGCAGGGCATGGCCCGCGTCGAAGAACTGCTGCACAGCTCGGTGCAGAGCGAGTTCGACTTCGCGACCCGCACGTCGTTGCACCTGGTCGACGCGGGCGGCAAGCGGTTCCGCCCGCTGTTCACCCTGCTGGCGGCGCAATTCGGTGATCCGGCGTCCGAGGACGTGATCAAGTCCGCGGCGATCGTCGAGATGGTGCACCTGGCGACGCTCTACCACGACGACGTGATGGACGAGGCCACGATGCGCCGCGGCGCGACCAGCGCCAACGCGCGCTGGGACAACTCGGTGGCCATCCTCACCGGCGACTTCCTGTTCGCCCAGGCGTCGCGGCTGGTCGCGGACCTGGGCCCGGACGCGGCCCGCCAGATGGCGCGCACGTTCGAGGCCCTGGTCACGGGGCAGATGCGTGAGACCGTCGGGGTCGGTAGCGACGAGGACGTCATCGACCACCACCTGAAGGTGATCTACGAGAAGACCGGTTCGCTGATCGCCACGGCGGGCCGGTTCGGCGCGTGGTTCTCCGGTGCGCGGGAAGCGGACGTACACGCCTTGGACCGGATCGGCCGCATCCTGGGCACCGCGTTCCAGATCTCCGACGACGTCATCGACATCGCCTCGCCGTCCGCGGAGTCCGGCAAGGTGCCCGGCACCGACATCCGGGAGGGCGTGCGCACGCTGCCGATGCTGTACGTGCTCGCCGATCCGGACGAGGACCCGCGGCTGCACCGGCTGCTGTCTGGGCCGGTCGAGTCGGACGCCGAGGTGGCCGAGGCGCTGGAGCTGCTGCGCGCGTCGAACGGTCTGCAGCGGGCGCGGGCGAAGCTGGACGAGTTCGCCGACGACGCCCGGGAGGAGCTCGCTTCCCTGCCCGCGGGCCCGGCGGCCGACGCGCTGGGCACCCTGGTCGACTACGTGGTGGCCCGCACCTGGTGAACCCGGCTGTGCGGACCACCCGGGCGCGGCGCGGCCGCGGCCCCATCCTGCGGAGTCCGGATTTCTGCCCGATGCGCACCCGCGCCCGGCGTGACTCGGTCACCCTGGTAGGCGTGCGCCCGGGACGTGCCCGGTCGTCCGCGGTGCCGACGCCGATGAGGAGGGACCTGCATCGTGTCCTGGCTGTTCACGCAGGTGTGGTTGTACAGCATCGCCGCGTTCGCGTTCGGCGTGCTGCTCACGTGGCTGCTGTTCGTGCTCCCGCTGCGCCGGCGCGCGGCCGGGCTGGCCGCCGATCTCCGCGAGGCGTGGTCGTCGGTCACCGACGACGCGCCCGATGACGACCGGGAGGACGACCCGCGCGGCGGCCCGTTCGACCTGCTGGAGCCGGACCGCACCGGCGAGTCCCGGGACGGCCCGACCGAAACCGGGTTGCGCTGGGACGACGACGATCCGGTCGACCTGCACCGCGCGGTGACCACCGCCCCGTACGTCACCCGCCGTTCGGCCGCGGCGTCGGACGGCGCGGCCGCCGCCGACCAGGACCCGCCGACACGTCCGGCCGAACCGCGCGCCGATGCGCCGGCGTTCCCCGCGTCGGCCGAAGCCGGTGCGGGTGCTGCCGAGGGGACCGCGGACTCCGCCGCGGGAACCGCGGAACCGCCGCACCGGTCGTCCGACGAGGCCGACGCAGAGCAGGCGCAGCCAGGATCCCGCTGGCAGCGCCCGGTGCTCAACGGAACGGCCGGGGAGCACGGGATCGAAGAGGCCGACGGATCCGGTCCCCGGGGCTCGTTGTTCGAACCGGAAGCCGATTCCACGCAGGTCATTCCGAAGGTGGACGACGAGGGTGAGCCGCCGCCGCTGCCGCGCCGCACCCCGGGTAGCGGGCCGCGGCCGGGCCGCGAGGGCGGTGGTGGCGGCGCTCCGGTGGTGAAGGGCCACTCCGCGTCGCGGCAGTACCACACCCCGGCGTCGCCGCATTACGCGGACATCGCGGCGGATGTCTGGTTCCGCACGCCGGGCGACGCGGAGATCGCCGGTTTCGAGCCCTGGGACGGCCGCCGCGTGCGCTGAGCAGCGCCGTTCCCCGAGGCCGCTTGTCGGCGGCACCGGGCCGGGTGAGAATGCGACCCATGACGGCCCTCGCAGGTCAGCAGCCCGGTCCGCCGCGGCCGGTGCGCACAGAGCGGGACTACGTGATGTGCCCGCCGCGGTACTTCGCCGTCGAGTACGCGATCAACCCGTGGATGGATCCGGGCGCACCGGTGGACGCGGAGCTGGCCATGCACCAATGGTCGGTGCTGCGCGCCACGTACGAGCGCCTCGGGCACCGGGTGCGGTTGGTCGAACCGCGGCCGGGTCTGCCGGACATGGTGTTCGTCGCCAACGCGGCGACCGCGATCGACGGGCGAGTGCTCGGCGCCCGGTTCCGCAACGCGGAGCGCGCTCCGGAGGCCGAGCACTTCCGGGATTGGCTCGGCGCCAACGGGCATCCCGGCGTCCGGCCGCCCGCGGCGGTCAACGAGGCGGAGGGCGATCTGGTGTGGACCGGGGACGTGCTGCTGGCGGGCAGCGGGTTCCGCACCGATCCGCGGGCGCACCGCGAAGCGGCTGCGGTACTCGGGGTTCCGGTGGTCTCGCTGGAGCTGGTCGACGAACGCTACTACCACCTGGACACGGCGCTGTTCGTGCTCACCCGCGGGCCGCGGGCGCGGATCGCCTACTACCCGCCCGCGTTCTCCGCCGCCGCGCAGGACCTGCTCGGGCGGATGTTCCCGGATGCCGTGGCCGCCGATGCGGCGGATGCGGCCTGCCTGGGGCTGAACGCGGTCAGCGACGGCAAGCACGTGGTGCTGCCGGCGGAGGCCACCGGGCTCGCCGAGGCGCTGGCCGGCCTGGGCTACGAGCCGATCCCGGTGGACGTCTCCGAGCTGCGCAAGGCGGGTGGCGGCCCGAAGTGCTGCACCCTGGAACTGCACGCCTGATCTGTACTGCGGCGCGCGCCGGGCCGCCGCCCGCGCAGGTATCGGCGCCCGGTCACTGCTCCAGGACGGCCTGGACGCCGAGCTCGATGTCGATCGTGGGGCCGACGACCGCGATGCCCTTGGCCAGCGTGGCCTGCCAGTTCACCGCGTAGTCCTCGCGACGCAGCGTGGTCTTCGCGTCGCAGGCCACTCGGACGTCGCTGTCGAACCCGGGGCCCTGCCAGCGGCGGTTGCCGAGGTAGCGGGTCTCCAGCTCGACGGGGCTGGTGGTGCCGCGCAGCGTCAGCGTCCCGTTGACCACCCAGTTGTCGCCGCGCACCTTGGACAGCCGGTCGCTGCTGAACCGCAGGCGCGGGTAGTTCTCCACGTCGAGGAAGTCCTCGGAGCGCAGGTGGTCGTCGCGCATCTTGACGCCGGTGTCGATGCTGGCCGCGTCGATGACGAGCTCGATGCGCGAGTCCTCGAACCGCGGGGCGACCCGGATGGCTCCCTCGAAGTTGCGGAACTGGCCGTGGATCCGGGACATGCCGATGTGCCGGGCGATGAACCGGATCTCGGTGTGCGTCGGGTCGAACTTCCAGATCCCGGGCTGCGGCAGCTCCAGCGAGGCGTCCGGTTCGAGGTGCACCGCGCCGAGCGAGACGTGCTGGTTGACGCGGACGTCGACCTTGACGCTCTTGCGGCGGAACCCGCCCGCGCTCACCGAGACCTTGTGCGGGCCGGGCGGAACGGCGGCGACGAAGTAGCCGTAGGAGTCCGTGTTCCCCTGGGCGATCTGCTGGTTGAGCCGGTCGACGACGGTCACCGTCGCGTCCGGCAGCAGCCGCCCCTGCTCGTCGTGCGCCTGGCAGCTCAGCACCCCGCTGTCCAGCGGGGTGGGCGGCAGGGAGCTTCCGCCCGCGCGGTTCGTCCGCGACGAGGCGCCTCCGCCGGAGCGGCGGCGCAGCTTCGCCAAGATCATTCGAATTCCTTCCGGTCGTCCGCGGGCAGCATGTGGGGGAGGGCAAAAATTGCCGTGCGGCCACCCGTCGGCCAATGCTAAGTCCGATTCGCTCCGTGACTGATCACGCGGGTGCCCCGTTGTATTGCGCACGTCACCGCACTGGAACTCTTGTCCGATTTCGTGCGTTCTACCGGGTGAATTCGCCAGTTGCGCAGCACGCGCCACCGCACGGATCGCGAGCGGCCGATCCGGGGTGCGGGCGCGACACCTGGCACGCTGGCGCACGCACGGGTCCGGCGCAGTCGTGGAATCGGAGGCAGGCACGGTGCACAGGCATTTCAACGGGTTGAAGACCGCGCTGTTGCTCGGCGGCATGAGCGCCCTGGTGCTGTTGATCGGCGCGCAGTTCGGCACCTCAGGTCTGGTCATCGCGCTGGTGGTGGCGCTGGGCACGAACGCCTACGCCTACTTCAACTCGGCGAAGCTGGCGCTGCGCGCGATGCAGGCGCAGCCGGTGTCGGAAGCCGAGCAGCCGCAGATGTACCGGATCGTCCGCGAACTGGCCACCTCCGCGCGCCAGCCGATGCCCGCGCTCTACATCAGCCCGACCCGCGCGCCGAACGCGTTCGCCACCGGGCGCAATCCGCGCAACGCCGCCGTCTGCTGCACGGCGGGGATCTTGGACCTGCTCGACGAGCGGGAGCTGCGCGCGGTGCTCGGCCACGAGCTGTCCCACGTGTACAACCGGGACATCCTCATCTCCAGCGTCGCCGGCGCGCTGGCCAGCGTGGTCACCTTCCTAGCCAACTTCGCCATGCTGTTCGGGATGTTCGGCGGGAGCGGGGAGAACCGGCCGAACCCGTTCGGCATGCTGCTGATCGCGCTGCTCGGGCCGGTGGCCGCCGGGGTGGTGCAGATGGCGGTGAGCCGGTCCCGCGAGTACCAGGCCGACGCCTCCGGCGCGCAGCTCACCGGGGATCCGCTCGCGCTGGCCTCGGCCCTGCGCAAACTGGAGCGCGGTACGCAGCGCGCCCCGCTGGCCCCGGAACCCAAGCTGGTCGCCGAATCGCACCTGATGATCGCCAACCCGTTCCGCCCGGGCGAGAAGATGGCCCGGCTGTTCGCCACGCATCCGCCGATCAGCGAACGCGTGCAGCGGCTGGAGGGCATGGCCGGGCGGCAGCTGCCCCCGGTGTGACGGTCAGGCCCCGGCCGCGCGCGCGACCTCGACGATGTACTCCCCGTAGCCGGACTTGCTGAGCTCCTCGCCCAGTGCGCGGCACTGCTGCGCTGTGATGTAGCCCATGCGCAGCGCGATCTCCTCCAGGCACGCGATGCGCACGCCCTGGCGGTGCTCCAGGACCTGCACGAACTGGCCCGCCTCCAGCAGGGAGTCGTGCGTACCGGTGTCCAGCCAGGCGAAACCCCGGCCCAGCCGGGTGAGCTGCGCCCGTCCGCGCCGGATGTAGGCGAGGTTCACATCGGTGATCTCCAGCTCGCCGCGCGCGGAGGGGCGCAGCCGGGAGGCGATGTCCACGACCTCGTTGTCGTACATGTACAGCCCGGTGATTGCGGTGTTCGACCGCGGTTGCGCGGGCTTCTCCTCGATGGCCGTGAGCAGCCCGTCCTCGTCGACCTCGCCGACGCCGTAGCGCTGCGGGTCGCGGACCGGGTAGCCGAACAGGGTGCAGCCCTCCAGGTCGGCCACCGCGGAGCGCAGCATCCCGGAGAAGCCCTGGCCGTAGAAGATGTTGTCGCCCAGTACCAGGGTCACCGCGTCGTCGCCGATGAAGTCGGCGCCGATCACGAACGCCTCGGCGAGCCCGTTGGGCTCGGGCTGCTCCGCGTAGGAGATCCGGATCCCGAACCGCTCGCCGTCCCCGAGCAGCCGCTGGAACAGCGGCAGATCGCGGGGGGTGGAGATCAGCAGCACGTCCCGGATCCCGGCGAGCATGAGCACCGAGAGCGGGTAGTAGACCATCGGCTTGTCGTAGACCGGCAGCAGCTGCTTGGACACCGCCTGGGTCAGCGGGTGCAGCCGCGTCCCGCTGCCACCGGCCAGCACGATCCCCTTCACCCCGCGCGTCCTCCCCTCCGGACGGTCGCCGTCGTGGTCAGCGGAAGTTCTCGAACTGCAGCGCCACGTCCAGGTCCGCGGACTTCAGCAGCTGGATGACCTCCTGCAGGTCGTCCTTCTTCTTCCCGGACACTCGCAGCTGCTCGCCCTGGATCTGCGCCTGCACCCCCTTGGGGGCCTCGTCGCGGATCTTCTTCGAGATCTTCTTGCCGATCTCCTGCGAGATGCCCTGCACGATCTTGCCGGTGGCCCGGTAGACCCGGCCCGAGCTGGTGGGCTCGCCCATGTCCAGCGACTTCAGCGACAGCCCGCGCTTGATCAGCTTCTCCTTGAACACGTCGATCGCGGCCTTGCAGCGCTCCTCGGTTTCGGACTCCAGCTGCACCGCCTCGTCGCCGGACCACGTGATGCCGGTGCCCGTGCCGCGGAAGTCGAAGCGGGTCGCGAGTTCCTTCGCGGTCTGGTTCAGCGCGTTGTCCACTTCCTGGTGGTCGACCTTGCTGACCACGTCGAACGACGGGTTCGCCACGTTTCCTACCTCCTGCTCGCGGGGCAACTCCTCGGGCGGACACGCTACCGCCATCCCCCGTGCGGATCCGCGAGACACGTTCGGTATGCTTTCCCCCGTACGCCAGCAGGGCTGGCGTGAGCCGGGTTGCCCGAGCGGCCAAAGGGAGCTGACTGTAAATCAGCCGGCACTGCCTTCAGAGGTTCGAATCCTCTACCCGGCACCCAGAGGAGATGCCCCTCTGACCTGCGGAGACAGGTCAGAGGGGCATCTTTTGTACTCGCTGCGCCCGGAGCTGCCCGGGCCTACCCGGCGGTCTACGTACAAAGCGTGTACAAGATCAGCGATGCGAGATCGACTACTTCAGGCGAGGTCGCTGCTCAGGCTGGCTTGAGCCTCACGCCGACCGTGATCGAGCATCCCGGGCCGGAGCCGGCGAAGATGCCGATGAACGGGCCCGGGCCGGACACCACGGAACGCACCCCGGGTGAGGAACAGGCCATCGCCGGTTATCAGGCGAAGGTAGAGGCGTTTAACGAGGCCAGCGCGACGGTGAAAGAGGCGCGGCGCAAGGAGGAATCAGCGCACGACAGTCTCCAAAGCGCGCTGAAGATGACCAAGAGCCTGCCTGAATCGCTCGTTCCGCAAGGCTGGGCGTGGGCTCCGGTGGTCACTGGCGCCTACTCGGGTGCTTATGCGACGGCGAAGGCTTTGAACAAGATTGCCGATAGCGCGCAACAGAAGGCCGACAGTGCTCGGGCTCTGCTCGACAAGCCGGGCCTTTCTCCCGCGGAACGTCAGCAGGCCTTACGGGGCTACCTCGACGGGGAGGGTAAAGCCAGGCCCGCATCGACGGGGGCACAGTCGGCCCAGCGCCTCGACGACATGATCCCGGGGAATCCCAAGGTGAAGGAAGGGCTCAGTACCTCGATCAAGGGTGCTGGCGTCGTTGGTCTGGCCACCACAGGGGCATCCGTGTATCAGGACATTCAGAAGGGTGTGCCTAAGGACAAGGCCATCACGAAGGGGGCGGCAAGTACGGGCGCGAGCGCTGGTGTGGGCGCGGGCATGACCGCTCTTGCCGCCGGCGGCTACATCGGTGGCGTCGCAGCCACCGGCGGAACGCTGCTGATCGGTACGGCGGTCGCTGCCGGTGTCGGCTGGGCCGTGGACAACTACTACGACGACGTCAAGAACTGGTTGACCGACTGATGAGCAGCGCTGAAACCGAACTGCCACCACGTCCAGATTCACAGACCGGCGAACCGTGGCCACCTCGTCCGCCTGGCGTTGTCGGGTTGACGCGGGAGTCGGCCAAGACGACGGCTTCAGCAGGGACGCCTCCTCCAGGGCGGGGGCCTGGCTGGGAGTGTCGATCTAACGGTGTAACTGCGGTGCCT
>NZ_JADEYC010000017.1 GCF_015209505.1 Saccharopolyspora montiporae
CGCACCGCAGTTACACCGTTTTCCTGACAGACCCGCCTGGCTTGGCGGTCCAGGGTAAGGAGTGGTGGTCGGCTCCGTTCGCCGCCCTTGTCATAGCCGGCATCATCGCTGCGATATTCACCTCTCAGTACAACGAGTGGTACGCGGATCCGGTCATGTGGGGGTTCGTCGGCGCCGGTTTCCTCATCACCTTGTTCCGTGAGTGGAGAGTCAAGCTCGTCGCCGGAGCGGACTGGTTCCGGGTCAATCGCAAGTGGGTGGATACGTACGCGCTGACGGATATCGAGCTGCGCGGTGTGTGGTTCGGTTGGATGTTGCGGTTGCGCGACTCCGAGGGTCGGCGCGTGCGCACGTACATGCCGGACGTCGAGGCGAACCGGCAGCTGTGGGCGCTGGTGTACAACGGGATGCTGCACTCGGCGGTCAATGGAGCGAAGGTCAACAACGTCGCGGCCGGAATGCTGTGGCTGCGGCCGGGCTTCGAGACGATGCGCTTGCAGGCCAACGGCCCGAAGATCCCCGACCGGGTGGTGTGGACGCTGCTGTTGGTCGTGGCTGTCGTGTTCGCGGCGATCTACCTGTTCCGGCCGGAACTGCTCGGACCCGCTCTGGCGATCTTCGCCGCCATCGTGCTCGTGGGGCTGCTCGTTGCGGGGGTGGCGATCGCCGTGGCGCGACGCAAGCAGCGCGGGCTGTGAACAATGCGTGTGCACAGCATCCACACCGGCGTCGCACCGGGACCGTTCATGCTGGTCGCGTAGCTCCCGAAGTGTGATCAGCAGCTGACTGTCAATCAGCCCGCACTGCTTTCAGAGGTTCGATCCTCTACCCGGCACAGCACGCAGAACGGCCCGGTGGCCTGATCAAACGGTCCCCGCCCCGTCGTAGCGCAGCCTCGGCAGCCGAGGAGACGTCGCCGAGCGCATCGCCGGGCTGCCGCTGCGCCCGAGGTCGTCGTCGACCACGATCTCCGCACCGGGCGACCCCGGTTCCTCGGTCGCGCTCGCACGCCGCACCCTCACCGATCTCGGCGGGAACGGGTCATCGCGGGTCCGGACACGAGAAAACCGGGCCGTGCTGGGCGGCCCGGTTCCTCTCGCCGCCGGTGGGTCGGAGAGCACCGGCTTGAAGCGGGTGACCGATGCGCCCGGTCGCCTCTCGGCGAATGGCGCGACGCGGTTCCAGCCGGACGGTATTCCGCGAAGGCGGTTGTTGATGCAGCCCGGGGGACACGGACGCACCGGTCACCCCGCACAACGAGTGCGCCGCCGCTGTTGTTCCCGGCCCCGTTCCGCGGAGTTTCGTACACCCGCCGGATCAGCCCGTTGTCGGCTCGGCGTCGTTGATCAGCGACTCGGCCTGCTGTTGGCCGGCGCGCAGCGCATCGGCCGCGTGCGCGGGGAATTCCGCCACCGGACCGGCGGCGCGGCACAGCACCACGAGTCGCTTGGCCAGGCCGCGGGCCTGGGTGAGGCGGATTTCCGGGGCAGCGAGAAGTTCACGCGATTCGGTGAGCATCGCGCGGTACCGGTGGTTGAGCTCGGCGTGCTCGTCCAGCGCGCGCAGCGCTCGCGCGAGCGGTTCCAGCTGCCGGGTGTCCACGGGAGTCGAGTACGGATCAGGCACCGGTCCGAGCGTAGGCGGCCCCGCAGCGCGCCGGGCGGTCCGGGCGAGAACGCCCCCGCGCCGGCGAGCCGCGGTTAGGCTGGGGGACATGGCTATCGACCGTGCCGGTCGCGCCGAGCGCCGGTGGAAGCGGCGCGAGGCCGAGCGCGTCCGGCAGCACGAGTCGGTCCGCGGCCGTCTGGGAGCGGCCGGGCTGGAGGTGGCCGGACTGGTCGACAGCGGTGCGCGGTTGCAGCGGGAGCAGCTGGCCTGGGTCGCGGTGGCCAAGGAAGACGAGCGCGAATCCGGCGACGAACCGCTCGATCTGGACAGCGGGGTCGCCCGGCTGCGCAGGCGCTGACCCGCGCTCAGCTCGCCGACCAGCCTGACCAGGACGCGGGCTCGATGACGATCAGCCCGGCGCGCGGGCGCTGCTGCCGGTACTGCTCGTACTTGGCGACCAGGGCGTCGACCAGCTCCGGGTGCTCCGCGGCGGTGCCCACCCGCGCGGATCCGTCCACTCGCACCCACCACAGCAGGTTCCAGTCCTCCGCGTAGTGGTCCACCAGCAGGCTCACCGCAGGGTTGGCCGCGATGTTGTCCAGCCGCTTGAGCCGGGCGGTGCTCTTCGGCTTGTGGTCCACGGCGGTCACGATCACGTCCTCGACCACCGCGAACACCACCGGCACGAGGTGCGGTCGCCCGCCCGCGTCCGCACTGGCCATCCGGGCGACCCGGCCGCGGGCGAACCGGTCGCGGGCCTGCGCGCGGGTGATGCGCATCGTCGGACTTCACCCCGTATGTTCGAAACGTGTTCTCCTCGACCGCCGGGCCGCCCCGAGGCGGGACCGGCCGCTGCGGATCCGGCTACCGCGAGCAGACGTACTGGCTGCGGTATCAGGAATTCTTCCCCGGATCGCTGCGCGTCGGCGAGGACGACGCGCCGGATGAGCAATGGTGGCCCTGGCGCGGTACCCACGTGCACCTGGACCGGCTCGCCCGGCCGGCGGCGCCGGTGACCGTGCTCGCCCTGCACGGGATCGGTGGCTACGGGCGGATGCTCGCGCCGTTCGGGAAGCTGCCCGCGCTGGCCGACGCGGAATTCCTGGCCCCCGACCTGCCCGGATCCGGCCTGACGCCCGGTCCGCCCGGCGAACCGCTCACCTACCGGACCTGGGTGGACTGCGTGCTGGAGCTGGTGCACCGGGAGCGCGCGCGGGACGGCAGGCCGGTGGTGCTGCTCGGCTTCTCCGCGGGCGGCCGCCTCGCCTACGACGTCGCCGCGCTGGCCGGTCCGCAGGTGAGCGCGGTCGTGGCCACCTGCCTGGTCGATCCGCGCAGTGCCCGGGTCCGCCGGTCGCTGGCCGCCCGGCCCGAGCAGGTCCCCTGGTCCGGGGTGCTCGGTCTGCTGCCGCGCTCCGTGCGGGTACCGATGCACTGGATGGTGAACATCGCGGCGGTGTCCAACCACACCCAGTTCGCCAATCTGGTCTGGGCCGATCCGCTCGGCGGAGCGCGGGGCATCACACCCGGTTTCGCGCGCAGCTGCGTCACCGCGGATCCGGTGGTGGCGCCGGAGTCGTTCCGCGCAGCGCCGCTGCTGCTGGCGGCACCTGCCGAGGACCGGTGGACACCGGTCCCGCTGTCCCGCGCGTTCTTCGACCGGCTGCCGGCCGGTGCCCGGTACGCCGCGCTGTCCGGCGCGGGCCACCTGCCGGTGGAGGAGTCCGGGCTGGCGGACCTGGACCGGGCGGTGCGCGACTTCTTCGACGAGAACGGCCTCGGTTAGGGCGCCGCCCGGCGGGACCCCGCCACCGCGGCCGGCGGCCACGCGCGGTCAGCGCTGCTGATACGTACCGTGCGCGGTGCCGCGGGTTGCTGCGGCGATCGGCACATTTTCCCGGCGTGCCCGGCCCGGATCGGATCATGGCCCCGGTGCGCAGGTACGACGCATTCCGCGCGGTCGGCGACGCGCGGGGCTCCCTTCGTGCGTACGTCCGGCACAGCGCGCTGAATCCATCGGCCCCTGGCCAATCGATGCCGTGGTGCGTCACGATCAGCGGCGGCGAACAGCGGGTCGCCCGAAAGCGGGGCGGGGAGGAGCGTGGATGATCGAGCGCCATCGCTCCTTCGGCCCGCAGCAGCAGGACCTGCCCGAGGCGCGCCCCCCGGTGCGCGCGGAGGTCGATCCCGCCAGCAGGCGCACGTTCACCGCGTTCTCCGCGGTCGTGCTGGGTGCTGGCGTGCTGGCCTCGCTGCTGACCTCGTCCTGGCTGACCTTCGACTACGGCGCCGAGCTGCTGCTGATCGGACCGCTGCTCGCGGTGGGCTTCCTGCTGGCCGAGCAGCTGACCATCGATGTCGACGTCAAGCGCGTCGGCTGGACGATCTCGTTCACCGAGATCCCGCTGATCCTGGGTCTGCTGACCGCGCCGTTCGAGGTGGTGCTGGCCGCGAACCTGCTGGCCGGCATCGGTGCGCAGGTCGGCAGGCGCGCCGCGAGCCACGTCGTCTACAACGCCGGGGTGTTCTGCCTGGAGATCGCGATTCCGTTCGCGGTCGCGCACGCGGTCAACGACGCGCTGTTCGGCACGGCCCCGGCCTGGTTCGGACCGGTGCTGGGCACGCTCACCTCTCCGCTGATCAGCTGCGGATTCGCCCTGGCCGCGCTGCACGTGCTCGGCGGTGCGATGCGCGTGTCGGCCGCCGCGCGGCTGGGCGTGCGCACGCTCGCCGTCGGCCTGCTCAACACCTCGGTCGGGTTGATCGGCTACGAGGTGGCCAGCAGCACCATGTGGGGCTGGCTGCTGGTGGCGCTGGTGGCGGTGGCCGTGATCGGGCTCTACCGGGCCTACTCGGGACTGCTGCGCGAGCAGCGGGACCTGGAGGCGCTCAGCGACGTCAGCCTCAGCGTCGCCCGCTCCGGGCAGAGTGCGGCGCAGCGCCCGTCCGAATCGGCACTGGACGACCCGGAGATGTCGGTCGACGAGTGGGAGCCGGTGGCCGAGCGCATCCGCGAGCAGCTGAACGCCTCGCGGGTGGTGCTGCGCCTGCGGCTGGATCCGAACGCCGAGGTCAGCACGCTGGTCGCCGGCGCGTCGCTGCCGGAACCCGCTGCAGCCGCGGCGTCGACGGCGCTGCGGGACGACTCGTTGCTGCAGCTGCCGGGCAGCCACGTCCGCTCGTTCAAGATCCTGGAAGCGCCCGAGGAGGTGCGCCGCTCGTTGCGCCGACGGGGTGCCTACGAGGCGCTCGTCGTGCCGCTGCGCGGGGCCAGCCAGCTGCTCGGGGCCGTGGAGGCGCACGACCGGGTCAGCCGCTGGCGGGGCTTCGGGCGCGCGGACGTCCGGCTGCTGCACACCCTGGCCAGCCACCTGGCCACGGCGATGGACAACCGCAGGCTGCTGGCCCGGTTGCGGCACGACGCCTACCACGACCCGCTGACCGGGCTGCTGAATCGGACGGGCCTGCGCGAATTGGCCGCCGAAGAGCTGCGCACCGGGCGCACCGCGATGGTGGTGCGCATCGATCTGGAGGTGCTGACCACGGTCAGCGAGGCGCTCGGCTACACCTGGGGCGACCGGTTGGTGGTCGCCGCGGGTCAGCGGATGCGGGCGGAGCTCGGGGACGCGGTTCCGTTGGCGAGACTGGAGGCCAACTCGTTCGCGGTGCTGGCCGCGGGGGACACCGAGCAGGAGGCCCAGGAGCTGGCCCACCGGCTGCGTGAGCTGGTCGCCGAGCCGTACCCGCTGGACCGGATCGTCGTGGAGGCGGACGGCGTGGCCGGGTACGCCTCGTCCGCTCCGGCCGACGGCGAGCGGGAGAGCGATGTGGACGGCCTGCTGCAGCGCGCGGACGTGGCGGTGCGCGCGGCGCGCAACGGCGAGGACGGTGTGCGCGGGTACACCCCGGCCATGCGCCAGGTGTTCCTGCGCCGGTTCCAGCTGGTCACCCAGTTCCGCCAGGCGCTGGACACGGGACAGGTCGAGGTGCACTACCAGCCGAAGGTCGCGTTGCCCGGGCGGCAGGTGGTCGGTGCTGAGGCGCTGGTCCGCTGGTCGCACCCGGAGTACGGGCGGCTGGATCCGGACGAGTTCGTCCCGCTGGTGGAGGCGACCGGGCTGGTCGATGCGCTGACCTTCTTCGTGCTGGAGTGCGCGCTGACCAAGGTGCGCGGGTGGATGGACCGCGGTCTGCGGATGTCGGTGGCGGTGAACCTCTCGGTGCACAACCTCGCCGACGAGACCTTCCCCGACCGCGTTGCCGAAGCGTTGCGCAGGCACGACGTTCCGCCGCAGCTGCTGACGCTGGAGCTCACCGAGTCCAGCGTGATGGCCGATCCGGAGCGCTCGCTGCCGCTGCTGCGCCGGATGCACGCGATGGGTGTGGTGCTGGCCGTGGACGACTTCGGCACCGGCTACTCCTCGCTGGCCTACCTGCGCCAGCTGCCGGTGGACGAAGTCAAGATCGACAAGAGCTTCGTGCTCGGGATGGGTACCGATCTGGCCGATATGGCGGTGGTGCGGTCCATCGTGGAACTGGGCCACTCGCTGGACCTGCTGGTCGTGGCCGAGGGCGTGGAGGACGATGCGTCCCGCGAGCAGCTGATCGAGATGGGCTGCGATGTGGCCCAGGGCTACTTGATCACCCGCCCGCTGTCCGAGTCCCGGCTGGAGGCGTGGTTGCGCGCGCGCACCCGGAGCTGCCGGGAGGCGGATTCGGAGACCGTGCTCACCCTGCTGCACTGATCGGCGCCCGCGGCCGCCGCGGACGCGGCGATGGGCCGAAAACCGTGCTGACCTGCGGAGCCTCGATAAGGGGACCCCCGTGCCGGCGGGGCCCGGCCGGTGTGTAAAGTATCAATCGCTCCACACGGAGCACGCCCCAATAGCTCAGTCGGTAGAGCGTCGCCATGGTAAGGCGAAGGTCTACGGTTCGATTCCGTATTGGGGCTCGGGAAAGCAGTCGCGGTCCTCGGTATGCTGGGTACTGCGGCTGTTTTGCATGAGATGTCCCGCCCCGCGCTGGGATGTCCAGGCGTGGCGGTGTAGCTCAGTCGGTAGAGCAAGCGGCTCATAATCGCTGTGTCGTCGGTTCGAGTCCGGCCACCGCTACCAGTCGCAGGTCCGCGAAACTCCGAGCGGGCCGGTCCGGAACCGGAACGAGAGGAAGGGCACGCCGTGGCTACCACCGACGTCCGCCCCAAAATCACACTGGCGTGCGAGGACTGCAAGAACCGGAACTACATCACCAACAAGAACCGGCGGAACAACC
This sequence comes from Saccharopolyspora montiporae, assembly GCF_015209505.1. Taxonomy (GTDB): domain Bacteria; phylum Actinomycetota; class Actinomycetes; order Mycobacteriales; family Pseudonocardiaceae; genus Saccharopolyspora; species Saccharopolyspora montiporae. The sequence goes on from NZ_JADEYC010000017.1 coordinate 6,880, forward strand.
CGGACCGCTTGGCGATGAAGAAGTTCTGCACGAACTGCGGCACGCACAAGACGCACAAGGAGACCCGCTGAGTCGGAGCGGATCTGCTGGAACCCGCCCCCGTTCGCCGGGGGCGGGTTTTTCGCGTCGAGGGCCGGCTTTCGCCGGCTGCGCCGGCCGCACGACCGGTCCGATAGCCTGCGCGAGTGCCGCTCGACCAGTCATTCATCGGACGTGAGTACCCGCCCACCGAGTCGTACGAGGTGGGCCGGGAGAAGATCCGCGAGTTCGCCGAGGCGATCGGGGACGACTCGCCGCTGTTCCGCGACCCGGAGGCAGCCCGCGCGGCCGGTCATCCGGACGTCGTCGCCCCGCCCACCTTCCCGGTGATCCTGTCCATGCGGGCGCACGACCAGATCGTGGCCGATCCGCAGTTGGGTCTGGATTACAGCCGGGTCGTGCACGGCAAGCAGGAGTTCGGCTACCGGCGACCGGTCCGGGCGGGCGATCGACTGCGCACCGCGGTGCACGTCGACGACATCACCTCCCGCGCGGGCAACGACTTCCTGACCGTGCGGGCGGAGATCGCCACCGAGGACGGCGAACCCGTCTGCACCGCCACATCGATGCTCGTGGTGCGCGGTGCCGGTGAGGAGGACGCGTGATGGTCCGGTTTTCCGAGGTGCAGACCGGGGACGTGCTGCCGGCGCTGGAGGTTCCGCTGCGGCGCTCCGATCTGGTGCGCTACGCGGGCGCTTCCGGCGACTTCAACCCGATCCACTACGACGAGCGCTTCGCCGCGGAGGTCGGCCTGCCCGACGTGATCGCGCACGGCATGCTCACCATGGCGCTGGCCGGGCGGCTGGTGACCGGGTGGACCGGGGACCCGGGGGCGGTGCGGCACTGCGGCGTGCGGTTCACCCGGCCGGTCGTGGTCGAGCACGACGAGGGCGCGGTGGTCGAGCTGTCCGGCAAGGTCGCGGCGAAGAACGACGACGGCACGGTCAGAGTGACCATCACCGCGCGCAGCGCGGGGCAGGGCGTGCTCGGCGGCGCGTCGGCGACCGTCCTGCTGCCGGAGTGACCCCTGGCCCGTACGGCGGGCAGCTTGGGCGGACCGGCCGGGCCGGCGGTGCGCTGCCGCCGGCCCGGGTCGATCACGTCGCTTCGGAGAGCAGCTCGGCCATCCGGTTGATGCCGGTGGCCAGGTCCTCGTCGCCGAGCGCGTAGGACAGCCGGAAGTAGCCCGGGGTGCCGAACGCCTCACCCGGCACGACCGCCACCTCGGCCTCCTCCAGCACGAGCGCGGCCAGGTCGACGCTGGTCTCCGGGCGCTGCCCGCGGATCTCCTTGCCGAGCAGGTCTTGCACCGACGGGTAGGCGTAGAAGGCGCCCTCCGGTTCCGGGCAGCGCACGCCGGGGATCGCGGAGAGCAGCTCCACGGTGGTGCGGCGGCGCCGGTCGAACGCCGAGCGCATCTCGGCGACCGCGTCCAGCGGGCCGCTGACCGCTTCCAGCGCCGCGCGCTGCGCGACGTTGGCGACGTTGGACGACAGGTGCGACTGCAGGTTGGTCGCGGCCTTGATGACGTCGGTCGGCCCGATCATCCAGCCGACCCGCCAGCCGGTCATCGCGTAGGTCTTGGCGACCCCGTTGAGCACGATGCAGGTGTCGGCGAGTTCCGGGACCACCGCGGGCATCGAGACGTTGCGCGCGCTGCCGTAGACCAGGTGCTCGTAGATCTCGTCGGTGATGACCCAGATGCCGTGCTGCACCGCCCAGCGTCCGATCGCCTCGATCTGCTCCGGCGGGTAGACGGCACCGGTCGGGTTGGCCGGCGAGTTGAACAGCAGCACCTTGGTGCGCGGGGTGCGCGCGGCCTCCAGCTGCTCCACGGAGACCCGGTAGCCGGTGGTCTCGTCCGTGGGGATCACCGCGGGTACGCCGCCGGCCAACTCGATCGACTCCGGGTAGGTCGTCCAGTACGGGGCGGGCAGCAGGACCTCGTCGCCCGGATCGAGCAGGGTCTGGAATGCCTGGTAGACGGCCTGCTTGCCGCCGTTGGTGACCAGGACCTGGCCCGCGTCCACGGTGAAGGCGGAATCGCGCCGGGTCTTGGCGGCGATCGCTTCGCGCAGTTCCGGGAGCCCCGACGCCGGGCTGTAGCGGTGGTTGCGCGGATCGGTGCACGCGGCGACGGCGGCTTCCACGATCGGCTCGGGCGTGGGGAAGTCCGGCTCGCCGGCGCCGAACCCGATCACCGGGCGGCCCGCGGCCTTGAGCGCCTTGGCCTTGGAGTCGACGGCGAGGGTCGCGGATTCGCTGATGCCGCCGATCCGCGCGGACACGCGCGGGCGTGCGGAGTGGTTGACTGTCTCAGGTGCGGCCATGTCCGTATCCTGGCAGATCGCGGGTCGTCGTCGGGATGCGGCACTCCGCGCCGGGTGCACGGTCCGCGGTGGGCCCGACACGCCAGGCGAAGTCGATCAGCACCCGCGCCACCAGGCACGAAGTCCCACCGGTTCCGCGGTGGGGGGTGCCGTTGGAGGGGCGCGATCCGCGTGCCGTACACTTTCGGACTCGGGATGCCGGAACATCACGAACCCGGGTATTCGGGCTGGTGAGGGGTGTCCTGACGCGGCCGAGCTCCAGGGCCGCGAAGGGGTGTAGCTCAATTGGCAGAGCAGCGGTCTCCAAAACCGCAGGTTGCAGGTTCGAGTCCTGTCACCCCTGCGTCGATGCGACGGTGAGCGGAGGATTGGCGTGAGCGAGGACGACCGCGAGCAGGAGCAGGACGGAGCGGGCGACGACGCGACCCGACCGTCCGGCGCCGAGTCGCGGCGCGGACGCCGCTCCGCCCGTTCGGGCGGCCGCAAGGGCCGCTCCGGCGAGTCGGGTTCGGCGGACGCGGACTCGTCGCGCACAACTGAGTCGAAGGGTCGACCGACCCCGGCGCGGGACGGTCGGCAGGGTCGCGTTTCGCTGTTCCGGAAGGTCGGGCGCTTCCTGCGTGAGGTCGTCGCCGAGCTGCGCAAGGTCATCTGGCCGACGCGCAAGTCGCTGGCGATCTACACGGCCGTGGTGTTGGTGTTCGTCAGCGTCATGGTGGCGTTCATCTCCGGCGTGGATCTGCTCTTCGCCCAGGGCGTGCTCTGGCTGTTCGGCTGAACAACCTCCGGGCGCCCGCGCGGAGGGAACCTGGCGGCGAACGCCATGACCCGCACGCAACGCACGAGAGGAAGCGAGACCGACTGTGACCTCCCAAGAAGGCCAGGAGCCGACTGGCCTCACCGACGAGCAGGCGCTCGCCGAGGCCGAACAGGCAGCCGAGGCGGTGACCGCGGACTCGGTCGACGCAGTCGATTCGGCGGCCGACTCCACCGAGCAGACCGACTCGGACACCGAGCAGCCCGCCGCCGACGAGTCCGGCGCGGAGCAGCCCGCCGAGGAGGGTGCCGCTGCGGAGGCCTCCGGCGAAGGGACCTCGGGTGAAGAGGCCTCCGGTGAAGAGACCGCGGGCGAGGACGCTTCCGGCGAAGAGGCCGCCGAAGAGGAAGCGGACCCGGTCGAGGAGCTGCGCGCCGCGCTGCGCAGGGCTCCCGGCGAGTGGTACGTGATCCACTCCTACGCGGGCTACGAGAACAAGGTCAAGACCAACCTGGAGACCCGGGCGCAGACCCTGGACGTCGAGGACTACATCTTCCAGGTGGAGGTCCCGACCGAGGAGGTCACCGAGGTCAAGAACGGCCAGCGCAAGCTGGTCCAGCGCAAGGTGCTCCCCGGTTACATCCTGGTCCGGATGGAGCTCAACGACGCCTCCTGGGGCGCGGTGCGCAACACCCCGGGCGTCACCGGCTTCGTCGGCGCGACGTCCAAGCCCTCGCCGCTGACCGTCAACGACGTGTTGAAGTTCCTGGCGCCGCAGTCCGAGGAGAAGCCGAAGCAGGAGGCGGAGAAAAAGACCGCCGCCGAGCCCGCCGCCGCGGCCAAGTCGCAGGTGGAGGTCGACTTCGAGGTCGGCGAATCGGTTACCGTGATGGACGGGCCGTTCGCGACCCTGCCTGCGACGATCAACGAGGTCAACCCGGACGCCCAGAAGGTCAAGGTCCTCGTGTCGATCTTCGGCCGGGAGACTCCGGTCGAGTTGTCGTTCAACCAGGTATCCAAGATCTGACCGGCTCCCTCACCGGGAGCTCGGCGGCTGCTGCGCGGATCTGGCAGGACCCGCTCGGCAGCGGGCGATGCCCACCTCTCGTGGACTCGCCGCGTTCGGTTCCGCGACCGGCGGAACCGGGTAACCGGACAAGACACAGGAAGCAAACATGCCGCCCAAGAAGAAGAAGCTCGCAGCGATCATCAAGCTGCAGATCCAGGCCGGACAGGCCAACCCGGCACCTCCGGTGGGGCCGGCGCTCGGTCAGCACGGCGTCAACATCATGGAGTTCTGCAAGGCGTACAACGCCGCCACCGAGAACCAGCGCGGCGACGTGGTCCCGGTCGAGATCTCCGTGTTCGAAGACCGCTCCTTCGACTTCAAGCTGAAGACCCCGCCGGCGGCGAAGCTGCTGCTCAAGGCTGCCGGGGTGCAGAAGGGCAGCGGTGAGCCGCACAAGTCCAAGGTCGGCAAGGTCACGATGGAGCAGATCCGCGAGATCGCGCAGACCAAGTGGACCGACCTCAACGCCCCCGACATGGACCAGGCCGAGAAGATCATCGCCGGGACCGCCCGGTCGATGGGTCTGACCGTCCAGGACTGACACCGAGGCAACGCAGTGTGGGAGGGCTGGCGCAGCCCGGCAACCACAACTGATCCACTTTCGACAAGGGACAGACATGGCTAAGCGCAGCAAGGCATACCTGCAGGCGGCCGAGCTCGTCGACGGTTCCCGGCTCTACACGCCGATGGAAGCCGCCGAACTCGCGCAGAAGACCGCCAAGGTCACCAACATGGACGCCACCGTGGAGGTCGCTCTGCGGCTCGGCGTCGACCCCCGCAAGGCAGACCAGATGGTCCGCGGCACCGTGAACCTGCCGCACGGCACTGGTAAGACTGCCCGCGTCGTCGTGTTCGCCACCGGGGACAAGGCCGCCGAGGCCGAGTCCGCCGGCGCGGACGCGGTGGGCTCCGAGGACCTCATCGAGCGCATTCAGGGCGGCTGGCTCGATTTCGACGCGGCGATCGCTACCCCGGACCAGATGGCCAAGATCGGCAAGATCGCCCGGGTGCTCGGCCCGCGCGGCCTGATGCCGAACCCGAAGACCGGCACCGTGACGCCCAACGTCACCAAGGCCGTCGCCGACATCAAGGGCGGGAAGATCAACTTCCGCGTGGACAAGCAGGCCAACCTGCACTTCATCATCGGCAAGGTGTCCTTTGACACCGAGAAGCTGGTGGAGAACTACGCCGCGGCGCTGGACGAGGTCCTGCGTGCCAAGCCCTCCGCGTCGAAGGGCCGCTACCTCAAGCGGGCGGCCTTCACGACCACGATGGGCCCGGGCATCCAGGTGGACCCGAACCTGACCCGGAACCTGGTTCCGAGCGCCTGATCGGCTCGTACTGATCGCGAAAGCGGTCGGTGCGGGGATATCAGCCCCGCACCGGCCGCTTTTCGCGTTTCCGGGCCGCGGTCTCAGCAGTTCGCGGCCCGCATGCTGTAGGCGGCGATGGTCCAGCCGCCGTCGTGCTGCCGTTCGAATTTGAACGTGCCCAGCTGCGGCCCGCCGGAGACGCTGATCCGGCAGCCGAGCACCTGCGCCTCGTCGCCGGCTTCGGCGACCGCGTCCTCGCCGAACTTCGGGTTGGCGTAGCCGTTCGGGTCGGTGACCTGCTCGTTGAGCTCGCGCGCCGCGCCCGCGCAGTCGGCGGCCCCGTGTTCCTGCGCGAACGCCGCGCGGCCGCCGGGCTCGAACAGCCCGCAGACGCGCTCCGGGTCCGAGCTGCCCAGCCAGTTGTACAAGCCCCGCACGGCTTGTTTCGGGCTGGTGGACTTCACCGGGACCGAATCGGCCGGAACACCGCCGCTGCCGGGGCCGCCGGAATCGCTCGAACCGGTGCCGAGGTAGTGGTTCACCACCGCGCCGAACAGGTACGGCGCCAGCAGCAGGAACAGCAGCAGGTAGCCGATGCGCCGCACGAACTTGTAGCGCAGCAGGCCGAGTGCCCGCTTCCACAGCGGCCGTCCCCGGGGGGCGGGCGGAGTCTCCTGCGGCCGAGCGCCGGGCGGTTCGCCCGCGGGCACCGGTTGCCCCGCGGTGTCGCCCGCCTGCGGATCGCCGCGGGTGCGCTGCCACTCGCGGAACCGCTGGAACTCCAGGAACTCCTGGTAGCGCTGGAACTCTTCGTCGTCCGCGGGTGGCTGTGCCGCCGGGGCGGTGCTCGCGGGGGCGGTATCGCCGCGCTGCTCAGCGGTCGGCACCACCTCCGCGTCGACGATCTCCGCGTCGTCGGGGCGCGGTGCCGAACCGGACGGACCGTCCGCCGCAGAGGGGTCGTGCGACTCGTGTCGATCAGTCACGGACATCATCATGCCCTGCTCGGTGCGCAGTGGTCACCACCCGGGACGCGGTGCAGCGCACGACGGGTGGCCCCGGTGGAAGCCGCTGGTCGCGGTCGCGTACTCTGGGTCAGGTTCCACCCAAGACCGCTGGTCTTCCTCGGATGCGGCCGGTTGATCCGTCCGGTTCCGGGGAACGAAGGTCCCGGAGACGGGCGGCCCGCGCAGGAGGACGAGGTAGCTGAACCGCGGCGACGTGCGCGCCGCGAGCTGTGACGCCCCGTGCTGCTGCGCCGGGGCGTTTTGTCGTCTCAGGACCGGCTGATGCGGATCTCAGTCGGAAGAGGAGAGGAGGCGACATGGCGAAGCCCGAGAAGGTTGAAGCGGTCAGCGAGATCGCCGATCGGTTCAACAACGCGACGGCCGCGCTCGTGACCGAGTACCGCGGGCTGTCGGTGGCGCAGCTGGAGAAGCTGCGGCACTCCCTCGGCGAGGCCGCGACCTACCGTGTCGCGAAGAACACGCTGGTCAAGCGTGCCGCCGAACAGTCGGGAGTCGAGGGGCTCGACGACCTGTTCGAGGGCCCGACCGCGATCGCCTTCGTCGAGGGCGAGCCGGTCGATGCGGCCAAGGCCCTGCGCGATTTCGCCAAGGACAACAAGGCCCTGGTGATCAAGGGCGGCTACATGGACGGCCGCCCGCTGTCGGTGTCCGAGGTCGAGAACATCGCCGACCTGGACTCCCGCGAGGTCACCCTGAGCAAGTTGGCCGGGGCGATGAAGGGCAAGATGAACGAGGCCGCGTCGCTGTTCGCCGAGCCGGCTTCGCAGGTGGCACGGCTTGCTGCCGCCCTGGAGGAGAAGAAGGGCAGCGAATCCGGTTCCTGAGTCCCCCGGGGACTCGCGGGAATCCGAGCGCACACCCGAAACCACCCGTCCCGGACGTCGGGCATGTCCGGGCACCGAACGGAAAGGAACGCCGCCGTGGCGAAGCTGAGCAACGACGAGCTGCTGGACGTCTTCAAGGAGATGACCCTCCTGGAGCTGTCGGAGTTCGTGAAGCAGTTCGAGGAGACCTTCGACGTCACCGCCGCCGCCCCGGTCGCGGCTGCGGCCGCCCCGGCCGCCGGCGCTGAGGCGCCGGCCGAGGAGGAGCAGGACGAGTTCGACGTCGTGCTCGACAGCGCCGGTGACAAGAAGATCCAGGTCATCAAGGTCGTTCGCGAGATCGTCTCCGGCCTGGGCCTGAAGGAGGCCAAGGAGCTGGTCGAGGAGGTCCCGAAGTCGATCCTGGAGAAGGTCGACAAGGAGAAGGCCGACGACGCGAAGGCCAAGCTGGAAGAGGCCGGCGCCTCCATCAGCATCAAGTGAGCCGCTGCCGGGCCTCCCCGCTCGCGGGGAGTCCGCCCGGCGCTCACTGCAACGGGCACCCGCTGCGCGCGGGTGCCCGTTCTTTTTTGCCCCGATCCGCGCGCGGCGCTCATGGAGATCGTTTTCGGCGCACGGTGCGTGCCGAGCCGGTTCCGCAACGCGAGCACATCGGGATTTCGTCCGGATCCGGAACATTCGCGGATCATTTTTGAATTCGTTCTCTACCGGCGAGTAACTCGGCCGCGTCACGCTCGTTGCACAGGTGTGACGCGCACGACCTTCGTTAAGCGCGTCACATATGCGAAGCTTCCGAACCGGGTTTGTTGCCCGTTCGGGTGAAACGACGGACGCGGAGGTGCGGATGGGCGTCGAGGTGGTCGTCGAGGGACTTTCCAAGTCCTTCGGGGAGCAGACCATCTGGCGAGATGTCACTTTGACGCTCCCGCCGGGCGAGATCAGCGTGCTGCTCGGGCCTTCGGGTACCGGCAAATCGGTGTTCCTGAAGTCGTTGGTGGGACTGCTCAAGCCGGAGCAGGGTCAGGTGGTCATCAACGGGGTGGACATCTGCACGTGCTCGGAGCACAAGCTCTACGAGATCCGGAAGTTGTTCGGCGTGCTGTTCCAGGACGGTGCGCTGTTCGGTTCGATGAACCTCTACGACAACATCGCCTTTCCACTTCGCGAGCACACGCGCAAGAACGAGCGGGAAGTCCGCGACGTCGTGCTGGAGAAGATGGAGATGGTCGGTCTCATCGGGGCCGAGGACAAGCTCCCCGGCGAGATCTCGGGCGGTATGCGCAAGCGGGCCGGGCTGGCCCGGGCGCTGGTGCTGGACCCGGAGATCATCCTGTTCGACGAGCCGGACTCCGGTCTTGACCCGGTGCGCACGGCGTACCTGAACCAGTTGATCGTCGACCTCAACGCGCAGATCGACGCCACGTTCCTCATCGTCACGCACGACATCAACACGGCGCAGACGGTCCCGGACAACATCGGGATGCTGTTCCGCCGCAACCTGGCCATGTTCGGCCCGCGTGAGGTGCTGCTGACCTCGACCGAACCGGTCGTCGAGCAGTTCCTCAACGGTCGCAGGCAAGGGCCGATCGGGATGAGCGAGGAGAAGGACGCGGGCCAGGCGGCCGCCGAACTCGCGGCGCTGAAGGACGGAGCGGCCGGTGTGCCGCACATCGTCGACCAGCTCTCGGTGACCGAGGGGCTGCCGGAGCGGATGGCGGTGCAGCGGCGCAAGGAGCGCGTGCTGCGCGACCTGCACACGCTCGAACCGTCTGCGCAGCAGGAGATCCTCAACACGTTGACCCCGCAGGAGAAGGCGCGCTTCGGCGTCGGCGGGGCACCGCAAACCGGAGCCTGGCCGCAGCACGGCGATCCCGCGCAGCAGACCGGTCCGGTGCGTCCGCCCGGCCAGCAGCCCCCGCCGGTGGCCCAGGTCCCGCAGCAGCCGGTCACCCCGCAGCAGCCGGCCGCGCCGCAGCAGCCGGCCGCGCCGCAGCAGCCGGCCGCGCCGCAGCAGCCGGCCGCGCCGTCCCCGTACCCGCGTCAGCAGCAGTCCGCCGAGCAGCCGCCGTGGACGGTGGGGCACAACCCGGAGGAGGAACCGGTCTCGGCCCAGCGG
>NZ_JADEYC010000018.1 GCF_015209505.1 Saccharopolyspora montiporae
TCCCCGTACCCGCGTCAGCAGCAGTCCGCCGAGCAGCCGCCGTGGACGGTGGGGCACAACCCGGAGGAGGAACCGGTCTCGGCCCAGCGGCGGCGCTGGTTCGGCCGCAAGCGGGGAGATGAGCGGTGAGCGCACCCACGCAGACCCGATTCCCCGGAGCGGGCGGGATCCGCGAGACCGGGCGCCTTTTCGCGCTCGCGCTGGACGTGTGCCGGGCGTTGCCCAAGCGGCCGTTCCAGATCCGCGAGTTCGTGCAGCAGTGCTGGTTCATCGCCAGCGTGACGATCCTGCCCACGGCGTTGGTCTCCGTCCCGTTCGGTGCGGTCATCGCGCTGCAGCTGGGCTCGCTGACCCGGCAGATCGGTGCGCAGTCGTTCACCGGTGCGGCCAGCGTCCTGGCGATCATCCAGCAGGCGAGCCCGATCGTGACCGCGCTGCTGATCGCCGGGGCCGGCGGTTCGGCGATCTGCGCCGATCTCGGTTCGCGCAAGATCCGGGACGAGATCGACGCGATGGAGGTGCTGGGCGTCTCGCCGATCCACCGCCTGGTGGTGCCGCGCGTGCTCGCGGCGATGCTGGTCGCCGTGCTGCTCAACGGCATGGTCAGCGTGGTCGGCGTCGTCGGCGGGTACACGTTCAACGTCATCCTGCAGGGCGGGACACCGGGCGCCTACATGGCCAGCTTCAACGCGCTGGCCCAGCTGCCGGACGTGTGGATCGGGGCGCTGAAGGCGCTCATATTCGGCTTCATAGCCGGGGTCGTGGCCGCCTACCGGGGCCTGAACCCCCCGCCCGGTCCGAAGGGCGTGGGGGACGCGGTGAACCAGTCGGTGGTGATCACCTTCCTGCTGCTGTTCGCGGTGAACTTCATCCTCACGACCGTCTACCTCCAGGTCGTACCACCAAAGGGAATGTGACATGGTGACGATCCCGCAGCGCGCGCGGCGGATGCTGCGCCGGCCGCTGGAGGTGCTGGACGACCTGGGTGACCAGATGTCGTTCTACCTGCGGTCGCTGGCTTGGATCCCGCGTGCGATCCGGCGCTATGCCAAGGAAACTCTGCGCCTGCTGGCCGAGGTCAGCTTCGGCAGCGGTGCGCTGGCCGTCATCGGCGGCACGGTGGGCGTGATGATCGGCCTGACGGTGTTCACCGGCACGGTCGTCGGTCTGCAGGGCTTCACCGCCCTCGACCAGATCGGCACGTCCGCGTTCTCCGGGTTCATCTCGGCGTACTTCAACACGCGTGAAATCGCGCCGCTGGTGGCCGGTCTCGCGTTATCGGCGACGGTGGGCTCCGGGTTCACCGCGCAGCTGGGCGCGATGCGGATCTCCGACGAGATCGACGCGCTGGAGGTCATGGGCATACCGAGCCTGCCCTACCTGGTCACCACCCGAATCATGGCCGGGTTCATCGCGGTGATCCCGCTGTACGTGCTGGGCCTGCTGACCTCCTACATCGCGTCCCGCGGCGTCATCGTCTACCTGTACGGGCAGTCCGCGGGCACCTACGACCACTACTTCAACCTGTTCCTGCCGCCGGAGGACGTTCTCTGGTCCTTCGGCAAGGTGCTCATCTTCAGCGTCGTCGTGATCATGACGCACTGCTACTACGGCTACCGCGCCAGCGGCGGACCCGCCGGGGTCGGCATCGCCGTCGGGCGGGCCGTGCGCACCGCGATCGTGACGACCGCACTGCTGGACTTCTTCCTGAGCCTTGCGATCTGGGGCACCACCACGACCGTTCGGATCACCGGATGAACACCAAGCGCGCGTTGACCACGACCCGGCGCCGGCTGCTCGGCGTCGCATTCCTGATGTCCGCCGTCATGTTCTTGAGCCTGACGGTGGCGATCTACCAGAAGGCATTCACGTCCACAGTGGACGTCGTGCTGCAGGCGCCGTCGACCGGCAACCAGCTCATGCCCGATTCCGACGTGAAGGTGCGCGGGCTGACCGTGGGCCGCGTCAGCGACATCCGCTCCGAGGGTGACGGGGCCGAACTCGACCTGAAGCTGGAACCGCAGTTCGCCGACCGGCTCCCGGCGAACCTCTCGGCCCGGCTGCTGCCGCAGACCCTGTTCGGTGAGCGCTACGTCTCGCTGGAACTACCGGATGAGCCGTCCGGGGCACAGCTGGCCAGCGGCGATGTCATCACGCAGGACCGCACCAGCGCCTCCGTCGAGCTGGAGGAGGTGCTGGCCGACACCATGCCGGTGCTGCAGGCGGTGCAACCGCAAGAGCTCGCGGCCACGCTCAACGCGGTCGACCAGGCGCTGGACGGGCGCGGCGAATCGATCGGGCAGAGCCTGGAGCAGCTCAACGGCTACTTGGAGGAGATGAATCCGTCCATCCCGGACCTGCAGCGCAACCTGCAGGAACTGGTCGGCGTCGCCGAGACCTACGAAGAGGCGGCACCGGACGTGGTGCAGGCGCTGGAGAACTTCAGCACCACCTCGCGCACGCTGGTCGAACAGCGGGAATCGCTGGACGAGCTCACCGGCCAGGTGACCACCACCGCGGAGGACGCGACCCGGTTCACCACCGAGAACCGGGAGAACATCATCACGCTGGGCGAGGCGCAGCGGCCGACGCTGGACGTGCTGTCCAAGTACGCCCCGGCCTACCCGTGCTTCCTCAACCAGATGTCCCGGCTGGTGCCCGAGGTGCGCAAGACCTTCGGCGAGGGCACGGACGAGCCCGGGCTGCACGTGACGCTGGAGATCGTGTCCAGTCGCGGCAAGTACTACCCGAACCAGGACGAGCCGGAGTTCGCCGACAAGCGCGGACCCCGCTGCTACGACCTGATCCCGCTGCCCAAGCCGATGCCCGAATACCCGCCGGACGGCCCGTTCAAGGACGGTTCGGTGCCGCCGGCGCCGTCCCGGCCGATCGACGGCGGGCTCAACCCGCCGTCCATGGGCGAGGACTACCTGCCGGAGTCCAGCGGCGCGGCGGGCACCGCACCGCAGTCCGCGCGTGCGCTGGGTGAGGCGAATTCACCGCAGGAGAGCGACATGGTGTCCGGGATGCTGGCCCCCGCGGTCGGTCGGCCCGCCGAAGAAGTGCCGGACTGGGGTGCGCTGCTGGTCGGCCCGGCGCTGCGCGGTGCGGAGGTGAGCTACCGGTGAACGGACGTTCCATCACCGCTCCGCTGGTGAAATTCCTGATCTTCGTGCTGGTCACCGTGCTGGCCACCGGGCTGCTGGTGCTGACCATCGCCAACCGCGACCTGCGCTCGGCGGAGTCCTACACGGCCCGGTTCACCGACGTCACCGCGCTCAACGAGGGCGACGACGTGCGGATCTCCGGGGTGAAGGTCGGCGAGATCGAGTCGATCGAGGTCGCCGACCGCAGGCAGGCCGAGGTGCGGTTCAACGTGGCCGAGCGCAGGCTGCCCGCTACGGTCACCGCACAGGTCAAGTATCGGAACCTGGTGGGACAGCGCTACATCGCGCTGGAGGAGGGCACCGGCGCGCAGGAGGGCTACCTGCGTCCGGGCGGGACCATCCCGCTGGAGCGCACCAAGCCGGCGCTCGACCTGACCGTGCTGCTCGGCGGGTTCAAGCCGCTGTTCCAGGCGCTCTCGCCGGAGGACGTCAACAAGCTCTCGCACGAGATCATCCAGGTCCTGCAGGGCGAGGGCGGCACGGTGGAGAGCCTGCTGGCGCACACCTCCTCGCTGACCTCCACGATCGCCTCGCGGGACCAGGTGATCGGCGATGTCGTGAACAACCTCAACGGTGTGCTCGACTCGGTCAACTCGCGCGATGAGGAGCTGTCCGGCTCGATCGTGCAGCTGCAGCAGGTCGTGTCCGGCCTGGCCGCCGACCGCGATTCGATCGGCGACGCCGTGACCGCGCTCGACGGGCTGACCAACACCACCGCCGGACTGGCCGAGGAGGCCCGGCCCGGGCTGCAGCGCGATATCGCCGGACTCGGCGACCTGTCCCGGAACCTGAACGACCACGAGGAGATCACCGAGCGGTGGCTGCAGAACATGCCGAACAAGCTGGAAACGGTCGGCCGCACGGCCTCGCACGGGTCCTGGTTCAACTTCTTCGTGTGCAGTGCGGGCGGTAAGGCCGAGATCGGTGAATTGGACCTGCAGCTGCCGCTGCTGCCCGTGAACCAGCCGAGGTGCCAGCGATGAAGCCGTTTGCCCAACGCGATCCGCTCAAGATCGGCATCGCCGGGATCCTGGTGCTGGTGCTGGGATTCCTTGCCGCGATGAACTTCGAGCGCCTGCCCCTGGTCGGCGGCACCGTCTACCAGGCGCACTTCACCGAGGCGGCCGGGCTCCGGCCGGACAACGAGGTCCGGGTGGCCGGGGTCAAGGTCGGCACGGTCAGCGATGTGGAACTGGAAGGTGACCACGTGCTGGTCAGCTTCCGGGTCGACGACGCGTGGCTGGGCGACAACACGGCCGCCGCGATCAAGGTGAAGACGCTGCTGGGCCAGAAGTACCTGGCGCTGGATCCGCGCGGTGAGCAGGAGATGCCCGCGGATGAGCCGATCCCGGTGCAGCGGACGATGTCGCCCTACGACGTGATGGACGCGTTCAGCGATCTGTCCGGCACCGTCGACCAGATCGACACCGGCCAGCTCGCGCAGAGCTTCCAGACCATCAGCGACACGTTCGCCGGAACGCCGGACGAGGTCAGCGGAGCGCTCGACGGGCTGTCCGAGCTGTCCCAGACGATCAGCAAGCGCGACCAGCAGCTCTCCGAGCTGCTGGACAACACCGCGCAGGTCTCGCGCACGGTCGCCGATCGCAACGCCGAGTTCGAGAAGCTGCTCAACGACGGGAACCTGCTGCTGGAGGAGCTCAACGCGCGGCGCGACTCGATCAACTCGCTGCTGCAGGGCACCCGCGAGCTGTCCACCCAGCTGCAGGGACTCGTCGAGGACAACGAGGAGCAGATCGGGCCTGCGCTGGAGCAGCTCGACCGGGTTACCGCGCTGCTGGAGCGCAACCAGCAGAGCCTGGACCAGAGCCTGGAGTCGTTCGCGCCGTTCACCCGCCTGTTCGCCAACGTGCTCGGCAACGGCAGGTGGTTCGACACCTACCTGTGCGGCCTGCTGCCGCCGGCCGTCGGTCCGATCAACGAGAAGGGCTGCCAGCCATGACGCCCGCCGACAACACCGCAATCGCCCGGCGGCGCAGGCCGGGCGTCGCCGGGGTGGCCATCGGCCTGGTCGTGGTGCTCGCCGCGACCTTGGCCGGGTGGTGGCTGTTCTTCGGGGCCGGCGAGCGCAAGGTCACCGCGCACTTCGACGCCGCCGTCGGTATCTATCCCGGCGGTGACGTGCGCATCCTCGGGGTCCAGGTGGGCTCGGTCGACGACGTCCGCCCGCAGGGCGAGCAGGTGCGGGTCGACATGACGCTGGACCGGGACGTGCAGGTGCCCGCGGACGCCGGCGCGGTGGCCGTGGCGCCGAGCGTGGTCAGCGACCGCTACATCCAGTTCACGCCGGTCTACCGCGGCGGCCCGGAGCTGCAGGACGGCGCGGTGATTAAGTCGGACCGCACCGCCACCCCGGTCGAGTTGGACGAGGTCTACCGCAGTCTCAACGACCTCACCACCGCGCTGGGGCCGAAGGGGGCGAACTCGGACGGCGCGCTGTCCGAGCTGCTGGACACGGGTGCGGCCAACCTGGAGGGCAACGGGGAGAAGCTCTCCGAGACGATCCGCAACCTCGGCGAGGCGGGCACGACGTTGTCCGGCAACAGCGAGCAGTTGTTCGACACCATCGACAACCTGCAGAAGTTCACCACGACGCTGGCCGACAACGATGAGCAGATGCACCGGTTCAACACGCAGATGGAGCAGGTGAGCGGGAACCTGGCCGGTGAGCGCGAGCAGCTCAGCGCGGCGATGGCCGAGCTGGCCGTGGCACTGGGCAAGGTCGAGTCGTTCGTGCGGGACAACCGGGAAGACCTGAAGTCCAATGTGGACCAGTTGAACTCGGTGAGCCGAGTGCTGGTCGAGCAGAAGCAGGCGCTGGGCGAGTCGCTCACCAACGCCCCGCTGGCGATCGGCAACCTCGCCAACGCCTACAACGGCGCCTCGGGGACGCTCGACGTCCGGGCGAACATCAACGAGCTCAACCAGCCGCCGCTGGTGGCGGTCTGCAAGCTGCTGCAGCACAACTCGCCGGGCGAGGAGGTCCCGCGGGAGCTCGCGGACGCGTGCGGTTCGCTGGAGCCGGTGGTCGAGGGGGCCGATCCACTGCCCACCCCGGCCGAGACGATCGGCTCGCTGCAGCAGGGACGAGCACCCGAACTGCCGCTGTCCCTGCCGGATTCGCAGCGACCGGGAGGTAACTGATGTCGGCGAAACGAGTTCTCCGCGCCGTCCTGGCCGTGGGTACGGCGGCCCTCGTGCTCGCCGGCTGCGGCACGCGCGGCGTCTATGACATGTCGCTGCCCGGAGGTGCCGACCTCGGCGGCGATCCCTACCAGGTGCGGGTGCGGTTCGCCGATGTGCTGGACCTGGTGCCCAACGCGGGCGTGCGGGTCAACGACGTGCCGGTCGGCCGCGTGCAGACCATCCGGCTCGCACCGGACTCCTGGCAGGCCGAAGCCGTGGTGCAGGTCAACGGGGATGTCCGGTTACCGGAGAACGCCTCGGCCCGGCTGCGCCAGTCCAGCCTGCTCGGCGAGAAGTTCGTGGAGCTCGGCGACCCCCCGCAGCCCGAGCAGCCCGCGGGCCGGCTCGCCGACGACGACCTGATCGGCATCGACCGGACCAACCGCAACCCCGAAGTCGAGGAAGTGCTGGGCGCACTGTCCATGCTGCTCAACGGCGGCGGTGTGGCACAGCTGCAGAACATCACCCGCGAGCTGAACAACGCCATGGAGGGCCGCGAGTCCGACATCAAGGGCTTGCTGTCCAATGTGGAGGAGACAGTCGCCGGGCTGGACGCGCAGCGCGACGACATCACCCGCGCGTTGGAGAGCATCGACCGGCTCAGCGCCAGCCTGGAGCAGCAGCGCGGCAGCATCGAAACCGCGCTGGACGAGCTGGAACCGGGCCTGCGGGTGCTCAACGAGCAGCGCGGGCAGCTGGTCACCATGCTGGAATCGCTGGACGAGCTGTCCGGGGTGGCCACCGACACGGTCAACCGCAGCCGAGAGGACCTGGTGCACAACCTCAACCAGTTGGCGCCGACGTTGGAGCAGCTGGCCGCCGCCGGGGAGAACCTGCCCAAGTCGCTGGAAATCCTGCTCACCTTCCCGTTCCCGGACAACGCGGCAGAGGGGATCGGCGGCAGCGACTACACCAACCTCTACGCCGACGTGGACCTGAACCTGTCCAACCTGCTGGAGAACCTCGGCCGGAGCAGGCAGCCGATCATCAATCCGCCCAACCCCGCCGAGGACTCCCCGCTTCCGCTGTCCGGTGACGGCGGGGATTCCGGGCAACAGCAGCAGGAGGCCCCGGAGGAGTCGGACGGTTCCGATTCCGGCGGACTGCTCGGCGGCGTTCTCGGAGGCAGCTGATGTTCACTCGCAGAGTCCGTCTTCAGATCATCGCCTTCGTCGCGATCGCGCTGGTCGGCGTCAGCTACGCCGGCGCCCGCTATGCCGGGCTGGACCGGATGTTCGGCTCGCGCGGCTACGAGGTCACCGTGGAACTGGAACGGACCGGAGGTGTTTTCGATAACGCCGAGGTCACCTATCGTGGGGTTCCTGTCGGTCGAGTGGGTGAATTGGACTTGACCAGAACCGGGGTGGAGGTGCCGTTGGACATCGAATCCAGCGCCCCGCCGATCCCGTCCGACGTGGAGGCCGTGGTCGCCAACCGCTCGGCGGTCGGCGAGCAGTACGTGGACCTGCGGCCGCGGTCCGCCGGCGGTCCGCACCTGCACGACGGCTCGGTGATCCGCTCGGACGCCGCGCGCATTCCGCTGCCGGTGGAGACGCTGATGACCAACCTCCACGACTTCGCGGGATCCGTCCCGCAGGACTCGTTGCGCACAGTGGTGGACGAACTCGGCACGGCCTTCCGCGACAACGGCGGCAACCTGCAGACGATCGTGGACACCACGCGCGAATTCACCGACGAGGCCCAGCAGCACGTGCCGCAGACCAAGCGGTTGCTCGCGGACGGCAAAACCGTGCTGGCCACGCAGAACGAGCAGGGCTCGTCGATCCGGTCGTTCAGCGAGGACCTGGAACTGCTCACCGGCGAGCTGGAGAAGTCCGACGGCGACCTGCGCTCGGTCATCGACAACGCGCCCCCGGCGGCCCGGCAGGTCAGCGGTGCCATCCGGGAGAACGACCAGTTGACCCCGCTGCTGGGCAACCTCACCAGCACTTCGCAGCTGCTGGCGGAGAAGACCGACGGTATCGAGCAGATCATGACGCTGTACCCGGCTGTGGTGACCGCCTCGGAGACCGTGATGCCGGGCGACGGCACGGCCCACTTCGGTCTGGTGCTCAACGCGTTCGACCCGATGCCGTGCGCCGCCGGGTACGAGGGGACCGACCGCAGGCCGGGCAACGACATGAACCCGGTGCCGCTGAACACCGACGCGCACTGCGCCGAGCCGCCGGGTAGCGAGACCGGCGTGCGCGGTGCGCAGAACGCCCCCGGCCAGTAGCGGAGAAGGAGCCATGTCCACCGAAACCACCCATTCCGAGTCGGTCCCGGAACCCGCGCAGCGCGGCCGGGTCGGCTGGCTCGTGTCCGCGATCCTGGTGGCCGCCCTGCTCGTGTGCGCGGGATTCGGCGGTGCCTGGGCGCTGGCGTCCAACGACGAGGGGATCCAGCGCGCCGCGATCCGCGATGATGCCCTGGAAGGCGGGCGCAAGGCCGTCGCCGCGTTCAACAGCATGGATCACCGGGATGTAAAGGGCGGGCTGGACCGCTGGGAGGCCAACGCGACCGGGGCGCTGCGCGAGGAGGTCCGCAACGGGCGGGAACCGTTCGTGCAGCAGATCCAGCAGGCCAAGACGATCAGCAACGCCGAGGTGCTGGACGCGGGCATCACCGAACTCGACGACGCGGGCAACAAGGCCACGATGCTCGCCGTGGTGGAGATGACCGTTCAGGCCGAGGACCAGCAGCCGTCCGCGAAGCGGCACCGCTACCAGGCCGTGCTCACCCGCGAGGGAGAGGACTGGAAGCTCAGCAGGCTGGGCCTGGTCCCGGTCGGCTGACCGGGGCCGGACCAGCAGATCCGCACCGTTTTCGAGGGAGCAGCACGTGTCCAGCAGCAGCCGTGGTTCCGGACCCGACCGGCGGGGAGCCCGTCGCCAGCGCGTCGCCGGGCTGCGCCGACGCCAGCAGCAGCCCGGCGCCCAGGAGACCGGCGCCCAGGAGACCGATCCGCCCGAACAGCCGGAGGGTCCGGAGCCGGAATCGGCTGAGCCGGAATCGGGACCGGGATCTGCGGACCGCGGGGCGGAGACCGCCGCGGACGGGTCGGCGGATGCGACCGCGGGCGATGCTCCGGAGTCCGATGCCGCGGCGGAACCCGGCGATTCCGGGGAATCCGGTGCGGCCGCGGACGCGGACCTGTCCGCGGACCGGATCGCCCGGTTGCCGGAGGAGGGGCCGGAATCCGACGCCGCCGATCCCGCCGGCGACGAACCGACCGCGGCCCGGTCCGATGCCGAGTCCGATGCCGCCGAAGCCGCGGAGCACGAAGCCGCCGAGCACGAAGCCGCGGAAGCCGACGAGTCCGATGCGGACGACGACCCGGACGCCGCCGGATCCGCGCGGCGCCCCGGGTTCGGCCTGCGGGTGGCGCTGCTGGCCGCGGCGACCGTGCTGGCCGGGTTCGGCGCCTGGTTCGCCTACGAGACCGTCGCCCTGCACACCAGCGGTGCCGCCGCCAACGACGCGCTCGTCGACGCGGGCGCGACCAGCGAGGTCAACGGGCAGGTCGGCGAGGCGGTGACCAAGCTGTTCTCCTACAACTTCGCCGAGCAGGACAAGGCCGATGCGGCGGCGGACGAGCTGCTCGTCGGGCCGGCCGTGGCCAAGTACAACGAGCTCTGGGGCGTGCTGCGCGACCAGGCGCCGCAGCAGAAGCTCGTCGTGGACACCTCGGTCAAGTCCAGCGCGGTGACCTGGCTGCAGGGCGACCGCGCGGAGGTCCTGCTCTACGTCGACCAGAAGGCGACTCGCGCGGGCGACCAGGAGGGGCAGAACGAGCCCGCGCAGCTCACCGTCGGCGCCGAGAAGCACGGCGACCAGTGGAAGCTCAACCGCATCACGCTGCGCTGAGCCGCCGCGGCCGGGCCGGAGTCACGGCCCGGCGTGCACGTGCGCGGCCCACGCGCAACTGGCCTCCGGTGCTTCGTTGCGCAGCGCGCGGGTGACGTGGTGCAGCGCGAAAGCCGTGCGTGCGGTGTCGAATTCCCCGTCGTGGTACGTGGTCTCGTACAAACCGGCCGGCACGCGCACCGCGCTGTGCTCGTCCACCTCCCACAGCGTTCCCAGGGCGTGCGCGAATCCGGCGAACGACAGCGCGCCGGCCAGCGAGATCCCGGCCGGTGACGTCTCGTCCGCCGCGGTGGCGCACTGGCCGAGGTAGGCGAACTCGGCGTCCTCCAGCGGCACCTGGCCCAGTTCCACCAGACCGAGGCTGCGCTGCGGGGCGTCCCGTTCGAGCAGCACGCCGGCCGCGGGCTGCGCCGGGAACTGCGAGCTGGGTTCGCACACGTGCAGCCAAGGGTGCCGCGGCAGGTCGCGCAGCACGTCCGGCGCGGTCGCCGCCTCCACCGACTTGATCTCGGCCTGCGGCCAGTACTGCGCCAGCACCTGGTTCTGCCGCGGCAGCTCCCGGCCGATCTGCTGCGCGGAACCCGCCGCCACCAGCGCCGCGCCCGAATCCGGCATCGGGCGCTCCCGAGCGCGCAGCAACGCCCCCAGTGTCGGCGTGTAGGAGGAGACCACGCGTTCCAGGACGCATTCCCCGGTACGTGCCTGCGCCGCGTGCAACGGGAGGAACGCGGTTTCGCCCATCGCGCTCCACCAGACCCGCGGCCAGCGCACACCGCCGCCGGGCACGCCGAGGTAGCCCATCCGCTCCAGCACCGGGCGGGCGATGTGCTGCCAGGTCCAGTCCAGCACCGAATCGGCGGTGCGGTGGTCGTCCTGCTGCGCGGCCGCCAGCAGGGCGGCGCTGCGTTCGGCGGCGCGTTCCGGGCTGGTGTTCGGCAGCGGCACCGTCACGACCCGGCCGCCGACGAGCACCAGCGCGTCCGAGCGGTACCGGCTGAGGTTGATCATCACCACGGTGCCGTCCGGTGCTCCCTCGGCGAGTTCGCGCAGCCTGCGCGGGCGCAGGTGGCTGGGCCGCTCGGCGCGGATCTCCTCCAGCAGGCGCTCCCAGGAGCGGGCCAACCGCCCGCGGTCGTCCGGTTCGCCCAGGACCGGTTCGTCGGCGGGGCGATTCAGCAGCCTGCGCAGCTGCACCGCCTCGTCGGCCAGGTCGGGGTGCGTGCGGTGCAGTTCGCCGAGTTCCCCGCCCGCGGGCAAGAAGTCGGACAGGATCGCGGAGCGGCCGAACTCCAGCATCTCCATCGCGCGCACCGGCTCGCCCGCCTCCAGCGCCGCGGCCACCGCGTCGGCGGTGATCGTCGCCCAGCGCCGCTGGGTCGCCGGGGTGGCCACCACGCGCTTGCCGCAGCTGATCAGCGGCAGCAGCTTCAGCGCGCTGCGGAAGGACTCCACGGCTTCGCCCCACCGGCTCGCCTCCGCGGCCAGCCGGCCGCTCAGGTTGGCCGCACGCAGCCGCTGCTCGGCGGGTGCGGTGGTCTGCTCGGCCGCCTCGGTGAGCACCTTGCGCGCCCAGCGGTAGTAGCGGCGGCGACCGGTGCGCTGGTGCAGCGCCTGCAGCGCGCGGCCGAGGTTCGTGGCCACCGCCGCCCGGGACGGGATCTGGTCCGGGATCTCGGCCAGCACCGCGTCGAACAGCTCGACGGCGCGCTCCAGATCGGACTGGCCGTCGCGCAGCCGGAACCGGTGCATGGCGATCAGCCCCAGCTGGGCGCGGGCGGTGTAGCCGTCGGCACTGCCCTCGCCCGCGGCCTGCGAGACCGCGTGCGCCAGGTCGGCGGCCTGGTCCAGGTCCCCGGTGTCGCCGGTGTGCTCGTAGCGGTCGATCAAGGCCGTGACCAGCGAGTTGCGCACTGCGGCCGCCTTGTCCGCCGGGCCGGGCGCCTCGGTCGCCGCCTGGCAGGCCCGCACCCCGGCGTCCAGCGCTGCCTGCTCCGAGCCGTGCACGAAGTGCCTGCGCAGCATGGCCCCGTAACCGGCCAGCGCGAGCGAGCGTTCCGCATCCGTGCCGGCCATCGACCGGATGGCGGGAGCCAGCGGGTGCAGCACCCGGCGCAGCTGGCTCGGCTCGCCCGTCGCGTCCACGTGCTCGATGGCGGTCGCCGCGAGGATCCACGCGGTCCGGCCGGTGAGCTGGTGCCCGGGTTCGAGCACGCCGAGCAACCCGATCATCTCGTTGACCGAGGCGTTGAGGTCGGACAGCGATCCGCTGTGCCGGAAGCGCAGCCGCAGCGCGTTGGCCAGGTGGCACAGCGCCGAGCGCCGCGGCTCCCCGTCGGCCAGCGCCCCGGCGCCGGAGCCGAGATGCTTGATCCCCTCGTCCAGGTCCTCGGCCGATCCGTCCCGCTCGTAGCGGCGCAGCAACGCGGCACCGAGGTTGATCAGCAGTTCCGAGGTGGCCGCCTCGCGCGCCGGGGAGATCCGCGCGGCCTCGCGGAACACCTCGATCGACTCGCCGTCCGAGTCCGCGTCGTCGGCCAGCCGGGCGTGCAGCTTGAGCGCGTTGGCCAGCCGGATCAACGTCATCGCGCGCCGGTGGTCGCGGCGTGGGGTCCGCTCGACGGTCTCCCGCGCCACCCGGATTCCTTCGGCCGCGGTGCCGACGTCGCCCGCCTTGCCGGCGTACTCGCCCAGCGCCAGCACCAGGTTGCAGCGATACAGCACCAGGTCCTGGTCGTCGGCGTGCGCAGTGGCCGAGGCCGAGCGGTAGTAGGAGATCGCGTCTTCGAGATCGACCAGGTCCCCGCTGCGCAGGTGGGTCAGCTGGGCAGCGCTGCCCAGGTTGTTGAGCACCCCGGCCCGGGCGGGATCGTCCTCGCGCAGCACGCTGGCGGTCACCCGGAAGACCTCGGTCACCCGGGGAAGCTGCCCGAAGTCCAGCGTGCTGACGATCTCGTTCATCGTCGCGATGGCCTCGGCGTAGCGCTGCTCGGTGGACGCCCGCGAATCGGAGCCGGCCTGCTGCGGGGCCTGCTGGGCTGCCGGGGACTGCTGCGCCGCCGGGGACTGCTGGGCGGGCGCCGCGGTCGGCGGGGGTGCGGGTGCCTGCGGTCCGCGCTGCCCCCGGGGCGCGGGAGGCTCCGCGCCCTGCGCTGCGGCGTCCTGCCCGAACGGGTCGTGCCCGGCCGCGCCGCGGGGGTCGTGCTGCGGATGCGGCTGCTCCTGCGCCTCGTCCGGCTCTCCCAGCTCGTCGTTGGAGAACCAGCTGGAACCGGTGCCGCCCTGGTCGCCGGTGCCGCGTCCACCGGTCCAGCGCTGCAGCCTGCCGAACCGTTCGCTGGCGCGGCTCGCGTCGTCCGTCATCCGTACTTCTCCCGTGGGCGTCTCGCTGCCGGTGGCCTCGACGCGGCCGGGATCCGCCGAAGCGCCCCGGAGCCGTGTCCCGCTACCGGCGCTGCCGGGACCCCCGGCAGCCCGTGCACGCGGGCAAACCTACTCGTACCGGGCCCGGTGCAGCGGCGGTTGCCGGAAATCGATGCTCCGGCCTGCGCGACCGCTCGGCCGACGGGCCGAAGGAACCCCGCCCATCGGCTGCAGCAGCACGTGCCGCGGGCCGCGCGCCGGGACCCCGGCGGAGGGCTCCGGAACCCGCCGCGGAGCGGAGTGGAGCGATCGCCCCGCGTGGTGGAGGACGCGCCGAACGCCGGGGCCGCGAGCGGGCTCGGAGGCGGTTCGCGAGCCCGCTCCAGCACCCGCCCGAGACCCCGCTCCGACGCGCGGGAGAGCCCCCGTATCAAGCCGCTGAGCAGCGATAACGCCCTCGATGCCGGTTACGTGTGGTGATCGTGTTCTCCGCCACGAGAGTGATCGAGGTGCGATCTCTTGACTGTCGGCTTTCTCGGGTTCACTCTGGTCGTCGACACGGGGCTGGGCCGCCATCTGGTGGGCCCCCTCGACAGCTGGCGTGGTTCCAGTTAGACTGCTACTTTGCGCTGCCCTCTTTCCGTCTGCCCAACACCGGGCCGTAGGATCGTGGGCGCAATTGCACCCTTGACAGCTGTGTTAGCGGGCGCGGCTGGTCAGCTCCTCCGAGCAGGCCGGTTACCGCTGGCGCGGCTGTAGCCAGTTCAGAGTCCCGGAAGGACGCATCTTGGCAGTCTCCCGCGCGACCAAGGTCTCTGCAGCTTCCAACTTCACGTCGGGGATCCCTGGGGCACCCAAGCGGGTCTCGTTCGCGAACATCCGCGAGCCGTTGAACGTGCCGAATCTGCTCGACCTGCAGATCCAGTCCTTCGAATGGCTCGTCGGTGACGAGGCCTGGTTCCAGCGCCGGGTCGACGCCGGCGACGAGAACCCGGCCGGCGGCCTGGAGGAGGTCCTCAGCGAGATCTCGCCGATCGAGGACTTTTCCGGATCGATGTCGCTGTCCTTTTCCGATCCGCGCTTCGACGAGGTCAAGGCCTCCGTCGAGGAGTGCAAGGACAAGGACATGACCTACTCGGCGCCGTTGTTCGTCACCGCGGAGTTCACCAACCACACCACTGGCGAGATCAAGAGCCAGACGGTGTTCAT
The DNA here is from genome assembly GCF_015209505.1 of Saccharopolyspora montiporae. GTDB lineage: Bacteria > Actinomycetota > Actinomycetes > Mycobacteriales > Pseudonocardiaceae > Saccharopolyspora > Saccharopolyspora montiporae. Next base: position 14,808 of record NZ_JADEYC010000018.1, read on the forward strand.
GGGTGACTTCCCGATGATGACGGACAAGGGCACCTACATCATCAACGGAACCGAGCGGGTCGTCGTTTCCCAGCTCGTGCGCTCCCCCGGTGTGTACTTCGACCAGTCCGTCGACAAGACCACCGACAAGGACGTCTACAACGTCAAGATCATCCCCAGCCGCGGCGCGTGGCTGGAGTTCGACGTCGACAAGCGCGACACCGTGGGTGTGCGCATCGATCGCAAGCGCCGGCAGCCGGTCACCGTGCTGCTCAAGGCGCTCGGCTGGACCGCCGAGGCGATCCAGGAGCGGTTCGGCTTCTCCGAAACGCTGATGGCGACGCTGGAGAAGGACCACACCGCAGGCCAGGACGAGGCGCTGCTGGACATCTACCGCAAGCTCCGCCCCGGCGAGCCGCCGACGAAGGAGAGCGCGCAGACGCTCCTGGAGAACCTGTTCTTCAAGGAGAAGCGTTACGACCTCGCCCGCGTCGGCCGGTACAAGCTGAACAAGAAGCTCGGCCTGAACACGTCCTACGAGACCGGCGTGCTCACCGAGGACGACATCGTCACCACCATCGAGTACCTGGTCCGGCTGCATGCCGCGGACAGCTCGATGGCCGTGCAGGGCGGTGCCGAGGGCGAGACCGTCCCGGTCGAGGTCGACGACATCGACCACTTCGGCAACCGCAGGCTGCGCACCGTGGGCGAGCTGATCCAGAACCAGGTCCGGGTCGGGCTCTCGCGCATGGAGCGCGTGGTCCGCGAGCGGATGACCACCCAGGACGTCGAGGCGATCACGCCGCAGACCCTGATCAACATCCGCCCGGTCGTGGCCGCGATCCGCGAGTTCTTCGGCACCTCGCAGCTGTCGCAGTTCATGGACCAGACCAACCCCATCGCGGGCCTGACGCACAAGCGCCGGCTCTCCGCGCTGGGCCCGGGCGGTCTCTCCCGCGAGCGCGCGGGCATGGAAGTCCGGGACGTGCACCCCTCGCACTACGGCCGGATGTGTCCGATCGAGACGCCGGAAGGCCCGAACATCGGCCTGATCGGCTCGCTGGCGACGTTCGCCCGCGTGAACCCGTTCGGCTTCATCGAGACGCCGTACCGCAAGGTCGTCGACGGCCAGGTCACCGATCAGATCGACTACCTGACCGCCGATGAAGAGGACCGCTACGTCAAGGCGCAGGCCAACGCCGCGATCCACAGCGACGGCAACTTCGTCGACGAGCGGGTCCTGGGCCGGCGGAAGGGCGGCGAGGTCGAGCTGCTCGCACCGACCGAGATCGACTACATGGACGTCTCGCCGCGGCAGATGGTCTCCGCCGCGACGGCGATGATCCCGTTCCTGGAGCACGACGACGCCAACCGCGCTCTGATGGGCGCGAACATGCAGCGTCAGGCGGTGCCGCTGCTGCGCAGCGAGTCCCCGCTGGTCGGCACGGGCATGGAGCTGCGCGGCGCGGTCGACGCGGGTGAGGTCATCACCTCGCGGAAGGCCGGCGTCGTCGACGAGGTCTGCGCCGAGCACGTCACGATCATGTCGGACGACGGCACCCGGCACACGCACCAGATGTCGAAGTTCAACCGGTCCAACCACGGCACCTGCATCAACCAGAAGCCGATCGTCAACGAGGGCGACCGGATCGAGGTCGGGCAGGCCATCGCCGACGGGCCGTGCACCCAGAACGGTGAGATGGCGCTGGGCAAGAACCTGCTCGTCGCGATCATGCCGTGGGAGGGGCACAACTACGAGGACGCGATCATCCTGTCCCAGCGCCTGGTGCAGGACGATGTGCTCACCTCGATCCACATCGAGGAGCACGAGGTCGACGCCCGCGACACCAAGCTCGGCGCCGAGGAGATCACCCGGGACATCCCGAACGTCTCCGACGACGTGCTGGCCGACCTCGACGAGCGGGGCATCATCCGCATCGGTGCCGAGGTCCAGGGCGGGGACATCCTCGTCGGCAAGGTCACGCCGAAGGGCGAGACCGAGCTGACCCCGGAGGAGCGGCTGCTGCGCGCGATCTTCGGCGAGAAGGCCCGCGAGGTCCGCGACACCTCGCTGAAGGTGCCGCACGGCGAGACCGGCAAGGTCATCGGCGTCCGCGTGTTCAACCGCGAGGACGACGACGAGCTGCCCCCGGGCGTCAACCAGCTGGTCCGCGTCTACGTGGCGCAGAAGCGCAAGATCTCCGACGGTGACAAGCTCGCCGGCCGGCACGGCAACAAGGGCGTCATCGGCAAGATCCTGCCCGCCGAGGACATGCCGTTCATGGAGGACGGCACCCCGGTCGACATCATCCTGAACACGCACGGCGTGCCGCGACGGATGAACATCGGGCAGGTGCTGGAGACCCACCTCGGCTGGATCGCCTCCCAGGGGTGGTCCATCAACGGGGACCCGGACTGGGCCCAGCGGCTCCCGGACGATCTCTACGAGGTCGAGCCGGGCACCAACACCGCCAGCCCGGTGTTCGACGGTGCCCGCGAGGAGGAGATCACCGGGCTGCTGGCCTCGACCAAGCCGAACCGCGACGGCGACCGGATGGTCGGCGGCGACGGGAAGGCCCAGTTGCTCGACGGGCGCAGCGGAGAGCCGTACCCGTACCCGGTCGCGATCGGGTACATGTACATCCTGAAGCTGTCGCACCTGGTGGACGACAAGATCCACGCCCGTTCGACCGGTCCGTACTCGATGATCACCCAGCAGCCCCTGGGTGGTAAGGCGCAGTTCGGTGGCCAGCGCTTCGGTGAGATGGAGTGCTGGGCCATGCAGGCGTACGGCGCCGCGTACACGCTGCAGGAGCTGCTGACGATCAAGTCCGATGACGTGGTCGGCCGCGTCAAGGTCTACGAAGCGATCGTCAAGGGCGAGAACATCCCCGAGCCGGGCATTCCGGAGTCGTTCAAGGTCCTGCTCAAGGAACTGCAGTCGCTGTGCCTGAACGTCGAGGTGCTGTCCAGCGACGGCGCCGCCATCGAGATGCGCGACAGCGAGGACGAGGACCTGGAACGTGCCGCGGCCAACCTCGGCATCAACCTGTCCCGCAACGAAGCGCCGTCGGTCGACGACATCGCGCACTGACCCTCGCCGCCGGTCCGCGGGGATCGCCCCGCGGACCGGCGTCCGACCCAACCTGGCGCTGACGACCTCCCGGTCGTGACCGGAGTCGGCAGCAACCTCTCGACCAAGGGAGAAGACCCGACGTGCTTGACGTCAACTTCTTCGATGAACTCCGCATCGGCCTGGCCACGGCCGACGACATCCGCCAGTGGTCGTACGGCGAGGTCAAGAAGCCCGAGACCATCAACTACCGCACCCTGAAGCCGGAGAAGGACGGGCTCTTCTGCGAGAAGATCTTCGGTCCGACCCGGGACTGGGAGTGCTACTGCGGCAAGTACAAGCGTGTCCGGTTCAAGGGCATCATCTGCGAGCGCTGCGGTGTCGAGGTCACCCGCGCCAAGGTCCGCCGCGAGCGGATGGGCCACATCGAGCTCGCCGCCGCGGTGACGCACATCTGGTACTTCAAGGGCGTCCCGAGCCGGCTCGGCTACCTGCTCGACCTGGCCCCCAAGGACCTCGAGAAGATCATCTACTTCGCCGCCTACGTGGTGACCTCGGTCAACACCGAGATGCGGCACAACGACCTGTCCACGCTGGAAAGCGAGATCAACGCCGAGCGCAAGCAGATCTCCGACCAGCGCGACACCGATCTGGAGCAGCGCGCCCAGAAGCTCGAAGCCGACCTGGCCGAGCTGGAGAACGAGGGCGCGAAGAGCGACGTCCGGCGCAAGGTCAAGGAGGGCGGCGAGCGCGAGATGCGCCAGCTGCGCGATCGCGCGCAGCGGGAGCTCGACAAGCTCGACGAGATCTGGGAGACCTTCACCAAGCTGGAGCCCCGCCAGCTGATCTCCGATGAGCTGCTCTACCGCGAGCTCTACGACCGGTACGGCGAGTACTTCACCGGGGGCATGGGTGCCGAGGCGATCCAGGCGCTGCTGGCGAACTTCGACATCAACGCCGAGGCCGAAGGCCTGCGCGAGACGATCCGGTCCGGCAAGGGCCAGAAGAAGCTGCGCGCGCTCAAGCGGCTGAAGGTCGTCGCGGCCTTCCAGACCACCGGCAACGACCCGAGTGGCATGGTGCTCAACGCCGTCCCGGTGATCCCGCCGGACCTGCGGCCGATGGTGCAGCTGGACGGTGGCCGCTTCGCGACCTCCGACCTCAACGACCTGTACCGCCGGGTCATCAACCGGAACAACCGCCTCAAGCGGCTGATCGACCTCGGTGCGCCCGAGATCATCGTCAACAACGAGAAGCGGATGCTGCAGGAGTCCGTGGACGCGCTGTTCGACAACGGCCGCCGCGGACGTCCGGTCACCGGCCCGGGCAACCGGCCGCTGAAGTCGCTGTCCGACCTGCTCAAGGGCAAGCAGGGCCGATTCCGGCAGAACCTGCTCGGCAAGCGCGTCGACTACTCGGGCCGTTCGGTCATCGTCGTCGGCCCGCAGCTCAAGCTGCACCAGTGCGGCCTGCCGAAGGAGATGGCGGTCGAGCTGTTCAAGCCGTTCGTCATGAAGCGGCTCGTCGACCTCAACCACGCGCAGAACATCAAGTCCGCCAAGCGGATGGTGGAGCGGCAGCGCCCGCAGGTGTGGGACGTGCTGGAAGAGGTCATCGCCGAGCACCCGGTGCTGCTCAACCGCGCGCCCACGCTGCACCGGCTGGGTATCCAGGCGTTCGAGCCGCAGCTGGTGGAGGGCAAGGCCATCCAGCTGCACCCGCTGGTCTGCGAGGCGTTCAACGCCGACTTCGACGGTGACCAGATGGCGGTGCACCTGCCGCTGTCCGCCGAGGCGCAGGCCGAGGCGCGCGTGCTGATGCTGTCCAGCAACAACATCCTCTCGCCCGCCTCCGGGCGGCCGCTGGCGATGCCGCGGCTGGACATGGTCACCGGCCTCTACCACCTGACCCGCCAGGTGGACGGGGCGAACGGCGAGGGGCAGGTCTACTCCTCGGTCGGCGAGGCGATCATGGCCTACGACCTGGGCAACCTGGACCTGCAGGCCAAGATCCGGATCCGGCTGCGCGACGTGGTCCCCGCGCGGGAAGCCACGCCGGAGGACTGGGAGCCGGGTCAGGCCTGGTTGGCCGACACCACGCTGGGCCGCGTCTGGTTCAACGAGCTGCTGCCGACGGACTACCCGTTCGTCAACCAGCAGCTGCCGAAGAAGCAGCAGGCCGCGATCGTCAACGACCTGGCGGAGCGCTACCCGATGGTGACGGTGGCGCAGACCCTGGACCGGCTCAAGGACGCCGGCTTCTACTGGGCCACCCGCTCGGGCGTGACCGTGTCCATCTCGGACGTGATCGTGCCGCCGGCCAAGACCGAGATCCTGGACAACTACGAGTCCAGGGCCGACCAGGTCGAGAAGCGGTACCGCCGCGGTGCGCTGTCCTACCAGGAGCGCAACGACGAGCTGGTCAAGGTCTGGACGGCCGCCCGGGAAGAAGTCGCGGATGCGATGGAGAAGAACTTCCCGGATGACAACTCGATCAGCATGATCGTGAAGTCGGGTGCCGCGGGCAACATGACGCAGGTCGTGCAGCTGGCCGGCATGCGCGGTCTGGTGTCCAACCCGAAGGGCGAGTACATCCCGCGCCCGATCAAGGCCAACTTCCGCGAGGGTCTGTCGGTGCTGGAGTACTTCATCTCCAACCACGGTGCCCGCAAGGGTCTGGCCGACACCGCGCTGCGCACCGCCGACTCCGGGTACCTCACCCGGCGTCTGGTGGACGTGTCGCAGGACGTCATCGTCCGCGAGAACGACTGCGCCACCGAGCGCGGCATCCGGATGCCGATCGCGGAGAAGCTCGTCGACGGGACGATCATCCGGGACGCCAACGTGGAGACCAGCGTCTACGCGCGGACCACGGCCGAGGATGTCTCGGACGCCGACGGCAACCTCGTGCTGCCCCGCGGTTCGGACCTGGGTGACCCGGCGATCGAGATGCTGGTCAACGCAGGCATCCAGAAGGTCAAGGTCCGCAGCGTCCTGACCTGCGAGTCCGGTGTCGGGGTCTGCTCGGTGTGCTACGGCCGCTCGATGGCCACCGGCAAGCTGGTCGACGTCGGCGAGGCCGTCGGCATCGTCGCCGCCCAGTCCATCGGTGAGCCGGGCACGCAGCTGACCATGCGCACCTTCCACCAGGGCGGTGTCGCCGGCGACGACATCACCACCGGTCTGCCGCGTGTCCAGGAGCTCTTCGAGGCCCGGGTGCCGAAGGGCAAGGCGCCGATCGCCGATACCTCCGGCCGCATCCGGCTGGAGGACAACGACCGCTACTGGAAGATCACGATCATTCCGGACGACGGCGGCGAGGAGATCGTCTACGACAAGCTGTCCAAGCGGCAGCGGCTCGCGGCGATCTCGGTGGACGGCACCGAGCGCCAGGTGCAGGACGGTGACCACGTCGACGTCGGCCAGCAGCTGCTGGAAGGTGCGGTCGACCCGCACGAGGTGCTGCGCGTGATGGGCCCGCGCGAGGCCCAGCTGCACCTGGTCGACGAGGTGCAGAAGGTGTACCGCTCGCAGGGCGTGGGCATCCACGACAAGCACGTCGAGGTGATCGTCCGCCAGATGCTGCGCCGGGTCATCATCATCGACTCGGGTGCCACCGAGTTCCTGCCCGGTTCGCCGGTCGAGCGCGCGCAGTTCGAGTCGGAGAACCGCCGCGTCGTCGCCGAGGGCGGCGACCCGGCTTCCGGCCGTCCGGTGCTCATGGGCATCACGAAGGCGTCGCTGGCCACCGAGTCGTGGCTGTCGGCGGCCTCCTTCCAGGAGACGACCCGCATCCTCACCAACGCCGCGATCGAAGGCGCGAGTGACAAGCTGGTCGGCCTCAAGGAGAACGTGATCATCGGTAAGCTGATCCCGGCCGGTACCGGCATCAACCGGTACCGCAACATCCAGGTGCAGCCGACGGAGGAGGCACGGGCCGCGGCGTACGCGATCCCGTCCTACGACGACAGCTACTACACCCCGGATGTCTTCGGCGCAGGCACCGGTGCGGCGGTTCCGCTGGACGACTACGACTTCGGCCGCGATTACCGCTGATGCACCACCGGCTCCGGCCGGTGTGATCTGAACGAAGGGCTCCTGTCCGTCTCCTCCGGACAGGAGCCCTTCGTCGTGTTCGGGGCCTTTTCGTCAACCGGTGGACGGCTCGCGTGGAATCGGGCAAGCGCCGTTGCGGCGGGGCCGGGTCCAGTAGCGTGCGGGGCGTTGGTGTCGCCGAGGTGTTGGGCTGGTTGGAGGTTCTGGTGAGCGCTGCGGGTGGTGCGCCGGTGCCGCGGGAGTTGCGGCATGTTGCGGACGTGGTGCAGGAGTGGGGGGGTCCGCGCGGCTGGCGGGTGGCGCGGGATGTGGACAAGGCTGTGCTGCAGCAGTTCCCGGGTACGCCGTTCCACGCGTTTCGGCGCAAGCAGGTTCCGGTGGTGGCGTCGGGTTCGGTGGATGGCGCGCCTGCGGCGTTGCTGCAGGTGGATTTCACGGTGAAATACCAGAGCAACGGTGGTTCGACGTATTCGTCGGCGACGGGCGGCATGATGTCGACCGGGAAGACGAAGAAGGAGACGGAGTACCGGGCGCCGCTGGTGGTGGAGTTGCCGGCGCCGGTTCCGAAGTTGGAGTTCGTGCTCAAGCGGGATCCGCTCGACGAGATCCTGCATGTGGCAAAGCTGAATCGGTGGTTCCGGCTGCGTACGGGCGCGCTCGGGACCGGAGTCTCGTACTTGGACAGGATGTACCACCTGTCTGGTTCCTCGGTGGAGTATGTCCGTTCTGTATTTACTCCGGAGCGGGCGGAGTGGTTGTACACGGACGCCAAGGGGCCGCTCGAAGATGTGGTGCTCGGAGATGTTCGTTTTCGGCTCTCTGGGCGGCGGTTGATCGTGTGGTCCCGTCGAAACTTTCGCGATCCTGCGGTGATTGACGGGTTGATCCGGGTGGCGCAGGAGATTCGGAGTTGGATTCCGCAGCAGGCGTTCCAGGATCCTGCGGGTGTGCAGGCGGATCAGGGCAATGTGCCGTTGTCCCAGGTGCAGCTGACGTAACGTGCGGGCGTTGGTGGTGTCGCCGAGGTGCTCGGCTGGTTGGAGGTTCTGGTGAACGCTGCGGGTGGTGCCCCGGTGCCCGAGGAGTTGCGGCATGTTGCGGATCTGGTGCAGGAGTGGGGAGCTCCGCGTGGCTGGCGGGTGGCGCGGGATGTGCCGAAGCAGGTGTTGAAGCAGTTCCCCGGCCAGCCGTTCCACGAGTTCCGCCGCAAACAGGTGCCCGTGCTGGCTGCGGGAGCGGTGGATGGCGCGCCTGCCGTGGTGCTGCAGGTCGACTTTACGATCAAGTACCAGAGCAGCGGTGGTTCGACGTCTTCGTCGGCGGGCGGTATGCGGTCGACCGGCAAGACCAAGAAGAAGACGCACCCCAGGACGGCGATCGTTGTCGAACTGCCGGCACCGGTTCCGGAAGTCGTGCTGATGCAGGCCCGCGACGTGCTGGACGACGTGCTGCACCTGTTCAAGCTGAACCGGACGTTCCAGATGTTTCGCGGACCGTCGAAGGGGACGGGCTCGGAGCGGTTGGATGCGCTCTACCGGGTCGAGGGCGAGTCGGAGGAGCACATCCGCTCGGTGATCAATCCGGACCGGGTGCAGTGGCTGTACAACAAGAATGCCGGCCCCTACCCGGGTGTGCGGTTGGAGCAAACCTGTTTCCGATTGACAGGGCGTACTTTGGTGCTCTGGGTCAATCGTCCTGTCTTCGATCCTGCGGTTCTCGATGGCCTCGTCGCCACCGTGCAGGAGGTTCGGCGGTGGATCCCGAACAACGTCTTCCAGTCCACTGATACGGGTTCCGGGTTCCGAGTCAGCAGCTTGCAGCTTCCGGTTTCGTGACCGGTGAGGTCGCCGCGTGTCCGCACGCGGCGACCCCGGGATCACCAGTCCAACTGGCCTTCGATGGTCTTGTCGGACGGTACGTCGCTGAATCCGCCGCCCTTCGCCTGTTCTTCCAATTGATCGGCGGCGGTGTCGAGCCCGCTACCGACCTGGTTCAGTCCGGATTTTCCCCAGTCAGCCGCACCGTATGAGGGCGTGTTCTGTGAGGTTGTCCCGTGGATCAACTCACCATCAGATTTGATCTGCGTGGTTGAGCCGTCCTCGTTCTGAACGGCGGCCTTGTTGGTGTCGTCGAGGGTGTAGCCGGCTTCTTCTGCTCGTTCTTGGTTCTGTTTGGCGACGTGGTCTCCGCGCGATTTGACCTCGGTGAGCCCGTCGTTCGTATTGCCGGCGGCTTCGCTACCGTCCTGGGCGTCGCTGTTCCCGCCCTTCCCGTCGGCGCCGTCGGTGATCTGCTGAACGCTCTCGGCGATCCTGATGGAGTCCAGCACCGCCTTGATCGCGGTGATCGCGAGCTGGACCATCTCGATGGTCTTGACGACCTTCTTGACCTTCTCGGCGGTGCGTGCGCAGGTGATGGCGGCTTCGACGGTGGTGGCTGCGCCGGCTGCCGCTGTCGAACCACCGGCGGTGGCCGGTGCCGTGGCGAGTGCCGTCAGCCAGGTCGCGACGGCCCAGGTCAGGAACTCGGCGAGGATGCCCTTGATGACGCCCTCGGCGGCTTCCATCATGGTGGAGCTCATCTGCAGCAGCTCGGACAGGTTGTGCGCCTGACCGGCCGTGTTCTGCACCCCGTCGATGAACTCGCCCATCTTGGTGCGCATCGCGTCCGCGGCTTGGCCTTCCCACTCCGCGAGGTCGCCGTCGAGGGTCTGGGTCAGCTTCTCCGCGAGTTGTTCGAGGTCCTGGCTGACTTCCGAGAACGCTTTCGCGCCCTGGGTCAGTGCTTCGCTGTCCCCGGTGACCAACTGGATCGCATCACGGACCGGGGTCACGAAGTCCAGGACGAACTCCACGCCGGTGCCGGCGAGGAAGGTGATCGGGTCGGCTGCGCAGCTGGCGGCGTCCGAGAGGAAGCTCTCGATGTCACCCTTGGCGGCTTCCACGTCGCCCTTGGACAGGTTCTCGGCGCCGCCGATGACGTCCTTGACCAACTTGATGTCGCCGAACGCCGAGGTGTCGACCTGATCGGCAGTCATGCTGAGCGCGGCGTTGTCCTGGGCGGCTTCGAGGTTGCCGGTCATCCGCGGCCACCTCCTCCGCCGCCCGCGATGTTGTCCACGTTGCCGAGCAGGGCGCTCATCGCGTCCGCCGCCCGCCGATCGGTGTCCTGGTAGTCGCGCCCGGCGTCGCCGATCTCGGTGCCCGCCTTGGACAGGCCCTCGCAGACCTGGTCCATGTGCTCGGTGAACGTGTCCAGCAGTTCGCGGTACGAGCCGTACACGGTGGCCAAACCGAGAAGGCCCCAGGAGATCTCGGGCACCTCGGCCTCGGTCGCCTTCTGCTTGATGGAGTCGGCATCGGAGCCGATCGATTCGATCTTGCCCCCGCAGCCGGTCAACGAGTCCGCGGTCGCGCGGTATCCGCCGCCCATCAGCGGTCCCTCCCGCCGTCCAGGAAGGAATCGGGCATCTCGTCGTCGAGGTCGTCGACGACCGGCGGGGGCGCGGTACGGGTGGACGTCGACGTCGGGTCCTGCATCTCCTGCTGGGTGCGCAGCACCCGCTCGCGCACATCGCTGTCCGGCAGGAACTCCTGCACCACGTCGGCCTGTTGGCGCGCGGCTTCGGCGACGGCCTCGCGGAGCGTGGTCATGATCGCGCCGGAGAGCTGGCTCGGCGATCGGCGCAGGGCGTCCTGGTTCAGCTGGATGTCGGTGACCCCGCCCGGTCCGGCGACCACGGTGATCGACCGGTCGTCCGACGCGGTGCGGACCTCGATCCCACCGAGTTGTTCCTTCATCTCGCCGAGCCCGCTCATCTGCTGCTCGACCCGGCGCCCAGCCTCTTTCAGCGACTCCAGCTTCTGGTTCAGCTGGTCCAAGTCGGTCATGAAGTTTCCCTCGCTCAGGTGACCTTGGTGATTCGCACATGATCGCCGATGAGCGCGGGAGCCGGTGCCGGATCGGGCCAATTCGCGACCCGCACCGCCCGCACCGCGGTGTGCGGGCGGTGCCCGGACTCAGCTCTCCAATTCGGCCAGCGCCTTGCGGACCCGTTCCACCTCGGCTTCCAGCTCGGCCAGCTTGGCTTCCTGCTGCTGGCGGGCGGTGCTGAGCACCTCCTCGATGGTTTCCGAGATGTCGGTGTGCAGTTCCGCCGCCGCCTTGGACACCGCCGACGCCGGGACCTGCAGGCCCTGCACGACGCGCTTGCCGGAATGCATCAGGTCGGCCTGCCACTCGCCGTCCGCGGTCCCGGTCACGGTCAGCGTCAGTTCCACGGTCCGGGTTTTCTTCGCGGTGCTCTTGGTGCGTTTCTTCTTCGGGGCGGATTCCTCGGCCTGCTCGGTGCCTTCCGCCGCGGTCTGCTGCCCGTCCGGCGATGCCGCGGACTGCGGGGTGGTGCTCTCGTCGGTGCCGGTCTGTTCTTCGGTCAACTCACTCTCCTGTTCACGGCCGAACCACCAGGGTAGAACACGTGTTCCCCGGAGTCCGGTGTGCCGCGCCGGGAATGCGCGGTGGCCGGGTGGCGCGCTCACCTGCGCTGCGGATCGCCGCGCGCGCTCGCCCGGGCGGGGGACGCGGACGGCCCGGTGATCGGGTGCGGCAACATTGCCGGTGCGTGGTGCCGCCCGCGGGCGCGCGGGAGGGGACTTCGCGAGGTGGTCGAGACAGGGGCCGGCGCGCCGGCCGAGAGCGGTCCCGGGCCGCCGGGATCCGGACTGGACCGGGCCGGCGGTGCCCGGTGACCGAGAGGGAGTTCGCGATGACCGACGCACAGCCGAGCGGGCGCGGGGCCGCGCAACCCGCTTGGACCGACCGCTTCCGCGGCGCGATGCTCGGCGGCGCTGTGGGTGACGCGGTCGGCTCCGGTGTCCGGGCGCTTCCACTCGCCGGGATCCGCAGCTGCTTCGGACCGCCCGGAATCCGGGGCTACGTCCCGGTTTTCGGTAAGCGCGGTGCAGCCGGCGACATCAGCCAGCTCACGGTGTTCACCCTGGACGCGCTGCTGCGCGCGAAAGCGGCCAACCCGGGAGGGGACGCCTGGTTGCCCACCGAGTATGTGGGCACCAACTACCTGCGTTGGCTGCACACGCAGGGCGTTCCGTGGGAGTACGCGATGTCCGCGCAGCTGAGCCGGGAACCGCGTCCGGCCGGTTGGTTGCTGGAGCGCGCGGAGTTGCACTCCACCCGCAATCCCGGCGGTCCGGCGCTGGGCATGGTCGGCAAGATGGCCGAACGGTTCCCGATCGGTCCGGACGGCGCGCTGCGCCCGCACTCTGCGGCGGACGGTCTCGCCGCGTGCGCGGCCTGGGCCGCTCCGGCGATGGTCTGGTCGCCGACGCCGGAGATCGTGCACGCCACCGCCGCCGCTACCGCGAACCTGTTCACCTCAGGGCCGAACGCGCTCGGCGCAGCGGGTCTGCACAGCGATGTGCTCGCCCAGTTGCTGCGCGGTGCCCGGCTCTGGGACGCGGTCACCGCCGCAGACCTCAACCGGCTCGGCAGTGCTTACCGGGTGAGCCGGGTGCCCGCTGACGTGCGGCGCACCGTGCACGCTGCGATGTTCCTCGGTCAGCGCGGGCTCCCGGTCCGCCCCGAGGACCTGGACGTGGAGTTCGACGTGCACGACGAGCCGGGCGAGCTCGGCATCGCGCTGGCGGCGGTGAGCTCGACCCGCACGTTCGCGGACGCGGTGTTGGCGGCGGTGAACCACTCCGCGGACAGCAGCGTCACCGGCGCGCTCGCCGGTCAGCTCGCCGGGGCGATGCACGGTCCGGGAAGCATTCCGCAGGAATGGCTCGACGAGCTGGAGCTGCGCGAGCCGATCGAGATCCTCTGCCAGGACGCGGGTGAGGCGTTCGCGCCGCAGCGGCCCCGCTGGGCCGAGCGCTACATGCCCAGCGGGGCGGATGCGCAGCGGGAACTGCCGTCCGCTCCCGGGCGCACCGTCGAGGGGTCCGCGGAGCGCACGATGGTGCTGCCCGCGATCGGCGGCGCGTCCGTCCGGGACGGGGAGCTCGGGCAGCACCGGTCGGAATCCGTGCCCGTGGACGAGCCGTTCCCGACCGGCCCGATCCCGATCGTCGCCGCGGAGCAGGCCCCGGACGCGGTGGCGGAGACCGCCGCGGAGACGACGGCGATCTTCCCCGCGGTGTCCGATCAGGAGCCCGAACCGGCTCCTGCCGCCGAACCGGCTCCCGCTTCCGAACCGGCTCCCGCCCCCGACTCGTCGAGTTTGGCCTCCGATTCGGACCCAGCCCCCGAACCGGCTCCGGCGCGGGACCCGGAGGCCGATGCCGGAGCGCACCGCTCCCCGTCCGCGCGGGAGCGGCCGCGCCACCAGCCCGCGACCTCGTGGTTGGGCACCGAGGACAATCCCGCCCCCTCATGGTTGTCCGCACCCGGCAGGCCCGCCTTCGCCGCGTTCATCGAACAGACCGCCCAGCGGTCTGCGGAGGACGGACCGGTCGACTCGCCGGCGGATTCGGCTCCCGGCGCGGTGAACCGGGACGGCGCGTCCGAAGCGGTCGGCGACGTGTCCCGGGCCGACGATGCCGCGGACTCGCCGGACCTGCGTCGTGTCGAGGAGTTCGCGCCGCCCGCCGCGCAGCCGGACGACCGGTGGCCGGATGCCGCGCCCGATCCGGCTGCCGCGAAGCCGGGCGAGACGGCGGACCCGACCTGGCTCCCGGACTCCGAGGGCGCTGACCCGACCGAGCCCGACTCTGCGGACCGGTTCGGGTCGGAGCCGGACGAGGAGTTGCCCGAGCTGGTGGACCTGCCCGACGTGCCGGTGCCGTCCGGGTGGGAACCGCTGGACACGGTCGCCACCGCCGAAGCCGATCTCCCGGAGTCCGCGTCCGCGGCGCGGCCGGAGCAGTACGCACCGGACGGCGAGCCTGCGGCGGAACCGCAGCGCGAGCCGGTCGACCTGCAACCGCCTCCCCGGTCGCCCATCGACCTGGCCCCGGAGTCCGGAACCGTCGATGATGCCGCCGCGCCCGCGGATGTTTCGGCCGAAACCGGCGCGGAGTACGAGCAGGGCGCCGGGGAGCAGGCCGACCCGGTCGGGGACGTTCCGGATGCTCCCGAGGTCTCCGGCGACCCGGACGACCCTGCCGGTGCCGAAGCCCCGGGCGGTGTGGAATTTCCCAGTGGTGCCGGTTTTCCCGACGCTGCGGACGATGTGGACAGACCTCTCGGCGCGGAGGATCCCGGTGGTGCCGAGGTTCCGGTCGGTGCGGAGTTCCCCCGTGCTGCCGAGCTCGCCGGTCCGCCCGAGTTCGCCGGTGACACCGAGTTCCCCGGTGCTGCGGAGCCTTCCGGCGATACCGAGGCACCGGACGATGCCGGTGCCGGTGCCGCGACCACCCGCTCCGCCGACCCCGAGGCCGCGGACGGGTCGGCCGAGGCCGCCGCGCAGGACTCCGCACAGGTCGCCGTGCGCCCACCGCGCGGCGAGCACGCCAAGGACGACGGCCCCGGCGCGGGCGCTCCCTCGTCGACCGAGCGCGTGCTGGGCTGTCTGCTGGCCGGAGCGCTCGGCGACGCGCTCGGCGCCGAGCCGGAGGGGCGCGCCGCGGACGGGACCGGAGGCGACGAGGACGGCCTGCGTGACCCGGGGGCGGGATACATGCTGAGCGCCGACGCCCGCCTGGCGCTGTTCACGGCCGAGGGGCTCATCCGCGGCAGCGTCGCGGGCCGCACGCTCGGCAGCGGCGATCCGTTGCCGGAGGTGCAGCTGGCCTACCAGCGGTGGTTGCACACCCAGGGGGTCGAGTGGTCGGCGGCGGCCGGTCGGTTCGGCGTCGAGTACGCCGCACCGGATGGCTGGTTGATCGAGGTGCCGGGCATGTTCGCCGCCCGCGCGCCGGAACGGGCGGTGTTCGACGCGCTGTCCGGTTTCGGGTCCGGCGGGCCTGCGGGATCGCTCACCGAGCGGATCAATGACGCCGCGGGCGGCGGTGGTGTGGTGCGCGCGGTGCCCGCGGCGCTGTGGTCCGCCGACCCGGCCGAGGTGTTCCTGCTCGGCGCGCGCACCGCCGCGCTCACCCACTCGGATCCGGCCGGCTACCACCCGGCGGGGGCGCTGGCGGTGATCGTGCAGCAGGCCTTGCTCGGGCGCGGTCTGGACGACGGGGTCTGGCTGGCGTTGCAGGTCCTGGAGACCTGGGAGGGCAGTGAGCAAACCGCTGCGCTGCTGAAAGCGGCCGTCGAGCTCGCGGAGGAGGGGGTGCCCGATGCGCAGCGCCTGACCGAGGTGCTCGGTGGCGGCGGAACCGGGCAGCAGGCGCTGGCCATCGCGGTGTGCGCGGCGCTCGCGGCGGATGCGGACGTGCAGCTCGCGCTGCGCACCGCCGCGCAGCACGACGGATCCGGCGCGGCGGCCGGCGCGATCTGCGGCAGCATCGCGGGAGCCCTGCACGGGGTGGCCGCGCTGCCGGTGGACTGGCTGGCCGAGCTGGAGCTGCGCGATGTCGTCCAGCAGGTGGCGCTGGACTGCGTCGCCGAGTTCGGGGTCGCGCGATCCGGCGAGGCGCGGTCCGGGGGAGCCGAGCTGCCCGCGGACGAGGACTGGCAGGAGCGCTACCCGGTGCGCGAACTGCCGCCGGAGCCGGTCCGGCGGCAGGCCTCGGACGTGGGGGCCGTCGATGATCCCGGCGGATTCCCGGCGCCCAAGCCCGCGCCGCGCCGCGTCGTCTACGAGGGGGACAACGCCTGACGGCCGGGGGCGCCGGCTGCGCGGGGGTGGGCTGATCCGGTCGCCGCGGGTAGGCTCCTGCCGCGCGGCCCCACCCGCCGGAGCTTCCCGCGGAGCTCCTGAGCGGGCCGATGAGGCAGGTCAACGAGGACCCCCCGTTTTGACCCCCTGAGAACGGGGCAGGTATCTTTATATATCGGACCCGACACCCATCGGGTCGATCCGCATGCCCGTGCATGACGTGACGGGGACGAACGCGCGTTCGTCGCCCGGAGCGGCAGCGCCGAGCGGGTCGTGCGGAACTCCTCTGCGAGAAACCCATTGGGATCACCCCGCTGGGCCGCCATGAGCGCCGGAAGGCCGAGGAGCGGGCGACACGCCCGACCTCGTGGCCGGGGGAGTCTCAAGTACACAGTGCCTGAAGGTGCTCGCCGCCGGGGCACGCCGAAGCTCGAACGAGCGCCGCTTGGACGAGTACCAGAAGACGCGAACGCTGACAGAAAGCCGGTCCATGCCCACCATCCAGCAGCTGGTCCGTAAGGGCCGCCAGGACAAGGTCGCGAAGACCAAGACCGCGGCGCTCAAGGGGAGCCCGCAGCGGCGTGGTGTGTGCACCCGCGTGTACACGACCACCCCGAAGAAGCCCAACTCGGCCCTGCGCAAGGTCGCCCGTGTCAAGCTCACCAGCGGCATGGAGATCACGGCCTACATCCCTGGTGAGGGCCACAATCTGCAGGAGCACTCGATTGTGCTCGTTCGTGGCGGCCGTGTGAAGGACTTGCCCGGTGTGCGCTACAAGATCATCCGTGGTTCCGCTGACACGCAGGGTGTGAAGAACCGCAAGCAGGCTCGCAGCCGGTACGGCGCGAAGAAGGAGAAGAGCTGATGCCCCGCAAGGGTCCGGCCCCGAAGCGGCCGCTGCACGCCGACCCCGTGTACGGCTCCCCGCTGGTCACCCAGCTGGTGAACAAGGTCCTGGTGGACGGCAAGCGTTCCCTGGCCGAGCGGATCGTCTACGCGGCGCTGGAAGGCTGCCGGGAGAAGACCGGCACCGACCCGGTCGTCACGCTCAAGCGCGCCCTGGACAACGTCAAGCCGACCCTGGAGGTCCGCAGCCGCCGCGTGGGTGGCGCGACCTACCAGGTGCCGATCGAGGTCCGCGCCGGCCGGTCGACCACGCTGGCGCTGCGCTGGCTGATCACCTACTCCCGCCAGCGTCGGGAGAAGACCATGGTCGATCGCCTGACGAACGAGCTCCTGGACGCCAGCAACGGCCTCGGCGCCAGCGTCAAGAAGCGGGAAGACACGCACAAGATGGCGGAGTCCAACAAGGCCTTCGCGCATTACCGCTGGTGACGTCGGTCGGGTCTTGCCCGCCTCGGCGCACCCGGTTCGACAGCTTGCACCTGTCCAAGGCTTTTGCACCTGCTGTTAGGGAACGGGGAAGAAACTCGTGGCACGCGACGTGCTGACTGACCTGACCAAGGTCCGCAACATCGGCATCATGGCCCACATCGACGCGGGCAAGACCACCACGACCGAGCGTGTTCTGTACTACACCGGGATCACCCACAAGCTCGGTGAGACGCACGACGGTGCGTCCCAGATGGACTGGATGGAAGAGGAGCAGAAGCGGGGTATCACGATCACCTCGGCTGCTACCACGACCTTCTGGGGCGACAACCAGATCAACATCATCGACACCCCCGGGCACGTCGACTTCACCGTCGAGGTGGAGCGCAGCCTGCGGGTACTGGACGGTGCGGTCGCCGTCTTCGACGGCAAGGAAGGCGTCGAGCCGCAGTCCGAGCAGGTCTGGCGCCAGGCGGACAAGTACGACGTCCCCCGCATCTGCTTCGTCAACAAGATGGACAAGCTGGGCGCGGACTTCTACTTCACCGTGGGCACCATCAAGGACCGGCTCAACGCCCGCCCGCTGGTGCTGCAGCTGCCGATCGGCGTCGAGTCCGACTTCGAGGGCGTCGTGGACCTGGTCCACATGAAGGCGCTGACCTGGCGCGGTGAGGTCCAGAAGGGCACGCAGTACGAGGTCGAGGACATCCCGGCCGACTTGGTGGAGACCGCCCAGAAGTACCGCGAGGAGCTCATCGAAGCCGTCGCCGAGAGCGATGAAGAGCTGATGGAGGCTTACTTCGGCGGTGCGGAGCTCACCACGGAGCAGATCAAGAGCGGCATCCGCAAGCTCACCATCGACCGGGAGGCGTTCCCGGTGCTGTGCGGTACCGCGTTCAAGAACAAGGGCGTCCAGCCGATGCTGGACGCGGTGGTCGACTACCTGCCCTCGCCGCTGGACGTCCCGCCGGTGCAGGGCCTGCTGCCCGACGGCGAGACCGCGGCCGAGCGCAAGCCCAGTACCCAGGAGCCGTTCGCGGCGCTGGTGTCGAAGGTCTCGGTCCACCCGTTCTTCGGCAAGCTCACCTACATCCGGGTGTACTCGGGCAAGGTGAGCAACGCTCAGCAGATCATGAACTCCACGCGGGAGCGCAAGGAGCGCATCGGCAAGCTCTTCCAGATGCACTCCAACAAGGAGAACCCGGTCGACGAGGCTCAGGCCGGGCACATCTACGCGGTGGTCGGCCTCAAGGAGACCACCACCGGTGACACGCTCTGCGATCCGGCGAACCCGATCGTGCTGGAGTCGATGAGCTTCCCCGAGCCGGTCATCCAGGTGGCCATCGAGCCGAAGACGAAGGCCGACCAGGAGAAGCTGTCCACGTCGATCCAGAAGCTCGCCGAGGAGGACCCGACCTTCCGGGTCAACCTGGACGACGACACCGGGCAGACCATCATCGGCGGCATGGGTGAGCTGCACCTTGAGGTGCTGGTCAACCGCATGAAGACCGACTTCAAGGTCGAGGCCAACATTGGCAAGCCGCAGGTGGCCTACCGGGAGACCATCCGCAAGTCGATCGAGAAGCACGAGTTCACGCACAAGAAGCAGACCGGTGGTTCCGGCCAGTTCGCGCGCGTGATCATCCAGCTTGACCCGATCGAGCAGACTTCGGACGCCGCGACCTACGAGTTCGAGAACAAGGTCACCGGCGGCCGGATCCCGCGGGAGTACATCCCGTCGGTCGACCAGGGTGCGCAGGACGCCATGCAGTTCGGCGTGCTGGCCGGCTACCCGGTGGTCGGCGTGAAGGTGACCTTGCTCGATGGCCAGTACCACGAGGTCGACTCCTCGGAAATGGCCTTCAAGGTCGCCGGTTCGATGGCGATGAAGGAGGCCGCCGCCAAGGCGTCCCCGGCGTTGCTCGAACCGATGATGGCGGTCGAGGTGACCACGCCCGAGGACTACATGGGCGACGTCATCGGCGACCTGAATTCCCGCCGTGGCCAGGTTCAGGCCATGGAGGAGCGCAGCGGTACCCGCGTCGTCAAGGCACTCGTGCCGCTGTCGGAGATGTTCGGGTATGTCGGCGACCTGCGGTCGAAGACCCAGGGTCGGGCCAACTACTCGATGGTGTTCGACTCCTACGCCGAGGTCCCGTCCAGCGTGGCCAAGGAGATCATCGCCAAGGCGACCGGGGAGTAACGGCACCACTGCCCAGCAGCGGACATCGACGGCCGCAGAAGCCGGGCAAGACGCCGGAGCTACGCTGCGAAGGCGACCGGGGAGCAATCCCCTCCAGTTCGGCGGTGCCGGGCGGGCCGCGGGCCGCGCCCGGCGCCACCAAACCCGACAGGACTCCGCCTGGCACACCAAGTCGTACGGCGGAAAGTTAACAAGTCCAGGAGGACAATCCAGTGGCGAAGGCGAAGTTCGAGAGGGACAAGCCGCACGTCAACATCGGGACCATCGGTCACGTTGACCACGGCAAGACCACGCTCACCGCGGCGATCACCAAGGTGCTGCACGAGCGGTACCCGCAGCTGAACCCCTTCACGCCGTTCGACGAGATCGACAAGGCGCCGGAGGAAAAAGAGCGCGGCATCACGATTCAGATCGCGCACGTCGAGTACCAGACCGAGGCGCGGCACTACGCCCACGTCGACGCTCCGGGTCACGCCGACTACGTGAAGAACATGATCACCGGTGCCGCCCAGATGGACGGTGCGATCCTGGTGGTCGCGGCGACCGACGGCCCGATGCCGCAGACCCGCGAGCACGTGCTGCTCGCGCGCCAGGTCGGCGTCCCGTACATCCTGGTCGCGCTGAACAAGTCCGACATGGTCGAGGACGAGGAGATCCTTGAGCTTGTCGAGATGGAGGTTCGCGAGCTGCTGTCCGAGCAGGAGTTCCCGGGTGACGACGCTCCGGTCGTCCGCGTCTCCGCGCTCAAGGCGCTGGAAGGCGACCAGGGCTGGTCGGACAAGATCATCGAGCTGCTGGACGCGGTCGACGCCAACATTCCGGACCCGGAGCGCGAGGTCGACAAGCCGTTCCTCATGCCGGTCGAGGACTCCTTCTCCATCACCGGCCGCGGCACCGTGGTGACCGGTCGCGTCGAGCGCGGCGTCATCAAGGTGAACGAGGAGGTGGAGATGGTCGGCATCAAGGACAAGGCCATCAAGACCACCGTCACCGGCGTCGAGATGTTCCGCAAGCTGCTCGACCAGGGTCAGGCGGGCGACAACGTGGGTCTGCTGATCCGCGGTGTCAAGCGCGAGGACGTCGAGCGCGGCATGGTCGTCGTGAAGCCCGGCACCACCACCCCGCACACCGAGTTCGAGGCGCAGGTCTACATCCTGTCCAAGGACGAGGGTGGCCGGCACACGCCGTTCTTCAACAACTACCGGCCGCAGTTCTACTTCCGCACCACCGACGTGACCGGTGTGGTGACCCTTCCCGAGGGCACCGAGATGGTCATGCCGGGCGACAACACCGAGATGTCGGTGCAGCTCATCCAGCCGATCGCGATGGACGAGGGCCTTCGCTTCGCGATCCGCGAGGGTGGCCGCACGGTCGGCGCCGGTCGCGTCACCAAGATCGTCAAGTGACGTGACGAGGGCCTGTTCCGCCTGGGCGGGGCAGGCCCTCTTTCGGGTTTCCGGTGCGTACGAGCGCCGGAAACCCACCCCCGATTCGGGGTGGCGTGCTGGGTATGCCATCCTGTACGGGTTGCTCGTTGGCAGGTGGTCGACCTCGGGTGTTCCCGAGGTTCGGCCGCTCTGCTGCGAGGGCCTCCCGCCCTTGTTCGCAGGGACCGGTCCGCACCGGGCCCGCTTCACCGCTCGCGGTGGTGGAGCGAGCGGGGTGGCCAACCGAAAGATGTAACGGGCTCCGGCCCACCCCACGGCGACGTTCGAGGGGACCGGTACGCGGCTTCCGGGCGACACGCCCGACCGCAGGTACCGGGCATCAAAGACCTGAACAGGGGCGGACCGAGGACTGTGACTCGTGGCCGGGGCATCCGGCATCGGGACATCACATGGCCGAGGCCGCGTGGGGCACCACCGCCCGGGATGGGTGCTTGGCACCCGCTCAATACGTAACCGCGGCACGAGACAAGAGGAACGGCAAGCCACTATGGCGGGACAGAAGATCCGCATCCGGCTCAAGGCCTACGACCACGAGGCGATCGACGCGTCCGCACGCAAGATCGTCGAGACCGTGACGCGCACCGGCGCTCGGGTCGTGGGGCCGGTGCCGCTGCCCACGGAGAAGAACGTCTACTGCGTCATCCGCTCCCCGCACAAGTACAAGGATTCGCGGGAGCACTTCGAGATGCGGACGCACAAGCGGCTCATCGACATCCTCGAACCGACGCCGAAGACGGTTGACGCGTTGATGCGCATCGACCTGCCAGCCAGCGTCGACGTGAACATCCAATAAGGGACGGCAGGCGACGGGCCGCTCGCTTGCCGGGTCGGCCACTGCAGCTGGAGAGAACGAGACCAATGTCTGACAGGCAGATCAAGGGTGTTCTGGGCACCAAGCTCGGTATGACCCAGGTCTTCGACGACAAGAACCGGGTCGTCCCGGTGACTGTCGTGCAGGCCGGGCCGAACGTGGTCACCCAGGTCCGCACCCAGGAGAAGGACGGCTACTCGGCCGTGCAGCTGGCGTATGGCGCCATCGACCCGCGCAAGGTGAACAAGCCGCGCACCGGCCACTTCACCAAGGCCGGGGTCACCCCGCGCCGGCACGTCGTCGAGCTGCGCACCGGTGACGCCGGTGAGTACGAAGCCGGCCAGGAGGTCACCGCCGACGTGTTCGAGTCGGGCGCGGTGGTCGACGTGGTCGGCACGAGCAAGGGCAAGGGCTTCGCCGGGACGATCAAGCGCCACGGTTTCGCGCGGCAGGGTGCCAGCCACGGTACGCAGGCCGTGCACCGCAAGCCGGGCTCCATCGGCGGCTGCGCGTACCCGGGTCGCGTGTTCAAGGGCATGCGGATGGCGGGCCGGATGGGCTCGAACCGGGTGACCACGCAGAACCTGCAGGTGCACAAGGTCGAGTCCGAGACCGGCCTGCTGCTGATCAAGGGTGCCGTGCCCGGCCCGAAGGGCGGGTTGGTCCTGGTTAAGAGTCCCGCGAAGGGTGGTGCGTGATGAGCTTGACGCTCGACGTCCGTACCCCGGACGGCAAGACGGACGGCACCGTTGAGCTGCCGGCCGAGATCTTCGACGCGCAGGCGAACGTCGCGCTGATGCACCAGGTCGTGGTGGCCCAGCTGGCCGCAGGCCGGCAGGGCACGCACGCCACCAAGACGCGCGGCCAGGTCGCCGGCGGCAGCAAGAAGCCGTACCGGCAGAAGGGCACCGGTAACGCCCGCCAGGGCTCGATCCGGGCGCCGCAGTTCGTCGGTGGTGGCACCGTGCACGGCCCGCAGCCGCGGGACTACAGCCAGCGGACCCCGAAGAAGATGAAGGCCGCCGCGCTGCGCGGCGCCCTCTCCGACCGGGTTCGCGCCGGCCAGCTGCACGTGGTCACGCACGTGGTCGGTGGCGAGACGCCGTCCACCAAGCAGGGCAAGACCGCGCTGCGCAACTGGACCGACCGCAAGAAGGTGCTCGTCGTGCTCGACCGGCACGAGGAGGAGAACTCCTGGTTGAGCCTGCGCAACCTGCAGAACGTGCACCTGCTCGACCCCGGTCAGCTGAACACCTACGACGTTCTGAACAGCGATGACGTGGTGTTCACCAAGACCGCGTACGAGCGCTTCGTCGCCGGTCGTTCGGCCAAGGCCGCCGCGTCTTCGGCAGAGGAGGCAGACCAGTGAGCGCCGATCCGCGAGACATCATCATCGCGCCGGTGATCTCCGAGAAGAGCTACGGCCTGCTGGAGCAGAACCAGTACACGTTCCTGGTTGATCCGCGGTCGAACAAGACGGAGATCAAGATCGCGGTGGAGAAGATCTTCAACGTGAAGGTCGCCAACGTGAACACGATCAACCGCGAGGGAAAGCGCAAGCGCACCCGCACCGGGTACGGCAAGCGCAAGAACACCAAGCGGGCGATCGTCTCCCTTTCCCCGGAGAGCAAGCCGATCGAGATCTTCGGCGGACCGGCCGCTTGACCGGCGCTGATTAGGACGAGGTTGCGTTAGAGATGGGCATTCGCAAGTACAAGCCGACGACGCCGGGCCGTCGCGGCGGAAGCGTGTCCGACTTCGCCGAGATCACCAGGTCGGAGCCGGAGAAGTCGCTGGTCCGCCCGCTGAACAAGCAGGCAGGTCGGAACGCGCAGGGCAAGATCACCACGCGGCACAAGGGTGGTGGCCACAAGCGGGCCTACCGCCTGATCGACTTCCGCCGCAACGACAAGGACGGTGTGCCGGCCAAGGTCGCGCACATCGAGTACGACCCCAACCGCAGCGCGCGGATCGCTCTGCTGCACTACGCCGACGGCGAGAAGCGCTACATCGTGGCGCCCAACGGCGTGAAGCAGGGCCACCGGGTGGAGAACGGCGCTCAGGCCGACATCAAGCCCGGGAACAACCTGCCGCTGCGCAACATCCCCACCGGTACCGTGATCCACGCGATCGAGCTGCGCCCGGGCCAGGGCGCGAAGATCGCGCGTTCCGCCGGTGCCCGGGTTCAGCTGGTGGCCAAGGACGGCCCGTTCGCCCAGCTGCGGATGCCCTCCGGGGAGATCCGCAACGTGGACGCCCGGTGCCGCGCCACGGTCGGCGAGGTTGGCAACGCCGAGCACGCCAACATCAACTGGGGCAAGGCGGGCCGTTCGCGCTGGCGCGGCAAGCGCCCGACCGTGCGCGGTGTCGTCATGAACCCGGTGGACCACCCGCACGGTGGTGGTGAGGGCAAGACCTCGGGTGGCCGCCACCCGGTCAACCCCAAGGGCAAGGCGGAAGGCCGTACGCGGCTGCGCAAGCCCAGTGACAGGCTCATCGTTCGTCGTCGCCGCACCGGCAAGAAGAAGCGCTGAGCAGGGAGGTAAGCAGAAATGCCACGCAGCCTGAAGAAGGGCCCGTTCGTGGACGACCACCTGCTCAAGAAGGTGGACGCGCTGAACGAGTCGGGCAAGAAGACCGTGATCAAGACCTGGTCCCGCCGGTCCACGGTCATCCCGGACATGCTCGGTCACACCTTCGCGGTGCACGACGGCCGTAAGCACGTTCCGGTGTTCATCACCGAGGCGATGGTCGGGCACAAGCTGGGCGAATTCGCGCCGAGCCGCACGTTCAAGGGCCACGTCAAGGAAGACCGGAAGTCGCGCCGCCGCTGAGCGGGTCTGTGACACGAACGAGTAAGAGCAAGGGGTAGCAGGATGACAGCCCGTTCCGACGACACTGCCGCGGAGCTCCCGCGCGCAGTGGCGCGGGCCCGGTTCGTCCGCGTTTCGCCGATGAAGGCGCGCCGCGTGGTCGAGCTCATCAAGGGCCGGAGCGCCAGCGAAGCCCTGGCCGTGCTTAAGTTCGCGCCGCAGACCGCAAGCGGTCCGGTGTCGAAGGCGCTCGCCAGTGCGATGGCCAACGCGGAGAACAACAATTCCCTCGACCCGGCCACGTTGTGGGTCAACCACGCGTACGTGGACGAGGGCCCGACGTTGAAGCGGTTCCGCCCGCGTGCGCAGGGTCGTGCGTACCGGATCCGCAAGCGGACCAGTCACATCACGGTCGAGGTCGAGTCGCGGCCGCAGACGGCCGGCAAGTCCCGAAAGAGCCAGAAGGGAAGTGCCCGGTAGTGGGTCAGAAGATCAACCCGCACGGCTTCCGACTCGGCATCACCACGGACTGGAAGTCCCGCTGGTACGCCGACAAGCAGTATTCGGAGTACGTCGCGGAGGACGTCAAGATCCGCCGTCAGCTCTCCCGCGGCATGGAGCGCGCCGGCATCTCCAAGGTCGAGATCGAGCGGACCCGCGAGCGGGTGCGGGTGGATATCCACACCGCCCGCCCGGGCATCGTGATCGGCCGCCGGGGTGCCGAGGCCGACCGCATCCGCGGGTCGCTGGAGAAGCTGACCGGCAAGCAGGTCCAGCTGAACATCCTTGAGGTGAAGAACTCCGAGGCGGACGCGCAGCTCGTCGCGCAGGGCGTGGCCGAGCAGCTGTCCAACCGGGTCTCCTTCCGCCGGGCGATGCGCAAGGCCATGCAGTCGGCCATGCGTTCGCCGCAGGTCAAGGGCATCCGGGTGCAGTGCTCGGGTCGCCTGGGCGGGGCTGAGATGTCCCGGTCGGAGTTCTACCGCGAGGGCCGGGTCCCGCTGCACACGCTGCGCGCGGACATCGACTACGGCTTCTTCGAGGCCCGCACCACGTTCGGCCGCATCGGCGTCAAGGTGTGGATCTACAAGGGTGAACTGGTCGGCGGCCTGAAGCAGAAGCAGCAGGAGTCCGAGGTCCGTCCGCCGCGCGGTGGTGCCGGCGGTGGGGACCGCGGTGACCGAGGTGGCCGTTCGGAGCGCGGCGGGCGCCGTCGCGGTTCCGGTGGAGACCGCGGCAAGGGCTCGGCTCAGAGCCCGGAGCAGGCGCAGACCGCGGGTGACGTGGCCTCCGCCAGCGCTCCGGCCGTTGCTGAGCCGCAGGCCGAAGAGAAGACGGAGGGCTGAGACGTGCTCGTCCCACGCAAGGTGAGGTGGCGCAAGAGCCACGCGCCGAAGCGAAAGGGCTTCGCGAAGGGTGGCACCCGGATCAACTTCGGCGAGTACGGGATCCAGGCGGTCGAGCACGCCTACGTGACGAACCGCCAGATCGAATCGGCCCGTATCGCCATCAACCGGCACGTGAAGCGTGGCGGCAAGGTCTGGATCAACATCTTCCCGGACCGCCCGCTGACCAAGAAGCCGGCCGAAACCCGCATGGGTTCCGGTAAGGGCTCCCCGGAGTACTGGGTCGCCAACGTCAAGCCCGGTCGCGTCATGTTCGAGTTGACCTTCCCGAACGAGAAGACGGCGATCGAGGCGCTGACCCGTGCGGCGCACAAGCTCCCGATGAAGTGCAAGATCGTGTCCCGCGAGGGTGGTGACTTCTGATGGCAGCGGGTGTCACCGCGTCCGAGCTCCGGGATCTCGACAACGAGGAGCTCATCGAACGGCTGCGGGAAGCCAAGGAGGAGCTGTTCAACCTCCGCTTCCAGATGGCTACCGGTCAGCTGCAGAACAACCGGCGGCTGCGTGTGGTCCGCAAGGACATCGCCCGGGTCTACACCATCATGCGCGAGCGCGAATTGGGCCTGACGGTTTCCGCCGAGGGCGCTGAGGAGGGCGCGGCATGAGCGAGAAAGGACAGGGCGTGACCCGCAACAGCCGCAAGGTCCGCGAAGGCTACGTCGTCTCCGACAAGATGGAGAAGACGATCGTGGTCTCGCTGCAGGACCGCAAGAAGCACGCGCTCTACGGCAAGATCATGCGGCAGACCACCAAGGTCAAGGCGCACGACGAGGCCAACGATGCCGGGGTCGGCGACCGGGTCCTCCTGATGGAGACTCGCCCGCTGTCCTCGGACAAGCGCTGGCGGCTCGTCGAGGTCGTGGAGAAGGCCAAGTAATCGACCGGGTGCGCGGTCGGCCTGTGCTGCCGGCCGCGCTCCCGGCGTGACCGCGCGCGTCAAGTCGGAAATTTGGCGCGCCAGAGTGTGCTCGGGCGACGAGGTTCGAGCACTTAGGGTCAGGGAGTCAGACGTGATCCAGCAGGAATCGCGACTGCGCGTCGCCGACAACACCGGGGCCAAGGAGATCCTTACGATCCGGGTCCTCGGTGGTTCCGGTCGGCGCTACGCCGGTCTCGGAGACATCATCGTGGCGACCGTCAAGGAAGCCATGCCCGCTGCGGGCATCAAGAAGGGCGATGTGGTCAAGGCCGTCATCGTCCGGCAGAAGAAGGAGAGGCGTCGTCCGGACGGTTCCTACATCCGGTTCGACGAGAACGCCGCCGTGCTGGTCAAGCCGGGCGGTGAGCCGCGGGGCACGCGCATCTTCGGGCCGGTGGCCCGCGAGCTGCGCGACAAGCGGTTCATGAAGATCATCTCGCTCGCGCCGGAGGTGCTGTGATGAAGATCAAGAAGGGCGACTCCGTCGTCGTCATCTCCGGCAAGGACAAGGGCGCCAAGGGCAAGGTCATCCAGGCCTTCCCGAAGGAGGACCGGGTCCTGGTCGAGGGTGTCAACCGGATCAAGAAGCACACCAAGGTCTCTCGGACCGAGCGCGGTGCCCAGTCCGGCGGCATCGTCACCCAGGAAGCGCCGATCCACGTCAGCAACGTGATGGCGCTGGACTCCGACGGCCAGCCCACGCGGGTCGGCTACCGCACCGGTGAGGACGGCAAGAAGGTCCGCATTTCTCGTCGTAACGGTAAGGACATCTAAACTCATGTCGACGGTGGAAAAAGACGCTGAGAAGATCGTCCCGCGGCTGAAGCTCCGCTACCGCGACGAGATCCGCGACGCGCTGCAGCAGGAGTTCCAGTACGCCAACCCCATGCAGCTGCCCGGCCTGGTCAAGGTCGTGGTGAACATGGGCGTCGGCGACGCCGCACGGGACAGCAAGCTCATCGAAGGCGCAGTTCGCGACCTGGGGGCCATCACCGGTCAGCGCCCCGAGGTCCGGCGGGCCCGCAAGTCCGTCGCGCAGTTCAAGCTGCGCGAGGGGATGCCCATCGGCGCCCGGGTGACCCTGCGCGGGGACCGGATGTGGGAGTTCCTGGACCGGCTGATCACCATTTCGCTGCCGCGAATCCGGGACTTCCGCGGGCTGTCGGCCAAGCAGTTCGACGGCAACGGCAACTACACGTTCGGGTTGAGTGACCAGTCGATGTTCCACGAAATCGACCCCGACTCGATCGACCGCCCCCGCGGCATGGACATCACCGTGGTCACCAAGGCCAACACGGACGACGAGGGCCGGTCGCTGCTCAAGCAGCTGGGCTTCCCGTTCAAGGACGAGTGACCCGTGGGCCTCGCTGTGGATCCAAACGAGGAGAACTGATCCGATGGCCAAGAAGGCGCTGATCATCAAGGCCGCGCGCAAGCCCAAGTTCAAGGTTCGCGGGTACACCCGCTGCCAGCGGTGCGGGCGTCCGCGCTCGGTGTACCGCAAGTTCGGGCTGTGCCGGGTGTGCTTCCGCGACATGGCGCACGCCGGCGAGCTGCCGGGCGTGCACAAGTCCTCCTGGTGACCCGCGGCCGCCTGCCCGAGCCGTACCGCAGGCCGGTACCCTCGGGCAGGCGCCGCCACCAGGGCTGATGCCCGCGCACCAGCGGTGAAGGCCGTGCTTGCACGCGAACGACAGGCCTGCCCCGGTGGCAGGCGATGACCCCGACTTCGTCCAGGCCAGGGTCCAGACGCTCCCGGTTCGCCGGGAGTCGCGATCCGGACCCGTCGGAACCAGACGAGAAAGGTTGAGTAGGTCATGACGATGACCGACCCGATCGCAGACATGCTCACACGTCTGCGCAACGCCAACTCGGCGTTTCACGACGAGGTCGTGATGCCGCACTCGAAGCTGAAGGCGAACATCGCCGAGATGCTGCAGCGGGAGGGCTACGTGTCCGGCTCCCGCGTCGAGGACGCCGAGGTGGGCAAGAAGCTCGTTGTCGAGCTCAAGTTCGGCCCGAACCGCGAGCGGAGCATCGCGGGCCTGCGCCGGGTCTCCAAGCCCGGTCTGCGGGTGTACGCCAAGTCCAACAACCTGCCGAAGGTGCTGGGCGGACTCGGCGTCGCGATCATCTCGACCTCCGGCGGTCTGCTGACCGACCGGCAGGCCATGAAAAAGGGCGTGGGCGGGGAAGTCCTCGCCTACGTCTGGTGAGGGAGGAGGAACGGATATGTCGCGCATCGGAAAGCTGCCGATCACCGTCCCCTCCGGTGTCGAGGTGACCATCGACGGTCAGACGGTCTCCGTGAAGGGGCCGAAGGGCTCGCTGTCGAGTGAGGTCGCCGCCCCGATCACCGTTGAGCGGGACGAGGACGGCTCCTTGCTGGTCAAGCGGCCCGACGACGAGCGCGAGTCGCGCTCGCTGCACGGGCTCAGCCGCACGCTGGTCAACAACATGGTGCTGGGCGTGAGCCAGGGCTTCCAGAAGGACCTGGAGATCCAGGGCGTCGGTTACCGGGTGCTGCAGAAGGGCTCGAACCTGGAGTTCGCGCTCGGCTACAGCCACCCGATCGTGATCGAGCCCCCGGAAGGCATCGAGTTCTCCACCGACGGGCCGTCGAAGCTCTCGGTCAAGGGCATCGACAAGCAGCTGGTGGGTGAGATCGCCGCCAGGATTCGCAAGCTTCGCCGCCCCGACCCGTACAAGGGCAAGGGTGTCCGCTACGCGGGTGAGAACATCCGCCGGAAGGTCGGAAAGACGGGTAAGTGACCATGAGCGAGACGACAGCTACCAACCGCAAGCCGGTGGGCAAGGACATCTCGACCGTGCGTCGGATTTCCCGGGCCAAGCGGCACACCCGGCTGCGCAAGAAGATCCTCGGCACGGCAGAGCGGCCGCGCCTGGTCGTGACGCGCTCCCTGCGCAACATCACCGCGCAGGTGATCGACGACACGAAGGGCCACACGCTGGCCTCCGCCACCAGCTTGGAGAACGATCTCCAGGCGTTCGAGGGCGACAAGACGGCCAAGTCCACCAAGGTCGGCGAGCTGGTCGCGGCCCGCGCGAAGAACGCGGGCATCGACAAGGTCGTGTTCGACCGGGGCGGCAACGCCTACCACGGCCGCGTGGCCGCACTGGCAGACGCCGCCCGCGACGGCGGACTGGAGTTCTGACAAGTGGCTAAGAACGACAACGAAAGGGACGCCTGATGCCTGGACGCACTCGGCGTGAGGGCGGAGAGTCCGGCGGCAAGGACCGCAAGGACCGCCGCGACGGTGGCCGTGGCGGGGCGGCCCAAGAGAAGACCCCGCAGTTCGAGCGGGTCGTGACCATCAACCGCGTCGCGAAGGTCGTCAAGGGCGGTCGGCGGTTCAGCTTCACCGCGCTGGTCGTCGTCGGCGACGGGGACGGCATGGTCGGTGTCGGTTACGGCAAGGCCAAGGAAGTCCCCTCGGCGATCGCCAAGGGCGTCGAGGAGGCGAAGAAGAACTTCTTCCGCGTCCCGCGCCTGTCCGGCACGATCACCCACCCGGTGCAGGGCGAGGACGCGGCGGGCATCGTGCTGCTGCGTCCGGCCAGCGCCGGTACCGGTGTCATCGCCGGCGGTCCGGTCCGCGCGGTGCTGGAGTGCGCCGGTGTGCACGATGTGCTGAGCAAGTCGCTGGGCAGCGACAACCCGATCAACATCGTGCAGGCCACCGTCCACGCGCTCAAGCAGCTGCAGCGCCCGGAGGAGGTCGCTGCTCGCCGCGGTCTGCCGCTGGAGGACGTCGCGCCGGCTTCGATGCTGCGGGCCCGCGCTGGTCAGGAGGTCTGATCAGAGATGGCAGAGCTGAAGATCACGCAGGTCCGCGGCCTGGTCGGTACCCGGCAGGCCCAGCGGGACACGATGCGCAGCCTCGGGCTGCGCAAGATCCGGCAGTCCGTCGTCCGGCCGGACGACGCGCACGTGCGTGGCCAGATCAACGCCGTTCGGCACCTGGTCACGGTCGAGGAGGTCTGATCATGGTCATCAAGCTGCATGATCTGCGACCCGCCCCGGGATCCAACCGCGACAAGATCCGTGTCGGCCGTGGTGAGGCTTCCAAGGGCAAGACCGCTGGTCGCGGTACGAAGGGCACCAAGGCCCGCAAGACCGTCTCGCCCCGCTTCGAGGGCGGGCAGATGCCGATCCAGATGCGGTTGCCGAAGCTTCGCGGCTTCAAGAACCGCTTCCGCACCGAGTACCAGGGTGTGAACGTCGGCAAGCTGGTCGAGGCGTTCCCGCAGGGCGGCAAGGTCGGCATCGACGAGCTGATCGGTGCGGGCCTGGTCAAGAAGAACGAGCTCGTGAAGATCCTCGGCGACGGGGACCTCGCGGGCGTGCGGCTGGAGGTGAGCGCGCACGCGTTCACCGGTAGCGCGCAGGAGAAGATCACCGCCGCGGGTGGTTCGGCGACCAAGCTGGACCGCTGAGGCGGACTTCGGCCCGGAGCGGGGGTCGGACGGCATCACGATGTCGTCCGGCCCCCGCTTTTCGTCGTGTGGCCGGAGTTCCGCGCTGCGGCTCGGTGCCGTTTTCCCACTCGATTTGATGATCATCGACCGGCTGTTCCGCCCGCGGCGTCGGGCGGTGTCCGGTTCGCCCGGGTACGCGGTCGGAAATTCCGCTGTGGCGCGGCGTGTCGCGACCGGTGCCGCCCCGGAGCGCCCGATTGAATTGGCAACGCCGCGGATTCACCGCGCGTGCCGGCGCCCGGGATCCCGGTGCGCGGTCCCGGCGGAGGTCCGGGGCGGGACCGGCAGGGTTGCCCAGGGCGAACGTTTCGCCGTCGTGGCAGGTGAAACGGCGTCCGGTGCCGGCTCCGCGGTGATGTCCGGTGGTTCTTCGGTCGCTGACCGTGGTTTCTGCCACGCCTGCTAAGGTCGCCCCGGCAGTACCGTGCCAGCTGCGGTCCTGCAAGAATCCCGCCGCGCCGGCTTGCTGGAAGTCGGCCACCGTCCCGGCCGGTCTCGACCGGCTCGCGTACAGGAGGTTCGCGTGCTCGGCGCCTTCCGCTCGGCTCTGGCGACGCCGGACCTGCGCCGCAAGATCCTGTTCACACTGGGCATGGTCGTGCTGTACCGGCTCGGCGCGACGATTCCGTCGCCCGGGGTCTCGTACCCGAATGTCCAGCAGTGCATCGAACAGGTGCAGGGCACCGGTGCGGACAGCGTCTACTCGATGCTGAACCTCTTCAGCGGTGGCGCGCTGCTCCAGCTGTCGGTGCTGTCGCTGGGCATCATGCCCTACATCACGGCCAGCATCATCGTGCAGCTGCTGCAGGTGGTCATCCCGCGCTTCGAGCAGCTGAAGAAGGAAGGCCAGTCCGGGCAGGCGAAGCTGACCCAGTACACCCGGTACCTGGCCATCGCGCTCGCGGTGCTGCAGGCGACCGGTGTGGTGGCGCTGGCGGTGCGCGGACAGCTCTTCCCGGGCTGCACCGTTCCGGTCGTGCCGGACAACTCGGTGCTCAACCTGATCGTGGTCGTGCTGGTCATGACCGCGGGCGCCGCCCTGCTGATGTGGATGGGCGAGCTCATCACCGAGCGGGGCATCGGCAACGGCATGTCGCTGCTGATCTTCGCCTCCATCGCGGCCCGCGTCCCGGCCGAGGGCGGCAACATCCTGAACTCGCACGGCCCGCTGGTCTTCGCGGTGGTCTGCTGCTTCGCCGTGGCCATCATCGCCACGGTGGTGTTCATCGAGCAGGCGCAGCGGCGGATCCCCGTGCAGTACGCCAAGCGCATGATCGGCAGGCGGATGTACGGCGGTACGTCGACCTACCTGCCGCTGAAGGTGAACCAGGCCGGTGTCATCCCGGTCATCTTCGGTTCCTCGCTGCTCTACCTGCCGCAGCTGCTCGGCCAGCTCGCCGGCAACCAGGACACCTGGTGGGCGCGGTTCATTCAGACCTACATCGTCGACCCGTCCAGCTGGGTGCACATCCTGCTG
Source organism: Saccharopolyspora montiporae (assembly GCF_015209505.1). GTDB lineage: Bacteria > Actinomycetota > Actinomycetes > Mycobacteriales > Pseudonocardiaceae > Saccharopolyspora > Saccharopolyspora montiporae. The sequence continues at coordinate 47,549 of NZ_JADEYC010000018.1, forward strand.
TACATGGGGCTGATCGTGTTCTTCGCGTACTTCTACGTGTCGATCACGTTCAACCCGGAAGAGCGCGCCGACGACATGAAGAAGTTCGGCGGCTTCATCCCGGGCATCCGCCCCGGGCGCCCGACCGCCGAGTACCTCAGCTACGTGCTGTCCCGGATCACGCTCCCGGGCTCGCTGTACCTCGGCGTGATCGCGATCCTGCCGAACTTCTTCCTGGGCTTGACCGGTGGTCAGGGCCAGAACCAGAACTTCCCGTTCGGCGGTACGGCGGTGCTGATCATGGTCAACGTGGGTCTGGACACGGTGAAGCAGATCGAGAGCCAGCTCACGCAGCGCAAGTACGAAGGCTTCCTCCGGTAAAATCGGCTGCCCGAGTTCAGCCCCGCCCCAGCCGGTCGCCGGGAACGGCGGCCGCGGGCGGGGTTGGGCGGCGGCCGAGGCCGCAGATCCCGCAGTGGTGGATCCGCGTAGGGTCCACGCGGAGCTGGTTGCCCGGTGGCAGGGAGGGCAGGCGGCGCGCTCGTCAGCATCTGGCGCGCGTTCGGATTGATTCGAAAGGCAGATCCTTGGTGCGACTGGTTCTCGTGGGCCCGCCCGGTGCGGGCAAGGGCACCCAAGCGGCCGTGCTCAGCGAGCGGCTCGACGTTCCGCACATCTCCACCGGAGATCTGTTCCGCGCGAACATCGGCAACGAGACGCCGCTCGGCCAGAAGGCGCAGAGCTACATGGACGCGGGTGAGCTCGTGCCGGACGAGGTCACCAACGAGATGGTCCGGGACCGCTTGGCCGACAGCGACGCGCAGAAGGGCTTTCTGCTCGACGGCTACCCGCGCAACACGGCGCAGGCCGAGGTGCTCAGCGAGATCCTCGGCGCCAACGGTGTCGAGCTGACCGCGGTGGTGCAGTTCGACGTGCCGGAGGAGGAGCTGGTGCGCCGGATGCTCGACCGCGGCCGGTCGGACGACACCGAGGACGTGATCCGCAGGCGGTTGGCGGTCTACCGCGAGGAGACCGAGCCGTTGCTGGAGTACTACGCGGATCGAATCGTCAAGATCGACGCGATGGGCACGGTCGAGCAGATCTCCGATCGGGCCCAGGAAGCGCTGCGCGGGCGCTCCTGAACACAGTGCCGCCGGGACCCGGCGGTTCGACCGACTCCGAGCCCCGGTGACGGCTGCGTCCGCCGCCGGGGCTCGGAGTCGGAAGCAGCGCCGTCGCTGACCGGTGCGGGATGCGGTCCCGGTGCAGCGCAGTCAGGCTTTCCGGCAGACCGGGTGCCGACGCGGGTCGAATCCCCGGTCCGCGGACATCGATCATGCTGAGGTGGGTGCATTGTTGCGTCGGGGGAAGGGCATCGAGCTCAAGTCGCGCGGGGAGATCGAGGCGATGCGCGCCGCCGGTCTGGTCGTGTCGCGCGCGCTGGCGGCGGTCGCGGACCGCGCGGCGCCCGGGGTGAGCACCGCGGAGATCGACCAGGTCGCCGAGCAGGTCATCCGGGATGCCGGTGCGGTGCCGTCGTTCAAGGGTTACCACGGCTTCCCGGCGTCGGTGTGCGCCTCGCTGAACGAGAAGGTCGTGCACGGCATCCCGTCCGGTCGCGAGACGCTGTCCGAGGGCGATCTGCTCTCGGTCGATTGCGGCGCGATCCTGGACGGCTGGCACGGTGATTCGGCCGTCACGCTGGCCATCGGTGCGGTCCCCCCGAAGGCGCTGGCGCTGTCCGCGGCGACCGAGGCGGCTATGTGGGCCGGTATCGAGCAGGTCCGCGCGGGCAACCGGCTGACCGACATCTCGCACGCGGTGGAGTCCGCAGCCCGTGCCGCGGCCGCGGCCGACGGCACCGAGTACGGGATCATCGCCGAGTACGGCGGGCACGGCATCGGCACCCGGATGCACATGGAGCCGTTCTTGCCCAACCTGGGCAAGCCGGGACGCGGGCCCAAGCTCAAGGTCGGGATGGCGATCGCGGTCGAGCCGATGCTGACGCTCGGCTCGGCGGAGACCGAGGAGCTGGCCGATCAGTGGACCGTGGTCACCGAGGACGGATCGGCCGCGGCGCACTGGGAGCACACGGTGGCGATCACCGAGGACGGCCCCTGGGTGCTGACCGCGCCGGAGGACTGAGCCACCGGCTGTGGCGGCGGGGCCCACTCGGCGGCTTCGCTACCCGCCCGTTGGTGGTCAGGACCGGTGCGGCCTGCGGCAGGCGTAGACGCGGGCGGGCGGGACGTTGGCCCACACCGTCGACCTGGGCAGCACCTCGTCGAAGGTCTCGTGCAGCACGTCGATGAACGCGCGAGTCGACGCGCGCCACAGCGTGGTGACGTACGTGACCGTGGTGAACACGCCCGCCGGGGACAACAGGGCGGCGACCTCGCCGAGCAGCTCGCGCTGCTTGGCGACGGGCAGCAGGGTCCACGGGATGCTGCTGATCGCGGCGTCCACCTGGTGCACCCCGGCGGCGGCGAGCAGTTTCCCCAGGTGGGCCGCGTCGCCTTCGATCACTTCCAGCCAGGGCTTGGTGTCGCGCAGGTAGCGCACGAGCTTCGGGTCGATCTCCACCGCGATGTGCCGGGCGCCGTCGGGGAGCTTGGCGCGGATCTCGTCGCTGAGCGCGCCGGTCCCCGGGCCCAGTTCCAGGACCACGGGGCTGCCTGAGCCGGGTACCACGCCCGCGACGGCGGCGGCGACGTGCCGCGAGGTGGGCAGCACCGCTCCCACGGTCGACGGCTGCCGGACCGCACGGGTCAGGAACGTCCGGTACTCGCGCAGTTTGTCACCTTTGTCCACAGCTACTCCTGCCGGTCGCCATGCCGGTCACGGTATCTCGTCCGCCGCGGGGCGCGTGCGCGCGTACCGCCTGGGCAGCGGGCCGGATGGGCGGAAAAGGACGCCCGCGCGCGAATCGTGCGGCGGTTCGCCGGTTTCGTTCCGCACGTCGGTGCGTGCAGCGGCCGAGGCGCCGCTGGGGCGGAGTCAGGATGCGGTGCGCGCGCCCTGGGCGGGCCGGTGCAGTGGGCGGCGGCAGATGTAGTGCAGGATCGGCGGGAAGCTGCGCCACGTGGTGTGCGTGACGACCTCGTCGAAGGTCGAGCCGAGCCTGCTGCGGAACTGCCTGCCGCCGCTGGTGCGTCCCGCCGGGACGTAGGTCAGCGCGGTGAATGCGCCGTGCGGGCGCAGCGAAGCGGTCACCTGTTCGAGGATGTGCTCCTGGTCGGCCCCGGACAGCAGGGACCAGGGGATGCTGCTGATGACGGCGTCCGCCCGGTCCACGCCCATGCCGTCCAGCAGCGCGCGTAGATCGCCGGCATCGCCCTGGGCGACGTGCATCCACGGCTTGCTGCTGCGCAGATGCTCGGCGAGCTCGCGGCTGAGCTCGATACCGATGTGCCGGGCGCCCTCCGGGAGCCTGCGGGCGATGCCGTTGCTCAGCGATCCGGTCCCGGGGCCGAGCTCGACCACCACCGGCCGACCGGTCGTGGGCACGACCTGGGCGACGGTGGCCGCGGTAGCCGCGGTGGTGGGGGTGGCGGCGCCGATCATCCGGGGGTGGCGCACGGCCGTGCCGAGGAAGGTGCGGTACTCGGCGAGCTTGCCCGCGGTGCCGCGCGTGATCCGGGTCACCGCGCGTACGGGGGTCGGTACGCGCTGGTCGGGCTGGGGTTGCACGGCTCTCCTCGCTCGCTGGCCTTCGCCGGCTGCCGCCGGGCGTCGAGCACTTGATCGAAACTAATGAGGTTGCGATGACCCGCGCAAGGTAGCGCGCAGCACTCCGGCTGCCGGTACCCGCCGCCGCTGTGTGCGCAGCGCCGATGACCTGCCCCGTTGTGGAGGGCCGCAACGGCGGCGAGTAGCATGGAGCCTCGGCGCACTCGTGGCGCCGGTTCGTCGCGCCTGGCTGCCTTGTCGAGGATAGCCAATCCGCATTTCGAATCGGGGTCGGGAGTGTGCTCGCTGCGGCTGCCGGGGCCTCCGGAGGTCGCAGCGGGACTTTGTCCGAAAACCGTCACCGTCACGAAACGCGGAGGACATGGGCAAGAAGGACGGGGCCATTGAGGTCGAGGGTCGGGTGATCGAACCGCTCCCCAACGCGATGTTTCGTGTCGAGTTGGAGAACGGCCACAAGGTCCTCGCACATATCAGTGGCAAGATGCGTCAGCACTACATCCGCATCCTGCCCGAGGACCGGGTTGTGGTGGAACTCTCGCCATACGACCTTTCCCGTGGGCGCATCGTCTACCGCTACAAGTGACCTCCACGGTGTCCGGGAGACCGGACACGCGTCCGAGCAGGAGAGCACGACCGTGAAGGTCCAGCCGAGTGTGAAGCGAATCTGCGACAACTGCCAGATCATCCGCCGCCACGGCCGGGTGCTGGTCATCTGCGACAACAAGCGCCACAAGCAGCGCCAGGGTTGATCGCGGGCCCGCAGGGCATCGCCGACGAACAGTAGAACTCCCCCAACCTGCCGGCTCGGGAGATGAGCCGGTTGACCCCCGGACCAGGCCGGGGCTCCGCACCCGAGTGCGGGGACGGTGGAGGAGAAGACCTGGCCACAGAGAAGGAGAAGGGGGCCGCATGGCTCGGCTCGCCGGAGTCGACCTCCCGCGCGACAAGCGCATGGAGATCGCGCTCACGTACATCTACGGCATCGGCCGTACCCGTTCGAAGGAGATCCTGAACCAGACCGGGATCTCTCTCGACGTCCGCCCGAAGGACCTCGACGACGACCAGCTGACCAAGCTGCGCGATCACATCGAGGACAACTACCGGGTCGAGGGCGACCTCCGCCGCGAGGTCCAGGCCGACATTCGCCGGAAGATCGAGATCGGCTGCTACCAGGGCTGGCGGCACCGCCGTCACCTGCCGTTGCACGGGCAGCGGACCAAGACCAACGCCCGTACCCGCAAGGGGCCGAAGAAGACGGTCGCCGGCAAGAAGAAGGCCGGGAAGAAGTAAGCCTCGCTAGGAGACCAACACAGCTATGCCACCCAAGGCTCGCGCCGGGGCCGTCAAGAAGGTCCGGCGCAAGGAGAAGAAGAACGTTGCTCACGGGCAAGCCCACATCAAGAGCACGTTCAACAACACCATCGTTTCGATCACCGACCCGACCGGTGCGGTGATCAGCTGGGCGTCCGCCGGGCACGTCGGGTTCAAGGGCTCGCGCAAGTCCACCCCGTTCGCCGCGCAGATGGCTGCGGAGAACGCCGCCCGCAAGGCCGCCGAGCACGGCATGAAGAAGGTCGACGTCTTCGTGAAGGGCCCGGGCTCGGGCCGCGAGACGGCGATCCGCTCGCTGCAGGCCGCCGGCCTGGAGGTCGGCACCATCCAGGACGTCACCCCGCAGCCGCACAACGGCTGCCGCCCGCCGAAGCGCCGTCGGGTCTGAGCCGCGGGAAGGGAGAGTAAGAAGAAATGGCTCGTTACACCGGCCCCGCGACTCGCAAGTCCCGTCGCCTCAAGGTCGACCTCATCGGTGGTGACCAGGCGTTCGAGCGTCGTCCTTACCCGCCGGGCCAGCACGGCCGCGCGCGGATCAAGGAGACCGAGTACCTGCAGCAGCTCCAGGAGAAGCAGAAGGCGAAGTACACCTACGGTGTGCTGGAGCGCCAGTTCCGCTCGTACTACGAGACGGCCAACCGGCGCCCCGGCAAGACGGGTGACAACCTGCTGCAGCTGCTGGAGTCCCGGCTGGACAACGTCGTGTACCGCTCCGGCCTGGCCCGCACCCGCCGCATGGCGCGGCAGCTGGTCAGCCACGGCCACTTCGTGGTCAACGGCAAGCGGGTGAACGTCCCCAGCTTCCAGGTCTCGAAGTGGGACATCATCGACGTCAAGCCGAAGTCCCAGGCCAGCACCCCGTTCGTCATCGCCAAGGAGACCCTCGGCGAGCGGCCGGTTCCGGGCTGGCTGCAGGTCGTCCCGTCCAGCCTCCGCATCCTGGTGCACCAGCTCCCGGAGCGGGCGCAGATCGATACCCCGGTCACCGAGCAGCTCATCGTCGAGCTCTACTCGAAGTGACGCGTGGCGCCGGCGGTCCCGCACCGCCGGCGCGCGCCGCGGTCGGCGGTGCAGGAAGCCGCCACCGGCCCGCCCTGGGCGGGCACCGCATCCCATCGGCGTCAAATAGCGGGCGTCGTGAGGAAAGGAAACCGAAATGCTCATCTCCCAGCGACCCTCGCTGTCCGAGGAGGCAGTCTCGGAGACCCGCTCCCGGTTCGTCATCGAACCGCTGGAGCCCGGCTTCGGCTACACCCTCGGCAACTCGCTGCGTCGCACGCTGCTCTCCTCGATTCCGGGAGCGGCGGTCACCAGCCTGCGCATCGACGGTGTGCTGCACGAGTTCACCACGATCCCGGGTGTGAAGGAGGACGTCACCGACGTCATCCTGAACATCAAGGAACTGGTCGTCAGTTCCGAAGAGGACGAGCCGGTGACGATGTACCTGCGCAAGCAGGGCCCGGGTGAGGTCACCGCAGCCGACATCGTGCCCCCGGCCGGTGTCACGGTGCACAACCCGGATCTGCACATCGCCACGCTGAACGCGAAGGGCAAGCTGGAGATCGAGCTCGTCGTCGAGCGTGGTCGTGGCTACGTCCCCGCGATGCAGAACAAGCAGACCGGCGCCGAGATCGGCCGCATCCCGGTGGACTCGATCTACTCGCCGGTGCTGAAGGTGACCTACAAGGTCGAGGCGACCCGCGTCGAGCAGCGCACGGACTTCGACAAGCTGATCCTCGACGTGGAGACCAAGCCGTCGATCACCCCGCGCGATGCGGTGGCGTCGGCCGGTCGCACCCTCGTGGAGCTGTTCGGGCTCGCGCGCGAGCTCAACATCGACGCCGAGGGCATCGAGATCGGGCCGTCTCCGGCGGAGGCGGACACCATCGCGGCCTACGCGATGCCGATCGAGGACCTCGACCTGACGGTGCGCTCCTACAACTGCCTCAAGCGGGAAGGCATCCACACCGTCGGTGAACTGGTCTCGCGCAGCGAGGCCGACCTGCTGGACATCCGCAACTTCGGTGCGAAGTCCATCGACGAGGTCAAGATGAAGCTGGCGGGCCTGGGGCTCGCGCTCAAGGACAGCCCGCCCGGGTTCGACCCGTCCGCTGCTGCGGCCGAGTACCCCGCCGAGGGCTGGTCCGCCGATGAGGACGACGAGCCCATCGGTGCGGTCGGCCCCGTCGAGGACGCCGGCTACGACGACGGTCAGGACTACGCGGAGACAGAGCAGCTGTAGCTGTGTTGCGCGTCCGGGGTCACCGGCGCGCGCCCGAGAGGAGCAACCGATGCCCACCCCGACGAAGGGTCCGCGTCTCGGCGGATCGCCGTCGCACGAGCGGCTGATGCTGGCCAACCTGGCCACCTCGCTGTTCGAGCACGGGCGGATCACCACGACCGAGGCGAAGGCGAAACGGCTGCGGCCGATCGCCGAGCGACTGATCACCAAGGCGAAGAAGGGCGACCTGCACAACCGTCGCGAGGTCATGAAGACCATCCGCGACAAGGATGTCGTGCACAAGCTGTTCGCCGAGATCGGTCCGTTCTTCGCCGACCGCAACGGCGGGTACACCCGCGTCATCAAGACGATGCCGCGCAAGGGTGACAACGCGAAGATGGCCGTCATCTCGTTGGTGACCGAGAAGACCGCCACCGCCGAGGCCGAGGCCGCCCGCGGCACGAAGTTCGCCAAGGACGAGCCGAAGGCCGAGGAGGCCGCACCGGCCGCGGACGAGTCGGCGGACGCCGCCGAGACCCCGGCCGAGGAGACCACCGAGGAGAAGAAGGACGAGTCCTGATTCGCTCCGGTGACATCCCGAACGAGCCCGCCGCCCCCGCCGGGGACGGCGGGCTCGTTCGTGTGCGCATCGACCTCGCCTACGACGGTGCCGGTTTCTCGGGGTGGGCCCGGCAGCCGGGCCTGCGCACGGTGCAGGGGCTGGTCGAGGACGCGCTCGCCAAGCAACCACCCGGCCGCCGGGTGCCGGGATCGGTCGTGGTCGCCGGCCGGACGGATGCCGGGGTGCACGCGGGTGGCCAGGTGGTGCACGCCGATGTCGTGCCGCTGGACGAGGCCGACCGCACCCGGTTCGCGCTGGACGAGCACGGCATTCCCGACCTGAGCCGCATGCGGCACCGGTGGAACCGGCTGCTCCCGCCGGACGTGCGGGTGCTGGGCGCCCGCGTGGTGCCGGACGCCTTCGACGCCCGGTTCTCCGCGCTGCGCAGGCACTACCGCTACCAGGTCTCCGACGCGCCCTGGGGCGCGGATCCGCTGCGCAGGCACGACACGCTGGGCTGGAACCGCCCGGTGGACGTGGCCGCGCTCAACGACGGTGCGCGGGAACTGCTGGGGCTCAACGATTTCGCGGCCTACTGCAAACCACGTCCGGGCGCCACCACGGTGCGCGAGCTGCAGGACTTCCGCTGGGAGCGGGTGGCCGAGCACCTGGTCGTCGCGCACGTCACGGCGGACGCGTTCTGCCATTCGATGGTGCGCAGCCTGGTGGGCACGCTGCTCATGGTCGGCGACGGCCGGCGGCCGAGCGGCTGGCCCGGCGAGCTGCTGCGCGGCGGGGAGCGCACCAGTGCGGTGGCCCCAGCGCACGGTCTGACGCTGGCCGGGGTCGACTACCCGGACGATGCCGCGTTGGCCGCCCGGGCCGAGCAGGCCAGGGCACTGCGCTCGCTGGAGTGACGCCGCCCGGCAGCAGAAGAGCCCCGACCCGCGGGCCGGGGCTCCTCCGCTGGAGCGCGTGCTCAGTCGCCGCGGCGGACCGGGCCGAGGATCTCCTGCTCCTTGTCCCGGGTCACCAGGCGCACCCGGGTCCACATCATGTTGCCGAGCGCGATCATCTCGGTGTCGTTGAGCTGCGTGAGCTGGTGCACCTGTTGCGGGTGCAGCGACCAGATCCGGCCCGCCAGCTGGGCCTGGTTGAGCGGTAGGCGCTGCAGCAGGACCATGTCCGCCGTGTTGGCGGTGGTGCCGCTGCTGACCTGCGGGTGCAGGTAGGGCAGCACGTACATGGTGGTCTGCCACGGGGCCCGCGGCGGGAACAGCTCCTGCGGCACCGCACCGCCGTCGTGGATGAGCAGCAGCGGTGTGTCCTCAGTGGACCGCGGCAGCTCGAACGGGGTGAGCTTGCGGATCTGGCACAGCGGCACCGGTTTTCCGTCCGGTGTTTGCCCGGCGGCGCGTTCCAGCATCTTCCACGCCCCGGGGCGTCCGGTGGCCACGATCACCCAGGCGCCGGTGGCCATGGCGCGCAGCGCGATCTGGCGCGCGAGGTAGAGGCCGCCGACCGTGGCCATCCTGGTCGGCTCCGGGCGCAGCACCGAGGCGGCCAGTGGCTCGTTCTGCGGCCCGGAACCGATGATCATGCCGCCGCGGTCGCCGGACGGGCTCACCGCGTCCAGGGTTTCCGGCGGAACCAGGAATTCCGGTGCCGCGCCCTGGTTGCCGGGGACGTCGATCGTTCTGCTTCGGCTCATGCCGCACCTCCGAGCGGCAGCGTCGCGGCGTACCCGTCCAGCTGCAGTCCGCGCAGCGGGGTGAGGGTCACTCCCACGCGGTTGCTGAGGGTCTGCAGCCGGCCGTCCGCGTTGTCGAGTTCGTCCGGGGTGCGCGCGCTGACCCGCACCAGCCCACGCAGGCCCACCTCGTTCTCCTCGCCGGCCGGTGAGATGGACAGCGCGATGCTCGTGGACAGCGCGCGGATCCCGGTGAGCGCGTCGAGGCTGTTGCTCATCTGGTTCGGCCAGCCGGTGATCGCGTAGCTGGAGTGCCCGACTCCGCCCGCGGTCACCCCGTCCCAGCGCTCCTTGAGGCCGACCGGGCGCTGCGAACCGATCGAGGTGTGCAGCTCGGCGGAGGAGATCCCCGCCTGCAACAGCTCGTCCGGGTCCAGCGGGCGGGCCGGGATGTTCTGCCGCTCCAGGGCGTTGCGCACTCGCGAGGTCGCCCCGAGCAGTGCGCGCTGGGCGCCGACGATCCCGCCACCGCGCTCGCCGATCGCTTTCGCGCAGCGCTGCGGGTCCAGCCGGACCGCGACCCAGGTGGTGCGGCGCGCGGCGGCGGGCAGCGGGCCGAGCACCTCCAGGTAGGAGTTCAGCGCCGGCGAGTTGGACGGCAGCGCAGCGCTCCCCGGGTAGCAGTGCCAGATGACCTGGATGGCGTCCAGCACCACCCCGCGGTCTTCCAGGCAGGGCGTGAGCACCCCCAGCGGCAGGTTCGGCGCCCCGCCGACCGGGTTCAGCAGCGACGGCGTCGGCTCCACCATGAGCACGGCGGTCCATTTGCCCTTGTGCCAGGCCATGCCCACCGGATTGCGGTCGTGGTCCTGGGTCCGGGCGATGACCAGGTCCGGGACCACCAGGCGCAGCAGCGCGACGCGGTGGTTCTCCTCCGGGCCGATGATGCCGTCCCCGTCCTTGTCCTCGGCGGGTTCGAGCGCATCGAGGTCGGCCGGGGTGGAAACCCGGGTGTGGCTGCGGGTCCGGTACTCCAGCACCAGTCCGAACCACTGGGTGAACCAGCGTCCGCGGCGGCGCAGCAGGGCGATGAGCAGCACGAAGGCCGCGACCCCGATCGAAACCGGCCACAGCGTCGGTTCCACGATGACGATGATCAGCCCGATGGCCAGGCCTACCTCGATGAGCACGAGGTTGGCGGCCGGAATCCCGAACAGGGTGACGCCGTTGAGGCGCCGCCTGCGCGCGCGGATCCTGCTGCTGGGCGCAGCGGTCGGCTCGGAAGCTTGCGGCTGGGCCGGATGTTGCGTGGTCACGGACATCCGTTCGGTCTCTCCCCCTCGCTGGTAGGTGCGGCACACGGCTCGCGAGCAGGTGTCTGGCGAGCAACCGCGCGATGAGAATACTGATGGACTCGGCCGAACCGCACCCATTCGGCATCTCTCTGCGGCTATCCTGCGAAACGGTACCTCGGACGGGAGAGCTGTAGGCGAAGAATGGCATCAACACCCACAACGAAGTCACAGGTCCAGGCATACCGGTTCGTGCTCCGCCGCATGGAGTCGGCGTTGGTCCGCAAGGACGCGGTGATGCTGCACGACCCGATGGGCTCGCACAAGCGCGCAACGGTGGCCGGTGTTCTCGTCGCGTGCATCGGGATGATCGGTTTCCTGGTGTGGGGCTTGTTCGGCGGCAAGGGTTCGGTTCCGGACCCGGGGTCGATCGTCATCGCGAAGGAGAGCGGCAGCGTTTTCGTCGTCACCTCCGATGAGGAGGCCGACAAGCGGCTGATTCCGATGATGAACATGGCCTCGGCGAAGCTGCTGGTGATGGCGCAGGGCGGCGGTCAGGGCGGTGGCGCGGTGGAACCGACCACCGTCAAGGAGGCGGCACTGGGCGAATACCCGCGCGGTGCGCTGACCGGCATGGTCAACGCACCCACCTACTTGCCGGAGGCCGGTGACGCGGCGCGCCCGTTCTGGGCGATCTGCGATGTCGGCCAGGTCCAGGACAGCCTCAACGAGTCCCGGATCGAACAGGCCACGGACGTGCAGACCACGGTCATCGGCGGAGACCCCGACCACGGGGCGGAGATTCGGCCCGACCAGTCGCTGTACGTGGAGGACGCGACCTCCGGGGACCGCTACCTGGTCTACCGGGTGCAGGACCTCCCCGGACGCAGCAACACGCACGCGGTCAAGGCCAAGGTGGACGAGACCGAGACGACCGTGCAGGACATCTTCGGGCTCAACGGGGCGACTCCGCGCACCGTCAGCACGAACATGCTCAACGCGGTCCCGTCGGTGCCGGACCTGCAGGTGCCGGCGGTCGACGGGGACGACCAGCCCGCGGACTACCTGAACGGACAGCAGGTCGGCGATGTGGTGAAGCGTTCGGTTCCCGGCCAGCCGGACGAGTTCTTCCTGCTGCTGCAGAGCGGCAAGCAGAAGATCAGCGAGGGCGCGGCCGCCGTGCTGCACGCGGACAAGTACAGCAGCCGGGAAGTGCCCAATGCGACGGGTGCGGTCACCGAGGCCCCGGAGGCCCCGGAAGCCCAGCAGCTGGAGCTGGACACCTTCCCGATGGCCGTCCCGCAGCCGGTGAGTTTCCAGCAATCGGCGACGTCCTGCCTGAGCTGGAAGAACGTCGACGGCGACCAGAACATCACCGTCACCCTGAACAAGGGGGACCCGGCGAACAAGGCCCCGGTCGAGCTGGCGCAGGCCGACGGTTCCGGGCCGGAGGTCGACCGGTTCTACATGCCGGCGGGCAAGGCGGCCGTGGTCCGCGGCGCCTCCAACGAGGCGGGTGCGGACAGCGGTCCGCTGTTCCTGGTCTCGGACCAGGGCGTGCAGTACGGCATCAAGGACATCGCCACTGCGCAGGGCCTCGGCGTGGTCAATGGTCCGGGCGGCGCGACCGCGGGCCCGTCCTGGCTGACCAGGGCGCTGCCGCGCGGTGACTTCCTGGATCCGGCGGAAGCCGGGCTGAGCTACGACTCCGTGCCGGTCGGACCGGGCGGGACGAACCAGCAGTCCGGGCAGGGCCAGGACCAGCAGGGCCAGCAGCAGGCCGGCGCCTGATCCGGTGCGGATCCCCGGGAGTGGCCCGGGGATCCGCGACCCGGTCGGTGCCCCTTGACGTCCGAGGACCGAAACCGCCCGCAGCGCACTGCCGTTGCGGGCGGTTTCGCATTTCTGCGGGTGCGTTCGTGTGCCGGGTGCGGGGTCGGTGTCGGATCGCCCGGCGCCCGGGCCGGTTCGGTGCGCGGGGAGGGCTGCCCCGGGACGGGACCGGTGTTCGCGGTCGGAGCAGCGTCAGGACGGAGTCGGCGCTCGATCCCGGACCAGCGCCCCCGGGTCCGGTCGATCCCTCCGAGCCAACCCCGGCACCCGCCGATCCGTTCGGTGCCCCGAGCCGCGAAAAGGCCCCTCCTTACCGGGAATCCGGGAAGTGAGGGGCCTTTGTCGCGCCTGTGCTCCGGGTCAGGAGTCCGAACCGCCGCCGGCGGCTCGACGCCGGATGTTGCGCATCGCGTTGACCAGGAACGCGATGAACACGATCGCCGCGATCCCGGCGCCGGTGCCGCCGATGGCCACGATCAGCGCCGGGTAGTCCGGCTGCGGGATCACGTCCGCGCGCAGCGGTTTGGGCTGCGGCGGCGCCTCGGCCACACCGTGCTCGGCCGGCACCACGTCGCCGAGCGCGGCCTCCGGGTCGATCATCCCGGCACCGACGACGTTGTTCTCACCGTTGATGCCCCCGGGAGGCAGCGAGGTCTTCTTGATCCGTTCCATGATCTGCTCGGCGTCCAGCGGCGCACCGTCCCGCTCCGCCTTCTGCTTGATCAGCGCGGCCAGCCCGGACACGTAGGGCGCGGCGAAACTCGTGCCCTGGATCGGGCTCATCTCGCCCTGCTCACCGGTGGCGATCTGGGTGGCCAATCCGGTTCCGCCGGAACCGGGATCGACCGTGGTGAGGTTCTCCCCGGGTGCTGCGACGTCCACCCACGGGCCGGCGACGCTGAATTCCGAGGGGGCGCCCTTCTCGTTGGTGGCGGCCACGGTCAGCACGTAGTCGTCGAACCAGGCGGGCAGCACCGCGGTCGACGGGCTGCCTGCTGCGTTCTGCTGGCAGGCGTCCTCGGTGTTGCCCGCCGCGGCGACCACCACCACGCCCTGTTCGTGGGCGTCGCGGACCGCGTTGTGCAGTTGCTGGTTGCCGCTGTCGGCCGGGTTGGACGCGCGGGCGATCTCCTGGCAGGACGACTGGGAGATGTTGACCACATCGGCGCCCATGGTGACGGCGCGGTTGATGGATTGCGCCATCGTCTGCGTGTTGCCGATGGGCTGGTTGGTCTCCTCGTCGACGAACAGGCTCGACGACTGCCGGATGGACAGGATTTCGGTGTCCGGCGCGATGCCGATGTTGCCGCTGGTGCTGTCCTGCTGCGCGCCGATGATGCCGGCGACGATGGTGCCGTGCCCGTCGCAGTCCTCCAGCGCCCCGCCCTTGGGCACGCTGGAGCTGCCGTCCTGCACCCGCGGCAGCAGCGGGTGCTCGTTCACACCGGTGTCGATGACCGCGACCTTCGTGCCGCTGCCGGTCAGTCCCTGCTCGTGCGCGCGCTCGAAACCGAGCACGCGCTGCGCCCAGGACTTCTCCTCGACCGAACCGCCCGGACTGCCGCGCATGCAGCCCTGCTGCTGCGGGTACGGGATCGGCCCGAGCGGTCCGTCCCCGGTGCGCTCGGCGGGGTTGAGCGGCGGGGGCTCGTCGGAGGTCTGCGCCGTCGCGGGCAGTGCCGGACCGACCAGCAGCAGCGTGCCCGCGGCGGCCGACAGCGCGAGCGCACGCGTGCCGCGCCGGAAGGTGAAGCCCATCTCGATGCCCCTCAGAAGAGGTTGAGGTTGAGGTCGCGGACGGCCATGTAGGCGTCCATGACGGCCAGTGCCAGCGGCAGCACCAAGGCGATCAGCACGGCCTCCAGGATGTCCACCGTGCGGCGCTGCACCGGCGAGAACCGGCGGTTCGGGAAGACCACGCCGAACACGACGGCCAACACGCCGAGCAGCAGCAGCGGCGGGAACGACCAGGCCACCGCGAGCGGCTGCTGACCGATCTGCACCAGCAGCCCGACCGTGCAGCCCAGGGCCGCGAGCAGACCGCTGAACAGCAGCGCGAGTGCCTGGCTGCCGTTGGCGTAGTTGCGCCCGCGCAGCAGCAGCACGGCCGCCACGACCACGGCGAACAGCACGCCCCAGATGGTCCCGTCCAGTGCGGACAGCACCGCGCCGAGCGCGGCGACGATCCCGCAGCCCACGATCAGACCGGTCATGTACTGGTGCGCGAGCCCGGTCTGCCGCTCGATCATCCGGTAGTCCGGGAAGCCGGAGTCCTCCTTGAGGTCCTCGGCGCTGCCGGGCACGTGCGGGAGCGGGAGCTTGGCGAGCTGAATGGTGATGCGCGGCAGCAGCGAGATGCCCGCGAGCCCGACGGCCGCGGCGCCGGCTGCGATCCCGGAGTTCACCGCGGTGTCCGGGATCAGCGTGGCGATCAGGAAGGAGGCCGTGCCGAACGCGCCCGCCGTGGCGGCCGCGATGAACGTGAT
Organism: Saccharopolyspora montiporae; assembly: GCF_015209505.1. Lineage (GTDB taxonomy): Bacteria > Actinomycetota > Actinomycetes > Mycobacteriales > Pseudonocardiaceae > Saccharopolyspora > Saccharopolyspora montiporae. Next base: position 62,634 of record NZ_JADEYC010000018.1, read on the forward strand.
GATCCCGGCGCCGATGACCATGATGGACACCGCGGCGCAGATGAGCACCAGGGCGCAGGCGAACAGCAGCCGCGGTTCCAGCGAGGAGCCGGGCACCGCGTTGAACCCGGCCACGAAGGCCATCGGCAGACCGCCCGCCGCCGCGATGACCGTGCCGGTGGTGGACGCCGCGTAGGCGCGGGTGACCACGGATCCCACGCCGACGGCCAGCAGCGCCGCCAGGAACGCCACCGCGGCGGCCACGACCTGGTAGGCGATCTTGGCCATGCTGTCCATCGTCGGGTGCAGCAGCCCGGCGGGCCCTGCGATGCCCAGCGCCACCGCGGCGGCGATCATGCCCAGCGCGCCCGCGGTGTGCCCGACCCGCGCCGCGGTCTCCTTGGTCCACGGGCGGTAGCTGCCGGGTTCCGCTTCGGCGAGCGCGTCGACCACGTCGTCGTACAGCGGGGGTGGCGGATCGTCCGACCTGCGCCGCAGCTGCAACATGTCGCCGTCGACGATGCCCTGCGAAGCCAGCGTCTGACCGGGGTCGAGGGGTTGGCTCTCCCCGAGCTTGGCCAAGCACCAGCCGCCGTGGCGCGAGCCGCCGTCGGGGGTGATCTCGCGTGCCATGTCCAGCAGCATCGGCAGCAGGTCCGCTACCGACACGTCCGCGGGAAGCGCCAGGTCGATGCGAGTTGTCGGCGCCACCACCGTCACGCGGCTGAACACCGTGGTCCCGGTCGCCACTTGGGCCCCCTACTCCCTTGCTCGTTTGCCTTGCATTCGGTTATCGCGCTGGCTCGATCCAACCAAGAACGGTTTTTCTGCCGAAACCGGCCCGGCGGTCGCCAGAGCGCCCCTAGTATGGCCACACCGACCGTCGACGGGTGACTGGTTTGGGCCAACTCGTGGCAACTACTTTCGTATCCGATTGGTCACGCCGGCTGGTCCCGGCCGGGGCTGGACCCCGCTGTCGGCGGTGTCGCGGGCAGTACGGATGCTGGCCGTGGCCTTCGAGAGCACGTTTGACACGGAAAGGTTGCTGCGTCCGGTGAGCACGCTGCAGTTCAAGCGCACGCCACGCCTGGCCGCTCCCAAGCCGCCGGGCGGGGAGGTGCACCTCGAACCACCGCCGGAGATTCCGCGAACGATCCCGGGCAACGTCGTCCAGAAGATCCTTCCGGGCATCATGATCGTCGCGTCGCTGGGCATGATGGTCTTCATGCTCCAGCGGGCGGCCAACAACCCCATGATGCTGATGATGCCGATGATGATGCTCGTCTCGACCGTGGGGATGATGGCCGGCGGCGGCAAGGAGGGCGGGCAGAAGAAGGCCGAGATGAACGAGGACCGCAAGGACTACCTGCGGTACCTCGGGCAGATGCGGGATCGGGCCCGGGAGGCCGCCGACGAGCAGCGGCTGGCCCGCGAGTGGGTGCACCCCGATCCGCAGACGCTGTGGTCGCTGGCCGCGCGCAGCCGTCGGATGTGGGAGCGCAGGCCGAACGACAACGACTTCTGCCAGGTCCGGGTCGGCCGCGGTTCGCAGCGGTTGGAGACCCGCCTGGTGCCGCCGCAGACCGGCCCGGTCGACGAGTTGGAGCCGATCACGACCCTGGCGCTGCGCCGGTTCGTGCGGGCGCACTCGCTGGTGCCGGAGCTGCCCATCGCCACCTCGCTGCGCGGGTTCGCCGCGGTCGGGCTGCAGGGCGAGCGCGAACTGACCCGGGGTTTGGCGCGGGCGATGCTGGCCCAGCTGGCGACGTTCCACACCCCGGACGACGTGCTCATCGCGGTGGCCAGCAGCGGCCGCGCCCGCACCGAGTGGGAATGGGTCAAGTGGCTGCCGCACGCCCAGCACCCCGAGCACACCGACGGCATCGGCCCGATGCGGCTGATGAGCGGCTCGCTGCGCGGTGTCGAGGAGATGCTGGCCGAGGAGTTCGCCGAGCGGCAGCGGTTCCAGCGCAACTCGGCGCCGCCGGAGGGCCAGCCGCACGTCGTCATCCTCGTCGATGACGCGGAGATCACCCGCGAGGAGCAGCTCTACATCGAGGGCGGCCTGGCCGGGGTGACGATCCTCGATCTGTCCGACTCGCTCGGCCAGCTCACCGCCCGGCGCGGGATGCGGATGGTCGTGGAGCCGGACCGCATCGGCGCCCGCGGCGGCAGCGGGGTGGAGTGGTTCGGCAAGCCGGACACGCTCAGCTCGAAGGAGGCCGAGTCGCTGGCCCGGCAGCTCTCGCCGTACCGGGTCGCCGCGGGCGGCCAGGCGGCCGAGGCGGAAGCGGGTGGTCAGGAGCCGCTGACCACCTCGCTGAACTACGTGGAGCAGTTGGGCCTCGGCGGGGACGTGGTGACGTTCGACCTCAACGAGGCCTGGCGGGCGCGTCCGGTCAACGACCTGTACCGGGTGGCGATCGGCCCGGGTGAGCAGGGCGAGATCGTGCACCTGGACATCAAGGAGACCGCGTCCGGCGGGATGGGCCCGCACGGGCTGTGCATCGGTGCGACCGGTTCCGGCAAGTCGGAGTTCCTGCGCACCATCGTGCTCGGCCTGATGGCCACGCACTCCTCGTCGATGCTCAACTTCGTGCTGGTCGACTTCAAGGGCGGTGCGACGTTCAACGGTTTCGAGCCCGCGCCGCACGTCTCGGCGAGCATCTCCAACCTGGAGGACAACTCCACGCTGATCGGCCGGATGCAGGACGCGCTGGCCGGTGAGATGAACCGCCGCCAGGAAGTGCTCAACAAGGCGGGCGCGAAGAACGTCTGGGACTACCGCAAGATGGGCGAGGCGGGCGACGACAACTGCCAGGAGCCGCTGCCCGCGCTGTTCGTGGTCATCGACGAGTTCTCCGAGCTGCTGCAGCAGCAGCCGGACTTCGCCGAGCTGTTCGTGATGATCGGTCGGCTGGGCCGATCGCTGCAGGTCCACCTGCTGCTGGCCTCGCAGCGCCTGGAAGAGGGCAAGCTGCGCGGCCTGGACTCGCACCTGTCCTACCGGATCGGTCTCAAGACGTTCAACGCGGCGGAATCCCGCGCGGCGATCGGCGTTCCGGACGCCGGTGACCTGCCGGCCACGGGCGGGCACGGATTCCTGAAGCACCCCAACGGGATGGACCGCTTCCGGGCGGCCTTCGTCTCCGGCCACCTGCACCAGACCAGCGGGCGCAAACCGGCGCTCAAGGGCGGGGCGCAACCGGTCACCGGGGACAAGATGCCGCGCTACTTCATCCCGGACTTCGTGGAGAAGCCCCCGGAACCGGAGCAGCCGGTCGAGGAGGAGCCCGCGGAGCAGCAGGAGGAGGAGAAGGACGACCTCGCTCCGACCGACTTCCAGATCGTCATCGACAAGATCCGCGGCCAAGGCCCGCCTGCGCACCAGGTGTGGCTGCCCCCGCTGGACACGCCGCCGACGCTGGACGCGCTGCTCCCGCCGCTGCAGCAGACCGACGACCGCGGTTACACGGCCGCCGGGTACGCGGGCAGCGGCAGGCTGCAGGTACCGGTCGGGCTCATCGACGTGCCGTACCACCAGCGCCAGGACCCGATGATGCTGGACCTGGGCGGCGGCGCCGGGCACGGTGCGGTCGTGGGCGGCCCGCAGTCGGGCAAGTCCAACGCGCTGCGTTCGGTGATCACCGCGATGTCGGTCACGCACACCCCGGAGGAGGTGCAGTTCTACTGCGTCGACCTGGGTGGCGGTTCGATGGCCGCGCTGCGCAACCTGCCGCACGTCGGTTCGTTCGGCGGCCGCCGCGATCCGGACACGGTGCGCCGCACGGTGGCCGAGCTCAAGCAGCTGCTGTCCGAGCGGGAAGCCCGGTTCCAGCAGCAGGCCATCGACGGCATGACCGATTTCCGCAACCGCAAGCGGCGCGGGGAGATCGAGGACGACCCCTACGGCGACGTCTTCCTGGTCATCGACGGGTGGCGCACGTTCCGCGAGGAGTTCGAATCGCTGGAGCAGGACGTGCTCAACCTGGCCGCCAACGGCCTGACGTTCGGCGTGCACGTGTTCGTCTCGGCGACCCGCTGGGCGGAGATCCGGCCGGCGCTGAAGGACCTGCTCGGCACCCGGCTGGAGTTGCGGCTGGGCGACCCGAGCGAGTCCGAGATCGACCGCAAGGTGGCGGTGACCGTCCCGGCGGAACGTCCGGGCCGCGGTATGCACAACACGAAACTGCACTTCCTGACCGCGGTTCCACGCGTGGACAGCGAGAACATCGGTGACCGCGTGGGTATCGAGGAAGAGCAGGCCGAACGGGAGCGCAGGCCCGCCCGCGCCGGCTGGGAGCTGTACAACGACGACCTCGCCGACGGGGTCTCCGACCTGGTCAACCGGGTCAAGAGCTCCTGGAAGGGCCGTCCTGCGCCGCAGGTCCGGCTGCTGCCCGAACTGCTGCCGTACGAGCAGCTGCCGCGTCCGGAACAGCAGCCCGCGCCGAAGCTGGTGCCGGTCGGCGTCAACGAGGACGGGTTGCACCCGGTCTACCTGGACTTCGCCCGAGAGCCGCACTTCTACGCGTTCGGCGAGCCGGAGTCGGGCAAGACGGCGCTGCTGCGCACCATCGTGCGCGGCATCACCGAGCGCTACACGCCCAAGGAAGCGCTGATCCTGCTGGTCGACTACCGGCGCACGATGCTCGGGTTCCTCAACACCGGGCATCTGCTGGAGTATTCGGTCGGTGCCGACCAGCTCAAGGGCAACGTCAAGGACGTGTGCGCGGCGCTGAAGAAGCGCCTGCCGGGGCCGGACGTGACGCAGGAGCAGTTGAAGAACCGCTCCTGGTGGAAGGGGCCGGAGTTGTTCGTGATCGCGGACGACTACGACCTGGTGGCTCCGCAGGGCAACAACCCGCTGCAGCCGCTGGCCGATTTCATCCCGCAGGCCGCGGACGTCGGTCTGCACGTGATCCTGGCCCGCAACTCCGGTGGGGCCAGCCGCGCGATGTTCGAGCCGATCATCGGCAAGATGCGGGAGTCCTCGGCTCCGGGTCTGGCGATGAGCGCGAACAAGGACGACGGTCAGCTGGTGGGCAACATCAAGTCCCGGCACCTGCCGCCGGGGCGCGGAACGCTGGTCTCGCGCAGCCTGCGCGGCGGCCCGCAGATGATCCAGAGCGCCTACCTGCAGCCGGAGTGACCGGTGGGCGGGCGGTCCGCGCGACCGCCCGCCGCGCGACCTCCCTCGCGGGTGCCGCGGGGGAGGTCGTTGCCGTTCAGCGGGGGGCTGCGCAGGAGCGCGTCGGTCCAGTGCGGTTCGCGCGGGCGGTCGGCGAGGATCCGCCAGCACTGCGCGCAGGTGGGTTCGCGGATCCAGTCGGTCTCGGTGCGGTCGTGCAGTTCCGCGGTGTCCACATCGGCCCCGCAGAAGGCGGTGGTGGTCCGCCCGCGGGGCAGGCGGCGGTCGTCCGCGTCGAACGCGTGCCGCCCTCCGGTGACCGGACGCCACACGTAGCCGGGGTATTCGCCCATCACCACCTCCGTGATCGTTCGTACGAGGATGCCACCGATCCGCAGATCTTCAATTCCCCGGATGAGCGAGAAGCGGTGCGCCGCGGTGGCTTCGTAAGCTGGTGCCATGCCGGACACTCCCCGATCCCGCGCGTTGGCGAAGGAATTGCGCGCCGCCCGCAAGTCCGCCGGTCTCACGTTGCGCGAACTGCACGAGGCGCTGGGCTGGTCGCAGGCGCGGATCAGCCGAGTGGAGACCGGTCAGCGCGGTATCCGACCGGAGGCGGTGGCCGAACTGCTCGACGTGCTGGGGGTTTTCGGCCCCGACCGGGGCCGGATGCTGCGCCTGGCCGCCGAAGTCCGCACCCCGCGGTGGAGCGGTCTGGTCGGTGATCTCCCGCCGCAGCTGACCAATCTGCTCGATGCCGAGCAGCGCGCGGTGCGCATCACCGAGGTATCGCTGAACCTGGTTCCCGGCCTGGTGCAGACCCCGGAGTACGCGCGGGCGGTCCTGGAATCGGCGGGCGTCGGTGCGATCGAGCTGGCGGACATGCTCGCGGTGCGGCGGACCCGGCAGCGCGCCCTCCGCTCCGGCGATGCCCCGGTGCACCGGTGCTTCGTGGACGAGGCTGCGCTGCTGCGCCCGGTGGGCGGGTCTGAGGTGATGGCAGCGCAGGTGCGCAGGCTGCGCGAAGCGGGGTTCGGCGAGCGGGTGCAGCTGCGGGTCATCCCGCTGGCCGCGGGGGCGCACGCCGGGTTGGCGGGCACGTTCGTGCTCTTCGGCTTCCCGCGGTCCGGACCGCTGGTGTACACCGAGGCCCGCAGTTCCGGGGCTTTCCTGGACGATCCGGCGGACGTGCGGCTGTTCGTCGAGGCGGTCGAGCTCGTCGACGGAGCCAGTGCGAGCGAGCAGGAATCCGCGGAAATCCTGAACAGGTACGCGAAGTATCACGAGAATGGCGGCCATGAGCCGTGAATCGCTGGTGTGGAGGAAGCCGGGCCGCAGCGGCCCGCAGGGCAACTGCGTGGAGGTCGGTTCCGCCGCCGGTTCGGTCCGGGTGCGTGATTCGAAGGACCCGCGCGGTGCGGTGCTGGAGTTCGACCGGCGGGTGTGGACCTGCTTCCTGACCGCGGTGCGGACCGGCTTCGTCCGGGGCATGTCGACGTGACCGGGTATGGGGCGTCCGTCGTTGAAGTTCACACGAACGTGTGGTCTTCCGCGGTCGTTGCCGACATCCCGCCGCCCCGCCTGCGGCGCGAATCCGCACCGGACGGGCGGTAGCCGCCCCTGTCGACCGGACCCGGACTGCTGGTGAGCCCGCAGCACCACCCTCTAGGGTGCCGTGCCGGGGGAGGCGGCACGCCTGGCGGCGGCCGGACGACCACGCCGGAGGACCGCGGTCCTGCGCGGCGGTGAAGGAGTTCTGGGTGTCCCTGCACGTCTCGATCGACTTCGGCACGTCGAGCACATGCGCCGTCGTCGCGGTCGGTGGTGGTGAACCGCAGGTCGTCGTGGTCGACGGCCAGCCGCTGGTGCCCTCGGCCGTGTTCGCGGCCCCGGACGGCACGCTGTTCGTCGGGCACGAGGCCGAACGCCAGGCCGCCGTGGACCCGGCCCGGTTCGAACCGCACCCCAAGCGGCGGATCGACGAGGGCGAACTGCTGCTCGGTTCCACCGTGCTGCCCGTCCCCGACGCGGTGCGCGCCGTGCTCGGCCGGGCCGTCGCCGAGGCGCGCCGCTACGCGGGCGGCGCGGTCGTGGACCTGCTCGTGCTCACGCATCCCGCGAACTGGGGGTCGGTGCGCACCGGGGTGCTGCGCCGCGCGGCCGCCGGACTGGGCCGGGAGATCGCGCTGGTGCCCGAGCCGGTCGCCGCCGCGGTGTTCCACTCGGCCGGATTGCACTCCGCCGGGCTCGCCGACGGCGCGGCCCTGGCGGTGCTGGACATGGGCGGTGGCACGGTCGACGCCAGCGCGGTGGCCAAGAACGGCCCCTCCTTCGACGTGCTGGCGACCCGCGGCGATCCGAACTTCGGCGGCGCGGACATCGATCAGGCGCTGCTCGACCACGTCGGTACCGGTGCCGGGCGCGCGGATCCGGCCGCGTGGGCGGCGCTCGCGCACGGCCGGGAGATGCCCGACCGGCGCCGCCGCCGCGTGCTGCGCCAGGACGTGCGCGGGGCGAAGGAGACGCTGTCCCGGCACACCTACACGGATGTGCCGCTGCCGCAGCCGTTCTCCGATGCGCACGTCACCCGGGCCGATCTGGAGGGGCTCGTGCATCGGCGGCTCGCGGGCACCGCCGAGCTCGTGCTGGACACGCTGCGCACCGCGCAGGTCGAACGCGGTCGGCTCGCCGGGGTGTTCCTGGTCGGCGGTTCCAGCCGGATTCCGCTGGTGTCCCGGCTCGTGCACGAACGCACCGGGGTCGTTCCGACCACATTGGACCAACCGGAGACGGTCGTGGCCCGCGGTGCGCTGCGCGCGGTGCGGCTGGATCCGGAACGCGCAGCGCGTGCCGCGGGCGGGACGACCGTGCGCAAGCATCCGGTGGGCCCGCCGTCCGGGATACCGCCCGCCGTGGCACCGGGCGATTCGCTCAGCCGCGCCTCGACGATCGTCATCGGCGCCAGCGATGCCACCCGGCCGGTGTCGGCGGCGCGGCGGCCCGCCGCGCCCGCGGGCAACCGGCTGCCCTGGCTCGTCGCGGCCGCGATCGCCGCCGCCGCGCTGCTCGGCCTGATCGTCATGCTGCTGACCACCGGCGGTGGTGGTGCCGCAGACTCCCCCGGTCCCGGGAGTCGGGTCGCTTCCGGGGATTCCGCCGCGCCTTCGGAATCCGAATCCGGCGGGCGCATCGCGCAGTACGACTACTCCTTCGCCGCCCCGGCGGGCTGGCACCAGATCGGCGGCGACCCGCAGAGCTGGCAGACCCTGGTGGCCCCGGTCGACGGGGATGGCGCCGACCGGATCGCGGTGCAGGAAGGCCGGCTGGACGTCGCGGTCGAAGACGATCCGGAACGCGCCGTGCAGGACCTGCGCGCCGAGTACGACCGGCGGGTCGCGGGGGGCGAGTCGTTCGCCGAGTTCACCCCGCGCGCCAGCTTCGCCGGCCGCGACGTCGCGTACTACCGCGAGCAGCACGAGGGCACGACGGTCGAGTGGTACGTGCTGCACCGGGGCCGGTCGCGGGTTTTCGTCGGCTGCCAATACGCGCCGGAAGCGGTGCGGGACGTGCGCGCCGCCTGCGAACAGGTCGTGGGTTCGGTGCGCATCGGCTGAGGTGCGCGGGCCGCGCCCCGAATCCGGTGCGAATGCAACAGATATCGCCGAACCGGCCGAGATCGGCGTTCACCTGGATCTTTCGCGAGAGCGAACGGTGCGCGCCCGCGGTCGCGCATTTACACGCGCAACGGCTTGATCAGGAACCGGGACAACGCGGAACCGGACATGGCAATGTCTGCGTCGCAGGTTCATCCGGACTTGACGACGAGCTCGAAGGGGGTCATCCGACGATGGCTGGAATGGGTGCCGATACCCAGGCGATCGAGAAGGCTTCGCAGGACATCAACGAGACGCGGGACGCGGTGCAGAACGCGCTCCAGCAGCTGAAGGGTCAGCTGGAGCCCGCGATGGCCGGCTGGCAGGGCCAGGCCGCCGACGTCTTCCGCAAGCTGATGGACCGCTACGAGGAGAACGGCAAGAAGATCCTGGAGAAGCTCGGCCAGTTGGCCGAGAACGTGCAGTCCTCGGGCAAGGACTACGCGGCTTCCCAGGAGGAAGAGGCGTCGAACATCAGCAAGATCGAGGGCATGCTGGGCGGCTGAGGCCGGTCCGTTCTCGGGTGCACATCCGTTCACTTCCGTCACTGAGGGGTAAGCAATGAGCGAGATCAAGGTCGACTTCGCGCAGCTGCAGCAGGCGGCCGACGACCTGCAGAAGGCTGCGAGCAACATCGAGAGCGAGCTCGATCAGCTGGAGAGCAACCTGCAGAAGCTCGTCGAGACCTGGGAAGGCGAGGCGCAGGCCGCCTACCACGACGCGCAGAAGCAGTGGGACCAGTCCGCGAAGGAGATGCAGGAAACCGCCGCGAAGATGGGCATGGCGGTGAACACCGCGGCCGAGAACTTCCAGGCGGGTGAGAAGAAGAACGCCGGCCGCTTCGCCTGAGCACGTGCGAGCACCCGCGGCCCCGGCTCCGGCCGGGGCCGTTCGCGTGTCGGACCCGAGCCCGCGGCCTCGCCCCGCCCGGCCCGACCGGACGTTCGGGGGTGCCGCCGAGTCGCCGCGCGGCTCGCGTTACGCTGAACGAGGCCACGTGCCGGGTCGGCGGATCCCGCTCCGCGGCGAGCTGCATTCCAGTCCGCGGAGAACCGCCCGATCCAGGTCCGCACCGCCGCGGGCGTGCGGATCGGACCGGGGGGACCCGTTTTGACCGGGGTACGAGCCACCAAGTAGTCTCATTCTTCGTTGTGCGGTGCGCGACTGCGGTTCGTACCGGAGGACCGGATCCGGTCCGATGTCCGTAGCGGACGTCGAGGGTCCCGGTCCCGGTGTTGATCGACGAGGGCGTGCCGGTCTCCCGGACGGGTCCGGAGTTCCGGGCCGCCCCCGGTGGACACGGGCTCCGCACAGACGATTCCGACGCGAACGACGACGAGGTAGATCCGTGCGCACGTACAGCCCGAAGGCCGGCGAGGTGACCCGCGCCTGGCATGTGATCGACGCCGAGGATGTGGTGCTCGGCCGGTTGGCGACCGAGGCCGCGACGCTGCTGCGCGGCAAGCACAAGCCGACCTACGCGCCCCACATGGACACCGGCGACTTCGTCGTGGTCATCAACGCCGACAAGGTCGCGCTCACCGGCAACAAGCGTGAGCAGGCGTTCCACTACCGGCACAGCGGTTACCCCGGTGGTCTGCGCAAGCACTCCTTCGGCGAGGTGCTGGACTCGCACCCCGAGCGGCTGCTCGAAAAGGCGATCAAGGGCATGCTGCCGAAGAACAAGCTCGGCCGGGCCATGAGCAAGAAGCTCAAGGTTTACGCTGGGCCGAACCACCCGCACGAAGCCCAGAACCCGCAGCCGTTCGAGATCAAGGCGAAGGTCAAGAAGTGACTGACGAATTCCAGCAGGAAGAGCAAGTGAGCCTCGCCGAGGCTGCCGGCGTCGAGGTGGAGCCCGAGACCGCCGCCCCGGCCGACGTCCCCGCTGACGTCCCGGTTCCGGCAGGCCGCCCGGTGCAGACCGTCGGCCGCCGCAAGCAGGCCATCGCGCGCGTCCGCCTGGTGCCGGGCAGCGGCAACTTCCGCCTCAACGGCAAGGACCTGGAGCGCTACTTCCCGAACAAGGTTCACCAGCAGGTGATCCGGGAGCCGCTGTCCACCGTCGAGCGCGCCGAGAACTTCGACGTCGTCGCCACGCTGTCCGGTGGCGGCCCGTCCGGGCAGGCCGGCGCGCTGCGCATGGCGATCGCCCGCGCGCTGTCCACCTACGACGCCGACGACCGTCCGGCGCTGAAGAAGGCGGGCATGCTGTCGCGCGACTCGCGTGCCAAGGAACGCAAGAAGTACGGCCTCAAGAAGGCCCGCAAGGCGCCGCAGTACAGCAAGCGCTGAATCGGCTTTCCAGCGGTCCGCCCGTCGGTGTTCGGGTGGGCGGACCGCACGTCGCGGGAGCAGTCTTCCGCCCTGGTGGGGGTGGGGGCTGCTCCCGTTGTCGTTGTGCGGGGGCGTCGGATGCGCGCGCGGCGCCCGCTTCGGAGATTCGTGTCACGGTGTCGCATGTCATGATTCGCCCGCGGCTCCCTCGCCCGCTGCCGGCAACCGCCGGGCGCGTGGCCGCAGGCGCGATCCCAGGGAGGAAGTGTCGATGTCCCGGTTGTTCGGCACCGACGGTGTGCGTGGACTGGCCAACGCCGAGCTCACCCCGGAGCTGGCCATGTCGGTCGCTTCGGCGGCGGCGCGGGTGCTCTACGACCGGGACGACTCGCGCCGGCGGGTCGCGCTGGTCGGCCGGGACCCGCGGGCGAGCGGCGAGATGCTCGAAGCGGCGGTCACCGCGGGTCTGACCTCGGCGGGTGCCGATGTGCTGCGGGTCGGGGTACTGCCCACTCCGGCGGTCGCACACCTGGTCGGGGCGCTGGGCGCGGACATCGGCGTGATGATCTCCGCCTCGCACAACCCGATGCCGGACAACGGGATCAAGCTGTTCGCGGCCGGGGGGCACAAGCTGCCGGACGTGGTCGAGGACGAGATCGCCGCCCGCCTGCACGAGCACGACGACCGGCCCACCGGGGTGCACGTGGGGCGGGCCCGGGACGTGCCGGACGCGGTGCGCCGCTACGGCGACCACCTGCTCGCGGCCGCGCCGCAGCCGCTGACCGGGCTCAAGGTCGTGGTGGACTGCGCCAACGGCGCCGCCGCCGAAGCCGCCCCGCAGGCGTACCGGCGCGCGGGCGCGGAGGTCATCGCGATCAATGCCGATCCGGATGGCATCAACATCAACGACGGGGTCGGTTCCACGCACATCGAAGGTCTGTGCGCCGCGGTGCTCGACCACGACGCCGATCTGGGCATCGCGCACGACGGCGATGCCGACCGCTGCCTGGCGGTGGACTCCACCGGGACGGTCGTCGACGGCGACCAGATCATGGCGATCCTGGCCGTGGCGATGTCCGAGTCCGGGGAGCTGGCGGACAACACGCTGGTGGCCACGGTGATGAGCAACCTCGGCCTGCACTTGGCCATGCGTGAGCACGGCGTGCTGCTGCGGACCACCAAGGTCGGCGACCGCTACGTGCTGGAGGAGCTGCGCTCCGGCAGCTATTCGTTGGGTGGCGAGCAGTCCGGGCATGTGGTGCTGCCCGGGCACGCGACGACCGGGGACGGCCTGCTCACCGCGCTGCGGCTGATGGGGCGGATGTCGGCCACCGGGAGTCCGCTGTCCTCGCTGGCCAAGGTGATGCGCCGGTTGCCGCAGGTGCTGGTGAACGTGCGAGTGGTGGACAAGGCGGTCGCGGTGTCCGCGGCGGAGGTGACCGCTGCGGTGGGTGCCGCTGAGGCCGAGCTGGGCGAGACCGGGCGCGTGCTGCTGCGCCCGTCCGGCACCGAGCAATTGGTGCGGGTCATGGTGGAGGCGCCGAACGAGCAGACGGCCCAGCAGGTGGCCGAACATCTGGCCGAGGTGGTTGCCGCAATCCGGTGAACTTGTGATGTGGATCTCCGATCGACTCGTTGATGTGAGATCCTGATCACATGGGTGCCATTGTTGTCGCCATGACCGCCGGACTCGTGGCCATCGGGCTCGTGGCCGGGATCGTCGCGCTGGCTGCGCTCGCGTTGGCCGGGATCAAGGTCGTCAGCGCCGCGCACGAGAGCGGGTCCTGGCTGATGAACCGGCCACACCGGCAGCGGACGAGGTGATCGTTCGTGCGTGGACGCGTTTTCGGTGACCTGCTGGTGGTCTTCCTCCTGCCCCTGGTCGCACTGGTGGTGAGCGCCTTCTTGGCCGCCGTGGTGATGGCTCAGGGGTGGGGGATCCCGATCGTCTTCTAGCCGGCGCACCGGGCTGCTGCCGCACCGCTGGCGGTGCGGCCCGTCATCGTGCGCGCGGATCGAGTCCGGCATGCGCCCGTTGCCCGGATCATCTGGTCGGCGGCCAGTGCTTCGGTGTCTCGGATAGGTTCACGGCTGGCACTGATGTCGATCACCGTTGGAGCCGTACCGTGGCTATCCCCCTCCTTGTCTTCGTCCTCTTCCTCCTCGTGGCCGGGTTCGTTGCGCTGGTCAGCTGGCTCGTCGTGCGCAGCAAGCGCACCGGTCCGCAGGCGTACGGGCAGTCGATGCCGCCGCACGGCTGGCAGCAGGGGTTCCAACAGGCTCCGCCGGGTTTCCAGCAGCCGCCGCAAGGCTTCCAGTCGCCGCAGGCACCGCAGCAGGTGCCCGGCTGGCCGCAGCCGTACCAGCAGCCGCAGCCCCAGCAGCCGCAGCCCCAGCAGGGTTGGGGCCAGCCGCCGCAGCAGGACCGGGGCTGGTGACCGGGGCCCTTCGCGGATGCAAGCGAATGCGCGAACTCGGCGCTCGGCATGATCGAAAGCTGCCACGATGAGGCCCACAAGGTCTTCGTCGGCGTCGCGCGTTGTGTCCGGATGCCGATCGGTTTCAGCAAGGGGGTAAGCGGTGTCAGGGTTCGAAGCCAACGCCGGTGAGTTCACCTCGGTCGCCTCCGGCATCCGGGCGCAGGCGGACCCGGTCCGGGACCAGCACGGTGCCAAGCTCGGCGATCTCGGCATGGGGCAGGGCGACTTCGGCCGGGAGCACGGCGAGAACTTCCAGGGGTTCCAGGATGGCATGGACAAGCTCGCCAAGTGTGTGACCAGCATGGCCGATGCGATGGACGACTTCGCGGGCAAGCTGGAGCAGACCGGATCCGGCTACGACTGGTCCGACGCCGAATCCTCCGCCACCGTCGAAAAGTCCGGGGAGTGACGCATGTCAGATGAGAAGCCCCCCGAGTGGGAAGACGTCAAGAAGCTCCTCGACAGCCCCGACGTCCCGGACGATCAGAAACAAGAGCTGGCCGTTCGGTATGCGTCAGCGGATGAGCTGGGCTATTTCCGAACCAATCCGGATGCCACTCCCTACCTCAACAAGTATGACGACGGGTATGGCGCCACATGGGCCGACGTCGCCACCGGGGGTGGTACCGACGAAAGTCTCATCGAGGCGTATGGGAAAGCCAAGGAGTCTGCTGATGATGGAGCGGCGAAGCGGGAACAGCATGACAAGGCCGTAGCCGACGGCAAAGGCAAGCTGGAAGACAGCCGGAGCAAGGGCGCGGACGGCGTGCACGGTGGCGCCGGGGCCAAGGACGCGGACGAATTGCTGGACGCAGGCAAACCAGGGCTGCTCTTCTTTAAGAACTTCGTGCCGCTATACCACGAGATCGCGACTGACCACGAGGACAAGGACAAAGTCCGGAAGGTCGAGACGCTGCAGAAGCACTACGATCAGCAGCGCGGACTCAGCTTCGAAAAGCTCGTGCAGTGCGCCGAATCCCTCGACGGGGCTGAGAAGCAGCTGCGGGAATCACACGAGGGCATGTCGGGCAAGCTGGGCGGCTTGTGGCAGGGCTGGACCGGTGGTGCCGCGGACTCCGCACAGGACTTCTTCGCGTCGAAGTTCACCCCCACCGTCAACGATCGGGTGATTGGGGCGGTCAACGATGCAGCTGGGATGACTCGGGAAACCATCAAGTCAGTGGCCGAGTTGGTGCGCAAGAAAGCGGAAACCACTCTCGGTCTGGACGAGCACAGCGAGCAGATCGGCGGAAAGGCGCCACAGGATTGGAAGACCACGATTGACGTGGCCAACGGTACGGATGACGACAAAACTCTGCGGATGGCTTGCTCGATCTGGGACGTCCCGATCGAGGAAGATTGCGGAGATCTGGCCGGCGAGGCCCGCGAGAAGATCCGGGTTCAGTGCAGCAAGGTGGTGCGGGAGACCTTCGCCTCGACGGTGGAGGAGCAGTGCGAGCAGTTCGTGAAGATGTGCGCGGACACGAAGAAGAGCGTCGACGAGGCGTTCGGGCAGCTCACCGAGGAGCTGGGCAAGGCTGAGGAGAACCCGTTCCAGAACCCGGGTCCGGAGAAGGAGCAGGGCGGCAACGGGCAGGACGGCCAGGGCGAGCCCGAGTCGGGTGGTGACCAGGCCGGGCAGCAAGCCGGTGGCGGTGGTGGCGCCGGTGGTGGTGCCGAGGGTGGCGCCGCCGGTGGTGCTGGTGCCGGTGGTGCGGGTGCCGGTGGTGCCGGCGCTGGCCAGCCGCCGTCCGATGCGAGGGAGATGCCGCCCGGCCCGAGCGAATCCGGTGGTCCGGACGCGGCGGGCGCTGGCGAATCCCCTGGTGGTGCGGAAACTCCCGGCGGTCGGGAAACTCCTGGTGGTCCGGGTGAACCCGGCGGACCCGGTGGTCCGGGAACGCCCGGGGCTCCCGGCGAGGAGAAGGTCACGCTCGGCGAGGGCGAGGACGCGGTCGGCGTCGGCAAGCCCGGTCCGGACGGCAAGACCCAGGTCGAGCTGATCGGCGAGGACGGCAAGCCCAAGACCTACGAGGTCGGCTTCGGTCCGGAAGGCGGTGGCGCCCCGGGCGAGTCCGGGCAGGGCGGTGCTCCCGGTGCGGACGGTCCGATCCCGGTGCAGCCCGGCGAGGACGGCAAGGCCGTCATCGAGGAGGGCGGCCGCACGATCACGCTGGAACGCAATCCCGAGGGCGGCATCCAGGTCGGGGTGGACAACGGCGACGGGAAACCCCCGTTGAACCAGACCGTCGACTTCGGTGAGTCCGGTGCCGGTGGTCCGGACCCGGCCTCGGCGCGCGGTGGGATGCCGCCCGGGGGCGGTGCTTCGTTCGGCAGTGCTTCCGGTGAGATCCCGGGCGTGGAAGGTGGTTCCGGCGGTGGTGATCCTGCCGGCGCCGGGGCTGCCGGTGCCGGTGGCGGTGGTGCTCCGGCCGGCGGTGGTGGCGGGGGTGTGCCCGCGGGCGGCGGCGGTGGCGGGACGTCCGGCATGCCGGCCATGCCGCCCGGTGGCCAGACCAGCGCAGGCGGAACGCCCGGCATGGCCGCGATGGGCGACGGCGGTGGCCAGCCCGCGGCACCGGCGGCCGCGCAGGGCGGCCAAGGCCAAGGCGGCGCGGGTGGCGGCATGATGGGTGGCGGCATGATGGGCGGCGCCGGCGCCAATCAGCAGGGCGGTGACCAGGAGCGCAGCAACGACAGCCCGTGGAAGACCTCGGGCCAGCTGTTCGATGACGGCATCGAGGCGTCCAAGGTGCGTTTCCGCTCGGTCATCGGTGAAGAACGCGAACCGGAGAAGTGAGTCGGATGACCGGGGATAGCGAGAACCTGAAAGCCTTCCGGAACCGGCTCACCGGTCTGGTGGCGCAGCACGCCGCGAACGCCCGCGTGGTCGAGCAGACCTGGCGGGACACCGCGGCCAAGGCGGACAAGAACGCCGCCGAGACGACCGAGAAGGGCCAGAAGCTCCTGGAGCGCGTCCGCGAGCGCTCGGAGTTCCTCCGCAAGCAGGAGGACACGTCGGGCCCGCAGGAGATCGGCACCGGGGCGGAGGATCTGGACGCGGACGTCGATCCGGAGGTCGAGCGGCTGTCCGAGCAGCTGGTCGCGCAGGAGAAGGAGCGCGCGGCCGCGACCGGCCCCGCGGTGCCGAGCCCGGCCGCGACGAATCCTGCGGCTGCAGCGGGAACCCCGCCGCCGCAGCAGGAATGGCAGGGACGGGCCGGGCGGTTCGGCCACCCGCTGGCGCCCCCGGCCCCGCCCGCACCGCCCCTGCCACCGGGGCATCCGGGGGCGCCGGGGCAACCGGGCCAGCAGGGGCAACCGGGCGGACCGGGCCAGGCGGCGCCGCAGCAGCCCGCGAACGCCTGGAACGTGCAGGCCGGCCGGTTCGGCAGGAAGGACAAGCCGCAGCCGGCAGCACCGGAGCCGCCGCCCGCACCGCAGGCGAAACCTGGGCCGCCACCGCGCCCGCAGCGTAGGCAGCCGGTGGACGACGACGAGGACTTCGAGAACCAGACCTGGCTGCGCTGACCCGGGCCGTGCCTTCGCCGGGGGCACGGCCCGGGTTCAGGCCGCTGCGCGGGTGTGTTCCTGGTCGATCGCCGCGCCGGAGACGTCCTGCTCCAGCAGGGCTTCGCCGCGGCGGTCGCCGGCCAGTTCGCGGAGGAAGAACGCGGTCAGCAGGCCCTTGGCCAGCCGCTGGGTCCGGTATTCGCCCTTGCCGTGCAGCACCAGCTCGGTCCAGTGCCTGCCCTCGGTGAAGCCCAGGTGGCTGGCTTTCTTGATGGTGCGCAGCTGAACCGGACCGGCCCAGGACGCCGCGATCGGCCGGGCGTTGGCCACCGCCGGGGCCAGCAGGTCGTTGCCCGCGGCCAGGTGCAGGCCCGGCACGCGCACCTGCGCCGCGGCGTCCGAGGCGGGCGGGTGCGTCTCGGCCGCGGCGAGCGTCGCCACCGCGCGGATCCGCTCGTCCGTCGCGGCCGCCAGCACTGCGGACCCGCCGCCCATCGCGTGCCCGGCCGCGCCCAGCCGACGCTGGTCCACGCTGATCGCGCCCTCGCCGAGCCGGGCCCCGATCGCGATGTCCAGGGCCGTGCGCAGGTCCGATTCGAACATGCGGTGCGAGGCGAACGGTCCCCGCTGGGTACCCGGCGCCACCACCACGAAGCCCCACGAGGCCAGGTGCCGCAGCAGACCGAGGTAGCGGCGGGGCGGCTGCAGCCAACCGTGCCCGAACGCGAGCGCGGGCAGCCCCAGTCCGGAGCGCGGGGTGCAGAGCACGCCCGGCAGCCCCACCAGCGCCGGATCGCCGTGCAGCACGTCGTGCGGACCGCGCCGGGACAGCTGCTCCAGCGCGTGCTTCGGGGACCGGATCTTCTTGGCTGTGCGCGCCATGGTCGGCAACGTTAGCGGACACGCGTCGCAGGTGGCGCGCACCATCGCGGTCCGGGTGTGAATGCGCCCACTCGATCCACCCCGAACCAGGGACGATGCCGGTACTCGCCAGGCCCGGGCTCGGTGGCGGTAGCTACGCTGGGCCGGGTGTGCGGCATCGTTGGTTACGCAGGACATCGCCAGGCGCTGGACGTGGTGCTCGACGGCCTCCGGCGGCTGGAGTACCGCGGCTACGACTCGGCGGGGGTCGCCCTGCCGGACGGGGTCGGCGGACTCGTCGTGGAGCGCGCCGCGGGTGCGTTGACGAACTTGGAGAAGCGGATCACCGAGGCCGATGAGGCCCGGTTCACCGGCGACAGCGGCATGGGGCACACCCGCTGGGCCACGCACGGCGCCCCCACCGACCGCAACGCCCACCCGCACCGCGACGCGACCGGCAAGGTCGCCGTGGTGCACAATGGGATCATCGAGAACTTCGCGGCGCTGCGCGGTGAGCTGGAGGGTCGCGGGGTCGAGATGGCCAGCGACACCGACACCGAGTCCGCGGCGCACCTGGTCGCGGCCGCCTACGCGGACGGCCCGGCGGCCGGGGACCTCAGCGCCGCCGTGCGCGCCGTCGCGAGCAGGCTGGAGGGCGCCTTCACCCTGCTCGTCACGCACGCCGACGAGCCGGGCACCGTGGTGGCCGCGCGCAGGTCGTCGCCGCTGGTCGTCGGGGTCGGCGACGGGGAGCACTTCCTGGCGTCCGACGTCGCGGCGTTCATCGAGCACACCCGGGATGCGGTGGAGCTCGGCCAGGACCAGGTGGTGACCATCACCCGGGACGGCTACCGGGTGACCGACTTCGCGGGTGCCGACGTCGAGGTCAAACCGTTCACCGTCGATTGGGACCTGTCGGCCGCCGAGAAGGGCGGCCACGACTACTTCATGCTCAAGGAGATCGAGGAGCAGCCGGAAGCGCTGCGCAACACGCTGCGCGGGCACTTCGCCCGGGGCGGGGTGGTCCTCGACGAGCTGCGGCTGGCCGAGCAGGACCTGCGCGACATCGACAAGGTCTTCGTCGTCGCCTGCGGGACCGCGTACCACTCCGGGCTGCTGGCCAAGTACGCCATCGAGCACTGGTGCCGGATCCCGGTCGAGGTCGAGCTGGCCAGCGAGTTCCGCTACCGCGACCCGGTGCTGGGACGGGACACGCTGGTCGTGGCGATCTCGCAGTCCGGGGAGACCGCCGACACGCTGGAGGCGGTGCGGCACGCGCGCACCCAGCACGCCCGGGTGCTGGCGATCTGCAACACCAACGGTGCGCAGATCCCGCGCGAGTCCGACGCGGTGCTCTACACGCACGCCGGACCGGAGATTGGGGTGGCGGCGACCAAGACGTTCCTCGCGCAGATCGCGGCGAACTACCTGGTCGGCCTCGCCCTGGCCCAGGCGCGCGGCACGAAGTACTCCGACGAGGTGGCCCGCGAGTTCGACGAGCTGGCGGCGATGCCCGAAGCGGTGCGCGACACGTTGTCCACCGTGGAGCAGGTGCGCGAGCTCGGGACCGAGATGGCCACGTCCAAGGCGGTGCTGTTCCTGGGCAGGCACGTGGGCTACCCGGTCGCGCTGGAGGGCGCGCTCAAGCTCAAGGAACTCGCCTACATGCACGCCGAGGGCTTCGCCGCGGGCGAGCTCAAGCACGGGCCGATCGCGCTGATCGAGCAGGATCTGCCGGTCGTGGTGGTCATGCCCTCGCCCACCGGCCGCGCCCAGCTGCACGCCAAGATGGTGTCCAACATCCGGGAGATCCAGGCGCGCGGCGCCCGCACCATCGTCATCGCCGAGCGCGGTGACGAGGAGGTGCGGCCGTTCGCCGACGAGCTGATCACCATCCCGGCCGTGCCCACACTGCTGCAGCCGCTGGTGTCGACCGTTCCGCTGCAGGTCATGGCGGCCGAGATCGCGCGGGCGCGGGGCTACGACGTGGACAAGCCGCGCAACCTGGCCAAGTCCGTGACCGTGGAGTAGTCGTGCTCGTCGGGATCGGCACGGACCTGGTCGGGGTGCCGCGGTTCGCCGCGACGCTGCGCCGCACGCCGGGGCTCGCGGACCGCGTGTTCACCCCGCGGGAACGCTCCCGCCCGGACGGCAGTCCGCGGACCGGTCGCTCGCTGGCCGCGCGGTTCGCCGCCAAGGAGGCCGCGGCCAAGGCGCTCGGCGTCCCGGCGGGCTGCCGGTTCCTCGACTGCGAGGTGGTGCCGGGCGCCGACGGTCGTCCGGAGCTGCGCATCTCGGGTGCGCTGGCGGCCGCGGCCCGGGAGCGCGGAGTGGTGGCCTGGCACGTGTCGCTGACGCACGACGCGGATGTCGCCGGGGCGCACGTGGTGGCCGAAGGCCGCTGACCGCGCGGGGCTCCTCCGCGGGCGGCGCCGCGCGGACCTGCGATCATGGGCTCGGCTGGAACGACGATGTGGTCGCCGGAGGACCCGATGCGCGGAGTGTGGACGCCCGAGCAGATCCGTGCCGCCGAGCAGCGGCTGTTCACCCGGACTCCCGAGCCGGCCGTGATGCGTCGCGCCGCGCACGCCGTCGCGCGGCACACCGCGCAGGTGTTGACCGAGTGCACCGGCGGGGTCGCCGGGCGACACGTCACGCTGCTCGTCGGTGCGGGCAACAACGGCGGTGACGCGCTGTGGGCAGGATCCTTCCTGCGCAAGCGAGGTGTCGGTGTGACGGCCGTGCTGCTGGACGCCGATCGGGCGCACCAGGGCGGACTGCTCGCGCTGCGCCGCGCCGGGGGTCGCGCGGTGCGCGCCGAGGGACCGAACCCGGACACGACCGGGGTCGGTGCCGAGGCCGCGGAGGCGGTGCAGCGGGCGGACGCGGTCGTCGACGGGATCGTCGGGCTCTCCGCGTCCGGTGGGCTGCGCCCGATGGCCGCCGAGCTGGTCGACCGGGTGCTGATGCCGATCGTGTCCGTCGACCTGCCCAGCGGGGTCGACCCGGTCACCGGTGCGGTGGACGGCCCCGCTGTGTCGGCGGACGTGACGGTGACCTTCGGCGGGCGCAAACCGTGCCACGTGCTCGGGCCCGGGGCGGTGCGCTCGGGTGATGTGCTGGTCGCCGACATCGGGCTGGACGGCGATCTGCCCGAGCCGGAGCTGCACGTGCTCGACGCCGCCGATGTCGGTGCGGCGTGGCCGGTGCCGGGCCCGGAGGACGACAAGTACAGCCAGGGCGTGGTCGGCGTGGCGGCCGGTTCCGCCACGTTCCCCGGCGCGGCCGTGCTGGCCGGCGGTTCGGCGGTGCGCGCGACCTCCGGGATGGTGCGCTACGCGGGCCCGGCCGCCGACGAGGTGTGCCGCCGCTGGCCGGAGGTGGTGGTCACCGGTTCGGTCACCGACGCCGGGCGGGTGCAGGCGTGGGCGGTCGGACCGGGCATCGGAACCGGTGCCAGCGGGCGGGACGTGCTGCGGCACGTGTTCGATTCCGGGCGCCCGGTCTGCGCGGACGCCGATTCGATCACGCTGCTGGGCGCGGACCCGACGTTGTGGGACGCGCGCGACCCGGACGCACCGGTGGTGCTCACCCCGCACGACGGGGAGTTCGAACGGCTCGGCGCCGGACCGGTCGGGACGGACCGGGTGGCCGCGGCCCGTCGCGTCGCCGCCCGCTTCGACGTGGTGCTGCTGCTCAAGGGCAACACCACGGTCGTCGCCGCCCCGGACGGCCGGGTGCTGGTGAACGATTCGCAGCAGGCTTGGCCGGCCACCGCGGGTTCCGGGGACGTGCTGACCGGGCTGATCGGCGCGCTGCTGGCCTCCGGGATGGACCCGTGGCTGGCGTGCGGCTGCGCCACCCGGGTGCACTCGGACGCCGCCGAGCTGGCTGCGCGGGATGCGGACGGCGTCGGCGCGCCGATCGGGGCGTCTGCGCTGCTCGACCAGGTTCCCGCCGCCGTCCGAGCGGTCCGCCGCGCCGCCTTGACGTGACGGCGTGGGCCGATCGGCGTCGCAGGCTGTTCCCGGCCGGGCCCTTGCGCAGGCCCGACCGTCCCACCGGTTCGAGTGATGTTGGCTACAGTGCGGCTGACCAGGGGAGAAGGTGTCCGGCGCGCGCAGCCGCCGGGGTCGGGTGTGGGACCATGTCCAGGCCATGAGTGACCAGCCAGCCCGGCGTGCCGACCTGCGGGTGGATCTCGGTGCGATCCGGCACAACACCAGGGTGCTCTCGGCGCGGGGCCGCCGTTCGGGCGCCGCGACCATGGTCGTCGTCAAGTCCGACGGCTACGGGCACGGGGCGGTACCGGTCGCGCGGGCCGCGCTCGAATCCGGGGCGGACTGCCTCGGCGTCGCTTCGGTCGACGAGGCGTTGCAGCTGCGCACCTCGGGTGTGCGCGCGCCGCTGCTGTGCTGGTTGCACACGGCCGACGACGACTTCGGGCCCGCGGTGGACGCCGATGTGGAACTGTCCGCCTCCTCGGTCGGCGAGCTCGACCGGATCGCCGCGGCCGCGGACCGGCGCGGGGGCACCGCCAGGGTGCACCTGAAGATCGACACCGGGCTCAGCCGCAACGGGTGCCCGCCGGCGGCCTGGCCGACGCTGGTGGAACGGGCGGCCAAGGCCGAGGAGCGCGGCTGGATCGAGGTCGCCGCGGTCTGGTCGCACCTGGCCTGCGCCGACGAGCCCGGGCACCCCTCGGTGGACCGGCAGGCGGAGCGGTTCCAGGACGCCTACCTGCGCGCTCGCGCGGCCGGACTGCGCCCGATCCGGCACCTCGCCAACTCCGCGGCCCTGCTGACCAGGCCGGACCTGCACTTCGACCTGGTCCGCCCGGGGATCGCGGTGTACGGGCTGGATCCGGTTCCCGGGGTCGGGGAACACGATCTGCGCCCGGCGATGACCTTCCGCTCCTCGGTGGTGGGCACCAAGCGCGTCGCGGCCGGCGAAGGAGTCTCCTACGGGCACCGGTGGACCGCGCCGCACGCGGTGACCCTGGCGCTGGTGCCGGTCGGCTACGCCGACGGCGTGCCGCGCGGGCTGTCCGGCCGGATGTCGGTCTGGCTGGCCGGGCGCCGCCGTCCGGTGGTCGGCCGGGTCTGCATGGACCAGCTGGTCGTGGACTGCGGGGACGACCAGGTCCACGAGGGCGACGAGGTGGTGCTGTTCGGGCCGGGCGACCGCGGGGAGCCCACGGCCGCCGAGTGGGCGGACGGCCTCGGCACCATCCACTACGAGATCGTCACCGGGATGTACCGGCCGCGGGTGACGCGCACGGTGGTGGAGGCGTGATGGGGCGGCGCGGGTGCCCGGTCCCGCGGTGTCGCGGCGAACGGTTCGGCGGACTGGGGAGGTCGGCATGAAGCCGCTGTGGCAGGCCCTCGCGTGGGGCAGCGGAGCCGTGGGGGCGGCGGTGACCGGTGCGGCGGTCGGGGTCGCCACGCACAGCACGCGCGCCGCGCTGCGCCGCAAGTCCACCGATCCGTACGCCGACGAGGTCCTCGGCCAGCTGCCGTCGGACCGCCGGTCGACCGTGGCCGCCGATGACGGGATCCCGCTGTCGGTGCAGGAGATCGACCCGGCCGAGGGCGAGGCGGAGCTGACCGTGCTGCTCGTGCACGGCTTCACGCTGGATTCCCGGTCCTGGCACTTCCAGCGCCGCGACCTGCCGGAGATGTCCGATCCGCGGGTGCGCTTGGTGCTGTTCGACCTGCGCAGCCACGGCCGGTCCGGGCACTCGTCGAAGCGCACGAGCACCATCGATCAGCTCGGCCGGGACCTGGACGCGGTGCTGCGCGCGACGGTCCGCAGCGGGCCGGTGGTGCTCGTCGGCCACTCCATGGGCGGGATGGCGATCATGGCGCTGGCCGCGCAGCGGCCGGAGCTCTTCCGCGACCACGTGCGCGGGGTGGCCTTCGTCGGCAGCTCGTGCGGCGAGGTGGGTTCCTCGGGGCTGCCGCGGCCGGTGCTGTCCCGGTCCAATCCGCTGACCCGCGGCCTGGGCGTGCTGGCCGATCTGCAGCCGGCCCTCGTGGAGCGCACCCGCAAGGTCGGCGACCGGATCACCTGGAACGTCATCCGGACCCTCGCGTTCGGTGACCGGTCGATCTCGCCCACCGTGGTGGACCTGATGGCCGACATGATCGGGTCCACGTCCGTGGAGGTCATCACCGACTTCCTGGAGACCATCAGTACGCACTCCCGGAAGGATGCGCTGGCCGCGTTGCGGCATTGCGAGGTCCTGGTGCTCAGCGGGGACGCCGACCGGCTCACCCCGTACGTGCCGCACGCGGAGGTGATCGCCGGGGAACTGCCCGACGCCGAGCTCGTCCGGGTCGCGGGGGCGGGCCACCTGGTGATCCTGGAGTGTCCCGAGCTGGTCACCGAACACATCGCAGCGCTGGTGCGCAGGAGCTATGCCCGGAAGCGGACCGCGCGACGGAGGAAGGTGGCGGGGAGTTGAGCATCGACCGCGCGATCCGGTTGCCGCTGGAGGCGGACACGCTGGAGTTCGGCCGCAGGCTGGGGGCGCTGCTGCGGGCCGGGGACCTGGTCCTGCTGGACGGCCCGCTCGGCGCGGGTAAGACCGTGCTGACCAGGGGTATCGCCGCCGGGATGGGGGTTTCCGGGCGGATCACCTCGCCGACCTTCGTCCTCGCCCGGGTGCACCGGCCGGCGTCCGGGACCGGGCCCGCGTTGGTGCACGTGGACGCGTACCGGCTCGGCGGGCTGGACGAGATCGACGATCTGGACCTGGATACCGACCTCACCGAGGCGGCCGTCGTCGTCGAATGGGGCGCCGGGCTGGTGGAGCGGCTGGCCGATTCGTTCCTGCTGCTGGGCCTGTCCCGCGGATCCGACGACGTGCGCGAGGTGCGGCTGCAGCCGCACGGCACCGCGTGGCAGCAGCGGGTGCAGGGTTTGGCGGTCGCGTGACGTGGTGCCGGCCGGTTCCGGCGCGCGCGGCCGGCACCACCCGGCGGGTCTCGACGCGGTTGCCCGGCTCAGGCGGTATCGCTGACCGCTAGCTCGTCGGCGAGTTCGTGCGCCAGGCGCTGCATCAGCGGGATCACCTCGTCCAGCGAGATGCGGGTCATCCGACCTTCCGGGCCGCTGATGGAGATCGCCGCGCCCGCGGGGGCGTCCGGCACGGCGACCGCGAAGCAGCGGACCCCGACCTCCTGCTCCCCGTCGTCGACCGCGTAGCCGTGCTGCCGGATGCGGCCGAGTTCGTGCTGCATCTCCTCGACGGTGCTGATGGTGCGCTCGGTCTGCGGGCGCATCCCGCTGCGGCTGAGCAGCTGATTCACCGAGTCCGGCGGCAGGTCGGCCATGACGGCCTTGCCCACGGCGGTGGCGTGCGCGTCGACGCGACGGCCGACCTCGGTGAACATCCGCATCGAGTGCTGCGAGGGCACCTGCGCCACGTAGACGATCTGCGCGCCGTCCAGCACCGCCATGTTCGACGTCTCCCCGGTGGCCTCGGTGAGTTCGGCCAGGTAGGGGCGAGCCCAGGCGCCGAGGGCTTTGCTGGCGGTCTCGCCGAGCCGGATCAGCCGCGGGCCGAGCGCGTAGCGGCGGGAGGGCTGCTGGCGCGCGTAGCCGTTGCCGACCAGGGTGCGCATGATCCGGTGGATGGTCGGCAGCGGGAGACCGGACCGGTCCGCCAGTTCCGACAGGGCGACCTCGCCGCCGGAGTCGGCCATCAGTTCGAGCAGCTCGAAGGCCCGCTCGACCGATTGCACCCCGCCGCCCTGGTTCGCGCCCTTCGGGGCAGTGGTCATCGCACAACTCCCTCCCACTGCACTGGTCCGTCCGCTTCGCGCCGACCGCGCGAGTCTAGCCGTTCCGGTACGAGCGTACGGTGTTGCTCGGAACGCCATGTGGAAACTAACATCCACGATGCAGAAAAGCTTGGTCCTTGCGAGGCTGGTTCTACGACTTCCCGCGGCGCGGTGAGCGGATCGGCCACCGCGGTGATGCACGGCAGAAAGAGGTGGACTTCCCATGTCCGAAACGGCACCTGACGCAGCAACCGTTCCCGGCGTGCGGGTGCTCGGCGGCGCGGTGGAGCGCGGCGACGAGATCCTGACCAGCGCCGCCCTGGAGTTCGTTGCCGACCTGCAGCGCACCTTCGGCGCGCGGCGCGACGATCTGCTCGCCCGCCGGGGCGAGCGCAGGGCCGAGGCCGCCGCGAAGGGGCGGCTCGACTTCCTGCCCGAGACCAAGCACGTGCGGGAGGGCGACTGGCAGGTCGCCGAACCGCCGGCCGACATCGCCGACCGGCGCGTCGAGATCACCGGGCCGACCAGCCGCAAGATGGCCATCAACGCGGCCAACTCCGGCGCCCGCATCTGGCTGGCCGACCTGGAGGACGCGAACACCCCGCACTGGGACAACGTGGTGTCCGGCCAGGTCAACCTGTACGACCTGGTGCGCAAGCAGATCGAGCTGCACACGCCGGAAGGCAAGTCGTACTCGCTGCGCGACGACATCCGGCACGCCGTGCAGCTGGTGCGCCCGCGCGGCTGGCACCTGGACGAGAAGCACGTGCTCGTCGACGGCAAGCCGATGGTCGGCGCGCTGCTGGACTTCGGCCTGTACTTCTTCCACAACGCCGCCGAGCTGCTGCAGCGCGGCAGCGGGCCGTACTTCTACCTGCCCAAGATGGAGAGCCACCTCGAAGCCCGGCTGTGGAACGACGTGTTCACGCACGCCCAGCAGCAGCTCGGCATCCCGCACGGCACCATCCGCGGCACCGTGCTCATCGAGACCTACCCGGCCGCATTCGAGATGGAGGAGATCCTCTACGAACTGCGCGACCACTCCGCGGGGCTCAACGCCGGGCGCTGGGACTACCTGTTCAGCGTCATCAAGACGTTCCGCGACTCGGACCGCTACATCCTGCCGGACCGCAACTCGGTGGGCATGACCGCGCCGTTCATGCGGGCCTACACCGAGCTGCTGGTGCGCACCTGCCACAAGCGCGGTGCGTTCGCGATCGGCGGCATGGCCGCGTTCATCCCCACCAAGGACCCGGAGACGAACGAGAAGGCCATGGGCAAGGTGCACGACGACAAGAGCCGGGAGGCCGGGGACGGCTTCGACGGTTCCTGGGTCGCGCACCCCGGGCTGGTCCCGATCTGCTTCGAGGAGTTCGACAAGGTCCTCGGCGACAAGCCCAACCAGATCGACCGGGTCCGCGAGGACGTGGCGATTACCGCCGACGACCTGCTCAACGTCGCAGCGACGCCGGGTGAGAAGACGATCGAGGGCCTGCGCGCGGCGGTCGACGTCGGCGTCCGCTACATCGTGTCCTGGCTGGGCGGCAACGGCGCAGCGGCGATCCACAACCTGATGGAGGACGCCGCCACCGCCGAGATCTCCCGGTCGCAGCTCTGGCAGTGGCTGCACAACGACGTGGTCCTGGCCGGTGGCGAGCAGGTCACGGTCGAACTGGTCCGCGAGGTGATCGCGGACACGGAGAAGGCGCTGCGCGCCGAATCCGGGTTCCCCACCGACGACCTCTCCCGCGCGGTCGAGCTGTTCGAGAAGGTCGCGGTGGCCGACGAGTTCGTCGACTTCCTGACCCTGCCCGCCTACGAGCAGATCGACTGAGGCGTCCCGGCGCGGATCGGGTTCCAGGAGGGCCGAATCCCGGCGCGGCCGGGAGATGTCCATGACGTGCGCGGGGCGTTCCCCGGTGGAGGATTCCGCCGGGGGACGCCCCGCACCGCTGAGCAGTGGAGGAATCGTGGGTGGCATTGCGGAATCGCTGGACCGGGCCGAGGTGACCGAGCTGCTGGCTCGACTGTCTCCTGTGGACGAGAAGATGCGGCGGGAGTACCCCGGTGCGCCGAGCTCCCGGCAACCGGTGCACACCTGCTACGTGCCCGCCGGTGCGATCGGTCCGGACACGGTGCACGACTGGGGCCGGCAGGCACTGGCGGCACTGGACGGGCACCTGCCCGGACCGACCGAGCTGGCCGCGCTGCTCGACCTCGATCCCGGCACGGCCTCCGCCGTGCACCCGCGGGTGCGGGCGAAGCTGGAGCGCGCCCCGGTCGAGGACCTGCGCTTCGACTTCGAGGACGGCTACGGGACACCGGACGACGAGACCGAGGACGCCGATGCCGACCGCACCGCGCGCATCGCGGCGCGGTGGTGCGCCGGCGGCGGTGGCCCGCAGTTCTTCGGGCCGCGGGTGAAGTCGTTCGACACCCCGCAGCTGCGCGAGCGTTCCGCGCGCACCCTGGACGTCTTCCTCACCGCGCTGCTGGACGAGGGCGGGGACCTGCCGGACGGGCTGGTCATCACCTTCCCCAAGGTCGTCGATGTCGCGCAGGTCGAGGTGTTCGCCGAACTGCTCGGCCTGCTCGAAGAGCGGCTGGGCCTGCCGAGCGGGGCGCTGCGCTTCGAGATCCAGGTGGAGACCACCCAGTCCGTCGTGGACGCGGACGGGCGGTTCGCGCTGCCCGGATTCCTGCGCGCGGGGGCGGGCCGGATCAGCGGCCTGCACTTCGGCACGTACGACTACACGGCCGCGTGCGGGCTGACCGCCCAGCACCAGCACCTGGCGCACGGAGCCTGCGACTTCGCCCGGAACGCGATGCAGGTCGCCGCAGCCGGGCGCGGGGTGCTCTGCTCGGACGGATCCACCAACGTGCTGCCGGTCGGCGACCAGGTCGAGCACGGGTGGCGCACGCACTACCGGCTGGTGCGCCGGTCGCTGGCGCACGGCTTCCACCAGAGCTGGGACCTGCACCCGGCGCAGCTGGTCACCCGCTACGCGGCGGTGTTCGCCGAGTTCCGGGAAGCCGCGGGTCCGCAGGGTGAGCGGCTGGCCGCTTACGTCGGGCAGTCCGATTCGGCGGTGCTGGACGAGCCGGCCACCGCCCGCGCGCTGGCCGCGACCTTCGTGCGGGCGCTGGACAGCGGGGCCACCGACGCCGCCGAGGTGCAGCGCACGACCGGGATCGACGAGGACCGGCTGCGGTCGCTGGCCCGCTGAACGCGGCGGTGCCCGGGCTCGCGCTCTGCCAGAATCGTCCGCGGACGGCATCGGCGGACCGGACGGGAGCACAACGATGGGCGAGGACTCGGGCGAGCGCGACGCGCTGCGGGCGGTGGCGGATCGGGTGACCGGTGACCAGGTCTTCGGTGAACCGGTGCGGCAGGGCGGGACGACCCTGCTGCCGGTGGCCGAGGTGCGCTTCGGCGGTGGTCGCGGCGGTGGCGGTGATTCCGGCGGGGGAACCGGTAGCGGCAGCGGAGCCGGCGGGGTGGCCCGGCCGGTCGGGGCGTTCGCGGTGCGCGAGGACGGTTCCGTGGTCTGGCACCCGGCGGTCAGCGTCAACCGCATCGTGCTCGGCGGGCAGATCGCCCTGGCGAGCGTGCTGGTCACCGCGGCCCTCGCGTTCGGCTGCCGGCGCCGCAAGCGCTGCTGACCGGGTGCGGTCGCCGCGCCGACCGGTCGGCGGATCAGCTCCGCGGACCGGTCGGCTTGCGCGCGATGACCACGCCGAAGCTGGTCCAGCGCCCGGCATCGATCCGCAAGGTGGTGGGGTCGCCGTCCGGGTCGGCCTTGGCGAACGGGTCGTGGCGCGCGAACTCGTCCCACCACGCGGCGGCGTCCGCGGGATGCTCGGCGTGGACCACGTCGAACCCCGCGTCGGCCACCTGGGCCGCCGTACTGGTCAGGTCGCTGAAGCAGTCGGCCTAGCAGAACTCACCCCGGGTCACGTACGGGCGCAGATCCTCGGGAATCGGGGCATCCAGGTGCATCGGCTCACCGAGCCCGAACATCCCACCGGGCTTCAGGATCCGGTGGATCTCGCCGAGCGCGTCCCGATAGCCGGCCTCGCCCTGAAGGCCGCGGATCATTTCCAGCGTCGTGGTGCAGTAGGCGAAGTCGAAGGATTCCGCCGCGAACGGGGTATCGGGGACACCTGCCCGCACCGCGATCACCCGGTCGGCGACGCCCCACTCGCGTGCGTTGCCTGCGATGTGCTCGACCATCGGGCGACCGTCCTGCCGGTCTTCCCAGGGGTCGAGGGCGAGCGCGGTGACCCCGTACTCCTTGGCCAGCCAGCAGGTCTGCAATCCCCGGTTGGCGCCCACATCGACCAGCACGGCGCCCGCGCGCAATCCGATTGCCTCGGCCAGGTGCTCGGCCAGCCGCAATCCGCCGGGCCCGCTGCACTGGGCGTAGATGTGATCCAGATCGGGGTAGGCGGCGGCACGGGTCGCGACCGCGGAGTCCTCGGTGCTCATGAGGTCAGCCTGACCCGCACCGGCGTTTCGGGACAATCGGTTTTCCCGCGCGAACGTGCCGGTCACGGCAATGGACGCGTCTTCGGGCCACCGCCTGCGGCCCGAAAAAGGGGACCGCCCGGGATCGGACGGCCCCCTTCGTTCGCAGGTCGGGACGGATCAGGCCGGTGCGCGGACCGCGGCCCCCGCGTCGACGATGCCCTTGCCGTACAGCGGGTTGAACACCCCGCGCGCGTCCCCGAGCAGCGGGGTGCGCGCGGAGTCCAGCAGCGCCTGCTCGACGCCGTCGGCGTTCCGGCCCTGCGCGGTCAGCAGCGCCGCCACACCGGAAACGTGCGGGGCGGCCATCGAGGTGCCCGCCAGCGCGTCGTGGTCCGCGTCGCCGCACTCGCCCGAGCCCATGCCGCGCGGCACGGTGGACCAGATGTCCTCCTCGCAGCCGCCCAGCGAGGAGCCGCCGGGTCCGGAGACCACGTCGGTGTCCAGCTTGATCCCGAGGTTGGAGTAGAGCGCCCGGTTCTCCTGCTGGTCGGTGGCGCCCACGCACAGCGCCCCGGACTCGAACGCGGGAGTCGCGCACAGCGGCGCGGTTTCGTTGCCCGCGGCGGCGACCACGACCACGCCCTTCTCCCGCGC
Source organism: Saccharopolyspora montiporae (assembly GCF_015209505.1). Taxonomy (GTDB): domain Bacteria; phylum Actinomycetota; class Actinomycetes; order Mycobacteriales; family Pseudonocardiaceae; genus Saccharopolyspora; species Saccharopolyspora montiporae. The sequence continues at coordinate 93,440 of NZ_JADEYC010000018.1, forward strand.
GTACGCGATCGCTTCCTTGGTCTCCGCGGTCAGCCCGAGCAGGGTCAGCGCCTGCGAACCGGGTAAGGCGCCCACGCTGAGGTTGATCACGTCGGCGCCGTTGTCCGCCGCGTGCCGCACGCCTTGGCCGATCTCGGCGAAGCTGCCCGACCCGTCCTCCAGGGCCTTGATCGGCATGATCCGCGCGTCCGGGGCCACGCCGGTGACCCCGCCGGAGGCGGCGGCGATGCCGGCCACGTGCGTGCCGTGCACGTCGGCGGGCTGGCCTTCGCCGTCCGTCCCGCGCCAGTCGCCGTTGCCGCACGGCGCGGGACGGTCACCGCAGCCCACGAAGGTGGCGCCGGGGACCAGCTTGTTCGCCAGGTCCGGGTGGTCGAGGTCCACGCCGGAGTCGACCACGGCGATCGTCTGGCCGGCGCCGGTGCTGACCGGCCACGCATCGGGGGCGTGCACCTGGTCCAGGCCCCACTGCTGCGCGGTGGGACCGGGTGCTGCCGGTTCCGGTTCCTCCGCTGCTGCCGCCGGCGCGGCGAGTGCCGAGGCACCCACCAGCGCGGCGGTGATCAGGACGCGCGTTCGCATTGCGTCTCCCAACTTCGGGCATGAGTTCTCGCGATCAACGAACCGGAACGGCAGGCCGTTTCACCTGATCGCGAAATACCGCCCGCGGGACCAGGAAATTGCGCCGAATGCAGCAGCAACGACACCGCGCATGCGCGGTGATCAGGCGTTTTCCGGCGTATCGGCCGTTTTCCGGCGAAACGCGTTGAACAGCAGGTTGAGCAGCAGCGCCGCGATGCACCCGGTGCTGATACCCGAGTCGAGCACTGTGCGCAGCGAGCTCGGGAAGCTCTCGTAGAAGCCGGGGGCCACCACCGGCACCAGTCCGATGCCCAGCGCGCCGGCCACGAGCAGCGAGTTGAGCGGATCCCCGAGGTCGGCCCGGCCCAACGTGCGGATGCCGCTGGCGGCCACCGAGCCGAACAGCACCAGCGCCGCCCCGCCGAGCACCGGCTGCGGGACCAGGGAGACCACCGCGCCGGCCATCGGGAACAGCCCGAGCAGCACCAGGACGCCGCCGCCGGTGGCCACGACGTATCGGCTGCGCACCCGGGTCAGCGCGACCAGCCCGACGTTCTGCGCGAACGCGCTGCAGGTGAATCCGCCGAACACCGCGGCCAGCGCGCTCCCGGCGCCGTCCGCGCGCAGTCCCGCGGCGATCGTGGCCTCATCGGCCGGGCGGTCCACGATCTCGCCGAGCGCGATCATGTCGGCAGTGCTCTCCATCATGGCCACGAGCATCACGATGCAGATCGAGAGCGTGGCGGTGATGCTGAACGCGGGCGCACCGAGGTCGAACGGCACGGGCAGGTCGAACAGCGGCGCGGACGCGAACGTCGAGGTGTCCACGTAGCCGGCGGGCCAGGCCACCAGCGAGCCCACGACCAGGCCGATCAGCAGCGCGATCCGGTTGAGGAATCCTTTCAGGAACCGGTTGAGCAGCAATACCAGCGCGAACGTCGACGCGCCGAGCAGGATCTTGCCCGGCGCCCCGTAGTCGGGTGCGGATTCGTCCTGGCCGGCGATCCAGCCCACCGCGACCGGCATCAGCGACAATCCGATCAGCGTGATGACGGTGCCGTTGACCACCGGTGGGAAGAACCGCACCAGGCGGGAGAAGTACGGGGCGACCAGGAACGCCAGCACCCCGGCGATGAGCACGGACCCGTAGATCACCGATAGCGGGTTCTCCTGGCCGGTCTGCTGCCCGACGATCGCCAGGATGGGGGCCACGGAGCCGAAGGTGACGCCGTTGACGAACGGGAGCCGGGCGCCCACCCGCCACACGCCCAGCGACTGCAGCATCGTGGCGATCCCGGCGGTGAACAGGCTCGCGCCGATGAGCAGGGTGAGATCCGTCGGGGGCAGGCCGATGGCCTCGCCGATGATCAGCGGCGGGGCGACCACCCCGGCGTACATGGCCACCACGTGCTGCACGCCGTAGGCGAGCATGCGCGCGGGCGGTGGGACCTGGTCGACCGGGTGCACGTCAGCGGGTGATCCGTTCCGGGTGCCGTGGTTCCGGCGGGTTTTGAACAGCGCCATCGAATGCTCCAGGGCCGCGAGGAGAATGGGAATGCCTGGGCGATAAGGTTGACTTTTCCCGGTTGTGCCGAAGTTTCCTTCCGTTACCGGGAATTGAAGATCCGTCCGCAGTGGAAATGGTCGTGCGGACCGTTTTTCGGGCAGGATTCATCCGCCCGCGAACATCCGCGTCCGCGGGTCGGGCCTTTCCGGTGGGTTTCTAGAACTCGTCGATGCTGTACCAGGCCGCGGGCTGCGGCTCGGCTTCGTCGCGGGTGACGATTCCCTCGATCAGCCCGTACGGGCGGTCGGCGGCGTGGAAGACCTCGTTCGCGTTGTCCAGTCCGCAGAACTGGAGGTCCACCGCGAAGTGGTGCTTGTTCGGCAGGGACAGCCGGACCTCGGCGATCTCCGGGTGCTCGTGCAGCACCGCCTTGCCCATCTCGTAGAGCGTCTGCTGCAGCGCGTAGCTGTGCGTCTCGGCGAAGGCGGCCAGCAGCCGGGCGCGCACCGATTCGAAACTCTTCGCCCAATCCACGTCGGTGCTGCTGTAGCGCCAGCGCGCGGTGACCGCGGTGGCCAGCACGCGATCGGAGGTCTCGGCCAGCGTCGTGTACCGGTCCTTCGGGTAGCCGTGGAACTCCGAGCCGGTGGACTTGAGCACCACCAGGTCGCGCAGCCCGGAGACCACGTGCGCGTGCTCGCCGTCGAAGGTCACCGCGGTGGTGCGCTTCTCGTCGCCGCCGCGGCTGAACGAGTGGTCGTGCCCGGCGCCGTCGACCTGGATGCGCTCCCAGGCGTGCTCGTCGATGAGGATTCGGGCGCCGGTGATCCCGTCCGCGGTGGAGGTGAAGTGCTTGCCGAGGCGCAGCGCGAAGTCCTCGATCTCGCCGACCGGAGCCTCGCGGGCGAAGGCGAAGACGGTGTTCTTCTGCGTGTCGGTGGGCAGCACCTTGCTGTTGTCCCCGGTCAGGTGCGCCGGATCGAGCTCGCCGCGCAGCGCGCTGCTGACGGTGAGGTCCTTGATGCGGTGGCGCGGGGTCGAGCGGTCGACGGCGACGAGCCGCACCTCGGCCTTGCCGTACTGGTTCGGGCCCATGACGATGCCCATGGTGGTCAGCTCCCTCGGTACGTGGAGTAGGCGAACGGGCTCAGCAGCAGCGGAACGTGGTGGTGCTGGGCCGGATCGGCGATGCGGAAGGTGATCTGCACCTGCGGGTAGAAGGTGTCGGTACCGGTGCGGGCGAAGTACTCCCCGGTGTCGAAGGTGAGTCGGTAATCGCCCGCGTCCAGCCGGTCCGGCCCGAGGTCGCGGGCCCGGCCGTCGTCATCGGTGGCGGCACGGCCGAGCTCGGCGGACCCGTCCGCGGTCTCCAGCCGCACCGCGATGCCCGCGGCCGGCCTGCCGACAGCCGCGTCCAGCACGTGCGTGGTCACTGCACTCATCGTTGGATCAGCCTCGCCACTCTCAGTCGTGCGATCTCGCGGAGTTCCCCGGCGACGACGCGCAGTTCGTCGGCCGGGTCGTTGTCCAGGCGCGCGTGCAGGATCTCCAGCAGCTCGGCCCCGCTGCGCCCGCTGGCGCAGACCAGGTAGACGTGCCCGAACCGCTGCTCGTAGGCCGCGTTGCCGCGGTGCAGCCGCTCGGCGAGGTCCGCGTCGGCGGAGTCCACGCCGGACTGCTCGCTGCGCGACCAGGTGGCCTCGGTGCCGGACCCCTCCGGGCGGCTGCCGATCCGCGGGTGCGCGGCCAGGGCTTGGTGGATCTCCTGCTCGGTGAGCTCGGGCGCCGCGGCGTCCGCGGCGCGCTGCACCGCGTCCGCGTCGGGGAACGGGGCGGCCGCGGCGATGTCCTCGGCCCAGCGGGGGATGTCCAGGCACGAGCGCAGCTGTGCCAGGAGCTCCGCGCGGGGCAGCGCGTTCAGCCCGCCGGGGCCTGCTGCGGTATCGGATGGCGGTGTCGGCATAGCGGTCCAAACACGGGATCTCCGGGTGACGCAGGCCGTTCTGCGCTGAGCGCGGCGGCGGTGGCGCTGGTCACGAGCTTGTGGTTCGGGAGAAGCTACGGGCGAGCGCCGCAAGGTGTCAACAGTTTGTTGAAGTATCGGGTCAGCGGGCCTGCGCCGCCACTCGCGGAGGTAACGGGCCGGGCGCGGGACCGCGTGCCGGGCGGACCGGTCAGTCGTCCGCGCCGCTGTCCCGGTTGAGGTAGTTGTAGACCGTGAACCGGCTGACGCCGAGCGCCTTGGCCACCGACTCCACCGATTTGCGCAGCGTGAACGCCCCGCGCTCCTCCAGCAGGCGCACCGCGCGCTGCTTGTCCGGGCGGGACAGGTCGGGCAACTGCGCGCCGAGCTCGTCCTCCACCTGGACGATCATCCGGTCCAGGGCGCTCGTCAGCTCTTCACCCGGCAGCCGGACGGCGACCGCGGGGACACCGTCCCAATACAGCAGCACATCTCCGGCCGCGCGTTCCGCGAGCGGCACGGTCGTACCGCCGGTGCGGGCGAGCAGCGGGGCGATCGCGGTGGCGAGCGGGTGCACACCGCGAGCCTAACGCGCCGGTCCGCCTCCCCCGGACGCGAACGTCGCGCGAGCGGTTTTAGCCCTGCGGTCGCTCCACGGTCACCTGCAGGGTGATCCGGTCCGCGTCGGTGCTGAGCACCTCGTCCAGCAGCTGGGACAGCGCGGGCAGCAGCACCTCGCGACTGCCGGTGACCGAGGTGCCCAGCGGTCCGAAATCCGGTTCGAGCCCGGAGCGCAGCAGCAGATCGCGCGCGGCCACCGCGTGCGCGGGCGGCTCGCCTTCCCCTTCGAACGGCTCCGTGGTGAACTCGGCGCGCAGGATCATCGTCGGCCTCCCGAGGATGCGACTGGGTGTGGCGCAAACCTAAACGTACGGGCGCCGCGCGGCGGTCGGCGGTGCGGGCGGGGCGCGTTGACCGGTGCCACCGCGGTGGCTAGGTTCCGCGAGACATCCCGCGAACCGCCACAGGGGGGCCGGTGCATCCCGACCGCTTCGACGTCAACCTCTCCGTCCTGTTCACCGAGCTCCCGGTCGAGCGGCGACCGGCGGCGGCCCGCGCAGCCGGGTTCGACGCGGTCGAGTCCTGGTGGCCGTTCGACCGCCCGGTGCCCGGGGATGCGGAGGTGGACCGGTTCGTGCGGTCGATCACCGACGCCGGGGTATCCCTGGTGGTGCTGAACTTCTACGCCGGGGACATGCCCGCGGGCGAGCGCGGAGTGCTGTCCGACCCGGCCCGCGCCCGGGAGTTCACCGACAACGCCGACGTGGTCGCCGGTATCGGCGAGCGACTCGGCTGCCGGCTCTTCAACGCGCTGCACGGCACCCGCACCGGCGGCACCCCGGAGCAGCAGGACGAGCTCGCGGTGCGGTCGCTGCGGTACGCGGCCGAGGCCGTCGGTCGGATCGGCGGGCAGGTGCTTCTGGAGCCGCTCAGCGGTGTGCCCGGGTATCCGCTGCGCACCGCGGCCGAGGCGATGGCGCTCGTCGAGCGGGTGCGCGCCACCGGGCTGGACGGCCGGTTGGGCCTGCTCTTCGACCTGTACCACCTGGTCGTCAACGAGGACGATCCCCGCGCTGCGCTGCAGCGCTGGTCCGCGGACATCGGTCACGTGCAGATCGCCGACGCGCCCGGCAGGCACGAGCCGGGAACCGGCGGCATCGACTTCGCGGAGTTCTTCGCGCAGCTGGACGCGGTGGGGTATCCGGGCCGGATCGGCCTGGAGTACCTGCCGACGGGCGCGAGCGCGGACGGTTTCGGCTGGCTGCAGCACGTGCCGGCAGGTGGTCGCGCGCGATGAGCGGCATCGGAGGCATCGGGCTCGCCCGCGCGGTGCTGCGCGGGGGCATGCGGCTGCACGGCCGCGACTAGACGTGGCGGCCCCGCCCGCGGGGTCGCCGGTACGGCGCGGCCGCCCGCGAGGCGGACCGCGCGCACTACTTCGGGAGTTCACATTGGCTGGTCCTGTCCTGATCGCGCCGGACAAGTTCAAGGGGTCGCTGACCGCGCCCGGTGTCGTCGAGGCGGTCGCCGCCGGCATCCGGCGTGAGCGGCCGGACGTGGAGATCCGCGAGGTCCCGGTCGCCGATGGTGGTGACGGGACCGTGCAGGCGGCGGTGGCGGGCGGTTTCCGGCGGCTGCCGGTGCAGGCGACCGGTCCGGTCGGCGATCCGGTCGACGCGTGGATCGCCGTCCGGGAGCGCACCGCGGTGGTGGAGCTCGCCGCGGTGTCGGGTCTGGTGCTGCTCGACTTCGACGAACCGGCGCCGCTGGCCGCCTCCAGCGAGGGCACCGGTGAAGCGATTCGCGCGGCGCTGGACGCGGGGGCGCGCACCGTGGTGCTCGGCATCGGCGGCAGCGCGTGCACCGACGGCGGCGCCGGGATGCTGACCGTGCTCGGCGCCCGGGTGCTGGACGCCGCGGGCAATCCGGTTCCACCGGGCGGCGGTCCGCTGGTGAACGCGGCCGAACTGGACCTGTCCGGGCTGGATCCGCGGCTGGCCGACACCGAGGTGGTCTTGGCGTCCGATGTGGACAATCCGCTGCTGGGCGAGCGCGGTGCAGCGCGGGTGTACGGCCCGCAGAAGGGTGCCGATGCCGACCAGGTCGAGCGGCTGGAGGCCGCGCTGACCGCGTGGGAAGGCGCGGTGCGCGCGGCGACCGGCCGGGACGTGGCGGCCGAGCCGGGCGCGGGTGCCGCCGGCGGGGTCGGCTTCGCGGTGCTCGCCGCCCTCGGCGGCCGGATGCGCCCGGGGGCCGAGGTCGTGCTGGAGATCGCCGGGTTCGAGGAGCAGCTGGCCGGCGCGGGACTCGTGGTGACCGGCGAGGGCTCGCTGGACGAGCAGACGCTGCACGGCAAAGGGCCGGCCGCGGTGGCCGGGCGCGCGGCGGCGGCGTCGGTGCCCGCCGTGGCGGTGGCGGGACGCAACCTGCTGTCCGCGGAACGCGCCGAGCAGGCCGGGCTGCGGGCGGTGTACGCGCTGTCCGATGTGGAGCCCGACGCGGACCGCTGCATGCGCGAGGCGGGCGCGCTGCTGACCGGACTCGGCGAACAGCTGGCCCGCGACTGGCTCTGACCTGCACCGCCGCTGCGCAGCCGAGAGCGACACTCACAACGACGACACACCGCGGTGCGGCGGCTTTGTGCGGCCGCATCGGGCGATGTGCCGGGATCGTCGCGTGTGCTCACCGAAGCGGGCCGGTCGGCCGCGAACACACCCGAGTTGGAAACCGTTCCCACTGCGCGGTCGAGGGTGCGTGTCCGACCGGTGCACCTTCCCGGTCGAGCGAGCCCTGTCCCGCCGAAGCCCGATGAACCGCTCGCCGAGACCGGCGGTCCCGGCGGCCACTGACCGTCTCCGGCACGTCGAGCTCCCGGCGCTCTCGCTGCGCCGGGAGCTCGTGCGTGTCCGGCTGCGCGACCGGGTCGAAACGGGTGCGGGGTTGACCTCCGAGGACATTGCATCAACACTTTGTTGAATCCGATTCCGAGGAGGTCCGCACCGTGGTCGAGCCGTTCGACGTCGTTTTCCGCGCCCAGCGGATGATCACCCCGGAAGGCTCCGGGTCCGGAGCGGTCGCCGTGCGCGACGGGCGGATCGCCGCCGTCGAGCCGGTCGGGGCCGAGCTCACCGCGGCCCGCGAAGTGCACCTCGCCGCTGACGAAGTTCTCTTGCCCGGCCTGGTCGACACCCACGTGCACGTCAACGACCCGGGCCGGTCCGAATGGGAAGGCTTCGACACGGCCACTCGGGCCGCCGCCGCGGGCGGGATCACCACCATCCTGGACATGCCGCTCAACAGCCTGCCGCCCACCGTCGACCCGGAGTCGCTGCAGGTCAAGCGGGAGGTCGCGGCGCCGAAGGCGCACGTGGACGTCGGTTTCTGGGGCGGAGCCGTACCGGAGAACCTCGGCGGGCTGGGCACGCTGCACGACGCCGGGGTGTTCGGGTTCAAGAGCTTCCTACTGCACTCCGGCGTCGACGAGTTCCCCCCGCTGAGCAGCTCCGAGCTGCTGTCCGCGATGCGCGAGGTCGCGGATCTCGACGCGCTGCTCATCCTGCACGCCGAGGACGCGGAGACCGTCGACTCCGCCCCCGGAGCCGGTGGCGGGAAGTACGCCGACTTCCTCGTATCCCGACCGCGTGATGCCGAAAACCTGGCCATCGCACAGGTTCTGGAGCTCTCCCGGCAGACCGGGGCCCGGGTGCACATCCTGCACCTGTCCTCCTCGGACGCGCTGCGGATGATCGCCGCCGCGCGCGCCGACGGCGTCCGGGTCACCGTCGAGACCTGCCCGCACTACCTGTGCTTCACCGCCGAGGAGATCCCGGACGGTGCCACCGAGTTCAAGTGCTGCCCGCCGATCCGCGAGGCGGCCAATCGCGAACTGCTCTGGCAGGCGCTCGCCGACGGCACGATCGACTGCGTGGTCAGCGACCACTCGCCGTGCACCCCCGAGCTCAAGCGGCGGGACACCGGGGACTTCGGCGAGGCGTGGGGCGGTGTGTCCGGTCTCCAGCTCGGGCTCAGCGCGGTGTGGACCCAGGCGCGGTTGCGCGGTTACGACCTCGCCGACGTGCTGCGCTGGATGGCGCGCCGCCCCGCCGAGCTGACCGGGCTGCGGGACAAGGGCGCCATCGAACCGGGCAAGCACGCCGATCTCTGCGTGTTCGCGCCGGACGAGGCGTTCGTCGTCGACGCGGGCGACCTGCGGCACCGCAATCCGGTGTCGGCCTACCACCAGCGGACCCTGTCCGGCGTGGTGCGGCAGACCTGGCTGCGCGGGACCCGGATCGACGCCGATGGTGCGCCGGGCGGTCGGTTGCTCGACCGCGGTTGAACCCCGCATAGCCCCGGTGACCTGCACTCCCGTAGTCTGAGCAGCTGTGCTCGTCATTGCGCTGGACACCTCGACCCCGGCGGTCACGGCCGGACTGGTCGCACTTCGCGACGGCGGGCCACGCGCGCTCGCCGAGCGCGCCGTGCTGAACCCGCGGGCGCACGGTGAGCTGCTCGTCCCGCTGCTGCGCGAGGCCGCCGCCGAGGCCGGGCACCGCCTGGCGGATGCGGACGCGATCGTGGTGGGCGCCGGTCCCGGACCGTTCACCGGGCTGCGGGTGGGCATGGCCACCGCGGCGGCGCTCGGTCAAGCGTTGGACGTCCCGGTGCACCCGGTGTGCGGGCTGGACGCGGTGGCGCTGCGCGTCCCGGCTGGGGAATCGCTGCTCGTGGCCGCCGACGCCCGGCGCAAGGAGGTCTACTGGGCCGCCTACGACGCCGAACGCAACCGGGTGGACGGCCCGCACGTGGACCGGGCCGCGGACGTGCCGACCGAGGGAGTGCACCAGGTCGCCGGGGAGATGGCCGGCGAGCTCGGTCTGGAGCCGGTCGAGCCGCGTTTCCCCGATGCGGCCGGTCTGGTGGCGGCCGCGCGCACCTCGCTCGACGCGGCGCCGCACCCGCTGGTCCCGGTGTACCTGCGCAGGCCGGATGCGGCCGAACCCGCGGCCCGCAAGTCCGTGCTGGTGCGGGGAGAGCGATGAGCGGCGCCGAGCCGGCGTTCCGCGTGCTCAAGCTGCGCCGCCGGGATGTGACCCGCTGCGCCGAGCTGGAGCGGCTGATCTTCCCCGGTGACGACCCGTGGTCGCGGGAGGCGTTCGTCTCCGAGATCGACCAGGGCCACTACTACCTGGGCGCCTACGGACCGGACGAGGCGTTGCTGGGCTATGCCGGGCTCGCGGTGAACCGCGGCGCGCACCCGGAGGCCGAGGTGCACACCATCGGCGTCGATCCGGACCACCAGGGCTTGGGCATCGGCACCGCGCTGCTGCGCGCGCTGCTGGCCCGGGCGGATGAGCGGCGGGCCACCACGTTCCTGGAAGTGCGCACCGACAACGAATCGGCCATCGCCCTGTACCGGGCGCACGGTTTCGAGGTCGTCGGGCTGCGCAAGCGCTACTACCAGCCGTCCGGGGCGGATGCGCACACGATGCGCCGCACCGCCCGGACCGCGGATGCGGAGGAGGTCCGATGACCGCGGACCGCGTGGTTCTCGGGATCGAGAGCTCGTGCGATGAGACCGGCGCGGGGCTGGTCCGGCTGGGCGCCGACGGCTCGGTTCAGCTGCTGGCCGATGCGGTGGCCTCCAGCGTCGACCAGCACGCCCGCTACGGCGGGGTGGTGCCGGAGATCGCCAGCCGCGCGCACCTGGAGGCGATGGCGCCCACCGTGCAGCGGGCGCTGGACGAATCCGGCCTCCGGCTATCCGATGTGGACGCCGTGGCGGTCACCGCGGGCCCGGGACTGGCCGGTGCGCTGCTGGTCGGGGTGTCCGCGGCGAAGGGCTACGCGGCGGCGCTGGGCGTCCCGCTCTACGGCGTGAACCACCTCGCCGGGCACATCGCGGTGGACACCCTGCAGCACGGCGCCCTCCCGGAGCGCAGCCTGGCGCTGCTCGTCTCCGGCGGGCACACCCAGCTCCTGCTCGTCGACGACGTGGCCGGCCGGATCACCGAGGTCGGTTCCACGATCGACGACGCGGCGGGCGAGGCGTACGACAAGGTCGCCCGCATCCTGGACCTGCCCTACCCCGGCGGACCGCCCATCGACGCGCAGGCCGCCCTCGGCGACCCCGAGGCGATCGACTTCCCGCGCGGGCTCACCGGTCCCCGCGACGCCGCGTACGACTTCTCGTTCTCCGGGCTCAAGACCGCGGTGGCGCGCTGGGTGGAGACCGAGCAGCAGGCAGGCCGCGAGATCTCGGTGCCCGACGTGTGCGCCTCGTTCCAGGAAGCGGTCGCCGATGTGCTCACCCGCAAAGCGGTGCGCGCGGCGCAGGACCACGATGTGCGCACCCTGGTGATCTCCGGTGGAGTGGCCGCCAATGCGCGGCTCGCTGCGCTGGCCCGGGAGCGCTGCGCCGCGGCCGGAATCCTGCTCCGGGTGCCGAAACCGCGGCTGTGCACGGACAACGGGGCGATGATCGCGGCACTGGGCGCGCACGTGCTGGCGTCCGGCACCGAGCCCTCGCCGCTGGACATGGCCACCGACCCGGGTCTGCCGGTGACGTCGGTGTCCGTCACGGATGGTGCCGCCACCAGAACGCCTTGACCACCGCCAGGGCTTCGCGCCGCGCGCCGCGCGCGGCGACCCGCCGCAGTCCGGCCGCTCTCGCGTCGTGCCCGACACCCCACGTCTCCATCCCGGTGCGGCGGCACAGCGCCACCGCGCGGCGCAGGTGGAACCCGGTGGTCACCACGGTGACCTCGCGCAGCCCCAGGTCCTCGGCGGCATGCCGGCACGAGCACCAGGTGTCCACACCGGACTCATCGAGCAGCACCAGCTCCGCGGGCACGCCCCGGGACACGAGGTGGTCGCGCATCACGACCGGCTCGCTGTGCCCCCGTGAACGGGGACTGCCGCTGACCACGATGCGCCGGACCTTTCCGGACTCCAGCAGGTCCTGCGCGACCTCCAGCCGTCCGCGCAGGATCAGGCTCGGCGTGCCGTCCCGGCGCACGCCCGCGCCGAGCACCAGCGCGGTTCCGGTCGCGGGCACGTTCCGGGTGGTGCGGATCCGCCCGGCGCTGCGCAGCAGCAGCCAGCAGTAGGGCAGTGCCACCAAGGCACCGGTTCCCAGGGCAGCCAGGACGGGCCGTCGCACGCGCACGGGGCCAAGTGTGCCGGGTGACCGAGGGTCGCGCGAGGACCGGGTCGGCTCAGACCCGGTGCAACGCGGGATCCCCGTCGGCCACGGCGAACGACGCGCCCGTGCGCACCGGGGCGCCGGGCGTGCTGACGTGCGGCAGTTCCCGGTGGTCGGCGCGCACCTGCTCGGCGGTGAACTCGGCGCGCACGTAGCCGCGCCGGTTCGCGTAGTACTTCAGGTGCGGGTTGTGGTCGAGGACCTCCGCGTTCGGGTCCGAGTCGCCGTCGCCGCCGCTGGAGATCGAGCTGGTGACCAGTTCGGTCGCCACCCGCGGCGAGTCGGTGTCCTCGTGCGCGGCGTGCACCTCGCCGGCCCAGTGCCGGTGCACGTCCCCGGTGAGCACCACGCCGTTGCGGGTGCCGCCGAGGCCGCGCGCGATCCGGTCCCGGTTGGCGACGTAGGCCGCCCAGGAGTCGGTGCTGAACTCGACGGAGTCGTCCGTATCGGTGTCCAGCCGGGAGAAGAACACCTGCTGGCCGAGCACGTCCCAGCGCGCCGAACTGCTGCCGAGCCCCCGGAGCAGCCAGCGCTCCTGCTCGGTGCCGAGCAGGGTGCGGTCGGGGTCGAGCCGTTCCGGGCAGTCGGCCTCGCCCTCGTCACCGCACGGTTGGTCGTCCCGGTACTGCCGGGTGTCCAGCATGTGCAGGTTGATCAGCGAGCCCCAGCGCAACCTGCGGTACAGCCGCATGTCGGCCCCGCGCGGGCGGGATGCGGCGCGCAGCGGCATGTTCTCGTAGTAGGCGCGGAACGCAGCCGCCCGCCGCTGCAGGAAGTCCTCCTCGGGTTCCTCCGGTGTCCCGCGTGCCCAGTTGTTGTCCACTTCGTGGTCGTCGAAGACCACCATCCACGGGGCCGTGGCATGCGCGAGCTGCAGATCCGGGTCGGTGCGGTACTGCGCGTACCGCTGCCGGTAGCCGGCCAGCGTGCGCGTCTCCGGTCCCAGGACCTCGCGGACGTCGCCGGCCTCGGCGGCGTACTCGTACTGGTAGTCGCCGAGGTGCAGGACCAGCTGTGGTTCCTCCTCGGCCAGGTGCCGGTACGCGGTGAAGTGGCCTTCGCCGTAGTGCGAGCACGAGGCGAAGCACAGCGCCAGCTCGGCGGCGGAGCCGGGATGCGGCGCGGTCCGCGTGCGGCCGGCGGGAGACAGCGCCGAAGCGGTGCGGAAGCGGTAGAAGTACTCGTGCCCCGGGCGCAGGCCGGTCGTCTCGACGTGCACGCTGTGCCCGAACTCCGGGGCCGCGGTCGTCGTCCCGCGCTGCACGACGCGGGTGAACCGCTCATCGGCGGCGACCTCCCACTCGACCGGGACCGGCCGCGCCGGCATGCCACCGGAGCCGTCCTCAGCGGTGGGTTCCGGCGCGAGCCGCGTCCACAGCACCATCCCGTCCGGCAGCGGGTCCCCGGACGCGACGCCGAGGGTGAACGGGTCGGCCGCCCCCGCCCCCGCCGTCGCGGCGCCCGGGGCCGGCTGCGCGCACGCGGGCAGGGATCCGCCCAGCGCGGCGCCCGCTACCGCGGCACCGCCGAGCAGCACCGACCGCCGGGACAGCGCCTGCTGCCGGGGGCCGTTCCGCAGGGATCCGGTGCGCAGGGGCTCGGTACGTCCGGTCCCGGACGTGTTCGCCATCGGGTCCTCCTCCACGATCGTCCGCAGCCGAGCGTGGATCGATGACCGCCGCGCGGCTACCTGCGAAAGTGGATGATCGCATGAATTCCCGGCGAAATCCGGGTTTTCGGTTCGCCGGAGCGGATGGCGGCCGGGCGCCGGAGGACCGGGGCGCACGACCGGGTCCGGTGGTTCACCGGGATCGGGGGCACGGGCGGTTTTCCGCGGGTGCGGCGCGGACCGCGTTACTTCGGCCGCCAGCCGGAACGGGTCGGCGGGGCCTTCGGTCCCGGCGGCCGAGCAGGTCGGGGGCGTCGCTCCCAGGGCCTGTTCTTGGGCTTGGAAAGGGCTGGCATGGCGCTGAACCTAGGGCACCGAGCTGGGCGCCCGTAAAGTCCGCCGAGAGTTTGGTGACATATCCCGCATGGGGATCTACCAGCGACGATCACGATGCGTTGATCGTCGGTGACGACTCCGCAGGTAGTGCGCCCAGGGCGCGATCACCGGCGGCCGCGACACGGTGCGCCTCGGCCGGTGCGCGCTCGGTGACACCGCGCCGCCGGAGTGTCCGGTGTGGATCGCAGCGCCCGGTCGCGGTGGATCAGTCCCCCGTTCCGGTGGTTCCGGTGCCCGCTCCGACCGGCCGGTTGTTGAGCGTTGGCACTCGCATGAGTAGAGTGCTAGGCGAACGGTGCCGTTGCACCCCGGCACCCGCGACGGCGGGGAGTCACGGGGCCGTCATTTTCCAGCCAACGCTTCGAAGGCCCCAGAAGGTGGAGGTCACACCGTGGCGAGCATTAAGCCGCTTGAGGACAAGATCGTGGTCCAGGCCAGCGAGGCCGAAACGACCACTGCGTCCGGCATCGTTATCCCGGACACCGCCAAGGAGAAGCCCCAGGAGGGCAAGGTCCTGGCCGTCGGCCCGGGTCGCGTGGACGAGAAGGGCAACCGGGTGCCGGTTGACGTGAACGAGGGTGACGTCGTCATCTACTCGAAGTACGGCGGCACCGAGGTCAAGTACAACGGCGAGGAGTACCTGATCCTCTCCGCCCGCGACGTGCTGGCCGTCGTCAACTGACGTCCGCTGCGCGCGAGCAACACCGCCCCGGCGGTCCCGGCCGCGGGACCTCCGGGGCGGTCGCATGTCGGGGCCCGCTGCCCCGAACCGATCAGGATGTGATGAAGGGCTGTTGAAACATGGCTAAGCAGATCACCTTCGACGAGCAGTCGCGCCGGGCTCTGGAGAGCGGTGTCGACCAGCTCGCCGACGCCGTGAAGGTCACGCTCGGGCCCCGTGGCCGGCACGTCGTGCTGGACAAGCAGTTCGGCGGACCGCAGGTCACCAACGACGGCGTGACCATCGCCCGGGAGATCGAGCTCGACGACCCGTTCGAGAACCTCGGTGCCCAGCTCGCCAAGAGCGTCGCCACCAAGACCAACGACGTGGCGGGCGACGGCACCACGACCGCGACCGTGCTGGCGCAGTCCCTGGTCCGCGAGGGCCTGCGGAACCTGGCCGCCGGTGCGAACCCGGCCTCGCTCAACGTCGGCCTGCAGCAGGCCGCCGACGCGGTCGTGGAGAAGCTCAAGGAGAAGGCCACCCCGGTCCAGGGCCGGGACAACATCGCCCAGATCGCCACCGTCTCGTCCCGCGACGAGGTCATCGGCGGCCTGGTCGGCGAGGCGATGGAGAAGGTCGGCGACGACGGTGTGATCAGCATCGAGGAGTCCTCCTCGCTGGCCACCGAGCTCGACGTCACCGAGGGCGTGCAGTTCGACAAGGGCTTTATCTCCCCGCACTTCGTCACCGACGCGGAGCGTCAGGAGGCCGTCCTGGAGGACGCGCAGGTCCTGCTGCACAAGGAGAAGATCTCCAACGTCCAGGAGCTGCTGCCGCTGCTGGAGAAGATCGCCCAGAACAGCAAGCCGGTGCTGATCATCGCGGAGGACGTCGAGGGCGAGGCGCTGTCCACCCTGGCCGTCAACGCGGTGCGCAAGACGCTGAAGGTCGTCGCGGTCAAGGCACCGTACTTCGGTGACCGGCGCACGGCGTTCATGGACGACCTGGCCGCGGTCACCGGCGCGCAGGTCATCGCTCCCGAGGTCGGGCTCAAGCTGTCCGAGGTCGGCCCGGAGGTGCTCGGCGGTGTCCGCCGCGCCACGGTCACCAAGGACGCGACCACGCTGGTCGACGGCCGGGGTGCGAGCAGCGACGTGCAGGCCCGCACCGAGCAGATCCGCAAGGAGATCGAGGCCAGCGACTCCGACTGGGACCGCGAGAAGCTGCAGGAGCGCTTGGCCAAGCTGGCCGGCGGCGTCGCGGTGATCAAGGTCGGTGCCGCCACCGAGACCGAGCTCAAGGAGCGCAAGTCCCGCATCGAGGACGCCGTGGCGGCGGCCAAGGCCGCGGCCGAGGAGGGCAGCGTGCCCGGCGGCGGGTCCAGCCTGATCCACGCGGCCAAGGTGCTGGAGGGCGACCTCGGGCTCACCGGTGACGAGGCGACCGGTGTGCAGCTGGTCCGCCGCGCGCTGACCGCCCCGCTGCACTGGATCGCCAACAACGCGGGCGAGGAGGGCGCCGTCGTGGTGTCCAAGGTCCGCGACCTCGACTGGGGCCACGGCTACAACGCCGCCACCGAGGAGTACGGCGACCTGATCAAGCCGGGCATCGTGGACCCGCTCAAGGTCACCCGCTCCGCGGTGTCCAACGCGGCCTCCATCGCGCGGATGGTGCTCACCACGGAGAGCTCCGTGGTGGACAAGCCGGAGGAGGAGCAGGACGACGACTCCGGCCACGGCCACGGGCACGGTCACTGACCGTCCGCACCGGACTCGCCGCGGTCCGGCCCAGGCGGGCCGGCGCGGGCGAACCACAACCGGATACCCGCGACCGACGGTCGTGAATCCAGAAATCGGGGCGGCACCCAATGCGGGTGCCGCCCCGATTTCCTGCTGACGCCCGGTGGCGAATGACGCCCCTCGTAGCCATTCGACCCCGGTGCCCGCCGGCCGTGCCGGTCGTCGAGCGCGTCAGCTGGCCACAGTGGTCAGGCTCTGGCGCTTGCGCGCCTTGATGATGACTTCGCGCTCCGATTCGGACAATCCGCCCCAGATGCCGTACGGCTCCTGCACCTTCAGCGCGTGATTGCGGCACTGCGTCAGCACCGGGCAGTGCTGGCACACCTCTTTCGCCTTGGCTTCCCGTCGCGCCCGGGCCGGCCCGCGTTCGCCGTCCGGGTGGAAGAAGTAGGCGCTGTCCATACCTCGACAGGAGCCCCGTATCTGCCAATCCCAGATATCGGCGTTCGGCCCTGGAAGACGTCGAGTGTCCGCCATTGCGATGACCACCTCCTACCGGTGGAACCCCTCCCCGGCCGCGGCGGGCTGCCGCGACCTCGCATGATCCAACCGTAAAACCGCGCCAAAGCTTGTTCAACCCTTATCGCGCCATAACTTGTTCATCATTGGGGTGATCCGACGTGTCGAAGATCGACGACATGCGCTCGCATGACGGGGTGGCTTGCCTCCGGGCGCGCAGATCCGGAACATGTCCGGCGTGACAGCGCGGCCGGAACAGCTCGGGGGAGACGTTCCCGGGAACTCCTTCGATCCCGGTGAGCCGACCGGCGAACCCGCGAGCGGTTCGGACGAGCACCCGCAGCAGCGGGACGACGAGCCCCGGTTGACCGTCGCTGCGGTGGCCCGACGGCTGGGGGTCGCACCCGCGACGCTGCGCACCTGGGACCGCCGGTACGGACTCGGCCCCACCGACCACGCGAGCGGGAAACACCGCCGGTACGGACCGGCCGACATCGCGCGCCTGGAACAGATGCAGCGCGCACTGCTGCGCGGCGCCTCGCCCGCTGAAGCCGCCCGCTACGCGCACAGCCACGCGGCCCGGGAGGTCGCCGGGTCCTCGGGTGCGGAGGGGGCCGCCGCCGGGTCCTCCGGCGCCGGGGGCGCGGTTGAGGTGTCCGGCGAGGAGCGCGAGGCCCCGCTGATGATGTCCGGGGTCTTGGAAGCCGAGGGCGAGGAGATCGACGTCTCGGCGCCGAGTACCGGCGGACGCGGGCTCCGGCTCACCGGTGCCGCACCGGCCGCGCGCGGGCTCGGCAGGGCGGCGCTGTCGCTGGACTCCTGGTCGGCGCAGCAGTTGTTGCTGGAATCCCTGCGCGATGACGGCGTGGTCGCCACCTGGACGTCGATGCTGCAGCCGGTGCTGCGCGCGGTCAGCGAACGCAGGCAGCGGACCGGGGCCGATGCCGAGGTGCTGCAGCTGCTGGCGGAATGCTCGGCGACCGCGCTGCGCTCGGTCATCGCCAGTGCTCCGCCGCCGATCAATCCGCGCCCGGTGGTGCTGGCCCCGGTGCCGGGTGAACCGCAGGAGCTCGACCTGGTGGCGCTGGCCGCCGCGCTGGCGGCAGCGGGCGTGGGGCACCGGCTGTTCGGAGCCGCCCTGCCCCGCGAAGCGCTCGCCGCGGCGGTGCGCAGATCGGCGCCGGCTGCGGTGGTCCTCTGGTCGGAGCAGCCGCCCTACGCGGCCCCGGGGGTCTTGGACGACATCCCGGTGACCCGGCAGCGCTCGCGGGTGTTCCTCGGCGGCGGGGGTTGGTCGGCGGGGGCGCTGCCCCCGCACGTCGAACTCCTGGGCGGTTTCGAGACCGCGGTCGACCGGATCAGCTCGGCCGTGCTGGGCTGAACCCGTGCTGTGTCGTAAGTCACATTGCGAGTTTTCGGCCCGCGCGGCGTTCGGCCGAACGGGATCCGGGTTCGCCGTTACAGCGTGCGATCGGGTGAATTTCGCAGGTATGCGCCTTGATCCCTACCGGGTCGGTGAGCCGGGTCCGGTGTGCTCCGTTCCAGTGACGCCGACGGCGCGGGCACCCGTCCCGGAAAACTGGACGGATTAAGCACCGGATCGTGTCAAGGTTTGGGCCCCTGCTTCCGATAGGGGAGGTGGAACGTCACTCGCCTGCAGGAAGGAGTTCCCGTGACGACGGTCCTGATCTGCGATGACCGACGGAGCGTCCGGGAAGGGCTCACTCGTGTGATGTCGGCTGTCCCCGGAGTGAGCCGGATCGATTGCGTCGCACACGGCGATGAGTTGCTCGCCCGCTTCTCCCGGCAATCCGCGGACGTGGTGCTCGTCGGCACCCAGCGCGCGGTGCCCAACGGTGTCGAGGCAACTCGCCGGCTCGTGTCGGCGCACCCGCAAGCGAACGTGATCGTGTTCGGCGCCCCGGATGACGCGGCCAGCATCGCCGCGGCCATCGCCGGCGGTGCGCGGGGCTACCTCCGGTGGGACGCGTCCCGGCCGGAACTGGTCGCCGCCCTGGCGCACACCCTCGCCAGCACGTCGGTGCCGGCGCCGCGCCAGCCCTCCGATCCGGGGGTGCAGCTCACCGAACGGGAGCTGCAGGTGCTGCGCGGGATGAGCCAGGGCAAGAGCAACGGCCAGATCGGCCGCGAGCTCTACCTGCCCGAGGACACCGTGAAGACGCACGCCCGGCGGCTGTTCCGCAAGCTGGGGGTGCGGGACCGGGCGCAGGCCGTGGCGCACGGATTCCGCCGCGGGTTGGTCGCCTGACCTCGCCCGTGAGTTAGCTCACCGGCATGCGATCCAGGGCCGGCCGGTGCTCGGCGAGGGACGTTGCGGTTCCCCGGAGTTCGTTACGGGGGTGGATGTGGCGCCAACCACATCCACCCCCGTGCGCATCGGGCGAACCGGGTCATTCCCCGCGCCGCCGCGGCCGTCGCCGAATGGCGGGCCCGCGGCGCCGCCCGCCGCCCTGTGAAGATCGTCTCGCTGTCCGGCCGTTGTTCATCAACAGCGCCGTGCCCTTGGCCGACCGCCTCGTCCGCCACATCTGGTACTGATGAACACGTGACTCCCGACGCTCGGCCGCCCCACTCCCCGTCCAACGTCCGGACATTCCCCGGTACGGTGACGGCGGCGCGGCGTGCGAGGCACGCGGAGTTCGCCGGGCAAATCCGAATCGCTTGAACGCGTAACACCAGGGCTGCTGTCTGCGATGACCAATGTGGGGGACGGGCTGGACGCTCTTGTAAGTGCCGCCGTCGACGGCGATCGCCAGTCGATCGAGCGCTTGCTGGCCGAAATCCGTCCCTTGGTGGTGCGGTACTGCCGCGCCAGGGTCGGCCGAAGCGAGCGTTCGTTCGCTTCCGCGGACGACGTGGCCCAGGAAGTGTGCCTCGCGGTGCTCACCGCGCTGCCCACTTACAAGGACCAGGGTCGGCCGTTCCTGGCGTTCGTGTACGGCATCGCCGCGCACAAGGTGGCTGATGCGCATCGTGCATTGGCCCGCAACCGATCGGAGCCGGTCGCCGACCTCCCGGAAGCCCCGGAGGGCGAGGCCGGTCCGGAACAGCGGGCGATGCAGGGTGAGCTTTCGGGCAGGATGGCGCAACTGCTTCGGGTGCTGCCCGCCAAGCAGCGGGAGATTCTGCTGCTGCGGGTGGTAGTGGGGTTGTCCGCTGAGGAGACCGCCGAAGCGGTTGGTTCGACACCGGGTGCGGTGCGGGTCGCGCAACACCGCGCGCTCGCCCGGTTGCGAAAGACGCTGTCCGCGGAGGAGGTGGTCTGAATGGCTGAGCGGAAAGGGCCGGAGGGAGAACCTTCAGGACACGACCCGGGCGGGTCCGGCCAGCAGGATGACCGTTCCAGCGGCGCGGACGAGCGGGAGCCGGTGTCCGCGGACGAGGGAACGGAACTGAGCGACAACGACCGGGAATCCGGCTCCACGGAGTCCGAACCCACGCGACCCAGCACGTCCGGTGACGACGACGCGGCGGTGCTCCCTTTCCGGCACTCCGGAGATGAGCGGGATTCCGGCGGCGAGGGCGACCCGGCGGACGAGGACGATCTCGACGACGTCGATCTCGACGACGTCGAGGATCCGGTGGACCTCGCCGCGCTGCAGGCCGACGACGAGCTGCTCGACGCGCTCGGCGGCCCGAACCCGGTGCTCCCCGAGGCGCCGGGCACCGGCCCCAGCGTGGACGAGCTGCTGGTGGCGTGGCGGCAGGACGTCGATGCGGCACCGATCGAGGATCTCGTCGACATCGATACCGCGGCGGCCACGATCGCCCAGGCGCGCCGGCCGCGCCGCAAGCACCTCAAGCGCTGGCACCTGGTGCCCGTCGCCTCGGCCGCGGCCGTCCTGATGATCACCGGGACCGGGTTCGGTCTCGCGGCTCGGGACGCGCAGCCCGGCGACATGCTCTGGGGCGTCGCCCAGGTCCTGTACTCGGACCACACCCGCGCGGTGCAGGCCGCCACGGTCGCCCGCGAGGAGCTGGACAACGCCGAGGGCGCGCTCGTCGACGGCGACCGGTCCTCCGCGGAGGCGGCGCTGCGTTCGGCTCAGCAGGAGATCCAGGACGTCGACCAGGACCACGGCCTGCGCGAACTGCGCGCTGCGCACTCCTCGCTGACCGCGCGGATGGGGCAGTCGGGCCAGGAACAGGAGACGACCTCGGAAACGACCTCGGAGACCGAGGTGGTCCCGCCGACCGGTACCCAGGAACCGGCGCCCACCGAGCCGCCGCGGCCCACCGAGCCGACCGACAGCTCCACGGCGCCGCCCACGTCCAGCGAGACCAGCGAGTCGACCACCTCGCCCAGTGAGACCAGCGGGAGCTCGCAGGAGCACCCGTCGGAAGGCCTGGACTCCGAGCTGTTCCCCTCCAGCGGGGAGCACCGCTAGGCCGACCGGTCGAACGCGAAACAGCCCGCGGAATGTCCCCGCGGGCTGTTTCGTCGTCGGATACCGGTGATCCGGGTCAGCCCGGGATCAGCGGGTGCTCTCGTTCTCGGTGACCCCGTCCGCGTAGCCGCGGCAGTATTCCCAGGTCACGTACGAACCGGGGTTCGGGTCGTAGGCGGGTTCGTGCGGGCGCATCCGCCCGTCGTGCAGCAGCTGGCCGAGGCTGGCGCGCAGCAACTCCCAGTCGTGGAAGTGCGACTCACCGCAGTCGGCGCAGTCGACGACGATCCCGCGGACGCCCCGGGGTTCCAGCAGTGCTTGGTACACGGCCAGATCGGTGAGGTCTGCGAGCAGTTCGGCCCGTTCCTCGTCCCCGAGTGGTGGTCCGTGCTCGGTGTCTTGATCACCGAGTGCCATGCTCGGATCATCCGGGTCACCCGCGAACGGGTCTGGTGGCATCGGATCGTGCGGCACGGCCCGAACGGTACCGGCCGCGTCCGAGCGGTCGGCCCGTCGGGTGCGGGGTCGCGCCGCGCCGGGCGCGGACGCGCTGCGGAGGTGGTTCCGGACCATGCTCGATGCCGGGCCTGAAGGTCACTGACCAGCGGTCTCTATCATGGGGGAATCCCCGATGCCGCGACCGCGCCGCAGCCCGCGACCGACGTCCCGGCAGCCCACCCGCCCGCACACCCCTCGGGTTGTGGTCCATCGCGTGAAGGAAGGCGCATCCCTCGCATGAGCAGCGAACTCACCGCTCCCGGATTCCCCTCGAAGTTCGCGACCCTGGGTCTCACCTTCGATGACGTGCTCCTGCTCCCGGACGAGTCGGACGTCATCCCGAGCGGCGTCGACACCTCGACCCAGCTGTCGCGCAACATCCGGCTGCGGGTTCCGCTGCTGTCCGCGGCGATGGACACCGTCACCGAGGCGCGGATGGCCATCGCCATGGCCCGGCAGGGCGGGGTGGGCATCCTGCAGCGCAACCTGTCCGTGGAGGAGCAGGCCGCCCAGGTCGAAGTGGTCAAGCGCTCCGAGGCGGGGATGGTGACCGACCCGGTGACCTGCTCGCCGGAGGACACCCTGGCCGAGGTCGACGCGCTGTGCGCGCGGTTCCGCATCTCCGGTGTCCCGGTCGCCGATCCGGACGGGACGCTCGTCGGCATCATCACCAACCGGGACATGCGGTTCGAGGTGGACTACACCAAGCGCGTCCGCGAGGTGATGACGCCGGCTCCGCTGGTGACCGCGCAGGTCGGGGTGACCGCCGACGCCGCGCTCGGCCTGCTGCGCCGGAACAAGATCGAGAAACTGCCCATCGTGGACGGCGCGGACAAGCTGCGCGGGCTGATCACGGTCAAGGACTTCGTCAAGACCGAGCAGTACCCGGATGCCACCAAGGACCCGGACGGCCGGTTGCTCTCCGGTGCCGCCGTGGGCGTGGGCACCGACTCGCACGAGCGCGCGATGGCCCTGGTCGACGCCGGGGTGGACGTGCTCATCGTGGACACCGCGCACGGGCACTCCCGTTCGGTGATCGACACCGTGGCCACGCTGAAGAAGGAGCTGGGCAACTCGGTCGACGTGATCGGCGGGAACGTCGCCACCCGCAACGGTGCGCAGGGGCTCATCGACGCCGGTGCCGACGGGGTGAAGGTCGGGGTCGGACCGGGCTCGATCTGCACCACCCGGGTCGTGGCCGGGGTGGGCGTGCCGCAGATCAGCGCGATCTACGAGACGAGCCAGGCGTGCCGCTCGGCCGGTGTGCCGCTGATCGCCGATGGTGGCATCCAATTCTCCGGGGACATCCCGAAGGCGATCGCGTCCGGCGCCAGCAGCGTGATGCTGGGCAGCCTGCTGGCCGGGACCGCGGAGGCGCCCGGCGAGCTGGTGCTGGTCAACGGCAAGCAGTTCAAGGTCTACCGCGGCATGGGATCGCTGGGCGCGATGCAGTCCCGCGGCCAGGGCAAGTCGTACTCCAAGGACCGCTACTTCCAGGACGACGTGCTCTCCGAGGACAAGCTGGTACCGGAGGGCATCGAGGGCCGGGTCCCGTTCCGCGGCCCGCTGCAGCAGGTGGTCGATCAGCTGGTCGGCGGGCTCCGCTCCGGCATGGGTTACACCGGGGCGCACACCATCGAGCAGCTGCAGAACGCGAACCTGGTGCGCATCACCGCTGCCGGGCTCAAGGAGAGCCACCCGCACGACATCACGATGACCGCCGAGGCGCCGAATTACAACGCGCGGTGATCTCCGCACCTGCGGCGCCCCCGCGGGTGTTCACCCGGATGCACCAAGGAGAATGCTGCCGGCGGAAGACGCTGCCGCGGAGAAGGGATGACCGTGCGGGATCAGGTTGAGATCGGCATGGGCCGGACGGCCATGCGTGGCTACGACTTGGACGACGTGGAGATCGTGCCGTCCCGGCGCACCCGCTCGTCCCAGGACGTGTCGCTGTCCTGGCAGATCGATGCGTACCGGTTCGATATCCCGCTGGTCACCCATCCCACGGATGCCACGGTTTCCCCGGCCACCGCGGTGCAGGTCGGCGAGCTCGGCGGGCTGGGCGTGCTCAACGCCGAAGGCCTGTGGGCGCGGCACGAGAACGTCGAGGACAAGCTGTTCGACGTGGTGCGGGCCGCGGAGGAGCAGGGAGATCCCGCGGCCGCGATCCGCAAGCTGCAGGAGCTGCACGCGGCACCGGTCCGGTTGGACCTGGTCTCCGCCGCGCTGCAGCAGATCAAGGACTCCGGGGTGACCGTGGCGGCGCGGGTCAGCCCGCAGCGCGCCGAGGAGCTCACCCCCGATCTGCTGGCGGCCGGGGTCGAGGTGCTGGTCGTGCAGGGCACGATCATCTCGGCCGAGCACGTGGCCCGGGATGGTGAGCCGCTCAACCTCAAGCGCTTCATCGGGGACCTGGACGTGCCGGTGGTGGCCGGCGGTGTCGGCGACTACCGCACCGCGATGCACCTGATGCGCACCGGTGCGGCCGGTGTGGTCGTCGGTTTCGGCCAGTCGCGCGCGGCGACCACGACCCAGGTGCTGGGCATCGGGGTGCCGATGGCCACGGCGATCGCCGACGCGGCCGCCGCGCGCCGGGACTACCTCGACGAGACCGGCGGCCGGTACGTGCACGTCATCGCGGACGGCTCGCTGTCCTACTCCGGGGACATCGCCAAGGCGATCGGGTGCGGAGCCGACGCGGTGATGCTCGGCGAGGCGCTGACCGAAGCGGCCGAGGCGCCGGGACAGGGCTACTACTGGACGTCCGCGGCCGCGCACCCGAACCTGCCGCGCAGCGAGATCGCCGGGTTCGCCGGGTCCGGGGCCGACCTGGAGACGGTGCTCTACGGCCCGAGCAGCGACGCGTACGGGACGCTCAACCTGTTCGGCGGGCTGCGCCGCGCGATGGCCAAGACCGGCTACCGCGACCTCAAGGAGTTCCAGAAGGTCGGTCTGATGCTGCGCAGCTGATCCCCGGCGCCGCTGCGGGCTTGTTGACGAGTTGTCAAGATCTAGCTACTGACGAGTAGTTTCGTTTAGCCTGAGCCGCATGTCGGTGAGCAACGGTGCGCAGCGCAACAAGCAAGACTTCGACCAGCGCGACTTCGACGTGGTCGTGATCGGGTCCGGATTCGGCGGCAGCGTCGCGGCGTTGCGGCTCACCGAGAAGGGTTACCGGGTCGCCGTGCTGGAGGCCGGCCGCCGATTCGCCGACGACGAGTTGCCGAAGACCTCCTGGGACCTGCGCAAGTTCCTCTGGGCCCCGCAGCTCGGCTGCTACGGGATCCAGCGGATCCACCTGCTGCGCAACTGCCTGATCCTGGCCGGGGCCGGCGTCGGCGGCGGTTCGCTGAACTACGCGAACACGCTCTACCGGCCGCTGCGCGCGTTCTACGAAGACCCGCAGTGGGCGGACATCACCGACTGGGAGACCGAGCTCGCCCCGCACTACGACCAGGCCACCAAGATGCTCGGCGTGGTCACCAACCCCACCGAGACCCCGTCCGACCGGATCATGAAGGAAGTCGCCACCGAGATGGGGGTGGATGGGAGCTACCACCACACCCCGGTCGGCGTGTACTTCGGCGAACGCGGGCAGACCACCGGCGACCCCTACTTCGGCGGGGCCGGACCGCAGCGCACCGGATGCACCGAGTGCGGGGCGTGTATGACCGGCTGCCGGGTCGGGGCGAAGAACACGCTGGTCAAGAACTACCTCTACCTCGCGGAGGCGAACGGGGCCGAGGTCTTCCCGCTGACCACGGTGACCCGGATGCACGAGGGCCGGGACGGCCGCTGGCGCATCGGCACCAAGCGAACCGGTGGGAAGACGGTGCGCGACCCGCGGGTGTTCACCGCCGACCAGGTGGTCGTCGCGGCCGGGACCTGGGGCACGCAGAACCTGCTGCACCGCTGCCGGGACCGCGGGGAGCTGCCCCGGCTCTCGACCAAGCTCGGCAGGCTCACCCGCACCAACTCCGAGGCCATCATCGGCGCGCAGATGAGCTCGACCGATCCGGATCGGGACTTCTCCACCGGGGTGGCGATCACCTCCTCGTTCCACCCGGACGAGGACACGCACATCGAACCCGTGCGCTACACCCGCGGTGCGAACGCGATGGGCCTGCTGCAGACGCTGCCCACGAAGGGCAGCTCGTCCACCCCGCGCTGGCGGCAGTGGGTGAAGTTCCTGCTGCGCCACCCGGTCCTGTCCGTGCGGATGTTCTGGGTGCGCAACTGGAGTGAGCGGACCGTGATCCTGCTGGTGATGCAGAGCCTGGACAACTCGCTGAGCACGCGGATCAAGCGGGTGTTCGGCAAGCGGCTGCTGACCTCGCAGCAGGGCCACGGGGCGCCGAACCCGACGTTCATCCCGGCAGGCGAGGAGGCCAACGACCGGGTGGCCGAGAAGATCGACGGGCTGGCCGGCGGGACCTGGGGCGAGCTGTTCGACATCCCGATGACCGCGCACTTCATCGGTGGGTGCCCGATCGCCGCGGACGCCGAGCACGGGGTGATCGACCCGTACCACCGGGCGTTCGGCCACCCGACGCTGTCGGTCGTGGACGGGTCGGCGATCAGCGCCAACCTCGGCGTCAACCCGTCGCTGACCATCACCGCCCAAGCGGAGCGCGCCTTCGCGGCCTGGCCGAACAAGGGCGAGACCGATCCGCGCCCGGCCCAGCAGGACGGCTACCGGCGGGTGGCGCCGGTGCCGCCGAAGGCGCCGGCCGTGCCGCCGGAAGCTCCGGCGGCGCTGCAGCTCCCGCTGGTCTGACCACGCGCCGCGCGACCCGGTCCCCGGTCGCGGGGGCCGGGCGGCTGTGCTGGGGGTTACCTGGGATGATGGTGTCAGCACCGGTTCTCCAGGGAGGTCTCGTTCGAAGTGTCCGGTTCCGCTGAAAGCCGTGATCAGGGGCCAGTCCTCGTCATCGA
Organism: Saccharopolyspora montiporae; assembly: GCF_015209505.1. GTDB lineage: Bacteria > Actinomycetota > Actinomycetes > Mycobacteriales > Pseudonocardiaceae > Saccharopolyspora > Saccharopolyspora montiporae. Next base: position 120,029 of record NZ_JADEYC010000018.1, read on the forward strand.
CTACGGCGCCCAGTACGCGCAGCTGATCGCGCGGCGGGTGCGCGAGGCGCAGGTCTACTCCGAGGTCGTCCCGTTCGACACGCCGGTGTCCGAGATCGTCGCCCGGGACCCCGCGGCCATCGTGCTCTCCGGCGGTCCGTCCAGCGTCTACGCGGACGGCGCCCCGCAGGTCGATCCGGAGCTGTTCCGCTCCGGGGTGCCGGTGTTCGGGATCTGCTACGGGTTCCAGGCGATGACCTCCGCGCTGGGCGGAACCGTCGAACACACCGGGACCCGCGAGTACGGGCGCACCGACCTGACCGTGTCCGGGGACGGGGGCAGGTTGCACAACGAGCTGCCCGGCCATCACCCGGTGTGGATGAGCCACGGGGACTCGGTGAGTAAGGCGCCCGAAGGCTTCGCCGTCACCGCCGGGACCGCGGACACCCCGGTCGCCGCGTACGAGGACGTGGACCGGCGGCTGGCCGGTGTGCAGTACCACCCGGAGGTCGCGCACTCGCCGCACGGCCAGGAGGTGCTGCGCCGCTTCCTGCACGAGATCGCCGGGGTCCGCCCGCGGTGGACCACCTCGTCCATCGTGGACGAGACCGTGCAGGCGATCCGGGACCGGGTCGGCGACCGGCGGGCCATCTGTGCGCTGTCCGGCGGGGTGGATTCCGCGGTGGCCGCCGCATTGGTGCAGCGGGCGATCGGGGACCAGCTGACCTGCGTCTTCGTCGACCACGGGTTGCTGCGCGCGGGGGAACGCGCGCAGGTCGAGCGCGATTTCGTCGCCGCCACCGGCGTCAACCTGGTGACGGTGGACGCGACCGAGCAGTTCGTCGGCGCGCTGGAAGGCGTCGCCGATCCGGAGGAGAAGCGCAAGATCATCGGCCGGGAGTTCATCCGGACCTTCGAGCGCACCGCTCGGGACCTGGTGAACCGCGGCGACGGCGATGTGGACTTCCTGGTCCAGGGCACGCTCTACCCGGACGTCGTGGAATCCGGTGGCGGTTCCGGTGCCGCGAACATCAAGAGCCACCACAACGTCGGCGGCCTGCCGGACGATCTGCAATTCAGCCTGGTGGAGCCGCTGCGCGCGCTGTTCAAGGACGAGGTGCGCCGCGTCGGACTGGAGCTCGGGCTGCCGGAGACGATCGTGTACCGCCAGCCGTTCCCCGGTCCCGGCCTGGCCATCCGGATCATCGGCGCGGTGACCGCGGACCGGCTGGAGACGCTGCGCGCGGCGGATGCGATCGCCCGCGAGGAACTGGGCGCCGCCGGGCTGGACCGCGAGATCTGGCAGTGCCCCGTGGTGCTGCTGGCCGACGTGCGCTCGGTGGGCGTGCAGGGCGACGGCCGCACCTACGGCCACCCGGTCGTGCTGCGCCCGGTGTCCAGCGAGGATGCGATGACCGCGGACTGGACCCGGCTGCCCTACGACGTGCTGGAGCGGATCTCCACCCGGATCACCAACGAGGTCTCCGAGGTGAACCGGGTGACGCTGGACGTGACGTCCAAGCCGCCGGGCACCATCGAGTGGGAGTGACGTCGGAGCCGTTCGCCGCGATCTGGGCACGGGAGCCGTCCGGCGGGAATTAGGGTTTCCGGCGGACCCCACGTCGGAAGGCCCCTCGTTCATGATTGTCTTCTTCATCTTCGGTGCCGTGTTCCTGCTGGTCGCGATCGTCGCGTTCGGCTCGATGCGCCACGCGCGCAGCGAGCTGCACGCCATGATCGGTACGCAGACGCTGCCCGTGTCCGATCTCGAAGTCCGCCGGTCGGCGTCCCGGGAAGTCGTGCCCGCGGGCGAATTCCGGCATACGTGCGAGGTCGTGGGCACCGCCGAGGCGCGGCCGGAAGGGCCGTTGCAGTCCGAGCTCAGCGGCAGCCCCTGCGTCTGGTACCGCTTCGTGGTCATGCGGCACTACGAGCAGGTGACGCGCTCGTCCAACGGTTCGCGGAACGTGCGCCGGCGCACCGAAACCCTCGCCGAGACCAACTCGTGGGAGAGCTTCGGGGTGCGCGACGACCACGGGCAGCTGATCGGCCTCGATCCGGGCGGTTCCGCGGTCGACGAACCGCAGAAGGTGATCGATCAGTTCGAACCGCACGGGCCGAGCGGTGGCCCGACGATGTTCGGCGTCCAACTGCCGAACGCTTTCGGCGGCCACGATGGCACCACCGGGTACTCGTACCAGGAATGGATCGTGCCGCAGGGCCGCAGGCTCTACGTGCTCGGCGAGGCGAATGACCGGGCGGGGACGCTGATGATCAGCAGGCCGCTCGGCGGCGGGCACTTCATCGTCTCCACCCGCTCCGAGCAGGAGGTCCGGGAAGGCCGCCGCAAGCGGCACCGCACGCTGTCCTACGCGGTGCTGGGCTCCGCGCTCGCCGGGCTGGTGCTGATCGGTCTGGGTTTCCTGGCCTGATCAGCGCTTCGAGCGCCCGCGGGTCGAGCTGACCAGCATCAGCACACCCACCGCGACCGCCGCTGCCGCCAGCACCCACTGCAGGTCGCTCGCCCAGCCGAACGCCACCGCGGCCGCCACGACGAGCGCGAACACCCCGACCACCAACGTCGGCACGTCCGGGGACGAACCGGTTCCGCCGCTGCGCTCAGTCACGCCGCACCTCCACATCGCCCACGTCGGCGCTCAGTTCCACCGCGATCCGCGCGCCGTCCGATCCGTCCTCGCCGGGGTCCTGCGCCGTGCGCGTGGTGCTGCCGGGTCCACCCGAGGCGCCGACCCGGCCCAGGCAGTCCACGCTGCCCACCCGGGTGCTGCAGCTGGCGGTCACCTCGGCGTCGTCGGGGACCCGCACCACCACGTCACCCGCACCCGAGGACACCTTCGTCCGGGCCTGTCGCCCCTCGTCGGCGGGCAGGTCGGTCAGGTCCAGCTCGACACCGCCCGCGGCCGATTCGTAGGACGGTTCCAGCTCCGCGGTGCTGCTCGGCCGGATGTGCCGGGTCTCGGCGGACGGGTCGACGTGCAGCGGGCCGAGCGCGGACAGCAGCAGGGCGACCGCGCCGAGCGGGATCGCCACGCCGATCAGCCCGCGGCCGGAGCCCAGGAACGACCCGGTGATCATGCCCGCCCCGACCACGGCCAGCGCGGCCGCGCAGGTGGCAGCGGGGCCGTACCCGGCCAGCAGGGCCAGTCCCGCGGCGGCGACCGCGAGCAGCAGGGTGCCGAAGCCGATCCACCGCCGCGCGGGCGGTTCCGGTTCCGGTTCGGGTTCCTGCGCGGGCGGTTCCGGCAAGTCCCACGCGAACTGCGCCGCGCCCAGCGGATCCCACTCCGGCGGGTGGCGCTGTTCGGTGCTGCCCGGGTAGACCCACGTGTTCGCGGTATCGGCCGGTGCCGCGGTGCCCGTTCCGGGCGACCCGAGCGCCGCGCTCCCGCGGTCGGCGTAGTGCCGGTGCAGCAGGTAGAGCGCGCCGAACCCGGCCAGCAGTCCGACCAGCCCGGCGAACGACTGGACCCAGAAGATCATCACCGGCATCAGGAGCAGCACCAGCACTGCGGCCACCGGAGCCGGGGTGGACTCCCGGGCCGGGGAATCGCCCCGGTCGACTTCCTTGGGCAGCAGCAGCCAGCCCAGCAGGTAGAGCACCAGTCCCGAACCGCCGTAGAACGTCAGCAGCGCGAACCCGACCCGCACCAGGATCGGGTCGATGCCGTACCGGTTGCCGATCCCGGCTGAGACACCGGCCAGCTTCCCCCCGCTGCGCGGGCGCACCGGCCGGGTCGCCCAGAAATCGCGCAGCGTCGCCTCGAAGCGGGCCAGGCCGCCCGCGTGCTCGCTCATGGCCCGACTATCGCGCCCGGACGCGGCGCCCGGCATCAGGGTTGCCCCTGACCGTGCCCGCACTCGTCGCCCGCGTTCCCCCGATGCCTACCCGCGCGGAACCGTGTGACCATCGGTTGTGTGACAGCCCAGAACGCAGGTGACCAGGTCCGCGGCCCGGCGGCCGATGCGCCGGCCCGGCTGTGGCGGTTGCGCGAGGGGCGGCTGGTCGGCGGGGTCGCCGCCGGGATCGCCGCGCACCTGGGTCTGCCGGTGCTGGCGGTGCGCGTCGGTTTCACACTGCTGGCGGCCTTCGGCGGATTCGGCATCGCCGCGTACGCGCTGTTCTGGATGTTCGTCCCGCAGCACCCGGGCGACGCGCCACCGGTGTCCGGGCGGGAGCGCAGGCAGGGCGTCGGGCTGATCCTGCTGGCCGCCGGCGTGGTCGTCGGCTTGGCGCATCTGGTGTCGCTGCCCGCGTGGTTCAGCGGTCCGCTGCTGGTGGCCCTGCTCGGTGCGGTCCTGGTGTGGCGGGAGGCCGATGACGCGCAGCGGCGCCGCTGGCGGCAGGGCGCGCGGTCCGGTGTGGCCGGCGCGCTCAGCGGTGCCGGCGGCCGGGCCGCCACCATCCGGATCGGGGCCGGATCGCTGCTCGTCGTGGCCGGCCTGGTGATGTTCCTCGGTGCCAGCGTCCCGCTGGCCGATGTGCGCATCGTGCTGCTCGCGGTAGCGGCGGCGCTGATCGGGGCGGCCGTGCTGACCGTGCCCTGGTGGCAGCGCATGGTGCGCGACCTGCACGTGGAGCGGGCCAGCCGGATCCGCTCCCAGGAGCGCGCCGAGATCGCAGCGCACCTGCACGATTCGGTGCTGCAGACGCTGGCGCTGATCCAGAAGCAGGCGGACTCGTCCGGGCGCGAGGTGCGCAGGCTCGCCCGCAGTCAGGAGCGCGAGCTGCGGACCTGGCTGTACGGCCCCGGCGGGTACGGGGGTTCCGCGGGGGCAGGCGAGCGCAGCTCGCTGTCCACGGAGCTGGCGAGGGTGTGCGGCGAGGTCGAGGACGATTTCGCGATCGGGGTCGGACAGGTCGTGGTGGGGGACTGCGCGATGGGCGATCCGCTCGCCGCGCAGCTGGCCGCCACGCGGGAAGCGGTGGTCAACGCGGCCAAGCACGCCGGGGTCGCCGAGGTGAGCGTGTACGCGGAGGTCGAACCCGAGCGCGTGTCGATCTACGTCCGAGACCGCGGCACCGGGTTCGATCCGGACCAGGTTCCCGCGGACCGGCACGGGCTGGCCGACTCGATCCGCGGCCGGGTGGAGCGGCACGGCGGCACCGTGCGGGTGCGCACCGCGCCGGGCGAGGGGACCGAGGTGCAGATGCAGGTACCGCGGACGGCGCCGTCCGGCGGTACGGGCGGATGAGCAGCAGGAGAGGTGGAGGTTCGCGGTGACGGAGGATTCGGTGACGGAAGGCGCGGTGACCGGCGGCGCCGCGGTGGAGGGTGCGCCGGTGCGGGTGTACCTGGTGGACGACCACGCGCTGTTCCGCAGCGGCGTGCGCGCCGAGCTGGCCGCGGCGCCGGACGAGGTCGAGGTGGTCGGCGAGGCGGGTTCGGTGGGTGAGGCGGTGGCCGGGATCGCCCACCTCCGGCCGGAAGTGGTGCTGCTGGACGTGCACATGCCGGACGGCGGTGGTGCCGAAGTGCTGCGGCGGGTCCGCGCGCAGGACACCGCGGTGGTGTTCCTGGCGCTGTCCGTCTCCGATGCGGCCGAGGACGTCATCGCGGTGATCCGGGGCGGTGCGCGCGGTTACGTCACCAAGACGATCTCCGGCCGCGAGCTGGCCGGCGCGATCCGCCGGGTCTCGGCCGGGGATGCGGTGTTCTCCCCGCGGCTGGCGGGTTTCGTGCTCGACGCGTTCTCCGACCGGCCGGGTTCGGCGCCGGTGGGCGATCCCGAGCTCGACCTGCTCACCCCGCGGGAACGCGATGTGCTCCGCCTGCTGGCCCGCGGTTATGCCTACAAGGAGATCGCCGGGGAGCTGTTCATCTCGGTCAAGACCGTGGAGACGCACGTGTCCAGCGTGCTGCGCAAGACCCAGCTGTCCAACCGCTATGAACTGTCCCGCTGGGCCTCGGATCGCAGGCTGGTCTGAGGTGCGGGCGGGTCACTTCATCGGGTCGGCGAGCTGCGCGTAGCGGCCCATCGCCCGCATCACCGGCCCGGGCTCCTCGGCCGGGGCCGCCGGAGTCCGCTCGCTCGCCGCCCGCGGTGCGCTGCGGCGGGTGAGCCCGACGCCGAGCAGCACCACCAGCACGCCGAGCACGACCCGGGCACCGAACTCCTCGCCGAGCACGAGCCCGCCGAGCAGCACCGAGACGATCGGCATCAGGTACGTGACGGTGGAGGCCGTGGTCGGGCCTTCCTCGGCGATGATCCGGTAGTTGAGTGCGAACGCGGCACCGGTGCCGAACACGCCGAGCACGCCCACGGCCAGCAGCGGGACCGGATCGAGTGCGACGGGGTGCGGTCCGCCCACCGGCAGCGCCAGCGCGGCGATCCCGGACGCCGCGACCAGCTGCATCCCGGCCATCGCCTGCGGAGCCAGCGCGTACCGGCCGGTGAGTCGGCGTCCGATGTAGACGTAGCCGATCCCGTAGCTGGCCGCGGCGGCCAGGCAGGCGAGCACGCCCGGCTCCAGCAGCCCCGAGCTCTGCCAGGGTGCGAAGATCAGCAGCACGCCGCCGAACCCGATGAGCAGACCGCTCATTCGGGAGGGGTGCGCGGTCTCCCGGGCGAACAGCACGCCGAACAGGACTGTCCACAGCGGAGTGCTCGCGTTGAGCGCCCCGGCGAGTCCGGAATCGACGTCTTGCTCGGCGAAGCCGAACAGCAGCCAGGGCAGCGCGCTGGCGAACAGCGCCGCGACCGAGATGTCGCGCCACAGCGCCCATCCGGTACCCAGGCGCAGGCCGCGCACCGCGCACAGCGCCAGCAGCGCGAGCGCGCCGAGCACGATGCGGGTGAAGGCCACCTGCGCGGGATCCATCGCCTGCAGGCCGATCTTGATGAGCAGGAAGCTCGATCCCCACAGCAGGGCGAGCGCGCCGAGCCGGAGGTAGTTCGCCGGGTTGTTCATGTCCTCTCCCGGGGTCGCGCCGGTGTCGCCTCCGAATGTGCGATGCCCTCTCGGATAAGGACAAGCGAATTGTTCTGCACGAACCATGAAGCAAAGCTGTATTGTCTGAGCTGTGCTGGACGTACGACGGATGCAGGTCCTCCGGGCCGTGGTCGCCAACGGCTCGGTCAGCGGTGCCGCGGCGGCGCTCGGGTACACGCCCTCGGCGATCAGCCAGCAGATCGGCGTGCTGGAACGCGAGGCGGGCACCCGGTTGCTGGAGAAGGTCGGCCGCGGCCTGCGCCCGACCCCGGCGGGCGCGCTGCTGGCCGAACGCGCGGGCGCGCTGGCCGAACTGCTCGGCGGGATCGAAGCGGAACTCGCCGACATCCGGGCCGGGCGCACCGGGCTGCTGCGCGTGCGGTTCTTCCACACCGCCAGCGTCGGGCTCATCCCGCCCGCGGTCGCCGCGTTCCGGACCGGGCACCCGGACGTGCAGCTGGACCTGCGCATGCAGGAGGACGGACTGCTGGAGGCCGTATCCGCCGGGGAGTGCGATGTCGCCGTCATCGTCGCCGGGCGCGATGTGCCGCAGCCCAAGGGCGTCCAGATGGTGCACCTGGTCGACGACCCGTACCGGATCGTGCTGCCCGGAGGGCACGGCATGGCCGGGCAGCAGCGGGTGGAACTGGCGGAACTGGCCGCCGAGTCCTGGATCAGCAGCGTGCCCACGACCGCCGGGCCGTGCGCCGAGGCGCTGCAGGACGCCTATGCCTGCGCGGGGATCAGCCCGCGCGCGGTGCTGGAGGTCGACGGCAGCCACAGCGCGCAGGGGTTCGTCGCCGCCGGGCTCGGCGTCGCGCTGGTGCCGCAGCTGGGGCTGGAGGCCGTGCACCCGGACGTCGTGGTGCGGCCGCTCGGTTCGATCGAGCCGGTGCGGCGGATCTTCGCCGCGGTCCGGGAAACCGTGGCCGACCGTCCGGCCACCGAGCAGCTGCTGGCCGCGCTGACCGGGGCTGCCGCCCCAGGGCCGGTAGCCCCGCAGTCGGCGGGAGCGGAGCCGTGATCAGCCGATCTGGTCGGTGTTGATCAGCGGCTGACCGGATTCGTCGACGACCATGCCCAGCACGTGCCGCTCGTTGCTCTGCTGGCCGTCCTTGGTGAACTGCAGGGTGACCACGACGTTGCCGCCGGAGGCCGCCGGGCCGTCGACGATCTGCACGTCGTCGACGCTGTCCCAGAACTGCTCGTAGCTGTCTTCGCCCTGCGCCTGCAGGTCCGGTCCGAGCAGCTGCCACGCGTCATCGGTATCCCCGGGTACCAGCTGGTAATACTGCTGGACCACCGCGACCAGGTCCTGCTCGGAAGGCTGGGCCGGGGTCGCGGAGCTGGTCGGCGGCGCCGAACTGGTCGTGGGTGCCGCCGAGGAGGTCGCCGCCGAGCTCGTCGTCGCGGGTGCGGTGGTCGCCGGAGGCGGTGCAGGCCGCTCCTGCTGCTGGGCGGGCGGCGGACTCTGCTGGCTCTGCGAGGTGTCCTGCCCGAACGCGTTGGCCGCGAGCACGCCCACCAGCACCGCGGCGATGATCGCCAGCGCCCACAGCAGGATGTGCTTGCCGCGGCTGCTGCCCCGGGAACCGCTCGCCGCGGAGCCGGTGCCGACGCGGGTGGGTGGGCCGGCGTGGGGCGGCGGGGTCGCCGCGGGGCCGCCCACCCGGGTCGCCTGCTGCTGCGGCTGCTGCGCCGCGGCCGGGTACTGCCAGCGCGCGTTCGGGCTCGCGGTCGGGATGGGCCTGCCGTCTACGACCGCCTGCAGCAGATCGCGCGTCTGCGCCATGGTCGGGCGTTCCACCGGGTCGGCGCGCAGCATCTGCATCAGCGCCGGGGCCATCGGCCCGGCCTGGCGGGGCTGCTCCACCTCGCCGCGGGCCACCCGGTGCAGCAGGCTGATCGCGTTGTCGTCCACGCCGAACGGGGGTTCGCCCTCGATCGCCGCGTACAGCGTCGAACCCAGCGAGAACACGTCCGAGGCCGGGGCTGGGTCGCGGCCGAGCGCGACCTCCGGGGCCAGGTAGGCGGGTGTCCCGGCCAGGATGCCGCTCTTGGTGACCGCGACGTCCCCGATGGCCCGGGAGATCCCGAAGTCGGTGATCTTGGCGGTGCCGTCGTCGCCGAGCAGGATGTTGCCCGGCTTGAGGTCGCGGTGCACGATCCCGGCCATGTGCGCGGTGGCCAGCGCACCCGCCACCTGCACGCCGATCTGCGCGACCTGCATCGGGTTGAGCAGGCCCTGCTCGCTGATCACCGAGGCCAGGCTCTTCGAGGGCAGGTACTCCATCACCAGGACCGGATGGCCCTCGTCCTCGGCCGTGTCGAATACGACGATCGCGTTCTGGTGCTGGAGCCGGGCGGCGATGCGCCCTTCGCGGAGGGTCCGCTGGCGGGCCTCTTCGGTCTCCTCGGGGGTGTAGCCGGGTTGCAGCAGCAACTGCTTGACGGCGACGGTCCGGTGCAGGCGCTCGTCGACGGCGCGCCACACCACTCCCATGGCGCCGCTGCCGATCTGTTGCTGCAAGCGGTACCGGTCCGCGATCAAACGACCTTCGGCGCTCACCGGTGTCTCCTGGTACTGGCTGTGCCTATCTGGACAGTACTGACCGGACCCCCGTGGCCAGCTTTCACTCGACGGAGTGCAACGTTACTGGGCGTGCCGAACCGCCCCGAACCCCGGGGCGGTGCTGCCTGCCGAACACGTCGGGCCGGGGCGCGCACGCTGCGGTGCCCGCCCCGGCCCTGGTGTCCGAACTGCCCGGAACCGCCCGATTACGACCCGCTCTCCGCAGCGCCGGTGTCGGTGGCTCCCGCGTCCGTGGTGGTCGTGGGCTGCTCGGCCTCCGAGGTCGTCGTCTGCTCCTCGGTCGTCGACGTCGGCTCCTGCTGCGTCGTCGACGTCGGTTCCTGCGTGGTCGTCGTCGGCTGTTCGGTGGTGGTCGTCGGCTCCTCGTACGTGGTCGTCGGCACCTGCTGCTCGGTGGTCTGCTGCTCGGTGGTCGACGACGTGGTCTCCGGAGGCGGCACCGCGGGCTGGTTCTCGCCGGTCGGCTGGTTGTTGCCCGCGTTCTCCGGTCCGTCCGGGCCGGACATCAGCGCCGTGGTCACCAGCACGGCGGCCACGGCCACCGCGACCAGGCCCAGCACCGACAGCACGACCGGTCGCTTGCTCTTGCGGGGACGCTCGTCCAGCGCCGCGTCGCTGCGGTCGTCCGAGCCCATGTACGAGGTCGCGTCCTCGTAGGGCTGCTCGGAGTACGGGTCCTCCTCGTAGTAGGACGTGCCGTCCTGGGAGAGGACGCCGGTCGGCGCCATGTCCGGTTGGCTGCGCGTGGCGCCCTCGGGCATCAGCGCGGGCGCGATCGGTGCCGCGGTGGTGGGCACCGAGGTGACCTGGTTGCCGTCGGCGACCGCCTGCAGCATCTCGCGCACCTGCGCCATGTCCGGGCGGTCCGCGACGCGCGCATTCATCATCGCCATCAACGGCTCGCCCATCGGCCCGGCCTGCTGCGGCGGATCGATGCGCCCCGCGGCCACCGCGTGCAGCAGCGCCAGCGTGTTCTCGTTGAGCCCGAACGGCGGGCGCCCCTCGATGGCGGCGTAGAGCGTCGCCCCGAGGGAGAACACGTCCGAAGCACCGGTCGGCTCCTGGCCCATCGCCACGTCCGGCGACAGGTACGCGGGCGTACCGGCCAGCATCCCGGTCTTGGTGACCTGGACGTCGCCCTGCGCGCGGGAGATCCCGAAGTCGGTGATCTTCACCGTGCCGTCGTCGCCGAGCAGGATGTTGCCCGGCTTGATGTCCCGGTGCACCACTCCCGCGGAGTGCGCTGCGCCCAGCGCGGCGGCCGCTTGCGTACCGATCCGGGCGACTTCGCGCGGCGGCAGCGGACCGTGCTCCGACATCATCGACGACAGGCTCGTCGAGGGCAGGTACTCCATCACCAGGACGGGTTGGCCCTCGTCCTCTGCCACGTCGTAGACCGAGATGGCGTTCGGGTGCTGGAGGCGGGCCGCGATCCGGCCCTCCCGCATTGCCCGCTGCCGCGCTTCCTCGGCCTCACCCGGATCCAATCCGGGCTGCAGCAACAACTGCTTGACCGCGACCGTGCGGTGCAGGCGTTCGTCAATGCACTCCCACACCACGCCCATCGCGCCACTGCCGATGCGTCGCTGCACTCGGTAGCGTCCGGCGACCAGGCGACCTTCGTCGCTCACCGACGTCTCCCCGTACTGCTATCGATGCCCGCGAACGGCTCGACGTCCCGTGGTCCGGGTCGGCGGCGCCCGCGGATCATCCGCGGATTTGGCGGGCCGTTTGCGGCCCCCGACATGTACACCTTGCTCCAGCGCCTCGCGTTGCCCCTTCCGGATGGAAACCGGGCAAGGCGCACCGAGGCGCGATACGGAAGCCTAGCCGACGCGGCATCGGCGTAGGCCCGAAGTCGAAAAGATCCGTGCAACCGGATTCGACGCTACGCGATGATGCCCGCGCGAACCGTCACCGAGGGGCGTCTCACATCCGTTTCCGCAGGTGGTGTCCCTTCTTTCGGAATTGCCCGCCACATCGCGGCACCGGCCGGATGCGCTGCGGAATCGTCCGCACGACTGCGGCGGGCGGTCAGCGACGGCCCGGTCCGAGTGGCCGGGGCCACTCGTCGTTGCCGCATCGTTGTCCGATCCCGATGGTGCAGGACAGTGATGTGGATCACGGAAGGGGGGTGTGCCGTCCGTTGAGCAGGACCGCCTCCCGGATCCGCGGATGGCTGCCCGGTTCGACGGTGAGCAGCTGGTGCAGCGCCACCCGCCGACCGTCCGGGTAGACCGCCTCCAGTCGCACCGTCGCCCGGTGCTCCGGCTCACCTCGCACCCGGTGCCGGACCTCGTCCACCGCGGACCAGGCGCGCACCAGTGCGCCGGCGTCCCCGCCGCGCAGCCCGGGCGTGAGCAGCTCGGGTGCGGTGTGCGGAGACTCGGCCAGCCGGCGGCAGAACTCCTCGGCGACCCGCACCGCGGAGGCATCGCTGCCGGCCGCCGGGTTCACGGCGTCCGGGGGCTCCGGCGGCGGACCTTCGAACGGCATGATCCGCGCGGCGGACAGGCCGGGGCTGGCGGAACCGGGCTCGGCGGCCCGCACGGGTCCGGGCGGGCGGTCTCCGGTGAACGGCCACTCCCGCTCCGCGACCACGTCCGGCAGCAGCGCCGCGGATCCGCTGATCGGTGCGGCGGTCACCCGTGGCGCCGGATCCGGCCCACCGCCGGTGACCGAACCCAGCGCCATGCAGCTCACCAGGGCGAACACCGCGGCGGTGCCGGCGAACAGCACCCGGTGCCGCCGCGGGAACCGCTCTTCGGCGGTGGCCCGGGTGCCTGCGAGCAGCCGGTGCGCCACGGAGGCGGACAGCGCGCCGCTCGGATGCGCGTGCGCGGCGTCGCGCGTAGCGGTCGGTCGCTGCGCCCGCCCGGGATCTCCGGCACTGGTGCCGGAGATCCCCGGCGGAGCGCTCCCGCCGTCCTGGTCCGGTAAATCCCGCAACATCCGTCTCCCGCGCGTGTGTGCCCGGAATACCGGTACCGCCCGCACCGGGGGCACCGGGAGCCCTCAGCGCCCGGGTTCACCGGAAAGGGCCGTGCGCGTTGCCCGGATGGAGCAGCACCGCGAGAACGGGCGCGGTTCAGTCCGCGAAGCAGCGCCGCAGCGCTTCGGGATCGGGAATGCCGGCGTCCGGCGCGGTTCCGCCGGCAGCGGGCAGGTCGGACCCGGGCACCTGCACCCCGCCTGTCCCCGCGCATTCGGCGAACGGCGCCTGCGGGGACGGGATGGATAGGGCGGGCAGCTCTCCGCTGAACAGCGGGCGGTGCTGCTCCTCGGCGGACAGCGCCGGGGCCGGGTCGTCGAACAGCGCGGGTTGTTCGGGGAAGCCCGCGGGTGGCTCCGCGGGTGCGGGGGGCTCCGCTGCGGGTGCGGGGGGCTCCGCGGGTGCGGGGGCCGCGGCCTCGGGAGGCGGGGTCGGTTGCGGTGCGGACCCGGTGCTCAGCGGTGCCTGCTGCGTCTCGTCGACCGGCGGCGCGGTGGGCCGCACCGCGCTGAACAGGTGTTGCGGGGGCGCGGATTCGGCGCCGTGGTCCTGCGACGGCGGGAGCAGCGGCTGCGGAACCGGCGGGTAGTCCCGGCCGCGCGGCATGCTGGGCAGCTGCTGCCCGTCCAGCCGGACCGGCGAGTTCACCAGCAGCGAGCCGGCCAGCACCAGCCCGCCCAGCGCCGCCGCCGAGGTGGTGATCGCGAACCAGGCCGCGTGCCGCCAGGTCCGGGGCGGCGTCACCGAAGCGGGGACCATGCCGAGGTCGAACTTGTGCAGCCCGCCCGCCGGGAAGGTGTCGGTGAGCGGATCCGGTTGCGGGGCGCACGCACTGCTGTGCGGGTCTCCCGCGACGATCCGCCGCCGGTGACCGGGGTGTCCGGGCGGGTCCTGCGGTGCGCGCTCATCCGGCTCTGTGCCGCTGTGCATCGGTCTCGCTCTTCCGCTGTTCGGCAAGGTTCCACGACGGTTCGCAGCTGGTGCGCGGGTCACGACGTGTCGACGACCTGGAAGACCTCCGCCAGCTCACCGGGCATGCCGTGCTCGGCGGCATTGCGTTCGAGGTGGTGGCGGATCGTCTCGCGGAGGTCGTCGAACCGCTCGACCTGCGAGCGGTGCGCGGCCAGCGCCGCGAGCTTGGCGTCGAAGTGCCCGGTGACGTCGACCGCGCGGTTGATCCGCTCCTCGGTCGATTCGGACAACCACAGCGCGCGGACCGTCCACGGGGCGAGCCCGGAGAGCTCGGGGTGGGCGAACTCGTTGCGCGCGTCCGGGTACACGGCGGCGAGCGTCGCCTCGCCGACGGCCCGGTGGTCCGGGTGCGAGATCGCGATGTGCGACCAGTTGATCTCGGGCGAGTGGGTGAGCACGACCTCCGGGCGTACAGTGCGGATCACCTCGGTGATGTCCCTGCGCAGCTGCAGATCGGCGACGACTCGCCCGTCCTCGTGGTCGAGGAACCGCACGTCGGAGACGCCGACCGCGGCGGCAGCGGCGCGCTGCTCGGCGCGGCGCAGCTCGGCGACACGGGTGCGGTCCGCATCGGCGGGGGCGCCCGCCTGGCCGGAGGTGCAGATGCAGTAGGTCACCGCGGTGCCGGCCGCCGTCCAGCCGGCGACGGTGCCCGCCGCCCCGAAATCGACGTCGTCCGGGTGCGCGACCACCGCCAGCGCCCGCTGCGGTGCCGGGGCGGTCGACGGAGTGGCCATGGTCACACTCTAGGCCGGGCCCCCGGCGGCTCCGCTACGGGTCCGCCGGACAACACCCGGTAGTGATCGCCGCGGACGGCGACCACCACCGGGCGGAGGTCAGTACTGGCCGCCGCGGAACTTCTGCTGGGTGGACTGCAGGGCCTTCACCGAGTACGCGCCCGCGCCGCCGCCGAGCAGGATCGCGAAGATGTCCCCGGGAACGCTCTCGCCGGTGGAGATCAGCAGCGCCAGCAGGGCGACTCCCGCGCCGACCCCGGCCGCGGGCAACCGCTTGCGGGCGAAGTCGATGGCGGGCTGCCCGCCGGCCCGCTTCTTCGCGGCCGACATCAGCATCCCGAGATAACCGGCGTGCCCGGCGCCTGCCACCAGGGCGACCAGTGTGACGACCAAGGCCACGAGACCCACTACTGCGCTCACCATGCCCACAGTCTGCCTTGTCGGCCGAGCGCCCGGTATGGGTGATATCCCTGATGTCCGTGGCGGCGGGGTCAGCGGTCCCGAAGAGGTTCCGGCCAGACCCTGGATTGCGACGCGCGTCGCTCGTAGGTTGTCCGGCTATGGATGATCGTTCGGGTGATGCGCCGGGCCTCGCGGGCAAGCGCGCGGTGGTCACCGGAGCCGCCAGCGGGATCGGCGCCGCGGTGGCGCGCGAACTGGCCGGAGCCGACGCCGACGTGCTGCTGGCCGACCGGGACGAGTCGGTGCGCGCGACCGCGGACGACCTCGCCGCGGCCGGGCACCTCGGAGGCCGGGTCGAGGCGCGGGTGACCGATCTCGCCGATCTCGACGCGGCCGCCGAGCTCGGCGAGGGTGCCGACATCGTCATCAACAACGCGGGCTGGCAGCACGTGTCACCCGTCCACCGGTTCCCGCCGGAGATGTTCGGCGAGATGCTCCGCGTGATGGTCGAGGCGCCGTTCCGCATCGCTCGCGCGGCGCTGCCCGCCATGTACGCGGCCGAGTGGGGCCGGATCGTCAACATCTCCTCGGTGCACGGTCTGCGCGCCTCGCCGTACAAGAGCGCCTACGTGACCGCCAAGCACGGCCTGGAAGGGCTGTCCAAGACGATCGCCGTCGAGGGCGCCACCCACGGCGTGACCAGCAACTGCATCTGCCCGGGGTTCGTCCGCACCCCGTTGGTGCAGCGGCAGATCGCCGAGCAGGCCGAACTGCACCGGGTCGCCGAGTCGCAGGTCATCGAGGACGTGCTGCTGGAGCGCACCCCGGTCAAGCGGCTCGTGGAGCCCGCCGAGGTGGCCCGGCTCGCGCTGTGGTTGTGCGGCCCCGGATCGGCGTCGGTCACCGGGTCCTCGTTCCCGATGGACGGAGGTTGGACGGCTCACTGATCCGGCCCGCACGGGCCGACCGACAGGAGGACTGCGCGATGACGACCGAATCCGAATCCACCGGCACCTCCCACGGGAGTTCGACGGCCCGCGTGGTCGGTGCGAGCCTCGTCGGCACGACCGTCGAGTGGTACGACTTCTTCCTCTACGGGTCGGCTGCGGCCCTGGTCTTCAACCGGCTGTTCTTCCCCGCGGGCGATCCGCTCATGGGCACCCTGCTGGCGTTCATCACCTACGCGGTCGGCTTCGTGGCCCGGCCGTTGGGCGGTGTCGTCTTCGGGCACTACGGGGACCGGATCGGCCGGAAGAAGCTGCTGGTGGTCAGTCTGCTCATGATGGGCGGGGCGACCTTCGCCATCGGTCTGCTGCCCACCTACCAGGCGGTCGGCGTGCTCGCGCCGCTGCTGCTGACCGCGCTGCGGCTCGTGCAGGGTTTCGCCATCGGTGGTGAGTGGGGCGCCGCGGTGCTCATGGTCTCCGAGCACCGTTCCGGCGGGCACCGCGGGTTCTGGGCGTCCTGGCCGCAAGCGGGCGTCCCGCTGGGGAACCTCCTGGGCACGGCGGTGCTCGCCGTGCTGGCCGCGGTGCAGTCCGAGGAGGCGTTCCTGGCCTGGGGCTGGCGGGTGGCGTTCCTGCTGTCCGGGGTGCTGGTGCTGGTCGGGCTGTGGGTCCGGTTGGCGGTGGCCGAATCGCCGCTGTTCGTCGAGGCGACCCGGCAGAGCCGGCAGGCCGGTACCGAACCCCGGCGTCCGCTGGTCGAAGTGCTGCGCCGGTACCGCGGCGAGGTGCTCACCGCGATGGGCGCGCGGTTCGCGGAGAACGTCGTCTACTACGTGCTGACCTCGTTCGTGCTCACCTACGTGGCCGTGTACCTGGAGCTGCCGCGGTCGGTGGCGCTGAACGCCTCGCTGATCGCCGCGACCGTGCACTTCATCAGCATCCCGTTGTGGGGTGCGCTGTCCGACCGGGTGGGGCGGCGGCCGGTCTACCTGTTCGGCGCGATCGGCACCGGCATCTGGGCGTTCCCGTTCTTCGTGCTCCTGGACACCCGGTCGTTCTTCGAGATCACCGCCGCCACGACGGTCGGGCTCGTGCTGCACGGTGCGATGTACGGCCCGCAGGCCGCGTACTTCGCCGAGCTGTTCGGCACCAAGGTGCGGTACTCGGGCGCGTCGATCGGCTACCAGCTGTCCTCGATCGTGGCGGGTTCGTTGGCGCCGATCATCGCCACCGCGCTGCTGCGCGGGTTCGGCTCGGCCACCCCGATCGCGATCTACGTCGCGCTCTGTTCGGTGGTCACCATCTGGGCTGTCCTCCGCTCACCGGAGACCAGGCACCGCGACCTGGCCGCCGACCACGGTGTCTAGCCCGTCCGGTCGCCGGATCACCGGCCGAGCTGGCCGCGGCCGAGCCGCAGCAGGATCATGGCCAGCTCGCGGCCTTCCGGGCCGAGTTCGCGGTACCGGGCGAGCACGTCCATCTCGCGGTTGTAGACGATCCGCGGGCCGCCGGAGGCCATCCGCGCCTCGCCGACCTGGCGGGAGACCTCGGCACGCCGCTTGACCAGGCGGAGGATCTCCGCGTCCAGCTGGTCGATCTCCTCGCGGAAGCCGGTGATGGCCGGTTCGGCGGGAGTGCCGGCCGCTTCCTGCGCAGCGGGCGTCTCGGGGTGCTGGTCACCGTCCGCGGTGGCGTTCATCGTCCGTTCCTCCGGATCTGCGGCCCGGTCCCGGCCCCGGACGCGAGAACGCCCCGGGTCCGCGGACTCCGGGGCGTCGTCGTGGTTCTGTCGCTCACGCGACCACGGGCGCCGGAGTCCGGGGCCCGTAGAAAAAGGCGTACGTCTGCGCGAGCACGGAGCCAGTCTGCCACAGCCGGGGACCGCGGGGCCATCGGCTGCGGCGGCGCTCACCTCCGCACCGGTGCCTCGTCGTCCGGGGTGTCGGGGGCTGCCGGTAACGTGGAAGGGCGATGAGCGCCCTCTTCGATCTCCCGCCCGACGGCGGTTCCCCGCGCGGCAGTTCCGCGACCACCGGCCCGGATGCGCTGCTGGAAGGTCTCAACCCGCAGCAGCGGGACGCCGTGCTGCACACCGGTTCGCCGCTGCTGGTCATCGCCGGCGCCGGGTCGGGCAAGACGCGGGTGCTCACCAACCGCATCGCGCACCTGCTGGCCACCGGCGTGCACCCGGGCCAGATCATGGCGATCACGTTCACCAACAAGGCCGCCGCCGAGATGAAGGAGCGGGTGGCCGAGCTGGTCGGGCGGCGCGCGAACGCGATGTGGGTGTCCACCTTCCACTCCATGTGCGTGCGCGTGCTGCGCCGCGAGGCGAAGGTCCTCGGGCTGTCGTCGAACTTCTCCATCTACGACGCGGACGACTCGCGGCGGCTGATCACGATGGTGGCCCGCGATCTCGAACTCGATGCCAAGCGCTACCCGGTCCGCACCCTGGCCGGGCACATCTCCAACCTGAAGAACGACCTCACCGGTCCGGAGCTCGCCGCCGAGCAGGTGGGCAACGACATGGAGCGCAAGGTCGCCCAGGTCTACGCCGCCTACCAGCAGCGCCTTGCCGATTCGAACGCGCTGGACTTCGACGACCTGATCATGCGCACCGTGCAACTGCTGCGCGAGCACCCCGCGGTCGCCGAGCACTACCGGCGGCGGTTCCGGCACGTGCTCGTCGACGAGTACCAGGACACCAACCACGCGCAGTACGCCCTGGTGCGCGAGCTCGTCGGCACCGGGACGACCCCGGACGGGACCGAACCGGCCGAGCTGTGCGTGGTGGGCGACGCCGACCAGTCGATCTACGCGTTCCGCGGCGCCACGATCCGCAACATCGAGGAGTTCGAGCGCGACTACCCGCAGGCGCGCACGATCCTGCTAGAGCAGAACTACCGCTCCACGCAGACCGTGCTCACCGCCGCCAACGCGGTCATCCAGCGCAATCCCAACCGCAGGGACAAGCGGCTGTGGAGCGAATCCGGTGACGGCGAGCCGATCGTGGCCTACGTCGGCGACAACGAGCACGACGAGGCCGCGTTCGTGGCGAGCGAGATCGACCGGCTGGTCGACGAGGGTGCGGCCACGTTCAACGACATCGCGGTCTTCTACCGGACCAACAACCAGTCTCGCGTGTTCGAGGAAGTGTTCATCCGCCTCGGGCTGCCGTACCGGGTGATCGGCGGAGTCCGCTTCTACGAGCGCCGCGAGGTGCGCGATGCGCTGGCCTACCTGCGGGTGCTGGACAACCCGGACGACACGGTGAGCCTGCGCCGGATCCTCAACGTGCCCAAGCGCGGGATCGGTGATCGGGCGGAGTCCGTGGTCGCCGCGTTCGCCGAGCAGGAGCGGATCTCGTTCGGCGCCGCGCTGCGCCGGGCTGCCGACGGCGACGTCGAGGCACTGAACACCCGTGCGCGGCGGGCGGTCTCGGGTTTCGTCGACCTGCTCGACGACCTGCAGCGGGTGGCCGCGGAGACGGACGTGGCCGAGACGCTGGAGGCGGTGCTGGAGCGCACCGGGTACCGCGCGGAGCTGGACGCCAGCGAGGACCCGCAGGACGCCACCCGCGTGGACAACCTCACCGAGCTGGTGACCGTGGCCCGTGAGTTCATCGAAACCCGTTCCGGCGCAGCGGAATCCGGCGGTGAGGAGTCCCCGGGCGAGAGCGCCGATGCGTCGGCGGAGGCCGTGGTGTCCGCTGCCGAGCCCGCCGCAGAGGACGAGCAGGAGCAGGAACTCGGTGTGCCGCAGGACGATTCGCTGGCGGCGTTCCTGGAACGGGTCTCCCTGGTCGCCGACGCCGACTCGCTGCCCGAGTCCGGCGACGGAGTGGTGACGCTGATGACGCTGCACACCGCCAAGGGACTGGAGTTCCCGGTGGTGTTCGCGACCGGCTGGGAGGACGGGATCTTCCCGCACATGCGCACGCTCGGCGATCCGGCCGAACTGGCCGAGGAGCGGCGGCTGGCCTACGTCGGCATCACCCGCGCCCGCGAGCGGCTCTACCTCTCCCGCGCGCTGACCAGGTCGGCGTGGGGGCAGCCGACGAGCAACCCGGCGTCGCGGTTCCTCGGCGAGATCCCGGAGGAGCTGATCGAGTGGCGGCGGGTGGAGCCGGAGCGCTCCGCGCCGCAAGTGCGCAGCACCTGGGGCGGTCGCGGCGGTTCGGATCGCGGCGGCGGCGATTCCGCGCAGGCCGCCGTGGCCGAGCGCGGGCTGCGCAGCACCGGTGCGCAGGGGTGGAAGGACACCGTCGCGATCAAGCTCGCCGCGGGCGACCGGGTCACGCACGACAAGTACGGCCTGGGCACGGTGCTGTCCACCGAGGGCGAGGGGCCGCGGGCGACCGCGACGATCGACTTCGGCACCAACGGGACGGTGCGGCTGATGCTGCTGGGCAGCGTGCCGCTCACCAAGCTCTGAGCGGCCGCCCCGGCGTCCGGCCCGTGCACGGGCCGGACGCGAGCGGGCGGATCACACCGGCGAGATGTCGCGCTCCTGCATCCAGGGCAGCGGGTTGATCTTCTTGCCGTCGGTGTCCCACACCTCGAAGTGCAGGTGGGTTCCGGTGGAGAAGCCGCGGTTGCCCATGGTCGCGATCTGCTCGCCGGCTTCGACGGAGTCGCCCTCGTTGACGGTGATGGTGTTGACGTGGCCGTACACGGTGATCGTGCCGTCCTCGTGCTGCACCCGGACCCACATGCCGAAACCGCTGGCCGAGCCGGCTTCGATGATGACGCCGTCGGCGACCGAGTTGATCGGGGTCCCCTCGGCGTTGGCGATGTCGATGCCGTAGTGGGTGGTGCCCCAGCGGCCGCCGAATCCGGAGGTGAACCAGCCGTCCGCCGGTGGCGTGAAGTCCGGTTTGCGGGCCTCCTCCTCGGCGGCGATGCGCGCTGCTTCGCGCTCTTCGGTGATCCGCGCGCTCTTGGTGAGCTTCTCGACTTCTTCGCTGGGGTCGGCGTCCGAGGTGTTGGCCACCGGCAGGATGTCCGGTGCCGGAGCGCTGCCGCCCTTGCCGTCGTGCTCGGATTCGCCCGCCGCGCTGCTGAACGTCGCCGCGCCGTCGGCCGGGTTGAACTCGTCGTGCTCGGGGGAGGCGTTGCCCTCGCCCGCGGCCAGGGATTGGCCCGCCGCTGCGAAGGCGCCCGCGGCGACGGCGGCGACGACCACGCGGCCGCGCCACGCGGAGGGAACCCGGTTCCCTGGTCTGCTGCCTGAGGGGTCGTCGGGGGACTCCTCCGTCTCCGTTCGCGCAGGTGAGAACTGCTCGCCGCCGGGGGAGCGGTGCTGAGACAATGCTTGCCCTTCCGTCTCCGGGGAGTCCGATCACCGCGCCGGGCGGGGGCCGGCTCACCGGTCGGGGAACCGGTGATGGCGCTTTTCGTGATCAGACCGTGACAACGGACCGGGGGACCGTAACCAAGCTGATCCCCTAGGGGCAAATCCCGATCTGTGCAGGACCGAACACGGTGCGTGTCCGTTCGTCGGGGTGCGCTGCGGTGGATTTGGCTTGCGAGTGCGGCTTTTCCGCGTTCTTCCTGCATCTTTGATCGTCCCGGTGTCAACCACGGACGGGGGAAGCGAGGGCGGTCTGTGGCTCGATTCAGCGTGCGGCGGGTAATCAACAGTGTGTCACGTCACACTAGGAGGGCGGCTTGTCGCCAGGTCCGTTGATCCGTCCGGCCCAGCGCCCCGGCGCGGGACGCCCCGCTCTCGGGGGGCGCTGCGGAGGCGGGCCGAGTTGCTAGCGTCTGCACGGTGACTGCCCGGTCTGACCTCACCCCCGGTGCGAACCCGGGTGCGGCGCTCCAGCAGCCCGCCCCCGCCCGCCCCGCGCTCCTGCCCGCGGCGATCGGAGTCTCCGCCGCTGGCGGGCTGCTCACCGGCCTCGGCCCGCTCATCGGACTGGTCAGCCCCGGGGCATCCGCGGCATTCACCGCCTGGCCGCTGCTGCTGGTGCTGGCGCTGCTGCCGGCCGCTGCCGCGACCGCGCTGCTGCGCACCGGATCGCCCACCACTGCGGCCGCACTGCTCGTCGGCCCCGCGGTGCTGGCACCCGGCCGTGCGGCGCTGGACGTGCAGCTGATCGTGGACGCCGGGCTCGCCGCCCGCCCCGAACTGCTGCGCGTGGCCACGCTGTCGCCGACCTCGCCCGGCGCGGGCAGCTGGCTGCTGCTGACCGGGCACCTGGCCGGTCTGCTGGCCGGTCTGCTGGCGGTGCGCGGGATGCGCACCGGCGAGCGGGGCGAGTCGGGGGCGCACCGGCAGGGCCTGCTGGCGGTCGTGCTGTGCACCGGGATCATCGGCGGTGTCGGGATGCTGATGGCCCCGTTCGTCTCCGACGACCCCTATCTGCTGGCCCGCGCGGCCGCGGACGCCCCGGCTGCGGTGCTGGTCGGTGCTCTGCTGCTCGCGGTCGGCGTGCCCGCGGCCGGCGGTGTGCTGGCCGGTTCGGACGACGCCGACTTCGCTCGCGGGGGGCTGCTCGGGCTCGCCGCAGCCCTGGCCGCCGTGGCCGTCCCGCCGCTTGCCGCGGTCGCCGCGCTCGGGCAGCTGCGCCTCGGGTGGGGGCCGGTCCTCGGTGTGCTGGCCGCGCTGGTGCTCGCCGGGTTGGCGGTGCCCGCCGGGCGCGGTGCGCCCGCCGCCGAGCAGGACCGCGATCTGCGGCTGCCGCCGTTCGACCGGCTGGCGCGCCTGGCCGGTGCGCTGGCCGCGGCGGGCGGTGCGCTCGCCCTGCTCGCCGCGGTGCTGCCCGTGCTGGAGATGCCGCCGGGGGTGACCGACCCGTCCACGTACCCGTCCCGGCTGCTGCTGCCGGCCGGGGTCGTGCTGGTGGGCAGCGGGCTCGCGGTGCTGCTCCCCGCGGTGCGGTCGCAGGTGCGCCCGGTGCTGACCGTGGTGTGGGTGGTGGTCCCGTTCGCCGCGGCCGCGATGTTCGATTCCGTGCTGACCGCGGTGCAGGCCATCGGCGCTTCCGCGGGGCCGGGGATGTGGACCGCCGGTGCGGCGGTGCTGCTCTCCGGCGCCTCCGGGGTGACCGCCGCCCTCGCCGGAGGTGTCGAGCGCGATGACGTGGATCTGACCGAGGTCTCCATGCGCGGCCGGGTGCTGGTGCCGGCGCTGCTCGGCGTGCTGCTCGCGGGCGGTGCCTACGCGGTGCCCGTCGTCTCCTCGGCCGAATACGCGCCGCCCGCGGTGTTCGGCGAGTTCTCCACCACCTCGTGGGGCCTGCTGATCGCGCTGTTCGGTGTGGTCGGTGCCGCGGTCCTGGCACCGATGTGCCGGCCGGTCCGAGCGGGTGCGCTGCTGGCGGGTGCCGCCGCGGTCGCGGCGGTCCGCGCGCTGGAGTACCCGCTCACCGAGGGCAGGGTGGCCGATTCCGCGCCCGGCCTCGGCCTGTGGTTCGCGATCGCCTGCGTGGTGGTGCTGGCCAGTTCGGCCGCCGGTGCCGCCTCTCGCGAGGACTGATCGAGCCCGAAAAGGACGAAAGGACCGGTTTTCCGCTCGCGCTGCGCGCCGGGAGGCCGCACGAGCTGCTGTTCCGTTCGTCACGGGGCGTCGCCGCCCGCGGGCTGTCGCGCTGCGAAAAGTCGCCGCCGCCGCGTCCGCCAGCGCCGATGGGCCGGTGCGCGTGAGGCAGTTCACCGGATGCGCTGCACCGATCGTCCTCGCAGGTCGATATGGTTCCCCGAGTCCGACACCGACGTCGCAGGAGAGTCGAGTGGACCTGTACGAATACCAGGCGAAGGAGATCTTCGCCTCCCACGGAGTGCCGACGCTGCCAGGCACCGTGGCCACCGATCCGCAAGGGGCCAAGGCAGCAGCCGATGAACTCGGCGGGCCCGTTGTTGTCAAGGCCCAGGTCAAAACCGGGGGTCGCGGCAAGGCCGGCGGCGTGAAGCTGGCCGAGAACCCGGACGAAGCGCAGACCAAGGCCGAGGCGATCCTCGGACTGGACATCAAGGGCCACGTGACCCGCAGGGTGCTGGTCACGACGGCGTCCGACATCGCCGACGAGTACTACTTCTCGATCCTGCTGGACCGGGCCAACCGCAACTTCTTGGCGATGGCCTCGGTCGAAGGCGGCATGGAGATCGAGGAGGTCGCGGCCACCAAGCCGGAGGCCCTCGCCAAGGTCGCCATCGACCCGATCGACGGTGTCGACGCGGCCAGGGCTCGCGAGATCGTCGACGCGGCGAAGTTTCCGGCCGAGATCGCCGACCAGGTCGTGGACATCATCGTCCAGCTCTGGGACACCTTCGTCGCCGAGGACGCCACCCTCGTCGAGATCAACCCACTGGTCAAGGACCCGCAGGGCAAGGTGCTCGCGCTCGACGGCAAGGTCACGCTGGACGAGAACGCCGCGTTCCGCCAGGCCAAGCAGGCCGATCTGGTCGACACCGCGGCCGAAGACCCGCTGGAGGCCAAGGCCAAGGCCAAGGACCTCAACTACGTCAAGCTGGACGGCGAGGTCGGCATCATCGGCAACGGCGCGGGGCTGGTCATGTCCACCCTGGACGTCGTGGCCTACGCCGGTGAAGCGCACAACGGCGTCAAGCCGGCGAACTTCCTGGACATCGGCGGCGGCGCCTCCGCCGATGTCATGGCAGCCGGTCTGGACGTCATCCTCGGCGACCCGGACGTCAAGTCGGTCTTCGTGAACGTCTTCGGCGGCATCACCGCGTGCGACGCGGTCGCCAACGGCATCGTGCAGGCCCTGGGCATCCTGGGCGACGAGGCCACCAAGCCGCTGGTCGTCCGGCTCGACGGGAACAACGTCGAGGAAGGCCGCCGCATCCTCGCCGAGGCCAACCACCCGGTGGTCACCGTGGTGGACACCATGGACGGTGCGGCCGACAAGGCCGCCGAGCTGGCTGCGGGGGCATGAAGCGATGGCTATCTTCCTCAACGAGAACAGCAAGGTCATCGTTCAGGGCATCACCGGCTCTGAAGGAACCAAGCACACCGCGCGGATGCTGCGCTCCGGCACGAACATCGTCGGTGGCGTCAACGCCCGCAAGGCCGGCCAGCAGGTCGAGATCGAGGGCCAGGAGCTCCCGGTCTTCGGCAGCGTGCAGGAGGCCATGAAGGAGACCGGGGCCGACGTCTCGGTCGTCTTCGTGCCGCCGAAGTTCGCCAAGGACGCCGTGATCGAGGCCATCGACGCCGAGATCGGGCTGGCCGTGGTCATCACCGAGGGCATCCCGGTGCACGACGCCGCTTACTTCTGGGCGCACGCGGGCAAGACGGGCAACAAGACCCGGATCATCGGGCCGAACTGCCCCGGCATCATCTCGCCCGGCAAGTCCAACGCCGGCATCATCCCGGCGGACATCACCGGCCCGGGCAAGATCGGCCTGGTGTCCAAGTCGGGCACGCTGACCTACCAGATGATGTACGAGCTGCGGGACATCGGGTTCTCCACCAGCGTCGGCATCGGCGGCGACCCGATCATCGGCACCACGCACATCGACGCGCTCCAGGCGTTCCAGGACGACCCGGAGACCGAGGCGATCGTGATGATCGGCGAGATCGGCGGTGACGCCGAGGAGCGGGCCGCGGAGTACATCAAGGCCAACATCACCAAGCCGGTCGTCGGTTACGTGGCGGGCTTCACCGCACCGGAGGGCAAGACGATGGGCCACGCCGGTGCCATCGTGTCCGGTTCCTCCGGTACCGCTTCCGCCAAGAAGGAAGCGCTGGAGGCCGCCGGTGTGAAGGTCGGCAAGACGCCGAGCGAGACCGCCACCCTGATGCGCGGGATCGTCAAGGGCTGAACCAGGCCCGACGGCACGCTTTTTCGCGGGGCTGGACGCCGGATCGGTGTCCAGCCCCGCGGTGTTTCCCGGGTGGTCGTGGCATTCGCCTCCGGAACCGCACCGCGGTCGGCGAATGTGGATTTTCCCAGGTGTTGAACGCTACCGGCACTGATCCCGTTGTGCCGCTGCGGATTTCGTCGCCGAGCAGCGGCGGGCCCGGCGGCGCGTTCCGGTACCGTGGAGGTCGCCCGATCATCACGCGATGGTCACGAAACGCGCGCAAGCTCTAGGAGTTCGTCTGAACATGTCCGCCCCTCATCCACCGCCGGCGCGCCCGGCTGCCGCGCCGGGCGGTTCCGGCAGCGGACTCGGTCACAAGGACGTCCTGGCCCTGGTCGCGGCAGGAGCCGGTCTGGTCGGCTACCTGGTCGGCTTCTTCGGCGAGGCGGCCGGTTCGCTCACCGGCAGCCCGGTCGGGTTCGCGCTGATCGTCGCGGCGGCGCTCGCCGGACTCCGCTTCGCGCCCCGCACCCCGGACTGCCTGTTCGCCGCGGCCCCGCTCGCGGCCTACGCGCTGCTGGCCCTGGTGCAGACCGTCGTGTCCGCCGCCGACGGCGCGGTGATCGCGCTGCTGGTCCTCGCGCTGGTGCAGACCGGCGCGCTGGTCGGCGTGCTGCTCCTGGACGGCGGGATCATCGGGGGTGGGAAGTCCGGCCCGAAACCGCCCGCACCGCCGTTCGCACCACCGGCCCAGTTCCAGCAGCAGGGGCCGCCCGGTGGCTGGGGCGGCCAGCAGCCGCCGTTCGGTCAGCCCGGCGGTCCGCCCAAGGGCGGTTGGGTGCCGGCCACCGGTGGGCAGCAGCCCGGCGGTTGGAACCCGTCCTCGGGCGGGAATGCCGTTCCCCCGGCGCCCGCTCCCGGTGGGCAACCCGCTCCGGCACCGCAGCCCGGCCCGCCGCAGCCGGGCGGACCCCAGTCGGGCGGACCCCAGGGCACGCAGCAGATGCCGCACCCCGGCTCGGAGCAGAAGTAGCCGACGCCCGGCTAACGCCGCGGGTCCGGGCGGCGCGCCACCCGGACCCGCTCCGTCAGCGGCCCATCAGCGCGAAGACTCCCCAGCCGAGGTAGTCGCGCTGGTACCGCGCGTACCGGACGGGCTCGGTGCTGAGCTCGACCCGCACATCGGCCGCCAGCTCGTCGTCGGGATGCGCGTCGAGCCAGCGGCGGAGGTTGAGCCACTGCGCCGCCTGGTACCGGTCCCAGCTGTCCTGATCGGCCAGCACCATCTCCACGACGTCGTAGCCGAGCCCGCCGAACCGCTCGATCAGCTCCGGCAGCAGCAGGAAGTCGTCCTTGGCGGTGGCGAGGCAGCCCTCGGCGGTCTTCTGATCGGGCACGTCCCGGCGCCAGTACGGTTCGCCGATCAGCAGCACGCCACCGGGGCGCAGACTGCGGCTCAGCAGCTCCACGGTGCCGGCCACGCCGTTCCCGATCCAGGTCGCACCGACGCACGCGGCGAGATCGACCGGCTCGTCGGCGACGTAACCCGCGGCGTCACCGTGCACGAAGGCGACCTGCTCGGCGACACCGAGTTCGGCGGCGCGAGCGCGGGCCTGCTCGGTGAACACCGTGCTGATGTCCACCCCGGTTCCGGTGACGCGGTGGTCCCGGGCCCAGGTGCACAGCAGTTCGCCCGAACCGCTGGCGAGATCGAGCACGCGGGTGCCGGGCGCCAGGTGCAGCGCCTCGCCCAGGGCGGCGAGCTTGCCGGGGGTGAACGGGTTGTGCAGCCGGTGGCTACTTTCCCGAATGGTGAAGATGCGTGGGAGATCCACGAGAGGTGCTCCTCGGTTCCGATGACGTCATGGCATGCGTGGCGGACGGTCGACCGGAGTCGGCCGCTGCTGCTCGGACCGTCATCGAAAAGCACCTCATCGGGAACGCGCGGGGCGTGGACGGTGGCGAATATAGACGTTCCGGGCGGACGCCTCCACCGGATTTCTCCGGGCCGCAGCTCATCGCCGACCGGGGGAGCCATCGCTCGATGGGCGGATACTGGGGCGTGTGCTGATCGTTCGCGAGTTCGGCCGGTGCGACATTCGGCGGCGTGACGACGCTGGACCCGGCTGAACAGCACGCCGACCGCTCCGCTGCGGGGCGCAGCGGAAGGCGGGTCCGGTGGCGGTTGTGCGCCGGGTTGATCACCGCGTCCCTGGCGTTGAGCTACTCGCTGTCCGCCCTGCTCATCGTCATCGTGGCGGCCACCGCCACGGGCGCCCCGTTCGACCCGGTGCAGTTGCTCGTGGCCGCCCTGCCCGGCTGGCTGGTGGTGCACCAGACCGCGATCAGCGTTCTCGGTGCCCCGCTGAGCGTGCTGCCGCTGCTCCCCACCGCCGTCACGGTGCTCGTCACGGCGGAAGCCGCGGGCGTGCTCGCCCGGCGGTCCCGGCTGCGCAGGCCGGACCAGGCGTGGCCGGTGATCGCCGCGCTGGCCCTGGTGCACGCCGCGGCGGGGACCGCGATCGCCCTGCTGCTGCGCGGCCCGGTCACCGCGTTGCCGGTGGACGCGTTCCTCAGCTGCGGGCTGACGGCCGGGCTGGCCGCCGCGGCGGGTCTGGCGAACCGCTGCGGGCTGGTCTACCTGCTGTGGAGCAGGGTGGACGCCCAGGTCTGGTCCGGGCTGCGCGCGGGTCTGATCGGGTTCACTGCGCTGGTGGGCGCCGGTGCCGCGGTGCTGCTCGTGTCGATCGCCGCCGGTGCGGGCGGGATGGTCGACTCGATGCACCGGGCGGGCGGTGCCGGGGATGCGTTCGGCACCGTGCTGCTCACGGTGCTGTACCTGCCGAACGCCGTGGCCGCGGGCTGGACCTTCGCCGCGGGCACCGGGTTCACCGTCGGCGGCGCCGAAATCGGCCCGCTGGCGGGCGCCCCCGGTCTGCTGCCCGATCTGCCGCTGCTGGCGGTCGTGCCCGCCGAGGGACCCGCGTTGTGGTCGTTCGCGGCGCTGCTGCTGCCGCCGGTGGTGGGACTGCTGGTGGGCAATGGCTGCCGGGTGGTGCGCGGGTTGACCGCCCGGCTGCTGGCCGTGGTGGTGGCGGCCGTGGTCACCGCGCTGGGCGCGCTGCTGGTGGCGGCGCTGTCCGGGGGCGCGCTGGGCAGCGGTGCGGTGAGCCTGCATCCCGGTGCGTTGGGCGTGGCCACGCTGTGCTGGGTGGCGGTCCCCGCGGCCGCGGTCGTCTGGTTCACCGAGCAGGCCGACAGCGCGCTCGCCGAGGCGGAGTCCGTCGTGCCCGAGGGTGCCGCGCCGGCGGACCCGGTGCCGGCAGACCCGGTGTCGGAAGACCCGGCCGGGCAGGACCCGGGTGCCCCCGAAGACGTCCCGGACGGTCCCGGCGGAACCGAAGTCGCGGCCGATGCAGACTTTCCGGACGACGATGCTGCAGACGCGGGCGCTGCGGACACCGACTCGGAACGCGGCGGTGAACTTGCCGCGGACGACGGCGGTTCCGACGCGGAGGAGCCCGGCGGTCGCGGTAAGCGGACCGGGGCGGATCCCGCCGAGTTCGACTCCTGGTGACCGGTTCTCGCCCGGTCCGGTCCGCAGCGGACTGAGCGCTGCACCACTCGCCCGGGACCTGCTGCCGAACGCGGAGCTGCGGGCGTTTACGCTGCTCGCAGAGATCGTGCCGAGGCATGTCAGGAGCCCACGCTGAATCCGAGTACGCCCGAGGTGCCCGCTCCCGAACCGGCTGACCGGCGATCGACCGAAACCCCCGCGCGAGTGGTGGTGCTGGTGTCCGGTTCCGGCAGCCTGCTGCAGGCCCTGCTGGACGCCACCGCATCCGCCGACTACCCGGTCCGGATCGTGGCGGTCGGCGCTGACCGGCCCGATGCCCAGGGGCTGGCGCGCGCCGAACACGCTGGGCTGCCCACCTTCGCGCACCGGCTGCGCGATCACGAGCACCGGGACGACTGGGACCGCGCGCTGGCCGAGTCCTGCGCGCGGTTCGAACCGGACCTGGTCGTGTCGGCCGGATTCATGAAGCTGGTCGGTCCCCGGTTCCTGGCACGCTTCGCCGGGCGCTACCTGAACAGCCATCCCGCGCTGCTCCCGTCCTTCCCCGGTATGCACGGGGTGCGCGACGCGCTGGACTACGGGGTCCGGATCACCGGGTGCACGCTGTTCGTGGTGGACGAGGGCGTGGACACCGGACCGATCCTCGCGCAGGAAGCGGTCGACGTGCGGCCGTCGGACGACGAGACGAGCCTGCACGAGCGCATCAAGGCGGTCGAGCGGCGGTTGCTGGTCGGCACCCTGGAACAGCTGGCGTTGCACGGCTGGACCGTGCAGGGACGGAAGGTGAGTATCCCGTGACCGCGAACTCGCAGGAGCAGCGTGCCGTGCGCCGCGCGCTGATCGGTGTTTCGGACAAGTCCGGGCTGTTGGAGCTGGCCACCGGTCTGCACGCGGCCGGGGTGGAGGTCGTGTCCACGGGCGGGACCGCGCGCACGATCGCCGCCGCCGGTGTTCCGGTCACCCCGGTCGAGGAGCTCACCGGGTTCCCGGAGGCGTTGGACGGCCGGGTCAAGACACTGCACCCGCGGGTGCACGCCGGTCTGCTGGCCGACCTGCGCAAGCCCGAGCACGTCGAGCAGCTCGACGAACTGGACATCCCGCCGTTCGACCTGCTGGTGGTCAACCTCTACCCGTTCGTGCAGACGGTGGCCTCCGGTGCGGATCAGGACGACGTGGTGGAGAACATCGACATCGGTGGCCCGGCCATGGTGCGCGCGTCGGCGAAGAACCACGCCAACGTCGCCGTCGTGGTCGACCCCAGCCGCTACGACTGGGCCCTGGAACGGGTGCGCGACGGCGGGTTCACCAGGTCCGAGCGCACCGAACTGGCTGCGGAGGCCTTCCGGCACACCGCGTCCTACGACGTGGCGGTCGCGTCCTGGATGACCGAGGTGCCTGCCGGTGATGATGCGGCGTTCCCGGGCTGGCTCGGCGAGACCTGGCAGCGGCGCTCGGCGTTGCGCTACGGCGAGAACCCGCACCAGCCCGCCGCGCTGTACGTCTCGGGCGGTGCCGCGACCGGGCTGGCCGCCGCGGCCCAGCTGCACGGCAAGGAGATGTCCTACAACAACTACGTCGACGCCGACGCGGCCTGGCGTTCGGCGCACGACCACGACCGGCCGTGCGTGGCGATCATCAAGCACGCCAACCCGTGCGGGATCGCCGTCGCCGAGGACATCGCCGATGCGCACCGCAAGGCGCACGCGTGCGATCCGGTCAGCGCGTTCGGCGGCGTGATCGCCACCAACCGCGAGGTCACGGTGGCGATGGCCGAGCAGGTCGCCGAGGTGTTCACCGAGGTGCTGGTGGCTCCGGGCTACGCCGAGGGCGCGGTGGACGTGCTGTCGCGCAAGAAGAACATCCGGATCCTGACCGCGCAGCCGCCGGAGCGCGGGCGCGTGGAGATGCGCGCGATCTCCGGCGGGATGCTCGCCCAGGGCGCGGACGCGATCGACGCCGAGGGCGACGACCCGGCGAACTGGACCTTGGCGACCGGGGATCCGGTGGACGAGCAGACGTTGGCGGACCTGGTGTTCGCCTGGCGGACCTGCCGGGCGGTCAAGTCCAACGCGATCCTGCTGGCCGATGCGGGAGCCACCGTCGGTGTCGGCATGGGTCAGGTGAACCGGGTCGATTCGGCCCGGCTGGCGGTGTCCCGCGCCGAGGACCGGGCGAAGGGCGCGGTCGCGGCGTCGGACGCGTTCTTCCCGTTCGCCGATGGTCTGCAGGTGCTGCTGGACGCCGGGGTGCGCGCGGTGGTGCAGCCGGGTGGTTCGGTGCGGGATCCGGAGGTCACGGCGGCGGCCGAGGCGGCGGGGGTTCCGCTCTACCTCACGGGTACGCGGCACTTCGCGCACTGATCGCGCTCGTCGGGGCTCCTCGTCCGGTCTGCCGGGTGGGGAGCCCCGCTTGCGTTCACCCGTTCGAGGTTTTTCGAACTGGAGTTCGTCTTTTGCCTTGACGTCGCTCCGGTGGCGCGGTTTACTGAACATGTTCGAACTGAAGTTCGATCAATCCGATGGCCGCGGTCGGGGGCGGCTGCCGGAACGGTCGGCGGGGTGCTCGGGTGCAGGCACCTCCGCCGGCGCTCATCGCTGTCTTCCCCGCAGCGGTTTGCAGGGTGCTCGCCGGAGGGGCGGGTGCTCGGTGCGGTCGCGATGTGGGAAGGCAGCTGATGTCCGCGGTGACGTCGACGGCGGTGCTGGACGGCATGCCACCGGGCAACGGGGTGTCCGTGGGAGTGCCGGCCGCCGGATCGGGTGGGCCCGGTGCGGGCCGGGTGCTGCCCACGCGGACGGAACTGGCGGCCGTGCTGCCGTGGCCGGGACTGCGCCGCGGCAGCACGGTTGCGGTGCACGGTTCGGTGTCCCTGCTGTTCGCGCTGCTGGCGGAGGCGACAGCGGGCGGTTCCTGGGCCGCGGTGGTGGGCCTGTCCGGGATCAGCCTGGTCGCCGCTGCCGAAACCGGGGTGGAGCTCGCCCGGCTGGCCGTGGTGCCGGACCCTGGCTCCGATCCGCCCGGGGTGATCGCCGCACTGCTGGACGGGCTCGACCTGGTCGCGGTGGGCGGCACCGCGGGGCTGGCCGAGCAGGACGCCCGACGGCTGTCCGCTCGGGCGCGGAACCGGGGCTCGGTGCTGCTGCCGTTCGGGGAGTGGCCGGGAGCGGAGGTTCGGCTCGACTGCACCGATGCGCGGTGGCGGGGCATCGGCAGCGGGCACGGCCATCTGCGGGAGAGGTCGGTCGCGCTGCGCTCCACCGGGCGCGGGGCCGCGTCCCGGCCGCGCACGTGCCGGGTGCTGCTGCCCGGCAGCGGCGGCGCCCCGGGTGGTTTCGACGAACAGGCCGATGTCGGCGAGAACTCCTCCGGTGAACCGGCCGGGATGCCCGGGCCCGTCCCGCGGCTGCGGCCGGTGGCGGGATGAGTCCGGCGCAGCCCCGCCGCCTCGTCGTGTGGTGCCCGGACTGGCCGGTGGTGGCCGCGGGGCGGGCGGTCGGCGCCGATCCGCTCACCCCGGCGGCGGTCTTCACCGCCAACCGCGTCGTGGCGTGCTCGGCGGTCGCCCGGCGCAGCGGAGTGGGCCGCGGGATGCGTCGGCGGGAAGCCCAGGGCCGCTGCCCCGGTCTGCTGGTGCACGAGCACGATCCCGGCCGGGAAGCCAGGTTCTTCGAACCGGTTGCTGCTGCGGTGGAATCGCTCGTGCCCGGTGTCGAGGTCGTGCGCCCCGGGCTGATTGCCGTGCCGGCGCGCGGGCCCGCGCGCTACTTCGGTTCCGAGGAGGCCGCGGGCGAGCGGCTGGTGGACCAGGTCGCCGCGCAGGCCGGGGTGGAGTGCCAGGTCGGCGCGGCGGACGGGCTGTTCGCGGCGATCCTGGCGGCCCGCAGCGGTGTTCAGGTCGAGCCCGGGGGCAGCGGCGGGTTCCTGGCGGAGCGGGATGTCGAGGAACTGGACCGACTGCTGGAACCGTCCGCCGCGCGCGACCTGGTGGCTCTGCTGCGCAGGCTGGGCATCACCACGTTGGGCCGGTTCGCGGGCCTGCCCGCGGGGGATGTGGCGACCCGGTTCGGCGCGGCTGCTCTCGCCGCGCACCGCGCGGCCGGCGGTGTGGAAGAGCGCCCGGTGCAGCGGCGCAGCCCCTCCCCGGATCTGGCGGTCACCGAGCAGTTCGACCCGCCGGTCGAGCGGGTGGACGCGGCGGCTTTCGCCGCCAAGGCGATGGCCGACCGGTTGCACGCGCAGCTGCGCGAGAAGGGGATCGCCTGCACCCGGCTGGGCATCTCGGCGCATACCGGCAACGGCGAGGAGTTGCACCGGGTGTGGCGCTGCGCGGAACCGCTGACCCCGGCGGGCACCGCCGACCGGGTGCGGTGGCAGCTGGACGGCTGGCTGACCGGGCGCAGCGCTGCGCAGCGTCCCACGGCGGGCGTGCACCGCCTGGTCCTCGCCCCGGAGGAGGTAGTGCCGAGCGGCAGCCTGCAGCTGGACCTGCTGGAGGCCACCACCGGTGCGGCCGATGCCCGCGCCGGCCGGGCGCTCACCCGCGTGCAGGGGATGCTCGGCCCGGATGGCGTGCTCACCGCGGTGCTCGGCGGCGGGCGGGATCCGCGCGACCGGATCCGGTTGGTCCCGTGGGGCGATGAGCGGGTTCCCGCGCTGCAGCCGGATCTGCCGTGGCCCGGGCGGGTGCCGCCGCCGTCGCCGTCGGTGGTGCCGGACGAGCCGTGGTCGGTGGCGGTGCTGGATGCGGACGAACGCCCGGTGGAGGTCTCGCCCCGGAACCTGTTGACCGGGGCGCCGTGCCGGGTGGTGCTTGGAGGGGGCAGGTCGCGCGCGGTTTCCCGCTGGGCGGGGCCGTGGCCGAACGTCGAGCGCTGGTGGCTGGGAGTCGGGGGCGGTGCCGGGGATGCCCGGCGTTCGGTGCGGATGCAGGTGGTGCTGGCCGACGTTCCCGGTTCCCCGGCGGGAGAAGTGGCGTTGTTGCTGGTCGCGGAGTGCGGCAGCTGGTGGGTGCAGGGCACCTACCGGTGATCGGGGAACACTCGTTCGAGTTGTATCCGGTTGATGCGCTGGCTTCGTCGATTCGAACTGGAGTTCAATGTGGTCATGAGTGGATTCAACCCCCCGCAGACCTGGTCGAACCTCGAAAAGGCGCTGTCCGGAAGGGCTGTGAGCGCGGATGTTCCGGAAAGCGCTTCGGTGCGGCCGGTTTCGCCGCCAGAGCCGATTGTTCCGGCGACCGGGTACGCGGAACTGCACGCGCACTCCAACTTCAGCTTCCTGGATGGGGCCAGTCATCCGGAGGAGCTCGCCGCGGAGGCCGCCAGGCTCGGGTTGGAGGCAGTGGCGCTCACCGACCACGACGGTCTGTACGGGGTGGTCCGGTTCGCCGAGGCCGCCGCCGAGCACGGGGTGCGCACGGTGTTCGGTGCGGAGCTGAGCCTGGGGCTGACCGGTCCGCAGAACGGCGTCCCGGACCCGGAGGGCGGGCACCTGCTGGTGCTGGCCGGGGAGCCGACCGGGTACGCGAAGCTCGCCTCGGCCATCAGCGAGGCCCAGTTGGCGGGAGGTGAGAAGGGGCGGCCGGTGTACGAGCTGGAGCGGTTGGCCGCGGTCGCGGACGGGCACTGGCAGGTGCTCACCGGCTGCCGCAAGGGTGCGGTGCGCTCGGCGCTCGCCCGGGAGGGTGCTTCCGGTGCTGCGCGGGAACTGGACCGGCTGGTCGGCCTCTTCGGGCGGGACCGGGTGGCGGTGGAGCTCACCGAGCACGGGATGCCGGAGGATTCCGACCGCAACGACGCCCTGGCCGAGCTGGCGCACCGGGCTGGAGTGTCCACTGTGGCCACCACTGGCGCGCACCTGGCTTCCCCGGAGCGAGCGCGCATGGCCTCGGTGCTGGCGGCGGTGCGCGCCCGACGCAGCTTGGACGAGATGGACGGCTGGTTACCCGGGTGGGCGGGCAGTTACCTGCGTTCCGGCGACGAGATGGCGGAGCTGTTCTCCCGGCATCCCGCGGCGGTGCGCCGGGCCGCCGATCTCGGTCGGGAACTCGCTTTCGATCTTCGACTGGTCGCTCCGCAACTGCCGCCGTTCGACGTGCCGGCCGGGCACACCGAAGCCAGCTGGCTGCGCGAGCTGACCTACCGCGGGGCGCTGGAGCGTTACGGGCCGCCGGAGCAGAACCGGGCGGAGTACCGGCAGATCGAGCGCGAGCTGTCCCTGATCGAGCAGCTGGGGTTCCCGGGGTACTTCCTGGTGGTGCACGACATCGTCGAGTTCTGTGCGCAGAACCGGATCCTGTGCCAGGGCCGCGGTTCCGCGGCCAATTCCGCCGTCTGCTTCGCCCTGCGGATCACCAATGCGGATCCGGTCCGCTACCAGTTGCTGTTCGAGCGCTTCCTGGCCCCGGAGCGGGACGGGCCGCCGGACATCGACCTGGACATCGAATCGGACCGCCGCGAGGAGGCCATCCAGCATGTCTACGACAAGTACGGGCGACTGCACGCAGCCCAGGTGGCCAATGTGATCGGCTACCGCCCGCGTTCCGCGGTCCGCGACGTCGCCCGCGCCCTCGGTCACTCGCCGGGCCGGCAGGACGCTTGGAGCAAGGAGATCGAGCACTGGGGCCCGCTCCCGGCGGATTCCGCGATCCCCGGGCCCGTCCGGGAGCTGGCCGATGAGCTCATGGGCTTCCCGCGGCATCTCGGCATCCACTCCGGGGGGATGGTGATCTGCCACCGCCCGGTGACCGAGGTCTGCCCGGTGGAATGGGCACGCATGCCGGGACGCAGCGTCCTGCAGTGGGACAAGGACGACTGCGCCACCACCGGTCTGGTCAAGTTCGACCTGCTCGGTCTGGGGATGCTCTCGGTGCTGCGTTACGCGATCGACCTGGTGCAGGAGCACCACGGGGTCGAGGTGGACCTCGGCGAGCTGGACCTGGCCGACGACGAGGTGTACGCGATGCTGTGCCGTGCGGATGCCGTCGGGGTCTTCCAGGTGGAGAGCCGCGCCCAGCTGGCCACCTTGCCCCGGCTCAAGCCCCGGGAGTTCTACGACCTGGTGGTGGAAGTGGCGCTGATCCGGCCCGGCCCGATCCAGGGAGGCTCGGTGCATCCCTACATCCGCAGGCGGAACGGCTTGGAGGAGTGGGATTTCGAGCATCCGCAGATGGCCGGTGCCCTGGGCAGGACTCTGGGGGTGCCGCTCTTCCAAGAGCAGCTGATGCAGCTGGCCGTCGATGTCGCCGGGTTCACCGCGGCCGAGGCCGACCAGCTGCGGCGTGCGATGGGCGCCAAGCGCTCGGAGGAGCGCATGGCGCGGCTCCGGGACAGGTTGTTCGACGGGATGGCGGCCAACGGCATCACCGGTGAGCTGGCCGAGAGCATCTACACTCGGTTGCTCGCTTTCGCCAACTACGGTTTCCCGGAGAGCCACGCCTTGAGCTTCGCGCTGCTGGTGTTCGCCAGCGCCTGGTTCAAGTACTACTACCCGGCGTCGTTCTGCGCCGCACTGCTCAAAGCGCAACCGATGGGCTTCTACTCGCCGCAATCCCTGGTGGCCGATGCGCGGCGGCACGGGGTCCTGGTGCGCGGCCCGGACATCAACGCCAGCCGGGTGCACGCGGACCTGGAACCCGACCAGGGCAGCACGGAGGGCCACGCCGTCCGGTTGGGGCTGAGCGAGGTGCGCAACCTCGGCGCGGAGGTGACCGAGGAGCTGGTGGCGGAACGCCGGGCGAACGGGCCGTATGCGGACATGAGCGATGCGGCGCGAAGGGTGCGGCTGACGACCGCCCAGCTGGAGGCGCTGGCCACGGCAGGCGCACTGGACTGCTTCGGCCTGTCCCGGCGCGAAGCGCTCTGGCACGCGGCGGCGGCCGCCGGCGATCGTCCCGACCGGCTGCCGGGAACCACCGTCTCGACCGAGGCCCCGGCGCTACCGGGTATGGACGAGGTGGAGCTGGCCGCAGCGGACGTATGGGCTACCGGTGTTTCGCCGACCAGCTATCCGATCCAGTTCGCCCGGCCCGAGCTCGATCGCGTGGGGGCCGTCCGGCTCGCCGATCTATCCACTGTGGACGACGGTGTTCGCGTGCTGATCGGCGGTGCCGTCACGCACCGGCAACGGCCCGCTACGGCCGGCGGGATCACGTTCCTGAACCTGGAGGACGAAACGGGGATGGTGAACGTCATGTGCTCACCCGGCCTGTGGTCCCGTTACCGGAAGGTCGCCCGGAGCAGCCCGGCCCTGCTCATCCGTGGAGTCCTGGAATCCGCGGAGGGGGTGATCAACATCAGGGCCGACCGACTGCAGCACCTGGACGTGCGGATCCCGACCGAGTCTCGGGACTTCCACTGAGCTCCCCACGCACACCGGGCTCCCCACGCACACCGGGCTCGTCACGCACAACGGGCTCGTCAGGTCCACTGGGAACTCCACGTCCACCGAGTGCGCGTGCCCTCGGCTCCCGGTGCGGGTGCGGTCCCGCCGTCGCGGACGGCACGCGGCGGTGCGCAATCTTGATAACCGAACCACGCGACCTGAGCTCGGCGTTCGCGGTGGCGAACGGCTCCACCCCTCCCGGGGCCGATCGCCACGCGCGTGGGCGCCGCGCGCCGGACGCGGTGGAGGAATCCGCCGCGTCCGGCGCACCCGGCCGGCCTCCCCAGCGGCGGTCCCAGCCGAACCGCCGCTGGACCGCTTGAGCCGCCCATCGGGGCAGACCCCGCTGGACAGACCTCGCTGGACAGACCTCGCCGAGCGGACCCGCCGGACGGACCCCGCCAGGCCGAGCACGCCGGGCAGGAACAGCATCACGAACCCTGGGCCGCCCGGGTGATGTACTCGATCATCTTCTCGGGCGGGCCGCCTTGCTGCTGCACCTCCGCCGGGTTGTCCACGACGATCCGGCGGTTCGCCTCCCGGATTTCGGGGTCACCGCCGTCGAACTGCTCCAGCAGCTCCATCCACCGGGCCGCCAGCGCGCGGACTCGGGGCTCGGTGGGGTCCGTGCCCGCGTCCATCTCGGCCTGCACCTGCGCGATCAGCTGCGGCCATTCGGCTTCCACCGCCGCGATGGCTTCCTCGCCCAGGCGCTCCCGGCGGGTCTGCAGCGTGGCGAGCTGCTCCGCGGTGTAGTACGCGTTGATCTTCTCGTTCATCCTGGTCACCTCTTCGACCAACTCCAGCAGGTCCGACGGGAGCGGAGCAGCGGTGCGCAGTCCGCCCAGCAGTGCCGCCAGCCGATCCCGCAACCGCCGCTGCGCGGCGATCTGGGCGTCGACGTGCGCCAGGTGCCGGGACAGCACTCCTGCCAGCATCCGGTTGCCGTGCGCCGCAGCCGGTTCGGTGGAGCCCTGCTCGGTGGAGCCCTGTTTGCCGGGATCCTGTTTGCCGGGGTCCTGTTCGCGGGACCCCAGCACGTCGGCGATCGCGTCCAGCGACAGCCCGAGATCGCGCAACGCCACCACCTCGTACAGCCGCCGCACATCGGCGTCGCCGTAGAGCCGGTGCCCGGAGCCGGTCCGCGCCGAGGGGCGTACCAGGCCGATCCGGTCCCAGTGGTGCAACGCGCGCACCGTGAGCCCCGCCCGCTCGGCGATCTCACCGACCTTCCACACCGGGATCACCTCCGCGTTCTCGTCGGAACCACCCGCTCGTCGGGCGGCACCCGCGATCCTGCTTCCCGACGCCGCGTCAGGTTCAAGCGTGCGCCGGAAATACCAGGTCACCGAATGTCGGGACGGTGTCCCGGGTGCGATCCCGCCGGCTCAGCCCGCCGCGCAGCGGCGCAGGACCAGCACGGCGTAGGCCGCCGCGGCCCGGCGCAGGTCCGCCAGTCCGACGTGCTCGTCGTGCGCGTGCGCATAGCTGACGTCTCCCGGCCCGTACTGCAGCGTCGGAATACCCGCGGCCGCGTACTGGCGCAGGTCGGTGCCGTACGGGGCGCCTACCGCCGCCGGTGCCGCTCCGCCGGTGGCGGCGACCGCATCCCGCGTCTGCTCCAGCAGTGGATGCCCGTCCGGCAACCGTCCGCTGGTGAACACCCCGCCGGGCCAGCTGACCCGGACCGGGTGTTCGGCCAGCCAGGGATCCGCCACGCATGCCTGCTGCACCGCGGCCTCGAACTCGGCCTTGGCCCGCGCGACCGGTTCGTCCAGCAGCACCCCGTACCGGCCCTCGGCCACCGCAAGGTCCGGCACGCTGCTCGCCCAGTCACCGGCCCGGGCCATACCGACCGAGAGCGGGTACGGGACGTCCAGGTGCGCGACCAGCGGATCGGGGTCGGCGTTGCGCCGCGTTTCGAGCTCGCGCAGCGCCGGGAGCAACTCGGCGAGCTTGTCCAGCGCGCTCACGCCCCGATAGCTGGTGGAGCCGTGCGTGGCCCGGCCCGGCACCTCCAGCCGGAAAGTCAGCGAACCGCCGTTGGCGGCGACGATCGTGTCCGAACTGGGCTCGGCCAGTACGCAGGCCTTCCCTCGGTGTCCCCGCCGCAGCGTGGCGAACGCGCCCAGCCCGCCGTCCTCCTCACCGACCACGGCGTGCACCGCGACCGGATCGCGCAGCCGCACACCACAGGCCCGCACGGCCTGCAGTGCACCGAAGACCGCCGCGAGGCCGCCCTTCATATCGCAGGTGCCGCGCCCCGCGGCGATCCCGTCCGCGATGCGCAGCGCATACGGGTCCCGGTCCGGCCAGCGGTCGAGGTCGCCCGGCGGGACCACGTCGGTGTGCCCGCAGAACACCAGCGCGGGCTCCTCCCCACCGCGGCTCACCCCCACGCACCCGTGCGCCGCGGTGCGTTCGGCCTCCTGCCCGGGAAAGCCGTCCAGTCCGGTCAGCTCGTCCAAGTCGATGCGCCAGTGGTCCACCTCGTGGCCGAGGGAGCGCAGCCGGTCGGCGCACCACTGTTGGGACCGCAGTTCCCCGTCGGTGCCGCCGACGCTGGGGATCGCCACGAGCTCGCGGAGATCGCGCACGATGCCGTCCAGGTCGATGGCGTCCACCACGCGGCGTTCGAGGTCGGACAGTGTTCGTCGGTCGCTCACGGCCCGAGTGTGCCGCATGTGTGCCGGACCCGGATGCGCGCCCAATACCATCTCCGCGTGGCCGGAGGTGACAGCACCGAGCAGGGTTTCGAAATCGGCAAGGACGGGCTGGGCGGCATCGTCGTCGGCATGGACGGCAGCCCCGCGAGCTTCCACGCCGCGGCATGGGCGGCCGGTCTCGCGCGGCGGGAACGCGCTCGTCTGGTGCTGGTCTACATCGAGGCGGTCGGCGGCGTCGCCTACTGGTCGCCGATGGGCGTGGCCGTGGCGAGCGAAGCCGCCCAGAGCCTCGTCGAGGAGCTGAAGAAGGAAGTGGTCGCCCACCTGGAATGGGTCGACATCAGCTGGGATTTCGTGCACCAGCGCGGAGATCCCGCCGTGGGGCTGGAACAGGTGGCCGAGCAATACCGCGCCGACCTCATCGTGGTCGGCCGGTCCCGGCGCCGCGGTGGGCTGCTCGGCACGGTGCCGGCGACGCTGGTCGTCGACGCGGTCCGCCCCGTCGTCGTCGTGCCGTGAACCACCGCATCTCCGAACGACCGCGTCCCCGAACCGCGACCGGCCGGTCGACGCGGCGACCCGATCACCCCGGAGTGAGCACGAGGTAGGCGAAGCCGATCGCGTCCCGGTACTCGCGCAGCCAGGCGCGCCGGTGCTCGTCCACCTTCCTGCGCACCGCGGCGTGCTCCGGTGCGGTCGGGTGCTCCAGCAGCCATCTCTCCAACGCGCCGCACCAGCGGGATTCGAAGCTGTCCCACTCGTCGGTCGACGCGGTCGCCAACCGCAGCGAACGCATCCCGTGCTGCTCGGTCAGGTCGACCAGTTCGGCCACCGTGCGGTGCACGCCCAGCACTTCCGGGCCGGGTGCGTTGCGCACCCCGGTGCCGAGCAGCAGGCGCCCGCCCGGGCGCAGCAGGCGCCCGATCGAGGACACGGTCTGCTCGACGCCACCGAAGGCGTGGTCGGAGGCGATGCAGATCGCGATGTCGGCGCTGTCGGTGCATTCCGCCGCGTTCTGCCGCACGAACCGAACGCGGTCCCGCAGCCCGCGCTCGGCAGCGTTGTGCTCCCCCCGGCGCAGTTCCTCCTCGACGAGGTCCACACCCGTCCCGGTGGCAGAGGGAACGGCCTGCAGCAGCCGCAGCAGGAACTCGCCCCATCCGCAGCCGAGGTCCAGGACATGCCCGTTCGGCGGGACTTCCAGTGCGGTGATCAGGTCGTCCACGCGCTGGTCGGCGAGCGGGGCGTTGAAATCCAGCTCGCGGTGCGCGAGTGCAGCGGGGTCCACGGCGCGCAGCGTGGCAGGCGGTCGGGCCGCACGCCACCGCATTTCGCCCCGGCGGCGCGTACGTCCCGAGTCGGCCGGTGGGCGGCGTCCCCGGAAAGACGACAGCGGGGGCACCTGCAGCGCAGATGCCCCCGCATGCGGAATTGCCTCACTCCATGGGCGGACGTTCGTTCGCCGGCAACTCGACGAGTGTGCCGTCCATCAGCAGATCGCTGATCGCTGCCGGTAGCACGAACGCGGTGCCGCCGCCCGGCTGCTCGAACCACGGGACCGCGGTACCGCGCAGCGCCTGCAGCGGGCGCTGCACCCGGTAAACGGTGTAGGTGCGATTCGACCACTGCGGCGGCAACGACCGCTGTGTGTAGGGCGTGCGCGCGGAGTACGTCACGTTCCCGGCGGGCTCGCCGAACCGGTCCACCTCGGTGCCCGGCTGCAGCACCACCACCCGCCGGTCGCGGTACAGCGTGAGCGGCGGCTCGCCGTTCAGCGGCTGGATCTGCTGACCACCCGGCTGCGCGGGCTGCTGCCCCGGAGCCGGCTGCTGTCCCGGTGCGGACTGCTGCGCAGGACGACCGGCCTGCTCCGGCCCCGGCCTGCGCGGTGGTCCGCCGGGCGGTGGACCCTGCCTGGGCGGTCCGGCCGCGCCCGGAGCTCCGGGCGCGGGTCGCTGCTGTTGCCCGGGACCGCCGGGAGGCGGCGGAACCCCGGGCCCGCTTTCCCCGTTGTTCGCGCGCGGCTGGCGCTTGGGCAGCGGAGGCGGGGCCGGGCTCCCGTTGGGGGCCGGTCCCGGTGCCGGGGCCTGCGCGGGCTGTCCCATCGGCGGTGACGGCGGTGCCGACGGCGGCGGCCCCGACCGGTCCGGCTGCGGCGCCTGGTGGAACCGGGTCGCCTCGTCCTGCCCCTGGGCCGCCTCCGGCTGGACCGGTGGTTCCGGCTGAACCGGTGGCTCAGGCGGGGCCCCGACCGACTGGGATGAATCCTGGTTGGCCATGAACAGCGGATTCCCGCCGCCCGGCGCCGATTCGGCCGCGGGTTCGGCCCGCTCCGCCGGGCCGGGCTGCGCCGGGTCCGACTGGCCCGGAACCTGCGCCGACCGCGCCGGATCCGCGTCCGGAGCGTCGAGCGCCGCCTCCACGGGACTCGGTCCGCCGGGCAGTCCCGGCTCGGGCAGTCCCGACTCGGCGATGAGTCCGGGGTCGCCGACCGGACCCGGCTCGGCGGTGCGCCCGGGCTCGGCGATCGGACCGGGGTCGACGATGGGGTCGGGCTCGGCGATCGGACCGGGGTCGGCGGTGCGATCGACCGGGACCACCGATTCCGCGGGAGCCTCGGGTTCGGCGGGAAGCCCGGCCGCCGGGCCGTCCTGCGGATCGAGTCCGGGCGCCGGTGCGGCCACCGCGGATTCCGGTTCGCGGGACTGCGGTGCGGCAGCTGCAGACCCCTGCAGCAGCAGGCGCCCCAGCAGGTATGCCGCGGCCTGGTCGATCCGGGAGAACCGCACGTCGCCGCCTTCAGCGGGCTCGCCGGTCACCACCCAGTCCGGGCCTTCCTGCAGCAGGCAGTGCGCATCCGGGCTGTGGCTGCCGACCCGGTAGGCCGCGCTGTCCACCCCGTACTCGGCGAACCGGTCGTGCAGCCGTCCGAGCACGTCTTCCGGTTCCGGCTCCGCGTCGGGCTCCGCAGCAGCACCGGGAGCCGAAGCCGTACCGGGCTCCGCGGCTGCGCCGACTTCCCGCTGTTCGGCTTCGGCGATACCGGTCCCCGGGGGCGGCGCGACAGCAGCGGTTTCGACGGGTTCCTGCGGACTTCCGCCCGGGACCGGCTCGTCCCGCTCCGGCGCCGGACCCGCCGCGGGAGCGCCGAGACCGGGTGCCGCGGCACCGAGCGGCAGTTCGGCGTCCTCCAGCCCAGGGGTGTCGTCCGCGTCCGGACCGGGGACGGCGGAATCTTGCGCTCCGCCCGGAGCCGCACCCCCGGCGGGGTGGTCCAGCAGTGCGCTGACCGCGGCGTCCCGGGTGGCGTCGTCGACCTCGTGCAGCGCGAAACCGCGCTCGCGCGCGTGGTCCAGGAATTCGCCCTGCGGCGGAACCCCGTACTGCGCCAGGTAGTAGGCCACGGCGCCCTGCCACAGCCAGGTCCCGTCGGTGTGCCACGTGCCCGGCACGGCCACCGCGCGCTCCGGATCGAGTTGGTCCTCCTCGTCGTCGCGGGAGGCGAGCACGATCGGCGCGTTCTCCAGGTACTGGCGCAGCGGGTCGACCTCGTCGGCCGGGACCGGCTGGCGCCCGGCGACCACCGGTCGGCCCTGCTCGTCGTAGTCGTCGAAGACCTCGGCAGTGCGGAAGTCCGCCTGCTCGGCCGACTCCTGCTGCGCCCCGGCGGCGACCGGGGGGAGGACCGGTTCCGGATCGGCGGCGGCCGGGGTCTCGTCCTGCTGCGCGGGGGAGGTGCCCTCCAGCCGCTCGCGCAGCCAGTCGGGGACGTTCTCCTCGGAGCGTGGGTAGCGCCGCAGCTCGTCCGCGTAGGCCGCGCGCGG
Organism: Saccharopolyspora montiporae; assembly: GCF_015209505.1. Taxonomy (GTDB): domain Bacteria; phylum Actinomycetota; class Actinomycetes; order Mycobacteriales; family Pseudonocardiaceae; genus Saccharopolyspora; species Saccharopolyspora montiporae. The sequence continues at coordinate 163,825 of NZ_JADEYC010000018.1, forward strand.
CAGCGGGTTCTGCCACTGCGGCTCCGAATCGAAGTTGATGTCGATCCGGTAGCTCGACGGGCGTTCCACCACGTAGAGGGCGCTGAGCCACGTGCCGACGTCCGGCCGGTACATGCCGTCCCGGAGCCGTTCGAAGATGCCCTCCAGCTCGGCGGGCGGCTCCCACGCGCGGCTGCTGCCGTCCTGCGCGCCGACCTCGCCGAGCAGGTCGTGGTACTCACCGGTGGCGCGGAACTCCACGGTGATCTCCTGCCAGTCCTCAGGTGCGGCCTGTAACAGCAGGACACCGATCTGGCGCGCTATCTGTTCCTGCTCTTCCGGACTGATCGCAGTAGGACGCGACATGGGTGACATCCTCCCCCTCTCGACGAGGCATCCCGACTCCACCCCGCACCAAACGCTACTCGACGAGGTTGCGGGCATGTGCGCTGTGTGCGAGTTCAGGGCCGTTCCTCCAGTGCACCCGGGTAGTTCCATGATCGAATCGGACCCGAAAGCGCTCCGGTGCGCTGATCTGCTGCGAAAGCCTGCCTCCCGCGGAGTCGGAACAACATCACACCACCAGGTGGGATTCGGCGGGGTGCGTTCCAGCAGCGCGCACCTGTCCCGCAGCGCCAGGAGTGCCGCCCAGGAAAACCGGTCGCCACGCACGCGCGCCGACGGTCATCGTGGCGGCGTGCTGCAGCCGTACCGCGTCCTGATCCGCGTCCCGCACGCCCCGGCCCTGATGTCGTTCGCTCTCCTCGGGAGGTTGCACACGCCCGCGGTTCCGCTGGTGGTGACCTTCCTGGTCGCGGACTGGACCGGGTCCTACGCGATCAGCGGGCTCGCTGTCGCCGCCACGACGCTGGCGCACGCCGTGGCCGGTCCGCTGCGTGGGCGCGCAGCGGACCGCGGTTCCGCACCCGTGCTGCTGCTGGTCACCGGCGCGGCCTACGCGTTGGGTTCGCTGGCGCTGGTCGGTCTCGTCGTGGCCGCCGATCCGTCCTGGTGGTGGGTGTTGGTGCCGCTCGGGCTGATCACCGGGTTGTGCACACCACCGGTGGCCCAGCTCGGGCGGGCGGTGTGGCCGCGCATCGCCCGCGGCCGGGCGGTGGAGGCGGCTTACGCGGTCGAAGCCACGCTGCAGGAACTGCTCTTCGTGCTGGCGCCGTTGCTGGCCGCGTCGGCGATCGCGCTGTTCGGCCCGGTCGTGGCGATGCTCGGTTGCGCGGTGTTCAGCGCCGCCGGGCCGGCGGCGTTCGCCTGGGCGCTGCACCGGGCCGATGTCGGCGCGGGCCCCGAACGCCCGGTGGTGGGGACCGGTTCCGGACTGCTGCGCGCGGGCGGATTCCCCGCATTGCTCGGATTCGCCGCGCTGCTGGTGGGCGGGTTGACGGTCGTCGACCTGCTGATCGTCGGCTGGGCGCGCGACCGGGGCGCGCCGGCGCTGGCGGGCCTGCTCGCCGCGGTGTGGGCCATGGGCTCGCTCGTGGGCGGGCTGCTCGCGGGCGGTCTCCCGGGGCGGCCGCGGCTGCTGCGCCGTGCGGTGCTGGCCGCGCTCGGGGTCTGCGCGCTGGTGCCGGTGCTGCCACCGGTGGCGGACGCGCCGGTGTCGCTGGCGGGCGCGGTGCTGTTCGCCGGCGGAGCGGCGATCGCCCCGACACTGGCCGCGGCCAACGGCCGGGTGGCCGAGCTGGCGCCGGAACACGCCCGCAGCGAGGCGTTCGGCTGGTTCGCGGCGGCGACGACGCTGGGCAGCGGCCTTGCCGCGCCGGTGGCGGGTGCGCTGCTGGACACCTCCGGACCGGCGGGCGCGGCAGCGGTGGCCGCCGGAGCGTTGCTCATCGGGGTCGGTCTTGTCGCACATCACAACGCCCGGTCCTCGCGCTCGGCACCCGCGGCGGACCAGACTGCCGTTACGTGAGTGCTTCATCGGGGAGCGTCGGCGGGAGTGCGGCGGCGCAGCGCGCCTTCGGGCTGGTGGGAGCCTGCTCGACCGGAGTGGTGCTGGCCGTCCAGTCCAGGATCAACGGCACGCTCGGGGCCCGGCTGGACGACGCGTTGGCGGCCGGGGTGATCTCGTTCGGCCTCGGACTCGTCGTGCTGCTGCTGGCCACGGTCGCGCTGCCCACCGCTCGGCGCGGCGTCGGGGCGCTGGTGCACGGGGTGCGCGGGTCCGGTGCACTGCGCCCGTGGCAGTGCCTCGGCGGCGTGTGCGGCGGATACCTGGTGTTCACCCAGGGCATGGCGGCCGGTGCGCTGGGCGTTGCGATGTTCACCGTGGCGGTGGTGGCCGGGCAGGTCAGCACCGGGCTGGTGGTGGACAGGTTCGGCCTGGGCCCGGCCGGCCCGCAGCGGGTGACCCCGACCCGGCTGGTCGGCGCCGTGCTGGCGGTGCTCGCCGTGCTGGTGGCGGTGTCGGCGCAGCTCGGCGGCTCGCGGGCCAGTTGGCTCGTGCTGCTGCCCGCCCTGGCCGGCGTGGGCCTGGGCTGGCAGGCGGCGGTCAACGGGCGGGTCAAGCAGACGGCCGGATCCGCGATCACCGCGGCCGCGTTGAACTTCGCGGTCGGCACGGTGGCGCTGGCGTTGGCCTTCGCGGTGGAACTGCTGGTGCGCGGCCTGCCCGGCCCGCTGCCCGCGGAACCCTGGCTGTACCTGGGCGGCTTCCTGGGCATCTTCGTCATCGGCGGTTCGGTCGCTCTGGTGCGGTTGACCGGGGTGCTGCTGCTGAGCCTGGGCATGATCGCGGGCCAGTTGATCGGTGCCGTACTGCTGGACGTGTTCCTGCCGACCGGCGCCGGGATCGCGGGCTCCACGCTGCTGGGCGTGCTGCTGACATTGATCGCGGTCGCCATCGCCGCGCTGCCGGACCGGCGCGGTCGGCCGGTGACCGGTCTGCCACGATGAACGCCGTGAGCGCGACGATTCTGGACGGCAAGGCGACCAAGGACGCGATCTTCGAGGAGCTGCGGCCCCGGGTCGCCCGGCTCGCCGAGCAGGGGCGGGTGCCGGGTCTGGCTACGGTGCTGGTCGGCGACGATCCGGGATCGCACTCCTACGTGCGCGGTAAGCACAACGACTCCGCCAAGGTCGGCATCAACTCGATCCGCCGGGACCTGCCCGCCGACGTCGGCCAGGCCGAGGTCGAGGCGGTCCTGGACGAGCTCAACGCGGACCCCGCCTGCACCGGTTACATCGTCCAGCTCCCGCTGCCGCAGCAGCTCGACGCGGGTTCGCTGCTGGAACGCATCGACCCGGACAAGGACGCGGACGGCCTGCACCCGACGAGCCTGGGACGCCTGGTGCTCGGCGAACAGGCGCCGCTGCCGTGCACCCCGCGCGGCATCGTGGAGCTGCTGCGCCGCTACGACGTGCCGATCGACGGGGCGCGCGTCGCGGTCGTCGGCCGTGGCATCACGGTCGGCCGCCCGATCGGCCTGCTGCTCACCCGGCGCTCGGAGAACGCGACGGTGACCCTGTGCCACACCGGGACGAAGGACCTGGCCGCGGAGGTCGGCCGCGCGGACATCGTGATCGCCGCCGCGGGCAAGCCGAACCTGATCACGCCGGACATGGTCAAGCCGGGCGCTGCCGTACTGGACGTGGGTGTCACGCGCACCGACGGCGGTGTCGCCGGGGACATCCACCCGGACGTCGCGGAGGTGGCCGGGTTCCGCTCGCCGAATCCGGGCGGGGTCGGCCCGATGACCCGGGCGATGCTGGTCAAGAACGTGGTGGAGGCCGCGGAGCGCGACGCCGCTGCCTGAGCGGCGAGGTCACCGGTGGAGGGGACTGCGATGAGCGAACGGCCCGACCTCAGGGCGCGGTTGTCAGTGCACGCCCCGTTCGCCCTGGTCCTGCTGGTGGTGCTGGTCGGCTTCCTGCGGATCGCCGGTCAGCACTGGCGCGAGGGATCGGTGCTGCTGGGGTGCGCGCTGCTGCTGGCCGCCGGGTTGCGCGGCCTGGTCCAGCAGGAGCGGCTCGGGTTGCTGGTGATCCGCAGCCGGGTCGTCGACGTGCTGCTGTACGGGGCGCTCGGCCTGGTCATCATCGCCATCGCGATGACCATCCGCGGCGGTCCGTTCGGCTGACTCCGCGCGGGCGTTCGTCCACGGTGGACGCGTGCGTACCGGTGGTCCGGGGATTCGGCGCTCGTTAACCCGGGATTGGCTCGGCTTGCACGGCGCGTTCCGCGGCGCGGCGCACGATGGATCCCGTGCGAGTGCTGATCGTCGGCGGCGGTGTGCTGGGAACCATGCATGCGCTGCGCGCCCTGGAACGCGGGCACCGGGTGGTGCACCTGGAACGGGAACCCGAAGCGCGCGGTGCTTCGGTGCGCAACTTCGGGCTGGTGTGGGTCAGCGGCCGACGTCCGGGCACCGAACTGGAACTGGCCCAGCGGGCCCGGGACGACTGGGAGCGGATCGCGGCTGACGTGCCGGGCCTCGGCTTCCGGGCCAACGGGTCGCTCACCGCGCTGCGCACCGATGCCGAGCTCGCGGCGGCCGGCGGCTTCGCGGAACGCGCCGACGCCTCGAAGCGCGGGGTGCGGCTGCTCAGCGCCGCCGGTGCCCGCGAGGTGAACCCGGCGCTGCGCGGCGACCTGCTCGGCGCGCTGTGGTGCCCGCGGGACGCGGCGGTGGAACCGCGCACGGCCCAGCCCGCGCTGCGCGAACACCTGGCGGCGTCCGGGCGCTACACCTGGCTGCCCGGACGCGAGGTCCGCGACCTCGGCGAAGGCCGGGTGCGCGACGAGGTCGAGCAGCACGAGGCCGATCTGGTGGTGCTGTGCCCGGGGGCTGCGCTGGGCGGTCTGGTGCGCGAGCTACGCCCGGAATTGCCGGTGCGCCGGGTCCGGCTGCAGATGATGCAGACCGAACCCCTCGGCGAGCACGTCCCGACCTCGCTGGCCGACGGGGACAGCATGCGCTACTACCCGGCCTACCTCGGCGCCGAGCTCGACGAGCTGAACCGCACCGAACCGCAGCCCGCGGTCGCCGCGCGCAACGGGATGCAGCTGCTGCTCGTCCAGCGGGCCGACGGCGGCCTGACCATCGGGGACACCCACGAGTACGCCGAACCTTTCTCGTTCGATGTGCACGAGGACCCCTACGACCACCTGGTCGCGCGCACCGCCGAGCTGCTCGGCCGACCGCTGCCGCGCATCGCGCGCCGCTGGGCGGGGGTGTACGCGCAGGCCACCGAGGACGTGGTGCACCGCGAGCAGGTGCTGCCCGGCGTGTGGCTGGTGACCGGTCCCGGCGGTCGCGGCATGACCTGCTCGCCGGCCATCGCCGAGGACACCTTCCGCGAGGTGGACGGATGATCCGCCTGGTGGTGCTGGACATGGCGGGCACGACGGTCGCCGACGACGGGCTGGTCGAGCAGGCGTTCACCCGCGCGATCGGCGAGGTCGGCGTCGCCCGCAGCGACGAGCGGTTCCCCGGGATGCTGGCGCTGGTGCGCCGCACCATGGGCGAGTCCAAGATCTCGGTGTTCCGGGAGCTGCTCGGCGACGAAGCTGCCGCGCGGCGGGCCAATTCCGCGTTCGAGACCGCTTACGGCGACAGCATCGCCGACGGCGGCTGCCGGCCGGTCGACGGTGCTCGGGAGGTCATCGAGCAGCTGCGCGACGCGGGAGTGCTGGTCGCGTTGACCACCGGTTTCTCCGCGGCCACCCAGCAGCAGCTGCTGACCGGGCTCGGGTGGCAGGACCTGGTGGACCTCGCGCTGACCCCCGCGCAGGCCGGGCGCGGGCGCCCGTACCCGGACCTGGTGCTGACCAGCCTGTTGCGGTTGGGCGTCGACGACGTCCGGGAGGTGGCGGTGGCCGGGGACACCGCCGGAGACATCCGTTCCGCGGTGCGCGCCGGCGCGGGCATCGCGGCCGGGGTGCTCACCGGTGCGCACGGTAGGCAGCAGTTGCGCGAAGCCGGCGCCACGCACGTGCTCGGCTCCGTCCGCGAGCTCCCGGCCCACGTGCTGGGCACGACCGAGCTCCGGCAGGACTTTTCGGGAACCGGTCCGCGCGCGGCGCGGTGAGGGGAGGCCAGCTGTGTCCAGCACGATCCGCTTCGACGCGGTGCACAAGGATTTCGGTGATGTGCGGGCCCTGGACGATGTCGGGTTCGAGGTGGCCGCGGGCGAGTTCGTCGCGCTGCTGGGCCTTTCCGGCTCCGGCAAGTCGACGCTGCTGCGGCACGTGGACGGCCTGCAGCAGGCGAGTTCCGGCACGGTCGAGGTGCTCGGCCAGGACGTCGGCAGCCTCCGCGGCAGGTCGCTGCGCGCGTTGCGCCGCCGGATCGGGTTCGTGTTCCAGCAGTTCCACCTGGTCGGCTCGCTGACCGCGCTGGAGAACGTGTGCACCGGTGCGCTCGGCGGTCTGCGGGGGGCGCGGCTGGGGTTGCTCAGCTATCCCAAGCGGGTGCGGCACGCGGCGCTGGACCAGCTGGAGCGGGTCGGGCTCGCGGACTGCGCGCTGCAGCGCGCGGACACGTTGTCCGGCGGTCAGCAGCAGCGGGTCGCGGTGGCGCGGGCGCTGCTGCAACGTCCCGAGGTGCTGCTGGCCGATGAGCCGGTGGCCTCGCTGGACCCGGATTCGGCCGCGCAGGTGATGGATCTGCTCGCCGAGATCGGCGCGCAGGACGGGCTGACCGTGCTGTGCAGCCTGCACCAGGTCGAGGTCGCGTTGCACTGGAGCCACCGCGTGGTCGGTCTGCGCTCGGGCGGCGTGGTGCTGGACGAACCGGTGGAGTCGTTGAACCGGGAATCGGCCATGGCGGTGTATTCCGGGATTTCGGCGCCCCGGTTGGCGGTGGCCGGCTGATGGCGGTGCTGGCCTCCACCGCTCGCAGGACGGTGGCGCTGCCGCGTCCGGGTGCGGCGGCGGCGCTGCTGGCGGTGCTGGTGCTGCTGGGTGCCGCGGTGTGGTCGGTGGCGTCGTTGCGGTTGAACGTGGCGACCGTGGTCGACGGCAGTGCGGCGGCGGTGGACTTCGGTTCCCGCATGCTGCCGCTGGATTTCCCGCCGCTGGGCGAGCTGTTGGCGCTGGCCGGGCAGACGCTGGCCATCGTGGTGTGCGCGACGCTGCTGTCCTCGCTGCTCAGCGTTCCGCTGGCGCTGCTCGCCGCGCGCAGCACCGCCCCGTCGGCGGCCGGCAGGCACGGTGCCCGCGCGCTGATCGTGCTCGCGCGTGCGGTTCCGGACGTGGTCCTGGCGATCGTGTTCTTCCGACTGTTCGGCCTCGGCGGGATGACCGGTGTGCTGGCGATGGGCCTGCACTCGGTGGGCATGATCGGCAAGCTCTACGCCGACGCGGTCGAGCAGGCCGATGAGGGGCCGCGCAACGCGCTGCGCGCCGCCGGGGCCGGGAAACTGCAGCAGCTGGTCAGCGGGGTCCTACCGCAGGTCGTGCCGTCGTTCGTGGCGACCTCGCTGCACCGGCTGGACATCAACGTGCGGGTGTCAGTGGTGCTCGGGTTCGTCGGTGTCGGCGGGCTGGGCAAGGCCATCGCGGATGCGCTGCGCACGCTGGATTACCAGCGCGGAATGGCGCTGGCCGCGGTCGTTTTCGCGCTGTGCGTGCTGGTCGAGCTGGTCTCCGGCACGATCCGCCGCGCGCTGCTGGGCACGTCCGCCCGCCGCGGCGCGGCCTCGGCGGGCGCGCGGATCAGTCCACCGTGGACGTTCGCTCGGGTGCGTCGCATCGCTTACTGGGTGCTGGCCGCAGTGGTCGTGCTGGCGTCGGTGCGCGGGGCCGAGCTGTCCCTGGCCCAGGTCGGGCAGGCCCTCACCGGTCTCGGCCCGGTGCTGGCCCAGTTCTGGCCGCCGGAGGGCGGCGGCATGCTCGGTGAGCTGTTCGGCGAACTGCTCGTCACGGTGCAGATCGCGCTGGCCGCAACGCTGATCGGGGCGGTGCTGTCCCTGCCGGTCGGCGCGCTGGCCGCGGACAACGTCGCGCCGAACCGCGTGGTCGCGGGCTTCTTCCGCGGTGTCGTGCTGGCGGTGCGCGGGGTGCCGGAACTGGTGCTGGCGATCGTGTTCGTGCTGATCACCGGGCTCGGCCCGGTGGCGGGTGCGGGCGCGCTGGCGGTCGGTTCGGTGGGCTTGCTGGGCAAGCTCGTCGCGGACTCGCTGGAGGAGGTGGATCGTGGGCCGGAGCAGGCGCTGCGCGCGACGGGCGCCGGGCGGCTGCAGGTCTTCTGCGCGGCCACGGTTCCGCAAGCGGCCCCGGCTTTCGCCGCGCACGTGCTCTACCAGCTGGATACGAACCTGCGTTCCGCGACGCTGCTCGGGCTGGTCGGTGCGGGCGGCATCGGGTTCTACCTGCTCAACGCATCCCGGGTGCTGGAGTTCGGGGTGGTCACCACCGTGCTGCTCATGCTGTTCGCCGCGGTGCTGGTGGTGGAACTGCTGGCGATGTGGCTGCGCCGGGTGCTGAACCCGGCGCCCCGCTAGCGAGCGGGGGGCAGCGGGGCGTGCTCGGCGGTGCGGGCCGCGCGCCCCGCGGAAGCGGTCGCCGCCGAGCGGGCAAGCCCCGGCTCGGACGAGGCGCCCGGCACCGTCATTCCCACCAGAAGGACCAGCTGCGCCGCCCGCGGATCTCCTGCGCGTAGGCGCCGATGCTGCCGGTCTCCTGCACGATGCGGTCCGGGCAGAAGGTCCAGTGCTCGGCCGCCACCTTCGCGGCGTGCTCGGCGTCCTGCGGCGGCGCGGCCACGCTGAGGTCCAGCCGGTCCGGGCCCAACCGCAGCATCCGCACGCCGAACCGCCGCTCCCAGCTGCGCACCATCGCGGACAGTCCCGCGGTGCGGGACACGTGGTTGGCCGCACCGGACCAGCCCAGCACGGTGAGCACGTCGGCGCCGTAGCGCGCCGGGACCATCGCCAGCCGGGTGTCGTCGTCGATGAACCGGGGAAGCTGCTGGTTGGCCAGGATGTCCGGATCGGCCAGCAGGTTGCCGCCGGGGGCGGGGCCGGGGCACGCGGTGTCGAACGGGGTCAGCACCTCGGGTCCGTAGGCGGGGCCGAGCTCGTCGTCGGCCTGCACCAGCCCGTCCCAGATGCGGTCCATGACGTCGGGCGGGCGCCAGCGGTCGATGTGTTCGAGCGGTTCGGGCGGTACCACGCCGACCGTGCACCGGTCCCCGTAGACCTCGTCGCTGTCGCACAGCAGCAGCGGCCACAGTCCGCTGCGCCGGTGGTCCCCGCGCAGCGCGGCGACCAGCTGCGGAGCGGGCGGTTCATCGCTGATCCAGCACAGCGTGCGCGGTTCGCCCGCGAGGGCGGTCTGCTCGGTGAGCACCTCACCGGGCGGCAGCGGCGCGGACAGCGCCGTCCCGGTGCCGAACACCGCGGACGGATCGGCCGGCTCCCCCGCCTGCCAGTCGTCACGCAACAATTCACCGCCTCCTAGCCGTGCGCTCCGGACCACCTTAAGGGGTCTGCGCCGTGGTGATCCCAGGCGCACGTGCTCGGCGGTGGATGGCTGTCACCCGGCGGTGGGCGGTCGGCGGGCAGTCCGTCCCCCGGCCGGGGCACTCACTCCGCGGAACGGGGGCGGGGCGGCTCGATCTCGCAGTCGCCCCCGGGGAACACGAGGCTCTCGTGCCCGTCCGAGTAGCGCACCAGGTAGGGCGGATCGCCCTCCTGCCCGCGGACCTCGACGATCTCGGCGTAGCGGTCGATCTCGTCGACGTGCTTGCTGTGCACGTGCAGGCGGTCGCCAACGGTTGCCTTCATCGCACCTCACCTCCACGTCGAGGTTAGGTGATGCGCGCCACGTCGCGCACCGGCGCTGGGGCGCATCGGGCCGGGTGGTGCCGGTGGTGCGTGCGGGTCAATCGGTGGCGGCGGCCTGCGAGCAGGTGGTGGTCACTTCCTGGTAGCTCTCCGCCTGCGCGTTGGTCCAGTCCGAGCTGGTGTCCAGGCTGATCTCGCCGGAGGCGACCTGTCCCACCGAGTAGTGCACATCGATGAGGTCCTGGCGCAGGGTGCTGTCCGAGGTGCGGGCGGTCAGCTGGGCGAGCTCGTCCATCCGCACGCGGGCGTCGGCCTTGGCCTGCTGCGGGTCGGCGAAGTTCGGCATGAAGCTGGCCACGTTGATGGCTTCCAGGCAGCTCTGGCCGGTGCCGGTACCCCCGGGTGCCGCGGGGCTGAGCTGGCCGGTGAGATCCTGCCCCCCGCAGGCGGCCAGACCCGTTGCGGCCGACAGCGCTAGTGCGGCAACCCACCGCGTGCGAGTTCGCATCTGTCCTCCGCCGATCGCCGGCGGCACCGCAGTGGTGCCGCCGCATCCGCACCTTATCCGACCCCGCGTGCGCGATGGGTGAAATGTCCAACCGGTCGCCGCCGCAGCGCGGTCAGGGTGCGATCCAGGCCATGATCTCCGGCGGCAGGTCCAGGTCGGTCAGCCAGGGCGCCGCTCCGACCCGGAACAGCACGACGCAGCTCAGCACCACGGCCGCGAGAGTCAGCCCGGGGCCCACCAGCGCCATCTCGACCTTGCCCCCGGTGCGCATCCGCAGGGGCTTCGGCGGTGCGACCGGGTACCAGGTCTTGCCACCGAACGGGACCGGCCACAGCATCGGGCAGCCCTGCTCGGTGATCGCATCGCCGATGAAGTGCGCCACGCAGCCGATCATCACCGCCATGCCGAAGGCCGCCGCCTGGGTGGGCTGATCACCGGTCCACATGAAGCAGGCCAGCGTCAGCAGCACTGAGGCCGTGGTGATCCACAGCGCGTCCTTGCGCGGGCACCAGGTGTGCAGCAGCCCGCGCACGGCGAGACCGGCGAACACGAACATGAGCACGCCCAGCGCGGTGCCCTGGCTGGTTTGCACGATCGCGGTGGTGATCAGGCCGGCCAGCACCGCGAAGACGACCGTGTGGGTGAAGCCGCGGTGCGTGCCTTCGCGGTCGCTGTCCCGCTTGGTGCGGGTGAGCCGGTACAGGAATCCGCTGAACCCGCTCAGCGCCGCCGAGGCGGCCCGGGAGAGCCCGCCGAACGTGCTCGCGACGGTGGACTTGGGGTGGTCGATGTCCGGCAACAGCGCGGCGCCCGAGGCGAGCGTGGCCCCGACCACCCAGGTTTTCGGGGACAATTGCCCTATGGCGTGAGTGTCGGCCATCGCCGTCACGGCCGCCCAGGCGGCAAGCCCGCTCATCGCATGCGTCGGTCCGGTCGCCACTGCGCCTCCAAGATCGCCCGATCCGCCGATGAGCGTAGAAGAGGATCATCCGCACCCGGGTCGGGTGGGGCAGTGGTGCATCGCGCTCTGCGGAGGGTGGTGGTGCGAGACGGGTGGCAGGCACAATCAGACCCGATAGCAGTACGCTCGTACCGCTAGCATTCTCGCGAGAGGAGCTCCCCGCCACATGAGCAAGATCAAGGTTCAGGGCACCGTCGCCGAGCTCGACGGCGACGAGATGACCCGGATCATCTGGTCCTTCATCAAGGACAAGCTGATCCACCCCTACCTGGACATCAACCTCGACTACTACGACCTGAGCATCGAGAACCGCGACGCCACCGATGACCAGGTCACCGTCGACTCGGCGAACGCCATCGCCAAGCACGGCGTGGGCGTGAAGTGCGCCACCATCACCCCGGACGAAGCGCGGGTGGACGAGTTCGGCCTGAAGAAGATGTGGCGGAGCCCGAACGGGACCATCCGCAACATCCTCGGCGGTGTCATCTTCCGCGAGCCGATCGTCATCTCGAACATCCCGCGGTACGTACCGGGCTGGACCCAGCCGATCATCATCGGCAGGCACGCGCACGGTGACCAGTACAAGGCCACCGATTTCAAGGTGCCCGGTCCCGGCACGGTGACCATCACCTACACGCCGGAGGACGGCTCCGAGCCGATGGAGCTGGAGGTCGCGAAGTTCCCGACCGACGGCGGCGTCTCGATGGCGATGTACAACTACCGCCGCTCCATCGAGGAGTTCGCCCGCGCCTCGCTGCGCTACGGCCTGGACCGCGGTTTCCCGGTCTACATGTCGACGAAGAACACGATCCTGAAGTCCTACGACGGCATGTTCAAGGACGTGTTCGAGGAGGTCTACGAGAACGAGTTCAAGGCCGACTTCGAGGCCAACGGGCTCACCTACGAGCACCGCCTCATCGACGACATGGTCGCCAGCGCCCTCAAGTGGGAGGGCGGCTACGTGTGGGCCTGCAAGAACTACGACGGAGACGTGCAGTCCGACACGGTCGCACAGGGCTTCGGTTCGCTGGGTCTGATGACCTCGGTGCTGATGACCGAGAACGGCACCGTCGAGGCGGAGGCCGCGCACGGCACCGTGACCCGGCACTACCGGCAGCACCAGCAGGGCAAGCCCACGTCCACCAACCCGATCGCCTCGATCTTCGCGTGGACCCGCGGCCTGGACGCCCGCGGCAAGATGGACTCCAACCAGGAGCTCGTCGGCTTCGCCCAGCAGCTGGAGCAGGTCGTCGTCGAGACCGTGGAGAACGGCAAGATGACCAAGGACCTGGCGCTGCTGGTCGGTGGTGACCAGGGCTACCAGACCACCGAGGAGTTCCTGGCGGCGCTGGACGAGAACCTGCAGAAGAAGATGGCCAACCGCTGATCCCGGCCGTCTCCCGGGGCGCCGCCGCGCCCCGGACCGGCGCGGCCCGCGGGGGCTGACCCGGTACGCGAAACGCCGCTTCCGCACCGAGCGGGGGCGGCGTTCTTGCGTCCGGGGCGGGGAGTCGAGGAGCGAACGTGGTCGTGATCCGGGTCTGCCGAGTGGTGGGCGGGTTCGTGCCGGTGCTCGCACTTGCCGCGACCGGACTGCTCGATCTCCCGATGTGGTCGTCGATCGCGGTGATCCTGGGGTGCTCCGCGGTCTGCCTTCCCCTGGTCCTGTGGTCGGGCCGGCGGATCCGAAACCGGGCGGCGGAACGAACGGCATCGTGGGCGACATGACATCCGCGGGCCGCTGCAGGAATGGCGATGCCCGTGGTGGAGTACCCGCAGGACCGGGCGGAGTGCGTGGCCCGGGAAGCAGGGCTCTGACCTGCGAGGAGTGTGGTGCGCGATACTGGGATCGAACCAGTGACCTCTACCGTGTCAAGGTAGCGCTCTCCCGCTGAGCTAATCGCGCAGTGCGGTTTTCCGTGTCGTCGAGCGTATCCGAGCCGCGCGCGCCGACCGCACCGGGGTCCGCCACGCTCGGCTCGACATCCGAAGTGGACGGTGAGTGCGGCGGGCCCGCGGGCCGGGTGGTCGCGGTCCTTCCAGGGCGGTCGCGCGGTTCGCGCACGCTCGTTCGTGGTCCGTCCGGCGGTACGCCGGGTGCACCGCGTGGCGTGATGTGCGCAATGCGTACCAATCCGCCCACCGCGGGCGGAAGGGGCCGCATCCGGACAAGTAGCCTGTTCTCGGGACCCGATAGCGGTGGCCCGCACCCGCAGAGCGATCGCCGGTCGCGATCCGAGACCCGAGGAGATGTTCGTGACGAAGCCCGCCCCCGAGGCGACCGCTGCGCCCTCCCGAGCGCGGTACCTCCTGGACGTGGTGCGCGGCGCCCTCATGGGTACGGCCGAGACGGTGCCCGGCGTCAGCGGCGGCACGGTCGCGCTCATCGTCGGTGTCTACGCGACCCTGCTGACCTCGGCGGGGCACCTGCTCTCCGGCGTGCGCCGCGCGGTCGTCGACCTGGTGCGCCGCCGCGACCTCGCCGACGCCAAGGCCGAGTTCGCCCTGGTCCGCTGGCGCGTGGTGCTCCCGGTGCTCATCGGCATGTTCGCCGCGCTGCTGCTGATGGCCGGGCTGATGGAGGGCCTGGTCTCCGCCTACCCGGTGCACACGAAGGGCCTGTTCTTCGGGCTGGTGCTGGCCTCGCTGTGGGTGCCGTTCTCCATGGCCGCCCGCGCCCCGGTGCGCCGCCCGGGCGCGCGCCCGTGGGGACCCGGTGCGCTGGCCGCGGCCGTGCTGGCCGCAGTGGCCAGCTACACGGTGGTGAGCCTGCCGCCCGCCGATGTCGACTCCAACCCGGTGATCATCGTGGTGGCTGCGGCGCTGGCGATCTCGGCGCTCGTGGTGCCGGGCCTGTCCGGCTCGTTCATCCTGCTCACCTTCGGGCTGTACGAAACGACCTTGGCCGCCGTCAACGATCGCGACCTCGGCTACGTGGGCCTGTTCGTGCTGGGCGCCCTGGTCGGGCTGGCCTCGATCGTCAAGCTGCTGCAGTGGCTGCTGGAGCACTGGCAGCGGATCACCCTGGTGATCCTCACCGGGGCGATGGCCGGCAGCCTGCGCGCGCTGTGGCCGTGGCAGACCGAGGACCGCTCGCTGCTGCCGCCGGCGGACGGCGCGTGGCAGGTGGCGCTGCTGGCGGTGGCGGGGTTCGCCGTGGTCGTCGTCGCGCTCGTGATCGAGCGCCGGGTGTCGGCCGCGCATGCCGCCACGCAGCCGGACGACGCGCCCAAGAGCCCGGTCAACGCCTGAGGAAGCGCGGCGCTCAGCCGTCCAGCGCTGCGAACAGGTCGACCGGATTGCCGTCCGGATCGAGCACTGTCGCGTAGCGCTGACCCCAGAAGGCGTCCCACGGCTCGCTGCTGCCGCGGTGCCCGGCCGCGGTGAGCATCCGGTACGTGCTGTCCACGTCCGCCGGTGCGCCGCAGTCGAACGCGAGCGCCACCCGGCGGCCCCCGGTCGGCGGACTCCAGTCGGGATCGAGCGAGCGCACCGCCTGCTCGGTGTCCCACATCAATCGAACGCCGCCGGGCAGCAGCGCGTCGACGTGCGCCTCGCCGTCGGCGGAGGCGGGGACGTCCACGCCCAGCAACCGGTAGAACTCCAGCGTTTCGGCCATGTCCTGGGCGACCAGCCCCACGGCCGCGAAGTGCGTCGTCATGCCCGCACGGTAGGCCCGCTCCCCGACGCCCACCGCACCGAACGGGTACCGCGGCGATGCGCTCGCGCCGCTGACATTGCGTTGGCCGGCCGCGGTGCCGTTCACACGCCGTGGTGAACATCCGGGGCGAAATTCCCGCCGCCTCCGTTTCGGAACGCCGCCGGCACCGCGATCCCGTGTATCCACTGGGACGAATGTGATCTGGACATCCGTTCACCTCTGGCGCCAGCGCCGCCGGCGGGGTGTCACCGCGCCGCGGACGGTCTCCGGTGAGACGAGGTTGCGGGAAGACGGAGGTATTCAGTGTCCCAGGTGAACCCGACCGCCCCGATCGGTCGGCACGCCCAGTTGGACGGCGTGCGCAGGATGATCGGGGACGGCTCGTGCTGCGCGCTGTCCCTCGACGTTTTCGACACGCTGCTGTGGCGGCGGGTTCCGCGGCCCACGGACCTGTTCGCCGTGCTGGGCGCGCGGCTGCGCCGGGACGGGATCGGGCCCGGCTGGATGGACGAGGCGGCGTTCCGCCGCATCCGCATCGAGGCCGAGCAGCTGGCCAGGCGGCTGGCGCCGACCTCGGAGGTGTCGCTGTTCGACATCTGGCGGCACATGCCGGTCGGCACGTTCACCGGTGCTTCGCTGCAGCAGCTGGTCGACTTCGAGGTCGCGCTGGAACGCGAACTCACCGAGGTGGACCAGGACGTCGCCGAACTGGTCGGGCTGGCCGAGAGTTCCGAGATCCCGATCTTGCTCGTCTCGGACACCTACTTCACCGATATCCAGCTCACCGAGCTGCTGGACCGCCCGGGGCTGAGCGGGCTGAAGGCGGCGCGGCAGTTCCGCTCCTGCCAGCACGGTGCGGACAAGGCGTCCGGTCTGTGGGAGATCGTCCTGGACTCCGCCGGGGTGCGCCCCGAGCAGTTGGTGCACCTCGGTGACCACCCGGAGGGCGATGACCGGGTGCCCGCCGAACTCGGCGTGCGCACGGTCCTTTACCGCCGCGGCGGGGAGGGTTTCGCGGAGCTGCTGGAGCGCGAGCACAACCCGGTCGAACCGCTCGGTGCGCACGACCCGGTGCTCGATGCCGAGCACGGCGATTTCGGTATCACCGCATTGCGGGCGAAGGCGCTGCAGACCGGTTCCGGGGAGGCGAGCCTGTCCGCCGACGCGGCGTGGCGGTTCGGCGCCGGCGTGCTGGGGCCCGTGCTCACCGGGTTCGCCGAGTGGGCCGCGCGCCGGGGCCACGAGGAGGGCACACCGGTGCTGTGGTGCCCGATGCGTGAAGGTGAGCTGCTGTCCGAACTGGTCAACGCGTCCGCGGCGGCGCGGGGCTGGAACGTGCGGGCCGCGCCGGTGTGGTTGTCCCGGCAGGTCACCTCGTTGGCCGGCCTGGAGGTGCGCGATCCGCAAGCGGTGCACGACTTCGTGCGCCGCAGCTACCGGCTGACGGTGGCCCAGCTGCTGGCGACGCTGAAGATCCGTCCGGGCGAGGTGCCCAGCCTCGCCCAGCATCTGCACAGCCCGCTGGACGGTGCGGAGCTCGTGGACCGCGTCGGGGTGGCGCTGACCGAGACACCGCACCTGCGTAACCGGCTGGCGACCACGGTGACCGCGACCCGCGAGCGGCTGCTGGGCCACCTGCGCCGCACGGGAGCGCTGGACGGTCCGGAGATCACGCTGGTGGACCTGGGCTGGGGCGGGACCATCCAGTACCAGCTGGCCCACGTGCTGCGGATGAGCGGCATCGGGAACGCGGTGTCCGGGCTCTACCTGGCCACCGACGAGCGGTCGACTCGGGTGGTCGGTGCGGGGATGCGCATCGAGGGCTACCTGGGGACCGCCGGGCACCCGAGCGATCTGGTGCGCGCGGTCAGCCGCAGCCCGGAGATCGTGGAGCAGAGCACGAGCGCGTTGTGCGGGTCGCTGGTCGACTTCGAGGACAGCGGCGCTCCGGTGCTGGGCCCGGCCGCGGGCGGGCAGACGCAGCACCAGCAGCGCACCGCGGTGCAGGACGGAGTGCGCCGGTTCCAGGCGCTGTGGCTCCGGCAGATCGAGGGCGGCGAGGGCGTCTGGCCGGAGCTGACCGGCGCGGCCCGGCAGCGGCTGCGGTCGGTGCTGTCCGCGGCGCTGCGCACGCCGAACGCGGAAGAAGCCGCGCTGTTCGGCAACTGGGAGCACGACGACAACTTCGGTTCCAGCGTCGTGACCCGGCTGCTGCCCGACGACCTGCTGCCCGCGGTGCCGTACATGTCGCCGAACGACCTGGACGAGCTGCACATGCGGGATGCGTTCTGGCCGGGTCTGATCGCGGCGTCCGATCCGCAGCTGTCCGCGGCGCGCCGGGCCGTCGAGTCGGGTGCGCTGGACGGAGCCGCGTTCGAACCGCACGGCCGCGCGGAGAGCGAACTGCGCTTCCGCACCGCGGACGGCGAGTGGCACGACGGTCCGCGCAAGCGGGTCCGGGTCAACCACAACGGCCTCTCGTTCGCCCGGTTCAACGCGTCCGGCGCGGGGATCACCGATGTCTCGCTGGCGATCCCGGGGCAGCCCGCCGTGGTGCGGCTGGACTGGGTCTCCGTCGAGGTGCAGCGGGAGGGAACCCCGGAGCGGGCGGTGCTGCACTGGGACGAGCCGGGCCATTACGCCGGTCTCACGCACGCCGAGTGCACCTGGCTCGGCGGGAACCTGATCGAGTTCGAGCACCCGCATTCGGCGGTGTGGCTGCCGATCACGTCCGCCGGTCCTCCGGCGAGCTCGGTGACCGTCACGGTCGCGTTCGCGATGCTGCCGCAGTCGGTGTCCCGGCTGGCGCCGCGGATGCCCCCCGCCCCGGCGGTCAGCCGGCTGCGCGGCCGTCTGCTGGAGGAGTACCGCACCGCCGGGGTACGCGCGGTCGCGGCCGGGGCGGCCCGGGTCGCCGCACGTCAGTTGAAGGGCGAGAAGTGATGGACCAAGCTGCGAGCACCGGCTCCACCAGGAACGATCCGCACGCCCAGGAACGCGCGGCCCGGCAGGCGCCGCTGCTGCTGCACTCGCTGTCCCTGTTCGAGGAGATCTTCGCCCTGCTCTTCCGCGAGCGCCGGATCCGCAGGGTCGTCGAGGTCGGAGTGGAGTCCGGGCAGGTCAGCGCGATGTACGCGCGGCTGGGTGCCGAGGTGGTGCACTGCGTGGAACCGCTGCCCACCGAGGAGATGCGCGCGAATATCGCCGGGCACGACGCCCTCGACCTGGTCGAGCGGCCGTCGCCGGAGGCGTTCGACGAGCTGCCGGTGGCCGACCTGTACGTGTTGGACGGCGACCACAACTACGCGGTGGTCTCCCGCGAGCTCGACTGGATCACGCGCAACGCGCCGGACGCCCTCGTGGTGCTGCACGACGTGCTGTGGCCCTGGGGACGCCGCGACCTGTACTACCAGCCCACTCCGCTGGACGTCGCCGACCGGCAGCCGGACGGGCCGGACGGGCCCACCGTGTGGCACGACGGCGTCACCCCGGCCGGTTTCATCGGTGCGGGAGCGTTCACGAACGCGGTCGAGGCCGGCGGGGAGCGCAACGGGGTGTGCACCGCGGTGGAGGACGTGCTGGCGGAGGCGCCCGGTGCGTGGTGGCTGCGGATCGTGCCCGCCGTGTTCGGCCTCGGCGTGCTCGGTCGCGCGGAATCCCCCGCCGCGGAGGCGATCTGCGCCGCGCTGGACCCGATCGCGTCATCGGGGCTGCTGGCCGCCCTGGAGAACAACCGGATCGCGCTGTACACCCGGGTGCTGCAGATGCAGTACGACGCCGCGGCGCACGCCGGGCACGCCGACGAACTCAGCGAACTCGTCGCAGGCCAGCAGCAGGAGATCCAGGAGCTGCGCGGCGAATTGGAACCGCTGCGCGCGGCCGCGCGCGAGCTGCGCGAGATGCGGTTGGCCCGGCACGAGCTGGAGCAGGAACGCGACCGCCTGCGCACCGAGCTGAGTCCGCTGCCCAGCCTGCGGCGCTGGGCCGACCGGGCGCTGGTCAAAACCCGCGGTGGCGGCAGCAGGGATCGCGATCAACGGTGATGCGACGCAGGAGCGATGGATACGTCCAGCAGGTGCTGTTGCGGGAGGAGGGCGTGCGCACCTTCTGGCCGCGCTGTCCTACGCTCGCGACCCGCTAGAGGTGTTCGTGCCGGACTACGTGCCGCCGCTGCCCGAGCCGGATTGGTCGGACCGGTGAGCTGAGCGGAAGGGCAACGGGGGTGCGGCCCCCGAATGACCGCACCCCCGTTCGTTTCCCCCGTGCCGGCACCCCCGAGTGCCGGCGGCACCTCGTCAGGCGAGGTGCGCCTCCACCGCGTCGGCGGCCAGGCGCGCGCCGTCGCGGTCGTGCAGTTCCGCGCGCATCGCGCGCACCGCCGCGTGGATCTGCTGGTCGCGGTGCACGGCGCGGACGGTCGCGCGGATGTCCTCCGGTGCGTGCGCGTCGTCGAGCCGGGTGCCCAGGCCGAGCTCCGTGACCCGCTCGGCGTTGATGTCCTGCTCGGGCTGCTGCGGGGCGGTGACCATCGGCACCCCGGCCCGCAGCGATTCCAGGACCGAGTTCATCCCGGCATGCGTGAGGAACACGTCCGCCCGGTCCAGCACCGCGGCCTGCGGGACGAAGCGGTGCAGCTCGGCGTTGTCCGGAACCGGGCCCAGATCGCCG
Source organism: Saccharopolyspora montiporae (assembly GCF_015209505.1). Taxonomy (GTDB): domain Bacteria; phylum Actinomycetota; class Actinomycetes; order Mycobacteriales; family Pseudonocardiaceae; genus Saccharopolyspora; species Saccharopolyspora montiporae. The sequence goes on from NZ_JADEYC010000018.1 coordinate 183,346, forward strand.
GGGTCGACGGTGTCGCCGATGGCCAGCACCACCCGCCACTCGCTGCCGCCGAACGCCTCCAGGCAGGAACGGAAGAAGGCGGGCCGGTTGTTGACCACCGTGCCGAGCGAGGCCAACAGCAGTGGTCCGGATCCTCGCGGAGGCCGCCAGTCCGGCACGTCGAGCTGCGGTGACGGCCCCACGAAGTGGAAGCGGTCGTCGAAGGTGTCCCCGTTGAGCTGGAAGCTGCGCGGGATGAACACGATGTTGCACGGGCGCGGTGTGCTGTCCATCGGGTCGATCCGGCGGACACCCAGCTCCGCGGCCAGGTCGGCGGTCAGCGCGCCGACCCGTTCGAAGACGGCGGCGAACCCGGCGGGCAGCGTGCTCGACGCCGCGCCGCTCATCCGCTCGTGCAGCGAGAAGTGCTCGTTGCTGGCCTGCGTGGGGATCAGCGCGATGTCCGGCAGCGCCAGCTTCTCGGCGGCCATCCGCGCGGCCAGCGTCATCGCGTCGTAGCACAGCGCGGCGGGCGGGTCGGCGCGGAAACGCTCGACGAGCAGCGCGAAACCGGTGCGCGCGGAGTCCATGGTGGACTCCATGCCGCGCATGATCTCGTCCGGATCGAACGAGGCGGGCGGTGCGGGCGGTTCGCCGGGGACCGGGAGTAGCTGCGCTCCGGCGGCTTCCACCTGTGCGCGGAACTTCTCGTGCGTGGCGTAGGTGATCCGGTGACCGCGGGTGACGAGTTCGCGGACCATCGGCAGCGTCGGGTTGATGTGGCCGTGCGCGGCCACGCATGCGAATGCCAGGTGCACCGGGTCCCCTGTTCTTCCGGGTGGTCGGGTCACATCGGCCGGCGGAATCCGCGGACCGCGAAGCCGATCCCGGTCACGCACAGCGCCGCGCTGGTCAGCAGGGCCCACAGCACGCCGTTGCCGGAGGGCAGCGCCAGGGACAGGTCCCGCGCCGCGTCCACGGCGTAGGTGAGTGGGTTGACCGCGGCCACCACGCGCAGCCAGGTGGGCAGCGCGTCGAGCGGGACGAAGGCGCTGGAGGCGAACATCAGCGGGAACATGGCCAGGAAGCCGATGCTCTGCATGACCTCCTCCTTGCGCACCCAGGCGGCGAGCGCGAGGAAGATCCAGGTCAGCGCCCAACTGACGAACAGCGCCAGCGCGAGCGCCGCGAGCACACCGCCGATACCCCCGTCCGGCCGGAAACCGAACACCGCCGCGGCCACGACCAGCAGGATCACCAGCTGGGCGGCCGAGCGGACCAGGTCGGACAGGCTGCGCGCCAGCAGCACCGAGCTCAGCCGGATCGGCAGGGCGCGGAACCGGCCCAGCACACCGTTCTTCATATCGGTGATCAGCCCGACCCCGGACTGCAGCGCGGACCCGATGCCGGTGGTGACCAGGATCGCCGGCATCAGGTAGTTGATGTAACTGCCGCCCTGCGCGGACACGCTGCCCATCATGGCCTCGCCGAACACCTGGCTGAACAGCACGAGCATGATCAGCGGCTGCAGCAGGCTGAAGATCACCACGCGCGGGTCCTGCAGCAGCGCGCGCAACGAGCGGCCGGTCAGCACCCGGACCTGGGTCAGGTACGTGGCCCCGCGCCACCGCCGCGGGGCGCCGGTCGCGGTCGTCCCCGGACCGGATCCGGCGATCGTGCTGGTCATGAGGTTTCCGATCCGGTCAGGGCCGCAGCGGGCTGGTGGGCCAGGGTGAGGTAGACGTCGTCGAGGGTCGGTTCGCCGAGCGAGAGGTCGTCGACCTCGACCCCGGCTTCGTCCAGGGCGCGCACCACGACGGCGAGTTCGCGCGCTGCGGCGACCGGCACGGTCAGGCTGCTGCGCTGCGCGTCCTGCGCCGGGTGCATGCCCGCCGCTTCCAGGGCGCGCACGGCCGCGGCGGCATCGGCCTCCGCGGGCAGCGTGGCGGTGATGCTGCGCTGCCCGACCTGGCTCTTGAGCTGGTCGGCCGTCCCCGAGGCCACCACCCGCCCCGCGGACAGCACGGTGATCGAGTCGGCCAGCCGGTCTGCTTCGTCCAGGTACTGCGTCGTCAGCAGCACGGTGGTGCCGTCGTCCACGAGCTGTTCCACGATCTGCCACATGCCGAGCCTGCTCACCGGGTCGAGCCCGGTGGTGGGTTCGTCCAGGAAGATCACGTCCGGTCGGCCGACGAGGCTGGCGGCGATGTCCAGCCGCCGCCGCATGCCACCCGAGTAGCTGCGCGCCGGGCGGGTGGCCGCGTCGGTGAGCGTGAACAGCTCCAGCAGCTCGTCGGCCCTCGCCCGGGCGTCGCGTGTGCTCGCGCCGAGCAGGCGGGCGATGAGCACGAGGTTGTCCCAGCCGGTGAGCTGCTCGTCGACGGAGGCGAACTGGCCGGTGAGCCCGATGCGCGAGCGCACCTCGTGCGCGTCGCCGACCACGTCGAGCCCGGCGATCCGGGCCGAACCGCTGGTCGGCGGCAGCAGGGTGCTCAGCACGTTGATCAGCGTCGTCTTGCCCGCCCCGTTGTGCCCGAGCAGGCCGAGCACGCTGCCTTTCGGGACGTCGAGGCTGACCTCGTCGAGCGCGCGCAGCTCCCCGAAGGTCTTGCTGACGCGGTCCACGGAGATGATCGGTTCAGGCATGCGTGCCTCCGGGGTGCGGCTGCGCCCTCAGCGCCCCGTGGAACAGGACGTCGATGCGCGTGCGGATGATCGGCAGCGGATCTGCCTCGGGTTCGTCGAGGCGGACGCTGACCAGCGCGGGCAGCAGCATCCGCGCGAGTTCGTCCACCGGAACGCGCAGGTCCGCCGCTTCCGGCCGCAGCAGGTCGGCCAGGGCGGCGGAGAGTTCGGCGATGAACCGGGCGCGGACGTCGGCGGGATCGGGTTCGTCCGCGCGTCCGTGCGTGCGGTGGACGTCGTATCCGGTGGTGACCAGCGCGCGCATCAGCTGCCCGAGGTGCGCGAAGTGGTCGTTGATGAGCAGCGCCGCTTCGGCGAGCCGGGTGCTGGTGTCCGAGTCCGGGGCGACCTCGTGGATCCGGGTGCGGAGCTGGTCGCTGCGCATCGCTTCCTGGATGCACGCGCGCAGCAGTTCGTCCTTGTCGCCGAACGCGCGGAAGACCGTTCCCTCGGCGATGCCCGCGGCGGTGGCGATCTGCCGGGTGGTCACCGCGGCGCCGTGTTCGGCCAGCAGCGGGAGGGCGGCCTGGACGATGGCGTCCCTGCGGTCCTGCTGGGTCATGGCCGGCGCGCGTCGCCGGGGTTGCGGGCTCACCGAGCCAGGTTATGGAGTGAGTGCTCACTCATTCAACGGGTTGTGCCCGCTCTCACTCGGGGGCCGCGCAGCGCCACCGGAGTGCACCGGGCTTCGGGGGGAGGTGCCCGGTGCTTCGGGGTGGACCGATGGCGCTGCGCGGTGACGCCGGCGTCGCTCGCCGGACGGGGGTCTCTGCTGCGGGAACGCCGTCCCGCTCGGCACCGCTGCGCGGGTGGGGCGCGCGGTCCAGGCGCGAATGTGCGCCGGACCGCGGGGGATCAGGCCGAGGCGGCCAGCCAGCTGGAATTCCCCGCGTGCGTGGGGATCCAGCACCCGTGGGCGCGGGTTCCCACGTCGGGGGCCGGATCGGCCAGGCCCAGCAGTGCGTCGATCACGTGCCGCGCGGGTCCCGAGGTGCGCCACAGCACCTTCTTCGGGAACAGCACATCGGGCTCGTCCCCGGGCACGCGCGCCGCATCGGCGTCGTCCTCGCCGAACAGCTGCAGGATGTCGATCACGCCGCGGTGCGGTCGGATGCCGACCACGGCGACCAGTTCACCCGTGGAATCCCGCGGGTGCGCGAACTGGAAATCCTTGGCGACCAGCGACTGCAGGCCGTCGGTAATCTGTCTCATGGGCCACCACCGATTCGTCGGGCGTCCCGTCACCGGGCATGGCTGCCGCGGTTCAGGCGATCAGGTCGTCGAACTCGCCGTCCTTGGCTCCGTGCACGAACGCTGCGATCTCCTCCCTGGTGTAGACCAGGGCAGGGCCATCGGGAAAACGCGAGTTGCGCACGGCGATCCCGCCGTCGATCAGTGATGCCACCTCGACGCAGTTGCCCACTGCGCCGCTGTACCTGCTCTTGCGCCACGCGACGTCGCTCAGCACCTGGGCAGGCACACCGTTCTGGATTTCAGACATCCGAAATCCCCTCACTCTCCCCGACTTCTTTGCACGGCCATCTGCACGTGCAGCTGACCGTGCACGAAAAGCTAGCAGGTGCACCTGCACGCGTGAATGCACGTGCATCCGGATTGAGATGTTGATCACCGAGGAAATGCGTACCGTGATCAGTGCAGCGGAGCGAAGGCGACTCGCGGTGATCACCGGGCGGAGCGCGCGGCCGGTTGTGACCCCGGGAGCGCGGGGAAGTCGACCTGCGGGGAAGTCGACCTGCGGGAAAGCCGGAACGGCGGGACGAACCGAACTGCCGCGGATCAGCTCACTTCAGCGCGGCGCGCAGCGTCTTGCGCGTGTCCTCCGGGGTCTGCGCGTCGGCGGTGAGCCGGTGGCTGGCCTTGCTGTACACCTCGACCTCGTCCGGCTTGTCCAGGTACAGCGCACCGCAGAGGTGTTCCAGGTAGACGATGTCCGGGATCTCCGGTTCGGCGAACCGCAGCAGGGTGAACGCGCCTTCCGCGGTGGAGCGGCCGAGCGCGAACGGCAGTACCTGCAGCGTGATCGTCGGGCGCGAGGTCAGCTCCAGCAGGTACTCGATCTGCTCGCGCAGGACGTCCGGGCCGCCGATCGGTCGGTGCAGGATCGATTCGTCGATGATCGCCCACAGTCGCGGGCTGTCCGGCTGGGACAGCAGGCGCTGCCGCTGCCTGCGCAGCGTGACCCGGCGGTCGATCTCCCCGGGTGTGGCCTCCGGGCGCCCCTGGGTGGCCACGGCCCGCGCGTACGCCTCGGTCTGCAGCAGGCCCGGCACGAACTGGATTTCGTAGGTCTGGATCCGCGAGGTCGACTCCTCCAGGCCCACGTAGTCCTGGAACCAGGTCGGCATCAGGTCGTTGTAGCGGTGCCACCAGCCCGGTTCGTTCGAGCGGCGGACCATGTTCAGGAAGGCTTCGCGCTCGTCGTCGTCGGTGACCGCGTAGAGGGTCAGCAGGTCGGCGACATCGCGTTCCTTGAAGCCGACACGGCCGAGCTCCAGCCTGCTGATCTTGGAACCGGATCCGCGGATCGCGTCTCCCGCGTCGTCCCGGGAGATGCCGCTGGCCTCGCGCAACCTGCGCAGCTGGTTTCCCAGCACCAGTCGGCGAGCGGTGGGGCCGCTGGCCGTGGCACTGTCCGTGGCCAACTCGCTACCTCCAGTCGAAAGGGTCTGCCGATCCGATGTCGCGTTCCAGCGCGGAAACGTTACCCGCAGATCCCAGGCGGAGCCACCACCGAGCCGGGCGACATCGCAGAGCCGGACCGGTTGCCGCCGGTCAACCGCGTTGCGTGCTGATCCGCGGCGGGTGCTCGCGCCAGGAGGCGGTGACCGACGAGGTCTGCTCGCCGCGGCGGAATTCCACGCGCAGCCATCCGTCCCCTTCCCGGGTCTGCACGCCGTGGCCGGGCCGGGGTACCGCCGAGACGAGATCGGCGCCGTCGGCGCGGACGGCCAGCACGGCCCGGCCGCCGTCCACGTCGTAGTTGCGGATGTCCGGCGGTTGCGCGGGATCGGTCTGCGCGGCGTCCGGTCCGGCGGGCGGCTGCGAGGTCGGGTCCGCGCCGGCGACGGGCAGCGGACCGGGGCGCTCGATCACGGTGTCCCGGATGACGTCGCGCACGCCGAGCCAGGTGAGCGTTCCCGCCGCGGTGGTCGCGGCCAGCCACGCCCCGAAGTAGGTGAGGACTCGTCTCGTGCGCACGGTGCGGACATCCTCGCCGCCGCCCGCCGCACGGTGCAAACCGCCCGCCGGACGCGTCCGGTGCGCTGCACGGCAGGGGTGGCGGGCACCGCGCGCTAGACCGGAAGGGCTAACGATCTGGTGACGCGAGGTAGCGTCCCGCGTATGGCTGTGGTTCTGGTTGTGGAGGATGACCCGGTCGTGCGAGCCGCGTTGATCCGCGATCTCACCGCACGTGACTGGGTGGTGCGCAGCGTCGGGACCGCGCTGGCCTCGCTGCGCGAGGTGGCCGAATACCCGCCGGACGTGGTCATCCTGGACCTCGGCCTGCCGGACCTGGACGGCGGCGAGACGCTGAAGATGATCCGCGGTGTTTCCGACGTGCCGACCATCGTGGCCACGGCCCGGGACCAGGAGACCGAGATCGTGCGGCTGCTGCGCGCGGGAGCGGACGACTACGTGGCCAAACCCTTCTCCAGCGAGCACCTCAACGCGCGCATCGAAGCGGTGCTGCGTCGGGCGCGCGGCTCGGCGCCCGCCCAGCGGCTCGACGTCGGCGAACTGCGGGTGGACCTGGACAGCAGGGTCGCCCGGCTGGCCGGCGGCGAGCTGGAACTCACCCGCCGCGAGTTCGACCTGCTGGCCTACCTCGCCGCGCGGCCGGGCAGGGTCGTCGCGCGCCGCGAGCTGTTGGCCCAGGTGTGGCGGCAATCCTACGGCGACGACCAGACCATCGACGTCCACCTGTCCTGGCTGCGGCGCAAGCTCGGCGAAAGCGCGGCCGAGCCCCGCTACCTGCACACCGTGCGCGGCGTCGGGGTGAAGCTGGTGGAGCCGGGGTGAGGCGCGCGCTCGCTCTGGTGGCGCTGGCCGCGACGTCGATGGTGTGCCTGTCCTTCCTCGTGCCGCTCGGCCTGATGATCAAGGAGATGGCCCGCGACCGCGCGATGTCCGATGCCGAGCGGCAGGCGGTGGCGCTGGCCCCGGTCCTGGCGACCACCGGTGACCACGAACTGATCCGCCGGGCCGTGGCCAGCACGGCGGCCGGGCACCAGGACCGCCTCGCCGTCTACCTGCCGGACGGCGGGGTCGTCGGCCAGACCCGGGTCGGCGCAGGTCAGGTGCATCTGGCCATGGCGGAGGTGCGTACCGACGAGGTGGAGCTGCCGGGCGGCACCGCGTTCGTGCAGCCGATCGCGCTGGAAGGCGACCGCACCGCGCTCGCCGAGGTCTTCGTGCCCGCCGAGGAGCAGACGCGCGGGGTGCTGCGCGCGTGGCTGGTGCTCGCCGGGGTCGGGGTCGCGCTGGTGGCCGGATCGGTCGTGGTCGGCGACCGGCTCGCCGCCCGGGTGGTGCGCTCCGCCGGACGGCTGGCCGATGCGTCCAAATCGCTCGGTGCCGGGGATCTGTCCGTGCGGGTGCACCCGAGCGGGCCGCCCGAGCTGGCCGAGGCCGGGCAGGCGTTCAACACGATGGCCGACCGGGTGCGCCAGCTGCTGGCCGCCGAGCGGGAGATGGCCGCGGACCTCTCGCACCGGTTGCGCACCCCGCTGACCGCGCTGCGGCTCAACGCCGAAGCGCTCGGGGACGGGCCGGCCGCCGAGCAGACCCGGGACGCGGTGGACCGGTTGGAGCGCGAGATCGATGTGGTGATCACGAGTTCGCGCAGGCCGGACGCGGGCGGCGAGTCGGAGTGCGATGCGGCGGAGCTGCTGCGCGAACGGCTGGAGTTCTGGTCGGCGCTGGCCGAGGACCAGCAGCGGACCTGGTGCCTGCGCGGTGCCGAGCAGCCGGTGCAGGTCCCGCTCGCCCGCGCCGATCTCGCCGCGGCCGTGGACGCGGTGGTGGGCAACGTTTTCCGGCACACGCCGGAACGCACCGAATTCGCGGTATCGCTGCAGCGCAGCGATGGTGTGGTCGGTCTGGTCGTCGAGGACGCGGGGCCCGGTGTGGCCGGATCCACCGGTGCGGTCCGGCGCGGGCACAGCAACGCGGGTTCCACCGGCCTCGGGCTGGACATCGTGCGCCGCATCGCCGAATCCACCGGCGGCAGGCTCAGCGTGGATCGGTCGAGCCTGGGCGGCGCGCGGGTGTGCATGTGGTTCTGGCAGCGCCCGGCGGCACCGAAGCGTTCGCGCCGCCGGGATCGCCGCTCCGATCCGGCGGGTTGAGGTGCGCCACGCGCGGCCGGGAGCGTCGGTGCCCCCGGTTACCCTCGGCGCCGTGCTGACTGTGTCGACCGTGAACGTCAACGGATTGCGTGCGGCCGCGAAGAAGGGCCTGCAGGAATGGCTGGCCGAGACCACGGCGGATGTGGTCTGCATGCAGGAGACCCGCGCCGAACCCGAGCAGCTGCCCGCGGCGGTCCGCGAACCCGAGGGCTGGTTTCCGCTGCTGGCGCCGAGCGCCACTGCCAAGGGGCGCGCCGGGGTCGCGGTGTACAGCAGGACCGAGCCGCAGAGCTCGCGGATCGGTTTCGGTTCCGCGGAGTTCGACGAAACGGGCCGCTACGCCGAGATCGACCTGCCGGGTCTCGTGGTCGGCAGCCTCTACTTGCCCAGCGGGGAGGTCGGCACGCCGCGCCAGGACGAGAAGGAACGCTTCATGAAGGAGTTCCTGACCTACCTGCGCGATCTGCGCGACCGCGCTGCTGCGGAGGACCGGGAAGTCCTGGTGTGCGGCGATTGGAACATCGCGCACCGCGAAATCGACCTGAAGAACTGGAAGGCCAACCGCAAAGAAGCCGGATTCCTGCCCGAGGAGCGGGCGTGGATGGACGAGGTGTTCGCCGGCGGATACGTGGACGTCGTGCGCCTGCTGCACCCGGAAGGACCCGGTCCGTACTCGTGGTGGTCCTACCGCGGTCGCGCCTTCGACAACGACTCCGGATGGCGTATCGACTACCAGGCTGCCTCGGAAGGTCTTGCGGCCCGCGCGGTTTCGGCGCACGTGGAGAAGGCCCCCAGCTACGACCAGCGCTGGAGCGACCACGCCCCGGTCACGGTCGCGTTCGACGTGTGAGGGCGGCGGGTGCGGTGCGCGGTCCCGGCCCGCGCCGACGGGCAATGCACCGCGCATTCCTGGGATACCGCGCACAACGTCCTGGCCGACGGTCCGGAAGGCGTGCTCGCGCTCATCGAGGACGTGTGCCGGGACTCAGTCGTCGTCCTCGTCGAGCCCGCCCTGCGCCAGCTCCTGCTCGGTGACCACCTCGACGCTGCCGAACGCTCCGCGCGCATCCACGACGACCTCGCGCTGGGCGCCACCGGCGCACGCCTGCAGGCATTCGGTGCTGCCGAGCAGCATCATGCCCGATGTGCGCGCCCGGACGTCGTCCGGCACGACGACCTCGGTGCTGCCGAACAGCACGCCGACCTGCACCCGTTCCTGTCCCTGCACCACGTGCACCACCCGGCTGCCGAACACGGCGGCACCGTCGTCGGAGGTGACGATCGCGCCCCCGGCGAACAGGCCCGCCACCACCAGCAGCGCGGTGCCCAGCCCGCCGGTGATCGCCCGGTACACCCGGGAGCCGCGCCGCTCCGCGGGTGCGGAGGAGGCGGACGCCGGTTCCTCCGCGACGGTGAGCTCCGGGTCCGGTGGGAGGTCCCGGGTCAACGGTTCCAGGTCGCTGCGCGTCCGAGCCGCCCACGCCCGCCCGGAGCGCTCCACGTACTCGTCCGAGGTCACCATGCCCTGGGACAAGGCGCGCTGCAGCCGCTCATCGACCGCGCGTCGTTCGGCGTCGCCCACGCGCATCTCGCGCTGATCGTCTCGATCGGCAGCCAACGGTCCCCCTCCGGATCAGCCGGTGCTCCTCCCGGCGTACCGCTGCAGTATCGCCGGTCGGCAGGACGGCGGTAGGCCCGGCTTTCGCGCGGCGTCGGTGAGCTGCGATGGAACCACCGGGGTGTATGGGGCGGGCGAGTTGTGCTCCGGGCCACCACCGGGCGCGACGTCTCGGCTTCGTCGGGCCGCGCCGACTACGGTGCGCCGCGCAGCCGACCCGAGCGGAGCCGATCATGGACCCGAACTTCTACGTCACGGCGCGCGTCCCGCCGGTTCCCGACCCGCAGACCGGCGAACCGTGGCCGCCGCGCGCTCCGCTGCTGGGCGGCGCGCAGCCGAAACCGGCCGGGGACGTCGACCGCATCCCCGAGCACCTGGCGTCGCCGCCGGAGGACCAGGGACCCGTCCTGGCCCGATACGTGCACACGTTCCGCTGGGAGAAGGGGGCGGCGCTCTACGGCCTGCTGGTGGGTGGCGCGCTCACGCTCGGAGATCTGCTCTTCGGCGGCGAGGGGTCCGTGGGCTGGTTCCTCGGCCTGCTGCTGGCCGGGTGGTCGGTGTGGGAGCAGTACCGCCACCGCGGTTCCTCCGCCACGGCCGGGGCCGAATGGCTGCGCAACCAGCACGGGTGGGTCCGGGTGAACGAACTGGTGCGCATCGGGATGTCGGTGTGGCGCGCGCCGGGTGAGCTGTTGCTGGAGGACCGGGACGGCAGGTCGCTGCGCATCAGCGCGCGGGAGGTCGTGGCCAGCCAGCAGCTGTGGGACCTCGTGTACAACGGGATGCGCCGTTCGATCGTGCTCGGTGCGGCCGAGATCGATCGCGGAGTGTGGCAGTTCCTGCAGCTGCCCGACCGCAGGTAGCTCAGGCCGGCACCAGCTGCTCCAGCGGGGCGGACGGATCCTGCAGGGACTCCGGATCGATCGGAGCGCCCGAGGTGATCAGCGCCCCGATCTGGTCGGTGACGTCCCAGACGTTGACGTTCATCCCGGCCCGCACCCGACCCTCGGACAGCCAGAACGCGATGAATTCCCGGCCGGGCAGATCGCCGCGCACCACGACCTGGTCGAACTCGCCAGCGCCGGTGTGCCCGAGGAACTCCATGCCCAGGTCGTACTGGTCGGTGAAGAAGTACGGCAACCGGTCGTAGACCAGATCGCCACCCAGCATCGAGGCGGCCGCCACCGCGGGCTGGTGCAACGCGTTGGCCCAGTGCTCCACGCGCAGCTGGCGGTGCAGTCTCGGGTGGTAGGCGTTGGCGACGTCCCCGGCGACCGCGATGTGCGGATCCGCGGTGCGCAGCGAGGCGTCGGCGATCACCCCGTTGTCCACCCGCAGTCCCGCGTCCGCGGCCAGCACCCCGTCCGGTTCGGCGCCGACCGCCAGCAGCACCGCGGGCGTGCTGATCGCGCTGCCGTCGGTGAGCCGCACCCCGGTGACCTGCCCGCCGCTGGTGGTCACCTCGGACACCGCGCTGCCGAACCGGAAGTCCACGCCGTGCGCGCGGTGCAGCTCGGCGAACATCCGCCCCATCGCCGTGCCGAGCAGGCGCACCAGCGGCAGTTCTTCGGTCTCCACCACGACGACCTCGACCCCGGCCAGCCGCGCGGCCGCGGCGACCTCCAACCCGATCCAGCCGGCGCCGACCACCACCAGCCGGTCCACCTCGGCGAGGGTGCGCTTGATCTCATCGGAGTCCTCGATCCGGCGCAGGTGCAGCACCCCGGTGGCGTCCGCGCCCGGGACCGGCAGCGACCGGGGCTGCGATCCGGTGGCCAGCAGCAGCTTGTCGTAGTCCACCGGATCCCCGGACGACAGGACCACTTGCCGCCGCGCCCGGTCGATCCGCTCGGCCCGCACTCCCAACAGCAGGTCCACGCCGTTGTCCGCGTACCAGCGGGACGGCCGGGCCAGTGCGCTGTCGAACCCCGCGTCGCCGAGCAGGTACTCCTTGGACAGCGGCGGCCGTTCGTAGGGTTCGTGCCGCTCGTCGCCGATGAGCGCGATCCGCCCGCGGAAACCGCGTTCGCGCAGCGCCTGCGCGCCCTTGGCCCCGGCGAGCCCGCCGCCGACGATCACGAAGGTCTCGGTAACAGACACGATCCGCCCCGGTGGTCCGACGACTCTGCCGCGTCGAGCCTGGCGGGTCCGCGATGTGGCGGCAACTGGTGGCACCGGTGGCTGCGGAGCACCGCGAGCGCGACCTAGAGTCGCGGGGTGTCGGTTGCTGATTCACAACTCCCCCTGACCGAAGTGCAGCAGGCCGCGGGCCGCCGCGCCCGATCGGCTCCTGCCCCGGTCCCGCCGCCCGCCGAGGCGTTGCGCTCCGCGCTGGACCGCGCTGCTGCGGGTGAGCCGCTGGACGCCGCGGCGGTCGAGGTGCTGCTGCACGCCCGCGGGGACGAGCTCGACGAGCTGGTCGCCACCGCCGCCGCTGTGCGGGACGAGCACCTGCGTGCCGAGGGCCGCAGCGGGATCGTCACCTATAGCCGCAAGGTGTTCGTACCGCTGACCAACCTGTGCCGGGACCGCTGCCACTACTGCACGTTCGTGACCGTGCCCGGGCGGGTCGAGTCGGCTTACCTGGAGATCGAACAGGTCCTGGAGATCGCACGGGAGGGCGCGGCGGCCGGGTGCAAGGAGGCGCTGTTCACGCTCGGCGACCGGCCGGAGGACCGCTGGTCGGCCGCGCGCGAGTGGCTGACCGAGCGCGGCTACGCCAGCACGGTGGAGTACCTGCGGGACTGCGCGATCGCGGTCCTGGAGGAGACGGGGCTGCTGCCGCACCTCAACCCGGGCGTGCTCAGCGAAGCGGAGCTGTCCAGGCTGCGCCCGGTGTCGCCGAGCATGGGCATGATGCTGGAGACCACCTCGGACCGGCTGTTCCGGGAGAAGGGGCAGGCGCACTTCGGCAGCCCCGACAAGGACCCGGCGCTGCGGTTGCAGGTGCTGGAGGACTCCGGCCGGGCGGAGGTGCCGTTCACCAGCGGCATCTTGATCGGCATCGGCGAGGATCACGCGGAGCGGGCCGATTCGCTGCTCGCGCTGCGCGCGACGGCGCTGCGGCACGGGCACCTGCAGGAGGTGATCGTGCAGAACTTCCGGGCGAAACCGGACACCGCGATGCGCAGCATGCCGGACGCCGATCTGCACGAGCTGGCCGCGACGGTGGCGGTGGCCCGGCTGCTCATGCCGATCGGGGTCAGCGTCCAGGCGCCGCCGAACCTGATCGGCGACGAGCAGCAGCTCATGTTGCGCGCCGGGATCGACGACTGGGGCGGGGTATCCCCGGTCACACCGGACCACGTCAACCCGGAGCGCCCGTGGCCGCACCTGGATGAGCTCACCGCGCAGACCGGGCAGGGCGGGTTCGAGCTGCGCGAGCGGCTGACCGCCTATCCGCGGTATGCGCGCGGCGGAGGCTGGCTGGATCACCGGGTGGCCGGGCACGTCGCGGCGCTGGCCGCGCCGGACGGGCTGGCTGCGGAGGAGGTTCAGCTGCGCGGGCGGCCCTGGGGAACCTGAGCAGCCCGCACTCCGCGTGCACCATGGGTGGCCTGTCTCACCTGAATGGGCGTAGCCGATACCGGTCGAGTGGCCGGGGTCGGCGGCTGCCCTGCGGACATGACCGATTGCCGGGGGGCCCGAAAACGGCCGCACGACAGGAAAATACGATCGTTCTGTTGTGGCCGGTTTACGCAACGCGACCGTGCCATTAACCCGTGGTGGGTACGGTCTGCCACGGACTCAGATGAAGAGGGGACCCGAACGGGTCAACTTTCCGAGGAGGCGCGCTCGTGCGTAGCCGAATATCCCGCGCATGCAGGCGGGTGACCGTGCTGAGTACCGCAACGATCGCTGTGCTCGTGGTCACCGGAACCACCGCCGGGGCCTCCCCGGCTGTCCGGGTCGTGGCGTCCGGCCCGCTCGACTCGATGCGTACGCCGGTGGGGCTGACCGCCGTCGGCCTCGGCATCCTCGGCATGGTCGCCGGGGCGTTCCGCAAGAAGAAGATCCAACCCGAGAATCAGCGCAAGGGCTGATCCGGGCCCGGCGGGCAGGTCGGGTCCAGCGCCGATCCGGCGCCTGTGAGAATCGCAGTCGTGAGCACCGACATTCCCGCACCCCAGAGCAGTGGCCGGACCACGCGCAGCCCGCGCGTGTTCTCCGGCATCCAGCCGACCGCCGACTCCTTCCACCTCGGCAACTACCTGGGCGCGCTACGGGAATGGGTGGTGATGCAGGACGACTACGACGCGTTCTACTGCGTGGTCGACCAGCACGCGATCACCATCGCTCACGATCCGGCCGAGCTGCGCGAGCGCACCCGGCTGTCCGTGGCGCAGCTGCTGGCCATCGGGATCGACCCGGACCGCAGCACGCTGTTCGTGCAGAGCCACGTCCCGGAGCACGCCCAGCTGACCTGGGTCCTGGAATGCCTGACCGGGTTCGGCGAGGCCAGCCGGATGACCCAGTTCAAGGACAAGTCCGCGCGCCAGGAAGAGGACCACGTCAGCGTCGGCCTGTTCACCTACCCGGCGCTGATGGCCGCGGACATCCTGCTCTACCGCGCCGATGCGGTGCCGGTCGGCGAGGACCAACGCCAGCACCTCGAACTGACCCGCAACCTCGCGCAGCGGTTCAACTCGCGCTTCGGCGGGACGCTGACCGTGCCCGCCGCGCACATCCCCAAGGAAACCGCCAAGATCCAGGATCTGCAGGACCCCTCGGCCAAGATGAGCAAGTCGGTGCCCGGCGGGGTCGTCGAGCTGCTCGACGAGCCCAAGCGCTCGGCCAAGAAGATCCGCTCCGCGGTCACCGACACCGGGCGCGAGATCGTGCACGATCCGGAGGGCAAGCCCGGGATCAGCAACCTGCTGGCGATCTACTCCTCGCTGAGCGGGCGCACGATCCCCGAGCTGCAGGCCGCTTACGAGGGCAAGGGGTACGGCGACCTGAAGAAGGACCTCGCCGAGGTGCTGGTCGACTTCGTCACCCCGTTCCAGGAGGAGGTCCGCGGTTACCTGGACGATCCCGCCGAGCTGGACCGGGTGCTGGCCCGCGGTGCCGAGCACGCCCGCTCGGTGGCCGCGGACACCCTGCGCGAGGTCTACGACGGCATCGGGTTCCTCCGACCGCTCGGCTGAGCTGATCACCCGCGGGTAGCCTCCCACCGGGGAAACCGGCCGGTGGGAGGCGCTAGCAGTGGGCGAACCGGAGGCGAAGCCGAGCAGGGCGGCCGAGCTCCGCGCGCGGTATCCGTGGCTGGACCGGCTGCTGCGCGCAGCGGAGGGCTACCAGAACCAGTACGGCGATTACTACGCCGCGGCGATCACCTACTTCAGCGTGCTGGCCCTGGTCCCGCTGCTGATGATCGCCTTCGCCGTCGCCGGATTCGTGCTGCAGGGCAGCCCGGACCTGCTCGGGTCGCTGCGCGTGTCCATCACCGACGCGGTGCCCAACCCGGCCATGCAGGAGATGCTCAACCGCGTCGTGGACCAGGCGGTGGACAACGCCGGGACCGTCGGCATCATCGGGCTGCTGGCCGCGCTGTACTCCGGGCTGGGCTGGATGACCAACCTGCGCGAGGCGCTCACCGCCCAGTGGATCCAGGCGCCGAGCAGGCCGCCGCTGGTCAAGCGGCTGGGATCGGACCTGTTCTCGCTGGCCGGACTCGGCATCGCCCTGGTGCTGTCCTTCGCCATCAGCGGTTTCGGCTACCTCGGCGGCCGATGGCTGTTCGAGCTCGCCGGGTTCGAGCACACGCTGCTGGCCGCGGTCGTGCTGCGCCTGCTGTCGCTGGCCGCCAACTGGCTGGTGTTCCTCTGGGTGCTCGCCCGCCTGCCGCGCAAGCCCGTCACGCTGCGCAGCGCGGTGTGGGGTGCGGTGTTCGGCGCGATCGGCTTCGAGGTGCTCAAGCAGGTCGGGGTCATCTACCTGAACAGCGTCACCGGATCGCCGGCCGGAGTCGCGTTCGGGCCGATCCTCGGTCTGCTCGTGTTCGCCAACCTCACCTCGCGGTTCGCCCTGTTCGTCACCGCGTGGACCGCAGCGGCCCGGGACAACCGGGAGGAGATCCCGCCGCCGCCCCCCGGACCGGTGGTGATCCGGCCCGCCGTGCGCACCCGCCGCGGCCCCGGGGCCGGATTCGCGGCGGGTGCGCTCGGCGTCGGTGCCGCGCTGGGCTGGCTGCTGGGTCGCAGGCGCTGACCGGTACCGGTCAGGGGTGGTCGTCGTCCGGTCCGCGGGGCGGAGCGGACGCCGCGCGCTTGCGGTAGGTGAGCGTGCCCGCCACGGCCACCGCGGCCAGCAGCAGCACGCCCAGCGGGAGGCCGACGGTGCCCGCGCCCCAACCGGTCTCCTCCACCGGCGGAGTCGCGTCGGAGGCGTTGGTGACCGGTGGCGGTTCGGTGGTCTTCGGCTTGTCCGGGTCCTCGGTGACCAGCTCGCCGACGCCGCCCTGGATGCCGAACCCGTACTCCAGCAGTTCGGTGGCCTGCTGGGATTGGTGCACCGGCTGGTGCTGCCCGCGCATCAGCACCGCCACCAGCCGCCGCCCGTCCTTCTCGGCCGCGCCGATGTAGGTGTGCTGCGCGTCATCGGTGAACCCGGTCTTGCCGCCGAGCGCGCCCTCGTAGTTGTAGAGCAACTTGTTGTCGTTCCAGACTTCCAGCGGCGGCTCGTCCGGACCGGCGGGCAGCACCAGGTGCTCGGACCGCACGGCATCGGCGAACGTGGGCTCGCGCATGGCCTCGCGGAAGATCAGCGCCAGGTCGTAGGACGAGGTGCTCATCCCGGGGCCGTCCAGTCCCGACGGGCTGGCGGTGCGGGTGTCCTTGGCGCCCAGTTCGCGGGCGGTCGCGTTCATCCGGTCGACCATCGCGTCCACCCCGCCGACCCGGGAGGCCAGCGCGTGCGCCGCATCGTTGCCGGACTGCATCAGCAGACCCCGCACGACCTGCTCGACCGTGTAGGTCACCCCGGGCTCCAGGCCGACGCGGGTGCCCTCCTGGTCGGCGTCCTCCTGGGAGACCTCGATCCGGTCGTCCAGCTTGAGGTCGCGCAGCGCCACCAGGGCGGTGAGCACCTTGATCGTCGACGCCGGACGGTGCCGGGCATGCGGGTCCTGCGCGGCGACGACCTCGCCGGTGTCCAGGTCGGCGAGGGTCCAGCTCTCCGCGGAGACCTGGCCCGGTGGTTCCGGGGCGCCCTCCGGCGAGACGAGCCCGCACTCGCCGAGCGTCTGCCCGCCGACCGGGTCGGTGGGCACCTCCAGCGGTTCCGGGGACGGCTCGCCAGGCGGGGGCACCTCCGAGGTGTCCACCGGCGGCGGTGGGGCGCTCGCGTTCGGGCAGTCGTCGTCCTGCGCGATGCCGGCCGGCGCCGAGGTGGCGAGCAGTCCGGCGGTCAGCGCGGTGACCGCCACCCGGCGCAATCGGCGGCGGGCGGCGGAGTCATGGTGGGTGAGTGGACTCTCGGCACTGCAAGGCACACAAGGCACATCCAGCAGGCTAGCCAATCCCGCCACAGCCCGCGTGATCCAAATTGGCCTTCTCCGAGGGAAATCCGCGGTTCTTGATCCAAAACAGCCGCCGCAGAGCCGAAAGTGGATCCCCCACAACGACGAATGCCCCTGCCTGCGCGGTGATCCGCGCCGCACCGGATACTCGGGGACGTGATTGCTTCCCGCCGAGTCTCCTGGTTCCTGCTGGCCTTCGGTATCTGGTCCTGGCTGCTGTGGCCGAACTTCATCCGCAACATCTGGGGCAGCGACCGCTCCTGGGCAGCGGGTTCCCCGACGTCCTACCTGATCGTGCACGTGATCATCGCCGTGGTCTCCCTGGTGCTCGGCACCGCCATCGGCGTCCTGGGCTGGCGCGCCCTGCGCACCGCGCGGGCCACCCGGACCAGCTGATCCCGCCGGACGCGAAACGGCGCCCGTCCCCGAGGGGGCGGGCGCCGTCGTGCGGTCAGGCCGAGGTCACTTGCGGCGGAACATCAGGGCCCGCTTGACCTCCTGGATCGCCTTCGTCACCTGGATGCCGCGCGGGCAGGCGTCCGTGCAGTTGAACGTCGTGCGGCAGCGCCACACGCCTTCCATGTCGTTGAGGATGTCCAGGCGCTCCTCGGCACCCTCGTCGCGGCTGTCGAAGATGAAACGGTGCGCGTTGACGATCGCCGCCGGTCCGAAGTACGAGCCTTCGGACCAGAACACCGGGCACGACGTGGTGCACGCCGCGCACAGGATGCACTTGGTGGTGTCGTCGAACCGCTCCCGCTCGGCGACCGACTGGATGCGCTCCCGGGTCGGCTCGTTGCCGGTGGTCTTCAGGTACGGCTGCACCGCCCGGTAGGCCTCGAAGAACGGCTCCATGTCGACCAGCAGGTCCTTCTCGACCGGCAGGCCCTTGATGGGCTCGATCGTCAGCGAGGTCTCGCCGTCCTTCTTCAGCAGGTCCTTCATCAGGACCTTGCAGGCGAGCCGGTTGACGCCGTTGATGCGCATCGCGTCCGACCCGCAGATGCCGTGCGCGCACGAGCGGCGGAAGGTCAGCGTGCCGTCGACGTACCACTTGATGTAGTGCAGCAGGTTCAGCACGCGGTCCGACGGCAGCGCCGGGATCCGGTAGGAGACCCAGTGCAGGTCCTCGTCGGTCTCCGGGTTGTACCGGAGCAGCTTGACGGTGACCATCACCGCGTCGTCGGGGACCGGCGGCGCGTCGTCCGGGAGGTCGGCGGTGCTCTCGATGTTCTTCGTGGGGGCGGTCATCAGTACTTACGCTCCATCGGCTGGTACCGGGTGATCACGACGGGCTTGTAGTCCAGCCGGATGTCGGACTGGAAGCCGGTCAACCCGAGCGGCGCGTTCGGATCTTCGGACTCGGGCAGGACCTTGTACTGCATGCTGTGCCGCATGAAGTTGGTGTCGTCGCGGGCCGTGTAGTCCTCGCGGGCGTGCCCGCCCCGGGACTCCTTGCGAGCGACGGCCGCGTTGACCAGTGCCTCGGCCAGGTCCAGCAGGAAACCGAGCTCCACTGCCTCCAGGAGGTCCGAGTTGTACCGCATCCCCTTGTCGTGCACCGCGATGCGCCCGTAGCGCTCCTTGAGCGCCTGTACGTCGGCCAGCGCGGTCTTGAGGGTCTCCTCGGTGCGGTACACGGACGCGTTGGCGTCCATGGTCTGCTGCAGCTCGGTGCGGATCGTGGCGACCCGCTCCCCGCCGTGCGCGGTGCGCAGGTGCTCGACCATGCCCTCGACGAGCTTGGCCGGCTCCTCCGGAAGTTCCGAGTGCTCGTGGTCGTGCGCGTACTCGGCGGCGGCGATGCCGGCGCGGCGCCCGAACACGTTGATGTCCAGCAGCGAGTTGGTGCCCAGTCGGTTGGATCCGTGCACCGACACGCAGGCGCATTCACCCGCGGCGTACAGGCCCGGGATGGGGTGCTCGTTGTCCTGCAGCACCTCGCCCTGGATGTTGGTCGGGATGCCGCCCATCGCGTAGTGCGCGGTCGGGTAGACCGGCACCATCTCCTCGGTCGGCTCCACGCCCAGGTAGGTGCGGGAGAACTCCATGATGTCCGGGAGCTTGGCCTCCAGCAGCTCCTCGCCGAGGTGCGTCACGTCCAGATAGACGTAGTCCTTGTTCGGCCCCGCACCGCGGCCTTCCAGCACCTCCAGCGCCATGGACCGGGCCACGATGTCCCGCGGCGCCAGGTCCTTGATCGTGGGTGCGTAGCGCTCCATGAAGCGCTCGCCGTCCACGTTGCGCAGGATGCCGCCCTCGCCCCGGACGCCCTCGGTGATGAGGATGCCCAGGCCGGCCAGGCCGGTCGGGTGGAACTGGTAGAACTCCATGTCCTCCAGCGGCAGGCCCTTCCGGTAGATGATGCCCATCCCGTCACCGGTGAGGGTGTGCGCGTTGGAGGTCGTCTTGAAGACCTTGCCGAAGCCGCCGCTGGCGAACACCACGGACTTGGCCTGGAAGACGTGGATCTCACCGGTGGCCAGCTCGTAGGCCACCGCGCCGCTGGCCACCTTGCCGCCGTCCGGCCCGTCGCTGAGCAGGACGTCGAGCACGTAGAACTCGTTGTAGAACTCGACGTCGTGCTTGACGCAGTTCTGGTAGAGCGTCTGCAGGATCATGTGCCCGGTGCGGTCCGCGGCGTAGCAGGCCCGGCGCACCGGGGACTTGCCGTGGTCGCGGGTGTGCCCGCCGAACCGGCGCTGGTCGATCTTGCCTTCGGGGGTGCGGTTGAACGGCAGCCCCATCCGCTCCAGGTCGAGGACGGAGTCGATCGCCTCCTTGGCCATCACCTCGGCGGCGTCCTGGTCGACCAGGTAGTCACCGCCCTTGATGGTGTCGAAGGTGTGCCACTCCCAGTTGTCCTCTTCGACGTTGGCCAATGCCGCGCACATCCCGCCTTGCGCGGCGCCGGTGTGCGAACGAGTGGGGTAGAGCTTGGTCAGCACCGCGGTGCGGGAGCGCTGGCCTGCCTCGATGGCGGCGCGCATCCCGGCGCCGCCAGCGCCGACGATGACCACGTCGTGCTTGTGGAATTGCATGGTCGCCTCCTCGGGCCGTGGCGGGCCGGTCGGTGGTGCGCCGACCGCCACGCTGGGTCGTGTCGCGGTCAGCCGATGTTCGGGTCGAAGGTGAACAGAACGAAGGTGCCCAGACCCACGGTCAGCACGACCGAGGCGTACAGCAGGATCTTCAGCCAGGCGCGCGTGAGGTCCTTGCGCGAGTAGTCGTTGATCACGGTCCGCAGGCCGTTCCCGCCGTGCAGGCCGGCCAGCCAGAGCATGATCAGGTCCCACATCTGCCAGAACGGCGAGGACCAGCGCCCCGCCACGAAGGCGAAGTTGATGCGCTGCACGCCACCGTCGAGGAACAGCATGATCAGCAGGTGTCCGAGCACCAGGAACAGCAGCACCACGCCGGACAGCCGCATGAACACCCAGCTGTAGAGCTCGAAGTTGTTGCGGCGCGGCGCGGGCCGGGACGGGGTGCGCGGCTTCTCGATGGACAGCGGTGCGTCAGTGGCGGTCATCGGTTCACAGCCCCCCGAAGATTTCCGTGGCGGCCCGGCCGAGCAGGCTGATCGAGGCCGGGATGATCAGGACCAGCCAGAGCGCGATGACCGTCCACAGCATCGGCTTCTGGTACTTGGCGCCGTTGGCCCAGAAGTCGACGAGCATCACGCGGATGCCGTTGAACGCGTGGAACAGCACGGCCGCGAGCAGACCCACCTCGAACAGGATCATCAGCGGGTGCTTGTAGGTCTCGATGACCGTGTCGTAGGCGTTCGGTGACACCCGGACCAGGGCGGTGTCCAGGACGTGCACGAACAAGAAGAAGAAGGTGAGCACCCCGGTGATCCGGTGGGCCACCCACGACCACATGCCCAGGTCGCCGCGGTAGAAACGCCCCTTCGCACGCGGTGGGGCGCCGCGCAGGGGGGCCTCGGCCGCGGAGGCGGTGGTGCTGGCCATGGTGGAAGGCCTCCAACCTCGCTGGTGGACTGACGACCCCGTTCGGGAACTCGGGGCGGCCGGCCCCGAGTCGCAGTTGGCCCAATATGGCATTGGCTGCACGCCCGTCACCGGCCACTGAACCGGGGCCTTGACGCATCGGATGCTAGACCCGAGCCCAGTGCTCGGCCTACTCGCCTGCGCCGTCTGTGATCGACCAGACAAACCCTCCGGTTTCGGTGGATCGATGTAGAAATCATTTCGTGACGTCCGGCAATCCGCAGCGGTGGGAAGTCAAGACTCATTGCCCGAGACCCACGTCACCGAATTGGCTGGTCGTCGTCCGGGCCGAACAATTCCGCACTGGAAACACGTTCGAGTGAGCATCGCCCGCGGCGAAAGGATCGGCCGAGCAGGACGGACCGGTTCGCGGGTCTCTGATCAGCGAATACGCCCGGACGGTGGTCGGTGCGACCCGAGATCCGGCGGGGGTCCGGGAATCGCCGCCGAGTGGATCGCGACCTTTCCGGAGTGAGTCCGACCACCCCGGTCCACCGTTCGCGCAATTTCGCCCGCGGACCGGGCGATCGCCATTCGCGCAGCATCGCGCAAAGGCAGTGCTGCAGCGTTCCGGCTGGCGTGTTGCCGCCAGGGGTGCCGCCGCCGCGGATCACCGGTCCACTGTTGTGTCTTGGCAGGGTCTCGGCACGGGAAGTCCTTGCAGGTGCTCCGCACGGGAAGTCCGTCGAGGTGCTCCGCACGAGACCTGCCGGACGCGGTGCCGGTGGAAGGGGACGCGCATGGACGAGCAGCAGTGGGCCGAGCTCCGGGCGGCGGCCGTGCGGGCCGCGGCGGTGGCGTACTGCCCGTACTCCGGGTTGGCCGTGGGTGCTGCGGCGCGCTGCGACGACGGGCGGCTCATCACGGGCTGCAACGTGGAGAACGGCTCGTACGGGCTGACCCTGTGCGCGGAATGCGCGCTGGTCGGGCAGCTCCGGTTGACCGGGGGCGGGGCGCTGCGCGCGGTGGCCTGCCGCTCGGGGGAGGGGCGGCTGCTCACCCCGTGCGGCCGGTGCCGGCAGCTGCTGCTGGAGATGGGCGGGCCGGACTGCCTTGTGGACGCCGCGCGCGCTCCGATGCCGTTGGGGGAATTGCTCCCGGATGCCTTCACCTTCGACCGGCCCTGACCGAGACCGATCCGGGATCACCCGTTCGGGGTGCATCAGAACCGGGGTCGGTGCCCTCTTATTGATGTGCGGCTCGACCCGCTGCACTGCGATGGACCGGTCGGCCCGACACCCGACCCGGAGAACCGGGAGGAGAACACGTGCACTCCGCCGTTGACGTGATCCGTGCCAAGCGGGATGGCCGGCAGCTGACCGACGAGCAGATCGACTGGGTGATCGACGCCTACACCCGCGGCGAGGTCGCCGAGGAGCAGATGGCGGCACTGGCGATGGCCGTGCTGCTGCGCGGGATGAGCAGCGCCGAGACGGCGCGCTGGACGGCCGCGATGACCGCCTCCGGCCGGGTGCTGGAGTTCGGGGGACTCGGCCGCCCGACGGTGGACAAGCACTCCACCGGGGGCGTCGGCGACAAGATCACGCTCGTGCTGACGCCGCTGGTGGCCGCGTGCGGTGCCGCGGTTCCCCAGCTGTCCGGGCGCGGGCTCGGGCACACCGGCGGCACGCTGGACAAGCTCGAATCGATCCCCGGCTGGTGCGCGGAGCTCTCCGCCGAACGGCTGCACGCCCAGCTCCGCGACGTGGGTGCGGTCGTGTGCGCGGCCACCGCGGACATCGCGCCGGCCGACCGCAAGCTCTACGCGCTGCGCGATGTGACCGGCACCGTCGAATCGGTCCCGCTGATCGCGGGTTCCATCATGAGCAAGAAGCTCGCCGAAGGGGCCGATGCGCTCGTGCTGGACGTCAAGTGCGGCTCCGGCGCGTTCATGCGAACCCTGGAGCAGGCGCGGGAGCTGGCTCGCGTCCTCGTCGATACCGGCACGGACCGGGGCGTGCGCACCACGGCCCTGATCAGCGATATGTCCGTCCCGCTGGGCCGGACCGCGGGCAACGCCCTGGAAGTCGCCGAGGCCGTCCAGGTGCTGCGCGGGGGCGGGCCGCCGGATGTGGTCGAGCTGACCCTGGCGCTGGCCGAGGAGATGCTCGACGCGGCCGGACTGTCCGATGTGGACCCGGCGCGGGTGCTTGCCGACGGAGCGGCGTACGAGGTCTGGTGCCGGATGATCCGCGCGCAGGGCGGTGATCCGGACGCCGCGCTGCCCGCGGCCCGCTACGTCGAGCAGGTGCTCGCTGCCGGGGACGGCGTGTTCCACGGGGTGGATGCCCGCGCGGTGGGCGAGGCCGCATGGCGGCTGGGCGCCGGGCGCGCGCGCAAGGAGGACCCGGTCGCACCCGGGGCCGGGGTCGTGCTGCTGGCCGGGCCCGGCGAGCGGGTCGCGCGCGGTCAGCCCCTGTTGGAACTACACACCGATCGCGGCGAAACCCTCGTGCCTGCGCGGGAAACGCTCGCGGACGCTTGCTCCGTCGAGGCCGCGGCACCGCCGGAGCGCCCGATCGTCCTGGATCGGGTTCGCCCCGCCGACCCGCGGCGAAGACCCCGCTGAGACCGCGCAGGCCAGCGGTCCGGACCGAGGGGACGGGTCGTCGACGCGTGGTGGCGGCCCCTGTGGCGGGGGCCGGACCGCGGTCGCACCGGGCCCGGCCCCCGCTCGTCAGGCGCTTTCGGCGGTGACGTCCTCGCCGTCCTCGGCGGGCAGCGCCTTGTCCGAGTCCCGCTTGGCGCTCTTCGACCGGTTCCGCCGCTGCTGCTGGCGGGGCAGCGTCGTCGGCGGAGGCGGGGAGGAAGGTCCACTGCCGCCGAGGATGAGCTCGGCGAAGGTCGCCATGGCCTCGTCGAGCTGGCCGGCGTGCTTGCGCTCGCTCTCCTCGTTGGCCTGGCGGACCATCGCGTCCATCGACTCCGAGTCCGGTCGCGAGTCGAGCGATCCGCTGAGCTGCGTGATGCTGTTCGACAGCGTTCCGCCCAGCTCGGTGAGCCCGTTCTTGACGCCCTCCTCGACGGTCTGCATGCGCGAGGTGAAGCCCTGCTCGACGTTGTCGATCCGCGTGCTGACCCCGTCCTCGACCTGGTCGAGGCGGCCGGAAACCTGGTCCAGCCGGTTGGTGAGCTGCTCCAGCCGCTCCGCGAGCGTGTCCAACCGGTCGGTCGGGTCCACGGCCGGGCGGGCGGCGAGTTCGTCCAGCTTGCCGCCCAGGTGGCCGTTGCCGGCCGACACCGCATCGGACAGCTTCTCCGTGACGTCGCCCGTCGAGTCGGACACGGTGCGCTGCAAGGACTCGCGAGTGCCGTCCAGGTGCTCGTGCAGGCCCTCGTCGATCTCGGCGAAGCGGCCGCGCAGGCTCGTCTCCAGCGAGTCGATCCGGTCCCGCATCGGTCCTTGGACCGACCCGGACACCGAGTCGATCCGCTCGTCCTGCCGGTCCAGGTGCTGGCCGAACTCGTCCATGCGGCGGTGGATGTGCGTGAGCTTGTCCTCCAGCCCGTCCATCCGTCCGGCGACGCCGTCCACGCCGCCCGCGACGCCGTCCAACCTCCCGTCCAGCTGCGCGAACGGTTGGGCGAGCTTGTCGACCGTGCTCTCGACGGTGCCCTTGAGCTCCTGGAGTACCCCGTCCTGGGCCTCCAGCTTCGCCAGCGCCTCGTCCAGTCGTTCGGCGAGCACGCCGACCTCGGTGCGGTCCGGCAGCTCGGACAGGCGCTTGCGCACGGAGCCCAGCGATTCCAGCGGCGAGAGCCGGGCGTGGATTTCGTCCAGGGCGTCGAAGATCTGCTGCTGTTCGCTTTCGCGGATCTCAGCCGCACGCGTGAGCATGTTCCGCATGCGGTCGAACGACATGTTCTCGGTCACGGCTAGGGGCGTCCTTCGTCAGGAGGAGGTGAGGACGGGAAAAGCCTAGCTACTCATTCCGCGTCATCCCAGCCACCCCCCGATACTTTGAGTGATTGTGATCCCGTCGTTGAATCCGTTCGGATTCGCGCCATTCGGCTGAATGGCCTAGGGCTGTGCATGGTCGATGACGGGAACATGACAACCTTGTCGGATCGCGTGAAAATCTTCGGTGCGCGAACCGAGTGCTTCTCGTCGTGCGCTGCGGAAGGCGGGATGACCGGCGCATTCGGTCCCGCGGCTCCTGTCCGGCCCGTTGGTCACGGCTAGTAGCGTGGTCCCATGTCGACTCCGGTGAACTTGGACACGATTCGCAGGGCACCGAAGGTGCTCCTGCACGATCACCTCGACGGCGGGCTGCGTCCGCAGACGGTCATCGAGCTCGCCCAGCGCATCGGCTACCACGACTTGCCCTACACCACCCCCACCGAGCTGGGGAAGTGGTTCGTGGCCTCCGCCGATTCCGGGGCGCTGGAGCGCTACCTGGAGACCTTCGTGCACACCGTGGCCGTGATGCAGACCCGCGAGGCCCTGGTCCGCGTCGCGGCCGAATGCGCGGAGGACCTGGCCGACGACGGCGTCGTCTACGCCGAAGTCCGCTACGCGCCGGAATTGTTCCAGGAAGGCGGGTTGTCCCTGGACGAGGTCGTGCAAGCGGTGCAGGACGGGTTCCGCGACGGCGAGCGCCGGGCGGCCGAGGCCGGCAACCGGATCCGGGTCGGCACCCTGCTCTGCGCGATGCGGCAGAACGCCCGCGCCACCGAGATCGCCCGGCTGGCGGTGCGCTACCGGGACACCGAAGTCGTCGGATTCGACATCGCGGGACCGGAGGCGGGATATCCGCCCACCCGGAACCTGGACGCCTTCGAATACCTGCGCCAGCAAAATGCGCATTTCACCATTCACGCAGGTGAGGCTTTCGGTCTGCCGTCGATTTGGGAGGCGATCCAGCACTGCGGCGCGGAACGGCTCGGGCACGGCGTGCGCATCGTGGACGACATCGCCGCACCCGGTGACGGGGGGCCGGAGCTCGGCAGGCTCGCCTCCTACATCCGCGACCGGCGGATCCCGCTGGAGATGTGCCCTTCGTCCAACGTGCAGACCGGCGCCGCGGAGTCGATCGCCGCGCATCCGATCGGCCGCTTGGCGGACCTGCGATTCCGCGTAACGCTGAACACCGACAACCGATTGATGAGCGACTGCACCATGTCCAGCGAGTTCGCCGAGCTGCACGAAGCGTTCGGGTACGGCTGGGCCGACCTGCGCTGGCTGACGGTCAACGCCATGAAGTCCGCGTTCATCGGATTCGACGAGCGGCTGGATGTGATCAACAACGTCCTCAAGCCCGGGTACGCGCAGCTGGTGCCCTGATTTCGGCGATGATCCGGCGGGGCGGGAGCACGACCGCACGTCGCGTCCGCGCCCGGCCGGGCGCACGAGAGTGGAGGGGAAGGTGGCACGGGCCGAGCACGAACCCACGCTGATCACCTCGGTGCAGCGCGCCCTGCGACTGCTGGACGCCGTGGCCGAGCTTCCGGACGGTGCGACCGCGAAATACCTGGCGCGCAGCACCGGGCTCAAGCTGCCGACGGCGTACCACCTGCTGCGCACGCTGGTGTACGAGGGATACCTGCACAAGGTGGACGACGGCACCTTCGTGCTGGGCGAGCGGGTTTCCGAACTCAACACCGCTGGACGCGGGCACGTCACGCGCGGTCGGGTGCGGGCGGTCATGAGCGCGCTGTGCGACAGCCTCGGCGCCGCGATCTACCTGGGGCGCTACCACAACGGTGAGGTCGAGGTCGCCGAGATCGTCGACAACCGCAGGTGCCCGCGGGTGGACACCTGGGTCGACTTCCGCGAAGCCGCGCACGCCACCGCGATCGGGAAATGTCTGCTGGCCGGGCTCAGCCGCGATGCCCGGGCCGACCACTTCCACCGGCACCCGCCCGCCGACCTGACCCCGCGCACGGTGACCCGGGTGCACGACCTCGTCGAGGCGCGCCGTGCCGAACTGGTGCTGGACTGGGAGGAGTACTCGCTCGGCACCGCTTGCCTGGCCGCTCCGGTCGCCGGCGCCGAACCCGTGACGCTGGCGATCTCGTTCCCCGCGAACCGCAGCGCCACCACCACCGAGTACCTGGATCCGCTGCGCGCCGCGGCGGACGAACTCTCCCGCGCGCTCGTGCTCGACGGGAACGCCGCGTCGTTCTGATTTTCCCGGCGCGACCAGCCGCGATAACCATCTGAAATCTCTTGTCTTGTCCGGCTTCCGGTGCAGCTGGAAGATCGAACCGGGGCGCTCGGTGAGGGGCTGCTCCGAGACTGGGCTGGCCGAGCAGCCTCTCACCGATGCTCGACATGTGAGAGGACCATGGCGGCTGGCGCGGAAGCGGACTTGCTCGCGGCGGTGCGCGCCGGATCCGGCAGCGCGTACGCCGAGCTGTACCGGCGGCACGTCGCCGCCGCCCGGGGCACTGCGCGCCCGCTCGCGCCCAGCCCCGCCGACGCCGAGGACCTGGTCGCCGAGGCGTTCGCCCGGATCCTGTCCCTGATCCGCCGCGGAGGCGGCCCGGACGCGGCGCTGCGCCCCTACCTGCTGGTTACCGTCCGGAACCTGGCCGCAGCGGCCGGAAACCGGCGCCGCAGGCTGGTGCTGACCGCCGACGTCGACGATGAGAGCAGCCCGCAGCTCTGGGAACCGTTCGAGGACGTTGCGCTGGCCGAGTTCGAACGCTCCGCCGCGGCGGCCGCGTTCCGCGCGCTGCCGCGCCGCTGGCGCCGCGTGCTGTGGTGCGTCGAGGTGGAGGGCATGCCGCTGCCGGACGTGGCGCAGCGGTTCGGCATCAGCCGCAACAGCGCGGCCGCGCTGTCTTACCGCGCGCGCAAGGGCCTGCGCGAGGCGTACTGGCAGGCGGAGCAGGAGCCCCCGGCCCGGCACGGGCACAGCACACCCCGGGCCGCGTGACGCCGCCTGCGCTCGCGGGGCCGCTCAGTGCACCCGGAAGCGTTCCTCCAGGGCCTCGACGAGCTGACGCCACGCGGCGACCTCGTCGTCGAACGGTGCGCTCGGTGGCAACCGGTTCGGGCTCGGCCGCAGCACGAACGACACCAGCCAGCCGAGCCGCTGGGAGGGCTGCAACGCCTTCTCGACGCTGTCATCGCCCGCCCAGGTCGCCGCGTCCATCAGCAGTTCCTCCGCGAGGTCCAGCTGATTGGGGTCCACTTCGGACGGACCTTCGGCGAGATCGGCGTCCAGGCCGGTCAGCACGTAGGTGTTCGTGGGGTCGGGGTCGATCTCCAGCTCGCCGCCGTTGGCCTTGGTGATGACCTCCGGCCAGGTGCTGACCCGGGCCAGGTCGTTGTCCGCGGTCTCGGCGTCCTCGGTCAGGAACCGGGCCAGCGCGCGCGGGGTGCGGAACACGTCGATCCGCCGCTCGCTGCCCAGGAAGACCGGTTCCTCGTCGAGGTAGCAGCGCAGCGAGTAGAACTCGCCGGTGCTGGTGATGATCCGGATCGGGTCGATGCCGACCTCGCCCCAGAAGCCCGGCTCCACCTCCTCGATGTCGTCCACATCGGACGCCTCGGAGGTGGAGGGCGTCTCGTCGCCGCCGTCGGACTCCAGCGCTTCGGCCAGTTCGGCTTCCGCGGTGGCCACGGCTTCGGCGGGCACCTCGGGCGTGGTCACCACGGAATCGACCGCGTCCAGCAGTTCGTCCCAGCGGTCGGCGACCACCTTGCAGATCTCCGACCAGCGCTTCTGGCCGTCCTTGCCGCTGAAGGCGAGCGTGCCCTGGTCCAGCACCGCGAAACCGTCGGCCGCGTCGAGCACCTCGTGCACCTTGTCCAGCTCGCACACGTCGGCCAGGGACCGGGCGACCTCCACGATGTCGGCCAGCTCGTTGATGGTCCAGGTGTCCGGGGGCTCGGCGACCAGCTCCGGAACGCCGACCAGGTCGTACTGGTGGTCCTCGTCCGGGCTGAGGTCGACCGCGGACAACCGGGGCACGACGTGCCAGGCGGGGTGGTCGTCGAGGTCGTGCTCGGCCGCGGTGCGCACGAACGCCGACAGGCGCGCGGCATCGGCGAATGCGTACAGATCCTCGTCGTAGCCGAGGAACGCTTCCCACTCCTCGCCGTCCTCGCGCCAGCGCGGTGCCCACAGGGTGACGAGGTCGCCCTGCGGCAGCCCAAGCTCGATGGGGACGATGTCCTGCGCCATCTCTCTACCTCCGGTCACCGAACCAGACCTCGCGGCAGCCTACGGGTTCACCATGCACGCAGTGTTCCCCGGTCCGACTGCCACCGTATCGAGCGGACCTCGTGCAACGGATGACGGAACAGTTGGTAACGATCCCCGCTTCCGCGCCGGAATCCGGTCGTATCGGATGGGCCGATCGGCGCAGGTGAGGCGGGGTATCGGCTGATCACGGTCGGCGGTACCGGTGGCGCTGCCCGATCACGATCATGATCGGGATGGATGTCACGGAGCTGTGGGCCGAGATCGTGCACTGGTTGACCGAGCACGCACCGGTCACCGCGGCGTCACTGCGCGAACCCGGGGGCGCTCCCGATCTGCTGGAGGTGGAAGCCGAGTTCGAAGTCCGGTTGCCGGACGAGCTGCGCGCGTGGTGGAGCTGCTGCGGCGGGACCGGACCGGACGTGCTCGCCGATGTGCTGCCGCCGTTCTACACGCCCTACGGGCGTGCCGAAGCGCTCGACGCGTGGCGCGAGCACGGCAAGAACCGCCCGGCGCAGTGGGAGCGGCCGCCCTGCGACTACTACGCGGGATCGCCGGGCGCCGGCTACCACCCGGCGTGGATCCCGATCGCCGGCGACGGGTTCGCCGACGAGCTGCTCGTGGACCTGCGTCCCGGAGCGCTGCGCGGGTGCGTCCTGGAATGGGAGCAGGAGGCGGCGCGGGTGCGGCGCCCGGAGTGGCGCAGCGTCGCCGAGATGCTCGCCGCCGTGCACCGGGCGCTGACCGAAGGGGTGCCCGCGGGCTACAGCTATCCCACGGTCACCGAGGACGGCCGGTTGGACTGGCAGATCAGCTGACCGGCGAATCCTCCACATCGGACATTTCAACGGTGCTGGTGGCCGACGTGCCGGACCGGTGTTAGCGTGCCGCCGTGGTTGACCGGACCGGGCTGCGCGTCGAACGCGCATCGGTCCCCGCGCGGGAATCGGACTCCCGGCGCACGACGTCGACAACACCGGAATTCGGATCCGAGCGCGCGCAGCGCCGGGTGCTGCTGAGGACCGTCGCACGCGCCGCCGGTGTCGCCGCTTCGGCCGCGGTGGGCACCAGCCTGCTGCTGGACGGGATGCTCGCCGGGCGGGACGTGATCGGCTACACGCCGGGCGATGCCGCGGCGTTGCTGGTGCTGCTGCTGCTCATGCTCACCGGTGTCCTGCTGCAACTGGCCGCGTACAACGCCGCGCGCGCCAACAAGCTCTGCGGGATCGGTGCCGGGGTGGCGTTCGCGCTGGCGCTGGTGTCCCAACCGGTGGTGGTGTCGCTGGTCGACGCGCCCGCGGCGCGGCTGGCAGTGCCCGCCGGACTGGCCACGACGAGCGGGTTCGCGCTGCTGGTGGTCGCCGCGGTGCTGCTGGTGCGCGCGTTCCTGCGCGGTCGGGAGCCCGGCGGCGGGTGATCCCCGCGGTGCCGGATCACGGGGCCGCGGCCGGGTGCCGGACGCTCGTGCGCTCGGTGCACGCGCGCAACCGGCGCAGTCCCGGATCGGCGCTGAAATCCTCCGGCGGCGGGTCGAGCACCCGCTTGGCCGATGCCGCGGCGCCGCGCGCCAGCTGCGCGCGCAGTTCGGGGTCGGCCCCGGACGGGTCGAGCAGATCCACGTCGGCGTGCTCGGCCAGCGTCGGGCCCAGCTCGGCCAGCGGTCCGGTCAGCACGTTGACCGCACCCGGCGGTATGCCCGAGGTGGCCAACACCTCGGCGAAGGTCAGCACCGGCAGCGGTTCCTCGTCGGCGACGAGCACGCAGGTGTTGCCCACCGCCAGCGCCGGTGCCAGCACGCTGACCACGCCGAGCAGTCCCGTGCCGCCCGGGGCGAGGATTCCCGCGATCCCGGCCGGTTTCGGAGCCGACACGCACAGCTGCGGCCCGGGCACCGCACGGATGCCGCCCAGCACGGCGGTGACCTTGTCCGCCCAACCCGCGTACCAGACCAGCCGATCGACCGCGGCCGCGGCATCACCGGCGGCTTCGTCCGGAGACCGGTGACCGGTGGCGGCGGATTCCGCGGCGAACTGCCCCGACCGGCCCTCCAGCATCTCGGCGATCCGGTGCAGCACCTGGCCGCGGTGCTGCGCCTCGGCGCGCGACCACCCGCCGAACGCGCCGCGCGCGGCGGTGACCGCGTCCCGCACATCCTTGCGCGAGGCGTGCGCGGTGTTGGCGAGGAACCGCCCGTCCGCGGTGTGCACCGGGCGCACCCTCCCGGATTCCGAGCGCGGGAAGGCGCCGGCGATGTGCAGCGTGTACGTCTTGGCCACGGTGAGCCGCTCCGGTGCGTCAGACATCGAGGTAGGTCTCCAGTCCTGCGGGGTCGACGTCCGGCCGCTCGGCGCCGTTCACCCGCACCGCCGAGGCGCGCAGGTGCTGCGCGGCCCACAGCGCGGTCGAGCCGTTGTGCGACCACACCGACACTGCGGGCGGCCGGGCCGTGTTGTTCGCCTTGGCCAGCGCCTCCTCCGGTGTGCGGAAGGTCAGCACCGGCAGCACCGGGCCGGGGATGTCCGCGCGGGCGATCGGCATCGCCTGGGTCGCCCCGGTCAGCACCGCGGGCTCGGCGAAGTGCCCGCGTTCGGGCAACGGGAGCTCCGCGGTCCAGCGCTCGGCGCCCAGTTCCTGCGCGTGCGCGGTGAGTTCGACGTTGCGCGCCAGCCGGCCCGCCGAGGTCAGCGGGCCGACGTCGGTGTTCGCGTCCAGCGGGTCACCGAGCCGCAGCCCCCGGACGCGCTCGCGCAGCAGATCCAGGAACCGTTCGGCCACCGATTCCTGCAGCAGGATCCGCGCACCGCGTCCGCGCAGACCGGTGATCCCGTCCAGCACCCCGTCCACGGCCTGGTCCAGCGGGGCGTCGTCGAAGACGATGTCGGCGTCCGCGGTGCGCGGTTCGAGGGCGAGTCGGGTGCCGTTGCCCGCGAGCCGGGTGCGAACGCTCTCCCCGGCCGCGGCCGAACCGGTGAGGGCCACCGCAGCCACGTCCGGATGCCCGGCCAGCGCGCCGCCCACCTCGGCCGGGCCGGGCAGCACGTTGACCACCCCGGCGGGAAGCCCCGCGGTGCGGCAGATCTCGGCGAGCACCAGCGCGCCGAGCGGACTCGCCGCGGCGGGTTTCAGCACGGCGGTGTTCCCGCAGGCCAGCGCCGGGGCGAGCATCCGCACCAGCGCGAGCAGCGACGCATCGGCCGGCGCGATCTGCGCGGCCACGCCCACCGGACGCGGATCCGGGCCGAACCCCGCGTGCGGCAGCTTGTCCGCCCAGCCGGCGTGGTGGAACAGCTGCGCGGCCGCGGCGGGCAGCTCGGCCTCCTTGCTGCTGCGGATCGTCCTGCCGGTGTCCAGGGTCTGCAGCACCGCGAGTTCGCGGGAGTGCTCCTGGACCAGTCGCGCGATCCGGAACAGGTGCTTGGCACGCTCGGTACCCGGCAATCGGCCCCAGGTCTCCCGCTGCGCCCGCCGGGCAGCGCGGATCGCGGTGTCCACATCGGACTCGTCGGCGGTGGCGACGGTGGCGAGCGGCTGTTCGGTGGCGGGGTCGGTGCCGGTGCGCGGTTCGCCGCCGCCGGCGCGGAACTCCCCGTCGACGAACATCCCGTACTCCGCCCGCAGCGCGGCCGTCGCGCGCGATTCGGGAGCCGGAACGTCATCCCACGGCGCGGTTTCGGTCATCCGTGTCCTCTCTGCTGCCGGGCCCGGCCCGGTCAGTCCACCGGGATCTCGCGTGCGGTGCCGTAGTGGCCCTCGGACTGCGCGCGGCGCTGCAGCAGGAGGTCGTCCAGCAGCGAGGACGCACCGAAGCGGAACAGCTCCGGGGTCAACCACGCTGCTCCGGCCACGTCGCGCACCGCCACCAGGTACCGGAGCGCGTCCTTCGTGCTGCGGATGCCGCCCGCGGTCTTCACCCCGCGCAGCTGCCCGGTGGCCGCGCGCCAGTCCCGCACCGCCTGCAGCAGCACGTGGGTTACCGGCAGCGTCGCGGCGGGGCTGATCTTGCCGGTGGAGGTCTTCAGGAAATCGGCGCCGCCGAGCAGTGCCAGCCAGCTCGCCCGCCGTACGTTGTCGTAGGTCGCCAGCTCACCGGTCTCCAGGATCACCTTCAGGTGGCGGCTGCCGCACTCCGCGCGGACCGCCGCGATCTCCGCGAGCACCCGGTCGTGCTCACCGGCCAGGAACGCCGCCCGGTCGATGACCATGTCGATCTCGTCGGCGCCGGCCTGCACCGCCAGCCGCACCTCGGCCAGCTTGACCTCGGTGCTGGAGCGTCCGGACGGGAAGGCGGTGGCCACCGAGGCGACGCGGACCCCGCTGCCGGCCAGCGCGTCGACCGCCGGGCGAACCAGGTCCGGGTATGCGCAGATCGCGGCCACCTGCGGTGCATCCGGCTGGTGCGGATCCGGGTTCCGGGCGCGGGTGCACAGCGAGCGGATCCGGTCCGCGGTGTCCGCCCCTTCGAGGGTGGTCAGGTCCACCGCGCCGATCGCCACGTCCAGCGCCTGCTGCTTCGCGGTGCGCTTGACGCTGCGACCGGCCAGCGCGGTCGCGTGGCGTTCCAGACCGGCCCGGTCGACTCTGGGCAGCCCGCGCAGGAACCCGCTCAGCGCCGCTCCGCCGCGCGCGGCCGCAGCGAGCTCATCCGGGAGTGCGGAGGACTGCGCCATGGCGGTGAGTCTAGGGATCGGGACCGGCCGCGTCTCCCCCGCGAACCCGCCGTTCGCGGGACGGGTGCGCGGGTCGGCGACGGGGTACCCGGGGACGGAGGGCAGCACACCAGCCGACCGGGAGGTGGTCCACCGTGCGGGCAGTCGTGTACGAGGAACCGTTCAGCGTCGGGATCGCGGAGGTGCAGCATCCCGCCGTCCAGCACCCCAACGATGTGGTCGTGCGGGTGACGTCGACGGCGATCTGCGGATCCGACCTGCACATGTACGAGGGACGGACGGCCGCCGAACCGGGCATCGTGTTCGGCCACGAGAACATGGGCATCATCGAGGAGGTCGGTTCCGGGGTGACCGCGCTGCAGCGCGGCGACCGGGTGGTGATGCCGTTCAACGTGGCGTGCGGCTTCTGCAAGAACTGCACGGCCGGGGACACGGCGTTCTGCCTGACGGTCAATCCGGGCTTCGCCGGCGGGGCCTACGGCTACGTGGCGATGGGGCCCTATTCCGGTGGTCAGGCGGAGTACCTGCGGGTGCCCTACGCCGACTTCAACTGCTTGAAGCTGCCCCCGGACGGCAGCCACGAGACGGACTTCGTGCTGCTGGCCGACATCTTCCCGACCGGGTACCACGGCTGCGAGCTGGCCCAGGTATCCCCGGGGGAGAGCGTGGTGGTCTACGGAGCGGGCCCGGTGGGGCTGATGGCCGCCTATTCAGCGCTGCTGCGCGGTGCGTCCTGGGTGTTCGTGGTGGACCGGGTGCCGGAGCGGCTGGCCAAGGCGGAATCGATCGGGGCCGTCCCGGTGGACTTCGGCAAGGCCGATCCGGTCGAGCAGATCAAGGAGCAGACCGACGGCGAGGGCACGGACAAGGGCATCGACGCGGTCGGGTACCAGGCCCAGGTCGGCGACGGCAGCGGCGAGGAACCCGCCGTGGTGCTGAACTCGCTGATCGACTCGGTGCGCCCCACGGGCAGGCTCGGCGTGCCCGGCCTGTACGTGCCCAGCGATCCGGGCGGGCCGGACGCGAACGCGAAGCAGGGCATGCTGCTGGTGCAGATCGGGCGCATGTTCGAGAAGGGGCAGGTCATCGGGACCGGGCAGTGCAACGTCAAGCGCTACAACCGGCAGCTGCGGGACATGATCATCGCCGGCCGCGCCGAACCGGGCTTCGTGGTCTCGCACGAGCTGTCGTTGTCCGAGGCGCCGGACGCCTACCGGAAGTTCGATCAGCGGATCGAGGGCTACACCAAGGTCGTGCTGCATCCCTGACCGGCTCCACCGCGCACGAGCGTGCACCGGCCGTGACCGCAGGCCGGTGCACGTGCGACCCGCGCCACGTTGCCCGGCCGCGTGCGGCGGCGCCCCTCCTGCCTGCGGTTAATGTGGATGTCCATGGATACCCGGGTCGTGGACCACCCGCTCGCAGCGGCCAGACTGTCCACAATGCGCGATGCCCGCACGGGGAGTGCGGAGTTCCGTTCCGCCCTGCAGGAACTGACGCTGATGCTCATCTACGAGGCGACCCGGGACGCCGAGGTGGTCACCGAGCCGATCCACACCCCGGTCGCGCGCACCGACGGCTACCGCCTGGCCAATCCGCCGCTGCTGGTGCCGGTGCTGCGGGCGGGGCTGGGCATGGCCGATCAGGCGCACCGGCTGATCCCGGAAGCGCAGATGGGCTTCGTGGGGCTCGCCCGCGACGAGGAGACCCTGCTGCCGACCCCGTACCTGGAGTCGCTGCCCGAGGACCTGTCCGGCCGCTCGGTGTTCGTGCTGGACCCGATGCTGGCCACCGGCGGGTCCATGGTCTACACGATCAGCCTGCTCACCGGCCGCGGCGCGCGCGACGTGACCGCCATCTGCATGCTCGCCGCCCCCGAGGGGCTGCAGAAGATGGAGGACTCGGGTCTGCCGGTACGGGTGGTCACCGCCAGCGTGGACGAGCGGCTCAACGAGTCCGGTTTCATCGTCCCGGGGCTGGGCGATGCCGGGGACCGCGAGTACGGGTCGGTCTGACCTGCGGGTCAGTGTGCGCGGGGGCGCCGGTGTTCGCGCAGTGTTCGCGTCCACCTCCGGGGGAGTTAAGTCCGGTTCGTGAGACCCTGCAGGTGTGGCTGCACCGAACCCGCTGCTGACCGGACTTCTCGCGAGCGCTGCGACCGGGGTCGTCTACCGGAGCGTCCGCACCGTCGCGCAGACCGGCAGGATCGTCCCGTTATCCGAGCCGCCGGAATCCCCCGTCGAACCGCCGCGGGTGACCGTCGTGGTCCCCGCGCGCAACGAGGCCGCGGTCCTGGACGGCTGCCTGCGCGGTGTGCTGGACCAGACGCACGGCGCCGCCGGGTCGTCCCTGCTGCGCGCGGTAGTCGTCGATGACGGCTCCACCGACGGAACCGGGGAGATCGCCCGAGCGCACGCCGCCGCCGACCCGCGGCTGACCGTCGAACGCGTGGACGCCCCGCCCGCGGGGTGGGGCGGCAAGGTGCACGCGATGCACGTGGGCACGGAGAGCGCCGCGCCGCCCGAGCCCGGCGAGTGGCTGATGTTCCTGGACGCCGACACCGTCCCGGCGCCGGAACTCGTCAGCAGGCTGGTGGCCACGGCCGAATCCGCGGACGCCGACCTGGTCTCCACGCCGGGCGGGCCGCCCGCCGGGCATTCCGCGACCTGGCCGCTGCTGATGCCGTCCGGCCTGCAGCTGATCGGCGAGAACGCCGACCCGAACGGCCGCGGCCGCAAGGCTTTCGCGATCGGGCACTGCATTCTCGTCCGCCGTTCGCACTACGAGAAGGTCGGCGGCTGGCAGGCGCTGGCCGACCGCCGCAACGAGGACATCGCGATCGCCACGCTGGTCCGGGACAGCGGTGGGACGACCCGCACGGTGGACGGTCTGGACCACCTCACCACCAGCGGGATGGACCCGTTCCAGCAGGGCTGGTCGTCGTTCCGGAAGAGCTTCGTCGCAGGTACCGGCGGTTCGGCCCCCGTGCTGGCGGCGCTGGGCGTGGGTCAGGTGGTCGCCTCGCTGGCCGCGCCCGCGGCCGCGATCGCCGGGATCCGCGGTGGCCGCCGCGGATTGGCGCTGCTGGGTGCGGCCGGGTGGCTGGCGCAGGGCGCGGCGCACGCGCGCACCGGCCGATTCATGCGCGCGGGACGCGGGGTCGCCGCGCTGGCCCCGGTCAGCGGGGCGCTGTTCGGTGGTCTGCTGCTGGACGGGGCGCTGCGCGCGCGGCGCGGGGTGACCAGCTGGAAGGGCCGCCGGACCTCGATCTGAGCGGGGCCGGAGAAACGCGGGTCCCCCCGGCCGACGGCCGGGGGGACCTCGTGCTGACTGGCTGTTCGGGGGATGTCCTCAGTTGGCCGCTTCCTGGCGCCGCATCCTGCGCAGCGCCAGCGGTGCACCGGCGAGGTCTTCCTCGTTGCACAGCAGCTTCAGGTCGTAGTACGGGGAGCCTTCGCGGTCGTCGTAATCCAGGTGAACCGCGATGACGTCGATCGGCTCACCCAGCCACCGCTGGGCTTCGCGCAGCCACTGGGCGGAGCGCTCCAGTGCGGTCGCTAGGTCGTCGTCTCGGAACTCGACAGGTCGGTAGGGAACGCCCTGGACCTGATCGTTGGTGCCGGAGGGCTGTGGGAGATCCACGGAGACGCCGGTGTCATCGAGTTCGAGTCGGATCGTTTCCTCACTCACTGTCGCAGGGTAACCCGTACGGCCTGGAGAACGCTGCCTCAGGGCCGGATCGGTTCTGCTTGCCGGAACGGCCGGGACGCCGGCCGCGAGCGGGGGCCGCCGGCCGGCTCGGAATGAGGTGCGGGGCGCCCTGGACATCGCACGTTGATGAGGGAAGGCGGGCTTTGCCCAGGGCGCCGCACCGTCGCCAAGGGGCGCGCCCCGGCGACACGATCAGGTTACTCGGACGGCCCGGACCAAGATCAACTGGGGCCTGGCGTCTCGTCCGGTGCAGGTCAGCGGGCTACGGCAACAGGCCGGCCGCCACCGTGGCACCCAGCTCCCAGCACGATTCCCGTGCCTGCTTGTCCGGCTGGTCCAGCACCGTCACCGGTTCGGCCACCTGCCGCCAGGACAGCCCCGCGGTGATCGAGCCGATCGCGCGCAGCGCGCCCTCCACGCCCTCATTGCCGTGCACGTAGCACGCGTACGGGCGCCCGGCCGTCGCGTCCAGGCACGGGTAGTAGACCGTGTCGAAGAAGTGCTTCAGCGCACCGCTGATGTACCCGAGGTTCGCCGGGGTCCCCAGCAGGTAGCCGTCCGCCTGCAGGACGTCGTGCGCGGTGGCGCTCAACGCCGGACGGTGCACCACCTCGACGTCCTCGATCTCGTCCGTCGTCGCGCCCGCCAGCACCTGCTCGAACATGGCGCGCATTCCCGGTGAGGGTGTGTGGTGCACGATCAGCAGTCTGGGCATCGGGGACCTCCAACCAGTTCGGACACGGCCCGCCGCAAGTCGGCCAACCGGCGGTCGGCGCGGTCCTCGGCCTTGCGCAGCGGCTGCTCCGCAGCGGGCTCCACCACCTGCAGGTAGCACTTCAACTTCGGTTCCGTCCCGGAGGGGCGGATCACGGTGCGCAACCCGCCCCGCCCGGTCACGACCAGCGCGTCGGTGTCCGGGAGCAGGTCGGCCACCCGCACCTCGACGCCCGCCAGCTCGGTCGGCGGCGACTCCCGCAGCCGGCGCATAGTCTCGGCGATCTCCGCGGTCTCGGTGAACCGCGCGGAGACCTGGCCGGTGCGGTGCACCCCGTGCCGCGCGTGCAGGTCGTCCAGCAGATCCGGGAGACCGCGGCCCGCGGCTTTCGCGCCCGCCGCCAGGTCGCAGCCCAGCACCGCCGCCGAGATCCCGTCCTTGTCCCGGACCCGCTGCGGGTCCACGCAGTGCCCGAGCGCCTCCTCGTAGGCGTAGACCAGTCCGGTGCCCGCACCGTCCCCGGCGCGCACCAGCCACTTGAACCCGGTGAACGTCTCGGCGAAACGCACCCCTGCCTCCGCGGCCACCGACCGCAGCATCGTGGCCGAGACGATGGTGGTCGCCACCAGCGGATCCGGGTGCGCCGACCGGTCCAACCCGGACAGGACGTGCTCGGCCAGCAGCACACCCGTCTCGTCGCCGGTCAGCATCCGCCACGCCCCGCCCGCGCGGACACCGAGCGCGCACCGGTCGGCGTCCGGGTCGAGCGCGATCGCCAGGTCCGCGTCGATGTTCGCGGCCAGTTCCAGCAGCAGATCCGTGGCGCCCGGCTCCTCCGGATTCGGGAACCCGGTGGTCGGGAAGGCCGGATCCGGCCACTGCTGCGCCTCCACCGGGGTGACGTCGGTGAAACCGGCGTCCCGCAGCGCGCGCAGCAGCGGTTCGCCGCCCACCCCGTGCAGCGCGGTCACCGCGATCCGCAGGTCCCGCGCGTGGCCGGAGGGTAGTTCGGCGACCCGGGCCAGGTAGTCGTCCAGCGCCGCGTGCTGCGTGGTCCAGTCCTCGCTGCGCGGGACGGACACGGCTGGCGGCACGGTCGAGATCCGCTGCTCGATCTCCCCGTCGACCGGGCTCACCGGCTGCACGCCGCCGTCCAGGTAGAGCTTGTAGCCGTTGTCCTGCGGCGGGTTGTGCGACGCGGTGATCTGCACACCGGCCACCGCCCCCAGCGCGCGGGCGGTACCGGCCAGCACCGGTGTCGGCAGCGGTTCGGGCAGCACCCGCACGTCGAAGCCCGCCGCCGCCAGCACCGCGGCGGCGTCCGCGGCGAACTCGGCCGAGCCGGTCCGCGCGTCCGAACCCACCACGACGATCCCGCCGGAGCGGCCGTGGTCCGCCAGCCACGCGGCGACCCCGGCGGTGGTGCGCAGCACGACGGCGCGGTTCATCCCGTTGGAGCCCGCGCGCACCGGGGCACGCAGCCCGGCCGTGCCGAACCGGGGCACACCGGCCATCCGCTCGTCCAGCTCTGCACGCGCCTGCGCCGAACCCGGCGCGGCGTCCACCAGGTCCTGCAGCTCGGCCCGGGTCCGCGGATCGGGGTCCCCGGCGATCCAGCGCCGCGCCGCGGAACGGGGCTCGTCGTCCAGCCTCACCGGACCTCCCCGGTCACGCCGCTTCGACCAGCGACCGCAGCAGTCTGCCCATCCGGCCCGCCGCGGCCTGTCCGGCCTCCAGCACCTCCCGGTGGTCGAGCGGCTGCCCGCTCAGCCCGGCCGCCAGGTTCGTCACCAGGGAAAGCCCGAACACTTCGGCGCCGGCGGCCCGGGCCGCGATCGCTTCCAGCACGGTCGACATGCCGACCAGATCGACCCCGAAGCCGCGCAGCATCCGGATCTCGGCCGGGGTCTCGAAGTGCGGTCCGGGAAGGCCCGCGTACACGCCTTCCTCCAGCTCCGGGTCGATGTCCCGGGCGAGATCGCGCATCCGCGGCGAGTACAGATCGGTCAGGTCCGTGAAGTCCGCACCGATCAGCGGGGATCGGGCGGTGAGGTTGACGTGGTCGCTGATCAGCACCGGCTGGCCCACCCGCATCCCCTCGCGGATCCCGCCCGCCGCGTTGGTCAGCACGATGCCGCGGCAGCCGGCGGCCGCCGCGGTGCGGACCCCGTGCGCGACCGGTTCGATACCGCGCCCTTCGTAGAGGTGGGTGCGTCCGAGCAGCACCAGCACGCGCTTGTCGCCGACGCGCAGCGAGCGGATCGTTCCGGCGTGGCCCACGGCGCTCGGTGCGGCGAACCCGGGCACGTCGGCCATGGTCAGTTCGGTGTCCGCGGTGCCGATCTCGTCGGCGGCGGGTCGCCAGCCCGAGCCCAGCACGACCGCGACGTCGTGCCGATCGGTACCGGTCGACCGCGCGATCTCCTCCGCCGCAGCGGCCGGATCAGTAGTTGCCGTCACACCGGGCCAGCCTAGTCGAGACCGGATCACGGTGAGGCGTGGTCAGCCCGCCGCGAAACCGGGCAGCACCGCGTCCAGCAGATGATCGCTGGTGCCGGTCGGCAGGTCGGCCACGGCCGAGGCGCGCAAGACCCACAGGTCCGGGCCGCGCGGCATCAGCACTTCGCTGGTGTCGCGCACCACCGCCGGTTCCGGCGCGCCGACCAGCGATATCTCAGTGACCTGGTAGGACAGTCGCCGATCGGGTCCGGTCGGGGCATCGGTGGTCTTGGTGAACCCGCCGCGCGAACCGGCGGCCGTCGACGGCAGCCAGCTCAGGTAGTCGTCCACCTCGTTCCCGGCGGTGAAGAACCCGCCGAAGCGCTCGGCGGAGATCTCCGCGGAACCGTCCGGGGCGACCCAGGAGACCTCCTTGCTGCCTGCCAGGTCGTTGCGCTCGTTGTGGAACTTCTCCCAGTCCCCGGGTACGGCCAACGCGAAGGCGCCGCTACCGGGATCACCGGTGTGCTCGGCGGCTTCGTGTCGCAGTTGCAGCCCTAGGTCCGGCAGCGGCTCCACGGAGGACTCCTCCGGCAGCACCCGCTCACCGGCGAGCACCCGGGTGGCGCTGAAGCCCGCGCCCGCCGCGGCGGCGAACACCAGCAGCGCGGCCAGGACGAGCCCGAGCACCGACCATCCGGACGGGCGCCGGGTCCGCACCGGCTCGCGCAGCGCGAACGGCGGGGTGCCCGGATGTTCGGCCAGCGGCGCGGGTTCCGCGGCCTGCCCGGTTCCCGGTGCCGGCGGCTCGGCCGATCGCTGCGAGCTCTGCGGCGTCGAGCTCTCCGGCGTGCGGACGCGCACGGTGGGTGCGTCCGGATCGAGCAGCAGACCGAACGGCCGAGCGCCCGGTTCCGGCAGCAGGTGCTGCACCCGGCGGCGGACCTCGGTCAGCGGCATCCGATTCGCCGGGTCCTTGACCATGAGTCCACCGATGATCTCGCCGAGCGGGCCGGGGCGCGACGCCGCCGGGACCGGACCGCGCGCGACTTCGGTGACCGTGGCCAGCGGATCATCGCCCACGTCGTAGGGGGTGCGTCCCTCGGCGGCGGCGAACAGGGTCGTGCCCAGGCCCCACATGTCGGCCGTCGCGGTCACGGCGTCCCCGGTGACGATCTCGGGCGCGATGAACGAGGGTGTGCCCAGCAGGATCCCGGTGCTGGTGAGCGTCCGTTCGGCGATGTTGCGTGAGATCCCGAAGTCGCTGAGCTTGATCAGGCCGTCGCTGCCGACGAGGACGTTGCCGGGTTTGACGTCCCGGTGCACGATCCCGGCCCGGTGCGCTGCTTCGAGCCCGGCCGCCACACCGTCGGCGACCACCGCGAGCTGCTGGTCGTCCAACCGGCCGTGCTGGTCGAGCAGTGCGGCCAGGCTCTGCGACGGGACCAGTTCCATGACGACGAACGGTTCGCCGTCCTCGCGGGCCACGTCGTAGAGGGTGACCACGTTCGGGTGGGACAGCGAGGCGATCGCCCGCGCTTCCCGGAGGGCGCGTTCGCGCAGCTCGGCGGCCTGCTCCTCGGGCATCCCCGGAGGTAGTGCCACCTCCTTCACGGCGACCGGGCGGCGCAGCAGTTCGTCCACACCGGACCAGACGGTGCCCATCGCACCGCCCCCGAGCCTGCTCGCCAACCGGTACCGGTCACCGATCAGCCGCCCGGGTCCGGTGTCGGTGTCGTCGCTGTCCGTGGGCACGCTGGCATTGTCCACTGCGCAGCGGGCCCGCAGTGCTGAACCCGGCAGGTTCGCCGCTGCTCTGCACCAATCACGAACGGTCGGGGTGGATCACGCTCGGTGTCCGAGGCGTGTTACGGGAAGTGAACTTTCCCACCTGCGTTGCCGGTCCGCTGCCCCGCGCGCAACCGCAAGGTCTTTTCGTCGCAACGAAAACTGGCTGACAAGCGGCCACGACACCGTTCACCCAACGATTAGGTGCACGCCGCGCGATTCGGATAAGTTGACGCCCATCGGACCTCGCTGAGCACCTGGCCCGAGCCTCCCACCGGTCGCCGCGCGCGGCGGATTCCGGTGTTCTTCCGCGGTGCGCCCGTGGTGGCGGTGACGAACAATTTCGGTGGTCGGGTGTCGGCGGGTTCTCCGACCACGGCCAGTTGGCGTCGAGGAGGTGCCTTGCTCGCGTTCGTCATCGTGCACCTGCTGGTTGCGCTGGCGCTCCCGATCGTGACCCGGCGCAGCACGCGTGCCGCGTTCCTGATCGCTGCGGTCCCGCCGGCCGCAGCGCTGGTCTGGGTGCTCAGCCATGCGGGCTCGGTGCTGAACGGCGGGGAGATCGTCCAGACGGTGCAGTGGGCTCCCCTGCTCGGGCTGGAGTTCAGCTTCCGGCTCGACGTGCTCGGCCTGCTGATGACGCTGCTGGTCGCCGGGATCGGCGCCCTGGTGCTCGTCTACGCCGACTACTACTTCGGCGCGGGCAGCGGGGACGCGCGCCGGTCCGGTCCGCTGCTGCTGGCCTTCGCCGGCGCCATGCTCGGCCTGATCTACTCCGATGACCTGCTGACCATCTACGTCTTCTGGGAACTGACCACGATCTGTTCCTTCCTGCTGGTCGGCCAGGCGGGCATCAGCCGCGAGTCGCGGCGCTCCTCGCTGCAAGCGCTGATGATCACCGTCCTGGGCGGACTGGTCATGCTGCTGGGCTTCGTGGTTCTGGGCGAGAGCGCGGGGACGTACCGGGTCTCCGAGCTCATCGACAACCCGCCGACCGGTACCGCGGTCACGGTGGCCGGGCTGCTGATCCTGGTCGGCGCGTTCACCAAGTCGGCGCAGGTCCCGTTCCACAACTGGCTGCCCGCGGCGATGGTCGCCCCGACGCCGATCAGCACCTACCTGCACGCGGCCTCGATGGTGAAGGCCGGTGTCTTCCTCGTCGGCCGGCTCGGGCCGATCTTCGCCGGGGAACCGCTGTGGTGGATCCCGTGCGTGGTGTTCGGGCTGGTGACCATGCTGGTCGGCGGTTGGCGCGCGCTGCACGAGTTCGACCTGAAGAAGCTGCTGGCCTTCGGCACGGTCAGCCAGCTGGGCTTCCTCATGGTGCT
The DNA here is from genome assembly GCF_015209505.1 of Saccharopolyspora montiporae. GTDB lineage: Bacteria > Actinomycetota > Actinomycetes > Mycobacteriales > Pseudonocardiaceae > Saccharopolyspora > Saccharopolyspora montiporae. The sequence continues at coordinate 227,327 of NZ_JADEYC010000018.1, forward strand.
CGCCGGCGCCGGGACCTACACCGCGGCGATCGCCGAGGCCACACTGCTGCTGGCGCACGGCCTGTTCAAGGCGACGCTGTTCCTGGTCGTGGGGATCATCGACCACCAGACCGGTACGCGCAACATCCGGGAACTGTCCGGTGTGGGCAGACAGCAGCCGTGGCTCGTGGTGATCGCGGTCCTGTCCGCCGCGTCGATGGCGGGCATACCACCCATGATCGGCTTCCTCGGCAAGGAGGCCGCGTTCGCCGCGTTCGAGGGCAGCTCGACCGGGCTGGCCATCACCGCGGTGCTGATCGTCGGCTCGATGATGACCATGGCCTACAGCCTCCGCGTCGTGTGGGGCGCGTTCGCCACCAAGCCGGGCCTGCCGCGCACCGACGCCCCCTCGCCGAGCGCGGAGGGCTTCGTCCCGGCAGCGCTGCCCGCGCTGGCCAGCCTGGTGCTGGGCATCGCTTACCCGATCACCGACCGGCTCACCGCTACGTTCGCCGAGGATTACGGCGCCGGGTACGACCCGTACTACCTTGCGCTGTGGCACGGGCTCGAATTCCCGCTGCTGTGGTCGGCGATCGCCATCGCCGGTGGTTCGCTGCTGTTCTACTGGCGCACCAACCTCACCGCGATGCGGGCCAGGATGCCGCGCCCGCTGGACGCCCAGCGCGGCTACGAGCTGATCATGGCCCTGCTGGAACGCACCGCGGTCGGTATCACCGGTCGGCTGCAGGTCGGTTCCCTGCCGTCCTACCTGGGCATCATCCTGGTCACCGTGCTCGCCGTTCCGGGGTCGGCGCTGCTGCTCAGCGGCGTCGTGCCGGATGAGGTGCGCGGCTTCGACAACGTGCTGCAAATCCCGCTCGGGCTCGCCGTGGCGGTCGCCGCGCTCGCGCTGATCCGCGCGCAGCGCAGGCTCACGGCCGTGATCATGGTGGGGGTCGTGGGCTACGGCGTCGGCGGACTGTTCATCGTGGACGGGGCGCCGGACCTGGCGCTGGCCCAGTTCCTGGTGGAAACGCTGACCCTGGTGGCGTTCGTGTTCGTGCTGCGCCGCCTGCCGGAGCGGTTCACCCAGACCGACGCCCGAGCGCTGCGCGTGCCGAAGATGATCGTGGCCGGTGCTGCCGGCGTGTTCATCGCGGTCGCCGCTGTGGTGTTCAGCGGAGCCCGGGTGGCACCGCCGGACGCCAGCGGCGCGTTCATCGCCAACGCCGAGGACGGCGCGGGTGCCACGAACATCGTCAACGCGATCCTGGTGGACTTCCGCGCCTTCGACACGGTCGGCGAGATCTCGGTGCTGGCCGTGACCGCGACCGGTGTCGCCAGCCTGATCCTGGCCTCCCGGCACGAGCGGCGGAAACGCAGCACCCGCGCGACGACCCCGGCCGCGGTCGGCGAGGGTGCGGAAGCCGGCGACGGCGGTGCGGGCGGCACGACCGACGAGGAGGAACGGCGATGACCTCGGGCGCCAAGGACCCGAAGTCCTGGACGAACTGGGACACTCCCTCGGAGCGCTGGCTGCTGTCCGGGTTCCCCCGGGACAACCGGGAACGCACCGTCCTGCTGGAACTGGCCGCGCGCATCGTGTTCCCGACCGTGCTGGTGCTGTCGCTGTACCTGCTGTTCGCCGGGCACGACAGCGCGGGCGGCGGGTTCACCGGTGGCCTGGTCGGTGCCCAGGCGTTCGTGCTGCGCTACCTGGCGGGCGGTCGGATGGACGACAGCGCCGTGGTGTCCATGCGCCCGCCGGTGCTGATCGGTATCGGTTTGCTCCTGGCGGTGTCCACCGCGTTCTACCCGCTGGTGTTCGGCGGCGAACCGCTGGAGAGCGCCATCTACAAGTTCGCCGTCCCGGTGCTCGGCGAGATCAAGTTCGTGACCAGCATCGTGCTGGACGCCGGTGTGTACCTGCTGATCGTGGGTGTGGTGCTGGATCTGCTGCGCACGCTGGGTTCGGGCATCGAGGCGGATGCCGTGGCCGCCGAGAGGGGGCAGTCGTGACCGTCAACCTGACCATGGCGATCGTGCTGGCCGTCCTGTACTCGGTCGGCTTCTACCTGCTGATGCAGCGGTCGCTGATGCGGATCCTGCTGGGCACCGTGCTGCTGGGCCACGGCGCGAACCTGCTGTTGCAGGTCGCCGGCGGGCCACCCGGCCGGGCCCCGTTCCTGGCCACTGCTGAGCCGGAGCAGATGACCGACCCGCTGCCGCAGGCCATGGCGCTGACCGCGATCGTGATCACGTTCGCGCTCACCACCTTCCTGCTGGCGCTCGGCTACCGGTCGTGGTCGTTGCTCGGGCACGACGAAGTGCGCGATGACGTCGAGGACCGCCGGATCCAGCGGGTGCAACGGCAGCTCGCCGAGTCCGAAGAGGACGTTCCCGAGGAGCTGGAGAAGGAGGCAACGCAGTGACGGTTCTGGTGGCCCTGCCTGTGCTGCTGCCGCTGGCCGCCGCTGGGTTGTCGCTGGCACTCGGCCGGTTCGCCGATGTCCAGCGCGTGATCGGCATCGTCGTGCTCGGCCTGATCATCGCCGACGCGATCGCTCTGCTGTGGATCTCCGACGGCAACGGACCGCTGGTGCTGCAGCTGGGCGACTGGCCCGCACCGTTCGGCATCACGCTGGTCGCCGACCGGCTCTCGGCGCTGCTGCTGGTGGTGTCCTCGGTGGTCACCTTCGCGGTGCTGCTGTTCTCCATCGGCCAGCGGATCACCGATTACGGCCGGGAACGCTCCAGCACCACGTTCCACCCGATGTACATGATGCTGTGCGCCGGCGTGTCGATGGCGTACCTGACCGGCGACCTGTTCAACCTGTTCGTCGCGTTCGAGATCATGCTCGGCTCGTCCTACGTGCTGATCACCCGGCGTACCACTGCCTCGCGAGTCCGGGCCGGCATGACCTACGTGATCGTCAGCCTCGCGTCCTCGCTGCTGTTCATCACGATGATCGCGCTGGTGTACGCCTCCACGGGCACGGTCAACATGGCCGACCTCGGCGACAAGGTGGGCATGCTGCCCGCCGGGCTGCAGACCGCGCTGGCACTGCTCGTCGTGATCGTGTTCGGCATCAAGGCGGCGATGGTGCCGCTGCACTTCTGGCTGCCGGACAGCTATCCCACGGCACCGGCGCCGGTGACCGCGGTGTTCGCCGGACTGCTGACCAAGGTCGGCATCTACGCGCTGATCCGCACGCAGACCCTCGTGTTCGACCACGAGCAGAGCTGGACGCTGATGCTGGTCATCGCGCTGGTGACGATGGTCGTGGGTGCGCTGGGCGCGCTGGCGCAGAACGACCTCAACCGGTTGCTGTCGTTCCTGCTGGTCAGCCACATCGGCTACATGCTGTTCGGCCTGGGCGTCTACGACGTGATCGGGCTGACCGGCGTCATCCTCTACGTGGTCCACCACATCACGGTGCAGGCGACGCTGTTCCTGGTCAGCGGTCTGATCACCCGGCACACCGGTACGGTGGCGCTGACCAGGATGGGCGGGCTGCTCAAGGCCGCTCCGCTGATCGCGGTGTTGTTCGCGCTGCCCGCGCTGGCGCTGGCCGGCGTTCCGCCGTTCTCCGGGTTCGTCGCCAAGTTGGCCCTGCTGCAGGCGGGTGTGGGCGCCGGTACCTGGATGGCCTACGCGGTCACCGGTGGGGCGGTGCTCACCAGCCTGCTGACCCTCTACGCCATGGCCCGGGTGTGGACCCGGGCGTTCTGGGGCCAGGTCAAGGCACCCGAGGTCGACCCGGACCCCACCGACGAACTGGTCGTCGGCACCGCGACCTCGAACCGGCCGATGGTCGCGGCGACCGGGGTGCTGGTGGTGGCCAGCGTGGTGGTCGCGGTGCTCGCGGGCCCGCTGGCCGGGATCTCCGGTCGCGCGGCGGAGGACCTGATGGATGGCCAGACGTATCGGACGGCGGTGCTTGGGGGTGTGGCGAGTGACTGATCGGGCACCGGGACTGGCCCGGCGCGCGTTGGGACGGGCTCCGCTGGTCGTCTGGCTGACGCTGGTCTGGCTGCTGCTGTGGGGCACGCTCGACGCCGGGACCGTCTTCTTCGGACTCGTGGTCGCGCTGCTGGTGTCGTTCCTGTTCCCGTCACCGGTGATCCGGACGAACATCAAGCTGCGCCCGCTGGCCCTGCTGCGGCTGATCATGTTCCTGATCGTGGACATGGTCGGCTCCACGATTCGGGTCGCCTGGCAGTCGGTGCGCTACGGGCGGTCGGCCAAGTCGGCCATCGTCGAGGTCGAGCTGCTGACCGACTCGGACCACATCACCGCGATGGTGGCCAACGCGGTATCGCTGGCACCCGGCAACTTCGTGCTGCAGATCGACCGGGAGAACCGCATCTGCTACGTGTACTCACTCGGGGTGTCCGAGGAGGGCGTCGGCCGGGTCCGCTCGGACGTGCTGCGGATGGAGAACCGCATCGTGCGCGCCGTCGGTTCCGCCTCGGATCTCGCGCTGCTGGAAAGGAAGCCCGCATGATGACGCATCGGCAGGCGGCCGCGCCCGCAGTCCGGACAGCGGGGGGCTGACCGTGTTCTGGGTTTTCGTGATCACCCTCGCCCTGCTCACCGCGGCCGTGCTGCTCGTGCTCGTGCGGTTGATGCGCGGTCCGTCGACGCTGGACCGCATCGTGTCGATGGACGTGTTCGTGACGCTGCTGATCGCGGCCACCTGCGTGGCGATCGGCTGGCAGCGGGAAGCGCAGAACATCGCCCTGCTGGCCGCGTTCGCCCTGCTGGCCTTCATCGGGTCGGTCAGCGCGGCCCGCCTGATCGAGAAGAAGGAGCCGTACCGATGAGCGCGCTGGACGTCTTCGCGGCCTTGTGCCTGATCATCGGTGCGCTGTCCTGTTTGCTCGGCGCGGTCGGCCTGCTGACCTTCCCGGACGTGGCGGGGCGTCTGCAGGCGGCGACCAAACCGCAGACGTTCGGCCTGATCCTGATCTTGCTGGGCACCGCGGTCCAGCTGGAGTTCATCTACGGCTCCGGGCTGCTGCTGGTGGCGCTGTTCCAGATGCTGACTTCGCCGGTGCTCTCCCAGCTCGTGGGACGAGCTGCCTATCGCACGGACAGCATCCGGCGGGACACCCTCGTGGTGGATGATCTCGGGGACCGCATCCGACAGGAGGAGGAGCGGGCGCGCTGAACGCCGCGGCTGCACCGATCAGGGGGAGCTCCTTCGGTCCCGGGTCCGCCCCGAGTATGATCAAATGGGTTCACGCAGGGGCGATCTCCCGGCGCTCGCGGTCGTGCGGTGACGCCGGTGCCTCGTTGCGAGCCGCGGTGGAGACGAGGTGTGGCGTGATGTCGCGAAGTGCGGTCGCCGGACTGGCAACGGGATTGTTGCTGCTGATCGCACCGCCCGGTTGGGCGGACTCCGCGGACGCCCCCGCTGCCGCGCCCGGGGATCGGGTGGCCGCGGCTTCGGCGCCGCCGGCCGGTTCCGCACCCGTGGGCATCGATGGATTCCCCCGTGCCCAGGAGTCGCAACAGCCCGCTGATCAGCAGGGGCCGACCGATCGCCAGCGATTCACCTTCGGCATCGCCGGAATCGTGCTGATCGGTGCGGTGCTGCTCAGCCGGAAGGCGCGCAAGAAACCGGTCTTGTTCATGGAGTGGAAGAAGAAGTAGCGCTACCGGTTCGATTCGGTTCGTTGCGAACTGTTTCTTCGGGGGATTTGCGCCGCGGGCTGGACCTGGCGGCGAACCTGTGGGATTTTCACAACTGATCGCGTGCGCGTGTCTAGCGATCTCCGCGGAACAGCCGCGGTCGCCGGATTCGCGCACGACCGGGGTTGCAAGCCCCCTCAGACGTGGGCCGGCATCGGGAAGCCCCCCGACCGGTGCCGGCCCACACCCTGGAACTCCGCTTTCTGCCGGATGCGCCAGGACTGCGAAAAATCCCGTTTGTCCGGTATTTGCGCCGCTGTCCTTCGCCCGGGCATAAGTCGGATCGCCCGTTCGTCGCAGACCGAGCGCCGGTGATCTCCCGCGCTGCCTGTTGCGCGGCGGTGGTTCGCATGTTGGGGCACGATGGGCCGCACATGAATAGCGCCCCAGTCCCGCAGGCAGTCGGCAGCCCACCCGATCCGGAACGTGCGAGCTGCGGTGCCGCGCTGCGGTGCGCGACTCGGCGGCCGGAGGGGGAGACCTGCTCCGGTGCGCGCGCGGCGCCTCCCCTTCCCGGTGACCTGCGGGTTCTGGATTCACCGCGGTCGGCCTCCCCGGGGATGCGCTACACTGAGTGTGCGGAACGTACTCCGAGCATCCCCGGATCGGGGGTTAGTGCTGCGAGTGCGCTGACTGTGCGTCAGGCCCGGTCGATCCTGCTCCGGCGCCCCGGCAACCCCGGGCAGCGCGTGCGGAGCTCCGGCGCACCTCGCTGCGCCGCACCCGGTACCGCCGCTGCTCGCACCCGGGCAGTACCCGCTCCCGCGCAGCAGCGCAGCGGTGCCGGGCGGACCGATGCCCTCCGGCAGACCGCGGTGCCGAATCCGCCCACCGCGGTGGACGTCGGCCGTGCGGTGCCCCATCGGGCTCGGCGCGCAGGTCCGGAACCCGATGCGCTCCGGATCCGCGCCGCGCTGCGACCGCGGGGCGGCCGGTTACCGGTCGGTGTGCGCGACAGGTAAGGGCGAGATGCTCGCCGGAGGAGACTCTCTGCACGTCGGGAGGCGTGGCGTGGCCGTGGTGGATGCGCGAGGCCCGGAACCGGGCCGGTCGCCGGAAGGCGGTTCTGCACAGGACGAGGAACAGGACCCGAGCGGGCGTGCGGAGCTGCCAAGAGGTGTGCTCGCAGCGGCCACCGGGGATCCGGGGATGCCGCTGCCCGGTGCTCCCGCGGTCGAGCCGCCTCTCGCCGATCTCGGCTCCGGTCGCGGTCCGTCCTGGCTGGACGACTGGATCGGCGCGAACGTCGATCGGGTGCGTGCCTGGCGGCGGCACCTGCACGCCAACCCCGAGCTCTCCCGCGGTGAGCACAAGACCACGACCTTCCTGGTGGACGAGCTCACCAGGCTCGGCCTGTCCCCGCAGGTGCTGCCCGGCGGAACCGGGCTGATCTGCGACATCGAGGGTGATGACTCCGAGCCCGGGCCGACCGTGGCGCTGCGCGCGGACATCGATGCGCTCCCGCTCGCCGAATCCTCCGGGCTGCCGTACGCCTCCACGGTGGACGGAGCCGCGCACGCCTGCGGGCACGACGCGCACACGGCGATCATGCTGGGCACCGCGCTCGCGCTCGCCCAGGCGCCGCGGCTGCCCGGCCGGGTGCGGATGATCTTCCAGCCGGCCGAGGAAGTCATGCCCGGCGGGGCGCTGGACGTGCTCGCGGCGGGCGGGCTGGACGGCGTGGACCGGATCTTCGGCCTGCACTGCGATCCGCGGCTGCCGGTGGGCCAGGTCGGGACCCGCGTCGGTGCCATCACCTCGGCCGCCGATCTGCTGGAGGTGCGGCTGAGTTCGCCGGGTGGGCACACCTCGCGCCCGCACCTGACAGCCGATCTGGTGCACGCGCTGGGCACGCTCATCACCGACCTGCCGACCCTGCTGTCCCGCCGCGTCGACCCGCGGACCGGGACCGTGCTGACCTGGGGCGCGGTGCACTCCGGCGAGGCGCCCAACGCCATCCCGCAGAACGGCGTGCTGACCGGAACGCTGCGCACCGCCGACCGGGACACCTGGGCCACGATGGAGCGGCTCACCGACGAGCTGGTGGGCAGCCTGCTCGCGCCGCTGGGCGTCGGGTACGACCTGCACCACCTGCGCGGAGTGCCGCCGGTGGTCAACGAGGCGACCAGCACGGATCTGCTCAGCACGGCGGTCGTCCGCGCCGCGGGCGAGGACGCGCTGACCGGTACCGCCCAGTCCTCCGGAGGCGAGGACTTCGGCTGGTACCTCGAACACGTGCCGGGTTCGTTCGCCCGGCTCGGCGTGCACTCCGGGGACGGTCCGGTCCAGGACCTGCACCAACCGGCGTTCTGGCTGGACGAGCGCGCGCTGGTCGTGGGGATCCGGACGATGGTGCACGCTGCCGGGCTGAGCCTGCGCAGGTGAGTTGCGATCGCCCGATCGTGCGGTCGTCGGTGCCGTCCTGCATCTGCGGTCGGGGTATCGCCCTCTTGTAGGGCATGGATACGACGACGATCGCTGAGGCGGAGAACCCGGAGCTGGCGGCCCGGGGATTGCACGGTGCCGTAGTCCGGCGTGATGCCGAGGAACTGATCGGTGCGGCGGAGCTGGCGCTGGCGCTGCGGGACGGCGTCTGGCGCGAGCTGTGGAGCGGGGTGGTCGCACCGGAGGGGCGGGCGCACGATCCCCGAACTGTGGCGGCAGCGGCGCTGCTGCGCACCGGACCGCATTCGGTCCTGTCCGGGACGACCGCAGCGGCGATGCACGGCTGCACGGCCGCGGCCGATCACGTGGTGCACGTGACCGTGCCCTATGACCGCGAGTTGCGGTCGATGCCGGGACTCGCGGTGCACAACGCGTGGATCAGGGAGCGCGACATCGTCGAGCTCGACGGATTGCGCTGCCAAGCTCTGGACGTCGCGCTCTGCGAGCTGCTGTGCACCGGTCCGAAGCGCACGGCGCTGGCCTGCCTGGAACAGGCGCTGCAGGACCTCGCCGGGCACGGCGAGCAGTTCCGCGCCCTCGTCTCCCGCAGGCTCGACGAACGCCGCGACCGCCGGGGAACGCGTCGCGGGGCCGATCTGCTGGCCCTGGCCTGGTCGGCTCCGCTCGGTGCGGAGGCCGCGTGATGCGGCCGGCTGGGCTCGCGCACGTCGAGCAGCTGCGTGCGGTGCCCGTGCCCGTGGGCGGTTCAGCCGGTCTGCCGGTACCAGCCGGCGGCGCGGGCGTCCTCGCGTGCGGCCGCGAAGCGGGCGACCAGGTCCGCGTACCGCTCGTGGTGCGCCGGATCGGGTTCGACGGGCGTGGCGGTGTCGACGACCTCGGCGGCCACTGCGGTGAGCTCGTGCCCATCGAGCACGGACAGCGCGGTCAGCGCGGCACCGCGCGCACCCGCCTGCTCGTCTGTGGTGCGCACCACGGGCAGCCCGGTGATGTCGGCGATGATCTGCCGCCACAGCGGGCTCGTCGAACCGCCGCCGGTCAGCCGCAGCTCGGTCGGCCGCGCGTCCGAGCTGTGCAGGCAGTCGTGGATGACCGCAGCCAGTCCCTCCAGGCAGGCGCGGGCGATCTCCGCCGGTCCGTGGTCCAGGCGCAGGCCGTGCACGCTGCCTCGCGCGGCCGGGTCGTAGAACGGTGCGCGTTCCCCGCCCGGCGACAGGTACGGCAGCACCAGGAGCCCGCCGCTCCCCGGTTCGGCCCGGCCGGCCAGTTCGGTCAGCTGCCCGGGGCCCGGCGAACCGAGCGCTCGGCAGGCCCAGTCCACCACCTCGGTCCCGGCCAGCGTGGCGTTGGCCAGCATCCAGCGGCCCGGCATCGGGGTGCGCAGTTGCATGCCGGTCCGGGCCGCGCCCGGATCATCGGTGATCGTGCCGGTGCACAGCGTCGTGCCGAGGATGCTGCACGCCTGACCCGGCTCGGTGGCTCCGGCGCCGAGCGCGGTGGAGACCACGTCGTAGGAGCCGAGTACGACCGGAGTCCCCGCGGGCAGGCCGACCCGGTCGGCGGTGGCCGGGTGCAGCGCGGCCACGCGGTCCGGGCCGTCGAGCACGTCTGGCAGCAGCCGCCGGGCCCAGTCGAGGCCGAGCAGTTCCAGGATCTCGGTGGAGTACTGGCCGGTCCGGCTGTCCAGGAACGGGTTGCACGCTTCGGACACGTCCCAGCCGGTGGTTCCGGTCAGCCGGTGGAACAGCCAGCTCCCGCAGCTGAGCAGGTGGTCTGCGGCGGCGACGCGGGCGGGCTCGTGCTCGGCGAGCCAGGTCAACTGCGCGTGGGCCAACCCGCCGAAGCCGACCGATCCGTTCATCGCGCGCACCTGGTCCAGCAGTCCGGCCCCGGCCCAGTGCGCGGCGATGTCGCCGGCGCGGGCGTCGTTCCACAGCAGCGCGGGACCGGTGGGTCGCCCGGCCCGGTCCACCAGCCAGCAGCCGTCGCCCTGCGCGGTGATCCCGATGGCGCGGACCGGGTCGTCCAGGCCGGCGGCCAGTTCGGCCACCGTGTCGGCGACGGCGGTCCAGACCTCGTCCATGTCCTGCTCGGCCCAGGTGGGTTCCGGGTGGTGCACCCGGGTCGGGCGGCGCACGACCGCCAGCTCGGTCCCGTCCGCGGTGTAGGCGACGCTCTTCACCACCGAGGTGCCCGCGTCGATGCCGATGGTGATCACCGGAGACCTCCTGCTCGTCCGTGCGGGCGAGCACCGCGTCGTGCCGCCTCGACGAGGATTATCACAGCATTTGCTGTTAATAATTTCAAGAATGATGTTATATTTGCACTCAGGTGTGACATCACCGGCCTCGACCGGATCGCCCGCAGGAGGAAGCGACGTGCCGGACCAACCCCAGGACGCAGCCGACCGGATCGAGCTGGTGCTGCTCGACGTCGGCGGCCCGATCTACGACGACGCGGCGTACCGGGACGCGCTGCTGGCGGCGGTCCGCGAGCTGGTCGCGGAGAACGGCGGCGCCGTCGACGACGACGAGTTCCAGCGGATCTACGACGAGCGCAGGCAGGCCCAGGGCGGATCGCTGCGCACCGCCGTGGCGGAGCGGTTCCTCACCGCGCAGGATCGGCAGCGGCTCTCCGACCGCGCCGAGTCCTACTGGGAATACCCGCCGACGGCGCTGCACCCGGACGTGCTCCCGGCGCTCCGGCAGCTCGCGGGGCGCTTCCGCATCGCGATCGTGGCAAACCAGCGCGCGGTCGTGGTGGACGCGCTGCGCCGCGACGGCGTGGCCGCGCACGTCGACATCTGGGCGATCTCCGAAGTGGTCGGCGCCGAAAAACCCGATCCGGAGATCTTCCGCTACGCCTTGCGCGAGGCCGGGGTATCCGCGAGCAACGCCGTACACGTCGGCAATCGGCTGGACACCGACGTGCGCGGGGCGCAGCGTGTGGGAGTGCGCACCGTGTGGGTGGTCCGCGGTGAGGCTCCACCGCGCCCCACCGCCGAGCAGCTGGCCGAACCGGACATCGCCATCGACTCGCTGGCCGAGCTCCCCGCTGCGCTGGCCGCCCTGCAGGAGCGGACGTGATCGCGCAACCCGACCCGGTGGGCGAGCTCGTCGCGGGCGTCGACGTGGCGACCGCGAACGTCCGGGTCCAGGTGCACGATCCGTTCGGGACGGTGGTGGCCGCCGCCGCGCGCCCGTTGCCCGCCGTCCAGCGCTCGGCCGACGGGCGTGCCGAACAGGACGCGGCCGCGTGGTGGCCCGCAGTGCGGGACTGCTTGGCCGAGTGCTGCGCAGCGCTCGGGTCGCGCAGCGGTTCGATCACCTCGCTGGCGATCTCGGCCACCTCGGGCACCGTGGTGCCCGTCGACGCGGCCGGTGCACCCACCGGACCCGCGCTCATGTACGACGACCGCAGGGCGGTGCACCAGGCGCGACTGGCGCGCGAGACCGGTGCCGAGCGCTGGCGCCGAACGGGAATCGTGCCCTCGGCCGGGTCCGGGCTGGCGCGCATCGGATGGCTCGCCGAGAACCTGCCTCCGGAGACCGCCCGCTTCTGCCACACCCCGGACCTGCTCGGCCGGATGCTCGTCGACCATCCGGTGGCGGTCGATACCAGCCACGCGCTCAAGAGCGGTTACGACGCGGTGCGCGGGGAGTGGGCGCACGAGGTCTTCGACGCGCTCGGTGTTCCGTCTGCGATGCTGCCCGTCGTGGTGCGCCCGACCGAGGTGCTCGGCGAGGTCGGGGCGGATGCGTCCGCGGTGACCGGGCTCCCGGTGGGTTGCGCGGTGCGCGCGGGAATGACGGACGGTTGCGCGGGCCAGTTGGCTTGCGGCGCAGTCGATCTCGGTCAGTTCGTCACCGTGCTCGGCACGACCCTGGTGCTCAAGGGGGTGTCCGCTGAGCTCGTGCACGATCCGACCGGGGCCGTGTACAGCCACCTGCACCCGGATGGCAGCTGGTTGCCGGGCGGCGCGGCGAACGTCGGCGGCGCCGCACTGTCCGATGTGGATCCCGGAGAGCTGGCTGCGCTGGATCGCGCTGCGGCGCAACGAGGTCCGTCCACCGCGGTGCAGTACCCGCTGCGCGGCACCGGTGAGCGTTTCCCGTTCCAGGCGGCCTCGGCCACGTCGTTCCTGTTGTCCGAACCGGTGGACCGGGTCGACGAGCACCGGTCCCGACTGGAAGGCATCGCCTTCAGCGAGCGACTGGCCCTGCAGCGGCTCGCCGACCTCGGTGCGCCGGCCACCGGCCCGATCCGCACCGCGGGCGGTGGGGCGCGCAGCCAGGAGTGGTGCCGGATCCGGGCCAGCGTGTTGGAGCGGCCGGTGCTGCGGGTCCCCGGTGCGGGCACCGCGGTGGGAGCCGCTCTCCTGGCCGCGACCGGTTCGCTGTACCCCGACCTCAGCTCCGCGGCGGCGGCCATGGTTCGACCGGGAGCCGAAGTCGAGCCGGTCGCCGCTGACATCCCGCCGCTGCGGGACAACTACCTGCAGTTCGTGGCGGAACTGCGCGCGCGGGGGTGGTTGGTGGACTGAAATGCCCCGGTGTTGCGGGTCATTCGGCGATGCGCAGGTTCACCCCGGCCTCGACCAGCGCCGCGCGTTCGGTCTGCGGCAGGCCGGGATCGCTGAGCACCAGGTCGAACTCGGTCAGCGGTGCGAGCTCGTGCAGTGCCCGACGCTCGAACTTGGTGTGGTCGACCAGCAGCACCCGGTGCGCCGCGGTGCGCATCAGCGCCCGCTTGACCTGGATCGTCTCCTGGGAGCGGTGCAGGCAGTGCCCGTCGACCACGGCGGTGGTGGACATGAACAGCACGTCGGAGCGCAGCGTTGTGGCCATGTCGGCGGTGTGCAGCCCGAGGAACGCGTCGTAGGAGGACCGGTAGTCGCCGCCGAGCCCGATCACCTGGATGCCCGGTTCCCCGCTGAGCCGGTTGATCACCGAGAGGAAGTTGGTGACCACGGTGCACGGTCCCCGCTCCGGGAGGCCGTCCGCGACTGCGAGCGCGGTCGTGCTGTCGTCGATCGCCACCACCTGGCCCGGTGCGACCAGGTCGAGCGCGTGCTCGGCGAGCCGGGACTTCTCCGCGGCGGCATCGGCCATCCGCGTGCGCACTGATCCCTCCAGCAGGGCGTTCGGCGCCGAGCTCGCGCCGCCGCGGACCTTGCGCACCCAGCCCTGCTGCTCCAGGACATCCAGATCGCGGTGGATCGTCATGGTGCTGACGCCGTGATCGGCGGCGAGCTGCTCGATCCGGACGAAACCGCTGTCCAGCGCCTCCCGTCGAATCCGCTCGCGGCGCCCCGCCTGCTGCGGGACCTCGGATTCGGTCAACCCCGTCCCTCCGCTACCGGATGTGCTGCCGATGCGTGATTCTGGCACGGGCTGCGCACCGTCCAGGGCGGACAGCCCGCCGGCAGGCAGCACGGGGCGGGCAGCACCCGAGCGGGCATCGCCCGAGCAGGCAGGCCGGGCTCCGGCCACGAGGTCACGGGCCGACGTTGCTGCACGGGCGGGTGCGCAGATCCTCCACGTAGTCGGCGGGCGCACCGGCGGCTTCGGCCGCGTCGGCGAGCACGCCGAGGTAGCGCGCCGAAGGAAGGCCGCCCTCGTAGGCGTCGAGCACGTACAGCCAGGCCAGCGTGGGGCCCTCCAGGGTGTGCACCCGGAGCCGGAGCTTCTTGTGCAGCCCCAGCTCGCCCCCTTCCCAGCTGTCCAGCTCCCGTTCATCCTCCGGGCTGACGTCGTAGAGCACGGTGAACACGTGCGAGTCGGGCTGCTCGGCGATCGTGGCCAGCGCGCCTTCCCAGCCGTAGTCCTCGCCGCCGAAGGTCAGGCGCCAGTCCATCAGCCAACCGGTCCCGGCCATCGGGGAGTGCGGGGCCCGCTTCATCATCTGCGCGGCATCCATGTTGGATCCGTACGCGGCGTACAGAGGCACTCGGCCAGGGTAACGATCGCGCGTCCGGAGAGCGGACCGGATCACGTCACGAAAGTGGGTAGCCGGGACTCCCGGGCCAGGCGTGTGTGCTGCACCACCCGGGCTCGGTGCGCTCGGTACCACCCGAATTGACCGGACCCGCCCCGCGTACGGTTGACCCGCGCCCACAAGGCAGGCGGATCCGGGAGGAGCGCAAGTGACCCGCATCGTGATCATGGGAGGCGGCCCCGCGGGCTACGAGGCCGCGTTGGTCGCAGCGCAGAACGGGGCAGACGTCACGCTGGTCGAGCCGGAGGGCCTGGGCGGCGCCTGCGTGCTCTACGACTGCGTGCCGTCGAAGACCTTCATCGCGTCCGCCGGAGCGCGGTCGTCGTTCCGCGACGCCCGCGAGCTCGGCATCCGAGCCCGGGTCGACGATTCCGACGTGGACGTCGCCGTGGTGCACGGCCGGGTCAAGGGCCTCGCGCTGGCGCAGTCCGCCGACATCCGGTCCCGGGTTCGCCGCGAAGGCGCGAAGATCATCGCGGGCCGCGCGCGGTTCACCGACTCGACACCGGGCATGGCCACTCACCACATCGGCGTCGAGCTGGCCGACGGCGGGACCGAGGAGCTCGTGGCCGACGTGGTGCTGATCGCCACCGGAGCGACCCCGCGGATCCTCAAGGGGGCCGAGCCCGACGGCGAACGCATCCTGACCTGGCGCCAGCTCTACGACCTGCCGGAGATGCCCGAGCACCTCGCGGTGATCGGATCCGGGGTCACCGGCGTCGAATTCGCCTCTGCCTACACCGAGATGGGCGTCAAGGTCACCATGATCTCCAGCCGCGACCGGGTGCTGCCGCACGAGGACGCCGACGCGGCAGCGGTTCTCGAAGAGGTGTTCGCGGAGCGGGGTACCGCGGTGGTCAAGCACGCGCGGGCGGAAAAGGTCGAGCGCACCGACTCCGGCGTGCTCATCCACCTCGCCGACGGCCGCCAGGTGGAGGCCAGCCACGCGCTGCTGACCGTCGGCTCGGAACCCAACACCGAGGACGTGGGCCTGGAGCGGATCGGCGTGGAACCGGGTCGCGGCGGCTACATCCCGGTCGACCGCGTCTCGCGCACCAGCGCGCCCGGCGTGTACGCGGCCGGCGACTGCACCGGTCTGCTGCTACTCGCCTCGGTGGCCGCCATGCAGGGGCGCATCGCCATGTGGCACGCCCTCGGCGAAGGCGTGGCGCCGATCAAGCTCAAGACCGTCGCAGCCAACGTGTTCACCCACCCGGAAATCGCGACCGTCGGCATCAGCCAGCACGCCATCGACTCCGGCGAAGTCCCCGCGCGCACCGTGCGGCTGCCGCTGGCCACCAATCCGCGGGCGAAGATGGAAGGTCTCCGGCGCGGATTCCTGAAGGTCTTCTGCCGCCCGCAGACCGGTGTGGTCGTCGGCGGCGTCGTGGTCGCGCCGAACGCCAGCGAGCTGATCCTGCCGATCGCGCTCGCCGTGCAGAACCAGGTGACCGTGGACAACCTGGCCAACACCTTCTCGGTTTATCCCTCGCTGTCCGGATCGCTGACCGAAGCGGGCCGGCAGCTGATGCGGCACGACGACCTGGACTGAAAGCGTCGGCGGTGTCGCGTCCTGGCGCGGGCGCGGCACCGCGGGCACGGTGGTGGTGCCGCTGCCGCCGCGCGGGAGGTGCACCGTGCCCGATCGTCCGCTCCTCGTCTACGACGGGGACTGCGGTTTCTGCACCCGCAGCGTCTTCCTGGCCCGCAGGCTGCCCGCGCGGTCCGGCTGGGCCGCGCGACCCTGGCAGGAACTCGATCTGGCGGCGCTGCGCACCACGGTGGACCGCGCCCGGCACGAGGTGCTGTGGATCGACGCGG
The DNA here is from genome assembly GCF_015209505.1 of Saccharopolyspora montiporae. GTDB lineage: Bacteria > Actinomycetota > Actinomycetes > Mycobacteriales > Pseudonocardiaceae > Saccharopolyspora > Saccharopolyspora montiporae. Next base: position 243,225 of record NZ_JADEYC010000018.1, read on the forward strand.
ACGGCCGGATCTTCGGGGGTGCCGCGGCCGCCGCGCGGCTGCTGCGCGCCACCAGCGCCCCGTGGTCCTGGCTCGGTGCGCTGCTCACCGCACCGGTGCTGAGCTCGATAGCGGAATGGGCCTACCGGCGGATCGCGAACAACCGGCACCGGTTGCCCGGCACGACTCCGGCCTGCTCGCTGCCCGCCGAGCAGCGCCCGGCACAGCACCCCTGGTGACGCTGGTGACCCCGCTCGGACGCGGCGGTGACCGCACCGAGGGCTCGGCTAGACTGGGCTCGTGCTGATGCTCCAGTTCTACCGCTGAGGACGCGCGCGGCCGGGCCATCGACCCGTCGGCCGCCGATCCCGCCCGCAGACGTCGCGTCGCGGGCGCGTCCTGTCGCACCCACCGCCGAACCGGCGGCTGAACTCGGAGCGAAACCCCGATGCACCACACCGATCATCGCCGCGCGCACATCGCATTCCTGTCGATCCCGGCGCACGGCCACGTCAACCCCGGCCTGGGGCTGGTCGAAGCCCTCGCCGAACGCGGTCACCGGACCACCTACGCCAACACCGCGGAGTTCACGTCGATCGTGTCCTCGGCGGGGGCCACCCCGGTGCCCTACACCTCGCTGCTGCCCTCGCCGTCCGATCCGCAGCAGAGCTGGCCGGACGACCCCGCCGCAGCGCAGAGCCTCTTCCTCGACGAGGCGATGTCCGTCGTCCCGCAGCTGGAGCGGAGCTACGCCGGCGATCGCCCCGACCTGATCGTCTACGACCCCGCCGCGTTCCACGCACTCGTGCTCGGCGCGAAGTGGGACGTGCCTCTCGTGCAGGTCTCGCCGACGCACGTGTACTCCGCGGCGCTGGCCGAGCAGTTCCTGCCGATCACCACCGGGCCGGAGATGGCGGCGGTGCAGCGCCGGTTCGAGGACTACTTCGCCGAGCAGGGCACCGATTTGTCCTATGTGGACATCAGTGTCCCGCGGCGCGGCATCGTCACCATTCCCCGCGCGTTCCAGTACTTCGGTGACCAGGTCCCGGAGCAGTTCACCTTCGTCGGGCCGATGCTGACCGACCGCGCGTTCCAAGGTGGCTGGCAGCGCCCGGACGACCGCCCGGTGCTGGTGGTCTCGCTCGGCTCGGCCTACAACCGCAGGGCCGACTTCTACCGGAGGTGCCTGCGCGCCTTCGCCGATCTGGACTGGCACGTGCTGATGTCGGTCGGCCGCGGTGTGCAGCCTGCCGATCTGGGGCCGATCCCGGCCAACATCGAAGTGCGCCAGTGGATTCCGCAGTTGGCGGCGCTCGGTTCGGCGAGCGCGTTCGTCACGCACGCCGGGATGGGCGGTGTCACGGAAGGCTTCTACCACGGCGTTCCGCTGGTGGCGGTCCCGCAGGCCGCGGACCAGTTCATGAACGCCGACCGGATCACGGAGCTCGGCCTGGGCGAACGGGCCGACGCGGACGCGGTCGAACCGGAGCAGCTGCGCGAGCAGGTGCTGCGGGTGGCCGCCGACCCGGTGATCCGGGCGAACTGCACGCGGATCCGGGACGAGGTCCGGCAGGCGGGCGGGGTCGACCGGGCGGTGCGGATCGTCGAGGACGAGCTCCGTTCGGCAGGCCGGACGTGACTCCGATCACGACTGGTGTGGATCGGTGCAGCGCAGCCATGCCCTGCGGTCGTCGGCGGCGATCCGGCGCGGTGCGCGAGCAACCTCGGCCCCGGCCGAGCGTCACACGGACGTGTGGCACCGTCGAACAGGTGCACGTCGATCCGCGCGAGGATGTGAGGCAACGGATGCGCATCAGGAAAGCACCCGCTCTCGGCCTGGCCGCCCTGGTGGCCGGTGGGCTGTTCGCCGGCGGAGCCGGTGCCCAAGCCCAGGCCACCGGCGGTAGCCCCGCTCCCTGTGAGCCGACCGCCAAGGCATGCGTGAGCCTGTCCACCAACCAGGCGTGGCTGCAGGAGGACGGGCGGACCAGCTACGGACCCGTGCCCACCACGTCCGGCAAGCCCGGCGCGGAGACCCCGCAGGGCACCTTCCAGGTGCAGTGGAAGAACGCCGACCACGTCAGCGGTGAGTTCGGCGCGCCCATGCCGAACGCGGTGTTCTTCACCGATACCGGGGTGGCCTTCCACGAGGGCAGTCTGGAGCAGGAGTCCAACGGCTGCATCCACCTGTCCACCACCGCGTCCAAGACGTTCTTCGACAGCCTGCAGCCCGGGGACGAGGTGCAGGTCGTGCCCTGACTCGGGTCCGTCGCAGCACGAAGCCCCCGCGCCCGAAGGGAATTCGGGTGCGGGGGCTTCGTGTGGCTAGGGCCGGGCTCACTCCACCCAGTCGAAGGTCTTGGTGACCGCCTTCTGCCACTGGTGGTACTCGTGGGCCCGCCGGTCCGGCGCCATCTGCGGATCCCACTGCTTGTCCTTGGACCAGTTGGAGCGGATGTCCTCTTCGCTCTCCCAGAATCCGACCGCCAGCCCGGAGGCGTAGGCCGCGCCCAGCGCCGTCGTCTCGGCGACGGTCGGGCGGATCACCGGAACGCCCAGGATGTCGGCCTGGAACTGCATGAGCAGCTCGTTGGCCACCATCCCGCCGTCGACCTTGAGCGACTTCAGCGGGACACCGGAATCCGCGTTCATCGCGTCGATGACCTCGCGGGTCTGGAACGCCGTCGCTTCGAGCACCGCGCGCGCCACGTGCCCGCGGTTGACGAACCGGGTCAGCCCGACGATCGCGCCGCGGGCGTCGGCCCGCCAGTGCGGGGCGAACAGCCCGGAGAACGCCGGGACGAAGTATGCCCCGCCGTTGTCCTCCACCGTTGCGGCCACCTGCTCGATCTCGGGGGAGCTCCCGATCAGGCCCAGGTTGTCCCGCAGCCACTGCACCAGCGACCCGGTGACCGCGATCGAGCCCTCCAGGCAGTAGACCGTCTCGTTCTCGCCGATCTTGTAGCCGACGGTGGTGAGCAGTCCGTTCTCACTGAGCACCGGTTCGGTCCCGGTGTTGAGCAGTACGAAATTGCCCGTGCCGTAGGTGTTCTTGGCCTCGCCCGGGGACAGGCACGCCTGTCCGAAGGTGGCCGCTTGCTGGTCGCCGAGGATGCCGGAGATCGGGATGCCGCCCAGCACACCGCGTTCCCGGAAGTGGCCGTACACCTCCGAGGAGGAGCGGATCTCGGGCAGCATCGACATCGGGACGCCGATCTGCTCGCACAGCTCCGGATCCCACTGCAGCGTCTCCAGATCCATGAGCATGGTCCGCGAGGCGTTGGTCGGGTCGGTGACGTGCAAGCCGCCCTCGGTCCCGCCGGTGCAGTTCCACAGCACCCAGGTGTCCATCGTGCCGAACAGCAGCTCGCCGTTCTCCGCGCGTGCCCGCACACCGTCCACGTTGTCCAGGATCCAGCGGATCTTCGGGCCGGAGAAGTAGGTGGCCAGCGGCAGGCCCGTCTTGGCCTGGAACCGGTTCTGCCCGCCGTCCTTGGCCAGTGAGCTGACGATCTCGTCGGTGCGGGTGTCCTGCCAGACGATCGCGTTGTAGACGGGTTTTCCGGTCTTGCGGTCCCAGACCACGGTCGTCTCGCGCTGGTTGGTGATGCCGCACGCGAGGATCTCCGAGGTCACCAGATCGGCCTTGGCCAGCGCGCCCGCGCACACCTGCCGGGTGTTGCTCCAGATCTCCGACGGGTCGTGCTCGACCCAGCCCGCCTGCGGGAAGATCTGCCGGTGCTCGATCTGGTCGACCGCCACGACCTGCCCTGCGCGGTCGAAGATCATGCACCGCGTCGAGGTCGTGCCCTGGTCGATGGCGGCGATGTAGGAGCCCATTCTCGTCTACCTTCCGTTCTCGCGGCGTCGCAGGATCAAGTGGCGGGAAGGACGAGCGTCAGCGCCCCGGCCAGGATTCCGCCCAATGCCGGTCCGAGCAACGGCACCCAGGAGTAACCCCACTCCGCCGAGCCCTTGCCACGGATCGGCAGCAGCGCGTACGCGACGCGCGGGCCGAGGTCGCGGGCCGGGTTGATCGCGTAGCCGGTGGGCCCGCCCAAGGAGGCGCCGATGCCGATGACCACGAACGCGACGGCAGCGTAACCCAGGGCCGAGTTGCCGAACTCCGGGATGCCCGGGGTGTCTCCCGGACCGGCCTCGGGGCTCTGGATGACCCAGAAGACCAGGACGAACGTCGCGATGATCTCGGTCACCAGGTTCCACGGCTTGTTCGGCACGGTCGGTCCGGTGGCGAAGATGCCGCGGGTGCCGGCCGGATCATCGTGCGTGTCGAACTGGAGCTTGTAGACGGCCCAGCACAGTCCGGCACCGATCGCCGCACCGACCATCTGCGCGATGATGTAGGTGGGGACCTGGTCCCACGGGGTGCTGCCCTCGACGGCCAGGCCCAACGTCACCGCCGGGTTGATGTGCGCGTCGGTCGGGCCGGCGATGCTGGCGCCGGCGAACACCGCGAAGCCCCAGCCGAAGCTGACCAGCAGCCATCCGCCTTCGTGGCCGAGACTGCGGCGGAGGGTGACGTTCGCGGTGACCCCGCAGCCCAGCAGGGTGAGCACCGCTGTCCCCATCATCTCCCACAGGAAGATCTCGCCATAACTCATGCTGCCGTTCCCATCGGTATGCCGCCGTTGGCACAGGCGGGTTTTGCGGTGACTGCGACTGTCCGGCGTGGAGAGAGACGGGACCGTACTGCCGCATGGCAACACGTGTCCATGTCCGCCGCCAGTCGCCGGTATCCGCGCTGCTCCGACCCGCCCAGCGGGTGCGGGCGGCCGGGTGCCGGGTGCCCTGCGGGGCTCGGGCGCGCTGCGGAACGGGGGAGCGGGCGCGAGGAGTTCGCCGGAACGGGCACCGCTGCCACACCTTCCCCCATCGGAATCGACCCGGCTTCGAGCCGCGGGCGCGGTCACACTACCGTTGTTAAAACAAACATTGCAAGACTGCCTGTATGGTGTTTTTATCGACGTAGTTGGGGCTCGGTGCTGTGTCCATCGGAGCTCCCGACGGATGACCGCGAAAGGGAACGGGATGTCCGCAGCTTCCGGCCGGCGTCCGTCCGGCAAGCAGCAGGACCGGCGCCGCAGGATCACCGACCTGGTGATGGATGCGGGCACCATGCGCATCGACGACCTGGTGTCGGCCGTCGAGGCCAGCGCGATGACCGTCTACCGCGACCTGGCCGACCTGGAGTCCCAAGGACTCGTGCATCGCAACCGCGGGCACGTCTCGGTCGCCTCCTCCCTGCTGTACGAGGCGGCGGCCGAATACCGGGTGGAGCAGAACAGGGCGGAGAAGGAGCAGCTCGCCGCGGCCGCTGCCGAGCTCGTCGAGCCCGGGCAGGCGCTGATGCTCGACGACTCCACGACCGGCATGTACCTGGCCCGGCTGTTGCCGGACCGCGCGCCGCTGACCGTGGTGACCAACCACCGCGGCGTGTTCGACGAGCTCGTCGCCGCGCAGGGGATCCAGCTGATCTGCATCGGCGGCGACTACCTGCCGTGGGCCGACGCCTTCGTCGGTGGCATGGCGCTGGATTCGCTGCGCAACATGCGGGTGGACCTGACCGTCATGTCGGTGTCGGCGGTCACCGACGGGATCTGCTTCTACCCGCAGCAGGAGATGGTGCAGCTGAAGAAGGCCATGCTCGCCTCCGCCCGGCGGCGGGTGCTCTACGTCGACCACACCAAGTTCCGGCGGCGCGCGCTGCACGCGGTCGCCCCGGCCGAGGACTTCGACCTGGTGATCGTCGACGCGCAGACCTCCGCCGAGGACATCGAGGTGCTCCGCGACCGCGGAGCGCTGGTCGAGCAGGCGTCCGGGACCGCTTCCGCGCCCGGCGCCGGAAGTGCAGGTCAGGCATGATGACCGGCGCAACGCGGATCGGCACCGGGTCCGCCTCCCGCGTCGGTGTCGCACGGAGAACGAGGTCCGAGGCGAATCGAACAGCAACGTCCCGCACGGCGGCGAGCGCAGCACGCGGACCGGTCGGGTGCGGGTGCCCCGCGAGACAGGAGGACGTCAGGTGTCCAACCACGAGAACGTGAACCGCACCGGGTTGCAGGTCGGACTCGGCCCCGCTGAGCGCGCTGCGAACTGGAATAAGCTCGGAGCCGAGGAATTCGACGTCGTCGTCATCGGCGGCGGGGTGACCGGAGCGGGAGCGGCGCTCGACGCGGCCACCCGCGGGCTCAAGGTCGCCCTGGTGGAGGCGCGCGACCTGGCGGCCGGGACGTCCAGCCGGTCCAGCAAGCTCTTCCACGGCGGGTTGCGCTACCTGGAGCAGCTGGAGTTCTCCCTGGTCCGGGAGGCGCTGCGCGAGCGCGAGCTGATGCTCACCCGGCTGGCGCCGCACCTGGTCAAGCCGGTCAGCTTCCTCTACCCGCTGACCCACCGCGTCTGGGAGCGGCCGTACCTGGCCGCCGGACTGCTCATGTACGACACGATGGGCGGGGCGCGCTCGGTGCCCGGGCAGAAGCACCTGAGCCACGCCGGTGCGCTGCGGATGGCCCCCGCGCTCAAGCAGGACGCGCTGGTCGGCGGTATCCGCTACTACGACGCGCAATCCGACGACGCGCGGCACACCGCGACTCTCGCCCGCACCGCGGCCCGCTACGGCGCGACCGTGCTGACCTCCACCCAGGTCACCGGTTTCCTGCGCGACGCCGACCGGATCGCCGGGGTGCGGGTGCGCGACGTGGAGAGCGGCGAGGAGACCGAGGTGCGCGCGCAGGCGGTGATCAACGCGACCGGGGTGTGGACCGACGAGCTGCAGAAGCTGTCCGGCGGCCGCGGCCGGTTCCGGGTGCGCGCCAGCAAGGGCGTGCACATCGTGGTCCCGCGCGACCGGATCGTCTCCGAGAGCGGCATGATCCTGCGCACCGAGAAGTCCGTGCTGTTCGTGATCCCGTGGGGCAGCCACTGGATCATCGGCACCACGGACACCGACTGGCACCTGGACCTGGCGCACCCCGCGGCGACCGAGCACGACATCGACTACCTGCTCAAGCACATCAACACGGTGCTGGCCACCCCGCTGACCCACGACGACATCGAGGGCGTCTACGCCGGACTGCGGCCGCTGCTGGCCGGGGAGAACGACCAGTCGTCCAAGCTGTCCCGCGAGCACGCGGTCGCGCGGGTAGCGCCCGGGCTGGTGGCCATCGCCGGCGGCAAGTACACGACCTACCGGGTGATGGCCGCCGACGCGGTCGACGCGGTGGCCGCCGACGTGTCCGGTCGGGTGGCCTCCTCGATCACCGACCAGGTCCCGCTGGTCGGCGCCGACGGGTACCACGCGCTGGTCAACCAGGCCGACCAGCTGGCCGCCGCGCACGGGCTGCACCCGTACCGGATCCGGCACCTGCTCGACCGGTACGGCTCGATGATCCACGAGGTGCTGGCACTGGCCGCCGAGGACCCGTCGCTGCTGGAACCGGTGCCCGAGGCACCGAACTACCTGCAGGCCGAGGTCGTCTACGCGTGCAGCCACGAAGCGGCGCTGCACCTGGAGGACGTGCTGGCCCGGCGGACCCGCATCTCCATCGAGTACCCGCACCGCGGGGTGGACTGCGCCGAGCCGGTCGCCCGGCTGATGGCCCGGGTGCTGGGCTGGGACGACGCGAAGATCGCGCACGAGGTCGAGGTCTACGTGCAGCGGGTGGAAGCCGAGCGCAACTCGCAGACCCAGCCGGACGACCAGGCCGCCGACGCCAAGCGGTCCAGCGCTCCGGAAGCCCGCGACCGGCTGGTCGAACCGGTCGCGTGATCAGGCCGTCGGGGGCGGGCGGCGCCAGCCCGCCCCCGGCTCACCACCTCGCGGGCGTCTCGCCGAGCACCCCTCGAAGCAGCTCGGAGACGTGGCCGAGCAGCGTGCGCTCGTCGACCGGAGCCACCGTGCTCCACGGCTGCCCGGACGGCGAGCTGCGGCGCAACTGCAGGTACCGCCCCTGCGCGGTGTCGAAGAACCCCACCACGTGCCCGGCGCGGACCCGCCGCGCGGACCGGTTGCGGACCGCGGCGCCGAACTGGCCCGTCGCCGTCGGTGCCGCCACCATCCGCGCCAGTTCCTGCGCGTCGTCGCCGCGGACATCGCGGCGCTGCAGTTCCTGCGGCAGCCGCGACACGTCGTCCCCGGCCGCCGACGCCGCCTCGTCCAGTGCCGTGCTCGGGATGGACACCGACCGCCCTGGACCGGCGGGTGCGCCCGTCAGCACCGACAGCGCCTCCCGGGCGAGGCCGCCCGGTGCGGCCGGGCGCAGCGTCAGCGCATCGTCGCGTTTGATCACCAGCACCCCCTCGGCGGCCGAGTCCTGCGCCGCCGCCAGCACCCGGACGCTGCCGCCGGACCAGATCCGCGCGTCGACCTCCCGGTCCGGGCGGGCCAGCAACCGCAGCGCCCGCTCGATCTCCGGGTCGGGTTCCCGGGAACCGACCAGGCCGCGCGCGGTGAGCGCATCCCACGCCGTTCCGACCAGCTCGGCCCGCTCCTGCCGGGTGCGCCCCGGTGAGTCCACTTTGAGCACCAGCGGAACGGTGTCCAGCGCGAGGTGCTCGTTGAGCACGTCGAACTCCAGCGCCGACAGCTGCACGCCGCGGGTGTCGTGCGGCGCGGTCATCGGGTCTCGTCGCCGCCGATCACCGGGACGGCCGAAACCTGCGGTTCGTCGAAGAACCCGCCGCTGTCCCCGGATCGCTCGGTGACTTCCCGGTCCACCGGCCGCTCCTCCGGGGATCCGCGCGTCCGGGCGCTCCCGCCGCGGCTGTCCGCCCGTGCGCCGGATGCCGGGGCGGCCGCGCTGCGCGTGCCGGGCGCCGGGGTCCGCCCGGACCCGGACCGCCCGG
>NZ_JADEYC010000019.1 GCF_015209505.1 Saccharopolyspora montiporae
ACCTCCCGAGCCACCCGGGTGACCTCCGCGGCGAACCCGGACAGCTGGTCGACCATCGTGTTGATCGTGCTCTTGAGCTCCAGGATCTCCCCGCGCGCGCTCACGTCGATCTTCTGCGAGAGATCGCCGCGCGCCACCGCCTGCGCCACCCGGGACAGGTCGCGCACCTGGTCGGCCAGCCCGGCGACCATGCCGTCGACCGAGTCCACGAGAGTGCGCCACCCCCCTTCGGCGTCGACCAGGTCGACTCGCCCGCCCAGCCGGCCCTCCACCGTCACCTCACCGCTGAGCCGGTGCACCTCGCCGGTGAGCGCGGCCAACCGCGCCCCCAGCGCGTTCACGTCGTCCTTGAGCGCGCCCAGCTCACCGTCCACGCGGGTGGTGACCTGCCGCCGGAAGTCACCGGCGGCCAGCGCGGCCACCACGCGGGAGATGTCGCGCAGCGGTTCGGACAGGACCTCGTCCCGGGGTGGTTCAGCGCCCGAGCCCGGCATCAGCGCTTGTTGCGGGAGTCGCGCTCCAACCGGAGCTTGGTGGCCAGCACCGCCGCTTCGCTGCGGTGCCGCATGGACAACTTGGCCAGCATCTGCGAGACGTAGTTCTTCACCGTCTTCTCCGCGAGGTGCATGCGCCCGGAGATCTCCCGGTTGGTCAGCCCGTCGCCGATGAGGTCGAGCACCTCGCGTTCGCGCGCGGTCAGCTCGCGCAGCGGATCGGCCTTCTGCTGCTCCTTGCGCAGCATCTCCAGCATCGCCTCGGTGCGCCGCGGGTCGAGCAGCGCCTCGCCGGCGCCGACCTTGCGGATCGCACCGACGAGCTCCTCGCTGACCACGCCCTTGAGCACGAATCCGGCGGCACCGGCCATGATCGCGTCCAGCAGCGCGTCCTGGTCGTCGAACGAGGTCAGCATCAGGCAGCGCAGGCCGGGCATCCGGGACTGCAGCTCGCGGCACAGCTCCACCCCGCTGCCGTCCGGCAGGCGCACGTCCAGCACCGCCACCTGCGGATCGGTGCTGGGCACCCGCACGAGCGCCTCGGCGGTCGAGGCCGCTTCGCCGACGAGCTGCATGTCGGGTTCGGCGCCGACCAGAGCGGCGACGCCGCGGCGGATGATGTCATGGTCGTCGACCACGAACACGCTGGTCGTCATCGCACGCCTCTCCGTGCTGCGCATCGTGGTGCGCTCGGCTCCTGGCGTCAGCACCGACCAGCATAGGCAGCACCGCCCGGGCACGCCGGGCGGTGCGGGTTCAGTACTCGCGCATCAGCCGTTCGAAGGCGGTGTTGGCCGTCGTCCAGCCCGTCGTGATCACCTCGGCGGGCACCTCGGCGCGCGGCTGCGCGTCCACGGTGACCACGAACCCGGGCTCGGACACCCGGCGGCGCAACTGGACGAGTCGCCCACCCGTCGACCGGCCGAAGCGCTCACCGTTGGCGCCGACCTGGACATCGCCCGGGCGCAGGGCGGTGGTTGCGGATTCCTGCATGCCTCCGTTGTAGCGCAGGACACAAGAGAGGGGCGAGCGGGTGCCCCGCGGCCGGGATCAGCCGAGGTCGCCGAGCTGCGCGGGATCGCTCTCCCCTGCCAGTTCCGCCGCCAGCAACTCGGCGCCGGTGGTCTCGTCGGTGTCGTCGTCCTCGCTCATGGCCCCGCATGGTGCCGCCGACCGCGCCGCCGGCGCGCGCTCGGTCCGGGTGCGCCGCGCACGGCCACCCGCACGTGCGAAGGCCCGCGGGCGCGGGGCGATGGACACTGGCGGTATGTGCCGCAACATCCGAACGCTGCGCCCGCCCTACGCCGAGCAGGTGTCCGAGGACGACATGCGCGCCGCCGCGCTGCAGTACGTGCGCAAGGTCTCCGGGTTCCACACCCCGGCCGCGCACAACCGGCACGCCTTCGACCACGCGGTCGACGACGTCGCGCACGCCACCGCCGAGCTGCTGGCGTCGCTGCAGGTACGCGGCCGGAGCGGGTGACGCGCCCGCGCACCTGCCGGTCAGTCCGTCGACAGCGCGATGTCCGACGGGTGCTGGGCCAGCGGCGTCACCTGGACGTCCATGTACGGGAACAGCGGGAGGTTCCACAGGATCTCGTGCAGTCGCTCGTTGTCGGCGACGTCGAAGATGCTGAGGTTGCTGTACTGGCCCGCGCAGCGCCAGATGTGCCGCCACTCGCCGGATTTCTGCAACTGCTGCGAGTACGCCTTCTCCCGGGCGATGGTGTCCGCCTTCACCTGCGGATCCAGGTCGGCCGGGATGCGCACGTCCATGTTCACCGCGAACAGCACGGCGATTCCTCCGTTTCGGGTTCGTCTCGGCCGGGCGCGCGCCCGGCTGCGGTCAGCTCGGGTCCAGGACGAAGTCGTGCGTGGCCACGTTGCCGCCGCCGTCGGCGGAGGCGACCGGGTCCAGGATCAGCTCCGGCTTGACCGCCTGGGCGATGTCGTTGTCCACGTAGTCGCCGCCGCGGAAGTACAGCTGCGCGGTGATGAGCTGGTGGCCGGGCGCGGAGACCTTCACGTGCAGGTGGGCCGGGCGCCAGGCGTGCCAGCCCGCGGCGGAGATGAGCTTGCCGCAGGCCCCGTCCTTGGGGATCTCGTAGGGCGCGGGCTGGATCGTGGTGATCCGGAAGCGGCCGTGCTCGTCGGCGGTCACGGCGCCGCGCAGGTTCCACTCCGGCAAGCCGGGCGCGTACTGCGAGTAGAAGCCGTGGTCGTCGGCGTGCCAGATCTCGATGGTGGCGCCGGGCAGCTCCGCGCCGGAGACATCGGTGACCTGGCCCTGGAACAGCAGCGGCGTGCCCTGCTCGTCGTCGCGCATCGGCAGGGTTGCGTCCGCGGGCAGCTCCGGGGCGCCCGGCACGTAGTAGGGGCCCTCGATCGAACCCTTGCTGCCCTCGCGGTTCTCGTTGGCGACCTCCTCGACCACGTGCTCGATCCACACATCCAGGAACAGCGGCCACTCGCCGTCCGCGCCGACCTGGATCAGCCACGCCTTGAGCGCGTCGTACTCCTCGTAGGTCACCTTGTGCCTGCGGATGACGTCGTGCACGGCCTCGACGACTTCGGTGGCCAGCATGTCCACCCGCTCGGTGCTGGTGGAGGCGGCGCCACCCTTGTCCTGGAACCGCTTGGTGGCGGCCGCGCCGGAGGCCGCGGCGGTGGCGTCGTACTCGGAAAGCTGGGTCATCGTGGTGGTTTCCTCTCGGTGCGGTCGGTTCCGGGTCGGCAATCAGGTGTCCTGGCGGTAGTGCGCGAGCTTGTCCGGGTCGATCTCGACGCCGAGCCCGGATCCGGGCCGGACGAAGACCTCGCCGCCGGTGATGCGGACCGGCTCGGTGAGCAGATCATCGGACATGTCCAAGAAGTTCGACAGCTCGCCCGCCCTGTTGGAGGTGCGGCGGTAGGCCGCGCCGAAGGCCACGCTGCACGCGGTGCCGAGTTGGCCGTCGATCTGGTTGCCGATGACGACATCGGCACCCAGGCCTTCGCACTGGAACAGCACGCGCTGCGAGGCGCTGAACCCGGTGCGGGCGGTCTTGATGCTGATCGCGGTCGCCGAACCCCCGAGCAGTTCCCGGGTCACCTCCCCGGGCGTGGTAGCGCTTTCGTCGGCCACGAACGGGATCGGGCTGCGCTGCACCAGCCACCGCCTGCCGAGCACATCGTCGGCCGGGCACAGCTCCTCGGCCAGGGTCAGCCCCAGATCGGCCAGTTCGTCCAGCGCGCGCGCCGAGTCCGCCGCGCTCCAACCGCGGTTGCCGTCCACGTAGAGCTCCACGTCGTCGCCGAGACCGGCGCGCAGGGCTCGGCAGGCTTCGACGTCGAGCGTGTACGGCAGGCGACCCACCTTCACCTTGAACGTTGTGATGCCGTGCTCCTCGCGCACCCGCTGGGCATCGGCGACCATCTTGGCCGAGTCGTCGAAACCGACCATGTGCGAGACCCGCATCCGGTCGCCGTAGCCGCCGAGCAGCGCGGTCACCGGCTGGTCGAGCGCCTTGCCGATGACGTCCCACAGCGCCATGTCGATGGCGGCCTTGGCGGTGGGATTGCCGACCGTGGCGTGCATCCGGGCGTGCGCGGTCTCGCGCTCCAGCGGGCTGAGCCCGACCAGCTGCGGTTCGAAGAGGCCGCCGATGACGGCGATGATGGACTGCTGGGTCTCGCCGTAGGTGTAGGGCCGCGGCGGGGCCTCGGCGACACCGACGAGACCGTCGTCGGTGTGTACGCGCACCAAGACGTGCTCGGCAGCGTGCACCTCGCCGCTGGCGAAGCGCAGCGGCTTGCGGTACGGGATGGCGAACGGGATCGCCTCAACTCGCGTGATCTTCACCGATGTCCTCAATGTCGTCGACGAACACGTCGTTGTCCTGCAGGGTCGCCAGCAGGTTGTGCAGCACCGCCGAGGTGCTGTCCGCGCGCCAGGCCAGCGCCAGGTCCACGCTCTCCGCGCCGCGCACCCCGACGAACCGCACGCCCTCCAGCGGCAGGGCGCGCACCGAGCAGGGGGCCAGCGCCACGCCCAGCCCGGCTGCCACCAGCGCGACCTGCGTCGAGGCCTCGCCGACCTCGTGCGCGCAGTGCGGATGGAATCCCGCCGCTGCGCAGCTGCGCACGATCGCGTCGTTGACCACCGAGCGCAGCTCGGCCGCATACATCACGAACGGTTCGGTGCGCAGCCGGGCGAGGTCGACCTCCGCGCACTCGGCCAACGGGTGACCGTCGTTGACGACGAGCACCAGCGGCTCGCGCGCCACGACCCGGTGCTCGATGCCGGGATCGCGCACCGGTGGGCGCAGCAGCCCGGCGTCCAGCCCCTCCTGCGCCAGCGCGGTTTCCTGCGCCGAGGTGAGCATGTCGGTGTGGATCTCCAAGGCGATGCCCGGCAGCTCGCGCTGCACGATCCCGGCCAGCCGGGGCAGCGACCGGTAGGAGGCCAGCCCGGTGAGCCCGAGGCGCAGCACGCCGTTGCGGCCGTCGGCCAGCAGTTTCACCCGGCGCGCCGCGTCATCCACCGCTTTCAGGATCCGGGTCGCGTCCTCGTAGAAGACCTGCCCGGCCGGAGTGAGCGCCACGTGGCGGGTCGTGCGCGCCAGCAGTTCGGCCTGCACATCGGCTTCGAGCTGGCGGATCGCCTGGGACAGCGGCGGTTGTGCCATGTTCAGGCGCTTGGCCGCCCGGCCGAAGTGCCGGGTCTCGGCGACGGCCGCGAAATAGCGCAGGTGCCGCAGTTCCACCGCGTTGCCTCCCTCCCCGCTGCGCGGCCGTGCGTGTCACGAGGGCAGATCCGGTGTGCGGACGGCGACCGCGATGTCGTCGGTCCCGGCAGCGTAGATCCGAAATTGAGCAGATACAAATACTCATTCGCGATCGATTCGTATTCAGTGCCTATGAATAGGGGGTCTAGGTCGATACTGGGCATTTACCGGGCGTGACCCAGAACACCTGCGTGTCAGCGTCGTTCCGAGCACGGACACCGCCGTCCGAACCGGGCGAATCCGCCTGGCCGGCGCGGTGGTCCGGCAGTGCCGACAGCCGCCGCCGGGCCAGCGGCCCGGATGCGGGTGTCTGCGAGAACGTCGAGGAGGCACCGATGTCCGACACGCTGGACAACATCCGCAGCACGCTCACCGATGCGGTCGTGGAAGATCCCGAACGCGGCGTGTACCGCGCCAAGCGCAGCATCTTCACCGATGAAGAGCTCTTCGAGCTCGAAATGAAGCACATCTTCGAGGGCAACTGGATCTACCTCGCGCACGAGAGCCAGATCCCCGAGGTCGGCGACTACTTCACCACGCACATCGGCCGCCAACCGATCGTGATCACCCGGGACAAGAACGGGCAGCTCAACGCGCTGATCAACGCCTGCAGCCACCGCGGGGCGATGCTGTGCCGCCGCAAGCGGGACAACCGCACCACGCTGACCTGCCCGTTCCACGGCTGGACGTACCGCAACGACGGCAAGCTGCTCAAGGTCAAGGATCCGCGCGGGGCCGGCTATCCCGAGCAGTTCAACACCGAGGGCTCGCACGACCTCACCAAGGTCGCCCGCTTCGAGAGCTACCGCGGATTCCTGTTCGGCAGCCTCAATCCCGACGTCACGTCGCTGACCGAACACCTGGGCGAGACGACCAAGATCATCGACATGATCGTGGACCAGTCGCCCGACGGGCTCGAAGTGCTGCGCGGCTCGTCGACCTACGTCTTCGACGGGAACTGGAAGCTGCAGGCCGAGAACGGCGCGGACGGCTACCACGTCTCGGCCACGCACTGGAACTACGCGGCCACCACCGCCCGGCGCACCTCGGGCGAATCGGCCAACGACACCAAGAACATGGACGCCGGGACCTGGTCCAAGCAGCGCGGCGGGTTCTACTCCTTCGAGAACGGCCATCTGCTGCTGTGGACAGAATGGGCCGACCCGAGCAACCGCTCGCTCAACGAACGCCGGGACGAACTGGTCGAGCAGTTCGGGCAGGCGTGGGCCGACTGGATGATCGGCTTCTCCCGGAACCTGTGCCTGTACCCCAACGTCTACCTGATGGACCAGTTCAGCTCGCAGATCCGCCACCTGCGGCCCATTTCGGTGGACAAGACCGAGGTCACCATCTACTGCATCGCGCCGAAGGGCGAGAGCGCCGAGGCGCGCACCAACCGCATCCGGCAGTACGAGGACTTCTTCAACGCCACCGGCATGGCCACCCCGGACGACCTGGAGGAGTTCCGCGCCTGCCAGAAGACCTACCTGGCCACGGAATCGCCGTGGAACGACCTCAGCCGCGGCGCCGTGCACCAAATCCAGGGTCCCGACGAGGAGGCCAACAAGCTCGGCATCGAACCGATCGCCAGCGGGCAGCGCACCGAGGACGAGGGCCTCTACCCGATCCAGCACGGCTTCTGGCTGGACACCATGCACAACGCCATCGACGCGGAATCCGCCGAGCGGCGGGGAAAGTGAGGCTGCCGCGATGACGACCGCCACCGGCACGATCAGCCTGGAGACCGTCCGCGAGTTCCTCTACCGCGAGGCCCGCTACCTGGACGACCGCGAGTTCGAGAAGTGGGTGGAGTGCTACCACCCCGACGCCGTGTTCTGGATGCCGGCCTGGGACGACAACGACGAGCTCACCGAGGATCCGCAGAACGAGATCTCGCTGATCTACTACGCCAACCGCGGCGGCCTGGAGGACCGGGTCTTCCGCATCCGCACCGACCGCTCGGCGGCCACGAGCATGCCCGAGCCGCGCACCGGGCACAACATCACCAACGTGGAGCTGCTCGACCAGCGCGGTGCGCTCGTGGATCTGCGCTTCAACTGGTTCACGCTGTACTTCCGCTACAACACGGTGGACACCTACTTCGGAACCTCCTTCTACACCGTGGATTTCGGTGGTGACGAGCCGCTGATCCGGAACAAGAAGGTCGTGCTCAAGAACGACTACATCCACCACGTCGTGGACATCTACCACGTCTGAGGGGGCGGAAACGGCGATGAGCTACACAGTTGCGCTGAGCTTCGAGGACGGGGTCACCCGCTTCGTGGACTGCAGCCCCGACGAGACGGTGGCCGAGGCGTCCTACCGCTCGCGGATCAACATCCCGCTGGACTGCCGGGACGGCGCCTGCGGGACCTGCAAAGCGTGGTGCGCCTCGGGAACCTACGACGGCGGCGACTACATCGAGGACGCGCTCGACGACGACGAGGCCGAGCAGGGCTACGTGCTGCCGTGCCAGATGATGCCGCACAGCGACCTCGTCCTGCAGATCACCGGCACCTCCGAGGCCGCCAAGACCGGCCCGGCCGCGCACAGCGGCGCGATCAGCGAGGTGACCCGGTACTCGCCAAGCACGGTGGGCTTCTCCGTGGAACTCGACGACCGCGACGAACTGGCGTTCCTACCCGGTCAGTACGTCAACATCGGCGTGCCCGGGACCGATCTGGCCCGCTCGTACTCGTTCAGCAGCGGCCCGGCGGACAAGACCGTGTCGTTCCTGGTGCGCATCACCGAGGGCGGGGCGATGTCAGAGTACCTGCGCGAGTCGGCCCAGCCGGGCGACCGCCTTGAACTCACCGGACCGCTCGGCAGCTTCTACCTGCGCGACCTCACCCGCCCGGTGGTGATGTTGGCCGGCGGCACCGGACTCGCACCGATCCTGTCCATGCTCCAGCGCCTCGCCGACGGCGGTACCGGCGGGCAACCGCTGCACCTGCTCTACGGCGTCA
Organism: Saccharopolyspora montiporae; assembly: GCF_015209505.1. GTDB lineage: Bacteria > Actinomycetota > Actinomycetes > Mycobacteriales > Pseudonocardiaceae > Saccharopolyspora > Saccharopolyspora montiporae. Next base: position 8,227 of record NZ_JADEYC010000019.1, read on the forward strand.
CCACCGACCAGGACCTGGTGGAACTGGCCGCCATCGAGCAGTTCGCCGCGACAGTCCCGGGACTGACCTGGGACTACTGCGTCGCCGACGAGTCCAGTACCGCGCCCAACAAGGGCTACGTCACCAGCCTGCTCGACGGGGACCGGCTCAACGGCGGCGATGTGGACGTGTACCTGTGCGGTCCGCCTGCGATGGTCGACGCGGTGCGCGAGCACTTCCGCACCACCGGCACCCAACCGGCGAACTTCCACTACGAGAAGTTCCAGGTCGCTGCGGAGGCCGCATCATGATCGCACCGCAGCGCTTCGCGGGAACGACCGCGATGATCACCGGCGGCGTGCAGGGCATCGGCCGGGCGGTGGCCGAGCGGCTGCGCGCCGAATCGGCCGAGGTGGTCCTGGTGGACCGGTCCGAGGCGGTGCACGAGGTCGCCGCCGAGCTCGGTGCGCACGGGGTCGTTGCCGACCTGGAGGAGTTCTCCGGGGCGACCGCGGCCGCCGAACGCGCCGTGCAGCTGGTCGGACGCATCGATGTGCTCATCAACAACGTCGGCGGCACCATCTGGGCCAAGCCCTACGAGCACTACGCCGAGGACGAGGTCCGCGCCGAGGTGCAGCGCTCGCTGTTCCCGACGTTGTGGTGCTGCCGGGCCGTGCTGCCGCACATGCTCGACCGGGGCAGCGGCACCATCGTCAACGTCTCCTCGGTGGCCACCCGCGGTGTCAACCGCGTGCCGTACGGGGCCGCCAAGGGCGGGGTGAACGCGCTGACCACCTCGCTGGCCATGGAGGTCGCCGAACGCGGCATCCGGGTGGTGGCCACCGCCACCGGCGGCACCGAGGCCCCGCCGCGGCGGATCCCGCGCGGCCCCGGTCCGGACGGCGACCGCGAGCGCGGCTGGTTCCAGCAGGTCGTGGACCAGACCACGGACTCCTCGCTGATGAAGCGGTACGGCACCCTGGCCGAGCAGGCAGGGGCGATCGCCTTCCTGGCCTCCGCCGAGGCCTCCTACGTGACGGGCACGGTTCTGCCCGTGGCCGGCGGTGATCTGGGCTGACCCGGCACGGGGGCCGCGCACCCGCGGTCCCCGTTAGAGTGAACCGATGACCAGCAGGCGACGTGGCCACGCTCCGGTGGGCCGGCAACGCGAGCTGGCCGAACTGGAGCGCCTGCTGGCCTCGGCCCGCGGCGGCAGCCCCGAGCTCGTGTTCGTGGAAGGCCCGGCCGGCATCGGCAAGACCGCACTGGTCGAGCACTTCCTGGAGCGCCACCAGCTCACCCCGCAGCGCGGGATCGGGATGCTCTGGGAGCAGACCGTGCGCTTCGGCGTCGTCGACCAGCTGCTGCAGGCCGCACCCGCCGCAGGCCCGGCCACCGCGCTGCCCCCGGACACCGCCCCGGTGCAGGCCGCCGAGCAGCTGCTGACCTGCTGGGCCGAGACCGAACCCGAGGCCGTGGTCGTCGACGACGCCCACCACGCCGACATCGCCTCGCTGCAGGCCCTGCTGTCGGCCTACCGCCGCACCACCACCCACGAGTTGCTGGTGGTGCTGGTGGTGCGCGACGACCTCATGCCCCGCGAGCTGCGGCGCGAGCACGTGCTGCGCATCGGACCGCTCGGCCCGGGCGAAGTGCGCACCCTGGCGATGCTGCACTCCGGGCGCGACCTGCCCGCACCCACGGTGCAGCGGCTGACCGCGCACACCGGCGGCAACCCGGAGTACGTGCGCGATCTGCTCGACGAACTGCCCGCCCGGGCCTGGCTGGATTGGCAACCGGTCCTGCCCGCCCCGCGCGGCCTGGCCGCCGAGACCGCCCGGCGACTCGACTCCTGCGGCTACGCCGCCCGCCGCTTCGTGGAGTCCGCTGCGGTACTGGGCAGCACGGCCGCGGTGGCCGAGGCCGCCGAACTCGCCGGGATCGACGACGCGGTGCAGGCCCTCGACGAAGCCTGCAGCCACGGCCTGGTCAGCACAGTGGCCGGGCACGGCCTGCTGCAGCTGACCTTCGCCAGCCCACTGGTGCACGCCGCCGTGTACGCCTCCCTGCCGCCGCTGCAGCGCAGCGACCTGCACCGGCGCGCGGCCGACCGCGCCGAGGACGAGGACGCGCGGCTGTCGCACCTGGTGGCCATCACCCCGCACCCGGACGCGGAGCTGGCCGCCGAACTGGACGCGTTCGCCGTGCGCCAGTCCGGGCAGGGCGCCTGGTCGGTGGCCGGCAATGCCCTGCTCAACGCCAGCAGGCTCAGCCCCACCCGCGAGGACCGCGAGCAGCGCCTGCTGCGCGCGGTGGACGCGATGGTCGGTGCCGGAGACCTCATCTCGGCCGGCGCGTTCGCCCCGCAGCTGGAAGGCATGCCGCCGTCGGCGCTGCGCGACGCGGTGCTGGGCTACCTGGCCATCCAGCGCGGCCGCGCCGCCGAGGCCGAACTGCTGCTGACCCGAGCGTGGCAGCAGTGCGATCCGCAGCGCGAGCCGGAGACCGCGGCGCTGATCTGCCAGCGCAGGGTCCTGCACTCGCTGAGCCGCTGGCACGGGCCGGACCTGGTCAGCTGGGGGCGGCAGGCCATGTCGCTGGCCGATCCGGACGAGCCCTCGGCCGTGGAATCCGAAGCCATCATGGGACTGGGGCTGGCCGCCACCGGAGAACCGCGCCAGGCCGAACGCACCTACCGCCAGGTGGTCGAGCGGGTCAGCCGCGGCGCCCAATCGCAGCGGGTGCAGATGGGCAAGGGCTGGCTGGACCTGGCTCTGGACCGCCCGCAGACCGCGCGCCGCGAGCTGGAAAGCGCCATGCCCGGCGAGTACCGGATGGGGTCCACGCGCATCTCGCTGTGGGCGCACGGCTGGCTGGCCCGCACCCTGTTCGCGCTCGGCGACTGGGACGAGGCGCTGCAGACCGTCGACCGCGCCGCGGTGCTGCTGCAGGAGAGCGGATTGGACCTGTGCCGCCCGCTGGTGCACTGGACCGGAGCCCAGATCTACGCGCTGCGCGGGGATTTCGACAGCGCCGAGGCGCACCTGGCGCACACCACCTCGGCGTCCGGGCACAACTACGAGACGATGCTGGCCCCCTCGTGCATGGCCAAAGCGCACTTCGCCGAGGCCCGTTCGGACTACGAGGGGGTGCTGCGGGCGCTGGACCCGCTGGTGCAGCTGCACCCGCGCAACGGCATCGACGAGCCGGGTTTCTGGCCGTGGCACGACATCTACGCCAATGCGCTGGTCATGGACAACCGCCCGCAGGAGGCCGACGAGTTCCTGGCGCCCTTCGAGCAGCTCGCCCGGCAGCGCGAGCACCGGTCCTCGCAGGCGCGCCTGGGCTACGCGCGCGGACGGGTGCTGGCCGCGGGCGGGGACATCGACGCGGCCAAGGACGTCTTCGAGCGCTCGGTCCAGCTGCTGGCGGCGCTGCCGCTGCCCTACGAACGGGCCCGGGTGCACTTCGCCTACGGCCAGACGCTGCGCCGCGCGGGCAAGCGCAAGGAGGCCGACGTGGTGATGCAGCGGGCCCGCGAGGCGTACGCGGCACTGGGCGCGGACGCCTACGTGGTGCGCTGCGACCGCGAGCTCAAGGCCGGCGGGGTCTACGCGCGTCGCGACGCGGTCGACCTGACCGAGCTCACCCCGCAGGAACACGCGGTGGTGCGCCTGGTCGCGGCGGGCGTGACCAACAAGCAGGCGGCCCAGGAGCTGTTCGTCTCGGTCAAGACGGTGCAGTTCCACCTGACCCGCATCTACGCCAAGCTCGGCATCCGCTCGCGCAGCGAACTCGCCGCGCGGTTCCACAGCGGGATCTGAGCCCGGGCGCACGACCGAACCGGGCAACGGCGCTGGGCCGACCGCGGGCATCACCGCGTCCTATACGTCCGATCGCCCAGGACTATTTGATTCTGTGATCCAGGTCTCCTTGAATGGGCGGATCACGACCACCGGTCCGGCCGGAAGGGCGCATCGCACGCGCCCCGCGCACCACCGTCGGCACCGATCCGCTCGCGCAGCAGCGCCAGAACCCGCCGGACACCGGAGGTTTCGCGTGCCACCACCGCGCATCTTCCACCGCGCAGCCGTTCTCACCCTCGTACTGGCGCTGGTCGCGGCGTGCGGCGGGATCAATACCGAGGTGGGCGGTTCGGGCGGGGGCGCGTCGTTCCGGTTCGCCTATCCCGTGGGCCCGAGCCGCTACGACCCGCACCGCGCCTCGTCGAGTTTCGACAACGTGACCCTGTTCCCGGTCTACGACCGGCTGGTGCACCTGGACCCGCAGGCCGAACCGATCCCCGGACTAGCCGAAACCTGGCGCTACACCGCCGGCGGCACCCGGCTGGAACTGCGGATCCGGCCGGATCTGCGCTTCCACGACGGGACCCCGCTGGACGCGGCCGCGGTCAAGTCCAACCTGGACCGGGCCCGCACCCTCGACGGGTCCACAGTGGCCTCCGAACTGGAATCCGTGCGCGCGGTGCAGGCCCCGGACGCGCGCACCGTGGTGCTGGTGCTCACCGAACCGGACAGCTCGCTGGTCGGCACGCTATCCGACCGCGCGGGCATGATGATCAGCCCCGCCGCGTTCGACGATCCCGACCTCGACCTGCAACCGGTGGGCGCAGGCCCCTACCGCGTGGTGTCCTACAGCCCGAACGACCGCGTCGTGCTGGAGCGCTTCGACCGCTACTGGGATCCCGCCGCCGCCCAGGTGCCGTCGATGGTCGTGGCCATCCAGCCCGACAGCACCACGCGGATGAACGCACTGCGCTCCGGGCAGACCGACGCCGCGCTGGTCGGCGGCAACCAGGTCGCCGAAGCCGGCCTCTACGACCTGCCCACCACCGGGGACTCCACGCTGGCCTTCTACCACCTGCAGCTCAACCGCACCCGCTCGCACTTCGGCGACCAACGGGTGCGCCGCGCGCTCAACCACGCGATCGACCGCTCGGCCACCATCGACGGCGTCCTGTTCGGCCACGGCGAACCCGCCGCGCAACCGTTCCCTGCCGGCTACCGCGCGCACGACCCCCACCTCGGCGACCCCTACCCGCACGACCCGCGGAAAGCCCGCGCCCTGCTGGCCGAAGCGGGCCTGGCAGGCGGTTTCGACTTCGAGGCGATCGTGCCCACCACCGATCCCGGACTGGCGATCGCGGTGCAGGAGCAGCTCGCCGACGTGGGCGTGCGGATGCACATCCGCGAAGTGTCCTCCGGCGAAACCGCCGACCTGTTCTACAGCCGCGAACAGGCCGATGCGATGTTCTCGCCGTGGGGCGGCCGCGCCGACCCGGTGCAGACGTTGTCCCTGCTATACGGCGCGGACGGCTTCGCCAACCCGGGCTCGCACACCATCCCGCGGATCGAGCAGCTCACCGAGCAGGCCCGGCGCACCATCGACCCGCGGCAGCGCGACGCGCTGCTGCACCGGATCGGCCGGCTGGTCGCCGAGCACGCGCTGGACGTCCCGGTCACCTTCGCCGACACCGTCTTCGCGCACCACCCGCGGGTGACCGGGCTACGCGGTTGGCAGTCCAACAAACCCGAACTGCGCGGCATCGACGTGCGCGGATCGGAGGGCTGAACCGTGCTGGAACTGGCCCTGCGCCGGATCGGCGCCATGGTCCCGCTGCTGGTGCTGGTGTCGCTGATCGTGTTCGGCCTGGTGCTGCTCGTACCGGGCGATCCGGCGGTCACCATCGCCGGCGAGGATGCCACCGACGCGCAGATCGCCGCGACGCGGCAGCGCATGGGTCTGGACGATCCGCTGCTGGAGCAGTATTGGCGCTGGGCTTCGGCGGCCGTGCAGGGCGACCTGGGTACCTCGATGTTCAGCAACCGCAGCGTGTCCGGCGCCATCGCCGAACGCTTCCCGGCCACTCTGTCGCTGACCGCCATGGCGATCGTGCTCGCACTGCTGGTCAGCGTCCCGGCGGCCATCGCCGCGGCCCTGCACCGCGGCGGCTGGATCGACCGCACCGCGACCCTGGGCACCGCCGTCGGCGTGGCCATGCCCAACTTCTGGCTCGGCCTGCTGCTGGCCACCGTGTTCGCGCTGCACCTGGACCTGCTGCCGGCCACCGGCTACGTGCCGCTGGACGACGCCCCACTGGCCTGGCTGGCGCACCTGCTGCTGCCCGCGGCCACTCTCGGCCTGGCGGCCGCGGCCGAACTGACCCGCCAGCTGCGCAGTGCGCTCATCGACGTCTTCGACCAGGACTACCTGCGCACCGCGCGGGCGAAAGGACTGCGCGGCGGCAGCGTGGTCACCAAGCACGCGCTCAAGAACGCCGCCACACCCGTGGTCACCGTGCTGGGCATGCGGATATCGGTGCTGCTGGGCGGAACCGTGGTCGTCGAGCAGATCTTCGGCATACCCGGGCTGGGCCAGCTGGCGATCGAAGCGGTGTTGCAGCGCGACCTGCCCATGGTGCAGGGCGTTGTCGTGGTCACCGCGGTGCTGGTCATGCTGGCCAACCTCGCGGTCGACCTGTCCTACGGCTACTTCAACCCGAAGGTGCGTGCCCGATGAGCACCGATGCCGACGACCCCGCCCGGCGCTGGACCGGCGGCAGCACCACCGACGACGATCCGCCGGCTTCCGGTGCGCCGAGCTCGCCGCGCGCGCGGTTCTGGCGCCGGTTCCGCCGCCAGCGACCGGGACTGGCCGCCGCGGTGTTCCTGCTGGCGCTGACCGGGATCGCCGTGCTCGCACCGCTGCTGGCGCCACTGGACCCCGACGAGCAGAACCTGCGCGACGTGCTGGCCGGCCCGGGCGCGTCCGGGCACCTGCTGGGCACCGACCAGTTCGGCCGCGACGTGCTCAGCAGGCTGCTCGTGGCCGGGCGCATCTCGCTGCTGGCCGCCGTGCAGGCCACCGGGGTCGCGGTGCTGCTGGGCGTGCCGCTGGGCCTGGTCGGCGCCTACCTCGGCGGGCGGTTCGACCGGTGGGTGGTGCGGATCTCGGATGCGTTCATGAGCTTCCCACCACTGATCCTGGCGGTGGCGATCGTGGCCGCGCGCGGGCCCGGACTCGGCAACGCGATGTTCGCGGTCGGCCTGGTCACCGCCCCGCGGCTGCTGCGGCTGGTGCGCAGCGCCGTGCTGTCGGTGCGCGAGGAGACCTACATCGAGGCGGCGCGGTCCATCGGCACCCCCTCCGGGCACATCATCCGCAGGCACGTGCTGCCGAACGTGCTGTCCCCGCTGCTGGTGCAGCTGTCGCTGGTGGCGGCGTTCGCGATGCTGGCCGAAGCCACGCTGAGCTTCCTCGGCCTCGGCGTGGTCGCCCCGCAGGCCAGCTGGGGATCGATGCTGCAAGAAGGCGCCCGATTCCTGTCCCTGGCACCGCATCTCGTGGTGCTGCCCGGAATCGCCATCGCCGCAGCGGTGCTGGCGCTGAACGTGCTCGGCGACGGTCTGCGCGACTCGTTGGGCCGGGAGATTAGGAGCGGACAGTGAGCGTGCTGCAGATCCGGGACCTGGAAGTCCGGTTCGCCACCGAGGATGGCTGGGTCGTGGTGCTCGACTCGGTGTCCCTGGACGTGCCCGCGGGCACCACACTGGGCCTGGTGGGCGAATCCGGCTCCGGCAAGACGGTGACCGGCCTGGCCGTGCTGGGACTGCTGCCCGCCCGCGGCTGCCGGATCACCGCGGGCAGCATCCGGCTGGACGGCACGGAACTGCTCGGGCTGAGCACCCGCGCGATGTCGCGGGTGCGCGGCAACGACGTGGCGATGATCTTCCAGGAGCCGATGACCTCGCTCAACCCGGCGTTCACCGTCGGCGACCAGATCGCCGAAACCGTGCGCAGGCACCAGGGCCTGTCCCGCAGGCGCGCGCACCAGAGAGCGGTCGCGGCGCTGGACCGGGTCGGCATCCCGGACGCGGCCAGGCGCGCGCGCAGCTATCCGCACGAGTTCTCCGGCGGGATGCGCCAGCGGGTGATGATCGCGATGGCCGTGTGCTGCGGCCCCCGCCTGCTCATCGCCGACGAACCCACTACCGCCCTCGACGTCACCATCCAGGCGCAAACGCTGGACCTGCTGCGCGAGATGCGCGACGAACTGGACATGGCGATGGTGTTCATCACGCACGACCTGGGCGTGGTCGCCGAGATCTGCGACCAGGTGGCGGTGATGTACGCCGGGCAGGTCGTCGGCGGCGACGAGGTGCACCGGCTGTTCCGCAGTCCCCCGCACCCCTACGCCGAAGGCCTGCTCGCCGCGATGCCGCAGGCCGGTGACCCCGCCGCGGAATTGGCCACCATCCCCGGCCGGGCACCGGCACCGGGCCGAGCACCGGACGGCTGCCGCTTCCGCACCCGCTGCCCCTACGCGGCACCGGTGTGCGCCGACGACCCCCTGCCCCTGCGCACCGTCGACCCGGCGCGGTCGACGCGCTGCGTGCGCCTGGACGAACTCCCGCTGCGAGGGCCGCGATGACCGACGGCAGTGCGACCACCACCGACACCGAGGACGCGGTACTGCGCGCCGAGAACCTGTCGGTGAGCTTCCCGATCCCGCGCGGCGCGCTGCGCCGCACCGGCAGGCTCACCGCGGTCTCCGAGGTGAGCCTGGCCCTGGCACCGGGCGAAGTCCTGGGCCTGGTCGGCGAATCCGGCTCCGGCAAGTCCACCACCGGGCGCGCCCTGCTGCGGCTGGTCGAACCGGACAGCGGGACGATCCTCCTGCGCGGTACCGATTTCACCGCGCTGCGCGGCGACCGGCTGCGCCGCGCCCGCAGGCACGTGCAGATGGTCTTCCAAGACCCCTACTCCTCACTGGATCCGTCCATGGTGGTCGCCGAGAGCCTGGGCGAACCGCTGCACGTGCACGAACGGCTCACCCGCGCGCAACGCCACGAGCGGGTGCGCGAACTGCTGCGGCTGGTCGGGCTCGCACCGCAGCACCTGGAGCGCTACCCCTACGAGTTCTCCGGCGGGCAGCGCCAGCGCCTGGCCATCGCCCGTGCCTTGGCGACCGGGCCGGACGTGCTGGTCTGCGACGAGGCCGTCTCGGCGCTGGACGTGTCCACGCAGAACCAGATCATCAACCTGCTGGAGCGGCTGCGCACCGACCTCGGCACCGCCTACCTGTTCATCTCGCACGACCTGTCCGTGCTGCGCAGGCTCGCGCAGCGGGTCGCGGTGATGTACCTGGGCGGCATCGTCGAGCAGGGCCCGGCCGAACGCGTCTACACCGCCCCGGCGCACCCGTACACGAGGGCGCTGCTCTCGGCGGTTCCCGTGCCCGATCCCGCGCACCGCGACCGGCACCGCACCATCCCGGCCGGTGATCCGCCGGATCCCGCCGCCCCGCCGGGCGGCTGCCCGTTCCACCCGCGGTGCGCGTTCGCGATGGACGTCTGCCGCACCGAGCGCCCCGCCGAAACCCCGGTCCTCGGCGGCGGAACGGTGCGCTGCCACCTGCACACCAGCGGACCGGGGCTCGGCGGGAACCCGCTGCCCGACCCGGACGCGGCACTGGACCCCACCGGCCCGCCTGGCGCAGAATCGCCCCGCCACGACCCGGGGAGTTGATCGACGAGTGCCCGCAGCAGCCGTGAACGGCATCCGGACGGCCTACCGCGAGGCCGGTGCCGGCCCGCCCGTCGTGCTCGTGCACGGTCTCGGCGAGGACGGCACGAGCTGGCGGACCCAGCAGGACGCCCTCACTGACCGGCGCACCATCGCACCGGACCTGCGCGGGCACGGCGCCAGCGGGCTCGGCGAACCGGACGGGACCTGGATGCAGTTGCGCGACGACCTGCTCGGCTTCCTGCAGCAGGTCAGCGGCCCGGCCACCTGCGTGGGCTTCTCGCTGGGCGGAGTGCTGGTGCTGGCCGCCGCTGCCGAACGCCCGGACCTGGTTCCCTCCGCGGTGACCGTGGCGACCTCGGCGGTGGTGGGCCGCTCGGCCGCCGAGTTCTACACCGAGCGCGCCCGGCAGGTCCGCGCCGGCGATCGGGACGCGGTGTTGGACAGCTTGCGCACCGACACCGCGGCCATGCTCAACGGCGGGGCTGATCCGGCCACGGCCTGGCGCAAGCGCGCCGCCGCGATCGGAGCCGGCGAGGGCTACGCCAACGCCGCCGCGGCCATGGCCGGTCTGCGCGAGCACCCGCTGGCGCCCCGGCTGGGCGAGATCTCCGGTCCGGTCGAGGTGATCGGCGCCGAGCACGACCGGCTGTGCCCGCGCAAGGCCGCCGACATCCTGCTGGAATCCCTGCCCCGGTCCCGGTACCACGAGATCGCGGGCTCCGGGCACCTCGTGCATGCGGACGCACCCGAGCAGCTCACCGATCTGCTCAACCGGTTGCTCCCGCAGGCCTGACCCGTCAGGCAGTCCGGACGTCGGGAGCGCGCACAGCCGCCGGATCCGTCCGACAATGCCGGGTGTGCACGTACCTCGCCCCGCAACCGCCCCGGGACCCGCGACCGCGCTCGTCGCCGCCGTCGTGGCCGCGGCCGGGTCGTGCACCGCTCCCCCGCCAGAGGACTCGACCCCGGACCGCGCGGTGGAGTACCGGATCGAGGGCGATTCCGGCGAGGCGCGCCTGGTGCTGTGGCAGGGCCACGGTGCGGTCACCGAAGAAGCCGACGACGTCCGGCTTCCGTTCAGCGCCGGGGTGCGGCTGCAGGACGGCGAGAAGGCCGCGGTGACCGCCTCCGGCGACGAATCGCCCCGCACGTGCCGCATCCTCGTCGACGGCGAGACCGTCGTGGAGCAGACCGCGCCGGAACGCGTGACCTGCGAACTGGTCGTGGCTCCGGGGCAGCCGCAGCAAGCCCCGGAGCAGAACGCACCGCGCTAGACAGCGCTCGGGCAGGCCGCGCGGAGCGGAACCTCGCCACGCAACCCCGCTGCGCCGATCCCGAGGTCACATCCGATCCAGCTGCGCCTGCAACTCGTCGGCCAGCCCGTGCATGATGCCGGCATAGCTGGCGTAGCTCATCGGCGCCACGGCCTCCCACTTCGCGAAGCGGTCGGCCGCGGCGGCCGGCTGCGCCGCGAAGATCGGCTTGCGCTTCATCTGCTCGGGCGGCAGCGACGCCGCCCGGGCGTCCCACAGCATGACGTCGGCGGGATAGGCACCGGCGTTCTCCCAGGAGAGCCGCTCGAAGTAGCCGCCCCCCGCTTCGTCCGGGGCATCCGGCACGGTGATCGGCAACCCGAGTTCGCGCACGTAGAAGTCCAGGTCCGGGTTGCGGTGCGGATCGACGACGAAGTACTCCTGCTCGGTCCCGCCCACGGCCAAGATCGTGCGGTCCGCGGCCCGCATCCGCTCCCCGATCCCGCGCAGCCGCTCGGCGGCCGCGCGGAATTCGCGCTCATCGGCGCGCACCCGCTCCGCATCGGCGTCGGCGCCCAGCGCGCGGGCCAGGTCGCGGTACGACTCGATCGCCTCGGGCAGCGCGACACCGGACTGCTGCACGCCGATGGTGGGCGCGAACTCGCGCACCATCGCCTCCTGGTCCTCGGTGAGGTGCCACAGGCCGGGGAACTCGGCGTATTTCCCGCTGACCACCACGTCCGGCTCCAGCGTGGCCATGCGCTCCAGGTTGACCTCCCCGTACCCCGGCCCGGTCACATCGGTGACCCGCTGCGGATCGATGCTGCCCGCCTCGGGCTCGGTGGAGCCGTCGCTGCGCACCAGCGGACCGAACGTGCCCGCGATCGGCACGCCGAAATCCTGCAGCGCCCCCGCCGCCGAAACCTGCGCGACGACGCTCTCCGGGCGCCCCTCGGTGCTGATCTGCTCGCCGCGGTCATCGGTGTAGGACCACTCCTGCTGCCCACCACCGCCGCCGCCCGAGGTGCACGCGGTGAGCGCGACCGCCGCCGCGGCCACCACCCATGCCGACCGGATCCTGTGATGCACACCAACCTCCCCTGTTTGATAAGGCTAGGCTAACCTAGCACTTCAGGAGGTAACGATGACCGCAACCATCACAACCGGTGCCAACCGGACCAAGCCCGCGTACCGGCTGTTCCCGGTCGACGTCAGCCGCGTGCGGCCGCTCGGGCCGAGTTTCGTGCGGATCACGTTCACCGGGGAATGCCTGCGCTCGTTCGGATCCGCCGGCGACGACCAGCGGATCAAAATCGTGCTGCCCCAACCCGGCCGCACGATCTCCGACTTCCCCGACGGACCGGACTGGTACTCCTCGTGGCTCGGCCTGCCCGAACGCATCCGGCCCGTGCTGCGCACCTACACCGTGCGCACCCACCGACCCGAATCGGCGGAGCTGGACATCGACTTCGTCCTGCACGGCATCGACTCCGGCCACGGCGGACCCGCCACGCACTGGGCCGCGAACACCGTCCCCGGCGACCGGATCGGACTGCTCGGGCCCGACCGCCCCGGCGGCGGACGGATGTGGGGCTGCGAATGGGCCCCACCGGAAACCGCGGACCAACTCGTGCTGGCCGGCGACGAAACCGCGGTGCCCGCCGTGGCCGCCATCCTGGAAGCGCTCCCGGACACCGCCCGCGGCATCGCCTGCCTGGAAGTCCCCGAACCCCGCGACCGCCAGGACTGGAACTGCCCACCCGGCGTGGACGTGCGGTGGTTCTTCCGGCACAACCACGGCACCGAGCACGGCGCGCTGCTGGAAACCGCCCTGCTGGAAGCCGTCGCCGAGCTGCAACCGCACCGCAGCACCGGCACCCAGCTCGACGACGTCGACGTGGACACCGGTGCGCTCTGGGAAGTCCCGGAACGCACCGCGACCGGCCGGGTCTACGGCTGGCTGGCCGGCGAAGCCGGAACGATCAAGCGGTTGCGCCGCATCCTGGTCACCGACCGGGGATTGCCCCGGGAATCGGTGGCGTTCATGGGCTACTGGCGCCACGGGCGCAGCTGAACTCGACCAGTGACCCGGCGCAGCAGCACGCCTAGCATCGACAGGTGTGCGCTCGACGCCGGCACGTGTGACGGACCGGATGTGCACGACCTGCGGAGGTGGTCGGCGGACATGGCGCAAGATCGCGTACCCGAGGAGTTCATCAGGCTCGCGGACCCGTACCGCAAGGAGCTGCTCGCGCACTGCTACCGGATGACCGGCTCTCTGCACGAGGCCGAAGACCTCGTGCAGGAGACCTACCTGCGCGCCTGGCGGGGCTACGACCGGTTCGAGGGTCGCTCCTCACTGCGCACCTGGCTACACCGGATCGCGACCAGCACCTGCCTGACCGCGCTCGACCGGCGCAGCCGCCGCCCGCTGCCCTCCGGGCTCGGCGCCGCCACCTCCTCCCCGGACGGCAGGCTGCGCGAACGCCCCGACATCGCCTGGCTGGAACCGGTCCCGGACGCACGCATCGCCGACGACCCCACCGATCCCGCCACCATCGCCGGCGGGCGGGAACGCACCCGACTGGCGTTCACCGCCGCGCTGCAGCACCTGCCCGCCCGGCAGCGAGCCGTCCTGCTGCTGCGCGACGTGCTCAAGTGCAAAGCCCCGGAAGTCGCCGACCTGCTCGGCACCACCGTCACCGCGGTCAACAGCGCCCTGCAGCGCGCCCGCGCCCAACTCGCGCGGATCGCACCGGCCGAGGACGACCCGCCCACCGCGCTGACCGAGGAGCAGCAGCACCTGCTCGACCGCTACGTCACCGCGTTCGAGGCCAAGGACGTCGGCGAACTGGTGCACCTGTTCACCCACGACGCGACCTGGGAGATGCCACCGTTCAGCACGTGGGTGCGCGGCGCCGCCGCCATCGGCGTGCTCATCGACCGCCAGTGCCCGGCCGGACCCGGCGAGATGCACCTGGTCCCGACCCGGGCCAACGGCCAGATCGCCTTCGCGGTGTACCGGCGCAGCGCCGACGGCGTGTTCCGCCCGTTCCAACTGCAGGTACTGGCGCTGGCCGGCAGCGGTGTGCAGCACACCGCCGCCTTCTTCGACACCACGCTGTTCGCGCTGTTCGGCCTGCCCAGCACCGCGGAACCGACCGCCGCCCCCGCCCACTGAACCCGGGCCGGCCGGTCACCCCCCGCCGTCGCGCCAGACCGCCCGATAGCGCTCAGCGGCGGCCGCATCCCGCCGCCGGCGCACCGCCGAACCGTGCCCGGGACCGAACCCGTACCGCACCAACCGTGCGTCCACGCTGTCCACCGCGTTGGTCAGCACCACCCGACCGACCACCAGCACACCAAGCAGCAGCGACCCGGCCGCGATCGGCCACGCACCACCGAACACCCCCAGCGCCAGGAACAGCACCGCACCCAGCGGAGCGATCTGCAGCAGCCCGCGGACCAGCACCCGCAACACCCACGTGCGGCACGTCGCATCGTGCAGCACCCAGTCGCGGTAGCGCTGCGGCAGCATGCCCCCGAACTGGTAGTACACCCAGAGGACGGGGTTCGGTCGAGGACGCGACATCCGCCGCAGTCTAGGGACTGCCCGTCAGCGGGGGTAATCCCCGCCCTCGGGGCACTCCCCCGCACAGCCCCGCGAACCCGCTCGGCCGTCCGGTGGCCGCGGCCCGCGAGGTCTTCCTCCACGCAGCCGCCCGTGAAAGGATCCGGACCGCATTTCCGTTTCGCGCGGATACCACGCGGGGAGGCTGCGACGATGTTCGACGTCGACCAGGTCCGACTTGCCGGATCCGAACACCGGCTTCCGCGCATGCTCCCGGTGCGCCAGCGCTTCGCCGCCGGATCGGTGCCCGACGTCCAAACCGCTCTCGCCGACCAGGTCGCCGCGCACGACCGCGCGAACCCGTTGAGCGGCAAGCGAATCGCCGTCGCCGTCGGCAGCCGCGGCGTGGCCCGCATCGACGAGGTCACCGCCGAACTCGTGGCCGCACTCGTCGCCCGCGGCGCGAAACCCTTCGTCGTCCCGGCGATGGGCAGCCACGGCGGCGGAACCGCGGACGGCCAGCGCCAAGTGCTGGCCGACTACGGCGTCACCGAGGAATCCGTTCGCGCACCGGTGGTTTCGTCGATGGACACCGTCGTCATCGCCCACCTCCCGGACGGAACACCGGTGCACTTCGACGCCGAGGCCGCCGCGGCGGACGGCGTCGTCGTGGTCAACCGCGTCAAACCGCACACCGACTTCAAGGGCGAGCACGAAAGCGGCCTGGCCAAGATGCTGGCCATCGGCCTGGGCAAGCACGAAGGCGCCACCACGCTGCACAGCCACGGCTTCGGCGCCTTCCCGCACCTCATCCCGGCCGCAGCGCAGGCGGCGCTGGACAACGCACCGGTGGAGTTCGGCGTGGCGGTCGTGGAAAACGCCTACGAGGACATCGCCGAACTGGAACTCGTTCCCGCGCAAGGAATGCTGGAACGCGAAGCCGAACTCCTGGTGCGCGCCAAGCAGCTGCTGCCCCGCTTGCTGTTCCCCCGGATCGACGTGCTCGTGGTCGACGAGATCGGCAAGGACATCAGCGGCGCGGGCATGGATCCGAACATCACCGGGCGCGCCCCCGTCACCGGCGACGGTTTCGCCGATGTGGCGATCTCGCAGATCGTGGTCCTGGGGCTGACCGAGCGCACGCACGGCAACGCGTGCGGCCTCGGCATCGCCGACGTGACCACGCAGCGCTGCCTGGACGGCATCGACTTCGGTTCGTTCTACACGAATTCGCTCACCTCCGGCGTCGCGGTCAGCGCGAAGATCCCGATGGCCCTGGCCGATGACCGGCAAGCCATCATCGCCGCCCTGCACATGGCCCGCGGCACCGGTCGAGCACCGCGGGTGGTCCGGATGCGCAACACGTTGTCGCTGATCGAGCTGGAGGTCTCCGAGGCGCTGGCCGACGAGGTCGCCGATCATCCCGACCTCAGCGCAACCGGCCCCCCGGTGCACTGGGACTTCGACGCCGCGACCGGTCGGCTGCTCCCGGCGGCTGCCGGCTGAACCGCTCGCGCAGCGAAATCGAGTCGCTGTTCGACGGGTTGGAGCGCGTCGACCGCGCACCCGAGCGCAGCGAGGTCTGGCCCGGTGTCGCCCGCGAGCCTCTTCCTCGCTGATCAGTACCGTGCCGAACCCGACCGGCACGTCCTTCTGCGCGTTGATTTCGATCTGCTCTGAAACGACAGCGCATTTTAATGATTGGTCCGGTGGTCGCTGGTCGAGCCGCCGCCTAGCATCGGAAGCGTGCGCGCAGCCGGTGTGATCTTCGATCTGGACGGCGTCCTCGCCGACTCCGAGCAGCTCTGGGACCGGCTCCGACGGGAAGTCGTCGCCGCCCACTCCGGCAGCTGGGGACCGGGAGCCACCGAAGCGATGATGGGCATGAGCACACCGGAGTGGTCGGCCTACCTGGTCGAACAGCTCGGCGCCCGTGCGACGCCGGAGGACATCGCCGAGCACGTCATCGAACGGATGGCCGAGCACTACACCGCCGACCCGCCGATCCTGCCGGACGCGGTGCCGACGGTGCGCACCGTCGCCGAGCGCTACCCGACGGCCATCGCCTCATCTGCTCCCCCGCGCATCATCCGCGCGTTCCTGGACACCACCGGCCTCGGCGAGCAGGTCGGCACGGCGGTCTCCAGCGAGCAGGTCGGTGCGGGCAAGCCTGCGCCCGACGTCTACCTGGAGGCGGCGGCCGGGCTCGGTGCCGATCCCGCCCGGTGCGCCGCGGTCGAGGATTCCGCCAGCGGACTGCGTGCTGCCGCAGCGGCCGGGATGACCGTGTTCGCCGTGCCGAATCCGCACTTCCCGCCACCGGAGGAGGCGCTGGCGCTCACCCACCGCGTCCTCCGAGGGATCGCCCGGCTCCCCGACGCGCTGGCCGATCTCGCCGAGGAGCCGTGAGGCGCATCCGTGCCGGTGAAGGGCTGCACGCACCGCCCCGACACGACCTAGAATCGGGGTCTTCGGCCGCGATCCGAGCCCGCGCATCCGCGAAGGAGGGGGAACGCCGAGATGCAGCCCGCACTGGAAACGTCCCGATTGGTCATCCGGGACTGGACGGATTCCGATGCCGACGTGCGGGCCGCCTTCACCCTGTACGGCCGCCAGGAGGTCACGCAGTGGCTGACCCCGGCGATCACCCACGTCACCGACCTCGCAGAGATGCGCGAGGTCCTGCGGCGGTGGCTGGACGAGCAGGCGTCCGACCTGCCGCCCACCGGCCATTGGGCGATGCAGCGCCGCGAGGACGGCGCGATCGTCGGCGGCCTGGTGCTGCGGATGCTGCCACCCTACGACCACGACGTGGAGCTGACCTGGCAACTCCGACCGGAGGCATGGGGCCACGGGTACGCCACCGAGGGAGCGCGGGCGCTGCTGGCGTGGGCGTTCGGCTACGAGATCGACGAGGTCTTCGCACTGGCCATGCCCGCGAACACCCGGGCGATCGCGACCGCGGGGCGCATCGGCATGGAGTGGGTCGGTGAGACGTCGAAGTACTACGGCACCTCGCTGCAGGTGTACCGGATCCGTCCCGGCGATCTGCCGGGGCTTCCCCCGCTGGATGCCACCGAAGACTGACACACCTCCGGTGGCAACCGGGTAGGGCCTAACACGCCGACCCTTCTCCGATCGCTGCACAACACATGTCCAACGTGGACAGACGTCCGAAACTCCGCCCTGCCGGGGAACGTCCGCAGTGCGATGCTTGCCCGAGCAGGGCGTGAGCAGCGCGGGACGCAGCCGCCGGAGGCATCGTGGTACGTGGAGAGAGCAGCAGGGATCGCGGTCGCAACCGCCCGCCGCAGCGCCGTCCGCGCACCCCTCCCGTCCGCGCCCGGCGCCCGGCGCCGCGGAAGCGACACGGGGCAAAGACCGCCCTCGCCGTGCTGTCCGCCGCCACCCTGCTGGTGACCGGCTACGGTTGGTCGAACTACCGCGATCTGCAGCAGGGCATGGCCACGAGCAAGGTCACCGAGCACGCGACCTCCGACGGGGCCACGGACATCCTGCTGGTGGGCGCCGACAGCCGCACCGACGCGCACGGGAATCCGCTGCCCGATGACGTGCTCGCCGAGCTCAACACTTCGGCCAACGAGGCGACGCTGACCGACAGCATCATCCTGCTGCACATCCCGGACGACGGGTCGAGCGCCGTGGGCTTCTCCTTCCCCCGGGACACCTTCGTCGACATCCCGGGGCACGGCCAGCACAAGATCAATTCCGCGTTCAGCCGCGGCAAGGACTCCGCGACCGCAGCGACCGACGGCTCGGGCACCGCGGATCCGGCGGAACTGGAGCGGCGCGGCGCCGACGCGGGCCGGCAGACTCTGCTCAGCACGGTCGAGGAGTTGACCGGTGTGTCGGTCGACCACTACGCCGAGGTCAACCTGCTCGGGTTCTCCCGGATCACCGAATCCGTCGGCGGAGTCCCGGTCTGCCTGAACCAGCCCGTTTCCGACGAGCTTTCCGGCGCCGACTTCAGCGCGGGAGAGCAGACCGTCTCCGGTGGCGAGGCGCTGGCGTTCGTCCGCCAGCGGCACGGCCTGCCGCGGGGCGATCTGGACCGGGTGGTGCGTCAGCAGGCGTTCCTGGCCGGGCTGACCCAGAAGATGCTCTCCGGCGGCGTGCTGGCCAACCCCGGCAAGCTCAGCGACCTGATCGGTTCGCTGCAGCAGTCGATCGTGCTCGACGACGGGTGGGACGTGTTCTCCTTCGCCCAGCGGCTGCGCGGTCTTGCCGGCGGCGCGGTCCGGTTCTCCACCATCCCGATCGAGGATCCCGCCTATCCCACCCCGGACGGCGAAGCGGTGAAGGTGGACACCGACGAGGTTCGCGATGCGGTGAACCAGGCCATCGAGGGGCCCGCACCGCAGGCGACGTCCGGCGGGGACCTGGCCGTCGACGTGCTCAACACGACCGAGCGCAGCGGGCTCGCGCAGCGCGTCGGGACGCGGATCGAGGACGAGGGGCTGGCACTGGGCGAGACCGGCAATGCCCCCGCCCGCGATACCTCGGTGGTGCGGCACGCCCCGGGTTCCGACGAGCAGGCCGCCCGCGTGGCCGCGATGTTCGGCGACCTCGACGTGGAGGAAGGCGCCGGGGTCCCGCCCGGTCACGTCCAGGTGCTGCTCGGCGCGGACTTCCGCGAGCACCCCGCCCCGCGGATGGCACCGCCGAGCAAGGTCCAGCTCGACGGCGGCGGTGAATCCGGCCAGGAGCCCGCCACGATCACCGCCGACGACGTGCCCTGCGTGAACTGACCGCCGCCCGCCGCGGACGGCCTCGTCCGCGATCGCGCCCGCAGCGCCGATCCGGGCTAATCTGCGAGTGCGCGAACCGAGAGCGGAAGGAATCCCCTCGTGACCGACCAGCCGCGAAAAGTGCTCCTGGTCAGCGCGACCATCGGTGAGGGGCACAACGCGACCGCGCGCGCCGTCGAGGAGGTCGCGCACCGGCACTGGCCCGGGGTCGAGGTCGAGTGGGTCGACGCGCTGCGCGCGATGGGCGGCTGGGTCCCGCGCACGTTCAACCGGATCTACGTGCTCAACGTGGAGACCACCCCGTGGCTCTACGACTTCTTCTACGACGCGCTGTGGCGCTACCGGTGGTTCGCCGACGCGTGCCGCAGGTTCGTCGGCGCCTGGTCCGGTCGCTGCCTGCTGCCCGCGGTGCGGGCGGTCTCCCCGGACCTCGTCGTGTCGACCTACCCGCTGGGCACCGCCGGGCTCGACTGGATGCGCCGCCACGGGCTCCTGGACGTTCCACTGGCGGCGGTGGTCTCGGATTTCTCCCCGCACCCGTTCTGGGTCTACGCCGAAGCCGACCAACACCTGGTGATGAGCGAGACCAGTGCGCGCGCTCTGCGCAGCGCCGAGCCCGATGCGGTCGGCAGCGCCTGCTCACCTCCGGTGGTCACCGCGTTCCGGCCGCGGGAGCGCGGCGCCGCGCGGGCGGCGGCCGGACTGCCGGACGGCTTCACCGCCCTCATCTCATGCGGCTCGCTGGGTTTCGGTTCGGTCGAGCGGGCCGCGCGGGCCGCGCTGCGCGTCCGGGAGGTGCGCGCCGTGCTCGTGGTCTGCGGACGCAATGCCGCGCTGCGCGAGCAGCTGCGCACCCGGTTGCCGGATCCGCGGCTGGCGGCGCTGGGCTGGGTCGAGGACATGCCCGGTTTGATGGCCTGCTCCGACGTGGTGATCAGCAACGCGGGCGGTGCCACCGCGCTCGAAGCGCTGGCCTGCGGCCGGGCCGCGGTCACGTTCGAACCGATCGCCGGGCACGGCCGGGCCAACGCCGAGCTGATGGCCGAGGCCGAGCTGGCCGACCTGTGCCCGCGGGAGCAGGACCTCACCGCGCTGCTGCAGCAGTTGGCCACGGATCCGGACGCCCTGGCCGAACGGGAACAGCGCGCGCACAAGCACCGGCAGCGGGCCGATTTCGACGAGCAGGTCGCCGCGATGCCCGCGCTCCCACGGCACAGCGGTCGGCGTCCGCTGCGCCCGCAGGACGCGTTCTTCGTGCACGCGGGCACACCGCACGTCCCGCAGCAGACCGGTGCCGTGCTGCACCTGGGCGGCGATGTGCCCGCGCACGAACGCGCCGAGCACATCGCCGCCCGTATCACCGAGCACGCCGCCGGTCTCGGGCTGCTCACCCGCCGCCTGGTGCTGCGCCCGGGACGGCGTCCGCAGTGGGCCCACGTGCCGCGCATCGATCCCGCCGAACACCTGCGCTGCCGCGAGGTCGACGATCCGGAGCGGGCCGCTGCGGTGCTGGCGGACTTCTTCACCGAGCCGGTACGCACCGACCGCCCACCATGGGAATTGCTGGTGCTGCGCGAATCGGCCGACGGGCGCACCCGGCTGCTGGCGAAGATGCACCACGCGCTCGGCGACGGCGTGGCGGTCACCAGTGCCCTGCTCAGACTGCTCTGCGACGGCCCGCACCCGCCGGAACTCCGGCCCGCGGCCGAGACCCGGTCCGCGCGCGAGCGAGTGCGCGGTCTCGTGTCCGGACTGCTCAGCCTCGCCGCGGCAGGTCCGGCACCCCCGGTGCCCACCAGCGGGCGCAGCAGCGCGGCGCGTTCGTTCGGATTCGCCGAGCTGCCCGCCGACCGGGTGCGCAGCGCCGCCCGCGCGCATGGCGTGTCCAGCAGCGTGCTGCTGGTGGGCTGCGTCGCCGAGGCCCTGCACCGGATGACCGGGTCGGCCACCCCCGACGACCTGTTCCGGGTCATGGTGCCGCGGACCGCGCGCACCGGCCGGAACGGCCCGGGCCCGGATGCACCGGGCAACTACACGGCCTCGATGTCCGTGGACCTGCCGGTGGGGCCGATGCGGGTGGCCGACCGGCTCGCGGCGGTCGACAGCGCGCTGGACGCACCGGAGCGGGCGGGCCAACCGGTGGCGTCGGCCGCGGTGCTGTCCCTGCTCGGGCGGCTACCGGCTCCGCTGCACGCCGCCGTGGTGCGCCGGATCTACCACCGCCGGTTCTTCAGCGCCGTGGTGTCCGTGCTTCCCGGCCGCCGGCGCGGCGCCGACATCGACGGGCACCACCTGGAAGCGGTGTCGCCGGTCCTGTCGCTGGCCGACGGGACCGGTGTCGCGGTGGGCGCGGTGAACTGGGGCAGCCGGGTGGGTTTCGGCGTCACCACCGACCCCGAGCTCGCGCCACGCGCCGACTCGCTGGCGGGGGCGCTGCGCGAAGCGTTCGCCGAGCTGGACGAGGACGGGCGCGGGTGAACGGGGACGCACCGGTCCTGTGGATCGCCGTACCGACCGCCGTGGCCGGCGCGGCCAGTTTCGGGCTGGCCAGCGCCGTGCAGCACCGGGTGACCAAGGAGGTGACCGAGCACCGGATGCTGCGCCCCGGCTTCCTGTTCGGACTCATCCGCAAACCGGTCTGGCTGCTGAGCATCGTGACGGTGGTCGTCGGCCTGTCGCTGCAGGTGGTGGCCCTCGCGTTCGGTCCGCTCGTGCTGGTCCAGCCGCTGCTGGTGACCTCGGTGCTGTTCGGCGCCGCGTTCGCCGCCTGGATGGCCCACCGCAAGCTCGACCTGGTGCTGGCCGCCGGGGGGTTCGCGTGCGTCGGGGGCCTGTCGGCGTTCCTGGTGCTGGCCCGCCCGGAAGGCGAGGGAGGCGGATTCACCGGGGCCCCGGTCGCCCCGCTGGCGATCGTGCTGGGGGTGATCGTGGTCGGTGCGGTGCTGGCCGCGCGGCGATTCCGCGGCGAGATCGGCGCGATCAGCCTCGCCGCGGCGACCGGCGTGCTGTACGGGATCACCGCGGGTCTGATGAAGGTCGTGGCCGACCAGGTGCGCGCCTCGGGCGTGGCCGAACCGTTCGGGCACTGGACGCTCTACGTGGTGTGCGTGATCGGTCCGGTGGGGTTCTTGTTGAGCCAGCAGACCTTCCAGCGCGGCAAGCTGATCTCCCCGGCGCTGGCCGTGATCACCACCATCGACCCGCTGGTGTCCGCGGCCATCGGGGTGAGCTGGTTCGGCGAGCGGCTCGACCTCTCCCCCGCCATCCTGGCCGGTGAGATCGTCGCGCTGCTGGTGCTGATCGCCGGGGTGGCGGTGCTGACGCACCGCAGCGAGCAGCTGCGCAGGCACCTGGACCGCAGGCACCGCAGCGCCGGTTCGACGGGGCTCACGTGGGGCTGAACCTGCGCGGCGCCGATGCCGTGGTCACCGGCGCGTCGTCCGGTATCGGTGCGGCCGTGGCGCACCGGCTCGCGGCCCGCGGCTGCCGGGTGGTGCTGGTGGGCCGCGACCGGCAGCGCCTGCAGCGCGCCGCGGACGGCTGCGCGGGGGCACCGCTGTGCGCGGACGTGACCGAGGACACCGGGTTTCGGGCGGTGGCCGCGGCCGCGAGCCGCGCCGATGTGCTGGTGCACTGCGCCGGTGCCGGTTTCGCGGGTGATTTCGCGGCGATGCCGCCGGACCGCGTCGCCGCGCTCACCGAGCTCGACCTGACCGCACCGCTGCGGCTCACCCGGGCGGCACTGCCCGGCATGCTGCAGCGCGGACGCGGGCACCTGGTGTTCATCTCCTCGGTGGCCGCGCTCGGGGTGCCGGACGAGGAGGTGTACTCGGCGGCGAAAGCCGGTTTGCGCACGTTCGCGGCCGCGGTGGACCGGCGGTGCGCGCGGGGAGGCGTATCGGTGACCACGGTGCTGCCGGGTGCCGTGCGGACCCCGTTCTTCGCCGGTCGCGGACGTGCCTACGACCGGCGCTTCCCCAGGATGGTGGAGCCGGAGGCGGTAGCGACCGCTGCGGTGCGCGCGGTCGAGCGGGGGCGGCGCGAGGTGTTCGTCCCCCGCTGGCTGGTGGTCGCCGATCGGGTGCGCGGCGCCGCGCCGCGGCTGTACCAGTGGCTGGCGGGCGAGTTCGGCTGACCGGCCGCGCCCGCGGTGTCAGCCCGCCGCGGCGGCGGGCTGCGCGCCGAAGCGCACCGTGATCCCCTCCCCGCGCAGCGCGCGGCGCAGCCACCACAGCGACGCGCCGGCGGCCGCGGCCACGAGGCTGAACGAACCGATCGTGCTGACCAGCATGAAGTCGCCGAGTGTGGCCGCGGCCAACGCCCAGAGCGTGCCGATGCCGTTGACGGCGAACACCACGGCCCACAGCAGCGACACGCGACGGAAGAACCGGCGCACACCGGCATTCCCGGTCAATTCGGGCGGCAGCACGCAGAAGTCGTCGGCGAGCTTGGCCAGGAACGTCCGTTCGAACGGCACGGTGGCCAGCAGCGCCGCGGCGATCAGGAAGTTCTTCAGACTCGGTTCGAGGAAGTAGACGAACGTGCTTCCGGTGGCGAACCCCGCCACCGTGCGCACCACCAGCATGCCGGCGGTGAGCCACAACACCGCGGGAACGCGGTAGCGCAGCACCACCCGCACCGCCAGCGCCGCGACCGTCCAGCCCAGCGCGGCGAGCAGCCCACCGGTGAAATCGGTGAGCTCGAACAGGACGTAGAACAGCAGCAGCGGAGCCAGAACGGTCTCCACCAGGCTCTTCGTCGCATGCCACAGCTGAGTACCCAGGCCGTGCAAGTGGACGGTCAGGTGGTGGTCGTGCATGTCTCCTCGCGGTCCGGCGGTCGCGGACCAGTCGGGGGCATCGGCGAGTCGGAGTGCCCGGTGGTGCGGACAGCCCGGCCGGGTCACCCCCGGACCGCGCGGATCGACTCTCGCAGCGAGCCCATCGTGGCCAGCACGGCCGTGGGCTCGTATCCACAGTGTGCCATGCAGTTGGCGCACCGGGAGTCGCGTCCGCGTCCGTAGGCCGACCAGTCGGTGTCCTCCAGCAACTCCCGGTAGGTGGCCGCGTACCCGTCGTTCATCAGGTAGCAGGGCCGCTGCCACCCGTACAGCGAGTAGGACGGGATCGCCCACGCCGTGCACGCGAAATCGGTCTTGCCTTCCAGGAAGTCCAGGAACAGCGGTGAGTGGTTGAACCGCCACTTCTTGCGGCGCCCGTCGGCGAAGACCTTCGCGAACAGCTCCCGCGTCTCGGCCACGCCCAGGAAGTGGTCCTGATCCGGCGCCTTGTCGTAGGCGTAGGCGGGCGAGAGCATCATCTGGTCGACTTCGAGGTCGTTGTTGAGGAAGTCGAGGACCTCGATCACCGAGGCCGGTGTGTCGGACGTGAAGAACGTGCTGTTCGTGGTGACCCGGAATCCGCGCCGCTGCACGTCTTTGATGTTGTCCACGGCCTGGGCGAACACGCCTTCCTGGCACACCGAGGCGTCGTGCCGCTCTTCGAGCCCGTCGATGTGCACGGCCCAGGAGAAGTACGGCGACGGCGTAAACTTCTCGATCTTGCGCGGCAGCAGCAGCGCGTTGGTGCACAGGTAGACGAACTTCTTGCGCTTGACCAGCTCCTCGACCATCACCTCGATCTCGGGGTGCATGAGCGGTTCGCCGCCCGCGATGGACACGACCGGGGCTCCGCACTCCTCGACCGCGGCCACGGCCTGTTCCACGGGCATCCGCTGCTTGAGGACGTTCGCCGGGTGCTGGATCTTGCCGCACCCCGCGCAGGCCAGATTGCAGGCGAACAGCGGTTCGAGTTCCAGGGTTAGCGCGAATTTGTCGCGGCGGAGCAGTTTCTGCTTGACCAGGTGCGCACCGACCCGGACCGCCTGGCGCACGGGGATTCCCACGGATGCCTCCTACGACGTCGTTTCCACCGCGCCGCGGTACGGCTCGCCCTCCACCGGGCCGAGACCGCGCAGCGCGTCGGTGAACCGCGCGGCCGTCGCCGCATCGGCGGCCACGACCGACAGTTCCCGCACTCCCGCCAACCAGCTCAGCGCGACATCGCCCACCTCGCAGACCGGCTGGCCTGAGCCGTCACCGAACCGGGTGGTCAGGACCAGCTCCGGATGCCCCGCCGGGTCGACCAGCCTGCGCGGTCCGGTCGCCTGGTGCCACCGCACGACCGCCGGGGCGAGAGCCCGCAGCCGGCGCAGCGCGGCCATTCCGCGACCCGGTGTGCCCGGAGCCGCCAGCGGCTGCCGCGCGGTGTCGACGACAACCCGCACCACCCCGAGCGGCCGTTCCCGCGCCGCTCGCGCCAGCACCGCGGACTCCAGGTCGACCGCCAGCGCACCTCCGGAGGCGAGCTCGCGCCTGCGCGAACCGTGCACGATGCGGTGCGCCGTGGCGATCGGCCCGCAGCGCACCCGGGCGCGACCGTGCGGCTCGGCCGCGGCCAGGACCCGGCGGATCTCGCCGGCCAGCAGTGGCGCGGACGGGCAGCTCAGCACGCCGCCGGGCGCGCGCAGCTCGTCGGCGACGATCACATCCCCGCTGCGCACCGAGTCGTCCAGGCCTCCCGCGACCCCGGCCACCACCAGCGCACCGAAATCGCGGCGCCGCAGGGACCGCACCGCCGCCCCGGCCCTGGTCGGCCCGCAGCCGGTGCGCAGCACGAGGTGGTGCGGCAGCGCTCCGCGAAGCGCGCGGGCTTCCGGCCTGAGCGGGGCGCACACGAGCAGCGGACGGCAGGAGGTCACGCCGCCACGGCTTCCGACGCGGTCATCCCACCGCAGCCCGGTACCGGCCCAGCGCGGTCAGCGGGAAGACGATCCGGTAGAGGTGGTAGTTGATGTAGAAGTCACCGGGGAACCCGGTGCCGGTGAACTGCGGTTCATCCCATCCGCCGTCGGAGCGCTGGGTACGCACCAGGAAGTCCACTCCCCGGCGCACCGCCTCGGTGTCCTGGCGCTGCACCGCCAGCAGCGCCAGCAGCGCCCAGGCGGTCTGCGAGGCGGTGGAGTCCCCCGCGCCGATCCAGTCCGGGTCGTCGTAGGAGCGCAGGTCCTCTCCCCAACCGCCGTCGTCGTTCTGGTGCCGTTCGAGCCACTGCACGGCGCGGCGCAGCGCGCGGTTGTCCCGCGAGACCCCGGACCGGACCAGGGCGGGCACGGCGGCTCCGGTGCCGTACAGGTGATTGGCGCCCCACCTGCCGAACCAGGACCCGTCCTCCTCCTGGTTGGCCAACAGCCACTTCACGCCGCGGCGCAGGACCTGGTCGTCGCGGTTCTCCAGCGCGGCCAGCGCTTCCACCACATGTGCGGTGACGTCCGCCGACGGCGGGTCGATCACCTCGCCGAAGTCGCAGAACGGCAGTCTGCGCACGAGTTCCCGGGTGTTGTCGGCGTCGAACGCCGCCCACCCGCCGTCCTGGGATGCCATGCCGCGCAGCCAGCGGCGACCGCGCTCGACGGCACCGCGCACCGCCGCGGTGTCCGGGTGGCGCACCCGGTTCAGCGCCAGCACCACTTCTGCGGTGTCGTCGATGTCCGGGTAGCCGTCGTTGTCGAACTCGAAGGCCCATCCGCCGCCCGCGGGCAGGTCGGGCCTGCGCACCGCCCAGTCGCCGCGCACCCGGATCTCCTCGGCGAGCAGGAAGTCGGTCGCGCGGCGCAGGGCCGGGTCATCGGGCGCGAGGTCGGCGTCCAGCAGCGCGATGGAGGCCAGCACCGTGTCCCAGACCGGCGACTGGCACGCTTCCAGCCTGCGCACCACCCCGCCCGGGGTGTGCTCGCGGATGAGGAACCGCTCCAGCCCGTCGAGGCCCTGCTTCAGCACCGGGTGGTCCATCGGGTAGCCGAGCAGGTGCAGGGCCAATAGCGAGTACACCCACGGCGGCTGGATCCCGCCCCAGGAGCCGTCGGCCTCCTGGCGCGCCACGATCCACTCGGCGGCGCGGCGCATCGCGTGCTCGCGCACTGGTCCGACCGGGTGGCGCTGGTAGCGGTGCAGAACGCGGTCGAGCGCGGTGAACCCGTACTCCCACGTCCATTGCGGACGTGGTTTCGCCGGGTGCCGCCCGCTGCGCAGCTCGCGCACGCTGATCCCGAGATCCCGGTTCGGCCGCAGGGTGCACACCACGGTCAGCGGGACGATGGTCTGCCGCGCCCAGCATCCCCAGTCCGCGGTGTTCAGCGGGAACCATTTCGGCAGCAGGACCACTTCCGGCGGCATGGCGGGAAGTTCGTCCCAGGACCACTCGCCGAACATCGCCAGCCAGATCCGGGTGAACACGCGGGTGGACTCCAGGCCGCCGTGGGCGAGGACCCATTCTCTGGCCGCGGCCATGTGCGGATCGTCCGGGTCGTCGCCGGCGAGCTTGAGCGCCGTGTACGCCTCGGCGGTGGTGGACAGGTCGCCGGGGCCGCCGTAGAACGTGGCCCAGGTCCCGTCCGCGCGCTGCTGTGCGCGGATCCAGCGCGCGGCCTGCTCGGTCTCGGCGGCGGTGCGGATGCCGAGGAACTGCCGCAGCAGCAGGTCTTCGACGTCCATGGTCACGTTCGTTTCGAGCTCGCCCTTCCAGTACCCGTCCGGGTGCTGCAGCGACAGCAGGTGGTCACGAGCCGCGGTGAGCGCGGTGCGCGAGTCCGACTCGTCGAGCGCCGGCGCGGACTCCTGCAGCTGGTCGGTCAATGTGTCCTCCGTATGATGAACTCGGCCAGTTCGGTCAACGACTGCGTCGTGTCCCCGCCCCCGCGGGGCAGGTACTCCAGAGCGGAGCCGAGCCTGCGATCGCACTCGGTGCGGGCCCACTCGGCCGAACCGGCCTCCTCGACGAGTGCGGCCGCCTGCTGCACCTGCGCTTCGGTGAGCGGCTCGGGCTGGTCGTAGAGCGCTCGCAGCCGACCGGCCGCCGGTGCCGGCGAGCTCAGCGCGTGCACGACCGGGGCGGACTTCTTGCGGGCGCGCAGGTCGGACAGCACGGGTTTTCCGGTGACCTCGGGGTCGCCCCAGAGCCCGAGCAGGTCGTCGACGAGTTGGAAGGCCATGCCGAGTTCGGTGCCGAACGCGTGCAGGCGCACCACGGTCTCGGTGGGGGCGCCGACCAGCAGCGCGCCGATGGAGGAAGCGCTGCCCAGCAGGATGGCGGTCTTGTCGTGCGCCATCTGCAGGCAGTCGTCGAGCCCGATCTCGCGCCGGTGCTCGAAATCGAGGTCGGCCGCCTGCCCGGCGATCAGCGTCCGGGTGGCCGCGGCGAGAGCGCGGGCGGCCGCAGCGGCGTTCGGCGATCCGGATTCCAGCAGCACTTCACCTGACAGGGCCAGCAGGGCGTCGCCGGCGAGCAGCGCACCAGGCCTGCCGAACACGGTCCAGGCCGTGGGCCGGTGCCTGCGCGCGGTGTCCCCGTCCATCACGTCGTCGTGCAGCAGTGAGAAGTTGTGCACGAGTTCGACCGCGGCGGCCGCCGGTACGGCCTGTTCGACGTCGGCCTCGGCGCAGCCCGCCGACAGCAGCACCATCGCGGGCCGCAGCGCCTTGCCTCCCCCGCGGCCGGGTGAACCGTCGGCATTGCGCCAGCCGAAGTGGTACTCGCAGATCCGCTGGGTCGCCGGGTCGAGCCTGCCGACTGCCTTGCGCAGCAGCGGGTCCACCGAGACGCGCGCCGTGTGCAGCACCGGTGGCAGAGCGGTCGTCATGCGGTCACCTCCAGACCGTGTCGCGCCCGGTGGTGCTGGTCCACCGCTTCGGCCGCGGCCGAACCGCTGCGCACCGCACCTTCGGTGGTGTCCGGCCAGCCGGTCGCCGTCCACGCGCCGGCCAGCACCAATCCGGGGACCGCGGTGCGCGCCCGCGGGCGCAGCGCCGCACTGCCGGGCACCTGGGCGAAGGTGGCGCGCGGTTCGCGGGAGACGAAGAAATCGAGCACGCGCGCGTCCCGGGCCCGCGGGAACAGCCGCTGCAGGGCCGGGACGAACACCGCGCGCAGGTCGGCGGTACGCCGCTGGAGGAGCTCGTGCGCGGCGGACTGGGACAGCGCCAGGTACTGCCCGGTGCCCAGCCCGGCCGACCGGGTCCGGTCGAACACCCACTGCACCGGGGAGTCGACGGCGGCGGCCATCTCCAGTCCGGTCACCTGGCGGTCGTAGACCACGTGCACGTTCACGATCGGCGAGGCGGACAACCGGTCCCACCGGTCGGCTTCGGGCAGCGTCGGCCGGAGCAGCTGGGCGGCTGCGGTGTGCGGGGTCGCGACGACCACGCTGTCGGCGTCCAGGCTGCCGTTGCCGGACGTGCCGTCCACGGCGAGGTCGAACCCGCCGGTGCTGCGCGGCGCCAGAGCCCGCACCTTGCTGCGCAGGTGTACCCGCACCCCGGCGTCCAGCAGCGCGTCGTGCGCGGCGACCCCGTGCAGCCGAGCGAGCGGTACGCGCGGCACACCGACGTCCATGCTGCGCGTGGCGTCCAGCACTCCGGTGCGGAACACCTTGGCCGCCAACGCCATCGAGCTCTCGTCCGGATCGGCGTTGAGCGCTGCCAGCGCCAGCAGCCCCCACAGCGCGGAGATGCCGCGGGGCGTTTCGCCCTGGCGCCGCAACCACTCCCCGAAACTGATCTTGTCCAGCACGGGGTCGGCGGGGTCCAGGCCGCGCAGCGCCAGAGCGGTGCGCGCCACCCGCGCCCGCTCGCCGAGGCTCAGCAGCCGGTATCCCAGGAGCGCGGGGGCCAGATGTGCCGGCGCGGGAAGCGCGCCCCGGCGCAGCACCGACGGCCGCCTACCCGGGGTGAGCACCGGCACGTGGAACCGGCGCTGCAGACCGGCGAAGCGGGCCACGCCGAACCGCTGCAGCAGACCGATGTAGGACGAGTAGCAGCGCAGGAACACGTGCTGCCCGGTGTCGACGAGCAGCTCCCCGCGCTGGAACGAGTAGGTCGCTCCACCCAACCGCGGGCGACCTTCGAACAGGTCGACCTCGAATCCCTTGTCCGCGCACTCGATGGCTGCCGTCGCCCCGGCCAATCCGCCGCCGATCACGGCGATCCTGCCGCGGCTCACGGCCGTGCTCCGGCCAGCGAACCCGCGACCACCGCGGCCTTGCTCCGAGCCGGCAACGAAACCCGTTCGCGGAGAACGATGTCCGGATCCGCAGCGATCCTGCGCAGCAGCCGGTGGTAGATCCCGGCCATCGAAGCGCAGCACGCCCTGCTGCGGCGGTCGAGCATGGGCAGCAGCCGCAGGCCTTCCCGGTACCACTGCTCGGCGCGCTGCGCCTGGAAACGCACCAGCGCGGCCCAGGCGTCCGCATCGGGGGCGAACTCCCCTTCGTCGCCGGACTCGATGCCGAACGAGTCGAGGTCGGCGGCGGGCAGGTACACCCGCCCCTCCGACCGGTCTTCGCGGACGTCGCGCAGGATGTTGGTCAGCTGCAGGGCGATGCCGAGCGCGTCGGCGCGCCTGCGCGCGAGGTCGGGGGCATCGCTGCCGAACACCCCCAGCGAGAGCCTGCCGACCGAGCCGGCCACGCACCGGCAGTAGTGCAGCAGCTCGGCGAAGGTCCGGTACCGCATTCCGCGGACATCGGCCTCGCAACCGTCCACGAGCTCGTCGAAAGCCCGCATGGGCACGGGCAAGCGCCGGCCGGTGTCGGCCAGGGCCACCAGGACCGGGTCCGCGGAGTCCAACGATGCGGCGTGCACGGATTCGCGGCACTGCTTGAGCCGGCGCAGCTTCTCCTCGCGGGGCAGGCCACCGTCGCCGATGTCGTCCACGCGGCGGGAGAACGCGTAGACGGCGGACAGGGCGCGGCGCTTGCCGCCGGGGAGTAGCCGGATGCCGTAGGCGAAGTTGCGCGCCTGTTCCCGGGTGATGCGTTCGCACTCGTCGTAGGCGTCCCGGACCTGGCCGGCTGTGCTCACCTGCGGCCTCCCCACGCGAAGCCGCGGAGCCATTCGGCAGCGGTCCTGGTCCTGGACGGGCGGATCTCGGCGCGCAGCGGGTCGTGCCCGGCCGCAGCCAGCGCGGCGGCGGTGGCCCGGCCGCCGGCGACGTATCCGGCGACGGCGATCCGCGCGGTTCCGGAGAGCCGCCCCACGAGCGGCGCACCGGCATCGAGCATCCGCAGCGCGCGGTCCACCTCGAACTTGACCAATCCGCGCACCCGGGTTGCCGCCGCTTGTTCGAGGAACTGCTGCTCGTCGCAGCCGAACCGCTTGAGATCGCGCATCGGGAGGTAGACCCGGCCTGCGCGGTGGTCCTCGGCGAGATCCTGGCAGTGCTCCAGGATCTGCAGCGCCGTGCAGATGCGGTCGGACAGCACCAGCAGGTCGTGTTCGGCCCGGCCGAACACGTGCAGCACGGCTTCGCCCACGGGGTTGGCCGACAGCGCGCAGTAGTCCAGCAGCTCGTCGAACGTCTGGTAACGGGTCACCACCTGGTCCTGGCGGTTGGCCTCGATCAGCTTGCCGAGCACCTCGCGGGGGATGGCGCAGTCCCGGACGGTGGGAGTCAGCGCGCGCAGCACCGGGATGCGCGCGGTGCCCTGGTAGGCGCGCTTGAGGTCGGTGTCGAGCAGGTCCAGCAGCGCGTCCCGGTTGCCGGGGGCCTCGTCGCCCGCGTAGTCGACGACCCGGAAGTAGCCGTAGAGCGAGCGCAGGTGCCTGCGCACTCCGTCGGGAAGCAGCCGCGAGGCGACCGGGAAGTTCTCCGACCGCATGCGCGCCAACACCGCCGGAATCCGCGGGAAGTCACCCGAACGAGGTGTGCCTGCGCCGGGATCTTCCGAGTCCCCGCCGGACAGCGCCGGTTCAGGCAGTGACAGGACCATCGCCCTCCTCCTATCCGACGACCAGGAGGCGCACTCCGGCATCGTAGGAGGGCCCGCGGGGCACCGCAGGTCGAGCGCGATCGCCCAGCCGTTCGAGCCCGCGGCAGCGTTCAGTCCTGTGTGGACGGTTAGCGGGGGCGTCGGGCGGGCGTCTCCCCGAGTAGCGGGGTGAGGTGGGCGTGAGCGAACGTGCGCGCGGTGCCCTCATCCTCCGGCATCCAGCCGCTGGGTGTGAGCACGGCCGAGTGCACGAGCCGGACGAAGATCTCGGCGAGCGGCTGCACGTCGAAGTCCGCCAGCTTCTCCGCGGCCTGGTGCCCGCGCAGCAGGTCGGCCACGTAGCCGCGGGCCAACGCGAGCGCCGCTCCCGCGTGGATCGTCAGCGCAGGCAGGGTCTCCTCCGGCTCCACGCCGAGCAGCCCGTTGAGCAACGAGTGCTCGCGCAGCCCGGTGAGCACCACGGCAAAGCATTCGGCCATCTGCGCCGCGGGTTCGGCGATGTGCGAGATCCGCTCGTCGACGTGCCGTAGGAAGTCGCGCACCTCGCGCAGCACCACAGCGTCCACGAGGGACCGCTTGTCCGGGTAGCGCCGGTAGACGGTGGCCCGGCCGATCCCCGCGCGGCGCGCGATGCCGTGCACGGTCGCGGCGCGGATGCCCGCGCGCTCGAACTCCGCGCGGGCCACGTCGAGCAGATCACCCGACACCGGATCGTCCGGGCCACCGGCCGTCAGTTCGCCACCGGGCACCGCGCACCCTCCTGCCGCTCCCGCTTGCGGTGCGGACCGGGACCGAGGTCCTCGATGCGGTACCCGTCCGGGTAACTGAGGGTGGGATCGGGCTGAACCGGCCGGGAGTCGGGCCGGACGGGCCCCACCCGCAGCAGACCGGCCCGCGCGCGCAGGGCCCACCGCGCCACCCGAGCCGAAGCGGCCGCAGGGAGCCGGTAGCCGAACGCGCGCAGCAGATGCGGATCCATCAGCGTCCGCGCCACGCCCGGAACCAACGGCGCGGCCGGTTTCGGGTACCAGGAGGCGAACAGGTCCAGCGTGGCGTCCGCGACGCGGCGCCCGCCCGCGTCCTGCTGGAAGTGCGCGCGCTCGTAATCGTCCAGCAGCTCCTCGAATTGGGCGTAGGTCTCCGGGATCTCAGTGATGCGCATGCCCTCGCCCATCCGGCGCATCGCGTTGGTGACCGCACGCACCTCGTGCGGATGCAGGTCGCGCCAACCGAATTCGCGGATCCAGCGCACCGGCATCACCACGAAGGTCGCCAGCGTGTAGCGGTAGTCGTCCATGCTGATGCGGTAGCGCCCGTGGATCGTGTTGAGCCGGTCCAGGGCCCGCTGCCCGTGCGGACCGGTCGGGCCCGCGTGGAAGATCTCGTAGAGCAGCAACAGGGTGTCGTCGTAGCGGCGCTGCGGACGCAGCCGGAACTCGCCGGTGCGGTCCAACAGCCTGCCGATGCTGGGAACAGCGTAGGTGCGGAACAGCGCCAGTTCGAGCGCCTTGGCGATGTCCCAGGGGAATTCGTACTCGGCCAGCAGCCGGTAGATGGCTTCGCAGTCGTAGTCGGGATCCAGGGAAAGGATGTGTTCCAGCCGCTCGAAGCGCCTCATCGCGCGTCCTCATCTCCAGCGGGTCAGCTCGCGCTCGAACCTAGCCCGATCGAGACAACGGGTCAAGATCTGTCTCATCCCCGGGGTCGTCGCGAAATACGCCGCACACAGCGGTGATTCGGCCGATCAGCCGTCCAGTTCTGCGATGGTGGCAGTACTGGGCTCCTCCGTCCGCCGCAGCCGCGCGGCGACCTCGTCCGCCTCGGCCAGCACCCGCAACGGATTCTCCCAGGCCAGTTTCGCGAGGTCCGCTGCGCTCCAACCGCGGGCGCGCAGTTCGGCGAGCAGGTTCGGGTACCCCGACACGTCGTGCAGCCCGTCCGGCAGGTGAGTCGTCCCGTCGAAATCCCCGCCGACGCCGACGTGGTCGATACCGGCGACCTCGCGCATGTGGTCCAGGTGATCGGCGACATCGGCCGGTCCCGCGACCGGGCGCGGGTGCGCGCGCTCGAACTCCGCGCGAGCGGCGACCAGTTCCGGTGTCTCGCGGTCCGGGTCGAAACCCCGTCGAGCCAGGTGCGCATCGGCCCGCCGGCTCCACTCCACGGCGGCGGGCAGCACGAAGCCGGTCACGAAGGTCGCCATCGCCACTCCCCCGTTGTGCGGCAACCGGGCCAGCACGTCATCGGGGATGTTGCGCGGGTGGTCGCAGACCGCGCGGGCCGACGAGTGGGAGAACAGCACCGGGGCGCGGCTGGTGTCCAGCGCGTCGCGCATCGTCGTCGGAGCCACATGCGAGAGGTCCACGAGCATGCCGACGCGGTTCATCTCGCGGACCACTTCGCGGCCGAACGGCGAGAGCCCGCCGAGCACCGGAGTGTCGGTGGCCGAGTCCGCCCAGGCGACGTTGTCGTTGTGCGTCAGCGTCAGGTACCGCACGCCCAGGCGGCGCAGCGCGCGCAGGGCCCCCAGTGAGCAGTCGATGCTGTGCCCGCCTTCAGCACCCAGCAGCGACGCGATCCGCCCCGCTGCGTGCGCGGCGCGGACGTCCTCGGCGGTGTCCGCGGCCTGCAGGGCGTCCGGATGGCGCCGGACGAGCTCGCGCACGCAGTCGACCTGCTCCAGCGTCGCGCTCACCGCGTGGCCCCCGCGCAGCTCGGTGCTGACGTAGACCGACCAGAACTGGGCCGCGACACCGCCCGCGCGCAGCCGGGGAAGGTCCGTGTGCAGGTAGCGCGACTGGTCGTCGGCGATATCGCGTTCGGCGAACCGGTAACCGACCTGCTCGCGCAACGCCCAGGCCAGATCGTTGTGCCCGTCCAGCACCGGCTGGTCCGCCCTCTCCTGCACACCGCACCTCCGTTCGGCCCCGCTCCCGGCCGGCCGAGCCTATCCCCCGCCGGACGACCCCCGGTCCACTGATCGAACGATGATCGAAATGCCGGATTCTCCCTGGTGACGCAGGATGCGCACATGAACGTTCCCCCGCAGCGGCCGGGCTCCGGACTGCCCGAGGCTCTCGCCGAGTACGGCCGCCTCGCGGCGCGCCTGCCGGAGACCGATCCCGCGGCCGCCGACCGGTTGCGCGCCCGGCTCGCCGAGCTGGACGAGCTCATCGACCGGCAGGTCGGCTCGCTGCCGGAGGGCGCCACCGGTCCGGGCGACGACGCCGCCTGACCGCCGACCACGGCCCGCGCGGGCCCGGTCGGCCGACGGCCCTGCGGTCAGTTGTCGTTCTGGGTGCGCCAGTTCCACGGGGAGAAGCCGGCCTGCTCGGCTTCGGCCGCCGACCGGAACCACACCGTCGCCTTGGTCCGCTCGTAGTACGGCGACTGCATCGTGTGGTACAGCTTCGACCGCGCATTCCCCTTGACGCGGTAGCCCTTGTCCGGCGAACGCCCGTCCGCCTTGGCGCGCACCGCACCCGGGAACGGGTGCTCGGCATCCGATTGCGCGACGGGTGGGGCCGGCTGCGGCACCACTGCGTGCGCCGTGGCGTCCTCGGCGGCCGCTTCGGGCCGGCCGCCGGATCCGTCGGGGACGTCCCGCCCGGGCTCGACCGGGTCCGTCGCGTTCGGTCCGTCCCCGCCGACCGGCCCGGGGCGCAGCGGCCGCTCGTCCGGAGCCAGTGCCGCCGACCCGGGTACGACGCCTTCGGCCGGGTCCGGGACCCGCGGGCCTCGCGCGGCCAGCAACGTGATCTCCAGCAGGCTGCCCGCATCGCCCGAGAAGGCGAACGCGGCCGCCTCGCCCGATGTGCGCGCGGTGCGCGGCATCCCGGCCGGTGGCAGCTCGCGCGGCCGCTCCGGTGCGCGCTCGTCCGCCGCGCCCGGCGACGGCTCCGGGGACTGGCTCACCGGGAACCGCCACACCCTGCCGAGCAGGAACTCGCCGGCCGCCGTCCCGGCCGCGAAGCAGACCAGCAGCACTCCGAAGAGCGCGAATCCGCTGATACCGCCCGCCGGCACCGCGCACAGCAGTGGAACCAGCACGGCGGCGATCGTCCACAGGAGCCACTGCCGCCAGTCGGCAGACGGCACCCGATGCCTCGGCTTCGACACGAAACCACCCCGAGTCGTCCGCAAGATCGTTGATGGGTTGCCCGCGCTTCACATCACGGATCGCCGCGGTCGGCCAGTTGGGTCACCCTTGCGAGCGAGCGCACGCCTGGGAATTCACCGTTGTGGAGGAGTTCCGGCTCGGTCGGGGCCCGGTTCGTCCGCGGGGGTGCGCCGAGCCGTTCCGGACGCCGCGACGAGGACCAGCGCGGCGAACCACAGTGCTCCGGCCGCGCCGAGCGCACCGGCGGCCACCCCCGCGACCGCCGGGATCGCCACCTGCCCGGTCCGGTTGGCCCACAACCGCAGCGCCAGGGCCGCGCCGCGGGCATGCCCGGGAACGGACTTGACGACCGCGGTCATGGTCAGCGGCTGGCCGATACCGAGGAGGAAACCCCCCACCGCGAGCGCGATCGCCATCCCCGCGACACCTGCTCCGGGCAGGGTGAGCACCGCCAGGAACACGCCGGCGCCGAGGCTGCTCGCGCCGATGAGCACGCGGCGGGACCACCGGCGCAGCAGGCGGGGCAGCAGCAGCCGCGAGGAGATCGACGCCGCGGAGCGCAGGGCCAGCAGCACACCGGCCACGGCCGGTGCGATGCCCCGCTCGTGCGCGATCAGCGGCAGGTAGGCGGTGAGCAGATCGACCGCGGCCAGCAGGGCCAAGCTGGTGAACAGCCCACCGACCATGCCCGGGGACCGCAGCATGTGCAGTGCCGACGGCGCGGCGTCCGCCGAGCCCGCCACCGGCGGGCGCGGAGCCGGCGCGCGCAGCAGCAGGACGCAGGACGGCAGGCCCGCCGCCGCCACCAATCCGGCCAGGACCAGGACGAACGCCGTCGGCCCGGCCAGATCGGCACCGCTGCCCTCGCCGAGCAGCGCCCCGGCCAGCAGCGGACCGAGCATCTGCCCGGCGGAGACGGCCGCCGTGAAGTAGCCGAAGTTGCGGTCCAGGTCCGCGTCGGGCATGCGGGCGATGAATCCCTGCCCGCCGACCATGAACACGATATGCCCGAAACCCAGCAGTGCCGCGGCGCAGGCCAGCAGTGGCAGCGACGGAGCGGCCGCCAGCAGCACAGGGCCGAGCACCAGCAGCACGGTTCCGGCCGTCAGCACGACAGTGTTCCGGCCCGTCCGGTCGGTGAACCGCCCCAGCGGCAGCGCCACCGCCAGCGACAGCACCGCGTAGGCGGACGTGATGAGACCGATGGCCAGCGCGTCACCGCCGAGCGCGATCGCGCGGTAGGAGATCAGCGGCCGGGCGACGTTGAGCGCCGTCTGAGTGCAGACCACGCACAGCAGCAGCACGGGCAGCGCTCGGCGGGCCGCCGCAGCGCTCATCGCCGACCACGTCCCGGTAGCACCCGCTGCACCGGACCGCCGCGGCCGATCGGAGCGGAGTCCGCCGCACTGCTCACCGCCGGCTCCTCACCGCGCGTTCGCGCCAACGACTGCACAACCGGCGGCGGAGTCTACGCCGCGTCCACCCGGCGACCAGGTGCCCGAGACGCACGCCACCACGGCGCGAAAGCGGCGGACGGATCAGCGCAGCAGCAGGGCGTAGAGTTCGAGCCACGCGGCGCGCAGCAGCAGGCGGGTGGTGCCGGTCGGACGCGCGGACCGCGCTTCCTGCGCGGTGCTCCGGCTCGCTGACGGCTGCTGGTGGTCCTGCACACCGAACCCTTCGACCTGCCGGCCCGGCCGCGCACCGGCGGCCGGATGGGGAAGCCTGGCAAGACCCCGTTGTCCCACCAGGCGCGCGGCGCACCGGACGTACCTCCGCGACGCGCGATCCGAAACGATGCCGGTTACCGCCCGGTCGTGCAAGGGAAATCCGCCCGGCATCCGAGCGATTCCGGCCGCGGACAGGGGCCGTCGCAACGCAGCGCGCACGACGATCACGGAACGCGGTCATCCGCCGGTCGGCGGTGACCGGACGGCCCCGGCTCGGCGAATCACCCTCCACGCGACCCGATCGGGGCGTATGACTATGGTCACCGAGCAGTGATCGTCCGGTTCCGGCGCCGTTGACACCCGCGCCGGTACGACACCGGGAGCCCGCGAGCGGGTACCCGACCAGCACCGCACCGAGGAAGCACATGCAGACCAATCCCGTCCCGACAGCGCACGTCCCGCCCGGGACGAGATGGGGCTACGCCGCCGGCTCGCTGGCCACGGGCGCGTTCACCACGGTTCCCGGTCTGCTGATGCTGCCGTACCTGACCGACACCATGGCCGTGCCCGCGGGCGCGGCGGGGCTGATCGTGCTGGTGCCCAAGATCTGGGACGTGGTGTTCAACCCGGTCGCAGGCCGCATCTCGGACGGCGAACTCCTCGCCCGCGGCTCGCGGGCGCGGGGGCTGCTGCTGGGCGGCACGCTGCTGGCGGTGCTGTTCGGCACCCTGTTCGCCGGGCCGCAGCTGGGGTCGCCCGGTGCGGGTGCCGCCTACGTGACCGGCGTGTTCTTCCTGACCGCGACCGCGTTCGCGTTCTTCCAGGTCCCGTTCAACGCGCTGCCCGCCGAACTCACCGCCGACTACCACGAGCGGACCCG
Source organism: Saccharopolyspora montiporae (assembly GCF_015209505.1). Classification (GTDB taxonomy): domain Bacteria; phylum Actinomycetota; class Actinomycetes; order Mycobacteriales; family Pseudonocardiaceae; genus Saccharopolyspora; species Saccharopolyspora montiporae. The sequence goes on from NZ_JADEYC010000019.1 coordinate 46,840, forward strand.
CCTGACGAGCACGCGGATCGCGCTGCTGGCGCTGGCCGTGCTGCTGTCCGGTGCGCTGGCGCCGCTGGTCGTCGAGGCGCTGGGCGGCGCGGCCGGATACCGCCTGATGGGCGTGCTCGTGGCCGTGCTCATGCTCACCGGGGTGCTGTCGGTGTACTTCGGCATCCGCAACCGGCCGTTCGCGCCGACCGGGCAGGCCCCCCGGTTGCGCGAGCTGGTCGCGGCACTGCGCGGGTGGCGGGTGTTCCGCCGGCTGCTGGTCGTGTTCGTGCTGCAGGCCATGGGCATCGGCGTCCTGCTGGCCAGCGTGAACTACGTGGCGCGGTATGTGCTCGGGGACCCGGGTCTGCAGTCGGTGCTGTTCGCCGGTTTCGTCGGACCGGCGCTGGTCATCATGCCGCTGTGGGCGAGGATGGGGCGCTCGCGCGGCAAGGTTGCCGGTTTCCAGATCTCCTCGCTGATGTTCGGCGGTGCGCTGGCCATCCTGGTGTTCGCCGAAACCATGCCGCTGGCGCTGATCTTCGCACTCATCGCGGTCTGCGGAGCGGGTTACGCCGGGGTACAGACCTTCCCGCTGGCGATCCTGCCGGACCTCATCTCTGCCGAGGAACAGCGCACCGGCGAGACGAAAACCGGTGTGGCCGCCGGGGTCTGGACCGCCGCCGAGACGCTCGGCTTCGCGCTCGGCCCGGGCATCTTCGGGCTGGTGCTCTCGATCGGCGGCTACCGGTCGACCACCGAATCGCTGACCGCCCAACCGCCCAGCGCGGTCACCGCCGTCCTGTTCGGCTTCTCGCTGCTGCCCGCCGCGCTGATCCTGGCCCCCGTACCGCTGCTGCGCCGCCGAGTCCTGGAAGGACGCTGATGACACCGCTGCCGCACACCGGGAACAACGCCGCGGACGTGCTCGCCGAGCTGCGCTCGCTGCGTTCGGCCGACACCCCGACGCACGGCGGGCGCACGCTGGCCTACGTCTACGACAGCGGGCTGGCGGGACTCGACGAGCTCACCGCCGCGGCGCACTCGCTGGCCGCGCACGCCAACGCGCTGGACCCGACGGTGTTCCCGAGCCTGCGCCGGATGGAGAACGACCTGGTGGCCGCGGCCGCGCAGCTGCTCGGCGATCCGCAGGCGGTGGGTACGGCCACCTCGGGCGGAACCGAGTCCTGCCTGCTGGCGGTGCTGGCCGCGCGCGAACGCCGACCGGACGCGGCGGCGCCGACCGTCGTGGCGCCGGCGACCGCGCACGCGGCGTTCAGCAAGGCGGCGCACCTGTTCGGGGTCCGGCTGGTCCGGGTTCCGGTCGACGAGAGCACGTTCCGCGCCGACCCGGAACGCATGGCCGCGGCCTGCGATGCGGACACCGTGCTGGTCGTGGCCAGCGCCCCTTCCTACGCGCACGGCGTCGTGGACCCGGTGCCGGAGATCGCCGCGGCAGCCGAGCAGCGCGGCATCCCGGTGCATGTGGACGCCTGCATCGGCGGCTGGGTGCTGCCCTACCTGCGCCGGGTCGGCGCACCGGTCCCCTCGTTCGGCTTCGAGAATCCCGGCGTCAGCAGCATTTCCGTGGACCTGCACAAGTACGCCTACAGCCCGAAGGGCACCTCGGTGCTGCTGCACGCCGAACCGGGGATGCGCCGCGGGCAGTACTTCGCCGCCGCCGACTGGCCCGGCTACACCATGCTCAACACGACGCTGCAGTCGACCCGCTCCGGCGGGCCGATCGCCGCGGCCTGGGCCGCGCTGCAGCACATCGGCGACGACGGGTACCTGCAGCTGGCCGCGGACACCTACGCCGCCGTGCACGACATCCGGGCTGGCGTGCAGCAGGTGCCCAGGCTGCGGGTGCTCGGCGAACCCGACGCGACGCTGCTGGCGGTGGCCGCTGAGGACGGTGCCGACTTCGACCTGTTCACCGTCGCCGACGAGATGCGCGACCGCGGCTGGTACGTGCAACCGCAGTTCGCGCACGCCTCCTCGCCGGTCAACCTGCACCTGACCGTCACGGCGTCGAACCGGGGCAGCGAAGCCGAGTTCGCCCGCGACCTGGCGGATGCGGTGGTTGCGGCCCGAGCCGCGGGTCCGGTGCAGCTGGAGCCGGAGGTGGCCGAGTTCATCGCGGAATTGGATCCGCAGGCGCTCACCGACGACGAGTTCGCCGGCCTGCTGGCCGCGGCGGGCATGGCCGGCGGCGCCGGCCTGCCCGAGCGGATGGCGCCGGTGAACGTGATGCTGGCGCACGCCGCCCCGCAGCTGCGCGAGCGGCTGCTGGTGGAGTTCCTCGGCGAGCTCTACCGCCCCTGAGCCCGGATCACCCCTCCTCGTCGAGCCCGGTGTGCACCGCGGATTCCACTTCGGACACCTCGCCGGACTCGTCCACCCGCAGCGCGCCGGTCAGCAGGCCCACCACCTGGTTCATGCTGTGCGTGCGCGGTGCGACCACGCCCACCCGGCGCCCCAGCCGGTGCACGTGGATGCGGTCGGCGATGTCGAACACGTGCGGCATGTTGTGGCTGATCAGCACCACGGGCAACCCGCGCTGCCGGATCCGGTCGATCAGCGCCAGCACCCTGCCGGATTCGGCGACGCCGAGTGCGGCCGTGGGTTCGTCCATGATGACGGCTTTGCTGCCGAACGCGGCCGCCCGGGCGACCGCCACCGCCTGGCGCTGCCCGCCGGACAACGTCTCCACCGGCTGCTCGACCGAGTCCACCGAGACGCCGAGCTCGTCGAGCACGCGGCGCGCCTCGGCCCGCATCCCCGCCTGGTCCACCCGGCGCAGCACACGCCCGGACAGGCCGGGCCTGCGCCGCTCGCGGGCGAGGAACATGTTGGCGGCGATGTCCAGCGCCGGTGCCAGCGCGAGATCCTGGTACACGGTCTCGATGCCGTGCCCGCGCGCATCCAGCGGGCCGCGCAGGCGCACCGGAGCACCGTCCACTTCGACCACTCCGGCATCCGGGACCACCGCCCCGGACAGGGCTTTGATCAGCGTGGACTTCCCCGCGCCGTTGTCGCCGACCACGGCCAGCACCTCGCCGGGCAACACGTCGAAGTCCGCCCCGTCCATGGCGGTGACCTGGCCGTAGCGCTTGACCAGTCCGCGGGCGGCGATCCTGGGCACCATCAGTTCCTCCTCCTGGCCGCCCGGTCGAGCACCACAGCGGCGATCACCAGCGCGCCGGTGGCCACGTCCTGGTACAGGGCGTCCACGCCGAGCTGGGTCAGTCCGGAGCGCAGCACCGCGACGATGAGCGCCCCCGCCATCGTGCCCAGCACCGACCCGCGCCCGCCGAAGAGGCTGGTACCGCCGAGCACGACGGCGGTGATGGATTCCAGGTTGCCGAGCTGGTAGGCGTTCGGATCGGCGTTGGGCACGCGGCCCAGCGCCTGCCAGGCCGCCAGTCCGAAGACCACGCCGGCCACCAGGTACACCGACAGCAGCGTCCGGTTCACCTTGATCCCGGACAGCCGCGCGGCTTCCGGCGCGTTGCCCACCGCGTGCACGTGCGATCCCCACGCGGTGCGGGTCAGCGCGAACCACACCACGAGGTACATGACGAGCGCGGCGGTCATGCCGTAGGTGATCTCGATGCCGCCGAACAGGTACGTCCGGGTGCCCAGCCAGGTCAGCAGCGGATCGGTGACCGGGACGGCCTCGCCGTCGGCGAGCAGCTTGGCGCCTGCGGTGAGCATGGTCAGCATGCCGAGGGTCACGATGAACGGCGGCAGGCGCATCCGGGTCACCAACCCGCCGACGACCAGCCCGATCAGCACGGTGCACGCGACGCCCAGCGGCAGCGCCAGCGCGCCCGGGAGTCCGCTGAGCACCAGCTGAGCCATGACCAACGTCGCCAGCACCGCGGCCGCGGCGTTGCCCAGGTCGATACCGCCGGTGAGGATGATCAGCGTCTGGCCGAGGGCCAGCGTGCCGATCACCAGGGACTGCTGCACGACCAGCGAGAGGTTGTCCAGTTCCAGGAACGTGTCGGTGGTCAGCGAGAAGACGGCCACGGCCACCAACAACGCCAGGGCCGAGCCCGCCGCCGGCGTGCGGAGCAGCGCCGCGCCGAGCGCGGCGGGGCGGACCGCGGCCGGCGCGCTCACCGGTCACCCCAGCAGTGCTGCCTTCCCCAGGACACCGGGTTGCTGGGCACGCCGGGCACCGGATCGTCGGTGATGACCACCGATCCCGTATCGGTGAACCCCGTCGGCCGCTGCCCGTTCTCCGCGTGCTGCACGGCGGCGTCCACCGCCAGCTCGGCCATCTTCGCGGGGAACTGCATCACGGTCGCGGCCAACCTGCCTTCGGCCACCTCGCGCACGCCCTCGCAGCCGCCGTCGATGGAGGCCATCGTCACCTCCTCGGCCGTCCCGTGCGCGCGCAGCGCGGTGTGCGCGCCCTGCGCGGTGGGCTCGTTCATGGTGTAGATCGCATTGATGCCGCCGGTGCGCGCGAGGAGGTTCTCCAAGCCCTGCTGGGCGAGGTTCTGGTCCCCGTTGACGTTCTGCGCGCCGCGGATCTCGGGGGCTCCCGGTGCGAGCCGCATGCCGTCCAGGAACCCGTCGTGCCGGTACGTGTCCACCGTGCTGCCCGCGGTCCCGTCCAGCATGAGCAGCTGCGGGCGGCGCTCGCCGAGCGCGGCGCGCACGTAAGCGCCCTGCTTGCGCCCGGCCTCGCGGTTGTCCGTGGCGAACGTGGCGTCCACCGCCTCGGCCGGTTCGGTGGCGGTGTCCAGCGCGATGACCAGCACGCCTGCCTGGCGCGCCCGGTCGATGGCGTCCAGCACCCCGGTCGAGGAGTTCGGGGTGATCAGGATGGTGCTGACGTTGCGCTGCAGCAGGTTCTCGATCGCGCGCACCTGACCGTCGTTGTCGCCGTCGAACTGCCCGGCCAGCGCGGAAAATTCGGCGCCCCGCTGCTGCGCGGCCCGCTCGGCGGCATCGCGCAGCGCGACGAAATAGGGGTTGGTGTCGGTCTTGGTGACCAGACCGATCCGCGCTTCGCCGTCGCCGGCGGCGTTCCCGCCCCAGTGGCGCTGCGCGGTGCAGCCCGTGGCCAGCAGCACGAGCAGGCCGAGTGCTGCGGCTGCGACCCGTCTGGGCATGGTGTCCTCCACGTCGAGGCCCGTCGATCGCGGGACGATCGGCACCGGAATACTAGGGAGCCCCGCGGCGGCGGACAAGGTTGCCGTTTTTCCCGGAACCGCCCGCTTTTCGTTCGTCCGGCCGCTGGCCGTGCGCCGGCCGGGGGTACCTACACTGGGCCGGATGACCACGGATTCGCCCACTGCGGCCGGCGTTTTCGCCGGACTGACCACGCTCGACGTGGTCCAGCACGTTGACCGGTTCCCGGGACGCGACGAGAAGGTCACCGCCGCGGCGCAATTCCTGTCCGCGGGCGGTCCGGCCGCCAACGCCGCGGTCACTTTCTCCGCGCTGGGCGGTTCCGCGGTGCTGGTGACGGCACTGGGCTCCGGGCCGGCCGCCGACGTGGCCCGCGCGGACCTGCGGGCGCACGGGGTCCGGGTGGTGGAGGTCCCGGTCGACGGCGGGGACGCACCGGTGTCGGCGGTGCTGGTCGATCGCGGCACGGGTGAGCGCTCGGTGGCCGGCACGGACGCGACCGCACTGGCGCCGGCCGCACCGATCGGGATCGGCTCGTTCGGGGCGGACGTGGTGCTGTTGGACGGGCATTACCCGGAGGTGGCCGCGGCGGTCCTCGACGCCGAGCGGGCACCGGTCGTGCTGGATGCGGGGCGCTGGAAGGAACCGATGCGCCCGTTGCTGACCCGCGCGCAGACGGTGATCGCGTCCGCGGGCTTCCGCACCCCCGGCGCTGCCGATGCCGTGGCCACCTCCCGCGCGCTGCGTGGGATGGGGGTGCCGACGGTGGTCACCACGCACGGCCCGGATCCGGTGCACTGGATCGACGGCGCGGAGTCCGGTTCGGTCGCCCCGCCGCGGGTGGCCGCGGTGGACACCCTCGGCGCCGGGGACGCGTTCCACGGCGCCTACTGCTGGCAGCTGGTCGCCGGGCGCCCGGACGTGCCCGGGCGCATCGCGGCCGCCGCGCGGGTGGCCGCGCTGCGCACGACGATCGCCGGCCCCCGCGCGTGGCTGCGCGAGCTGCACCGCTGACCCGCGGCACGTCCCCGGTCAGGAGCCGCGGCGCGCTCCCTTCCGCGGGAGCAGGTCGGGCACCTTGTCCCGGGTGAGCCACACCAGCGCCGCGAAGGCGAGCAGGGCGGCCACCACCGCCAGCGGGATCTGGAACGGATCTTCGTACCCCCCGCCGCTCGGCGGGATCAGCAGGGCCACCACCGCGGCGCATCCGGTCGCCCCGATGCGGAATCGCGCGTCGTGGGTGGACAGCGCCAGCGGGACGAGCATCCACAGCAGGTACCAGGGATGCAGCACCGGTCCGAGCACGGCGACCGCGCCCAGCGTGATGCCCAGGCCCGCCAGTGGCTCGATCCGGCCGCGGAAGGAGCGCCACAGCATCCAGGCGCACACCCCGGCCGAACCCGCGTAACCGACGAGCTTGGTGATCACCAGCACGGCGTCGGTGTGGTCGCCGAGCCCGAGCAGCATGCTGAGCCCGCCACCGGCCACGCCGAACGTGGTCAGCGGCGCCAGCGGCGTGATGATCCGGTTCGGCACGTCGTAGGTGTCCAGCCAGCCCAGCCCCCACCCGCTGACCGCGGTCACCACCGCCATCGTGGCCAGCAGCGTGACCGCCAGGACCACCGCGACCTTGACCAGGTCAGCGAACCGGCCGCCGTTGCGGCGGGCGACCAGCACGCCGAGGAAGCCCAGCGCGATGAACCCGGGCGGCTTGATCGCACCGCCCAGCGACAGCAGCACACCGGCCAGCACCACGGTCGGCCACCCGCTGCGCCGCAGGCCCAGTTCGATGGCCACGAGCATGATCCCGACCAGCAGGGCTTCGTTGTGCATGCCGCTGACCACGTGGAACAGCACGATCGGGTTGAGCGCGCCGAGCCACAGCGCCGGTACCGGGTGCACCCCGCAGCGCCGGGCCAGCCGCGGGATCGCCCAGACCGCCATGCCCAACCCCACGAGCATGACCAGCCGCCACAGCAGCACACCGGTGACCACGTTCTCGCCTACGAGCACCGCCAGCGCACGGGCCAGCATGAGGAACCCGGGGCCGTACGGAGCCGGGGTGTCCTGCCAGAGGATGTCCACGTTGCGGGTCAGCGGATTGTGCAGGCCCAGCGAGGCCTCGGGGCCCAGCACGTACGGGTCGAAGCCCTGCAGCGCCGCTTCGCCCTGCGCGAGGTAGAAGTACATGTCGCGGGTGAACAGCGGCGGTGCCAGCGCCAGCGGCAGGCTCCACAGGACCCCCACGCGGGTCAGTTGGCGCAGGGTGATCATCCGGCCGCCCGCCGGGCTGCAGAACCTGCCCAGCCACAGCCATCCGGCCACGACCATCAGCGTGCCCAACCAGGAGCAGGCCATCGCCACGGTCGGGATGCGCGCGGGCAACCCGATCAGGCGCGCGCCGGACAGCGGGTTGTCCACGGGCGTGGCTCCCGCGCCGATGGCGCCGACGGCCAGGATGAGCGAACCGGCGAGCCCGAACCGGCGGACCGCGGCGAGCATGCGGCGCTGCGAGCTCGCCAGCGGCGGGGGGTCCGCCGACGCGCTCACCTCGGCGTCCGCCCCGGGCTCCCGGCGCGCGCCCTCGGATTCGTCACCTCGCACCACGGCCACGAAGCGTAACCGCATGAGCCAGATCACTCAGCGTCCCCGGCCCCCGGTCCGGATCATCCCGCAATCCACCGTCCGAGTGACCAGGCGACGGCGGTTCAGCGCGTGGAGGTCAGCAGGACCGGGGTTCCGGACACCGGCACCGGATCTCCCGGACCCACCGCGGTCCGGACTCCGCGGACATCGGTGACGTACTGCGCACCGTGGCCCGCGCGCGTCTCCTGCTGCCGCTCGCCCGGCGACCAGCGCACCTGCAGCACCTGCCCGGCGCCGTCGACGAACTCGCACTCCCACACGCCCTCGGGCAGCCCGCGGTCCAACCCCCGACCGCACCCGCGCGCGGCGGTCCCGGCCAACCAGCTCTGCAGCCGCTCGACCGCCAGGCCCGCTGCCGTCGGCGGGGAGCCCTCGGCCTGCAGCACCACGGGATTCGTCGGCGTTCCCCAGCTGTAGAAGTACATGCGCTCCACCTCGAACGGCCGGGCGTAGAACGCGGAGAGGTAGAACCGCATCGCGTGCGCCACCGCACGCGGCTCGTCGAGCTGCTCCTCGTTGGGCAGGGTCCGCCGGGTGCCGGTGTTCCAGAGCTTGCGCACGATCCCGCGCTCGTGCAGCGTCCGGGAGACCCGGGGCAGCAGCTCCAGCGCGCTTTCCGGCGGATCGGCAGCCGAACGCGGATGCAGCTTGATCCCGACCGCATCGCACTCCTCGTACCCGCCGAGGTCGGCGAACTCGCGCAACCGCTGCATCCCGTGCCCGGACCACAGCTCGCCCATCGACGGGCACACCACCGTGGCCCGCGGATCCACCTCGTGCACGATGTCGGCGGCGCGCCGAGTCATCTCCACCAGCGTGCGAGGCGATCCCGAGTAGACGACCTCATCGGTGGCGCTGTTCCACAGCTCGTAGGCGTCGATGCGCCCCTGGAACCGCTCGACGAGGCGGCGCACGAACCCGTCCCAGTCGGCGAGGTCGTCCGGCGGAGCGGACCGCGAACCGTCCGAGTACGTGCCGCTGGGCGCATCGGGCGCGGCCCATTCCGGAGTACCGCCGAGCACGAAGGTGACCGGCAGATCCTCCTCCTGCGCCGCACCGACCATCCGGTCCAACGTCGACCAGTCGTAACGCCCCCGCGCCGGTTCCAGGCCCGCCCAGCGGGTGTTGCTGTCCCACAACCGCACGCTGCCGACGCGGAACGCGGGCATCTCACCGCTGTGGCTGTTCATCGTGACGCCGAACATCTCCGGCTCGACCGGCGCCGGGTGCCGCACCCACGCGGGCACCGCATCCGGGTCGGGCAGCGACCGCTGCTGCGGCGGAACCTCCTCCTGCTGCTCCGGCGGCGGGACGGACGCGATGGTGACCGCAGCCAGCACCGCCGCCACGGCCAGGGCGGCCACCGGCAGCCACGCGTGCCCGGGCCGCAACCCGCGCCGCGAGCGCAGAGCACCGAGGGGCACCGGCTCCTCGACCGGCTCGGCAGGCACCGCCTCCGCACCCCGCTGCACCGCTTCGTGCTCCTGGTTGCGCCACCGGCGCAACAGCTCGTTGAGCTCGTCATCGGAGGCGCCGCACTCCTCCCCCAGGCGCACGACAGTCTGGTAGTCGGCGGGCACGCTCGTCCCGGTGCAGTAGCGGTGCAGGGTCGAGCTGCTGGTGAAGGTCCGCCGCGCCAGCTGCGCGTAGCTCAACGCGCTGCGCTGCTTGAGCTCCAGCAGCATCGACGCGAGGTCATCCGGTCGCCGCAGGTTCACCGTGTTCCGTCCTCCCGTATCGGCCCGCACCGGCGCGTCCCGGGCGGTCCCGGGACGCGCTCGGGACGTCCCGTCCCTTGCCAACGGGCCCGCCGCGTGGTTCGCGCGCTGGCGCGATCATGCGCGTCGGGTCCCCGGCCGGTCTGCTGCCATCCGGGTGGCCGATTGCTGCACCCGGTGGATGCACGCGGTCCGCCGCATCCCGGGATTTCGCCCCCGGCACCGAAAGCGCCGCATCGGTGCACCGGGGCCCGATGCGGCCATTGCGTTCCCGCTGCCCGCACGTGCAAGCTGCACTGAGCGATCGATCATTCAGTTCCCAGCGCGTCCGCTCGACTCCCCGCCGACGCAGATGAGGAGCCCGCCCGATGACCGAGCAGCCACCCGAGTACGACGCGATCATCATCGGCGCCGGTTTCGCCGGCATGTACATGCTCACGAAACTGCGCGAGCGGGGTTTCGCCGCGCACGTCTTCGAGGCGGGTGACGACGTCGGCGGGACCTGGTACTGGAACCGCTACCCGGGCGCCCGGTGCGACGTGGAGAGCCTCTACTACTGCTACTCGTTCTCCGAGCAGCTCCAGCAGGAATGGGAGTGGACCGAGCGCTACCCCTCGCAGCCGGAGATCCTGCGCTACGCCCGGCACGTCGCCGACCGCTTCGACCTGCGCCGCGACATCACCTTCAGCACCACCGTGCACGAGGCCGCCTACGACGAGCGGCACCGCTGCTGGCGGGTGCGCACCGCCGGGGGCAGCACGACGGCGCGTCACCTGATCACCGCGGTGGGCTGCCTGTCGGCCACCCAGACACCGGACTTCCCCGGTATCGACGACTTCCGCGGCGAGTCCTACCACACCGGCAGGTGGCCGCACCGCGACGTCGACTTCGGCGGCAAGCGGGTCGGCGTCATCGGCACCGGTTCCTCGGCGATCCAGGCCATCCCGTTGATCGCGCAGCAGGCCCGGCAGGTCACCGTCTTCCAGCGCACCGCGCAGTTCAGCATCCCGGCGTGGAACCGGACGCTGGATCCCGCCGAACAAGCCGCGGTCAAGGCCGACTACGCTCGCCTGCGCGATGAGGCGCGGCATTCGCGCAGCGGGATCCTGCAGGACCAGTTGCCGGACAACGCGACCGAACTCCCCCGCCGGCAGGTGGAATCCGAGCTGCACCGGAGATGGGGGCACGGCGGGACCACGTTCACCTCGGCCTTCCCGGACACCCTCACCGACGCGGCGGCCAACGAGATCTCCGCGGAGTTCGTGCGCGCCCGCATCCGCGAGATCGTGGACGATCCCGCCACCGCCGACCTCCTCTGCCCCACCGACCACCCGATCGGCACCAAGCGGATCTGCGTGGACACCGACTACTACGCGACCTACAACCGGGACAACGTGGACCTGGTCAGCGTGCGCGAACAGCCGATCAGCCGGATCACCGACGGCGGCGTGCAGGTCGGGGACCGCGCATTCGCGTTCGATGTGCTCGTGTTCGCCACCGGCTACGACGCCATGACCGGCCCGCTCAACCGCATCGACATCCGGGGCGCGGACGGCAGCCTGCTGCGCGACAAGTGGGCCGCCGGACCGCGCAGTTACCTCGGATTGGCCGGCGCGGGGTTCCCGAACATGTTCACCATCACCGGACCGGGCAGCCCCTCGGTGCTCAGCAACATGATCGTGTCCATCGAGCAGCACGTGGAGTGGATCGCCGAGCACCTCGAACATCTCCGGGACCGCGGGCTCACCCGCACCGAGGCGGATCCGGGCGCCGAGGACGAGTGGGTCGCGCACGTCAACGAGGTCGCAGGCGAAACCCTGTACCCGCAGGCTGCTTCCTGGTACATGGGTGCGAACATCCCCGGCAAGCCGAGGATCTTCCTGCCCTACATCGGCGGGGTCGGCACCTACCGGGAAATCTGCCGGGAGGTGGCCGACGAGGGGTACCGGGGTTTCCACCTCGCGCGGTGACCGCCCCCGGTGCTCACGTCCCGCGCAGCGCGCGGCGCAGCAGCTTGCCGGTCAGCGTCTTGGGCAGCTCGTCGCGGATCTCCACCAGGCGCGGGTACTTGTAGGCGGCCATGCGTCCGCGGCAGAACTCGATGAGCTCCTCGGCCGAGGCGGTCCGGCCCGGGCGTAGGCTCACGAACGCCTGCACGGTCTCCCCACGGTAGTCGTCCGCGACCCCCACCACCGCGGCCTCGCGTACCGCCGGGTGCTCGTAGAGCACGTCCTCGACCTCGCGCGGCCACACCTTGTACCCGCCGGCGTTGATCTGGTCCTTCTTGCGGTCCACCAGGTAGAACCAGCCGGACTCGTCCATGTAGCCGACATCGCCGGTGCGCAGCGCACCACCGGGCAGCGCCGCGGCGGTCTCCTCCGGCTTGTTCCAGTACCCGGGCACGACCTGCGGGCCCTGCACGACGATCTCGCCGATCCGGCCCGCGGGCAGGTCGGCACCCCGCTCGTCGACGACGCGCATCACCGTGCTGCACACCGGCACGCCCACCGACAGCGCCCCGGAAGCGGGATCGACCGGAGCTCTGGCGCGCAGCGGGACATCCGTGGCCGGCGAACTCGTCTCGGTCAGCCCGTAGGTGTTGTGGATGTAGGCGCCGAAGTGCTGCTCGAAGGCGTCGGCGGTGCTCGGCGGGATGGGCGCGCCGCCTGAGTAGACCTTCCGCAGCCCGGCCAGGTCCTGCGCGCGCACCTCCGGGTCGTTGAGCAGCGCGATGAACACGGTGATCGCGCCGACCGTGAACGTCACGCCGTGCTCGCGGACGGTCTCGGCGGTCAGCCCGGGGTGGAACCGGTGGGTCAGCACCAGCGGTGCGGGCAGCAGCAGGCTCAGCCCGATGTGCCCGATCAGACCGGTGATGTGGAACAGCGGCGCCACGCCCAGGATGACGTCGCCGCCGTCCAGGCCGATCCAGTCCCGATAGACGTGCGCGTTGACCACCACGTTGCGGTGGGTGTTCATCGCGCCCTTCGGCGGGCCGGTCGTCCCGGACGTGTAGGTGAGCACCGCGACGTCGTCCGGCGCGAAGCGCACCGGCGGCGGCCGGCGGCCGCGGTATTCCTCCAGCAGGCGGGCCATGTCCGCGGTCGGCAGTCCCGGAATACGCCGCACAGCACCGAATGCGCGCGGATCGTCCCGGGACTGGTGGTCGAGTTCGGACGTGGTGACGGTCCACCGCACGTCGGTCTCCGGCAGCACCTCGGCGGCCACGTCCCGGTACAGCGTCTCCAAGCACACCAGCGCGCTCGCCCCGCTGTCGTGCAGCAGCCCGGCGAGCTCGCGGTGCTTGTTCATCGGGTTGATCGCCACCGCGACGCACCCGGCCTTCCAGGTGCCCAGGATCGCGATCACGAACTGCGGGACGTTCTGCAGGTACAGCCCGACGCGGTCGCCGGCGCGGATCCCGTTGTCCAGCAGCGCGCAGGCGAATGCGTCGGCGAGCCGGTCGAGTTCGGCCGCGCTGATCCGCCCGTCGAAGTAGCGGAGCACCTCGGCGTGCGGTGCGCGGGCGACCGAGTCGGCGAACATCTGCAGCACATCGGTGAACCCGGGGTCGAGGTCGGCGGGCACGCCGGGGTCGTAGTGGGCCAGCCAGGGGCGCTCGTCGTAGATGCTCACGTTCCCTCCGCGTGCCGGTGACCGGGCTCGGCGGGCAGCGGATCACCGCTGCGCAGCGGCGCGCCGTGGAAGCGGCCTTCGTGCGCGTGCACCGGCCGGGTGTCGCCGGCCAGCTCCGGGTGTCGCTGTTCGAGCTCGGCACGCCGCTCCCAGCGGCGGCGCAGCCCGGTGACGTACTCGCGGTCGCCGCAGTAGGTCCCGCGCCAGGTCTGCGGCATCTGCTCGCGGGACGGGCCCGGGTCGGCCTGCCCGGACAGCGCGGCCGCGGAGGGGATCCGGTGCGCGGCGGCCCCGCAGCCCGGGCACGCGGGATCGGGGGAATCGGTCCGGCGCAGCAGGCCCTCGAATCGGCGTCCGCAGGCGCACCGGTACTCGTGGATCGGCATGGCCGCTCCTCACCAAATGCTGATCGACCCGGTCAGGACCCGGGCGGCGGACTCCTCGTCGACCTCCCGCGGACTCGTCGCCAGCAGCCGCTGCTGCTTCATGGTTCCCTCGACGAGCTGCGGCACGTCGCCTTCGCCGAAGCCGACCGCGCCGATTCCGTTGGGCATGCCGATATCGCGCATCAACGCGGTCAGCGCGGCGGGCAGCCGCTCGGCGTCGTCGGTGCTCCCGTGCCCGGGAGCCAGCAGTTCGGCGGCGCGCAGGTGCCGGTCCGGGGCGGCCGGATAGGTGAACCGGAACGCCTCCGGGGCCGTCAGCGACACCGCCTGCCCGTGCGGGACCATCGGTTCGTCCGACGGGTATCCGGGCGGGAAGTGGTCGGTGACCATGCCCGCGACCGGGTAGGCGTTGGCGTGCGGCAGGTGCACCCCGGCGTTGCCGAACCCCATCCCGGCGAAGGTCGCGGCCAGCATCATGTCCGAGCGCGCCTGCAGGTCGGTGCTCCCGTCGTGCACCGCGCGGCGCAGCGATCCGGCGATCAGCGCGAGTGCCTTCTCGCACCACAGGTCGGAGACCGGGTTGGACCCGCAGTAGGTGACGCGCTGCTCCGGTTGCTTGCGCGGGAAGTCGGTGTAGCTGCGCGCCGTGTAGGACTCCAGGGCGTGGCAGACGACGTCCATGCCGGCCGCGGCGGTGACTTCCGGCGGCAGGCCCAGCGTCAGCAGCGGGTCGACGACGGCCATCGCCGGGCGCAGCCGCCAGTGGCTGATGCCGGTCTTCACCTTCATGGACAGCACGTCCAGGATGCACATCGCGGTGCTCTCCGACCCGGTCCCGGCCGTGGTGGGCACCGCCACCAGCGGGGCCAGCGGACCGTCCGGCGGCAGGGCCGCGCCGACCGGCTTGTTGACGTGGTCCATGAGCCTGCCGGGCCGACTGGTCAGCAGGTTGACCGCCTTGGCGGTGTCGATGGCCGATCCGCCGCCCACGGCGACGAACCCGTCCCACGGCCCGCGGTCGGCGGCGGCGTCAGCGGCCTGCACGAGACTCTCGTCGGTGGGCTCGACGTGCGCCCGGTCGTAGAGCTCGGCAGCGATGCCGAAGCGCTTGAGGTTCTCCGACACCCGCTGCGGGATCCCGGTGGCGGCCACGCCGGGGTCGGTGACCACCAGCACCCGGTGGACGTCGTACTGGCGCAGGTCGAACCCGATCTCGTCGGCCGCGCCGGCGCCGAACTTCAGCGGGGGAGCGCCCCAGGTGAAGATGGTTTCCTCGGTCTCGCCGGTCACGTGTAGACCCCTTCCGGAGCGGTGCGCAGTTGGTGGACCTGGTCGGGGTCGTGGCCGAAGACCATGGTGGCGTCGGTGCGTTCGGCGATCCCGCGCAGCTTCTCCACCGATGAGTAGAACTGTTCCAGGTTGTCCACGATGGCGGCGGGCACGGTCGGCGGTCCGTAGCTCTCGCCCATGTAGACCGCGTCCGAGGTGAAGATCATCGTGCCGGTGTCCGGCAGGTCGACCTGCATGGACATGCATCCCGGGGTGTGCCCGGGCGTCTGCAGCAGGGTGACACCCGGCAGGAACTCCTGGTCACCGTCGACCGTGGCGAACTCGTCCGCGGCGTAATCGGCCTTGAGGTGCGCGCCGCGGAACGGTCCGTCGAAGCCGAAGGCGAACTCCTGCTCCCGCGTCGAGCACACCAGCTGCGCCCCGGTTCCGCGGAACAGGTCGATCCCGCCCGCGTGGTCGAAGTGCAGGTGCGATAGGACAACGTAATCGATGTCGCCGGGCCCGAGGCCGAGTTGCCTCAACCGTGAGTCCAGGTATTCCTCCTCGCCGACCGCGTCGTAGGGGAAGAAGTCCTGCAGGCCGGTCGGTTCCCACCTGGTTTCCCAGTCGCGCGGGCAACTGGTGTCCCACAGCAGTTTTCCATCCGGGGTGTCCACGAGTGCGCACAGCGTGGGGATTTCGGTCCACGGTGCGGGAAGGTGCCGGTCCTGCCTGCGCCGCATGGCTTTTCCCGGAGCCAGCAGCAGCCAGGTGAGATCGGCGTGCATGGATCCGCAGTGCAGGATGCTGACGGTGGTCTTCTTCGCCACGAGCGCCTCCTCGTCCGGGTGCGGCCAGGGAGTCGGATGCTTCGGTCGGCGGTCGCGCAGCGGTGATCGCGGTGCAGAACGATCGTGCGGCGGGCGGAACCCCGCGCGGCGCACGAACCACATTAGTGGCCGGACGAGTGAAGTCAACCACACGTGACTGCGGCATCCGGGTGCCGTCCGTGGTGGTGCGGACGCGCGCGGTTCGCCCGCTCGGGCCGCTCGGCCCGCGGGAGGCGGCGGACGCGTCGCGCGGTCCCCGGGGCGGTGGGACAGTCGAACCGGGGTGGTGCGCTATGCAGACGGTGCTGGTCACCGGGGGAACCGGTCATCTGGGCAGCGAGGTCGTGCAGCTGCTCGCGCCGACTCACCGGGTGCGGGTGCTCACGCGCCGGCCCGGAACCGGCGGCGCGGGCGAGCAGGTGCGCGGCGACCTGGTCACCGGGGAGGGTCTCGCCGATGCGGTCGACGGGGTGGACGCCGTCGTGCACGCGGCCACGTTCTCGCCCGCCGCGCAGCGCGGTTTCCTGCGCCCGGTGGATTTCCGGCGCAGTCCGCCGGACGTCGACGTGGACGGAACGAGTCGGCTGCTCGACGCGGCGGCCCAGGCCGGGGTGGACCACTTCGCATACGTCTCGATCGTCGGCGTGGACCGGCCCGCACTGCCCTACCTGCAGCTCAAGCACACCGCCGAGGAACTGGTCACCATCTCGGAGGTGCCGTGGACGATCCTGCGCGCGACCCAGTTCCACTGGCTGGTGGACCGCATGCTGGGCGCGGCCGGCCGGTTGCCGCTCCTGCCGCTGCCCGCGGCGCTGCCGGTGCAACCGGTCGACGCAGCCGATTTCGCCGCGTTTCTCGTGGAGCGGCTGCTCGAAGGCCCTGCCGGCCGCGTCGAGGATTTCGGCGGGCCCGAGCTGCTGACGCTGGGCCAGGCGCTGCAGATGTGGTGCCGCGCCAGGGAAAACCGGCCGCGGGTGCTGAAAGTCCCTGCGCCGGCTCGGATGCAGCGAGCTGCCCAGCGGATGACCGCGCCGTCCGGCAGGCGCGGGACCACGACCTGGCAGGACTGGCTGGCCGCCCACCCGGCCGAATAGCCCGGCGGGCGGCCGGTTGATCAGGCGGGATCGGCGATCTTGACCAGCATCTTGCCGGTGTTCTCCCCGCGCAGCAGGCCGAGGAACGCGTCCGGGGCCGACCGCAGGCCGTCGACGACGGTCTCCCGGTAGCTGATCTTGCCGTCGCGCAGCCAGCCACCCACGTCGGCGCGGAACTGGTCCTGCACGTGCATCCGGTCGCCGACGATGAAGCCCTCCAGCCGCAGGCGCTTGCTCACCAGCATGAACATGTTCCGCGGGCCGGGTTCGGGCGTCGCGTTGTTGTACTGCGAGATCATCCCGCACTCGGCGACGCGGCCGAAGTCGTTGAGCGCGCCGATGGCGGCTTCCAGGTGCTCGCCGCCGACGTTGTCGAAGTAGACGTCGATGCCGTCGGGTGCGGCTGCGGCGAGCTGCTCGGCGACCGGGCCGTCGTGGTAGTCGAACGCGGCGTCGAATCCGATCTCCTCGGTGAGGTAGCGGACCTTCTCCGCGGAGCCGGCGCTGCCGATCACCCGCTTCGCGCCGCGCAGCTTGGCGATCTGCCCGGCCAGCGAGCCGACCGCACCGGCCGCGCCGGAGACGAACACGGTGTCGCCCTCCTGCTGCCGCGCGACGTCGACCAGCCCCGCGTAGGCGGTCATCCCGGGCATGCCGAGCACGTACAGGTAGGCGTTGAGCGGCGCGATGTCCGGGTCGACCTTGGTCGCGGAGCGGCCGTCCAGCACCGCGTAGTCCCGCCATCCGGCGGAGTGCAGCACGAAGTCACCGGCGGCGAATCCTTCCGCATCGGACTGGACGACCTGCCCGACGGCGCCGCCGTCCAACGCCGAGCCCACTTGGAAGGGGGCCACGTAGGACTTGCCGGCGTTCATCCGGCCGCGCATGTAGGGATCCACGCTCATCACGAGATTGCGCACCAGCATCTGCCCGGGGCCGGGCTCGGGCACCGGGACCTCGGCGACGTCGAAGGTCTCCCGGGTGGGCCATCCCTGCGGGCGGGCGGCGAGGCGGATCTCCAGGCCGTTGTTCATCATCACTCCTAGCGGGTCTGCGACGCGGCCCACCGTATCAATTCTGGCAGTTTCTGCCACATGGCGGACACTGACTTTTGGCAGTCGACGCCGTGGTGCACAATGGCCCCATGAGCGCCCCGACCGATCAGGACGGCTTGCGCGCCCGCAAGAAGCAGCGCACCCGCGCCGCCCTGATCGACGCCGGACTGGACCTGTTCGCCGGGTCCGGTTACGAATCGACCACCGTCGACGAGATCGCCGCGGCCGCCGACGTCTCCCCGCGCACCTTCTTCCGCTACTTCGCCAGCAAGGAGGACCTCGCCCTGGCCAAGGGCGCGGAATTCGACGTGCTCGTGGTCGACGCGCTGGCGGGCAGGCCGGCGGCCGAACCGCCGCTGGCGGCGCTGCGCGGAGCCGTGCTGGAGATGCTGCACGCGGCCGCGGACGGCGACGGGGTGCACCGGTACCTGCTGACCCAGCACCTGATCACCAAGAACCCGGCCCTGCTGGCCGGCAACCTGCGGCGCAGCGCCGAAGTCGAGGAGCAGCTCACCGCCGAGATCGCCCGGCGGCAGGACCTGGACCCCGCCGCGGACCTCCGCCCCCGGGTGCTGGTCGGCGTCGTCTTCGCCGGCCTGCGGATCGGTCTGGAGGCGATGTGCGCCGATCCGCGCCGGGACGCCGAGCGGATGCTGGAGCTGGTGCGCGAGGCCGTCGACCTGGCCACCGCGGGCATCCCGGAGCGCTTCAGCGGCGGCCCGGGGAGCTGGTGATCGACGACCGCGGGAGGAACGACGTGGACGCCGTGCTGCGCGCCGAGGACGTGCGGGCGGCGGCCCGGCGCCTGGACGGGACCGCCCACCGCACCCCGGTGCACACCTCGCGCGCGGTGGACGAGCTCACCGGTTCCCGGGTGTTCTTCAAATGCGAGAACCTGCAGCGCGCAGGAGCTTTCAAATTCCGCGGCGCCTACAACGCGATCGCCCGGCTCGACGCGCAGCAGCGGCGCGCGGGCGTCGTGGCGTACTCCTCCGGCAACCACGCCCAGGCCGTGGCGCTGGCCTGCCGGCTGCTGGGTGCGACCGCGGTCGTGGTCATGCCCACCGATGCCCCCGCGGGCAAGGTCGCCGCCACCCGCGAATACGGCGCCGAGGTGGTCACCTACGACCGGCACACCCAGGACCGCACCGCGATCGGGCGGCGGCTGGCGGCCGAGCGCGGGCTGGTGCTCATCCCGCCGTTCGACCACCCGGACGTGATGGCCGGGCAGGGCACCGCGGCGCTGGAACTGCTCGCCGACGCCGGGCCGCTGGACGCGCTGGTGGTCCCGGTCGGCGGTGGCGGGCTCATCGCCGGCTGTGCCACGGCCGCCCGCTCGGTGCAGCCCGATCTGCGGATCGTGGCCGCCGAACCGCTGGCCGCCGACGACACCAGCCGGTCGCTGCGCGCGGGCAGGCGGGTGCGCATCCCCGTCCCGGACACCATCGCCGACGGACTGGCCGCACCGGAACCGGGCGAGCTGACCTTCGAGGTCAACCGGCGGCTGATCGACGAGATCCGCACCGTGCCCGAGGACGAGGTGCGCGCGGCGGTGCTGCTGGCGTTCGAACGGCTCAAGCTGGTGATCGAACCGAGCGCGGCGG
The DNA here is from genome assembly GCF_015209505.1 of Saccharopolyspora montiporae. Lineage (GTDB taxonomy): Bacteria > Actinomycetota > Actinomycetes > Mycobacteriales > Pseudonocardiaceae > Saccharopolyspora > Saccharopolyspora montiporae. The sequence continues at coordinate 66,205 of NZ_JADEYC010000019.1, forward strand.
TGGCGGTGGCGGCGCTGCTCGGCGGCAGGCCGCAGCCGGGCGAGCGGATCGGGGTCGTGCTCTCCGGGGGCAACATCGCCCCCGCGGACTTCGCGCGACTGACCCGGTGAGCGGCACCGCGGCCCATCCGCCGTGCGCCGTGCCCGGGTTCGGGGCACAGTGAGCTCGCATCGGAACAGGTGCTCGACCGGAGGTGCTCATGAGCGCGGCATCGGGCGGCAAGATCGTGGTCGGTGTGGACGGCTCGGAACCGTCCAAAGCGGCGTTGCGCTGGGCCCTCCGGCAAGCCGGGCTCACCGGTGGCTGGGTGTCCGCGGTGATCTCCTGGGACGCGCCGCCGATCTACGGCTGGGAAGCCGCGCCCAGCCGGGACGACCTGAACACCAACGCCGCGCACATCCTCGGCGAGGTCATCGCCGAGGTCGCCGATGACCAGGGCGGGATCACCATCGGGCGCGAGGTGGCCAACGGCCACCCGGCCAAGGCGCTGCTGAGCAGTGCCGAGGACGCCGAACTGCTGGTGCTGGGCAACCGCGGGCGCGGCGGGTTCAGCAAAGCGCTGCTGGGATCGGTTACCGCCTACATCACCCACCACGCGGCCTGCCCGGTCGTCGTGGTGCGAACCGCGGTGTGAGCGGCACCGATCCCCGAGGAGGTCACGTGCCCCCGACCGAGGTCGTCGACGCCCCCGAACAGCACCGCTTCGAGGTGCGCACCGGGGACGAGGTCGCCGGATTCACCGAGTACCGGCTGCAGCGCGGGGCGATCGCCTTCATCCACACCGAGATCGACCCGCGGTTCGAAGGGCGCGGCCTCGGCAGCACCCTGGTGCGCGGTGCGTTGGACGAGGCGCGGCGCCGCGGACTGGCGGTGCTGCCGTACTGCCCGTTCGTGCGCAGCTTCATCGACGGGCACCGCGAGTACCTCGACCTCGTGCCGGAGGACAAGCACACCTACTTCCGGCTGTGACCGCCTGCCGGCCCTGCCGAGACGCGCTCAGCGCTGCGGGCCTGGGCCCGGTGCTCACCCTCGGCGATCTCCTCCACGAGCTTCGCGTTGAACGCCGCCAGGTCCTTCGGCGTCCTGCTGGTGACCAGCCCGCGATCGGTCACCACCTCGCGGTCCACCCACTCGGCTCCGGCGTTGACCAGGTCGGTGCGCACGCTCGGGAACGAGGTCACCGTGCGTCCGCGCACCACGTCGGCCTCGACGAGCAGCCAGGGCGCGTGGCAGATCGCCGCGACCGGCTTGCCCTGCTCGAAGAACGCGTGCGTGAATCGCACCGCGTCGCCCACGGTGCGCAGGTAGTCGGGATTGGCCACGCCACCCGGAAGCACCAGGGCGTCGTAGGAGTCCGCGCCGGTCTCGCCCACGACCGCGTCCACCGGGAACGTGTCCGCCTTGTCCAGGTGGTGGAAGCCCTGCACCCGGCCGGACTGCGTGGACACCAGGACCGGATCGCCGCCCGCCTGCTCGACCGCCGTCCAGGGCTCGGTCAGCTCGACCTGCTCGATGCCCTCCGGCGCGACCAGGAACGCGACCGCGCGACCGGTGATATCGGCTGTCATGCGCACCTCCTGTGCTCTCGATCTCCGACCGGCGGTGTTCCCCCACCCGCCGTGGCGCAAACACCCGGGCTACTGCCGCCCGAGGTGATCACGCTGGAAAGCACCCATCCGCAGCGCGTTGTGGTAGCGCCCGCCGGCGAAGAACTCCTCGCGCAGCTCGCCCTCGGTCCGGAAACCCGCCTTCTGGTAGATGTGGATGGCTTTCGGGTTCTCCGTGCTGACCAGCAGGTAGATCTTGTGCATGTTCAGCACGGAGAAGGCGTAATCCAGCGCCATCCGGGTCGCCCGGCCGGCGACACCGCGCCCCTCGTGGTCCGGTGCGACGATGATCTGGAACTCCGCGTTGCGGTGGATGTAGTCGATCTCCACCAGTTCGACGAGCCCGCCGCGCTCCCCGTCCACTTCGATCACGAAGCGGCGCTCCCGGACGTCGTGGATGTGCCGGTCGTAGATGTCCTGCAGTTCCACCAGCGCCTCGTACGGCTCTTCGAACCAGTAGGACATGATCTGCGAGTTGTTGCTCAGCCCGTGCACGAACCGCAGATCGTCGCGTTCCAGCGCGCGCAGTCGAATCGCCATCCCGGCAGCATCGACGACCCGTGCGGCCGGGCGCAACGCAGAACGCCGCGCTCCGCGGCGACCACCGCGCGATCGGGACGGTCGGATCCACTGTGGATCGACCCGGCGGTCCTCGGTGGACCGACGGAGCGGCGGGGTGCGTTACCGTGGGCCCGACCCCGACGGATCGAGGAACCCATGATCTTCATTACCGCAAAGTTCTCCGTGGTGCCCGAGCACGCCGACCGGTGGCCGGAGATCGCCGCGGACTTCACTCGGGCCACGCGCGCCGAGCCCGGCTGCCTGTGGTTCGACTGGTCGCGCAGCGTCGAAGACCCGACCGAGTACGTGCTCGTCGAAGCCTTCCGGGACGGGGAGGCGGGCGCGGCCCACGTGCAGTCCGACCACTTCAAGGCCGCCCAGGACGCGCTGCCGCCGTACCTGGTGCGCACGCCCCGGGTGGTCAACACGACGGTGGACCAGGACGACTGGTCGCTGCTGGGCGAGATGGCAGTCCCCGGCTCGGACTGACTCCGCCTCGTTCCGCGCCGGGCCCGACCAGCGCACTCGCCGGACATCGAGATGCCGGACATTCCGGCGTGTTTCGGACATAGGCGCGCGATTTTCGGGTCACGGCGCGGGTTGGCGGATCCCCGAGGGAACGCAGCGGGTAGGATCCGGCGGGTATCCGCGCTTCACGGAGGTTCACATGCCTGGTACCTGGGAAATCCTCATCGTGGTGCTGGTTCTGGTCGCCGTGTTCGGCGCCTCCAAGCTCCCGAAGATGGCCCGCTCCCTCGGTCAGTCCGCCCGGGTCCTCAAGGCCGAGGCCCGCGGGCTCAGCCAGGACGAGGAGCGCGCGAAGAGCGAACGGTCCGAAAGCGCCGACGCGCTGCCCGCGGGCGGCGGCTCCGCGACCGACCGCTCCGGCGCGGCCGCGGAGGACGAGACGCGGGACAAGCAGCAGAACTGACGCCCCCGCCTCAGCCGGAGGCGCCCGCCAGCCAGGTCGGCACGTCCGGCGGCAGGATCTCCGCGTCATCCCCGGCCAGCAGCGCACCCTCGCCGAGCGCGACGGGGTCGGCGGGCACGCTCCGCACCGGGCGCGGATCGCCGGTACGGGCCAGCACGCGCTCGGTGAGCTCAGGCAGCCGCAGCACCTCCGGACCGGCGATGCGCCGGGTCGCGGTGTCCGGATCGCCGACCGCGGCGTCGGCGAGGGTTCCGGCGACGCTGTCGGCGGCCACCGGCTGGACGAGCCAGTCCTGCACCGCGACCTCGTCCGCGCCGAACGACACGGCGAACGGGTTGGTCGCGAACTCGTGCCACTGCGTGGTCTTCACCAGCGTCACCGGCACCGGGCTGTCCGCCAGCTCCGCCTCCTGATCCCGTTTGCCCGCGTAGTACTCGAACCCGGCAAGCCGCGGATCGTGGATGCCGAGGATCGACAGGAACACCAGGTGCCCCACGTTCTGGTCGGCGCACGCGCGCACCACGTTGCGGGTGGCCGCGGCCAGCGCCTCGCGCATCCCCGACCCACCGTCGGACGGCAGCGGCTGCGACGCGTCGATCACCGCATCCGCCTCAGCCAGCGCCTCGTGCAGCCCCGCACCGGTCAGCAGATCCACACCGGACGCGCGGGACAACCCGGTCGCCGCGATCCCGCGTCCACGCAGCTGCGCCAACGTCCGGGCCCCGGCGGTTCCGGTAGCTCCGAGGACCGCCACCTGCACGATCGCCACCACCCTTTCCACGTTTCCATCGGCACGTTCCCAGTACTCGCACGCTAGCACCGCCCGCCGAGGCGGCCTGGACCACACTCGACCGCGGTGTCCAGGCGGGAGTAGAACGAGAGGAGGCGGCAGCAGCGCCGCCGGGGAGACGCAGAGGAGAACACGCCCACCGATGACCGCGCCGACCGCGTCCGCACTGGACCTTCCCGCCTACCTGGAGCGCATCGGGTTCCCCGGCCCGCCGGACGCCCCGGACCTGGGCACCCTGTCCGCGCTGCAGCGCGGGCACCTGATGAGCATCCCGTTCGAGAACCTGGACGTGGTCGGCGGATCCGTGCCCTCGCTCGCGCTCGCCGACCTGCAGGACAAACTGGTGCGCGGGGGCAGGGGCGGCTACTGCTTCGAGCACAACCTGCTGCTGGCCGCCGTGCTGGAACGAGTCGGATTCGGTGTGCGGCTACTCACCGGCCGGGTGCTCGTCGGCACCGACGACCCCGCCTCGCGGCCGCGCACCCACGCGGCACTGCTGGTCGACGTCCCCGGGGAAGACACCCGGTTCCTGACCGATGTCGGGTTCGGCTCGATCGGGGCGCCGATCGAGCCCCTCCCGTTCACCGCGGGCGCCGAACGCGCTGCCGGCACCCGGCGGCACCGGCTGAGCCGGTGGCCCGGTGCCGACGGGTACGACAGCTGGGTGTTGGAGGCGCGCGCGGGTGACCGGTGGGTCCCGCAGTACGCGCTCAGCGCCGAACCCGCGGCGCGGATCGATCTGGACGTGGCCAATTGGTACATCGCCACCCACCCGCGCTCGCCGTTCCGCGACCGTCCGGCCGTGCAGCGCACCGAACCGGGCGTGCACCGCTCGCTGTCCGGGCGCGAGCTCACCATCACCGATGAGCACACCGGTACCGCGCGCACCCGTGAACTCACGGATGAGCAGGAGGTCCGGCGCGTGCTCCGCGAGGAGATGGGCCTGCCGGACGGCGTGCGCTGAGCCGATCTTCACACGATGGCGGGATGCCTGGTCAGGGCCGGGACGAATGCCCCTGTCCGGACACACGCCCAACCGGCACGGTGGTCTCCTGGCCCGACGCGAGAGGTGCTGGTCGTCGGATGCACTGGTTCCACCGGCGCGAGCGGGGGCGCGAACGCGGCCCCTGGCCCAGAGCGGACGAGCCGGCGCTGCTCGACGCGCTGCGCCGGTTACCGCCGGGCGTCGACGAGCGCCCGTGGTCGCCGCAGCGGCGGGGCCGTTCGGTGGTGCTCAGCGAGCATTCCGCGGACGGACCGCGCGAGCGGGACTGGCAGGCGCGCGACCGGCGGCTGTCCTGCGGGGCCGCGGCGGCGAACCTGAGCGTGGCGATGCGGCTGCTCGGTTGGGACTCCCGGGTGCGCTGGCACGCCGACGAAGAACACACGGCGGCCACGGTGACCCCCACGCACCGGCATGTCCCCGACGAGACCGACCGGCAGCTGGCCCGGGCGATGCAGACCCATCCGGACGAGCACCGGGTGCTGTCGGCTCCTCCGGTACCCGCTCCGCTGCGCGAGGACGTGCGGGCGGCCGCGGGACGGCGGGCGATCTGGGTGACCGGCGCCGAGCAGCACGAGGTGCTGGCCCGGGCGCTGCAGCGGGCCGGCTGGGAGGCGGTGGAGGAAGCCGCGGGGGAACTCGACATCCCGCCGCCGCGCAGCGGGCAGCTCGCCGATGCCGGACCGCTCACCGCGATGACGCCGCGGATCCCGGACCCGCGGGATCCGGATCAAGCCGCGCTAGGTGGTTCGGTGCTGGTCGTCAGTTCGCTCATCGACGGTCCGCTGGACCAGCTGCGCGCCGGTGCCGCCGCGCAGCAAGCCTGGCTGGAGGCGGTGCGGATCGGACTCGTGGCCACGATGATCACCCGGCCGCTGCGGTTCCCGGCGGTGCGCGAGGAGCTCGCGGCCGAACTGCGCATCGGCGGGGTGGCGCACCTGCTGCTGCGGGTCGGCGCCCCGGCCGATCCGCGTCCGTGAGCGCAGGTCCCGCTACGGGCGCGGCGGGCCGGTGCTGCCGCGTTCGGTCAACGTCGGGGACAGCACGATGTCCCGGCGCGCGGTGCGGCCGTCGTCGAGGCGCTCGGCGGCGCAGCGCACCGCCAGGTCCGCGTACTGCTGGGCGTCCTGGCGCACCGAGGTCAGGTCGAGGAAGGACAGCGCGGCCGTGCTGCTGTCGTCGTAACCGATGATGGAAATGTCCTGCGGCGCGCGCACTCCCGCGCGCACGAGCGTCTCCTGCAGCCCGAGCGCACATGGATCGTTGCCCGCCAGCACCGCGGTCGGCAGCCGGTCCCGGTCCAGCAGCGCGCGGGCCGCCCGGGCGCCGGACTCCTCGGTGTAGTCCCCGCCGAGGATCTCGGTGTGCTCGGTGAGCCCGCGGGCGCGCATCGCGTCGGTGTAGCCGCGCCGGCGTTCCGCGGCCCCGGGCAGCTCACCACCGTCCACGTGCAGGATGTCCCGGTGGCCGAGCCCGGCGAGGTGGTCGACGGCCAGCCGGGCTCCCGCGACGTCGTCGGTGCGCACGCTGTCGGTGCCCGCGGCGCCGGTGTGCTGGCCGATCTCCACGACGGGGAGCTGCTCGGCGATCTTGGCCAGGTGCGCGGGTGCCTCCGCGGACAGTCCGATGAGCACCAGGGCTTCGCAGCGCAGGCCGAGCAGGTCGTCGAGGGCCGCGCGCAGGCTGCGGGCGGGCAGCATCGCGCTGAGCACGACGCCGTAGTCGAACCGCGCGGCCGCGGTGTAGATGCCTTCCACGATGTGCGCGTCCAGGGCGTGCTCCATGGTGAACAGCACCCCGAGCTGGCGGCTGCGCTGCCTGCGCAGCAGCCGGGCGGCGGTGTCGGCGTGGTAATCGAGATCTTCGGCGGCGCGCAGGATCTGCTCGCGGGTCTTCGGGTTCGGGCCGGGCCGGTCGCCGAGCACCAGCGAGACGAGTTGCCGGGACACCCCCACGTGCGCGGCGACGTCGGCCATGGTCGTGCGCCTGCCGCGAGGACGGTTTCCGCCGCGCGCGGGCTCGCCGTCGGCCATCGGCGCCTCCAGGCTCGTCGGATGCGGGGGCCGCACCGCCCCGCGCCGGCGATGGTATCCGCGCCGGTCCGCTGCGGATCCACACCGGCCGCGGAGCGAGGGGTGTCACAGCCCGCGGGTTTGGCTGCGCGGGGCGCGAGCTGCGACCCTGGATTTGGCACGTGCTAAACCGTTGCCGGGACCGCCGTGGATGCCGGGCCCGCACCACTGCTGCCCGCCGTGCCGAACCCACCGTTCGACGAGGAGACACCGCATGGCTGTGGCGCTGCTCGCCCTGGCTCTGGGCGCATTCGCCATCGGCACCACCGAGTTCGTCATCATGGGCCTGCTTCCCGAGGTCGGCGCCGATCTCGGCGTGCCGCTGTCCTCGGCAGGCCACCTCATCTCCGCCTACGCGCTCGGGGTCGTCATCGGCGCACCCCTGCTCACCGCGCTGAGCACCCGCCTGCCGCGCAAGAGCGCGCTGCTGCTGTTCCTCGGGTTGTTCGTGGTGGGCAACCTGACCACCGTGCTGGCCCCCGAGCACGCGACGGTCTTCGCCGCCCGCGTGGTGGCGGGGCTCCCGCACGGCGCGTACCTGGGCCTGGCCACCCTGGTCGCGGCCCGGCTGGTCGGCCCGGCCAAGCAGGCGACCGCCGTGTCCCGCGTCCTGCTGGGCCTGACCGTGGCCAACATCGTCGGCGTGCCCGGCGGCACCTACCTCGGCCAACTGCTCGGCTGGCGCGCGGCGTTCCTGGTCGTGGCCGCGCTCGGTGGTCTCGCCGCACTCGGGGTCGCCGCGTTCGTCCCGCGGGTGGAAGCCGCACCCGGCAGTGGTCTGCGCAGCGAGCTCTCCGCGCTGGGCCGGCGCCCCGTGGTGCTCGGGCTGACCACCGCGGTCTTCGGGTTCGCCGGGGTGTTCGCCGTCTACAGCTACGTGTCGCCGATGATGACCGAGCTGGCCGGGCTGAACGGCGGTGCGATCCCGGTGGTACTGGCGCTGTTCGGCGTGGGCATGACGCTGGGATCGCTGCTGGTCGGCCCGCTGGCCGATCGCGCCCTGCTGCCGACGATCTACGGCTCGCTGGCCGCGCTGGCGGTCGTGCTCGTGCTGTTCACGTTCGCCGTGCACACCCCGCTGACCGCGGTGCTGGGCATCATCGTGCTCGGTGCCGCCGGATTCGGGGTCACCGCCCCGTTGCAGGTGTTCGTGATGGACCGCGCGGGCACCGCGCCGACCCTGGCCGCCGCGTCCAACCACTCGGCGTTCAACCTCGCCAACGCCGGTGGTGCCTGGCTCGGCGGGCTGGGCATCGGCGCGGGATGGGGCCTGACCTCGCCGGCCTGGATCGGCGCGGTGCTCGCCGCGGTCGGCCTGGGCCTCGCGGTGCTGACCGGGTCCGCGCATCACCGGGAACGCCGGCAGGAGGACCGGGAGACCGCTGCGGAGACCCCCGAGCCGGCCCGCGGTTGAGCGCTCAGCCGCGGGTCCCGGCCGGCTGCTCCAGCAGCGGTGGTCCGGACGGGCTGGCGAGAACCTCGTCGTCGAGCAGTCCTTCGGTCCGGGCCACCGCGGTCGGGATCGCGATCTGCCCGGCGACGTTGGTCGCGGTGCGCATCATGTCCAGGATCGGGTCGACGGCGTAGACGACCGCGATGCCGGTGGCCACGACCTGCGGCGGGAAGCCCAGCGCGGCCAGCGTCAGGGTCAGCATGGTGAACCAGCCGGTGACGCCGGCCGTGGCGATCGCGCCGAACACCGCGACCAGCACGATGGTGAGGTACTGCGGCCAGCCGAGCGGGATGCCGAACAGGTCCGCGATGAACACCGCGCCGATGGCCGGGTACACGGCCGCGCACCCGTCCATCTTCGTGGTGGTCGCCAGCGGCACGGCGAAGCTCGCGTACGAGGGGTGCACGCCGAGGTTCTCCGCGGCCTGCCTGCTCAGCGGCAGGGTCGCGCTGGACGAACGGGACACGAAGGCGAACTGCAGGACGGTCCAGCTCTTCGCGAAGAAGCGCAGCGGGCTCACCCGGGCGATGCCGCGCAGCAGCACCGGGTAGACGCCGAACAGCACCACCGCGCACGCCAGGTACGTCCCCGCGGTGAGCCGGAGCAGCGGGGCGAAGAACTCCCCGCCGTAGGTGGCCACCGCGTTGCCGATGAGCCCGAGCGTGCCCAGCGGCGCCAGCCGGATGATCCAGCCGAGCACGCGCTGGATCACCTCGAACAGTGACCGGTTGACCTCGACGAACGGCCTCGCCGTGTCCCCGAGCGCGTAGCAGGCCGCGCCGATCAGCAGCGCGATGAACACGACCTGCAGCGTCTCGCCGTCGGCGAAGGCGCTGATCAGGTTGTCCGGGACGAGACCGGTGACCAGGTCCGACCAGGAACCGGCCTCCTGGTCGGACACCTCGCGCAGATCGGCGTCATCCGGCACGAGGCGCACCCCCGCACCCGGCCGCAACGCGGTGGCGACGAGCAGCCCGATCACGACCGAGACCAGCGACGTGATCGCGAACCACAGCGCGGTCTTGCCGCCGAGCCGGGCCGCGGTGCGGCCGCCGCCGACGGCGCGGAGGCTGTCGATCCCCACGACGATCGCGGTGAAGATCAGCGGCAGCACGGTGAACGTGAGCAGGTCGGTGAACGTCGAACCGACCAGGTCCAGCGTCGTGACCAGCCATTCGGCGTCGGTGCGGCGCGCGGCCCAGCCGAGGACGGCACCGAGCACGAGCGAGGTCAGGATGGCGACGGCGAAGGCGCGCGGGCTGATCCGCGGGCGCCGGGCGGCAGGCGCCGCGGATTCGTCCGAAGTGGACACAGGTGTCTCCTGGGTTCGCCGACCCGCCGGATGCGCGGTCGGGCGGTGAGCGGGGGCGCCGGGCGATCCGCAGCACGGCGGATTCGCAGGCGGCGACTACAGCGCGCTCGCCTGGCGGCGCAGGTCGACGTGCGCCCGCGCGGTCAGCAGGCAATACCGGGCGGTGTTCATCACGTCCGGCCACAAGTCGACCGCGGAGCTCGCTATTCCCCGTTCGAGTGAGGAGTGCGCCGGATCACTTCCGAAACGACCGCGGCGGCCGTCAACACGCTGTTGAAACATTGCGGGCGGTATCGCCGATGTACCGGCTGCCACCGGGCCGCACCTGGAAAGTGGCCCGGTGGCGCCTGCACCGATCACGCGTCGCGCGCGCAGCGGAAGCCGGTGTTGCTGGTCGTGGTGTCCGGGGTCAGCCCCTGCCGGGCCGAGACCCGGTAGCGGCGGCAGTACGACTCGTGGCACAGGAACGATCCGCCGCGCGCGCTGCGCCGGCCCGCGTGCGCCGGGTCGGGGCGCTGCGGCACCGCGAACTCGTCGGCGCACCACTCCCAGACGTTGCCGGTGGTGTTGTGCAGCCCGTAGCCGTTCGGCGGGAACCCGTCGACGGGGCATGTCCCGTACCACCCGTCGGCGAGATCGTTGCGCTGCGGGAACACCCCCTGCCAGACGTTCATCCGCGGCACGCCGCCCGGCTCCAGCTCGCCGCCCCACGGGAAGGGCTGCCCGCGCAGCCCGCCGCGCGCGGCGTACTCCCACTCGGCCTCGGTCGGCAACCGCAGGCCCGCCCACGCGCAGTACGCCTGGGCGTCGCGCCAGGAGACGTGCACCACCGGATGGTCCCACCTCGTGTCCACATCGGACTGCGGGCCTTCCGGGCGGTCCCAGCGCGCACCCTCGACCTGCCGCCACCACGGGGCCGCGGCGACCCCGCGGGTCGGCGGGAAGTCGTCCGGCAGCAGCCCGGCGAACACGAACGACCAGCCCCACCGCTCGGCATCGGTGCGGTAGTCGGTTTCCGCGGCGAACGCGGCGAAATCCGCGTTGGACACCACCGCGACCGACATCCAGAACGCGTCCACGTGCACGGTGCGCGGCGGCCCCTCCCCATCTTCCGGGTAGGCGTGCTCGTCGGCGCAGCCCATCAGGAACGACTCGCCACCGAGCGCGACCATGCCGCGCGTGCTGCCCGCGGTCCCGGACGCGGCGGGCACGTCCGGGACCGAGCGCCCGGTTCCCGGGCTGCAGCACCCCTCACTCATGGCCGGCTCGGAACAGGGCGCGCTGCTGCGCCGCGTCCGCATCGTCGTAGAGGTCCTCGCCCAGGTCGACGCGCACCCGGTGCAGGGTTCCGGTGAACGCGTTGTCCACCACCGGGTAGTCATCGGTGACCGGGGACGCCCGGTCCACGCCGATGTCGAAGGTCTCGTCGAAGGCGAAGTAATACGGGATCGTGGCCGGCACGACCACCTCGCCCGCCGCGGCACCGTCCACGGACAGCGCGGCGGTACCGCCCCTGCCGACTCCCCCGCCGTCGTAGCCGAACTCGACGCGCAGCTCGTGAGGCCCGGCGGGCACCGGATCCGCGGACCGCGCGGTGTGCACCTGCAGCCCGAAGTAGTTGTACGCGTAGCACAACCGACCCTCGTGCAGGTACACCGACCAGCCGCCGAACCGGCCGCCCTGCGCGAGGAGCACGCCCTCGGCACCGCCGTCCGGCACCGTCACCTGCGCGGTGAGCACGTGCGAGCGGTTCTTGACGTTAGGTGCGGTCTCCTCGGTCAGCCGCTTGGCGCCGGCGTGGAAGGTCACCGAGCGCCGGTCGCCCATCAGGTCCAGCCGGCCGGCCTCCTGCGGGTTCTCCCGCTCGGTCATCCGGTCGTCGAGCGGGAACACGTTGTGCCGCGCGGCTTCCACCAGGAACAGCTGCTTGAGCTCCGCGAGCTTGCCGGGGTGCTCGGCGGAGATGTCGTGCGCCTGGGTCCAGTCGGTGTTCGTGTCGTAGAGCTCCCACTCGTCGTCGTCGAAGTAGCGGCGTCCGTCCTGGACCATCTCCCACGGCGTGCCGTGCCGGGTGACCGCGGTCCAGCCGTCCCGGTAGATCCCGCGGTTGCCGACCATCTCGAAGTACTGCAGCCGGTGCCGGTCCGGGGCGTGCGGTTCGTTGAAGCTGTAGAGCATGCTGGTGCCCTCGATGGGCTGCTGCGCCACGCCGCCCACCGCTGAGGGGTGCGGGATGCCCGCCGCCTCCAGGACGGTCGGCACGATGTCGATCACGTGGTGGAACTGGTCGCGGACCCCGCCCGGCTCGGCGATGCCGTTCGGCCAGTGCACCACCATGCCGTCCCGGGTCCCGCCGAAGTGCGAGGCCACCTGCTTGGTCCACTGGTACGGCGTGTTCATCGCCAGCGCCCAGCCCACCGGGTAGTGCGCGTGCGTGGTGGCGTCCCCGAGCTCGTCCAGGTGGTCCAGGATGAACTCCGGGGTGTCCGGGATGCCGCTGGCGAACCGGTGCTCGTTGAGCGTGCCGCCGAGCCCCCCTTCCGCGGAGGCCCCGTTGTCGCCGAGGACGTAGACGAACAGCGTGTCGTCCAGCGAGCCGGCTTCCTCCAGCGCGTCGACGAGACGTCCCACCTGGTCGTCGGTGTGCTCGGCGAACCCGGCGTAGAGCTCCATCAGCGCGGCGGCGGAACGCTGCTCGGCGGCCGAGAGGTCGTCCCAGTGCGGGACCCCCTCCGCCCAGGGTGCCAGTTCGGCGTCCTGCGGCACCACGCCGAGTTCCTTCTGTTTGCGCAGGGTGATCTCGCGCTGCTCGTTCCAGCCGTGGTCGAAGCTGCCGCGGTACTTGTCCCGGTATTCGCGCGGCACGTGGTAGGGGGCGTGCGTGGCGCCGAACGGCAGGTACATGAAAAACGGGCTGTCCGGCTTCAGTGAGCGCTGGTCCTGCATCCAGTCGATGGCCCGGTCCACGAGATCCTCGGACAGATGGTAGCCGTCCTCCGGCTTGCGCTCGGGTTCGACCGGGCTGGTGCCGTCGAACAGCACCGGGTACCAGTGGTTCATCTCCGCGCAGAGGAACCCGTAGAACTTCTCGAAACCCTCCCCGGTGGGCCACCGGTCGAAGGGGCCGGCAGCGCTCACGTCGCGGGCCGGGGTCTGGTGCCACTTGCCGAAGGCAGCGGTGTTGTAGCCGTTGCCGGACAGGGTCTGGGCGAGGGTGGCCGCGCTCAGCGGCCGGATTCCCGTGTAACCCGGTGATGAGCTCGCCATCTCGGTCGTCACGCCCATGCCCACCGAGTGGTGGTTGCGCCCGGTCAGCAGCGCTTGCCGGGTCGGCGAGCAGATGGCGGTGACGTGGAAGCGGCTGTAGCGCAGCCCGCCGTCGGCGAGCCGCTCGGCGGTGGGCATCCGGCACGGTCCGCCGAAGGCGCTCGGCGCGCCGAAGCCCATGTCGTCGAGCAGCACGACGACGACGTTGGGCGCCCCCTTCGGGGCGCGGACCGGCTGCCGAGGTTCGAACGCCGGGTCCTGGTCGCGCACGTCCAGCGAGGTGGCGTCCGGCTGGTGGTCGTCGGCGATCGGCAGCCGGGTGCGGTCGGGTGGCCGCTCGGGCATGGGGACTCCTGTTCGCGGGATGTTCGTGCGCTCCGCCCGGTCGGGCGGAAGGTGCGGTGCGGGCCCGGATCCGGACCGCACCGCATCGATTACCGATCAGTTCCGTCGATGTCCGACGTCGTGGAGCTCGCCGGGGCGGTGCGCCGCCGCAGCCGCGCGGACCAACGCCCGGACCGCGGCCGGGCGCGGCCCGCCGCACCGGTGACCCGGTCCAGGTAGATCGCCAGGATCACCACCGCGATACCGCCCTCGAAGGCCGAACCGATGCTGAGCTGGGTGACCCCTTCCACGACGACCGACCCGAGCCCCTCGGCTCCGACGAGCCCGGCGACCACGACCATGGACAGCGCCAGCATGATCACCTGGTTGATCCCGGCCATGATGGACGGGAACGCCAGCGGGATCTCCACCTCGCGCAGCACCTGGCGCGGCCGGGCACCGAAAGCGTGTGCCGCCTCGACGGTTTCGCCGTCCACCTGGCGGATGCCGAGCTCGGTGAGCCGCACCGCGGGCGGGATGGAGAAGACCACTGTGGACACGATACCGGGAACCACGCCGATACCGAAGAAGAACACCGCCGGGACCAGGTAGACGAACACCGGCAGCGTCTGCATGAAGTCGAGCACCGGGCGCAGCACGGCGCTCACCCGGGCGCTCTTGGCGCCGAGGATCCCCAGCGGGACGCCGAAAAGCACGGCCGCCAGCGCGGCCACCAGCACCACCGCGAGGGTCTGCAGCGTCTGCGTCCACAGGTCGATGCCGAGCACCAGCAGGAACGCCGCCGCCGCGGCGATCCCGCTGAGCACGCGGCGCGTGCTCCACGCGGCCACCAGCGCCAGGAGCAGCACCAGCACCAGGTCCGGTGGTGCGGCCAGCACCCCGTAGGCGAGGTTGACCAGGAACAGCAGCACCGCCGAGACCGCGTCGAACAGGCCGTCGGCGTGCACGGTCAGCCACTGGATGGCGGCATCGATGAGCTCACCGAGCGGAATCCTAGGCACGGGCGGCCTCCTCGGTCGGGGACGCGATGGCATCCAGCAGCGCCGCACGCTCGACGACGCCGCGCAGCCTGCGCTCGTCATCGACCACGGCCACGGGCGCGCTGTGCCGACCCGCCAGGTGACAGAAGTCGGCCAGCGGCGCCGTGACGGGGACCCGCGCGTACTCCTGGTCGGCCAGCTCGGCCGCGGGGCGCTCGTGGGCGCCGAGGTCCGCGGCGTGCAGGACTCCGGTGATCCGCCGCTGCTCGTCGAGCACGTAGGCCGCGGGCGTACCGGCGCGCCGCAGGCGCTCGCGCACGTCGGCCCCGGTCTCCCCCGGATCCGCGGTGACCGCGGGTTCGGTCATCACCGCACCGGCGGTGAGCGCGCGGGTGCGGTCCACATCGGCGATGAACTCGCGCACGTAGTCGTCGGCCGGCTCGGAGATGATCTCCGCACCGCGGCCCAGCTGCACCGCCGAACCGGACCGCATCACCATGATCCGGTCGCCGATGCGCATCGCCTCGTTGAGGTCGTGCGTGACGAACAGGATCGTCTTGCCCAGCCGGGTCTGCAGGTCCAGCAGCTGTTCCTGCATCGCGCGCCGGTTGAGCGGATCCAGCGCGCTGAACGGCTCGTCCATGATCAGCACGTCCGGGTCCGTGGCCAGCGCCCGGGCCAGGCCCACGCGCTGCTGCATGCCGCCGCTGAGCTCGTCGGGGCGCGCATCGCCCCAGGTGTGCAGACCCACCTGCTCCAGCGCGCGGTCGGCCTGCTCCAGCCGCGCACCGCGCGCGACCCCGCGGGTCTTGAGTCCGTAGGCGGCGTTGTCCCGGATGCTGCGGTGCGGGAACAGCGCGAAGTGCTGGAAGACCATGCTGAAGCGCCGGTTGCGCAGCTCGCGCAGCTGCGTGCGGTTCATCGCGGCGATGTCCTCGCCGTCGAAGCGGATCTCGCCCGCCGTGCTGTCCACCAGCCGGTTGACCATCCGGATCAGCGTCGACTTGCCGGATCCGGAAAGCCCCATGATGACGAAGATCTCACCGCGTTCGACGTCGAATGAGACGTCGTCCACGGCCATGACCCCGCCGGCCCCGATGACCGCCGCACGGTGGTCTCCCCCACCGCCGCGCAGCAGGTCTCGGGCCCTGCCAGGGGGCAGCCCGAACACCTTGGTCACGTTCATCGCCTGGAGCAATGGTGTCCTCCTCGCGCACTGCCGCGGTTCGCGGTCGCAGCACGATGCTGCGCGCGAGAATTCGCGCGGTGCGCCTCATTCCGGGATCGGATGCGTCCACATCGGATCACCGGGTCGCGTTGCGGGAATCGGTCCGGTGCGCGTTCAGCCCGCGGCCGGGCCGCCGTCGGCGGCCCGCACCCCGCGCAGCCAGCTGCGCACCTCGTCGGGGTTCGCACGAATCCAGTCGGCTGCGATCTTCTCCTTCGGGATCTGCTCCTTGCTGAGCTGGTGGATCCAGGTCGACGCGGTGCCCTGATCGACCCGGATCTGGGACAGGAACCGCGCGATGTCCGGTTCGCGGGCGGCGAAGTCCTCGCTGAACACCGTGCGGATCCCGCCGGCGCCCGGCCAGACGCGCTCCGGGTCGTCGAGGTAGTGCAGGTCCCACTCCAGGTTCATCCAGTGCGGCTTCCACCCGAGGAACACGATGGGTTTTCCCTCGTCCACCCGGCGTTCGACCTCGCTGAGCATCGCGGCCGTGCTGGACTGCACCAGCTGCCAATCGCCGAGCCCGTAGGCGTCGGCCTCGATGGCGTTGGCGATGTAGTCGTTGCCGGGACTGCCCGGTTCGATACCGAGGATCTGCCGGTCGAACAGGTCGCCCTTCTCGTCCAGATCCGCCAGCGACCGCACGCCGTACTTCTCGGCGACGGCCTCGGGCACCGCGGGTGCGTACTCCGAGCCGGTCACGATCGTTCCGGCCACGTCCACCTTCTCGGTGGCCAGGTGGCGCTCGAACACCGATTCCTGGCTCGGCCACCAGTTGCCCAGGTAGGCGTCGGCCTGGTCGTTGGCCAGCGCCTGCGCGCCCAGCGGTACCGAGAGCTCCTGCACCCGGGTGCGGTAGCCGAGCTCGCCGAGCACCTGGCGGACGATCTCGTTCTCCACGACGAGGTCCTCCCAGGGCTGCTGGACCAGGCGCACCTCGTCCGGCTCGGGCTCGGCGCCCTGGAACCCCTTCTCCCAGCTGCACCCGGCCGGTACCACCAGCGCGATCACCGCCAGTGCGGCGACGATGTGTGTGCGCGTCCGCGACGCCATGAACCATCCTTCTCGTGTTGCCGCGCAGCACGCGCAGTGTGAACGAGAGGTCACGATTCGTTCGGCGGCTCCTGTCCGGCCCGGGGGCGAGCACCCGCTCCGGGATGCACCGCCCGGCGGCTCCCCGTCGAGCTGCCGTCCCGCACTGCGCCCAGCGGCGCGTTCTCCCGAACACTGCCGCGGCTGCGATCTCGGAAGAGGTTGCCACGGGGGCGCACCGGGATCAACGCGATCCAGTCGGCGGACCTAGACGGATTTCGGAACGAAGCCATAGAGGCTCTCTTTGGCTCGGTGTGGCCGGGGCCCGCGCCGCGGTCGCGGTACCGGCTCAGCAGCTCTCCCGGACCAGGTCGACGAACGCCTGCGCCGCCGGGGACAGCGGTCCGGACGGGTGCACGACCACGCCGTGCCGGGTCGCCGGCGGATCCAGCGGCGCGATGACCGCACCGAGCGCGGCGGCATCGTGCGCCAACCGGCTGGGCAGGATGCTCGCCCCGGCACCGGCCAGCACCAACGGGACGATCGCCGCGCGGTGCGTGACCTCGACCGCGATCCGGGCCTTCGCGCCCGCATCGGCCAGCACGGCATCGATGGTGCTGCGCGTGGTCGTACCGGTGGGCGTGGTCACCACGTCGTGCTTGGCGAACTCCCGGGCCGGCACCGGTGTCCGGCCGCGGGACCGGCCGTCCGGCGGGAACACCGCGAAGATCTCCTGCTCCGGCAAGTCCAGGACCTCCATGCCCTCCGCCGGGATGTCGATCTCGGTCAGCCCGAGCTCGCAGTCGCCGCGGCGCACGGCGTCCACCACCGCGGCCGAGTTCTCCGGGTCCACGATGTTGATCTCCACGCCGGGGTAGCGGCTGCGGAACTCGCCGACGAACGAGGCCAGCGGGTCCACGGTCAGCGTGGTCACCGCCACGATGTCCAGCCGACCGGAGGCGAGCTCGGTCACCCGCAGCGCTTCGGTGTGCAGCTTGGCGAACTCGCGCACGATCTGCCGCGCCGGGGTGAGCAACGCCTCGCCGGTGGGGGTCAGCGCCACACCGCGCCCGAGGCGGCGGAACACCGGGACGCCGATCTCCTTCTCCAACGCGCGGATCGCGTAGGACAGCGAGGGCTGGGCGACGCGCAGCGCGGCGGCGGCACCGGTGAAGCTGCCGTGCCCGGCGATGGCCAGGAAGTACTCCAGCTGCTTGCGCTCCACGCGCGATCCTCCCCGCTGCGCACGCCCGGTACCGGTGCGGTCGCGCCGCGTGCGGCCGGCGCGCCGGTCCGGGTTCACCGTACCGGCGCCGCCCGGCGGCCCCGGCGGCCGAACCTCGCCGCCGGCGGCCGCGGGCGCGATCATCCGGACCTACACTCGGGCCCGGAACCTGCGCGGGTCCCGAATGTCGTGTTCGGACGGAGGGAACGGAGGGAAGCAGATGACTGCACCGGAACGGCCCGCGGTGGCGGTGACCGGCGCCACCGGCGCGCTGGGCGGCCGGGTGGCCGCGCGGCTGGCGCAGCGCGGCGTTCCGCAGCTGCTCGTCGGCCGGGACCCGGCGCGACTGCCGGAATTGCCCGGGGCCGAACGGCGGGGCCCGGCTGCCTACCTCGACACCGCGGACATGCGGACCGCGCTGGACGGCGCGTCGACGCTGGTGCTGGTGTCCGCGCATCCGACCGGCCGCCGGCTGGAGGAGCACGCCTCGGCCGTCGAGGCCGCTGCGGCGGTCGGCGTGCAGCGGGTGCTGTACGTCTCATTGCTGGGCGCCTCGCCGACCGCGACCTACCGCAACGCCCGCGACCACTGGCTCACCGAGCAGTACCTGGCCGGATCCGGTGTGCGGCACACGGTGCTGCGCGCCGGTTTCTACGCCTCCACCCCGGCGGCGCTGGCCGATGACGAGCTCGTGGTGCGCGGACCCGGCGGAACGGGTCGGGTCGCCTTCGTCACGCACGACGACCTGGCCGCGGTCATCGCGGCGCTGGCCGCCGAGGACGGCACCGAGCACGACAGCAGCATCCTGGAGGTCACCGGCCCGGAGGCGCTGACGTTGGCGGAGGGTGTCCAGCGGATCGCCGAGGCCACCGGGCGGCCCTACCGCTACGTGCCGGAGACACTGGAGGACGCGTTCGCGTGGCGGTGGCGCAGGGGCGAGAGCGGGGCGCAGATCGAGGCGTGGATCTCCTGGTACCAGGCCATCGCCGGCGGGGAGCTGTCCGCGGTCACCGACGCGGTCTCCCGGATCACCGGCTCCCCCGCGACGCCGATGACCCGCGCCGGCTGGTGGCCGGAGCCGAAAACGGCCTGGTGACACCGGTTCCGGGACCCGCACATCGCAGCGCGTCCCGGAACCGGGCGGCGTCACTCCACGATGGCCAGCGCGTCGATCTCGACGAGCAGGCCTTCCGGCAGTCCTACGTAGACGGTCGTGCGCGCGGGGAACGGCTCGCCGACCACCCGCGCGTAGGTCTCGTTCATCTCGGCGAACTGCGCGACATCGGTGAGGTAGACGCGCAGCATCACCACGTCCTGCAACCCGGATCCGTCGGCTTCCAGGATGGCGATCACGTTGCGCAACGCCTGCTCGGTCTGCTCGGCGACCCCGCCCGGGACGGGTTTGCCGGTGGCGGGGTCGACCGCGGTCTGCCCGGAGACCTGCAGGATGCCGCCTTTGCGCACACCCTGCGACAGCGGGATCGCGGCCGGTGGTGTCGGGGCGTTGTCGGTGCGGACCACGGTCCTGGTCATCGGTCTTCCTCTCCGTTGGTCGGTTCGTGCCGTCCGCCCAGTTCGGCGGACACTTGCCCGGTCGTGCGCAGCAGGTCGTCGACGAGCGCCAGCAGGCCGTCGATGTCGAGCAGCACCTGCGGTACGGACAACGACACCGCTGCCACGACCTCTCCGCTGCCATCGCGCACCGGGGCGGCGATGCAGTGGATGAAGTCCTCGTGCTCGCCGCGGTCCACGGCGAATCCGCGCTGGCGCACGCGGTCGAGTTCGGCGAGGAACTCCGGGGCCGACCCGACGGTGCTCGCCGTCATCCGCGGGTATTCGATCCGGTGCGCCAGCTGCTCGCGCACCGCGGGCGGGCACTCGGCGACCAGCGCCTTGCCGACCGCGGTGCAGTGCAGCGGCACGTGCCTGCCCACCCGGGAGTACATGCGAACCGCGTGCCGACTGTCCACTTTATCCACGTAGACGACCTCGTCGCCCTCCTGGACCGCCACGTGGATGGTGTGGCCGGTGTTCTCGGCCAGCTCGCGGATGGGACCGCGCGCGGCGTCCCGCACGTCGACGTCCTCCAGCGCGCGGTTGGCCAGGTCGAACAGCGCGCTGCCGAGCCGGTAGTGGTGCGCGCCCTCCCGGCGCACGAAGCGGTTGGCCTCCAGCGTGCGCAGCAGGCGCAGCGCGGTGGACTTGTGCACCCCGGCCGCGGTGGCCAACCCGTCCAGCGTCTGCGGTCCGTCGCCGAGCGCGCCCAGCACGGTCAACCCGCGTTCCAGACTCTGGCTCATCCGGTGAGCCTCCCCTCCTCGATCACGGCCGAACTCCAGGCCGGTGCGTCGGCGGCGAGCATGCGCCGCACGTCGGCGGCGGGCAGCGGTGCGCTCATGTCGTCACCGGTGCAGAGCACCGCCGCCGCGCGCAGGTGCCCGGCGCGCAGCCGGTGCCTGCGGTCCTGCCCGGACAGCGTGGCGGCCAGGTACCCGGCCGCGAAGGCGTCCCCGGCCCCGACCGGATCCACGACCCGCACCCGCAGCGCGGGCTGGAACACCTCCGCACCGTCCTCGACGAGCGTGGCACCGCGCGAACCGTGTTTGACCACCAGGGCGCGCGGCCCCGGCAGCACGGCACGGACCTCGGTCACCGTGCGGCAGCCCCACAGCGCGGCGGCTTCGTCGTCGCCGACGAGCACGGTACCGGCCCGGTCGGCCAGTCGGCGCAGCAGATCGGCGGGATCGTCCACATCGGACCCCCGCCACACCGCGGGGCGCCAGTTCACGTCGAAGGACACCTCCGGTCCGCGCGGCAGCTCCAGCGACTCCTCGACCAGCGCGCGACACGACGGCGACAGCGCCGGGGTGATCCCGGTCAGGTGCAGCAGCGCGGTACCGGACAGGTCGAGTTCGCCGAGCAGGTCCGGCCCGAGCGCGGAGGCCGCCGAACCACGCCGGTAGTAGTGCACCCGGCCGCGGGACGGGTCGGGGTCCTTGAAGTACAGCCCGGTAGCCCGCTGCGGATCCACCCGAACTCCGGAGGTGTCGGCGCCGGATGCGGAGACCAGGTCCAGGACGGCCCGGCCGAACGGGTCGTCGCCGACCGCGCTGACCCAGCGGCTGCGCACTCCGGACCGGGCGAGGTGACAGGCCACATTGGACTCGGCGCCGCCCGCGGTGCGCCGCCAATGCTCCCCGGCGGCATCCGGCACGAACAAGGCCATCGTCTCACCGAGGCAGACCACGTCCGCACGCGGGGAGATCGCCCGCTCCTCGTCCATGCAGCTCCTTCGTTGACGGCCCGGTGGCCGAATGCTACACAGTCTCCATCAACATGCGCAACGGGCGTTGCGCTCTATGCAATATAGCCACCACCTGGGAGCGACTGTGCGGACGGCTTCACTGGATCAGCACGCGCTGCGCGGACTTCGCGCGGAACGGATCGACTGGCGGTTCAAGGGCATGCCGAGCGCGGCCTTCGGCACCACGGTCGCCGAATTCCTCCAGCAGCAGCCCGGTCTCACCGACGCCGGGTTCATCGGCCCGCTGCTCGTCCTCGACGACGCGGCCCTGGAGCACAACCTGCGCACCATGGCCGACTGGTGCACCCGCGCCGGAGTGCAGCTGGCCCCGCACGGCAAGACGACGATGGCTCCGCAGCTGTTCCAGCGCCAGATCGAGCACGGCGCCTGGGGGATCACCGCTGCCAACGCGGCCCAGCTGCGCGTCTACCGGGCCTTCGGCGTCAGCCGCGTGCTGCTGGCCAACCAGCTGCTCGATCCGCACGCACTGGCGTGGGCGGCCGCCGAGCTCGACCGCGATCCCGGTTTCGAGCTGTGCTGCTTCGTCGATTCGACTGCCGGCGTGCGGCTGATGACCGAGGCGCTCACCGCCGCCGGAGCGGGGCGGCAGCTGCCGGTGCTCGTCGAGCTCGGCGGCGCGCACGGGCGCACCGGGGCACGCAGTACCGGGGATGCGATGGCGGTCGCCGCGGCCGTGGCGGACAGCCCCGTGCTCGACCTCGCTGGGGTGGGCGGCTACGAGGCGGCCATGGCGCACGGCCTCACCGAACAAGACACGTCCACTGTGGACGATTACCTGGCCGGGCTGCGCGACCTCGCCGAACGGATCGATGGGGCCGGGCTGTTCACCGGGCGCGAGGAGATCATCGCCACCTGCGGCGGCAGCTCCTACTTCGACCAGGTCGCCGAGGCGCTCACCGCCGAGTGGCACACCGCGTCCCCGGTCGTGCCGGTGATCCGCAGCGGCGCCTACCTCACGCACGACGACGGGCTGTACCGCAGGATGTCCCCGTTCGGCAGGCCGCACCGACTCGCGGGCGAGGAGCAGCCGTTCCGCCCGGCCCTGCGGATCTGGGCGCAGGTCACCTCGCAGCCCGAACCCGGGCTGGCGCTGCTGACCATGGGCCGCCGGGACGTCTCGTTCGACCAGCACCTCCCGGAACCGCAGGTGCGGCGCCGACCGGACGGCGGGATCGAACCGCTCGCGCCGGGGGCGTACCGGGTGACCTCGCTGGCCGACCAGCACGCGTTCCTGGCCACCCCGCCCGGCACCGACCTGCAGGTGGGCGACTGGATCGGCTGCGGCCTGTCCCATCCCTGCACGGTGTTCGACAAGTGGCCGCTCATCCCGGTCGTCGACGGCGACCGGGTCACCGACCTCGTGCGCACCTTCTTCTGACCGATCGGGAGGAACGACCGTGGACATCGCCATCCGGGGAGCGCTCGTCGTGGACGGCACCGGCGCTCCCGGCCGCACCGCCGACGTCGGGATCGACCGCGGCCGCATCGCCGAGATCGCCGCCCCGGGCGCGCTGTCGGCTCGGCGCACCCTCGACGCGTCCGGGCTGGTGCTCGCGCCCGGCTTCATCGATATGCACGCGCACTCGGACCTGCAGATCCTCGCCGAACCCGAGCACACCGCGAAGGTCTCCCAGGGCGTGACGCTGGAAGTCCTGGGCCAGGACGGGCTGTCCTACGCGCCGGTCGACGACGCGGTGCTGGCGACGCTGCGCACCCAGATCGCCGGGTGGAACGACGATCCGCCCGGATTCGACTGGAACTGGCGCAGCGTTGCCGAGTACCTCGACCGGCTGGACGCCGGGATCGCCGCCAACGCGGCCTACCTCGTGCCGCAGGGCACGCTGCGCATGCTCTGCGCCGGCTACGAGGACCGACCGGTCACCGAGGACGAGCTGGACCGGATGCGCGCGACCCTCGCGCAGTCGCTGGCCGAGGGCGCGTTCGGCATGTCCTCCGGGCTGACCTACACGCCCGGCATGTACGCGGGAACAGGCGAACTAGCCGCGCTGTGCGCGGTCGTGGCCGAGCACGGCGGGTTCTACAGCCCGCACCACCGCAGCTACGGGGCAGGCGCGCTGGACGCCTACGCCGAGATGATCGAGGTGTCCCGGCGTTCCGGCTGCCCGCTGCACCTTGCGCACGCCACCATGAACTTCGGCCCGAACGCGGGGCGCGCCGGCGACCTGCTGTCCATGTTGGACTCCGCGATCGCCGACGGGTGCGACATCACGCTGGACAGCTACCCCTACCTGCCCGGGTGCACCTCGCTGCACGCCCTGCTGCCCAGCTGGGTCGCCGAAGGCGGCGTCGAGGCCGCGCTGCAGCGGCTGAGCGATCCGGTGCAGCGCGACCGCATCCGCACGGTCATGGAGGTCGAGGGCGCCGACGGATGCCACGGCGTGCCGATCGACTGGGACACCATCGAGATCAACGGGGTCCGCGACGCGCAGCGGCACGGGCACCTCGTCGGCCGCAGCGTGGCGGAATCCGCGCGGGTGGCCGGGATCCGGCCCAGCGACCTGTACTTCGACACCTTGGTGGCCGAACGCCTCGGCACGTCCTGCCTCATGCACGTCGGTCACGAGGACAACGTCCGCGCGATCATGCGGCACCCGGTGCACACCGCGGGCAGCGACGGCCTGCTGGTCGGCGACCGCCCGCACCCGCGCGCGTGGGGGACGTTCCCGCGCTACCTGGGCCACTACGTGCGCGAACTCGGTGTGCTCGGCCTTCAAGAGTGCGTCCAGCACATGACCGGCCGCGCCGCCGACCGGCTGGGCCTGACCGACCGCGGCCGCATCCGGGAAGGCTGCGCGGCCGATCTCGTGCTCTTCGACCCGGACCGCGTGACCGACACCGCCACCTTCGAGAACCCGCGCCAGCAGGCCGCCGGCATCCCGCACGTGTTCGTCAACGGCGTACCCGTGATCGAGGACGGGCACCGCACCGGGGCCCAGCCCGGGCGAGCGCTGCGCCGCAGCCGCTGACCGTCCACTTTCCCGCACATCCTGCCCCTCTCCCCCGCACCCACCGGAGACACCCATGCCCGGATTCGTCGACTGGTTGCAACAGGACACCGCCGGCCTGCTGACGCTCAGCGCCACCGGCATCGCCGTCTTGCTGCTGCTCATCATCCGGCTCCGGGTGGAGCCGTTCATCGCGCTCATCGTCGTCGGGATGCTCATCGCGCTCACCGCGGGCATCCCGGTCGAGGAGCTCGTCGGCAACGCCCAGGACAGCGGGGATTCCTTGCTGGAGAGCGGAATCGGCAGCACGCTCGGGCACATCGCCGCGATCGTCGGGCTCGGCAGCGTGCTCGGTTCGCTGCTGGAGGCCTCCGGTGGCGCCCAGCTGCTCACCCGGCGGCTGCTGCGCGCGTTCGGTGAGCGGCGGGCACCGCTGGCGATGGGCCTGTCCGGGCTGGTGTTCGGCATCCCGGTGTTCTTCGACATCGGGGTGTTCGTGCTGGCCCCGCTGGTCTACGTCGCGGCCCGGCAGAGCGGCCGGTCCATCCTGCTGTACTGCCTGCCGCTGGCGGCAGGGCTGTCCGTGACGCACGCGTTCCTGCCGCCGCATCCCGGTCCGGTCGTGGCCGCGGGGCTGCTCGGCGTGGACCTGGGCTGGTTGATCCTGCTCGGCGCGGTGTGCGCGCTGCCCGCGTTCGCCATCGCCGGCGTACTGTTCCCCGCCTGGATCGGCAAGCGCATCCACCTGCCGGTCCCGGACGACATGCTCGCCACCGACGAGCAGGACACCGACGCCGGACGCCCGGAACCCGCGCTGGGCACCGTGGCGTTCGTGATCGGGCTGCCCATGGTGCTGATCCTGGGCGCCACGTTCACCAGCATCGCGCTGCCGGAGACCAGTCCGGTGCGCACTGCGCTGACCTTCCTCGGCAACCCGGTGGTGGCGCTGACCCTGGCCGTGCTGTGCGCGTCCTGGCTGCTGGGCTTCCGCCGCGGCATGTCGGCCCAGGAGGTGTCGTCGCTGACGGGTGCCTCGCTGAAGCCGTTAGGCATGATCCTGCTCGTGGTCGGCGCAGGCGGCTTCTTCGGTGAAGTGCTGGAGGCCACCGGGGTCGGTGACGCGCTGGCCGGCTCGCTGCAGGCGGTCGGGCTGCCGATGCTCGTGTCCGCCTACGTCATCAGCGCCGGCCTGCGCATCGCGCAGGGCTCGGCGACGGTGGCGATCGTGACCACCGGCGGTATCGTGGCGCCGCTGCTGGCCGGCGCGGACCTCTCCCAGCCGCAGCTGGCGCTCATCGCGATCGCCATCGCCTCCGGCTCGATCATCGCCTCGCACGTCAACGACGGCGGATTCTGGATCATCTCGCGGTATTTCGGGATCCCGGTGGCCGAGACGCTCAAGACGTGGACGGTGCTGGAGACCCTGCTATCGGTCGTCGGGTTCGCCACCGCCGCCCTGCTCAGCGCGCTCATCGGCTGAGCCGCGCGCGAATCCGGCCCCACGGCTTGACCACGGACAGCAGCACGGCACCGGTCAGCCCGATCGCGGAGACGATCACCGGGAACACCAGCGCGCGCAGCATTCCGGGATCCACGACGACCGCCAGCTGCCGGGCCTGGTCGGCCGCGGTGAGCACCGTCGGGCGCAGCGACACGAGCACCAGCGCGGTGAACACGACGTTGATGAGCAGTTTCAGCGCCACCCACCAGTAGCGCAGCAGCCCGTACTTCGTGCCGATCCCCAGCACGATTCCGCTGGCCAGGCAGGTGAAACCGGCGAGGAGCAGCGGCCACACCGCCAGCAGGACGAGCACCCGGAAACCGGCGGCGGCCAGCTCGGGATCCGCGGTGAGCAGGCTGGTGCCCACCAACACGGCCAACGCGACATCGAGCCCGATCCAGACCGCGGCCGACAGGATGTGCACCACCAGGACGATCTGCCGCTGCACTTTCCCGAGCCGGCGCGCGGGCTGCGCGCGCCGGTCGACCCGTGGCGGTGGGGCGGTCGTGGCGGTGCGCACGGTCGTCACCTCCCCGTCGCCTACCGACCGGGCACCGGGGACAGTTGCACGTGAGTCAGCCGCCACGCACCGCCGTCCGGCACCAGGATCGCGGTGAACCGGTACCGGCCCGGATGCGCCTGCCCGCGGTACGCGGCGTGCTGGTCGAGCAGGCCGGTCACCAGCGCCACGTCCTGCCCGAGGTGGCGCACACCGGTGTCGTGCACCGCGAACTCCTCGTTGACGAGGTCTCCGGAGTCGAAGCGGTCCAGCCACTGCCCGCGGTCGAGCACGAATCCGTAGGGACCGATCCCGGCGAAATCCCGGGTGAGCAGGTCTCGAAGCGCCCGGGTGTCGCCCGCGGCCTCGGCGGCCGCCCAGCGACCGAGCCGATCCAAGACCGGTGCTGATGTCGTGGCGGTGCTCATCGCGCACCTCCGCGCGGAACGGACCGGTATCCGGTGCCGGTCCGGACACCGACAATGTTAGGTACCGAACGGTTCGGCGTCAATGCGTTCGTTGCCTTATGGTCCCTGCTAGGCTCGCCGTATGCCGACACCGCCCGCCGGACCACCGCTGGGATTGCGCCTGGCCAGTACCGCCAAGGCCGTCAGCCAGGCGTTCGACGATGCGCTCGCCGCCGTCGGAGGCTCCCGGCCGAGCTGGCTGGTGCTGATGTCGCTGAAGATCCGCACCGTGGCCAACCAGCGCGAACTCGCCGAAGCGGTCGGCATCCGCGGCGCCACGCTGACCCAACACCTCGACGGGATGGAGTCCCGCGGGTTGCTCACCCGGCGGCGCGATCCCGGCAACCGCCGCGTGCACCTGGTGGAGCTCACCCCCGACGGCGAGGAGGCGTTCCACCGCATGCGCCGCGCCGCGACCGAGTTCGACGCGCAGCTGCACCGCGGACTCGACGAGCAGCAGACCGCCCAGCTCGAAGAACTGCTCGACCGGTTGCGGTCCAACGCGCAGGATCCGGGCTGAATCCCGCGCGACATCCCGGCCGCGGCGGGCGGCCTGCCGCAGCACGGCGTGGAACGATGGCGGCATGCTCCTGGATCCGGCCGCAGACCGGTGGCAGACCTGGCAATACGCCGAGCGGTACCTGGGTGCGGGGACCCGCGACTACAGCAGGTTCGCCGCGGACATGGACATCGCCGACGACTACCACCCGCAGCGGGCGCCGGACGCATTCACCGCACCGACGTTTCGCATCCCCGCCGCCGAAGGAGCGGTGCTCGGCAGCGGAATCCCCTCCCCCGCCGCCGCGCACTACCTCGCCGACGGGGAGTTCCTGCTGCCGGTGCACCCCGAAGCCCTGTCCGCACCGGACCTGCCGGGACGCGACGCGCTGCTGGAGCGCCGACGCGGCCCGGACCTGCTGGTGAGCCCCTCGGCCAACGCCCGCACGGTCTTCGTGCACCGGATCGGTGCGCACGAACCGGCACCGCATTTCGTCAAACTGCACTACCCCAAGCGCCTGTCCCGGTTCACCCGCCGGTTGCGCAGGCCGTTCATCGCGCTGGCGCTGTGGACCACGGGCGAGCTGACCGCGGCCGGCATCCCGGTGCTGCCCGAGACGGCCGGCGCGGTGCTCGGCGACGATGCCGAGCACTCCTGGGGCTTCCTGGTGCGGGAGGCGGCCCCGCCCGGGGAGGTTTTCCCGCCGGATGACGGGGAGGTCGTCGTCCCGCTGTTCGCGCTGTACGGACGCGATGTGCTGCGCCCGCAGGATCCCGCGCTGCTGGAGCAGCTCGTGGCGCGCAGCGGAGAAGACCCCCTGCGCTGGGTGGCCGACCGGCTGGTGGTCCCGCTGGTGCGCACCTGGGTGCGCAGCGCGCTGGCCACCGGCTGCTTGCTGGAGATGCACGGGCAGAACGCGGTCGTGCGCTGCGCCGCCGACGGCAGCCGCAGCGAGGTGCTCTACCGGGACGGCGCCGTGTACCTTGACGACGAGCTGCGGCCGGGCGGCACCGCGGACCCGCCGCCGGTCAACGTGCTCTCCCGGATGCGCATACCGCGCGAGCGGGTGCACAGCCTGGTCTACGACAGTTTCCTCGGCCACCACGCGCTGGACCGGATCGCCCTGCTGGCGCGGGACTCGTTCGGCGTGCCGAGCGCGGACCTGCGGGACGCGGCCCGGGAGGCGTTCGTCGACGCGGGCGGGATGTCCGTCCCGCTGCCCGAGCACGTCTTCTACTACGACGACCGGCTGCACCCCGGCGGCGGGTGGGAGCTGGAGGACACCGGGAACAAGCCGTCCTGGCGTCCCGCGCCGCGGGGTTGACCTCGCTTACCCGAGGGTCGATTCGGCGATCACCGGCACGTATCCGGTGCGCCTGCCGTCCTGGCCGATCAGGTGGCCGAGCCGCTTGCCGAACTGCGGCGTCACCCAGCGATCCAGGACGCGCGTGCCGACGAACCGCGCCGCCAGCAGCGCTTCGAACCGGTCCAGGTGCTCCAGCCGGTGCAGCCAGACCTGCGCGACGAGGTTCGCCTCGCTGCCCACCGTCGCGCACAGCCGGATCTCCGGCAGCCGGGAGATCGCGCGGGCCACACCCTGCAGATCACGCTGCGGCACGTCCAGCCACAAGGTCGCCGCGACCTGCCATCCGGCGACGAAATGGGCGACCTCGCAACGCACCGCCGCGAACCGGGACTCGACCACACGGCGGATCAACCGGCCCGCGGTGGCCGGCGAACAACCCAACCCGGCGGCGACGCGGGCCGCGCTGATCCGGGCATCCGGGCCGAGCAGCCGCAGCACCTCCAGATCGCGCCCCGCGGGACGGGTGGCCGGGGACACGGGCCCCTCAGTGCGCACCACCTGCTGCTGCGCCGGGGACAGCGCGTCCAGGCGCCAGCCGGAACCGTCGCGGATCACCGAGCGGAAGAAGTGCGTGCGGGTCGCGCGCACCCCCGGGATCGCGGCCACGGCACCGAGCACCTGCTCATCGAGCTCGACGATGCTGGCCGCGAGCACGGTCAGCATGAGGTCGCGGCTGCCGGACGTCGCGTCGATGTTCCACACGAACGCGTTGCCGGCCAGCTCGGCCATCACCGCGCTGCGCCGTCCCGGCACGCACTCGACCTCCACCAGCGCGCCGGCCTCCCAGTGGTGCCCGGTCCATTCCTTGGTGCCCAGCGGGTAGCAGCTGAACCAGGCCAGGCCCTCCCGCTCCAGCCGTGACCAGCGGCGCGTCAACGTCGAGGCATCCACGTCCAGGACGGCGGCCAGGCTCGCCCAGGAGACGCGGGGATTCAGCTGCAGGGCGTGCACCAACGCCAGGTCTGTCTCGTCCAAGCCAGCAGAATCGTGCATGCCGACCACTCCAAATGAAGATTCCTGCGATTTCAAGGCGTTGGTGGCGAATCACCGCATGCTCCCCGTCAACCGAAGCGCGGGCCGGATCCCGGCGAGCGCCCCGAACGAGGAGGTCGACGATGAACGCACCTGCGCTGACCGGTTCGCCGGTGCTGTGGCTGGCCGTGCTCGGCGTATTCAGCGTGATCGTCGTGCAGTCGGTGGTGTACCTGCGCGCGGCGCGGCGGGCGGCGGACAGCGCCGAGATCACCCGCGGTGAGCTGACCACCGCGCTGCGCACCGGCGCTGTCTCGGCGATCGGCCCGTCGGCCGCGGTGGTGTTCATCGCGCTGACCCTGCTCACGGTCTTCGGCACCCCGGCGGTGCTGGTGCGCATCGGGCTGATCGGTTCGGCCAGTTTCGAGACGCTGGCCGCGCAGACCGCGGCCGGAGCCGTGGGCGTCGAGCTCGGCGGACCGGGCTACGACGACACGGTGTTCGCCCTGGTGCTGTTCACGATGAGCGCGGGCGGGGCGGCCTGGATGGTGACCACCCTGGTGTTCACCCCGCTGCTGCGGCGCACCGACCGCAAGGTGCGCGCGCTGAACCCGGCGGTGATGGCGATCGCGCCGAGCGCCGGGATGATCGGGGCCTTCTGCTACCTGGGCCTGGCCGAGACGCAGAAGTCCACGGGCCACCTGGTCGCGTTCACCGCCGGTGCCGGCGTGATGCTCGCGCTGCACGCCCTCAACGCGCGGCTACGCACCCGCTGGATCAAGGAGTGGTCGCTGGGAATCTCCATGGTCGCCGCGCTGGCAGTGGCCGCGGCCGCGACCTGACCGGACCCGCGCGCACCGGCACCGATTCCCGAGCACCCGAGGAGCCCGCGATGGACTCGTTCCACACCACCACCGCCCGCTGGGGCCAGGCCACGATGCTGGCCGGACTCGCCTTCTCCCTGCTGGCCCCGGCGTACTTCATGTTCGGGCTGGGCCACTGGCCCGGCTGGGAACCGGTGCTGCAGGCCTGGTTGTCGGTGGCCGCGGTGTTCGGCGTGCTGTGGGTCGCCGAACCGATCACCTACTACCCGATGCTCGGGCAGGCCGCGACGTACCAAGCGTTCATGATCGGCAACATCGCGAACAAGCTGCTGCCCTCCGCGCTGGCGGCCCAGACCGCGATCGGTGCGCGGCAGGGCACGCCGCGCGCCGAACTCGCCGCCGTGGTCGCGATCGTGGGTGCCACCGCGGTGCACCTGGTCTCGTTGGCGGTGTTCGTCGGTCTGCTCGGCGGCTGGCTGGTCTCGGTGATCCCGGCCGGGATCCAGCAGGCGTTCGACTACGTGGTGCCCGCCATCTTCGGACCCGTGCTCGTGCAGGCGGTACTCGGCGCGCTGCACCAGCGCCGGACCGTTCCGATCGCGCTGTTGTGCGGGATTCTCGGCGTGTACGGGCTGGTCGGCGCGATTCCGTCGGCGTCGTCCTACGCGATGGCGGTGAGCACGATCGCCGCGGTGGTGCTGTCGGTGCTGCTGCGCGAGAAGACCCGGGATCCGGACAGCGCGCGCGCCGACGAGGTGCGCGCGTGATCTGCCCGCCGCGAGGCGGCGAACGACCGGCGACACCGACCGATGGGAGCCCTGCGATGACCGCGACCCGCACTGCCGCCGCAACCGCGCTGGCCGGCCTGGACGAACTCGACGACGAGCTGAACCGGCTCTACCGGCACCTGCACGCCCATCCGGAGCTGTCCATGCAGGAGCACCGCACCGCGGAGCTCATCGAGCAGCACCTGGCCAGTTCGGGCGTGCCGACCTTCCGCTGCGGCGGAACCGGGGTGGTCGGCGTGCTGGAGAACGGCCCCGGACCGGTCGTGGCCTTCCGCGCGGACACCGATGCGCTGCCGATCACCGAGCAGACCGGGCTCGATCACGCCTCGACCGCCACCGGCACGCTGCCGGACGGCACCACCACCGACGTGATGCACGGCTGCGGGCACGACACGCACGTCAGCTCGCTGCTGATCGCCGCACGGCTGCTGGCCCGCGCCCGCGAAGCGTGGTCGGGCACCGCGGTGCTGATCTTCCAGCCGGGCGAGGAGACCGCGGCCGGTGCGCGGGCGATGGTCGACGACGGGCTCTGGGACCGCGCCCCGCGCCCGGAGGTCGTGCTGGGCCAGCACGTCGGTCCGGGTTCGGCCGGTGAGGTGCACTACCGCACCGGGACCGCCGCGTCGATGGCCGACTCCTGGGAGGTCACCATGTTCGGCCGCGGTGGGCACGGGTCCCAGCCGCAGCGGTGCATCGATCCGATCGTGCAGGTGGCGCACACGATCACCCGCATCCAGGCGGTGGTCGCGCGCGAGGTCGATCCGGCGCGCTCGGCGGTCGTCACCGTCGGGCGCATCTCCGGCGGCCTCAAGGAGAACATCATCCCGGACTCCGCCGTGTTCACCCTCAACGTGCGCACGTTCGACGAGCGGGTGCGCGAGCGGGTGCTGGCCTCGCTGCGCCGGATCATCGCTGCCGAGGCCGAGGCGTCCGGCGCGCCGGAGCCGACGATCACCGAGCTGTCCCGGTTCCCGCGGCTGATCAACGACGAGGAGGCCACCGCGCGCACGATGGCGGCGCTGGCCGAGCACCGCGGCGGTTCCGGGGTGTCGGCGGCCGAGGAACCGCTGATGGGCAGCGAGGACTTCGGCGTGCTGGGCGAGGCGATCGGCGTGCCGTCCTGCTTCTGGTTCATCGGCGGCACGAATCCCGACGTGCACGCGGCCGCGCGGGAGCTGGCCGAGGACGTGCCGGGAAACCACTCGCCGCTGTTCGCACCGGATCCGGGCCCGACGCTGCCGCGCATGGTGGAGGCGGCCGTGGTCGGCATGCTGGCCTTCCTGGATTCCTGAACCAGCTGCCCGGGTGCGCGGGACGGCGCACCCGGGCTCTCAGGCCGTCCCGCGCACCGGTGCTGCGCTGCCCCGGGAACGGCTCGCGCGGACGAACGGAGTGATCAGCGCGGCCAGCAGCAGCGTCGCGGCCATCATGACGAACGACACCGCCGTGCCCCCGGTCGCGTCGTTGAGCCAACCCACCAGGTACGTACCCAGGAACCCGCCTACCGAACCGGCGGTGTTGACGCAGCCGATGCCGGCACCGGCGAAGTTGCGCGGCAGGACTTCGGCGACGTGCGCGAAGTACGGCCCGTACGGCGCGTACATGGCGCCACCGGCAGCCACCAGCAGCACGAACGCGATCCAGAAGTTGTCCGGCCCGACGAGGTAGGACAGGTAGAAGCCGACACCACCGGCCACCAGCCACGGCCACACGTAGGCCGAACGCGTACCGGCCCGGTCGGACATCCGCGAGTTGATCACCATGAGCAGCGCTGCCACGGCGAACGGGATCGCCGACAGCAGCCCGCTCATCCCGATCCCCTGCCCGGTACCGGCAGTCACGATGCTGGGCAACCAGAACACGAGTCCGTAGACGCCGATGCTCCACAGCAGGTACTGCGCGGACAGCAGCACCACCGGTCGGGAGCGGAAGGCGGCGGCGAACGTGCTGGGCGGAGTGGCGTGCGCTCGCTCCTCGTCGAGAGCGGCCAGCACGGCCTCCTTCTCCCGGCTGCGGAGCCACTTCGCCTGTTGCGGGTGATCGGAGACCAGAGCGCGGAACACGAACGCCCACAGCACGGCGGGAAGTCCTTCGATGATGAACATCTCGCGCCAGCTGCTGAGCTCGACGATGTAGCCGGAGACGGCGTTGAGCCACATGACCGTGACCGGGTTGCCGAGGATGAGGATCGCGTTGGCGCTGCCCCGTTCCCGCTTGGTGAACCAGCGGGCCAGGAACACGACCATCGCCGGCAGGACCGCCGCCTCGGCCGCGCCGAGCAGGAAACGCACCACGAGCAGCAGCGCGGGGCTGCTGAGCAGCCCCTGCGCCGCGGCGAGCAGGCCCCAGACGAGGGTGCACCAGAAGATGAGCCCGCGGACGCTGCGCCGCTCGGCGTAGATGGTGCCCGGGATCTGGAACAGGCAGTAGCCCAGGAAGAACGAGGCGCCGATCATCGACGACATCGCGCCGGAGAGCCCGAGCTCCTCCTGCATCCCGCCGGCGACCCCGATGGAGAAGTTCGACCGGTCCAGATAGGCCAGTGAGTAGGTCACGAACGCCACCGGCAGCAACCGCATCCAGCGCTGCCGCCCCAGGTCCACGGGTGTGGTCAAACCGGACTCCCTCGTCCTGTTTCCCGCGTCGCGGTAAACTTTCTTTGATCGCGGAAAACGCTAGGGAGTCCGGCAGCCCGGTGTCAACGCGCCCGCGGGTAGGGTCCGGACATACCGGTCACGGCGCACAGGAGGAGTTTCCGGTGGTGGACCAACCGGCCGAACCAGCACCGGCGCGCGGCGACATGGTGGCCCGAGCGCTGCACCTGCTGGTGTTGCTCGGGGACGAACCGCGCGGCGCGACGCTGTCCGACCTGGCCCGCCGCGCGGGATACCCGGTCAGCACCACGCACCGGCTGCTGAACTCGTTGGCGCGGGAGCAGTTCGCGGTGCTCGACGAGCAGCGCCGGTGGGGCCTGGGGCTGCGCCTGTTCGAGCTCGGGCAGCGGGTGCTGCACGCGCGCGGGTTCACCGAGGTCGTCACGCCGGTACTCGAAGCGGTGAGCAAGCGGACCGGCGAGCCGACGCTGATGTCGGTGCTCGACGGCCACGACCAGCTCTACGTGCACTACGTCGAAGGCGTCCAGCAGGTGCAGATCACCGGGGAACCGGGCAGGCGCGGCCCGCTGCACTGCACGTCGATGGGCAAGTGCCTGGTCGCGTTCGCCCCCGAGCAGCAGCGCGAGCAGCTGCTGGCCGAGCTCGAACTCCCCGCGTGCGGCCCGAAGACCATCACCGACCGCGCGCAGTTCCGCGCCGAGATCGCGCAGGTGCGCGAGCGGGGCCACGCCCTCGCCGACGAGGAGCACGAACCGGGGATCCTGGCCGTCGGCGTCCCGGTGCTCAACCCCGGCGGTACCGCGGTCGCCGCGCTGTCCTCGGCGGCCCCGTCCTTCCGCAGCTCCCTCGACGAGCTGCGGCACTGCCTGCCGGCGCTGCACCGCGCCGCCACGGAGCTCGCCGTCGGCCTCCCCCGCCGCTGAGCACGATTGAATCGTTACACAGCGCGGTAGGATGCACCACGTCCCGCGAGGAACTCGGAGGCCCGGTTTGCCGGCGAACGGAAGCGGTGGGCGCACCGTGAGCATCAAGGACGTCGCGCGCGAAGCAGGCGTGTCCATCGCGACCGTGTCCAACGCGCTCAACCGGCCCGAACTGCTCTCGGCGAGCACGCGCAGCCGCGTGCAGGAGGCCATCGACGGGCTCGGCTACGTGCGCTCGGAGTCGGCCCGCCAGTTGCGCGCCGGGCACAGCCGCATCCTGGGCCTGCTGGTGCTGGACATGCGCAACCCGTTCTTCGTCGGGCTCGCGCACGGCGCCGAGCAGGCCGCGCGCCGCGAGGGCCTGGGCATGATGCTCTGCGACAGCTCGCAGGACCCGGGCGCCGAGGAGCTCTACCTCTCGCTGTTCGCCGAGCAGCGGGTGCGGGGCGTGCTGGTGACGCCGACCGATGCCGTTCCGGGGGGACTGGACTCGTTGCGCCGCAACGGGATTCCCTACTCGTACGTGGACCGGACCGCCGAGGGCGCGGACGCGTGCTCGGTGTCGGTGGACGACGTCACCGGCGGCGCGCTCGCGGTCGGGCACCTGCTCGAACAGGACCACGAGCGGATCGCCTACGTCAGCGGGCCGATGACCCTGGCGCAGTGCCGGGACCGGCGCAGCGGTGCGTGGCGGGCCTGCGACGAGGCCGCGGCCGACCGCGATGCGATCGTCACCGTGGAAACGGCGCAGCTCGACGTCGCCTCCGGGCGCGATGCGGGTTCCCGCGTGCTGGGCCTGCGTCCGCGCCCGTCCGCGGTGTTCTGCGCCAACGACCTGCTCGCGCTGGGCGTGCTGCAGGCGATGGTCGCGGCGGGCGTGCGGGTGCCGGAGGACATCGCCCTCGTCGGCTACGACGACATCGACTTCGCCGCAGCGGCCGCGGTCCCGCTCACCTCGGTGCGCCAGCCCGCGTTCCGGATGGGCGAAACGGCCACCGAACTCCTGCTCGGCGAACCCGCCGACGCCGGGACCGACCACGCGCACCGGCACGTGGTCTTCGAACCCGAGCTCGTGGTCCGCCGGTCGAGCTTGACCGGCTGACGCGCCCGGCTACCAGAGACGGCCGGCGCACGAAAGGGGTTGTCCGCACCGCGGCCGGCTCTTACCGTAACGCCTGTTAAAACGATTCAAGCCGGTGCGGCCACCGCATCGGCCCTGCGACATCAACGCTGATGGACAGGAGGACCGCGGAATGGTCCAGATCGGCAGGAAACGGACGACCGGCTGGCGAGCCACCATCGCCGTGGCCATGTCCAACTACATCGAGGCCGGATCGATCATCGCGATCGCCACGAGCCTGACCCTGTGGCAGGAGCGGTTCGGGTTGGACGACCTCGCGGTCGGCCTGCTGGCGTCGTTGAGCGCCAACGCGTTCGGCGCCGCTGCCGGTGCCGCCATCGGCGGCCCGCTCTGCGACCGCTACGGCCGCAAATTCATCTACACCTACGACCTGCTGCTGTACATGCTCGGCGTGCTGCTGGCGGTGTTCGCCGTGTCCTACGGCATGCTGCTCACCGCGTTCGTGCTCACCGGCATCGCGGTCGGCGCCGGGGTCACCGCCTCGTGGACCTACATCGCCGAGGAAGCACCACCGCACCAGCGCGCCGCGCACGTGGGCACCGCCCAGCTCGCCTGGTCCATCGGGCCGATGATCGGCTATCTGCTGGCGGTCGTCGTCGCACCGCTCGGGCTGCTCGGCAGCCGGCTGATCTTCGCCCACCTGTTCCTGGTCGCCGCGGTCACCTGGTGGGTGCGGCGCGGCCTACCCGAATCGCGGATCTGGACCAGCAGGCGGGATTCCGGCCAGGACCGGGTCTCGTTCCTCAGCAGCCTGCGCGGCCTGTTCAGCACCAAGGCGAACCTGACGGCGCTGGCGTTCCTGTTCGGCGTCTACGCGCTGTGGAACACGGTGGCCGGGCAAACCGGCATCTTCCAACCGCGGGTGTACGACGCCGCGGGCATCACCTCGGTGACCGAGCAGTACCTGCTGCAGGTCCTGGTCTGGGGCTGCACCAGCGCGGCGACCTACCTGGGCTTCATGCTGCTCGCCGACCGGGTCAGCCGCCGGTGGCTGTACTGTTCCGGAGCCGCCCTGGGCATCGCGGCGTGGGCCGTGCTCATCTACGCGCCGCCGAGCACGGCCACCATGCTGGTGTTCGCCATCGGCTGGGGCGTGTCCGCGGGCGTCGGGGCGCAGGCGTTCTACGGGCTGTGGACCAGCGAACTGTTCGCGACCCGCTACCGGGCCAGCGCGCAGGGCGTGCTGTTCCTGTCCGCCCGGGTGCTCGTCGGACTGCTCAGCATCTGGTTCCCGGTGCTGCTCACCCAGATCGGACTGCGCGGACTCGGCGTGCTCATCCTCGGCCTGCTCGGCGCCGCGCTGCTCATCGGCACCATCTGGACCCCGCACACCCGCGGCAAGAGCCTGCAGCAGATCGAGCAGGAGCGCTACGGGACCACGACCGGGCAGCACGAGGCGGTCGCGCCGTGACCCGGGTGTGCTTCCGGCTGCAGGTCGATCCGGACCGGCTCGACGAATACCGCCGCCGCCACACCGCCGTATGGCCGGAGATGCTGCGCGAACTGGAAGCGTGCGGGCGGCGCAACTACTCGTTGTTCCTCGGTGCCGACGGGCTGCTCATCGGCTACTACGAGACCGACTCCGCGCAGGACTCCGCCGAGTACCTCGCCGCCTCCCGAGTCGCGGCGCGCTGGGAGGCGCACATGGCCGACTTGTTCATCGACGTCGACGACCGGGCCGACCGAGCCGCCACCGCTCTCGACGAGGTCTTCCACCTCGACGACCAGCTCGCCGACATCCGCGGCACGGGCGGGATCGCCGCACCCGACGAAGCAGCACCCCGAAACGGAGGAGGAGCATGACCGCGCCGCGCCTCGACGGCATCACCGACACCCTCGCCCGGCAGGCGATCGAATTGCCCAGCTGGGCGTTCGGCAACTCCGGAACCCGGTTCAAGGTCTTCGGCACACCCGGAACCGCGCGCACACCGCAAGAGAAGATCGCCGATGCGGCCACGGTGCACGAACTGACCGGATTGGCGCCGACGGTGGCCCTGCACATCCCCTGGGACGAGGTCGCGGACTTCGCGGCGCTGCGCGCGCACGCCGAAGGTCTCGGCGTGCAGCTGGGCACGGTCAACTCCAACACGTTCCAGGACGAGATCTACAAGTTCGGCAGCCTCGCGCACTCCGATCCGGCGGTGCGGCGCACAGCCATCGACCACCACCTGCGGTGCCTGGAAATCATGGCGGACACGGGGTCGACCGACCTCAAGATCTGGCTGGCCGACGGGACGAACTACCCGGGGCAGGATTCGATGCGCGCCCGGCAGGACCGGATCGCCGACTCGCTGGCCGAGATCTACGACCAGCTCGCGCCGGACCAGCGGCTGGTCCTGGAGTACAAGTTCTTCGAACCCGCCTTCTACCACACCGACGTGCCGGACTGGGGAACGTCGTACGCCCAGGTCTGCGCGCTGGGCGAGCAGGCCGTCACCTGCCTGGACACCGGGCACCACGCCCCGGGCACCAATGTCGAGTTCATCGTGATGCAGCTGCTGCGCCTGGGCAGGCTGGGTTCGTTCGACTTCAATTCCCGCTTCTACGCCGACGACGACCTGATCGTCGGGGCCGCCGACCCTTTCCAGCTGTTCCGCATCCTGCACGAGGTGGCCGTCGGCGGCGGTTTCGACGAGGGCTCGCCGGTCCGGTTCATGCTCGACCAGTGCCACAACATCGAGGACAAGATCCCCGGCCAGCTGCGCTCGGTGCTCAACGTGCAGGAGATGACGGCGCGGGCGCTGCTCGTCGATCGGGAGGCGCTGGGCCGCGCGCAGGCCGAGCACGACGTGCTGGGCGCCAACGAGGTGCTGATGGACGCGTTCCAGACCGATGTGCGCCCGGCGCTGGCCGAATGGCGCGCCGCGCGCGGGTTCCCGGCCGATCCGGTGCGCGCCTACGCCGAGTCCGGGCACCAGCAGCACCTCGCCGCGCAGCGGGCGGACGGGCAGCAAGCCGGCTGGGGCGCCTGACCCGCCCCGGACGAGCAATCCGATCTGAGAGGGGAAACCCGTGGACACCGGGAATTCCGGCGACATCGTCGACGAGCTGATCGCGCGCAGCAACCGGCTCGGCGCCGAACCGAAGAACACCAACTACGCCGGCGGCAACGCCTCGGCGAAGGGAACCGGCACCGACCCGGTCACCGGCGGAGCGGTGGACCTGATGTGGGTCAAGGGATCCGGCGGCGATCTGGGCACCCTGACCGCGCGCGGGCTCGCGGTGCTGCGCCTGGACCGGCTGCGCGCGCTGTCCGACGTGTACCCGGGCGTCGAGCGCGAGGACGAGATGGTGGCCGCGTTCGACCACGTCCTGCACGGCAAGGGCGGTGCGGCCCCGTCCATCGACACCGCCATGCACGGGCTCGTCGAGGCCGAGCACGTCGACCACCTGCACCCGGACAGCGGCATCGCGATCGCGACCGCCGCCGACGGCCCGGAACTCACTCGGGAGATCTTCGGCGACGCGGTGGTGTGGGTGCCGTGGCGGCGTCCGGGCTGGCAGCTCGGCGAGGACATCGCGGCCATCAAGCGCGAGCACCCGGACGCGGTCGGCACGATCCTCGGCGGGCACGGCGTCACTGCCTGGGGCACGACCAGCGAGGAGTGCGAGCGCAATTCGCGGTGGATCATCGACACCGCCGCCGCGCACATCGACGCGCACGGCGAGCCGGAACCGTTCGGCGCGGTCCTGCCCGGCTACGAGGCGCTGCCGGACGACGAGCGGCGCGCCAAGGCCGCCGCGCTCGCCCCGGTGCTGCGCGGGTTGGCCAGCACGGACAAGCGCCAGGTCGGGCACTTCACCGACGCCCCGGAGGTGCTGGAGTTCCTCGCCCGCGCCGAGCACCCGCGGCTCGCCGAGCTCGGCACCAGCTGCCCGGACCACTTCCTGCGCACCAAGGTCAAGCCGCTCGTGCTGGACCTGCCGGCGACCGCGACGGTCGAGGAGTGCTCGCGGCGGCTGGCGGAGCTGCACGAGCAGTACCGCGCGGACTACGCCGCCTACTACCGGCGGCACGCCGACGCGGATTCCCCCGCGATGCGCGGTGCGGACCCGGCGATCGTGCTCGTCCCGGGAGTGGGCATGTTCAGCTACGGCTCGGACAAGCAGACCGCCCGTGTGGCCGGCGAGTTCTACCGCAACGCGATCAACGTGATGCGCGGCGCCGAAGCGCTGTCCACGTACGCGCCCATCGACGAGCGGGAGAAGTTCCGCATCGAGTACTGGGCGCTGGAGGAGGCCAAGCTGCAGCGCCGGCCCGCACCGGCACCGCTGGCCACTCGGATCGCGCTGGTCACCGGTGCGGCCTCGGGCATCGGCCGGGCCACCGCGCAACGACTGGCGCGCGAAGGAGCCTGCGTCGTGCTCGCCGACCGGGACGGCGACGCGGCCCGGGACGCCGCGGCCGAGATCGGCTCCAGCGACACCGCGATCGGCGTGCGCTGCGACGTGACCGACGAAGACGCGGTGTCGGCCGCGATGTCCGCCGCGGTGCTCGCGTTCGGCGGACTCGACCTGATCGTCAACAACGCCGGGCTGTCGCTGTCCAAACCGCTGCTGGAGACCACATCCGCAGACTGGGACCTGCAGCACGACGTGATGGCCAAGGGTTCGTTCCTGATCAGCCGTGCCGCCGCGCAGGTGCTCATCGCCCAGGAACTCGGCGGCGACATCGTCTACATCGTGTCCAAGAACGGGGTGTTCGCCGGGCCGAACAACATCGCCTACTCGGCCACCAAGGCCGATCAGGCGCACCAGGTCCGGCTGCTGGCCGCCGAGCTCGGTGAGCACGCGATCCGGGTGAACGGGGTCAACCCGGACGGCGTGGTGCGCGGCAGCGGGATCTTCGCCGGCGGATGGGGCGCGCAGCGCGCGAAGGTCTACGGCGTCCCGGAGGAGGAGCTCGGCGCCTTCTACGCGCAGCGCACCCTGCTCAAGCGCGAGGTGCTGCCGGAACACGTGGCCAACGCGGTCTTCGCGCTCACCGGCGGCGAACTCGACCACACCACCGGCCTGCACGTCCCCGTCGACGCGGGGGTCGCGGCGGCGTTCCTGCGCTGAACGGGAGGCGATCATGGGCACGACGGTGGCCGCGGTCGATCTCGGCGCGACCAGCGGGCGGGTGATGCTCGGGCACGTCGACCGCGACGAGGTGCGGTTGCGCACCGCAGCGCGGTTCCCGAACGAACCGGTGCGCACCCGGGACGGCCTGCACTGGAACGTGCTGGAGCTCTACCGGCAGCTGTGCGCGGGGCTGCGGCAGGCGGTTCGCGAACCGGATCTGGCCTCGGTCGGCATCGACTCGTGGGCCGTGGACTACGGGTTGCTGCGCGGCGGGCGACTGCTCGGCATCCCGCACCACTACCGGGACGAGCGCACCGCCGATGCGGTCGCCGCGGTGCACGAGGTGGTGGATCCCGTCGAGCTGTACCGGCACAACGGTCTGCAGCACCTGCCGTTCAACACGGTGTTCCAGCTGGCCGCGGACCGGCGGGCCGGGATGCTGGAGCTGGCCGATCGGGTGCTGCTGCTGCCGGACCTGCTGGCCTACTGGCTCACCGGGCGGCAGGTCGCCGAACGCACCAACGCCTCGACGACGGGGCTGCTGGACGTGCGCACCGGCGACTGGTCCGCGGAGCTGCTCGACAGGTTGGAGCTGGACCGGAGCCTGTTCGCCGACCTGGTGGATCCGGGTGAGCACATCGGTGACGTCTCCCCGGACATCTCCGCCGACCTCGGGCGGGACCGGCCGCTGCCGGTGACGGCGGTCGGCTCGCACGACACCGCCTCGGCGGTGGCGGCCGTGCCCGCCGCGGAGGATTCGTTCGCCTACATCTCCTGCGGAACCTGGTCGCTGGTCGGCGTCGAGGTGGACAGACCGGTGCTGTCCGAACGCGGACGGGCCGCGAACTTCACCAACGAACTCGGCGTCGACGGGCGGATCCGCTACCTGCGCAACGTGATGGGCCTGTGGCTGCTGACCGAATCGCTGGCGCACTGGCAGCGCGCCGATCCGTCGGTCGAGCTGGAACCCCTGCTGGCCGAAGCGGCGCAGGTCCCGCCGGACCGGGTCGGCGTCTTCGACACCGACGACGGCCGGTTCCTGCCACCCGGGGACATGCCGACCCGGATCGAGCAGTGGCTGCACGAGCACGACCAGCCGATCCCGCGCACCCGCGGGGAGTTCGTGCGTTGCATCCTGGAAAGCCTGGCCCGCGCCTACGCGGGGGCGATCGAGCAGGTCGAGCAGCTCACCGGCGAACCGGTGTCCGTGCTGCACGTGGTGGGCGGTGGTTCGCAGAACACGCTGCTGTGCGAGCTCACGGCGCAGCGCACCGGCCGGCCGGTGGTCGCCGGCCCGACCGAGGCGACCGCGCTGGGCAACGTGCTGGTCCAGGCGCGGGCCGCCGGGGCGGTGCGCGGGAGTCCGGAGTCGCTGCGCGCTCTGGTGCGGAACTGCACCGACCTGCAGCACTACCACCCCACGAGTACGGGCCGGGCGTGAGCGCCTGCGGCCCGCCCTGGTGCCGCCCCTACCGGTGGTCGGCGGCCATGGCGTCCTTCGTCGCACCGTTGATCGGTGGGCTCGGCTCGCACGGCGGCTCCGCCGCGTGCTCGGGATCGAGCGCGTTGACGACGAACTGCTCGGCGCGGCGATCGAACGAGATGCCGAGGTGGTCGGTCGCGTTCACTTCGCAGCCGTCTTGCAGCAGGATGTTGTTGACGTTCGGGCCGTCCAGGAACGCCGAGGTGTGCGGGGTGACAATCTCGTCGTAGCGCGTCTGGATCACCGTGTAGTCCACGCCGGGGACCGTCTCACCGCCCGCGTTGAGCTCCGCGAGGAATTCCGAGTCGTGCATCTGATCGCGCACCGAATCGCCGAGACCGGACTGCAGGAGTTGCGGGACGCCGGGCAACAACGCCAGCCCGTCGACGTCCGTGCCGTGGTTCGACGGCGACAACCCGACCAGCTTGTCCACCTTCTCGGCGCCCCCGAGGAACTTCAGGTACTGGCGCGGCATCATGCCGCCTTGCGAATGCCCGACGAGGTCGACCTCGTCGGCTCCGGTCGCGGCGAGCACCGAGTCGACGAACCCGCTGAGCTGTTCGGCTGAAGCTGCGATCGGCGCCGTCCCGCCGGTCGGATACGCGCCCGGCAGGCCGACGCCGAGACCGGTGCCTTGCCCGTAGTTGAACGCGAACACGCAGTAGCCCTCGTTCGCCAGCCGGGGTGCGAGCGAGTAACCGTTGTAGGTCATGTTCTCGACGGTTCCGTGCACCAACACCACCGGCTCCGGGTGCTCCGGCGCCGGGACGCACGACCAGTCGTTGGCGCCGCCCGGTGCGGCACCCGGCCGCGCGGTCGCGTTCAGCAGCGAGGCCAGACCGGAGTTCAGCACCTGATGGCGCTCCTGCTCGCTCGCCACCGC
Source organism: Saccharopolyspora montiporae (assembly GCF_015209505.1). Taxonomy (GTDB): domain Bacteria; phylum Actinomycetota; class Actinomycetes; order Mycobacteriales; family Pseudonocardiaceae; genus Saccharopolyspora; species Saccharopolyspora montiporae. Next base: position 109,327 of record NZ_JADEYC010000019.1, read on the forward strand.
GGGCGCTACCGACGTCGCGGCGGTCACCGCGGCTACCGCCGCCACCGCGCCGCACCACCGGTGAGATTTTCGGTCAGCCATCGAAACCGTCCTCCGCCGCCGGCGGCGACACGGGCTGTTCACCGCGCTCGTCCCTCGACACCCTGATCAACCGCGCCGGGCCGGAACGGGATCGGGAAAGTGCCGCAGATCACATTCCGTACCCCTGCGATGCCTGCAGCGAACGGGACCCGGGAGAGGCGACCGCGGTGGGCAACGCGCTGGTCCCGCGCGGCCGACGCGGTGCGCGGCAGCCCGGAGTCGTTGCGCGCGCTGGTGCGCCGCTGCACCGACCTGCAGCACTACCACCCGGCGAGCCGAGAGAGTTGACCCGCGAACGCGGGACAGGGCCGGACCTGGACCGAACCACCCCTCCGTCGGGTGCTGTACGCGGGGCTGCGCAGGCTGGCAGGATCATGATCATGCCTGGTAACAGCGGCGGTTCGGGCGTCGTTCGCCCGTCGCGGGCGAGTTGGGTTCCGCCGGCGGTGGACATGAGCCTGCCGTCGGCCGCTCGGGTGTACGACGCCTACCTCGGCGGTGCGCACAACTTCGAGGTCGATCGGCGGTTCGCCGCCCGCGCCGAAGAACTGTTGCCGCACGTCAAGGACGTGGCCCGGCGGAACCGGACATTCCTCCGGCAAGCTGTGCGCTACGCGGCGGAAACCGCCGGTATCACGCAATTCCTGGACATCGGCTGCGGTCTGCCGGTCACCGGCGCGGTGCACGAGGTCGCCCGCGAATTCCAGCCGGACGCCCGGGTGCTCTACGCGGACAACGAACCGGTGGCGGTCACCCAGGGCGAGATGATGCTGCGCGACGAAGACCGCGCCACGATCATCCACGGCGACCTGCGTTTCCCGGAATCGGTGCTGCACGCGGCGGCAACCCGGGAACTGCTGGACTTCGACCGGCCGGTGTGCGTGCTCATGGTCGCGCTGGTGCACTTCGTGCCCGATGCGGAGAACCCGGTCGCGCTGCTCGCCCGCTATCGGGACGCCCTCGCACCGGGCAGCCTGCTCGCGCTGAGCCACGCGACGGTCGACGGCGTGCCGGAACCGGTGCGCGGCCAGACGATGGACTTCATCAACTCCTACGCGCACACGCAGAACCCGGGCTTCGTCGCCCGTACCCGCGCGGAATTCCTGGCGCTGTTGGACGGATTCGACCTGGTCGACCCGGGCGTGACCTACACCCCGCAATGGCGCCCAGACCGCCCGGTCACCACCGAAGACCACCCGGAACGCGCCGTGTGCTTCGCCGCAGTCGGCCGCGTCCCGGACTGACTCATGTGTCGGCCGGAATGAACAGCCCCATGCCGAAGTAGCGTTGCGCGCCGAGCAGCACCGGGCCGTGCACCGGCTCCGGGAAGCGGAGTCGCACGTGGCAGAACGGGCGCGGCGGCTGCTCCCGGCGCGGGAAGTCGTTCCGCCGCAACCGGATCCCGCCGCGGAGAAAGGAATCGCTCGCGGTGCCAACCTCATCCGGTTCGGGAAACCCGCTGCGCACGCACGCGCGGCGGATCTCCGCGCCCTCGTTCCCCTTGCCGGGGAAGCGGTCCAGCACGAGCGGCGCCGTCGTCGCCCAGGTTCGAGCGGGCCCGACCAGCGCCCGCGCCGTAGAACCCACCTCCGATTCGGCGCGCAGCCGGAGACTCGCACCGGAGAACTGCAGCTCGAACGCCGGCGAGGACGTGAGAGCCCGGTGGATCACCCGCCCCAGATCCGTGCGGTCCGCCGGGCACAGCACCGCGACACCGGTGATGTCCCCGCGGGCGTGCGCGTGCCCGACGTCCGGCAGCGGCAGGTACGCGACGTGCGGGCGGTCCTGCGCCCCGTGCCCGGACACCTCGGGCGGCAGCGGATCCGGTACCCGCTGCATCACCGCGTGCCGCAAGCTGCTGGCGACCACACCGAACCGGTCGGCGTCCACCCGGATCCCGCCCGGGAAGCGGAAACTCACGAGCCGCTCGGTCAACCCGGCCACGCCCTCGGCTACCGGCTGCACCGGCGCCCCTCCCCTCCCGACACGACGAAACCCGACGCAGCGCACCACCCGCGGTGACGCCGCATGATCGACCGGCAACGTACCGCACCGACGATCACGCGGAGGAACATGCGCACCGCTCCGACCGGCGGCAAGCACCACACCCGCCGCACGGGCCCCACTGGCCCGGCCACGCGAGCGGTTCGGCTCCCCCACTCCCAGGCGGAACCACTCGAACACCATCACCACAGGTCAAAGCCCTATCGGAGTCGACCAAGATCAGGTAAGCTCCCCGCAGCGATCTCCACGAGCAACCGCTCGCAACGATCTTTGAAACCCCAGGTCACACACCCCGAAAACCGAGAACGGTCTCACCGGCTCCCCGAGCCGGTCCCCATTGCGGCTGGCTCACCTGAGTGTGGAGCTTGAGTTCAGGCGTGACGGGCATGGTCTCACCGGCTCCCCGAGCCGGTCCCCATTGCGGCCGGCGCGCTCAGCGCCCGCCCCATCGACACCACCCCGCGTTCCTCCGAGGTCAGCGCGGGTGCATGACGCGATGCGCCCGGCCCCGGAGTGAACCGCGATGCCGGCGGCTAGCCTTCCCCTGCGTGACCGACAGACCGCAGGGGGTGCGCGATCGTGGAAAGGGACTGCCTTCGCGCGCGGTGCGAATCCCGGGTCGAGCGCCTGCTGCGGGCGATCGGTGGTCTGCCCACCCCGTGGGACATCAACGAGTTCTGCGACCGGCTGGAGCGCTACCGCGGCCGCGACATCGATCTGGTGCCGGTGCGCTGGACCGTCGGCGACAGCACCGGATTCTGGCAGCGCCGCGGTGATCGCGATGTCATCGGCTACACCGAGAACACCAGCGGTGTGCACCAGGACCACATCATCCTGCACGAGATCGGGCACCTGATCTCCGAGCACCGTGGCCGCTGCGTCTTGTCCGCGGAGGAAGCGCGGCAGCGCGCTCCGCACCTGGCGCCCGCGGCGTTCGCCCACCTGCTCGGCCGGGTCTCGGCCGAGGCAGAAGAGGACGAGGCCGAGATCATCGCGACCATGGTCCTGGCGCGCATCGCCCGGCAGAGCCGCCGTGGTCGGACGCGGCGTGGGCGCACGCTCGACCCGCGCACATCGGCGGCGCTCAACCGGGTGGCCGCGGCCTTCGACGACCGGTAGATCCCGCCGCGGGATACTTCCGACCATGGGCAGCGTTGTGATGTGGTTCGCCGGTGCGCTCGCCGTGTCGTCCGCCGGACTGCGCCTCTACCGCGCGCGGCGATACCCGACCGCTGGAGTGGTCTACCTCTGCGCGGCTGTGGCCGCCGTGGGGTGTTCGGCTGTGTTGGCGGCACCGCTGACGGTGGAGCTGTTGATGCCGGTGGAGCCGTTCGACAACTTCACCCGGTGGCTCGCCAACGGGCTGGCGATGGTCGCCGCGTGGTCGGTGCACGCGCTGCTGCTGCACCTGGTGTACGCGCCGGAGCACGCCCGGCCTTCGGTACGCCGCCAGGTCGTGGTCCTCGCCGGAGCGCTGGCGGCGATGTCGGGGCTGCTGCTCGGTGCGGGAATCCCCTCGGCCCCGGATTTCGTGGCGGCGGCCGGCCACCGGTGGCAGATCACGGTCTACGTCACCGTGTTCTGCGGATACGTCGCCTACAGCCTGGCGAACTTCATCCGGTTGATGGCCTACTACGCGCGGCTGTCGACGCGGCCCTGGCTGCGCCGCGGACTCGGCGTGGTCCGCGCCGGTGCCGCCGTCGGGATCGGTTGGGCCGTGCTCAAGGTCCTGGCCGCGATGACCGTGCTCGCCGGGGGTTCCGGAGGCTGGGAGACCCTGGCTTCGGCCATCCTCTCCGCGACCTGCGTGTCCCTGGTCGGCATCGGCGTCACCATGCCGGCGTGGGGACCGGTGATCGCCGCCCCCGTCCGGTGGGTGCGGCACTACCGCACCCACCGGGCACTTCGTCCACTGTGGTCGGTGTTGCACACCGCCTTCCCCGAGATCGCCCGCACCCACCCCGGCCAGTCCACCGCGATCGCCTGGCGATTGGCCCGTCGCGTCGTCGAGATCGAGGACGGACTCCTGCTGCTCGCCCCGTACCGCACACCGCAGGAGCGCACCTCACCGCGAACGGGAGATCCGGAAGCCGTCTGGGAGGCCGTCGAAATCCGGGACGCGCTGCACGACGTCGCCCGGGGACGGACCCCGCCGGTCGCCGAGCCGCCCGTGCCGGCACCGCAGCGCGAAGCGGGCGACCTGGACGCCGAGGCCGCTTGGTTGCGGCGCGTGGCGCGTGCGTACTGTCGCGTACCGGCCATCGCCCACCGCACCGAGGAGCAGGAGTTCCGTGACCAGCGCTGAATCCGAGCACGACCAGGGCCGGGCCGAACCGCTGCGCACCCGCGGCACAGCCGTCGCCCGGCTGCTCACCGAGGTCCTCGCGCCGTGGGTGATCGTGCTGCTGCTGCCGCTGGCCGTGGCCTGGCAAGCCACCCACGCGCTGCTGCCGACCCTGCTCTGGGGATTGCTCGTCGCGGTCACCAGCAGCATCTTGCCGATGGGCATCATCGTGTGGGGCGCCCGGACCGGACGGTGGGACGGGCACCACGTCCGCAACCGCGAGGGACGGCTGATCCCCTTCGTCGCGTTGCTCGTCTTCAGCCTCGGCGGGCTCGCCGCGCTGATCCTCGCTCGCGCACCGTGGCTGGTGATCGCCTTGGACATCAGCATGATCAGCACGCTCATCGTCACCGGCGCGATCACGAGCCGCTGGAAGATCTCGATGCACACCGCTGTCGCCGGCGGCGCCGTCGTCATTCTCGCCGCGACCTACTCCCCCGTCTTCTGGCTGCTGGCCGTGCTGGTCGCCGCGATCGGCTGGTCCCGGGTCAAGATCCACGACCACACGACTGCGCAAACCATCGGCGGCGCGATCGTCGGCGCGATCAGCGGTGGCGGCCTGTACGCACCCCTGTCCGGCGTGCTGTGATCCCGGCCCGCCGCCTTCGGTGGAGCTGATCTGCACCTGGCGTGGCTCGGCGCTGCAGCGACCTCCCACCACGTAGGTGCGCACTTCCCATCCGATCCATCGGCCCCTCATGCCCGCAGTGCCGCTTCCACTGCTGACGCACGTCGCCGCTGCGAGCGTTCCGGCAACCATCCGCCAGTCACCCGACGCGGAACGATCTCCACCGGCAACCGCTCGCAACGATCTTTGAAACCCCACGTCACCCACCCCGAAAACCGAGAACGGTCTCACCGGCTCCCCAAGCCGGTCCTCATTGCGGCTCGTCGCGGGCATAGTGCAGGGGCTCTATTGCGGCTCGGCGTGCTCGGGGTTGTCGGCCATGGATGCCGCCCCAGTCCCTCCGGTTCGACCGAGCGGTCCTCAGCGCGGCGCTAGCTCACCCGCGATCGGATCGACGTCTGCTTCGTTGTCTCACCGACAACCTCAACCGACTCACCGGCCCGTCAGACGAACGGAAACATCAGTGCGTTTCGACGCCGGGACGTGCGAGCGGTTCGGCTCCCCCACTCGCAGGCGGAACCGCTCGAACACCATCGCCGCAGGTCAAAGCTCTACCGGAGTCGACCAAGATCAGGTAGGCTCCCTGCAGCGATCTCCATCGAGGACCGCTCGCAACGATCTTTGAAACGCCAGGTCAGACGCCCCGAAAACCGAGAACGGTCTCACCGGCTCCCCGCGCCGGTCCTCATTGCGGCGCGGTGATCCGCCGGTGCCCGGTCGGCGGCGGGATCTGTCTCACCGGCTCCCCGAGCCGGTCCTCCTTGCGGCTTGTGCTCATGGCGTCTCCGTCTCGGGGCTGCTGTGGTCTCACCGGCTCCCCGAGCCGGTCCTCATTGCGGCGAGGTGATCCGCCGGTGCCCGGTCGGCTTCGGGATCTGTCTCACCGGCTCCCCGAGCCGGTCCTCATTGCGGCTTGTGCTCATGGCGTCTCCTTCTCGGGGCTGCTGTGGTCTCACCGGCTCCCCGAGCCGGTCCTCATTGCGGCATCGAGGTCAGATGCCTGCGTGGTCAGCCGGTCAGGTCTCACCGGCTCCCCGAGCCGGTCCTCATTGCGGCTTGTGCTCCTGGCGTCTCCTTCTCGGGGCTGCTGTGGTCTCAGCGGCGCCCCGAGCCGGTCCTCAGTGGGGCTTCGAGGTCAGATGCCTGCGTGGTCAGCCGGTCAGGTCTCACCGGCTCCCCGAGCCGGTCCTCATTGCGGCTAATCCACCCACCACTGCATGTCAGCACCGGTGTCGTGCCTCATCGGCCCCGAGCCCATCCCCATCCCCGCTCGCTTGCCTTCGCGGCCAAGGCATGCCTGCCGACGTCGTGATGATCACCACACGTACGACGTCTGGCCCGCTCACCAGCGGTGAGCGCTCTCGCCCAATTGATCTTCTTCGTCGGAACCGGCCTCACCGTCCGCGGTCGTGCGTTAACGTCCAGTGGTCGCGCACCGATCGGTGCGGTCGGTCGTCGGGAGAGCCTGCTGGGAGGCGGTGCGTGAGCGGAACAGGCGAAGTCGAGTTCGTGAACCCGTATACCTTCGTTCCCTTCCCGGAATCTCCGCCGCAGCGCTGCGCACCGCACGGGCATCTCGGTCATCCCGACCTGCTGTCCGGGACGCTGCAGGTGCGCGTCACCGCGCAGACTCCGCTGCTGGTGCGCGATATTTCCCGGCAGGCTGGCGATGCCGAGCCCCGCTTGCCGCGGCGTCCGGACGGGACGGTGTTGATTCCCGGGTCTTCCTGGAAGGGTGCACTGCGTTCGCTGCACGAGACGCTGACCGGGAGTTGCCTGCGCATCTTCGATCCGGATTTCCTGCCGACCTACCGCGATGCGGCGAGTTCGTCCCCGCCCGGCGAGCTGCGCATGGCCGTGGTGCACGAGCACGCGGGCGCGGACCAGCCACCGGTGCTGCAGCTGTGCGAATCCGGCACACCCGCGACGCACCGGCTCAGCCAGAAGCAGTTGGAATCCCTGAACCAGGGGCAGGTTCCGCTCACCTCGGGCGCTCGGCTGGACATCACGTTCGACGAGGACGGCAAGCCGGACACGGCCGAGCACAACGCTGAAGGAGCCTGGATGGTGCTGCTCAGCGAGAGCCGGGCCCGCCAACCCTCCGCGGAGTACCGCGCGCACGTCCGCAAACTCACCTCGGAGACCATGCAGGTCAGCGCGGCGGGCTGGGAACGGTACTTGGCGGAGGCTGACGATGCCGATGAACTGCGCGAGCAGAGCATCGCCCAGGGCGCGGACGAGCACTACCTCCCGGTCGAACATCCGCACCGCGCCAACAAACCGGATGGAGAGCGCGTCACCCTCGGACGCCGCTACCGGGTCACGAAGCACCTGCGGCGCGGGCAACCGATGTGGGTGCGCATCGCCGGTGGCCGGATCATCTCGGTGCAGCACGGGATGTTATGGCGGCACCGCGGCGGCGACACCCCGAGCGGCGGTCGGATACCGGCGAAATTCGGTCCCTGCCGGAATGACAGGGAGCTGTGCCCGAGTTGCCGGATGTTCGGCTCCGCGGACACCGAGGCCACACCGCGGGGCACACCGGCCGCGGACCGAACCACCGAGCAGCAGAAGGCCGAACAGCGGTCCTACGCGGGACACATCCGGTTCGGCGATGCCCTCGCGGACGGCGAGGTCCCCGAGCTCGCGTTCGAACTCGCACCACTCGGATCCCCGAACCCGGGAGCCGGCCAGTTCTACCTGGTCAACCAACCCGACGCCGTCGGCAACGTCGGCGATCCGCCCCTGCGCGAATGGGGATCGAGTGCTGATCGCGGCGAAAAGCCCCGCAAGCTGCGTGGGCGCAAGAAGTACTGGCACACCGAGCTCGGCGAGGAGCGCCTCCCCGCCCGCGGGCAGGCGCGCGAGCACCAGAAAGAATCGCAGCTGGCGCGCAGGGCCGTCGCGATCCCTCGCGGTACCGAGCTGACCATGACGATTTCGTTCACCGATCTCGACGAGGTGCAGCTGGGCAGTCTGCTGGCGACGCTGCAGCCCGGCGAGCTGCTGAACGAGCAGGTGTGGCAGCACATCGGCGGTGGTCGGCCACTCGGTTTCGGGTCGTGCACGCTCGCGGTCGACACCGCCGCCAGCGCCGTGTGGCGGTCCGGCGCCCGATACGGCGGCGGTACCGACGTATCGCTGGACATCGCGCACTTCACCGGCGTGTTCCAGGAGTGGGTGCAGCGCGAGCTGCCCGCCGTGCACGAGACCTGGCCGGCGCTGACCAGCGCGCTCGATCCGAAAGCCGTGGACCCGGACGCGGTCTGGTATCCGCCCGGCGCGTCCCGGGCGACGCGCGGCACGAAGGAGTACGACGACGGTTTCGAGTTCTGGAAGCAGACCAGCGGCGAGCAGGCGAAGACAAAGAAGCGCGGCCCGCGAACCGGTCATCCGTTGATCCCGCTGCCCGAGGCGACTTCCGAGGACCAAACCCTGCGCTACACCCCGAAAGCCAACCCCAGGACAGTGTCGCGGTCGCAGCCACCGGGCGTTCCCCACCGGCCGAACGGCTCGAACAAGCCGAATGGAGGGCACGGTCGATGACCGACTTCCTGGACATCGCCGTGGTGCGGATCCAGCGCTGGCTCAGCCGTGCCCCGCACCTGCGCGGACGCCGCGGCGCCTCGACCTTGATCCGCAAGGCCACCGCTGCGGGAGAAGTGGCGCCGTTGCTGGTCGGGTGGGAAGAGGTGGCCGAGCGCTGCACCGAAGCCGGTCAGATCGACGGCGTGATCCCGCTGCGGCTGAACACCGACGACGAGGAGCGCATCGCGCAGCTGGAAAAGCAGCTCGTGGCCCATCTGCGGGCCCTGATGCCGGCGGCCTCGTTCGAATCGAAGCGGCGCAGCGGGACGAGCTGGCTCGACGCGCAGCTGCGGACACCGGTGCGCACCGAATGGCCCGCGCCCACCGCGGAATGGCCACTGGGCAAGCGGTGCGACTGGTGCGCCGAGTGGTCGGCGAACGAGCAGGTTCCGGTCGGTTCCGACGGCAAAAAGGCGCTGTGCATCGACTGCCGGCAGCGCACCGCGCACGCCGGTTACGCCACCAGCGGGCACGCCGATCTGCAACCCGGCACCGAGCGGGACCTGTTGGACCGCTGGACCGAGCGCTTCCCCGACCGTCCGATGCGGGTTCCGGACGACTTTCCCGAGCTCGCCCGGCTCGGCGAAACCGACGATGCCACCCACCTCGCGACGATCCACGCCGACGGAAACGCCATCGGCCAGTTCCGGTACGAGACACACCGGGCGCTGCGCAAGGACGCTCGGCTGGACTTCGACCTGCCCGGCGCGATCCAGCACGCCACCTGGTCCGCGCTGCTCGACGGACTGCAGGCGGCCACCGACCCCGACGCGGACATCCTGCCGGTGATCGCGCACCTGGTGGGCGGGGACGACGTGCTGCTGAGCCTGCCCGCGCACCGGGCCTGGACATTCGTGGTGGAGCTGCAACGCGGTTTCAGCAACTACCTCACCGAATCCCTGACCGCGGCGGGGCTGACGAAGGTCCCGGCACCCAGCATCTCGGCGGCGATCGCGTTCCACCACTACACGCATCCGCTGTCCGCCAATGCCGACCTCGCCGACGAGCTCCTGTCCGCGGCCAAGAAGGAACACTTCGGGAGCGCGCCCGCGCTGGCCTGGCACGACCGCACGCACGAAGGACCACAACCGTCCGGCAGGCCCAGCATTCGGCTGGACCAGGTCGGAGCGCACTGGGCCGAGCTCAACGCGCTGGCCGGGCTGCCGCAGTCCACGAGGAAGAACCTAGCCGCGATCGCGCGAACCGAGGACGGGCAACGCCTAGCCGACCAGATCAAGCGGCTCGGTCTCACGGAGGTCGTGCATCGGCAGGTCACCGACCTGCTGAACCGGGAGAACCCGTTGAACCTGGCGAACGAACTGGGCATGGTCCGCTGGTGGAGGGGGGATGCGCGGTGAGGTCCGCGCTGCATTTCCAGATCACGTTCCACACGCCGTTCCGGGTGTCCACCGGGCACGCGAAACCCGGACTCGACGCGGGAGTGGACACCGAGAACCCGCTGCCGAACACGAGCCTGAAAGGTCTGCTCCGCGCGACCGCCACGCAACTGCTCGGTGACGCGCAGATCGTGAACGAGGTCTTCGGCGCGCCCGGTGTCGAATGCCCGTGGCGGTGGACCAACGCGGAGCCGGACGACGGCAGTTGGCATGCGCCGCAGCCGGCCGCCCGGGTGAGCATCGATCCGGGCACGCACACGGCGACACCGGACATGCTCGGGATCAGCGAGCAGATCGGCGCCCGCAGCGCCACGTTCCGCATCACCCAGCGCCTCGGGATACCCGCCGAAAAACTGCCGCACCATCGAACCGTCCTGGCCGTGGCGGGGCAGGCGACCCGCTCGCTCGGAGCCGAACGCCGCCGCGGGCTGGGCTGGGTGAGCATCAGGTGCACCGACGTCACCCTCGATCAGCAGTCCGTCCGGGACTTCCTCGCGCTGGGAGTGACCCGATGACCGAGTACGCGCGGCTCGTCGTCACGCTCGACGAGCCGGTAGCCGCAGGCCGCAACCTGCGCAGCGATTTCCGCCGGGACATCCACGACCACGTGCCCGGTTCGGTGCTGCGCGGTGCGCTCGCCGCCGCCTGGATCCAGTGGCTGGGGGTGGACATCACCCGGACCCGCGAGTTCGGCGAGATCTTCGACGGGCAAGGAAGTTTCGGCCCACTGCACAGCGTGGCGAGCTACCCGGTCCCGCTGTCCGTGTTCGTGCACAAGTACGGGCACACCGACAAGTGCCGGAAGCTGTGGTGGGATGCGGCGCTGGACGAAACCGCGGCCGGGGACATGTGCGAGAAGTGCAAATATCCGCTGGTGGCCAGCAAGGGGCAGCCGGCCGGCCCCGTCGCGATGCATTCCCGGACGATGAGCGCGCTGCGCACCGACGGCGTGGCGAAGGACGGCAACCTGTTCAGCGAAACCGCGCTCACCGGGGGAATGCGGCTGTCCGGCTGGTTGCACGGCGACGCCCTCCGCGCCCTGGAGTCGGCCGACGTTCCGCTGGACACGCTGTACCTGGGGTCGCGGCGCAGCCTGCGCGGCAGCGCCACGGTCGAGGTCGACCGCACCGCCGTTCCCGACCCGGTGGAGGCGGTGGGCAACGACGTGATCCTCCGGCTGGCCGCGCCCGGGATCTTCGTCGACGAGTTCGGGATGCCGCGCGCGACACCGGATCTCGACGAGCTGTCCGAGGTGTTGGGCGTGCAGGTCATCGATGTGCGGCCCTGGATCCGATGGACAGAGGCGGGCGGCTGGCACGCAGCCAGCGGGCTGCCGAAGCCGACGGAACGCGCCGTGGCCCCGGGCTCCACGTTCCGCGTGCAGTGCGCCGAGCCGCCCGCGGAGGCCGCGCGGCGCTCGCTGACCGCTCGCGGGGTCGGGCTGCGGCGCCGGGAAGGCTTCGGCGCGCTCCACGTGCCCTCCGTCCCGCTGCCGCCCGCAGCGCTGGTCGGGAAGGTCGCCGGGGTCAACGGCGACGCGGACCTTCTCGACAAGCTGCACGCCCGAACTTGGAGCTTGCGGCTCGGGCAACCGGACAACACGCCGTTCGAGGACGACCTCCGCTCCGATCGGCTCACCGACTATGTCAAGGATGCCCTGCGCACCATGCTGGAAATCCCGGACGCCGCGACCTACGAAAACCTGCTCACCACGTTGGAGAACTTGTGCAAACCGCGCTGATCACGCTCCGGCTGCACATGGAGACCGCGGGCGGTGTCGCGGCCGCGGAAACCGGGAACGGTCCCAACCAGACGTTGCCGATCCGCCGGGACACCACCGGGCGGCCGCACCTGCCCGGCACCAGCGTGGCGGGCAATCTCCGCGCCTATTGCGCTACCGATCCCGCACTCGCCGCCGACGAGCAGCGCGGTCGGCTGTTCGGCAGCAACCCCGGCGATCAGGGGCGCACCGCCTCCCCGATCCAGGTTCTCGGCACGATCTGGCGCGGCGCGGGCGAGGTGCAGCGGCGCACCCGCACCGCCATCAACCGCGAGCGCGGCGCCGCCGACACCTACACCCTGCACACCATCGAGCAGCTGCCCGCGGGAACACAGTTCGACGTGCACCTGCGATGGGACGATCCCGACGATCGGTTGTCCACCGTGCTCGATCGGCTCCGCCGGTGGCGGCCGCAGCTCGGGCGCGGTGTGAGCAGCGGCGCCGGTCAGTGCCGCGTCGCCGGATTCGGCTACCAGGTGTACGACCTCGGCACCACCGAAGGGCTGCACGCGTGGCTGCAGCTGGCCTCCCCCGCTGACTACCCGGCACCGGAACCCGTCGCGGACGACGACCGGCCGGAAGCGCTGCTCGATGTCGACCTGGCCATCGTCGACGCCCTGCACGTCGGAACGGGAACACTGGCCGAGGACGCGCTGGGCACGTACGGCGCGATGGTCCGCGACGATGCCGGGACGCCGATCGTGCCGGGTTCGAGTCTGAAGGGCGTGCTGCGGTCCCGCTCCGCCTACATCTGCCGGGTCCTCGGTGTCGAGCTGTGCGCGGACGAGCGGTGCGGGGAGTGCGTGCCGTGCCGCCTTTTCGGCTACACGGGCAAGAACCGCACCGCGCAACGCAGCAAGATCGCGGTGCACGACGCCGCTGTCACCGATGCGGTGGTCGAACAGCGCCAGCACGTGGCGATCGACCGGGTGACCGGCGGCGCGGCGACCGCGCTGCTCTACGCGGACGAAGTCATCACCGCGGGCCGCTTCACACTGCGCATCGACGCGCTGGAACCGAATATCGCCGAGCACGAACGCCTGTTGCTGAAGGCCGCGCTGGCGGATCTGGACGCCGGCCTCATCGGCATCGGCGCCCGGACCACGGCCGGGCAGGGCACGGTCCGCATCGTCGCCGAGCGGTCGCAGCCCGCCGAACCGATTTCCCGCCTGGCCACCCACCTCACCCGGGAAGCAGCATGACCGACTGGATCTTGTTTGGCAGCGGCCGACGCGCACACGACGACTGGGCCGACCTGCACGCCCTCACCAGCGACTGGACCGCGGCGTGGGCGGACAACACGGGCTTCCACTGGGAAGCCATGCCCGTCGGCGCGCCCAACGCGACCCACCTCTGGGCCTGGACCACCGGCCGCTGGCTGCGCGCCCGGCTCGACGTCCCGCACTGGTGGGCGGCCCTCCTCAGCACCGACCCGCTCGACACGGGTCCGGGGTGGACGCCGACCTCCGTTGCACCGCCGCGAGTGGACACGGTGCTGCACTGGCAGAAGGGCGACTCGCGGGTGGCAGCACAGAAAGCCACCCCGGAGGAGTCCCTCCAGCTGCAGATCGAGTGTCCGTCCGCCGCACCGTTCCTCGGTGCGATCGCATCGCTGCCGCAGGCGCTGCAGCACCTGCGCGACCTGCGCACGTCCGCGGTCACACCTCGCCGTTGACGACGGCCGCACCGGGCTCGGATTCGCGGTGGGCGGCGTGCATCCGACTCGGGACACCGGTCGGCTGGGATGCGCGCACGCGCGCCGGGACGTACTCCGCGTTCCGATGAACCGTGTCGCAATGCATCAGGTATGTGCCCCGGAAGAACGGCACCGCTCGCTGCGCCAGGTGCCACCCCGCGCTCAGCGCCACCGCCTTGGGCATCATCGCCACCACCACGAGTTCCCGATCGCCGCTGTCTGTTTTGATCGCGGCGAGAGCCTCGGCGATATCCCGACCCATGAGGCTCATGTCCGCGGCGGAGTAGTCCGGTGCGGGGGCATCGAGGCCGGGGAGCACGCCGTTGTAGGTCACCTGGTGCACTGTGCTGACCCCGAACTGCTCGAACTTGTCGACGGAGAATTTGCCCGCGGCCTTGGTGAGCGCCACCCAGATGCCGACCCGATCCCCGGTCGGGTTGGCCAGCGGCTTCTCCGCACGCTGGATCGCGCCCGTGCCCTCTCCCGATTCAAGTGGGAACGATGTCTCCGTCGGGACACTTTCGCTCCCACGCCTCCGTTTGCGGCGCAGTCGTCGGGTGATCCGATTCCCCGCGGGAGTTTCTCCGTTTGCAGCAGGTCGTTTCGGCTGTGGCAACAGCTCAACCAGCACGATTCCCTTGTCGTGCGGGAGTGCCGCTCCGACGGACAACCCCATGAACCAGAAGAGGTTCGATGCGAGCGCGTACCCGGTGTCCTCGCGATCACTGTTGATCGCGTCCTCCAGATCCCTGCCCACCGCTTCGCTGGTTTCCACCAGGTCGAGCACGCTGTCGTCAGCGGTGGTCCGCATATCGACCCACCGGGTCAGCGACCGCGTTCCCATCCGCGTGCGCGTTGCCGCTCGGACCGCGTCGTGATGCGTGTTCCTCATACCTTCGTCCAGAACCTGCACGTAGAACAGGGTTCCCCTCGTCTCCCGCAGCCTCGACCGCACGATCAGGAACACGAGCAGGGCCAAGAACGCGCCGCCGAACACCAGCCACCGCGACAGGACGAACTGGCGCGCATCGCCTTCCGCGGGCAACACGTCCTCGACCAAGAGCGACAGGCATGCGGTGATCACCGCCGCGCAGACGACGATGGCGAAATCGGCCGCGATCACCGGCCGCTGCCGGAGAACCCGCACATAGCCGCCTACCGACCGCCACACCGACCGCAGGAACCGCACCGTTCTCCTCCACGACGTTCGTCCGAGCTGCCCCACGATTCGATCACGCCCACCGGACGCGTGGAACCTCCACCCGACGACGATCCGGATCCGACAGATCCCGCTCGCGTGCGTCCCACGGCACGACCCCGACCCGCTCGTGCTGCTCCCCCGCTGGTTGAACACTCCGCCAAACATCGCGGCGCGTCACCGACCAACAGGTCCTGAGCTCCGGCGAAGACGACTCGCAAGGCGGACGTCCCGCTCCCCGGGCAACCATGCGAGCGGCGCACACCCCGCAGGCACGAACCGCTCGAACACCATCACCCCTGGTCAAGATAGGTGCAGCAGGGCAATAGGATCAACAACCAGCTACGGAACGACCTCCAAGACCCAACCGCTCGCAACGATCTTTGAAACCCCAGATCAACAACCCCAAGAACCGCCATCTCACCGGCTCCCCGAGCCGGTCACCAATGCGGCGACACGGACCCGCGCTTCTTGTTCCGCTGCGGATCAGCATCCGAAGACCGGCCCTGCTCAAACCCACCGGATCACTGTCCGGTCGGGCGAAGGGAAACCCGGACCGCTCCAGCAGCGACGCGCGAGCGGTTCGGCTCCCCCACTCCCAGGCGGAACCGCTCGAACACCATCACCGCAGGTCAAAGCTCTACCGAAGCCAAACAAGATCAGGTAGGCTGCCCGCAGCGATCTCCACGAGCAACCGCTCGCAACGATCTTTGAAACCCCAGGTCACACACCCCGAAAACCGAGAACGGTCTCACCGGCTCCCCGAGCCGGTCCCCATTGCGGCATCGCCCAGCTCGCTCCGTACACCGTGCCCGTGGCCTTGGTCTCACCGGCTCCCCGAGCCGGTCCCCATTGCGGCGTCGGCTCGGCGACGAGCATCTCGCGGCATTCCATGTCTCACCGGCTCCCCGAGCCGGTCCCCATTGCGGCTCACGTAGACGTGCAGGCGGCGCTGCTGCGGCCACCGCGGTCTCACCGGCTCCCCGAGCCGGTCCCCATTGCGGCCCCGGCCGACCGGTTCTTCGTGTCGCGCACGCCGACCGCGTCTCACCGGCTCCCCGAGCCGGTCCCCATTGCGGCACCCGGCACGGGCTGGCACACACCGATCCCAGCCCCCGTCTCACCGGCTCCCCGAGCCGGTCCCCATTGCGGCAGCATGGCCTCCGGGTATTTGCCCCAACCGTCGGTTCCGGTCTCACCGGCTCCCCGAGCCGGTCCCCATTGCGGTACGTAGACGACCCGGAACGGCACGTGCATCGAATCCTGTCCCGGCAGCGCTCCGGGGCGGCCGTCTTCTCGGCCGGCGTTCGGATCGGAGCGTTCGCCCGAGATCATCGACGAGCCAGCAGCAGTCCGATGCCACGCGCTCTTTGCCATGGGCCGATCACGCGCACCGGTTTACCAACGTGGCCCTATCGAGCGAACCCACATGCCACGCCGGGAGGCGCACCATAGGGGGCAAGACCCACTACTCCATGGGGAGGTCAGCCCATGGATCCACAAGCACCATTAGGCGCCCGCGCGCTCAGCGATCTGACGTATTGTCCCCGGCTGTTCCACCTCGAATATGCCGACGGACATGCGGCGGATAACGACGAGATCCGGCTGGGTCGGCACGTCCACGCAGTCGTCGACCTGCCCGGCACGCGGAAACGACCCAGTCATCGCCTCACCAACGTCGATTGGCCGGCCCGGTCCGCACAGCTGCATTCCACCGAGCTCTGCATGACGGCCGTATGCGATGTGGTCGAAGTAAGCTCTGGGACTGCGCATCCCGTGGAATTCCGCCGTGGCAAACCGAACTCGCGCTCCTGGGAATTCATCTGGATACCCAGCCGACCAGCGGTCGATCGAGGCGACCGGGCTGGCGGGTGTCGTCGTCACCTACCACTCCCTCCCGTCATCCGCGGGCGTGCACGCTGTGCAACAGAACCAGCGCGCAACCCTCGTCGTGCTCGACGAGGTGCACCACGTCGCGGCCGAAGCCAGTTGGGGCACCGCGGTGCGCCGCATGATCGGCGATGTCGTGTCCGGTGAGATCCACGCACGTGCGGTGCTGAACATGACCGGAACCCTGTTCCGATCAAATCCCAAGCTGTCGGCCATCGATCACACTGAGCCGTTGAAGTTGCTGTTCGTGGCACCGACGCTCATCGCAGCTCGGCGGGCCGCGCGGGCGCTCGACAGGATCACGGGCACCCAGTACGCCTACCTGGTGACGTCCGAGGAGCCATACGCGCTCAGCAATCTTCGCATCGCGGCCGAAGAACCGCGGTCCTGCGCGATCGTGACGGTGCGCATGGTGACGGAGGGTTTCGACTGTCCACACGTGGCCACGATCGCCTACGCGACGAACATCGTGGCCCCGTTGTTCGTCTCGCAGATGATGGCCCGTGCCATGCGACGCACTGAGACGGAACGCTCGTCCGGCAAGGTGCTTCCGGCGAAGATCCTCATCCCCGACCACCCGGTGCTGCGCGCAGCGTTCGTGTCGGCCATCCAGGACGCGATCCCGCTCGCCGACGACGAACCGTCCGATGAGGAGCAGCGCGCGGAAGGACCGCAGGAACCGCGTATGCCGCGCTACGAGTTGTTGGGGTCGGACGATCCGCACCTGGAATCCGTCGACGTGCTCGACCAGCCCGACAGCGAGGTCGGCCCCACCGAACTGGCGGATGCCATCTCGCTGTGCGAGACGATCCACGTGCCCACCGTCTACGCGCCACGGGTGGCCCTCGGGTTGCGTCATCGCCCACCGCCGACGGACGCCGGTTGACCGCCGCGCCACTCCGCGAGCGGCCCGATGGCGATCCACCGCGCCCGGACCGCTCGCACCCGCCATCCACGTTCAGCCACCGCACGTTCGCGTGGTGAGATCAACGAAGGTGTGCGCACCGAGCGATCCCCACGAGCGCGTTCGACGATCCGGGAACCGAGTCCCGGCAACCGCGTTTCGGCTGCGTTCTCCCACCGGTTCCCGGCGCAGGTTCCGCCGGCTCAGCGGTCCAGCTTCTCGTGCCGCTGCGGGCCGGCAGAAGGTCAGCCTGCCCAACACCTCAACCGATTCACCGGACTGTCGAGCGAGACGCACGGCCCGTCCGCCCGGCAGCGCGAGCGGTTCGGCTCCCCCACTCCCAGGCGGAACCGCTCGAACACCATCACCGCAGGTCAAAGCTCTACCGAAGCCGAACAAGATCAGGTAGGCTGCCCGCAGCGATCTCCATCGAGGACCGCTCGAAACGATCTTTGAAACGCCAGGTCAGACGCCCCAAAAACCGAGAACGGTCTCACCGGCTCCCAGAGCCGGTCCCCATTGCGGCCTCCAGCGCAACGAACCCGTTGTCCCGGAGCTGGCCCGTCTCACCGGCTCCCAGAGCCGGTCCCCATTGCGGCCTCCAGCGCAACGAACCCGTTGTCCCGGAGCTGGCCCGTCTCACCGGCTCCCAGAGCCGGTCCCCATTGCGGCCTCCAGCGCAACGAACCCGTTGTCCCGGAGCTGGCCCGTCTCACCGGCTCCCAGAGCCGGTCCCCATTGCGGCCTCCAGCGCAACGAACCCGTTGTCCCGGAGCTGGCCCGTCTCACCGGCTCCCAGAGCCGGTCCCCATTGCGGCCTCCAGCGCAACGAACCCGTTGTCCCGGAGCTGGCCCGTCTCACCGGCTCCCAGAGCCGGTCCCCATTGCGGCGTGCGATGCATCGTGGGGTGTGCCTGCGTGGTGGGGTGTCTCACGTCTCACCGGCTCCCAGAGCCGGTCCTCGTTGCGGCGCCGATCCGCGGGCGCGCCAACTCCGCACCTGGGCGGTGGAAGCTTTCCATGTACACCACTGGCGGTAGCGCCGTCGTCATTCCGTCCGCGGCCTGCTCCGCCACCTTCTGGTCGTTGACCGCACTGATCGACGCGATCGGATCATCGCGGGCCGTGAGCCGTTAAACCACGCCCGTGCCCAAGGTCATCGGGCGTGCGGTGGTGGCCTGGACGCAGCCGTGAGCGGGGATGTCGTGCTCGCGTCCCGCGAGAGCGTTCCGCTCGCGGCCGCGGACCGGTCAGCTCGACCGGCCCGTCAAGCGGATGTCGCGGGAGGATTCACCGACCATGATCTCGCAGGTTCCCGGGGCGATGCGCCACTGACCGGTCACACCGTCCCAATAGGACAGATCGCGATCGGTGAGCGGGAACGTCACGCGTCTCGTCTCGCCCGGTTCCAGGTGGAGCTTCGCGAACCCCTTGAGCTGCTTGGGTGGTTGCGGCGTCGTCTCGTTCGGGGCGGGCAGGCCGAGGTAGAGCTGCGGGGCGGTCGAGCCCGGGCGCGCGCCCGTGTTCGTGACCGAGACGTGCACCGCTCGGTGCTCCACCTGCAGGTCGCGGTAGTCGAACTCGGTGTAGGACAGTCCGTGGCCGAACGGGTAGGCGGGTTCGATGTCCTGCTGGTCGAAGTGCCGATAGCCGACGAACACGCCCTCGTCGAAGTGCACCTTTCCGCCCACGCCCGGGTACCGCTGCGGATCCCCCGCGGTCGGCAGGTCCTCCTCGTGCTCCGGGAACGTGACCGGGAGCCGCCCGCCCGGATCGACATCGCCGAACAGCACGCGTGCCACCGCCGTGCCCGCACCCGATCCCGCGTACCAGGCTTGCAGCACCGCCCGCGCCCGATGCCGCCACGGCATGAGCACCGGGCCGCCGGTGTGCAGCACGACCACCGTGTTCGGGTTGGCGTCGAGGACCGCCTCGATCACCGCATCCTGGTCGACGAACGGATCGCCCACCTCGACGTTCGGGAACGAGTACAGGCCCGCGTCGACGTCCAGGTCGGGCTTGTCGGTGAACTCCGACTGCAGATCCGCCACGACCACGACCGCCACGTCGGCTCCCCGGGCGGCTTCCGCCGCCTTCTCCGGAATCCGACCCTTGTCGTACTCCACGGTGATCGCCGAGCCGGCGCGCTCCGCAAGCCCCTGCTCGGCCGAGACGAAGCTGAACGGCGTCATCGACGAGGATCCGCCGCCCTGCACGAAACGATCGGCCGCCTCACCGATCACCGCGATCCGGCCGCCCGCCAACGTCGCCTCGTCGAGCGGCAGCATCCCGTCATTGGCCAGCAGGGTCATCCCCTGCTCAGCGATGCGCGTCGCTTCGGCCAGATGGCCCGGGCGGTCGATGAGGTCGTCGTCCGGCGGCTGCGGGGTGCGCTCGAACAGCCCGTGCGCGAACATCGTGCGCAGGATGCGGCGCACGTGGTCATCGATGTCGGCGGTGCTGACCTTCCCGGTGTGCACGGCCGTCGAGACCGAACCCGGCGACAAGAACAGAGCGGGCCAGGGTTCGAAGTCCAACCCGTTGTTCAACGAGGCGGCGGTGCTGTGCACGGCTCCGTAGTCGGCGAGGGTGTATCCGGGGAAACCCCACTCCTGCTTGAGCAGGTCGTTCAGCAACCACTGGTTCTCGCAGCAGTACTGACCGTTGAGCTTGTTGTAGGCGCCCATCACCGAGCCGACATCGGCCTCGCGCACCGCCGCTTCGAACGGGGGCAGGTAGATCTCGCGGAGCGTCCGTTCGTCCACCATCGCGTCGTACTGCAGGCGCGACCCCGCGAGACCGAAAGCGCCCTCCTGCACGTAGGCGCCGAGGTGCTTCGCGCACACGATCAGCCCTTCCCGACGCGCCGCGACGATCCACGGGACCGCGAGCCCGCTGGTCAGGTACGGGTCCTCACCGAACCCTTCGAACCCGCGCCCCGACAAGGGGGTGCGCAGCACATCGATCGTCGGCCCGAACAACACATCGTTGCCCTTGCAGCGGATCTCGTTGCCGACGACCGCCGCGTAGCGCTCGGCCAATTCGGTGTCGAAGGAAGCGGCCAGCGAGATCGTGGCCGGTAATGCGGTGCCCTCGCCCTGCCGGGCCCCGATCGGCCCGTCGCCGTAGCGCACCGTGGGCACGCCGAGGCGCTCGATCCCGTGCCCGGTGCCGATGTGCGAATCCGGACCTCCGAGGACCCCGTCGACCTCGTCGCCGCCGAGCAGCGAGATCTTCTCGTCGAGCGTGAGTTCGCGCAGCAGCAAGCCTGCCCGTCGATCCGGCGGGAGGGTCGGATCACTCCACGGGCCGCGCGGCTCCGGTGCGGCCATGGCTTGCCCCGGCATCCCGGCGGCCGCTCCCGCGGCCACCGCGGCAGTGGTCAAGAAGGTGCGGCGACCGAAATCACGCGCCACGTCGGCTCCTCTTCCGGTGCAGGCGAATCTCCACGCGACGAGCCGCACGAACACCGCCGCACAGCGCGGTTTCGCTCCCCGCCGGATGGAGTCGCGTGATCGATTTCGCGGCAGACTACCGGCGGCACCCCTGCGGGGGAACACCCCTTGCGAAAACGAACGCGCAACGACGGCGTGTTGTCGTCGACACACGGCATCGACTCCGGCCGACCAGCTCTCGATGCACCGAGCACGCACCGCTCGCATGACATCGTCCCTGGTCAGCGGGCCACAGCGAGCTGGTAAGATCGACAGCCGCACTGGGCGTGATCTCCACCGGCAACCGCTCACGACGATCTTTGACATCGCAGGTCACCTGCCCCGAACACCGTCAACGGTCTCACCGGCTCCCCGAGCCGGTCCCCATTGCGGCCAGCAGGTGCTCGGTCGATGCCAGTGCCAGAAACCCGACCCATCGGCGAAAAGCGGGGCAACGACCGCGGTTCCGAATCATGAAAACGTCCCGGCAAGGTGCTGCGCCCGGCCGATCGACCGCGGTACGCCGGACCCGGACCTGCGAAGATCGAGCCACCGCCGCCCCCGACCACCCGGAGTCACCGATGTCCGTGCTGTCCCGCCCGCCGGTCGCCCGGTTGGCCGCCCGTGCGATGCAGCGCGCCACGCGCCTGGCCGATCGCGCGCCGTTGCACCGGTTCCCGGAGTTCCCGCGGCGGGTGCGGGCGCTGACCGTCCCGAACTCCGTCGCCGCCGCGCCGGCCGTGGCCTACCTGCCCGCCGACACCTCCGCACCGCCGCCGGTGCACGTCAACCTGCACGGGGGCGGGTTCGTGCTCGGTGATCCGCGGTGGGACGACGCGTTGTGCCGGCTGGTGGCGGCCGAAGCCGGGGTCGCCGTCGTCAACGTGGACTACGCGTTGGCACCGCGACACCCGTTCCCGCAGCCGCCGCAGCAGATCTTCGAGATCCTCGGCTGGATCGCCCGGCACGGCGCCGAGCAGGGGTGGGACGGCGCGCGGATCACGGTGGGCGGGCAGAGCGCCGGGGCCAACCTCGCCGCGGCGGCCGCTCGGCTTGCGTTGGAGCGCGGCGGGCCGGACATCGCGCTGCAGGTGCTGCACTACCCGCCGCTGGACCTGGTCACGCCCACCGCCGACAAGCCGACACCGCTGGCCCGGCCCGCGCTGCGCCCGTGGATGGGCGAGATCTTCAACGCCAGCTACGTTCCGCCGTCCCAGCGGTTCACCGACCGGTTGGCCTCACCCGCGCACCCGGCGGACACCGCGGCGCTGCACGGGATCGCGCCCGCGCTGGTCATCACCGCCGAATACGACCTGCTGCGCGAAGAAGGGGTGCGCTACGCCGAGCGGCTGCGCGCCGCCGGTGCGCTGGTGGAGCTGCACGAGGTCGCCGGGGCCGACCACGGGTACGACATGGCCGACGTGGACCGGGCCCGCGAGGTCTACTCGCTCATCGCGGCGCGCCTGCGCGACGGCTGACCGTCGTCAGCGGTGCGGCCTGCGGCAGGTGTAGATCCGGGCCGGCGGGGCGTTGCGCCAGACCGTGCGCGAGGTCAATACCTCGTCGAAGTTCTCGTCGAGCCTGCGCCGGAACCCGCGCGCCCCGGACATGCCCAGCGCGTGCAGGTAAGCGAAGGTGGTGAACGCCGCACCGGGGGCGAGCATGCCGCCCACCTGGTGCAGGATGGCGTGCTGCGCGTCGGCCGGGAAGATCGACCAGGGCAGTCCGCTGATCACCGCGTCGACCGACCCGACCCCGGCGTTGGCCAGCAGCTGATCCAGTTCGGCCGCGTCGCCTTCCACGACTTCCAGCCACGGCAGCCGGGTGCGCAGGTAGTCGGCCATGCCCGGATCCAGTTCCACCGCGATGTGCCGGCCTGCGCTGGGCATGCGGGCGGAGACGGCGCGGCTCAACGATCCGGTCCCGGGCCCGAGCTCCACGACCACCGGCGCGTCACCGCTGGGCACGACCGCGGCCATCTCCCGGGCCAGCCAGCTCGAACTCGGCGCCACAGCGCCCACTTTGCCCGGGTTGCGCACTGCGCGGTGCAGGAACGCGCGGTAACCGGCGGGGGCCTGCTGGGGATGGCTGGTGCGCTCCGTGGTCACTGCTGCCCTTCCGTCGCCGGGACCCGAACCACCGCCACCCTATCGGTACGCCGGTCGGCGGCACCGCAGGCGCCGATCGGCGGGGAAATCGCATGCGTCGCGAACGGAGGAAACAATTCGCGGAATTGCGATGCGGGAAATCGCCCCGGGTGGGGCTTGGCGGGCTTGCTCCGGAGCGGGGCAAGCCCGTCGCGCGCGTCCGTCAGACGGTTTGGCCGGCCACCGGAACGACGTCCGGAACGACCTGGTCAACGGTCTTCCGCTGGAACTTGTTCGCCCAGATCGCCGCCGCGCTCGCCATCGCCAGCGCAACGACCGTCTCGGCTGCCAGCACCGTCCACACCGTTGCCACTTCCTGCCTCCCTCCTGCGAACCGCCCCGACTCCCGTCCGCGCGCGCACGCGACCGGCGGACGCACGAGGTCCGCTCGGCCGACGGGAGAAGGTTTGGGGAACCGATACCTGCGTGCGCAATGGTAGGGGCGGGTTTCGGGTGTGTTAAAGCGAGGCCGAACGTGTCCTGCGTCGCACCGGACCGGCGGCACCCGACCGGGTGCGGCGGACGTCACCGCTTGCGGCCGACGGCCGCCAGGATGCAGTGCTGCACCGGCTGCGGATCGGCCAGGCGCGGGCCGTCCGGCCACCAGTCCATGGCCGGGACGAGACCCGGTTCCACCAGGTCGAGCCCGGGCAGCATCCGCTCGATCTCCGCCCTGCTGCGGAAGTGGTCGGCATCCGTGCCGTGGTCGAGCATGGACTGCCGGATCCGTTCCACCTGCTGCCCGGGAACACCGCCCGGATCGTGGAAGTGGCTGAACGCGACGAACGAACCGGCGGGCAGCGCGTCGACGTAGGTCCGCATCAGGCCGGGCAGATCCAGCGAATCGGGCTGGTGGTGCAGCGTGGCGAGCTGGTAGAGCGCGATGGGCCGCCGCCAGTCGAGGTGGCGGCGCACGGTCTCGTTGCCGAGCACCTGGTCCGGGTCGGTCAAGTCGGCGACCGCGAACGTGGTGCGCTCGTCATCGTCGAGCAGGGCGCGCCCGTGCGCGGCCACGCTCGGATCGTTGTCCGAATACACGACGCGGGCGCGCGGGTCGGTGCGCTGCACGACCTGGTGGGTGTTCTCCGCCGTCGGTAGCCCGGAACCCAGGTCCAGGAACTGGTCCACTCCTGCGTTGGTGACCAGGAACCTGGTCATCCGGATCAGCAAGGCGCGGTTCTCCACCGCCAGCGCCACCGCACCGGGCGCCAGCGACTCCGCCGCGCCGACCGCCTGCCGGTCCACCTCGAAGTTGTCCTTGCCGCCCAGGGCGTAGTTGTACATCCGGGCGACGCTGGGGGTGCTGGTGTCCACGGGGAGTTCGGCGACCATGATCGGCAGCGTATCCCGCTGGCGGGGCGGCCGGAATCCCGACCGCGGCGATCAGCCGCTGCGCTGCGGCACGAGCCGCTGCAGCACGTGGTAGCCGAGCAAGACCACCAGCGTGCCCAGCGAGATACCGCTGATGCTGAACTCGGGGGTGACGTCCAGGCTCACGTCGCCGATGCCGATGACCAGCCCTGCCGCCAGCGGCAGCAGGTTGACCGGATCACCGAAATCCACCCGGTTCTCCACCCAGATCTTGGCGCCGAGCAGCGCGATCATCCCGTAGAGCACGACGGTGATCCCGCCCAGCACACCGCCGGGGGTGGCGGCGATGACCGCACCGAACTTGGGGCAGAGCCCGAACACGATCGCCACCGCCGCCGCGACCCAGTAGGCCGCGGTGGAATACACCCGGGTGGCGGCCATCACGCCGATGTTCTCCGCGTAGGTGGTGGTCGCCGGACCGCCGACCGCGCTGGACAGCGTGCTGGCGAACCCGTCGGCGAACACCGCGCGGCCCAGGCTGCCGTCCAGGTTCCGCCCGGTCATCTCCTCGACGGCCTTGATGTGCCCGGTGTTCTCGGCGATGAGCGCGATCACCGCGGGCAGCACGACGACGATCGCCGCGGCGTCGAAGGAGGGCGCGTGCAGCGTCGGCAGCCCGAACCAGGCGGCGTCGCCGACGGCGCTGAGATCCACCCGCGGGTGCGTGCCGACCTGACCGTCCGCGTCCGGTGCGGTGATCGGACCCAGCCCCAGGTCCAGCAACCAGGACAGCGCGTAGCCGAACACCAGGCCGAGGAACACCGCGATCCGCGACCACAGCCCGGGCAACAGCAGGCTGGCCGCCAGCACCACGACCAGCGTCGCCAACGCGACCCACTGGTCCTGCGGCCAGTAGGTCTCGGCGACCACCGGCGCGAGGTTGAACCCGATGAGCATGACCACCGCGCCGGACACGGCGGGCGGCAGCAGCCGGTGCACGACGCGCGCGCCGACGAAGTGGATCACCAGGCCGAGCACGGACAGCACCAGCGCGCAGACCAGGATCGCGCCGGTGACGGTGGAGCTGTCGCCGCCGCCGGCGCGGATGATCGCCACCGCACCCACGAACGAGGCGCTGCTGCCCAGGTAGCTGGGCACCTTTCCCTGCACGATCAGCAGGAACAAGATCGTGGCGACCCCGGAGACCATGATGGCCAGGTTCGGGTCCAGTCCCATGAGCACCGGGAACACGAAGGTCGCGCCGAACATGGCCACCACGTGCTGGGCACCGAGCCCGATCGTGCGCGGCCAGGACAGCCGCTCGTCCGGGGCCACCGGCTCGCCCGGCGCCGGTGTGCTGCCGTCGCCGTGCACCGTCCAGCCGATGCCCAGCTTGCCCGCGATCCCCCGCCGCATGGCGTCCCCTCCCCTGCTCCGCGCCCGCGGCGCCGTCACGTCCGCCGGGGGACTCTACAAAGGCCGGCGGGTGTGCCCGCGGACACCTCAACCGGTGCGGGCCGGCATCCCGCTCACCCGGGGGATGATCTCCCGGCCGTAGTTGTCCACTGTGGAATCGATGGCGTCGTGCATCGCGTACAGCGCGAACTGGTCCACCCCGGCCTCGCGCAGCTCGCCGAGCTTGCGCACGTGGTCGTCCGGGCCGCCCAGCAGGCAGAACCGGTCGACGATCTCATCGGGCACGAAGTCGGCGCTGCTGGTGCCCGCCCGGCCGTGGTGGGCGTAGTCGTAACCGGTGCGGGCGCGGACGTAGTCGGTCAGCGCCGCGGGCACCGCGGAACCGGCATCGCCGTAGCGGGACACCAGGTCGGCGACGTGGTTGCCGACCATCCCGCCGAACCAGCGGCACTGCTCGCGCGCGTGCGCGAGGTCGGAACCGACGTAGGCCGGGGCCGCCGCGCAGATCGTCAGCGAATCCGGATCGCGTCCGGCGGCCCGGGCGGCGTCGCGGACGTGCTCGACCATCCACCGCGCCAGGTACGGATCGGCCAGTTGCAGGATGAACCCGTCGGCACAGCGCCCGGCCAGCTCCAGCGCCTTCGGCCCGTAGGCGCCCATCCACACCGGGAGCCGCCCGCCGCGCACCCAGGGCAGCTGCACCGGACTGCCGGAGATCTCGGTCTCCCGACCCTCGGCGAGGTCCTTGATCGCGCGCATCGCCCGTTCCAGCTGCGCCAGCGTGGTCGGGCGGCCGCCGATGACGCGCACCGCCGAGTCGCCGCGGCCGATCCCGCACACCGAACGCGGGCCGAACATGTCGATGAGGGTGGCGAAGGTGGACGCGCTGACCGTCCAGTCCCGCGACACCGGGTTCGTCACCATCGGACCGACCACCAGGTGGTCGGTGGCGGACAGGATCTGGCTGTGGATGACGTAGGGCTCCTGCCACAGCACGGTCGAATCGAACGTCCAGCCGTGGCTGAAGCCGAACCGCTCGGCGCGCCGCATCCGGTCCACGACGGACCAGGCGGGCGGATCGGTCTGCAGCACGAGTCCGAACTGCACGGCGGCCTCCCCGGGGTCGTCGGCGCCACGCGCCGGGAACGGTCAGTCGAGGTACTGGCAGGTGCCGCGCGGTACGAACCTGCCGTGCCCGGCGCGGCCGCGGTACTGCCCGCCGTCGACGAGGACTTCGCCGCGGGACAGCACGGTGCGCGCCCGCCCGGTCACCGCACGGCCTTCGTAGGCGTTGTAGTCGACGTTCATGTGGTGGGTTTCCGCGGACAGCACGTGCCGGGCTGAGGGGTCGTAGATGACGAGGTCGGCGTCCGCGCCGGGGGCGATGGTGCCCTTGCGCGGGTGCAGGCCGAACATGCGCGCGGGCGCGGTGCTGGCCAGCTCCACCCAGCGCCTGCGCGAGATTCGCCCGTCGAGCACCGCCTGGTGCAGCAGGTCCAGCCGGTTCTCCACGCCGGGGATCCCGTTGGGGATCTTGGAGAAGTCGTCGGCGCCGAGTTCCTTCTGCCCCTTGAAGCAGAACGGGCAGTGGTCGGTGGAGACCACGGACAGGTCGTCGGTGCGTAGCGCCTTCCACAGCGACGCCTGGTGGTCGGCCGAGCGCAGCGGGGTCGAGCAGACGTACTTCGCGCCGCCGAAATCCGGTTCTGCCAGCGAGTCCGCGGTCAGGAACAGGTATTGCGGGCAGGTTTCGGCGAACACGGCCAGCCCGTCGTCGCGGGCCTGCTGGATCTGCGCGACGGCTTCGGTCGCCGCGACGTGCACCACGTACAGCGGAGCACCGGCCACTCTGGACAGTTGGATGGCCCGGTGCGTGGCCTCGGCCTCCAGCAGCGATTGCCGCACCTCACCGTGGTAGCGCGGGTCGGTCTTGCCCGCCGCGAGCGCCTGCTGCACCAGCACGTCGATGGCGATGCCGTTCTCGGCGTGCATCATCGCCAGCGCCCCGTTGCCCGCCGCCCGCTGCATCACGCGCAGGATCTGCCCGTCGTCGCTGTAGAACACGCCGGGATAGGCCATGAACATCTTGAAGCTGGTCACGCCCTCGTCGACGAGCGCGTCGAGCTCGGCGACGGCCTGCTCGCCGGCGTCCGAGACGATCATGTGGAAGCCGTAGTCGATCGCGCAGACGCCGTCGGCCTTGGCGTGCCAGGCGTCCAGCCCCTCGCGCAGCGCACCGCCGCGCGGCTGGATGGCGAAGTCGATGATCGTCGTGGTCCCGCCCCAGGCCGCGGCGCGGGTGCCGGTCTCGAAGGTGTCCGAGGCGTGCGTCCCGCCGAACGGCATCTCCATGTGCGTGTGCGCATCGACGCCGCCGGGGATGACGTAGTGCCCGGTCGCGTCGATGACCTCGTCCGCGTGCCAGTGCTCGGCGGTGCCCGGAGCGCCTACGGCGGCGATGTGCTCGCCGTCGACGAGCACATCGGCACGGATCTCCTCACCCGCGGTGATGACCAGACCACCGCGGATCATCGTGGTTGCCACGAACTCCCCGCTTCCCCCGGCGCCCGCGCGCCGGTGTCGCTGCTGCCGGTCACGGTTCGGTCAGCGGCCCGTAGGCGTCCGGGCGCCGGTCCCGGTAGAACGCCCAGGTGCGCCGGACCTCGTCGACCAGGTCCAGGTCCAGGTCGCGGACCACGAGTTCTTCGCCGTCGCCGGCCGGGTCGCCCACGAAGCGGCCGTAGGGGTCGACGAAGTAGCTGGTGCCGTAGAAGTCGTTGTCCCCGTACTCCTCCACGCCGACCCGGTTGATCGCGGCCACGAAGTACTCGTTGGCCACCGCGGCGGCGGGCTGCTCCAGCTGCCAGAGGTAGGCCGACAGCCCGCGGCTGGTCGCCGAGGGGTTGTAGACGAGCTGCGCGCCGGCCAGGCCCAGCGCCCGCCAGCCCTCCGGGAAGTGCCGGTCGTAGCAGATGTAGACGCCGACCCTGCCCACCGCGGTGTCGAAGACCGGCCAGCCGAGGTTGCCCGGGCGGAAGTAGTACTTCTCCCAGAACCCGGGCAGGTGCGGCAGGTGGTGCTTGCGGTACTTGCCCAGGTAGCTGCCGTCGGCGTCGAGCACCGCGGCGGTGTTGTAGTAGAAGCCGGGCCCGTCCTGCTCGAAGACGGGCACCACGATCACCATGCCCAGTTCGCCGGCCAGCGCCTGCATCCGCTCGGTCGTCGGACCGGGCACGGGTTCGGCCCACCGGTAGTGCTGCGCCTCCTGCACCTGGCAGAAGTAGGGCGCGTTGAACACTTCCTGGAACCCGATGATCTGCGCGCCCTGGACCGCGGCCGCGCGCGCGTACTGCTCGTGCAGATCCACCATCGAGGCGCTGTCGCCGGTCCACTTCGCCTGGACCAGTGCTGCGCGGACGTTCGTCGGCATGGTGCGGCCCCTTCCAGCTCGGACCGGCCGCAGCCGGTGCGGAGGGAACCGAACATAGGACCCGCTCCCGGCACGCGCAATGACCGGCCCGTTACGCGTCGTGGTCGTTCCGGTTCCCCGGCCGAGGTGACCGGAGCCACCTAGCGGGACGGTCCGTTGCCCAGCGCAGATCGGGAAACCTAGCGTCGTGCCGGTCATCGAGCTGAGGAGAGGGAGCACGCCCATGCAACGTTTCCAGGACCGCCGCATCGTCGTCACCGGAGCGGCCTCGGGCATCGGCCGGGCGACCGTGCTGCGGCTGCTGAGCGAGGGCGGCGACGTGGTCGCGGCCGACCTCTCCGCCGACGGGCTCGCGGGCACGACCAAGCTCGCCGAACAGGAGGGCACCGCGGACCGGTTGACGACCGAGGAGGTCGACGTCGCGGACGAGGAGTCGGTGACCGGCGCCCTCGGCCGAGCGGTGCGCACCCTGGGCGGGCTGGACGTGCTGGTCAACGCCGCCGGGATGCTGCGCGCCACGCACACGCACGAGACCACGCTGCAGCAGTGGAACCGGATCCTGTCGGTGAACCTCACCGGAACGTTCCTGGTCACCCGGGAAGCCCTGCCCGCGCTGCTGGAAGGCGGCAGCGGCGTGGTGGTCAACTTCAGCTCGACGTCGGCCTCGAACGCGCACCCGTACATGGCCGCCTACGCCGCGAGCAAGGGTGGGATCCAGTCGTTCACGCACACCCTGGCGCTGGAGTACGGCAGCCGGGGACTGCGGGCGACCTGCGTGGCGCCGGGCAGCATCAAGAGCGGGATCACCGATGCCACACCCGGCTACCTGCCCGAGGACTCCGATTGGTCGCTGTTCACCAAGCTGGCACCGGTGCTGTCCACGGACAGCTCGGTGGGCGGTGCGACGATGGCCGGGCCGGAGGCGGTCGCCGGCGTGGTGGCGATGCTGGCGTCCGAGGACGGCGCGTTCGTCACCGGCACCGAGGTGCGCATCGACGGCGGCACGCACGCGTGAGCGGTCGATCCCGTCACACGTGAACCAGGTGGTGGTCCCGGATTCCGGCCGGATGCGCCATGGTGACCCCGTGCAGGATCCCCCCGGAGCGCGCGCAGACGACCGGTATCGCCGGAACGGGCAGCCCACGCTGACGACCCGCATGCGCCGGGCCTGGCGCGGCGCGCCGAACCGGCTGCGGCTGGACTGGGCGTTCCGGACGGCGGCGCCGCCGCTGTTGCTGGTGCACGGGGGCGTCCAGTGGCTGGCCGACGATGTCCGGGTGCGGTCGGTGGTGCCGGCGGTGCTGCTGCTGGTCCTGGCGGTGTTCGCCGCGCTGCACGTTCGCATGTGGCGCCGCGAAGGCGGGCGGTTCTCCAGAGCGCTGCTGCGCGGCGGGAACGAGTCCTACTGGACCGCGGACGGCATCGCCGATCCGCCCACGCCGCGCGAGCGGTGGGGCTACCGCAGCTGACCGTCAGCTGCCCACGCCGATGCCGCGGCGTTCCAGCGACCGCAGCCAGCGACCCGGTTCGCCCTCCGCGCGGTCGGCGCTGGCCACGGCCCGGTGGGTGAGCAGCACCAGCGGCCAGCGCAGCGGTTCCGGCGGGAACGGGCGGGGCAGGTCGCGGACCATCCGCAGCCGGGTCAGCGGGGTGTCCCGACCGAAGACCAGGTCCAGGGCCACGAGCGCGGCGAACCGGGACGACGCCAGCCCCAGTCCGCTGAAACCCGCCACCCCGGCCAGCCCGCCGTCCAGCGCGGTGGCGAACGCGGGGGTCAGCGTGCTGGTCGTGTCGACCGGGCCGCCCCAGCGGTGGGTGAACCGGACGCCGTCCAGCTGCGGGAACGTCGCGGCGAAGGTGGCGGCCAGCGCGCGGTGCGCGGTCGGCCGGTCGCCGAGCCGCGCGGCGGTGCGCCCGCCGTAGAAGTAGGCGCTGTCGTAGCCGCCCCACAGGATCCGCCCGTCCGGTGTCGGGCGGTAGTAGTGGAACCGGCGCGCGCTGTCGGTGACACCCTGGCGCTCGCGCCAGCCCAGCTCCCGCCACTGCTGGTCGGACAACGGTTCGGTGACCAGGGCGTAGTCCCACACCGGCAGCACCCTGCGGCGCAGGGCGCGCAGCGGCGCGCGGTAGGCGTTGGTGGCGAGCACGACGCGCTGCGCGATCACCGTCGCGCTCGGCGTGCGCACCCGGATCCGGCCGGGATCGCCGCGCACGCCGCGGACCGGGCTGCCCTCGCGGATGCGCACGCCGGCCCGTTCGGCCACTGCGGCCAGCCCGTCGGCCAGCCGCACCGGATCGACCAGTCCCCCGGCCTCGGGCAGCCGCACCGCGGCCAGGTATCCGGGCGAGGCGATATCGGCTCGGATCCCGCCCGCGCCTTGGAAACGAGCGGCCATGCCGTATTCCCGGTACAGATCCGCCTCATCGCGCACCTCGCCGACCTGGTGCGGCGCGGTGGCCACGCTCGTCTTGCCGCACATCCGCAGGTCCGCGTCGATGCCGTGCTCGGCGGCGAACTCGGCGATGGCCGCCTGGTTCTGCAGCCCGTAGGAGGCCAGGCGCTTGTTCTGCTGCGGCCACCGAGCGTGCCCGTTGTGCAGCCCGTGCGTGAGCGATTCGGACAGGAAACCACCGCTGAACCCGGTCCCGCCGCAGGCCACCGCATCCGCTTCGAGCAGCAGCACGTCCAGGTCCGGGTTCTGCTCGCGCGCCAGCACGGCGGTCCACAGCCCGGTCAGCCCACCGCCGACGACGACGAGATCGGCGCGGTCGCCCGCCCGCGCGGGCTCCCGCCGCTGCGCGCGGGCACCGCCGGTCCAGTACGGCACGGGTTCGGCGTCGCGCAGCGGTTCGCTCATTCCCACCACGGGCGGTATCCCGGTCCGTGTTTGCCGAGCCGGCGCACATCGCGCGCGATCTGGCGCGTCTCGCGGGCCGTGCCCGGTGCGTAGCCGTGCTTGATCGCGCGGTGCTCGGCGGTCTCGCCCGAGTAGCAGATCGAGTAGAACAGCCCGACCAGCAGCCCGAGCAGGATGGCGTTCAACCGGATCCACAGCGGGCCGGGCAGCAGCACGAGCAGGCAGAACGGCGCGAGCTGGGTCAGCGCGCGTCCGAGGTGCCGCAGCATCCACGTCCGGCAGGTGACGTCGTGCAGCACCCATTCGGCGCAGTGCTGCGGGAGCCGGCCGCCGAAGGCGTACCAGACCCACTGCGCGGGATTGGGTCGGTTCATCACCACCGGTCCAGGATATCGGCCGCGTTCCGGGCACCGGTACGTGCAGTCGGGGCGCACGCAGACCGAGGTGCATCACCCGTTCGGCGGGGCTGCGTAACGGGATCGGCGCTACCGGCGATCACCTCAACGAAAGGGGTGTGAGAACCGTGTTCGTGGTGATCGTGGCGTTTCTGATGGTGTTGGCCATGGGGCTGGTGATGTTCACCGATGTCGTCGACGATGGGGGCAAGAACCTGAAGTCGACCGTGGTGCACCTGGTGTCCCGCGGCCTCCGACCGACGGGGCGGTGACGTCCGAAGTGGAGCCCGGCCTCTGCTCGCCAGAGGCCGACGCACCCGCCATTCCGCACGCGAACCGCGGTTCGTGCGGCCGCAGGACACGAGACCTCCCGGAGTGATCACCCCCTGCGGATTCCTGGAGCTCGGCGCCTCCGCACGGTGAACGGGACGAGCTCCGCCGCGCGATAGCTCTCCGCGCCCGGCGGCAGGCCCGCCCGGTGTACCGAGTCGGTACCGGCCGAACCGCACCGGAGCTCGTGCGCGCTCATCCACCGCGTGCGCCGCTGCGCGCCTCCCGGGAGTCGACGCTCGTCAACCTCGCGAACCCCCAGCCTTCCCGATTTCCCAGCGCAGAGACCCGGACGTCCGTTCCCCGGCTCCCCGGGGCTTGACGCACGGCGCAGCTGGTTGGATAGTTCATTACATGAGTAATGAACCAGCTTACCGACGAGCCGATCGTCCGCGCGCCGACCGGGGGTGTGCGCGGTCGCATCGACCCGGCCGGTACCGCAGCGCAGCGGCGGGGTCGACGTGATGGACGAGGGGCGGCCGCTGTTCCTGCAGATCGCCGAGCAGATCGAGAACTCGATCCTGGACGGCTCGCTGCAGGAGGAGCAGCAGGTGCCGTCCACCAACGAGCTGGCGGCCTTCCACCGGATCAACCCGGCCACCGCGGCCAAGGGGATCAACCAGCTGGTCGCCGACGGGATCGTTTACAAGAGGCGGGGGATCGGGATGTTCATCGCCGCGGGCTCCACCGAGAAGCTGCGCTACAAGCACCGCGAGCAATTCGCGCAGGAGTACCTGCGCCCGCTGATGGCCGAAGCCCGCAAGCTCGGCCTGTCCGCGGACGAGCTCAAGAAGATGATCGACGACTGGGGGCACGGATCATGAGTACCGCACTGCGCACACGGGGCGTCACCAAGCACTTCGGCGGTACCGCCGCGCTGCAGGACGTGGACGTCCGCGTACCGGAACACACGATCACCGGGTTGCTCGGGCGCAACGGCGCGGGCAAGACGACGCTCATGCAGGTGCTCTCCGGCCAGATCATCGCGGACAGCGGCACCGCCGAGGTGTTCGGCGAGCACCCGTTCGAGAACGAGCGCGTGCTGCGGCAGATGTGCTTCATCCGCGAAGGCCAGAAGTACCCGGACAACTTCAAGGTGCGGCACGCCCTGCGCGCGGCGGCGATGCTGTTCCCGCGCTGGGACGGCCCCTACGCCGAGGCCCTGCTGGCCGATTTCCAGCTGCCCACCGACCGGCCCATCAAGAAGCTGTCCCGCGGGATGTTCTCCGCGCTGGGCGTAGTCATCGGACTGGCCTCCAGGGCTCCGCTGACGTTCTTCGACGAACCCTACCTCGGGCTGGACGCGGTGTCCCGGCAGCTGTTCTACGACCGACTGCTGGCCGACTACGCCGAGAACCCGCGCACCGTACTGCTTTCCACGCACCTCATCGACGAGGCCGCCGACCTGATCGAGCACGTGGTGGCGATCGACGCGGGCAGGGTCGTGCTCGACGACGCCACCGACCGGTTGCGCGGCGACGCGGTGACGTTCAGCGGCCCGGCGACGCTGGTCGACGAGCTAGCCGGCGGCCGGACGGTTCTGCGCCGCGAGCAGCTCGGGGGGACCGCGCGGGCGACGGTGCGCGGCGAGGTTCCGCCGGCCGAACGGGAGGCGGCCGAATCGCGCGGGCTCGACTTCGAACCGGTCTCGCTGCAGCAACTCATCGTGCACACCACCGCGCCGTCGCCGGGC
This sequence comes from Saccharopolyspora montiporae, assembly GCF_015209505.1. Taxonomy (GTDB): domain Bacteria; phylum Actinomycetota; class Actinomycetes; order Mycobacteriales; family Pseudonocardiaceae; genus Saccharopolyspora; species Saccharopolyspora montiporae. The sequence goes on from NZ_JADEYC010000019.1 coordinate 143,851, forward strand.
GGCACGGCTTCCGAGGGGACCCGCTCATGAACCGCGTGCTCAACATCGCCCGCGTCCAACTGCTGACCCCGGTCAGCTCGATCGCGCTGCCATGGCTGATCCTGGCGCTGTCGATGGCGATCAACCTCGCGATCTTCGCGCTGCTTCGGGACGAGGAGTCGGCAACCACGGGCGGATTGTCCACATTGTACATATTCGTGTTCGTCGCCGCGCTGATGATCGTCCGCGAGCACTTCCCGTTCTCCCTGGGGCTCAGCGTCACCCGCCGCATGTTCTTCGCGGCGACCGCCGGCCGCGCCGTGGCCGAGGCGCTGGTCTACGGCGCGGTGCTGCTCGTCCTGGCGCTGATCGAACGCGCCACCGGCGGCTGGGGCGTGCAGATGACCTTCTTCGACCTGCCGTACCTGCAGGAGCTCGGCCCGGTGCTGCGACTGCTGAGCTACGCGGGACCGCTGCTGCTCATGTCGTTCCTGGGCATCTTCATCGGCACGCTCACCAAGCGCTGGGGCAACACCGGCATGTTCACCGTCACCGCCGCGGCGCTGATCGTGCTCGGTGGGGGCTCGGTGCTGATGACGCTGCAGCAGTGGTGGGGGCCGTTCGGGACCTGGATCCTCGCGCAGCCGGTCGCCACGCTGACCATCGGTTACCCGGTGCTGCTGGCCGCGCTGCTGGCCGGTGGCGGGTACCTCGTGCTGCGTCGCACCACACCCTGACCGGTGCAGGGCGGGCACGTCCCGCCCTGCACCACGCCCGCCGCGCCACGACAATCGGTCGCACCGAGAGCCGAGAAGCGCGCGAGCATCGAAACCATCGTGATCGCCGCGGTTTTCGGACGCGAACCCGCGGCGGTGATCGGGAGGAGCGGCGATGGACGACACCGGGCAGGTCCGGGTGGAGGGTTCGGCCAAGCGGGTCCGCGCGCATCTGGCCGGCCAGGTCGTCGCCGACAGCAGGAACCCGCTGCTGGTGTGGGAACACCCCTACTACCCGACGTACTACCTGCCCGCCGAATCGGTGCGCGCCCAACTGGAACCGACCGGCGCGACGCAGCGGGTACCGGGGATGGGCGGCGGAACCGTGTGCGACGTGTCGGTGCGCGGGGCGACGGCGCCGGGCGCAGCGGTGCGCTTCGAGGCGCCCTCCGGTGGGCGCGATCCACTGGTGCGGCTGGAATGGGCCGCGATGCAGCAGTGGTTCGAGGAGGACGAGCCCGTCTACACGCATCCGCGCGATCCGTACAAGCGGGTGGACGTGCTCGCTTCCTCGCGGCACGTGGTGGTCCGCGCCGAGGACGTCGTCGTGGCCGATTCGGTCCGGCCCCACGTGCTGCACGAGACGGGGCTGCCCCCGCGCTACTACCTGCCGCAGACGGACGTGCGCACCGATCTGCTGCGTCCGTCGGACACCCGGACGCACTGCCCGTACAAGGGCGCGGCGACCTACTGGGACCTGGTGGTCGACGGGGCCGAGCACCGCGACGCGGCGTGGTGCTACCGGACACCGCTACCGGAATCGCAGAAGATCGCCGGGCTCGTCTGCTTCTACGACGAACGGATCGACCTGTCCGTGGACGGGATGCCGCAGGAACACCCGCGGTCCTGATCGGCGACCCCGCAGCAGTGCGGAGCGCGCGGGTGCCCGGGGAAGGGCAGCGCGTGCAGCTCGGCGAGCACCCGGGCCAGCGTGCCCGGAACCTCCCAGACGACCGCACCGGTGCTGCGCACCACGCGGCAGGCGAACGCGTGGTCGCGCCCCGGCACCCACAGCAGGTCCTCGGCGCAGCGCCACCGGAAGCCCCCGAGCAGGCCCCGCTCGCCGCCGAGCTCGCGCAGCACCCAGCCCTGGTTGGCCAGGCTGCGCAGCCCGAGCACCTCCGGGTACGGCCACAAGCCGTTCCCCGCTCCCACCGGCCGGCGCACGCGCCGATGGGCTCCGCGCGCCCGCACCGCAGTCCGCACCCGCACCTCCCGCACCGGGCGGGTCGCAGCACCGCCCGAGTACGAGCCTGCGCCCCGCTGCGGAGCCCGTCCACGGGGGATCGTTCAGATGCTGAAAATCCGGCGGGCGGGGAGACTCCCGCCGCGCGGCACACGTCCGGCCCACACCCCGGTTCGAGATGCGGGCCGGTCGCGGCGTCCGGAAGCGGCGGTCAGCCGCAGAGCTTCCAGTCGCCCTCTTCCTTGACGAGCTTCAGGTCGACGGACTGCGGCTCGACCTCCGGCATGGAGGTCTCGATCTTGGCCGTCCCGGTGTCGCCGTTCTCCTCGACGCCCTTGAGGGTCGTCTTGACCTGCTTGAGCTGTTCGAGCTCCTCCGGGCCCGCCTGCTGCAGGAACTGGTCCTTCTCCTGCTGGACCTGCTCGATCTGCGGCATCGCCTGCGAGCACACCACGGCGCGGTAGTCCTCGGCGTGCACGCTCTTCGGGTCCTGGGTCTCGCGGGAGGACAGTTCCACGTAGCGCTCGGCCGCTTCCTGCGCGGAATTGCCGCCGAGGAACACGTAGGCCGCCGCACCGGCACCGCCGAGGATGATCACGGCGGCCGCGACCACGCCGATGATCACCGCGGGCTTCTTGCTCTTCTTGCGCCCGGGTTCCCCACTGGTGGCCGGATCCTGGGCTGCGGGGTGTCCCGCCTGGTCGCCCGGTCCGTTGCCGTGCTGCGCGGAGAATTTCTGCGTCGCCGAGAGGTCGTGCACGGTGGTCGGTTCCTCGGCACCGGCTACGTGCTCGCCGGACCGCCCGGCGGTCTCGGCAGAAGAGTCCTCCGAAGATGTCCGGTCCGCGGCGCCGGCATCCTCCGCGCTGGACTCACCGGCGCCGTCGCCGGCGGCCGCTGCGGACCCGTCCTGCGGTTCACCGGACGCACCCGCCTGCGGCTGGTCGTCCCGCGGCTCCCGAGGCTCGTCCGAGCCTTCCTGGCCGGGTCCCTGGGGTGGAGAGGTCATGCTGGCCTTTCTTGGGTTGGTGTTGTCCCACTCCCATGTGTACTTGACACAGCACTGCAATTTCCACCGGCACGCGGATTCGCGATCACCGATTTCCCACCGCCCGGGCCGCACCGCCTGGGCACGGACCCGATCTCGGGCACGACCTCGCCCGCACGAGCGACCCCCGAGATCACGCCGGACCCGGGGCCGGGGCGCCGGAAGGCCGCTCGGAAACGGCGAACTCGGCCACATCGGACGCGTAGTCGAACCGGTCGGCGACATCGAGCAGCCCCAGCAGCTGGTCGACGACCCGGTTGCCGGTGACCAGCACGAGCCGCACCCCGCACATCAGCGACCGGTGCCCGGCCTCCAACAGGGCCACGACCCCGTGCGTGGACAGGAACGTCAGGCCGGACAGGTCCAGCACGACGGTCTGCGCCCCGGGCACCATGCGCGCCCGCAGCCACTCGCCGAACCCGGTCGCGGCGTTGATGTCCAGCACGCCGTCGGCCTCGATGGCCAGCACCCCGGGCGCCGGGCTGTGCGCGCGCAGCCTGAGCGTCCCGCCACCGGGAACGATCGCCGCTCGCGGCGCGGGAATCCGACCGTCGGCAGCCTGCTCGTCGAACATCCAATACCTCCACACCGATCACCTGGCCCCGGCGAACCTCCGCCGCCGAGGACGTCCTCCACGCTACGACAGATATGGCGCTGACCTGCGAATATGACCTTTAATAACGGTCACAACACGAACCGTGCGCATGGCGGACCCCTGCTCGACAGAGTCGCCCGGGCGGGTGACGAACCCGGTCGCGCTGCGCAACCAACCGACCGGACCGGTGCAGGGCGGCCCGATCCGGCCGCCGGAACGTCGATGAGAAGATCCGGGTGGAGCTGCGACGCCGCCCGCTCCGCCCCACCCCGCTCGGAACCGCGCACCCGCGCGCGTTCGCGACCAGGAGGATCCCGTGCACCCCCAGCTGCTCCCGGCGCTGCTGGCCGCAGCGGTCGCCGCCGTCGCGGCCGTCGTGCTGTTCGTGCCCTACGTGGCACGCCAGCACCGGCGCCGCGGCGAGCTCGGCGCGGGCCACGTAGGGCTGGCCGGCGTCGCACTGCTCTACGCGCTCGCGCTGGCCGCGTACGTGCTGGTGCCCTTCCCCCAGGTGTCGCCGGGATTCTGCGCTCGGCACGGCACCACTCCGCAGTGGGCACCGCTGCGGTTCCTCGACGACATGGTGCGCTCACCCGCCTCCGACGGGCTGGCGGCCGTGCTGCGCGACCCCGCGCTGACCCAAATCCTGCTCAACGTCGCCCTGTTCGTCCCGTTCGGCATGCTCGTGCGGCACCTCGGCGGCCGCTCGGTGCCCGCCGCCGCACTGCTGGGCGCGGGCGTGTCGTTGTTCGTGGAAAGCACGCAGGGCACCGGGATCTGGTTCCTGTACCCCTGCCCGTACCGGCTGTTCGACGTGGACGACCTGCTCGCCAACGGCTCCGGTGCGCTGCTGGGCGCCCTGCTGGCGCCGCTGCTGCGCCTCGTCCCGGGCCAGCGCGTCTCCGATCCCGATCCGTCCCGCGCCCGACCGGTCACCGCCGCACGGCGCCTGCTCGGCGCGGTCTGCGACCTGCTGCTGATCAACCTCACCGGCGTGCTGCTCGGCACGGTCTACCGGCTCGGCATCCTCGCCGCGGACGGCGGGCTGTTCGCCGCGCAGGCGAATCCGGTCGAATCGGTGCCCGGGCACGAACTCATCGGATTCGTCGAGTACTGGCTGCCGTGGGTGCTGCTGTGCGTGCTGGCACCGCTGGTGGGCAGCGGGGCAAGTCCGGGACAGCGGGCGGTCCGGTTGACCTTTCGCACCCGGGCGGGTGCGCGCCCGCGCCGGGCGGCCCGACTGCTGCGCAGCGCACTGGGCATCGGCGGGTTCTGGCTGCTGTTCCTGGTCACCGGGGCGCTGGAGGAATCCGCCCCGGCGCTGCCCACTGCGACCGGGATCGTGCTGGTGGTCTCGGCGGTGGGCATCATGCTGACCCGCCACGGTCTCTCCGGTGCGCTCTCCGGGCTGCGGGTGACCGACAACCGCGCGGTGCGCGGGCCTGTCGCCCAGCCCACCGAACCGGTCCCCGCCTGAGAGCGCGCGCAGCGGCGGCCGGACGCGGACAATGCGATCGGGCGGACGGATGGCGGCGCGAGGAGCGGCATGGACCTCGAACTCGGGTGGTTGGCCGGGCCGCGCACGGCCGGCGCGGTCGTGACCACCGGCGTGTTCGACCTGCTGCACCGCGGGCACGTCGACTTCCTGCGCGGACTGGCCGGCACCGGGCGCCCGGTGCTGGTCGGCGTGGAGTCCGACGAGCGGGTGCGCGCCGGCAAGGGACCCGGGCGCCCGATCAACCCGGTCGCCGACCGCGCAGCGGTGCTCGCCGAACTGCGCAGCGTCGCGGCCGTGTTCGCGATCAGCGGCCCCGCGCGGATCAGCGGGGCGGAGGACTACGCGCGGCTACTGGCACCGCTGGCTCCCGCGGTCCTGGGGTTCACCGAAGGCGATCCCCACCGCGCGGCCAAGATCCGCGGCGCAGACCTGCTCGGTGCCGAGGTCGTCGAGCTGCGGCTGCTGCCCGAGCGCTCCACGAGCCACCTGCTGGCCCGGCTGCGCGCCACCGGGCCGTGACGGTCAGCCGCGGCCGAGGAACGGCATCGCGGTAGCGGTGACCGTCATGGACTGCACGGTGGCCGACAGCGGCAGCCCCGCCATGTACAGCACGGCTTCGGCCACGTGCCGCGCGTCGAACGTGGGTTCCGGGCGCACCGTCCCGTCGGCCTGCGGGGCACCCGTGGCGATGCCGGAGGTCATCTCGGTGGCCGCGTTGCCGATGTCGATCTGCCCGCAAGCGATGTCGTGCGCGCGCCCGTCCAGGGCGACGGATTTCGTCAATCCGCTGATCGCGTGCTTGGTCGCGGTGTAGCCGACGGTGCCGGGCCGCGGGCTGTGCGCGGAGATCGACCCGTTGTTGATGATCCGGCCACCGCGGGGTTCCTGGTCGCGCATGGTCCGGAAAGCCTGCTGGGCGCACAGGAACGCGCCGGTCAGGTTCACCCGCACCACCTCGTCCCAGTCCGCGGCGTCCAGGTCGCCGACCGAGCCGGGCGCCCCGAAGCTGCCCGCGTTGTTCACCAGCAGGTCCACCCGGCCCCACCGGTCGCGGACCGCGTCGAACACCTCGCCCACCGACCGCGGATCGCCGACATCCCCGGGCAGCACCAGCGCCCCGGATCGCTGCCCCGCGGTGTCGCGCAGCGGTCGCTCCCGCCTGCCGACCAGCGTCACCCGGTAGCCCTCGTCGAGCAGCGCGCGGCTGATTTCCCGGCCGATGCCGGATCCGGCACCGGTGACCACGGCGATGCCCCGGTCGTCCATCCGTCCTCCCGTTGCGTCTTCGCGTCGGCGACCTCTGCCCCACCTTCGCACGGCGCGGTGCCGTCGCGATCCCGCCTGCTCACCCGGGCCAGCCCAGCGCGGTCAGCCCGGTGTCACCGGCGCGGTAGGCCGTGATCCCGGCCGCCGCGTACTCGATCGTGCCCGCGGGCAGCCGGTCCAGCGGGAACCACGCCAGCCGGTAGCACTTGCCCGGTTCGCGGTTGACCGGGGTGCCGGTCCAATGCCGGGCGGTGAAGAAGTGCCCGATCCGGGCCGGAACACCGGGGGCCACCGCGTGCACCACGTGGCAGTGGGTCAGCGCGTCCGGTGCGAGCTGCACGCCGATCTCCTCGCGGGCTTCGCGCACCGCGGCCGCGGGTAGGTCCTCGCCCGCGTCGAGCTTGCCGGACGGCAGGTGCCACATCCCGTCGTAGGCGTCACCGCGGCGCATGCTCAGCAGCACCTGCCCGTCGCGGAGCAGCAGCACGTGCACGTCGACGATGTGCCGGTCGATCACCCGTCCCCCTTCGGCCGAGGGCAGGTTACCGAGTGGACGCGGTGCGCCTCACCAGCGGTCGTGGTGCAGCACGTCCTCGATCGGCCGCCGCGGCGCCGGGTGGAACCGGCTGCCCAGCGGGTGGGCCACGGCCAGCAGGGCGGCTTGGCGCACGTGGTCGGGCAGACCGAGCACCTCGGCGGCCTCGTCGCTGCGGTTGAGGTGCAACGAGGTCACCGACGAGGCCAGGCCGTTGCTGCGCAGCGCGAGCATCGCGCTCCAGATCGCCGGCCAGATCGAGCCGTAGTACACCGAGTGCGCCGCGTGCTCGACCGGCTCGGGATAGCCGAGGGCGCGGAAGCGATCCGCGAAGTCCTCCGGCGCGACCACCAAGCACGGGACCAGCAGCACCGGAACCTCGTGCAGGTGCTCGGCCAGGTGCTCGGACGCCTGCCACACGCCGGTGCGGGCGGGATCGGACCGCGCCTGCTCGGCCATGACGTCCAGGTACGGGCGCGCGGCCGAGCGGTAGCACTCGGCGAGGGCACGGCGGGTGTCCGGATCGGTGACCAGCACCCAGTGCCAGGGCTGATCGTTGGAGCCGTTCGGGGCCTGCGCGCTGATCCGCAGGCTGTCCCGCACCAGATCCAGGTCCACCGGGGTCCGCAGGTCGAGCCGGCGGCGCACGGAGCGCGTGGTGGTCAGCAGCTGCCGGCAGGTCAACCCGCCGCCGTCTGCGGGCGCCGGTCCGTCCATGGTGGTGAGCTCCTCCGCGAATCGGGTGCGGCCCGCGTCAGCCGGACCAGGGGTGCTTGTCCCCGTCGACCTTGGGGAGTTGGTGCACGAGGATCCGCACCTGGTGCGGGACGGGCAGCGCGCCGTGCGGTTCGCCCGGCTCGATCACCACCAGGTCACCGGCCGCGACGTGCTCGGTCCGACCGTCGATCCAGTACGCGGCGTCGTCGAGGAAGTAGAAGGTCTCGCACATCCAGCGGTGGAAGTGCCGGTCCTCCGCGAAATGCGGGTGGTGGGTGGCCAGCAGGTGGGCGACCCGACCCAGGCCCGGCACCTGCCGGTCGGACAGCGGGGTCACCACGCGGCCGTTGGGCCGCTGTTCCCGATCGACCTCGGCTGCTCTGGTCACGTGCACGGTTCCCCCTCCGACAACGCCGCCGTGCTTGCCTCCAGTTGACTCGAACTCGAAACTACCTACACGGTAACAGCTTTCGGAAGACCATCGGCCAATCCGCTGTCATGACCGGCATTGTCTTATACCAAGACCACTGCCGACAGAAGGGCGAAACGATGAACGGGACCATCACGTGCACCAACACGAAGACGCAGCTGGGCACCGAGGAGCTGTCGGTCCTGCTGCGCGAGCTCGCCGCGGACGCGGATCTGGCCGCACGCGCCGGTTTCGTCGCATTCCTGCCCACCGCGCTGCTGGAGCGGTCGGCGCGGATGCTGCGCGGGACGGGGATCGCGCTCGGCGCCCAGGATGTCTGGCCGGTCGCGCGCGGGCACGCGACCGGGGAGACCTCCGCGCAGGTGCTCGCCGAGATCGGCTGCACGCACGTCATGATCGGCCATCAGGAGCGGCGCGCGCTGTTCGGCGAGACCGACGCCCTCATCGCGGAGAAGGCGGCGGCCGCCGCCTCCTGCGGACTGGTCCCGCTGCTGTGCGCGGGTGAGGCCGAGCGCACCGAACCGGCCGCCGCGGCCCGGACCGCGGCGGAGCAGACCGCCGCCGTCCTGGAGCGGCTCGACGAGGGGGCGCCGCTGGTGGTCATGTACGAACCCGCGTGGACGGTCGGCGCGGGCGCTCCGGCCGATCCCGGGCGCGTGGCCGCGGCGGTGCGCGCGGTGCGGGACACCGCGCGCGGACGATCCGGATCGCTGCGCGTGATCTACGGCGGCGCCGTCGCACCCGGCGTCTTCGGCCCGCTGCACACCGAAGCGGAGCTGGACGGGGTCGGGCTGGGCCGGGTGGTGCACGACCCCGCGGGTCGGCGGGCGGTGCTCCGCGAAGTGCTCGACCGGGGGTGAGCGTCCGGCGAGCCGGTGCGGCGCCGGACCCAGCGCGGCCGCAGCCGCGGATCAGCACCGGGTCGCCCGTGCAGGGACCGCCGCCCGCGACGGGACGGCCGGTCGGGAGGTTCGGGTCGGGGGCGCGGGATTCTCGCCTCGGAGGTTGGCAGAACCGCCCGCCGCGGGTATCAGCCGAACAGGTGCCATGTCGACCGACATCGCACTCGGGCGGTCCGGCGGCCGGCTCCGCGCGTCGCATGTGGACTCCCCGACCGGGCCGCGTCCGACGCGGATGTGGCAGTGTGCGGCCGTGCCCGCGCGGTCGTCCCTGATCAGGGCGCCGTGCACACCCAGCGACGAGGAGGACGCATGTCGAAACCACCGCTGCCCGAGCCGGCGCGCGCGATGCTGCGCAAACCCAATCCGGCCGTCATCACCACGCTGCGCTCCGACGGCCAGCCGGTATCCACGGCCACCTGGTACCTCTGGGCGGACGACCGGGTGCTGGTCAACATGGACGAGGGGCGCAAGCGGGTGCAGCACGTGCGGGCCGACCCGCGCGTCACGCTCACCGTGCTGGACGACGGCGACTGGTACACGCACATCAGCATCATCGGCCGGGTGACCGAGCTGCGCGACGATCCGGGCCTGGCCGACATCGACCGGCTCGCACACCACTACCTCGGCGACCGGTACCCGCAGCGCGATCGCGCGCGGGTCAGCGCGCTGATCGAGGTCGACCGGTGGCACGGGTGGGGATCGCTCAAGGACAACGAGCAGCCCGGCTGACACCCGCATCCGTCTACTGCGGACGGTGGTCTCCCGGCGGACGGCGCCGCCGGGACCGCCGTCCGCCCCGCGAACGGGGCATTGACCCCGGGTCCCCCGATCACCCGTTGCGGTGGAAGCCGGTCCTGCGCCGTCCTCGCTCTGGTAGGAAACCGCTGGATCGATCTCGATCACCTCCCAGCACGCGGTTCGCAGAAGAGGACGGACATGAACACATCCCGCATCTCCCTGATCGCAGCGGTTTTCGCGGCGATCACGAGTCTGGTGGCAGCACCGGTCGCCGCCGCGCAGGGCAAGATCCTGTTCCGCGGTCAGATCTCCAACGCCTACGACGACACCCGCTGGGTGCTGGACGGCGACTCCGGAACGCTCATCGACAACGTCCGGCCGGGTACCTACGAGCACTACACCAGCAGCCGGTGGATCGTGGCCTCGGCCCGGGACCACGGTTACGTCACCATCAAGAACGCCAAGACCGACCGCTGCGCCAAGCCCGACCTGGTCAACCCGGACGCGTACGTGCAGGTCCGCCCTTGCGACCGGCACGACGACATGCAGAAGTGGAACATCAGCGAGGCGGGCGTCATCTCGCCCAAGAACGACCCGGACCTGGCCATCACGGTCACCGAGCTCAACCCCGCCGGGTACAGCTGGCTGGTACTCAAGGACCGCAGCCAGGTGCAGAACTCGCCGGACAGTGTCTTCGAGTTCACCTCGGGGCGCTGACCGGCAGCGGCGGTCCCCTCCGGGCCGCCGCGTTCTGCCCGCTGCGGCTCGGTCAGGCGCCGCCCAGCCGGCTGACCAGCCCCGCCAGCAGCGCGATCTGCGCGGGCGACTCCGCGGGGAGCACGTGCTCGTCGCGCGAGTGCGGTCCCGCGCCCACGGCACCGATCCCGTCGAGCACGCCGAATCCCAGCGCGGACACGAAGTTCGCGTCGCTGACCCCGCCCACCGAGGTCTCCGCCAGTTCGCGGCCGAGATCGGCGGCCACCTCCTCAGCCCGCTCGAACAGCACCTGCGAAGCCCCGCCCGGATTCATCGGCGGCCGGTTCCACGATCCGGACAACTCCAGCCCGACTCGGGCGTCGGCGGGGCGCAGTGCGGCCAGACCGGCCTCCACGCGCGCCATCTCGGCCGGATCCTGCACCCGGACGTCGACCTCGCAGGAGGCGCGCCCGGCGACGACATTGCGACCGGTCCCACCGCTGAGCACGCCGACGTTGAGCGTGGTCCCGCGCTCCGGCGCGGCCAGGGCGCACACCTGCGGGACGAGCTCCGCCAGGGCGTGCAGCGCACTGGCACCGGCCTCCGGATCCAGGCCCGCGTGCGACTCGACACCGCGCGCCACCAGGTCGAACAGGCCCAACCCCTTGCGCCCGGTCTTGACCATGCCCGCCCTGCTCGGTTCCAGCACCAGCGTGGCCAGCACCTCGGCACACGCCCGTTCGATGTGCTGCCGGGAGGCGTGACTGCCGGTCTCCTCGTCGCCGGTGAGCAGCAACCGCACCGACGGGTGCGGGATGCCGAGCTCGCGCAGCAGGCGCAGCGCCCACACCCCCTGCACCGCACCGAGTTTCATGTCCAGGCAGCCCGGCCCGGTCAACCTGTCGCCGTCCTCGACCAGCGGCCACTCCGCGATCGTGCCCACCGGCCAGACCGTGTCGTAGTGGCACAGCAGCAGCACCGCGCCCGGCTCGGTCCCCGGGTAGGTCAGGTCGAGCACATCGCCCCGCGAACCGCCGTCGTGGCAGTGCCGGACCGCGGGTTCGCCGAGCCGCTCGCCCAGCCACCGCTCGATCTCGGCCAGACCGGCGCTCAACGCGGCCTTGTCCCCGCTGGGCGTCTCACATTCGACGAGCCGCCGCAGATCGGCGAGCACCTCCGGCAGCTGCTGCTGCGCACTCTTGCGGACCGCTTCGGCAGGCTTCACCAGACCCGGACCCTTCCGCTCGTTCGCTCCGGTGGATCACCGTACCGGCGCTTTCGGCCGCAGCCGCGCAGGAACGTCGCCGGACCGGTCGGCAGCATCACTCCAGGTCCACAACGACAGCGCCGGGGATGCGCGCGGCGATCCGCTGCACCTGGGCCCGGTGCGCCGCGGCGGCCGTCCCCTCGTCCGGCCAGTGCCCGATGACCCCGCGCTCGTCGTACTCGTCGACCTGCGTCTCAAAGATCAGCGGGCGCGGTGCGGCCCCGAAACCGCAGTCGATTCCTATCCAGTCGGTGTTGACGCGCGCCACCCACCCCGGTCGGCGCGGATCCGTGACGCGGGTGCGCGCCACGCGTCGGTACTGCTGGTTCCCCGGTGCCATGGCGAGCTTTTCCCACTGGTCCTCGTCGATGGGGTTACCGCGGCGATCGAAGTGCACCCCAGCAGCTTACGGTCCGCAGAGCAGGAGTGACTGCGCCTGACGGGTGATCCGGCTGGTTCTCGCCACCGAGCCTGCCACACGCCGCGCACCCGGTCCGCAGGTCAGCGGTCCTCATCGACCAGCCGGTCGAGCTTGCTGCGCACCCGGGCCAGCCGCGCGGATCCCGGCGGGAGCAGCGCGGCCAACCGCTCCAGCACCTCGATGTCGGCATGTCCGGCGGTGCTGTGCGCGAACTCCCAGAGGTCCTGCACGACGTCGTGGTCCAGCACCGCGCTGCGCAGGCAGGCACGCAGCTCATCGCGTTCGTCGCGCACCGCCGGGGATTCCGAGTCCGGCAGCAGATCTCCCGCGCGCAGCCGCAGCGCGGTGCCCACCTGCCCGCGGTCCAGTGCGCCTCGCGCGCGGGCCAGATCGCTGTCCAGCTCCACCTGCAACCGGTAGGGGCGGGTGCGCAGCACGTCGGCGCCCAACACGCCGCGCAACCGGTGCACTTCGGCGCGGACGGTGACCGGATTTCCCCGTTCGCCGTGCAGCAACAAGGCAAGGTGCCGGGCGTCGAGCCCGCCGGGATGCAGCGCCAGCACCGTGAGGATCTCCGCGTGCCGCAGACTCAGCCGGTGCGTCCGCCCGCCGATCCGCGCGGTGGGCGGATTCTCGCCGAGCAGGCCCAGTTCCAGCCGCCGCGCTCCGTGCCGCGCGGACCCGGGTCCGCGAACGCGCAGCAGATATCCGCCGGGCAGCTCGTCGAGTTCCGTGCGGTCCGGGCTACCGGTGGCCGCGGCCGGGTCGTCCAGGTCCACCCGGTCGCCGGCGGACAGCGCACTGCCCGGGAGCGACTGCACCACGCGGCCGGACGGGCTCAGCAGCGCTCCCGGTACTGCCGACGACAGGTGATGGCCGCTACGTTCGCGCAGCGCCCGGTCCTGTTCGGCCGCGCGCAGCCGCAGTTCGCCTTCGACGAGCCGCGCCGCGGCGGCGACCAGCGCGGGCAACGCCGGATGCATGGTGCGCAGCGGGCCGCTGAGGTCGACGGTACCCAGCAGCGCGCCGGTTTCGGGATCGTGCACCGGGCAGGCCGCGCAGGTCCACGAGTGGTAGGTGCGCACCAGGTGTTCCGCCGAGTGGATCTGCACCGGACCGCCGGTGGCCAGCGCGGTGCCCATCGCGTTGGTACCGATCACCTCTTCGGCCCACCGGGTCCCCTCGGCCAGGCATACCCGGTCGGCGTCCCGGCACACGTGCGGATCCCCGTGCCGCCACAGGATGTTGCCCGCCGCATCGGTGATGATCATGATCTGCGCAGCGCCGTCGGCCGCGTCCAGCAGCGTGCGTTGCAGCAGCGGCACCCACGGGCGGAGCGGATGGGTGTCGCGCAGCCCGTCCAGCGCGCGGCCGTCGACCGAGACCGGTGGGCAGCCGCCGTCCGGGTCGACACGGGCGCGCAGCGACCGGCGCCAGGACTCGAAGACGACCGCGCGCGGGCGGTGCCGCGTCGGTTCACCGGACAGCACCGCGCCATGCACGCGCTCCAGCATCCTGGCCTGTTCGAGCGGATCCGCTGATCCGGGTGGGCTCTGCCTCATCGTCACCGACCGGGTGCGCGCCGTGGTCACGCCGACGCGCACATCCTCCAACCCGCGGTGCCCGCCGGGCAACAGTCCGCCGGCCATCGTGCAACGCGGATGCAACCCCCGGCTGCGTACCGTCCCGCCGAGCACGACGGGAACCGAGCACACCAGGAGGTCGAAGATGACTCTGTACGCAGCGCCGGGTGCAGCCGATTCGGTCGTCGAGTACCGCCCGCGCTACGACCACTTCATCGGCGGGGACTACCTCGCCCCGGCCGGCGGCGAGTACTTCGAGAATCCGACCCCGGTCACCGGCAAGACCTTCACCGAGATCGCGCGCGGCACCGCCGACGACGTCGAGCGGGCGCTGGACGCCGCCGAGGGCGCTGCGCCGGCCTGGGGGCGCACCCCGCCCGCCGAGCGCGCCGCCGTCCTGCTGCGCATCGCCGACCGGATGGAAGCCAACTTGGAGAAGCTGGCCGTGGCCGAGAGCTGGGAGAACGGCAAACCGGTGCGCGAAGCGCTGGCCGCCGACATCCCACTGGCCGTGGACCACTTCCGGTACTTCGCGGGGGCGCTGCGCGCGCAGGAGGGCACCCTGTCCCAGATCGACGAGGACACGGTCGCCTACCACTTCCACGAACCGCTCGGCGTCGTCGCCCAGATCATCCCGTGGAACTTCCCGCTGCTGATGGCCACCTGGAAGCTCGCCCCCGCACTGGCAGGCGGCAACGCGGTGGTGCTCAAGCCGGCCGAGCAGACGCCCGCGTCGATCCACGTGCTCGTGGAGCTGATCGCCGACCTGCTGCCCGCGGGCGTGCTCAACGTGGTCAACGGGTTCGGCGCCGAGGCGGGCAAACCGCTGGCGTCGAGTTCGCGGGTGCGCAAGGTCGCCTTCACCGGGGAGACCACGACGGGCCGGCTGATCCTGCAGTACGCCAGCGCGAACATCGTGCCGGTCACCGTCGAGCTCGGCGGCAAGAGCCCGAACATCTTCTTCGACGACGTCGCCGCCGAACGGGACGGCTTCTACGACAAGGCCGTGGAGGGCTTCACCATGTTCGCCCTCAACCAGGGCGAAGTGTGCACCTGCCCGTCCCGGGCGCTGATCCAGTCCGGGGTCTACGACGACTTCCTGCAGGCCGGGGTGCAGCGCACGCAGCAGCTGGTGCAGGGGCATCCGCTGGACACCGCCACCCAGGTCGGGGCGCAGGCCAGCAACGATCAGCTGGAGAAGATCCTGTCCTACCTCGACATCGGCGTGCAGGAGGGCGCGCGGGTCGTCACCGGCGGCAACCGCGTCGACCTCGGCGGCGAGCTGTCCGGCGGGTACTACGTGGAACCCACGATCTTCGAAGGCCACAACAAGCAGCGGGTCTTCCAGGAGGAGATCTTCGGGCCGGTGGTGTCCGTGGCACGGTTCGACGACTACGCCGACGCGATCAAGACCGCCAACGACACGCTCTACGGCCTCGGTGCGGGCGTGTGGTCGCGCAACGCGAACACCGCGCACAAGGCGGGCCGCGACATCCAGGCGGGCCGGGTGTGGGTGAACAACTATCACGCCTACCCGGCGCACGCGGCGTTCGGGGGGTACAAGCAGTCCGGCATCGGGCGCGAGACGCACAAGATGATGCTCGACCACTACCAGCAGACGAAGAACCTGCTGGTGAGCTACTCCGAAAGCGCCCAGGGACTGTTCTGATGGGTCGGGTCGCGGTCACCGAGGAGGCGGCGCAGCTGCTGCGCCGCCTCCGGCAGCGGCACGGTCCGCTGATGTTCCACCAGTCCGGTGGGTGCTGCGACGGCAGCTCGCCGATGTGCTATCCCGCCGACGAGTTCCTCACCGGCGACGCCGATGTGCACCTGGGCGATCTGGCAGTGGACGGCGTCGACGAACCGGTTCCGGTGTGGATGTCGCGCGCCCAGTTCGAGTACTGGGAGCACACGCACCTCACGATCGACCTGGTTCCCGGCCGCGGCGGCGGGTTCTCGCTCGAAGCCCCGGACGGCGTCCGGTTCCTGGTGCGGTCGCGGCTGCTGACCGAAGCCGACCGCGCGACGGGTTGACGTTCGCGGACCGCCGGGTCATTTGACGGCGGTGACCACCGCGTAGTGCATGTGCCCGGCCAGCACCTCGGCGAGCGTGCGCTGCCGGGAGCGCAGATCGGCCAGGGCCGCCGGGCCGGACTCCGCGGCGATCCGGTCCGCCTGGTCGTCGAGCGCCCGCGCCTGCGCGGCCAGGGTCGGGCCGGTGCGCTCCTGGGCGTCCTCGATGTCGAGCAGTCCGAAACCGCACCGGCGCAGCTGCGGGAGCAGCTCGTGCAGGCCCATCGGCACGGCACCGGGCCGCACCGCCGCGAACCGCTCGTACCACTCCGCGCCGTGCGCCCCGGGATCGTCGAACAGGTCGGCCACCACCAGCCGCCCGCCGGGGCGCAGGGCGTGGTGCAGCCGGGCGAGCACCTGCGCACCGCCCCCGAGATCGGGCAGTGCTTCCAGCAGCAGGACCGCGTCGGCGCAGGATTCCGGGAACGACGCGCGGTGGATGTCCAGCGCGTGGAACGACGCCTGTCCGCTGAGCCCGGACTCCTCAGCGGCGGCCCGGGCCGCATCCGCCGCGGATTCACGCAGGTCCAGCCCGAGCACGGTGCAGCCGGTCTCGGCGGCCACCAGCAGCGCCGGCCGGCCGTCGCCGCAGCCCACGTCCAGCAGCACCCCGGACGGTCCGATGCCGAGCCGCCGGGCGACCTCGGCGGTCAGCCGGTCCTGCGCCTCGGCCAGGGTCGGCGGATCGCCGGGCGCGTCGAACCACCCGTGGTGCGCGGCGCGGCCCCCTGTCGCCAGGACGCGCACATGCGCGGCGGTGTCGGCACCCTCGACGGCTTCATCGGTCAACTCGGACTCCTCGGGACGTGGCCGGGCGCACCAACGGGACGCGCGGCGGGCGCTCTGGTTCGACGGACCGCACGGGGCCACCCGGCGACCGGCGACCGACGGGCGCGCGGAGATGTTCGGGAATGCGGGGGAATTCCGAGGAGCGGCCGGATGGGTTCGGGCCGCTCCGGAGATCACGCGGCGGGCACCAGGACCGGTCTCCATCCACTTCGGACGTCGTTGCGGTTCGGCGCGCGATCGGTGGACCGACCCGGTGCGGGCCGTCCGCGGCCGCGTCCCAGCACCACGGGGCTCGGCGGCCGCTTGGGCACAGGCGCCCGCGGCACGGGGGCGGCATGCGGTCGTCTGGTCACAGCCGGGCTTCCTCGTCGGTCGTGGTGCGGAGTCGGCCCGGCACGCTAGCAGCACCGGAGGGCGCACCGGGGAGGCTTCGTCCACCGCCCCGACCTGGCCCGAACTCCGCTCCGGGATGGCCGCCGCGAACCAAAATCCCTCGTGCGGCGGCGATTTCGGTCTCATTGGCGGACGGCGAGTGACGGATCCGCCGGCGAGCGCTCCCCCGGCGGTGCTGCGGCGTCTCCGTGCGGGTGAAGTTGATCTTGCCACTCGCCCGGGTGAAGGTTTTGACGCCACGCAGCCGATCCAGCCAAGGTATGCCGGTCCGCCCTCCTCCGGGCGGACGTCCGGCACCGCGCCAGGATCACGAAGAAGGAGCCGATGCCCGACCGTCCCCGCCGCGCGGGTGGGCCACCCGCGGATCCCCAGCACCGGCCGCCGCGCTCCCCCGCCCCGCCGCCCGCCGCCGAAACGGAAAGCCGGGCACCGCGATGACCGGCCCGCTGCGCGACCGCATCGCCGTGGTGGGGATGGCGTGCCGGTTCCCCGGAGCACCTGACCCGGAGGGCTATTGGGCCACCCTGCTGGCCGGAAGCGGCTCACCGCACACCGCGGCCGATGACGGCGCGGAGCTGTTCGACGCGGCCTTCTTCGGGATCAGTCCCCCCGAAGCCGAAGTGCTCGACCCGCAGCACCGGCGCTTCCTGGAGTGCTGCTACCGCGCGCTGGAACACGCCGGCTGCGACCCGGCCCGCTTCCCGGGCGCGGTCGGCGTCTACGGCGGCGCCGCGCACAGCGAGTACCTCGCGTTCCACGTGGCCCCACGCCTGCGCAGCGGGCACCTCCCCGTCGACGGGCTCTCGGGCGTCCTGGGTTGCAGTCCGGCCACCCTGGCCGCGCGCACCGCCTACCAGCTCGACCTCACCGGTCCGGCCGTCTCGCTGCACACCGGCTCGTCGACCTCACTGGTCGCCGTGCACTACGCCTGCCAGGACCTGCGCGAGCACCGCTGCGACGCCGCCCTCGCCGGGGGCGCCTCGCTGAGCCCGCCGCGGCCCCGCGGTCGCCACCGGGAAGACCGCTCGGCGGCAGGCAGCGGTGCAGGTGCGATCCTGCTCAAACGGCTGGAGGACGCCCTGGAGGACCGCGACACCATCTGGGCGGTGATCGGCGGTTCGGCGGTCAACAACGACGGCCACCGCAAGTCCGGGTTCGCGGCACCGAGCTCCCGCGGCCAGTCCGACGTGGTGCTGCGCGCGTTGGCCGATGCGGGCGTGCCGCCGGAAAGCATCGGGCTGGTCGAGGCGCACGGATGCGGAACGGCACCGGACGACCCGAGCGAGCTCGCCGCGCTGGCCGCCGCGTACCGGGACGGAACCGAGCTGCGCGGGTACTGCGCATTGGGTACGGCGCGCCCGCCGACCGGCCATCTGGAAGCCGCCGCCGGAATCGCAGGCCTGATCAAGGCGGTGCTCGCCGTACGCACCGGGACCGTCCCGCCCGCGGACAACCGGCTGCGCCTACCGGAGGAGGACCCGTCGGCCGGGCCGTTCTTCGTCAACCACGAGCTGGTGGACTGGCCGGTGCCCGGGTTCCCGCGGCGAGCCGCCGTGTCCTGCCCGGGCGCCGGCGGGACGAACGCGCACCTCGTCGTCGAGCAGGCTCCACCGACTCCCGCGCGCGAGCCCGCAGCCGGTCCGCACCTGCTGCAGCTCTCCGCGCGCACCGGCGATGCGTTGCACCGCAGCGGGATTGAGCTGGCCGATCACCTCGAACGGCACCCGGGTGCGGACCTGGGCGATGTCGCGCACACGTTGCGCGCGGGACGACCCGGCATGCGGTACCGGCGCAGCCTCGTGGCCGCCGGCACGCAGGACGCGGTATCGGCGCTGCGCCACACCGCCGAACCGGTGCACTGCGGCGGCGAGCCGGCGGTGGCGCTGCTGTTCTCCGGTCCCGGCGAGCACCACGAAGGCATCGCCGCCGGGATGTCCCGCTGCTACCCGACCTACCGGGCCGAACTGGACCGCGCCGCCGGGATCCTGCACCCGGTCCTGGGCACCGACCTGCGCTGGATCCTCGACGAAGGCGGGGACAGCGAGCGCCCGTGGCGGTTCGCGGCCGCGGTGGCCACCCAGTACGCGCTCGGCCGCGCACTGCTGGACCGCGGAGTGCGTCCGCGCCTGCTGCTCGGGCATTCGCTGGGCGAGTTCACCGCAGCCTGCCTGGCCGGGGTGATCAGCCTCGACGACGTGCTGCCGCTGGTGGTGCGCTGCGAAGAGCTGGCCACCGCGATCGGCGGTGCCACCGTCGAGATCGCGCAGGCACCCGACGAGCTGACCGGGCAGCTGACCGGTTCGCTCGCACTGTCCTGCCGTAACGCGCCGGATTCGTGCACGGTCGCGGGACGTGCGGACGACGTCGTGGCCCTGGAGCACCGGCTCGCCGCGTCCGGGGTGCGGCACCGCAGGGTGCCGATCTCGGCGGCACCGCACTCCGATGTCCTGCGGCCCGTGCTGGACGAGCTCGCCGAATGCTTCGCGGGCGTGCACCTGCGCGAGCCGGAGATCCCGGTGCTGTCCGGGCGGACAGCGCAGCGCGCGGGTGCCGAGATCACCACCGCGCAGCACTGGATCGAGCTCTGCGCCCGCCCGGTCCGGTTCGACGCGTGCCTGACCACGGCGCACGACGAGCTCTCCCGGGACGGGACACCGGTGCTCGTGGCCACCGCGCCGCGCACCGCCGGATTCGCCCGGGCGCAGCTCGGCCCCGGTGTCCCCGTGGTGGCGGCAGCGCCCGATCCGCGGCAGCCGGACCGGGCCGAAACCACCTTCCTCACCGCGCTCGGCGCTCTGTGGTGCCGGGGGGCCGACGTGTCCGCGCCCGAACCGCCAGAGGCCGTGCGCGTCCCGCTGCCCGGGCATCCGCTGGATCCGGCGAGCCACTGGCTCGCGGAAGCCGAGCCGCCCGAACCGACGTGGATCGTGCCCGAAGGGCTCGACCCGGCGGTCTATCCCACGACGCTGCGCCTCGCACGCAGCCGCCGGTGCCGGATCACCATCGCCGAGGAGGCGCCCACCGAACCCGCTGTGCGGCCGGAGGACTTCCGCGAGATCTGCGGTGAGCTCACCGCGGCGGCACCCGTGCTGCGCGGGGAGCGCGCACTGCTTCGAGCGCTCGACGGGATCGCGGTCCGGCACGTCTGCGAACTGCTGCGCGCAGCCGGGCTCGGCACCGCCGTCGGGGACTCGTTCCACCGGGCGGACGCGCACCGGCTGCTCGACGCCACCCCGGCACTTCGGTCCTGCGTGGACGATGTTCTCGCCTTCCTCGTCGCCGGAGGAACGCTCACCGAGGAACCGGATTCCGCGCTGCGGTTCCGCAGCGCACCCGGAGGCCGGGAGGATATCGACCGCGCGGCGCGCGAGATCATCCGCGACCACCCGGCGGAGGCGGAGATCGTCGATGTGCTCGAAGACGGCGCGCAGCGGGTGCACCGATCGCTGTCCGGGCACGATCCCGGCCCGGCCGAGGCCCGCGGTACCGGTGGGCGCGCCGAGGCGGCGGTGTTGGACCGGGCCGGCGCGGACTTCGCGGCGCGGCTGCTCGGGACGGCGGTGCTCGGCCTGGCGCGGCGCGCACCGCGACCGCTGCGCGTGCTGTGCATGTCCACCGGAGCCGACCGGTTCCGCGACGCCGTGGCCGCACACCTGCACGGCGTGCCCGGTGCGCACTGCACGGTCGCCGAGACAGGCCGGGTACTACGGGATTCCGGAATCGGACTTCCCTCCACATCGGAATCACCAACCGAATCAGGACGACTGTCCGATGTGGTCGTCCTCTGCGACGTCCTCCCGCACGCGGCCGACCCGCTCGCCACGATCCGCGGCGCGACGCGGCTGCTGACACCGGGCGGTGTGCTCACCGCGGTGCACACCGACTCGATCCCGCTCGCACTGCGCGTGCTGGCGGGTCTGCGCGCCGAACCGAGCGCCGCAGCCGGTTCGGCGGAGCGGAACCGGTGGGCAAGCGCCCTGGCGGAGGCGGTGCCCGACCACGAGGTGTTCAGCTCTGCGACCGGAACGACCTCCGGCGCGCACAGCGTGCTGCTCGCGCGGCCGCACACCGAGCGCGAACGGCGACTGGCCGAACTCACCCGGCTCGGCGCCCGGGTCGAGGTGCGGCGCACCGGCGAGCTCCTCGACGACGAGGATGGCGGCGAGCAGGACATCGGCCGCGACCACGCCGCCGACCGGATCCGCCGGGTCCGCCGCGCCGTCCTCGGCCCCGATTGGGAAACGTTCGGGGACTCGTTCCCGGCCACCGGCGGGAATTCCGCGCAACTGCGCAGGCTCGCCGACCGGATCCGCGCCCGGTCCACCGCGCCCGACAGGCGCTGACCGATGCGCTCAGCGGGGCAGCACCGCGAGCCGGAGCCCGCTGGGCACGACGCTGCCGCCCGCCGTGGTGCGCACCCGGGCACCGGCCGCGGGAACCACGCGTCGGCGCGCCAGCAGTGCGGCCAGGGCCACCAGACATTCCCGGTACACCACCTGGTCACCGGAGCAGCGCTGCCCGCCCGTGCCGAACGGGAGGAACGCCCCGTCGACCGGGGCTCCCCCGGCCAGCCACCGGTCGGGGTCGAACAGATCGGGACGCAGGTAGTGCTCGGGGTCGCGGTGCACCGCGTGCGGGCTGCACAACAGCTCGCTGCCCTCGGGGAAGCGCACCCCGCCGAGCACGACCTCGCGGCGGCACCGGCGCGCGACGAGCGGGACCGCGTACAGGCGCAGCACCTCGGTGAGGATCCGGCGGGTGCGCACGAGCGAATCCAGCACGTCCGCGGTCGCGGGCCCGCCGTCCAGCACCTCGTCCAGCTCGCGGTGCAACCGGTCCTGCAGCTCGGGACGCCGGGCGAGCTCGTGCAACGTCCAAGCCAGCGTCGCCGCGGTCCCGGAGGTGGTGGCGAACACGGTGTCCACGATGTCCCGGCGCAGGTCCGCCGGACCGCCGCGCGCCCGGCCGCGGGTGAGCGCGGCGATCGGATCCGCCGAGCCCCGGGCGGGCGCGCGGCACAGCACATCGTCCACGAGGGACTGCAGGTCCCGGCCCGCGCGCGCGACCCGGCGGTGGGTGGCGGTCGGCAGCCGCGCGAGCCCCTCCGGCAGCAGGGTGCGCAGCACCGCGTCCCGGCGGATGTCCGGCAGCAGACGGTGGATCTCGGCGGTGTCGCGCTGGCCGAGCCTGCCCGCCAGCACAGCCCGGTCGATCGCGGACAGCACGAGTTCGTCCATCGCGCGCAGCACATCCACTCGCGGTGCGTCCGCCCAGCGCCGCGCGATGTCCGCGCCCGCCTCGCGCACCGCGTCCAGCCACCCGCTCGCCGCCGGGTCGGACCAGGCGGTGCGGGTCCGGCCGTGCACCGCGGTCGCGCGCCGCCCGGCGACGCGTTCCTCCTCGGCGAGGCTCACGCCCCTGCCGAACGAGTCCGCGTCCGCGGCGATCTCGTGCACGAGCTCGGGGCTGGTCACCGCCCAGCAGCGCAGGCCGGGCAGGTCCACGCGGACGAGCGGCCCGCAGCGGTGCAGCGAGTCCAGGAACCGCAGCCGGGACCGCAGCAGCGCCGCGGCGTGCCCGAGCCCCGGAAGACGTCCGGGAGCGGTCGGCAGGTCCTCGATGGCCGATGTGGACGCGAGCACGCCCGTCCCCCTCCTGATCGGCGTTCCGGTCGGGCGCAGGCCCGCCGCACACCGGCGAGAGGTTGTCCGAGGCCGCATCGGGTGTCAACGGCGTCCGGATAGGACCCCGCGGTGCGCGCACCCACCCGGTCGCCGGAAACGCCCGCTGCTTGCCGGGCTGACACGCCGCACGGACGACGGACGGTCACCGCAGATCACTCCGCCGCGCAAGCGGCAACCCCGTGCGGGTGGCCGGACGTCGACGGGACGTAGCCGACGATCTCCACTCGTCCGATGGACGCGGGTTCAGGACGTGCGCAACGAGTACAGCGCGATCCCCGCGGCGACGCTGACGTTGAGCGAATCCTTGTGGCCGAACATGGGGATCTGCAGCAGCACGTCGCAGCGCTCGCGCATCTCCGGTTCGATCCCGCGCACCTCGTCGCCGAGCAGCAGCGCCACCTTGCCACCCGGTGTGTGCTCGCCGAGCGGCACGGCCGCCGGGTCGATCTCCAGACCAGCGACCGCGTACCCGTCGGCGCGCAGCGCGTCCAGCAGCGCGACCACGTCCTCGTGCCGGGTGAACGGCATGGTGCGCTCGGCTCCCGCCGCGGCCTTGGCCAGCCGCCGGGTCTGCAGGTCGCGCAGCTTGGGATCGCGCGGATCCTGCTCGTAGGCCGGGTATGGGGTGAATCCGGTCACGTGCACGTGGTCGATCGCGAACACCGAACCGGTGCGCAGCAGCGATCCCACGTTGTGCGTGGAACGGATGTTGTGCGCCACCACGACGATGCTGCGCCCCGGGCTGTTCTCGCGGGCCGGTTCGCCGCCGTCGGGCTCCACGCGCTCGCACCTCCAGCTGACCGGTCCGGTGCGCCGGGTGCGCACCCGGTCGGCGAGGATAGCCGCTTCGCCGCGGCGGCCACCGGGCCGGGTTCAGCCGGCCTGCTCGACGGATCCCGGTGGGGCGGTCACCGCGGGGTGCCAGCCGGTGAAGGCCAGTTCGGACGCGCCCTGGGAGCCGGTGTTGACCAGGAGCCGCCCGTCGTCGCCGAGCCCGATGAGCGTGATCGTGCCGTCCGGTTCGGCGACCGCGGCCGGCTGGTCGGTGACCGCACCGCCCAGGTCGGACCAGTGCGCCCGCGGACCGATCCGTTCGGCCACGTGCACGGACCCGGCGCCGTCCCGGGTCACCCGGATCAGATCGGCCCGCGTGTGCGGACCGGGCGCCGTCAGCACCGGATCGCCGATCCCGCCGGGCCCCGGCAGCGCGTGCTGCGCGTCCCACCGCCCCTGCGGCGTCAGCGAGCGCTCGACGAACTCCCCGCCGCGGTCGGTGCGCACCAGCACCCGGACTCCGCCGTCCCGGGCCTGCTCGGCCACCGGCGCCCCGGCGGGCTTGCCCGGTCCGATCGGCACGTCCTCGGCGCGGGCTGCGCCGGCGCGCGGCACCGCCCAGTGCAGCACCCGGGCGCGGTCGGTGGCGAAGACGTGCACCGCGCCGTCCTGCCCGGGCACCACGGAAGTGCCGTCCTGGATGTCGGTGCCCCCGAGGTCGGTCCACGGCTGCCACTGCAAGGTCCCCGGCGTGCTCTCCCGGCGGACGCTGACCCCGCCGGCGGCGTTCTTCAGCGCGAGCACCAACCGGCCGTCGTCGTCGACGGTTCCCGCCGGCGGGCCCGTCTGGGTCGGATCGGTCCCGGGCGGCGTGTCCAGGACCTGCCACTGCGGGGGCCAGACGCCCATGCGGTCCTGCCGCTTGACCAGCAGCCGGGATCCGTCTTCGCTCTGCCCCACCAGCACGGGCTGGCCGCGCCCTTCGCCCAGGACGGAGAGCTGCGGACGCATCGGTTCGGGCACCGGCGCCAGCTCGGGACCGCGCCAGGCCCCTTCGGCGGTGCGCGTCCAGTGCGCGAGGGAACGGGCTTGCACGGAGAACGCCTGCACGCCGCCGCGCGCGTCCTGCACCGCCCAGGCACCGCGGCGCGGCCACCGATAGGCGCTGCGATCGCTCCAGGTGCCGTAGACGTCCCCGGTGGAGGTGAGCACGTCGTGCGCGGAATACGCCGCGAACGCGTCCCGCGTGGTGCGTTTGTCCTGATCGGACAGTCCGCCGGGCACGTCGGCCACGTTGTAGTCGCGGTAGGTCAGCACCGTCGGCGGCAGACCGTCCGCGCGGTGCGCGCCCAAGGCCTCCTTGGTCAGCTCGGCGCCTTCCACGTGGTCGGGATGGTTGTGCACCCCGACCCAGTCGCGCTGGTAGCGCTGGTCGGGCTGGTCGTCCTGCAGGCGCACCACGGTCGGCCGGAACGTGTCGAACAGCGTGGTGAGCGCATCGACCACCGCGCGGCGGTCGTAGGGCTGCGGGTGCTGCACGGTGCCGTTGAGCGGCACGGTGCTGTTCACGGTGAGCGACCCCTGCCGGTCCCGGGCCAGCCGGGTCAGCGCGTGCTCACCGAACCGCGTGTTCGCGTCGTCGGGAAGGTTGAGGAACACCAGCTTGATCTCGGGGTCCGCGCGCAGCGTGTTCAGCTCGGCGACCCGGCCCTCCCCCACCGGGATCGTGCTGCGCAGCCAGTCGTTCGGCGCCGCGGCCATCTGCGCGTAGCTGGCGCGGGTGCCTTCCTGGCGCTCGGCGCTGTAGCGGGCGGGTTCGGCCACATCGCTCTCCCCGCCGGTGAGGTAGATCGCGGTGTTCGGCCGTCCGGCGCGCAGCCCTTCGGCCAGGTCGGGGTTCATGAACAGGATGTCGTCGTCGGGATGGGCCACCACCTGCACGTAGCGGGCTTCCGGCGGAGGTTCGGGCGGGCGCGGCACGGGCTCGCGCGGCGGCGGTGCCTGGCAGGAGGCCAGGACCGCGACCGCGGCGATGACGAGCGCGACCGCCCTGCTCATCGCGGTGCCCCGCTGGCGATGCCGTCCCGGCGGCGCGCCCGGATCTGCTGTAGACCCACCCCTGCGGCCAGCAGCGCACCGCAGGCGGCTGCGGCGAGCCCGAGCCGCATGCTCGGCGGCGACCACGTCAGTTCGAGCTGACCGGAACCGTCCTGCCCGGCGGGCAGGACGACTTCGAGCAGTCCGGCCGGGCCGGCCCGGATGGGCACCTCGGCCCCGTTGAACGTCGCGGTGTACCCGGGCCAGGCGAGCTTGGCGAAGACCAGCCGACCCGGCTCGCCGGTGGTGCGCTCGACGTCGACGACCTCCCGGGTGTTGCTCACCGAAACGTCGGTGTTCGGCCGGATGTTCGGCGAGTTCCAGCTGAGGTGGCCGTCCGTGGCCGAAGCCGGTTCGTCGCGGCGCAGCACGCTGACCCGCTCCGTGCGGTCGGCGACGTGCCAGCCTTCCGGAACCGCGGGCTGCGCGATCAGCTTGTGCTGCACCACGACCGTGTCGAGCAGCAGCAGGTCGGCGAGCGGGGCCTGCGCGCCCTGCGGCGGCCGCCACAGGGCGCCGTAGGCCTCCGGGCAGGACGACCCTTCGTAGCGCATGCACAGCACGTCGGTGAACTCGTTGAATCCGAGCCCGGTGTAGGAACCGACGCTGTCCACACCGGACGGCAGGAAGGCGTTGCCAACGGCCATGTCGCGCCAGACCTCGCGCGGCCCGTCCGGGGATTCGTCGCCGTTGAGCGCGGTGTCGGCGATCTGCAGCACCCGGCCCTCGTAGCGGCCGGCGTAGTTCTCCCGCATCTCCTTCGGCGAGCTCGGGAAGAAGTAGTGCAGTTCGGTACCGCCTCCGATGAACCAGACGGCCTGCGCGCAGAACGTGAGCATCGTGCCGATCTGCAGCACCGCGACCATGCGGCCGGTTCCGCGTTTCCGGTACGCGAGAACGGCTGCGGCGATCAGGAATCCGATCACCAGCACGATGAATCCTGCTCGGCGCAACGTCGCGGGCTCGGGCAGCCGCGCGGTGGTGAAGTACACGGTCAACAGCAGGAACAGCGTCGTGCCCGCCGCCCGCACCCGCCAGCGGTCCAACCGGAGCCCGGCGGTGAGGACCACGGCCAGCAGCACGGCCGCGGCGAGGTAGCCGTAGTGCACCACGCGCAGCGGCCAGCGGAACATCCAGACCTCGGACGGGCCGATCGCCACCAGCAGGTACACGGCCGCGACCGCGAAGACGCCGGACAGCTCGCGCCAGCGCCTGCGCAGGACGCTCCAGTCGCACCAGAACGCGAGCGGGACGGCGAACCAGCAGAAGTACACGGCGGGCACGCCCACTTCGGGGATGTCCGGGACGTAGGTCGGCATGCTCAGCTGCAGCAGGTCGCCGAGGTGCGGTGTCAGATCACCGCTGTTGCTCACCCCGCCGGGCGTTCGCCACGTCATGTGCGTCGTGCGCACCAGCGGCAGATAGACCAGCGGCACGACGGTCCCGATCGCCACGGAGACCAGCAGCAGCCTCCGGGCGGCCGACCAGTGCCGCTGCAACCCCGCTTCGACGAGCAGCGCACCGAGGACCACGACCACGCCGAGCAGCCCGTAGGGGTTCCCTGCGGTCACGGCCAGGAATCCGAGCAGGAACACCCACACCGCGTTGGTGCGCCCGCGCAACATCCGCCGCGCGGCCACCCACACGTAGGGCACCCACAGGAACGCCAGCAACGCGGCGGGCCATTTGGCCGCGTCGTAGTAGAGCAGCGAGCCGGTCAGAGGCAGCGCGGTCGCCACGGCGCTGGCCGGCCACCTGCCCGCTCCGTACTCGCGGCACACCAGGTAGCAGCCCAGCCCGATCAGCGCGAGCGCCACCGTGCGCACGACGATCCCGGCCACACCCAGGTCCGCGGCGAACGAGACCCCGACCCACACCAGGGCGTTGGCCGGGTTCCACACCCCGAACAGCGTCTCGGCGGCGAGGTTTCCGCCCATCAGCAGGTCCGGGTCCAGCACCGGCGGCCAGACGCCGTCCCGGATCTGGTGGCCCAGGTGGTACCACATGGGCAGGATCTGGTTGGCCGAGTCGTCGGCGAAGTAGAACCAGCCCGGGCGCAGCACGGGCAGTTGCGCCATGGCGGCCACGAGCAGGCAGGTGACCATCGGCGCGGCCAGGCGGCCGCGGTCCCGGCCGGATCGGGGTGCCGGCGCGGTGGTCGTCTCGGCGGGGTCGGCTGCGACGCTGTGCGTCACCATGGTTTCCCAATCGTCAGCGGGTCTTCGGGGGGCGCGCTGGGGGTGCGGTTCGGCGCGGCCAGGATCAGCCGGCTCACGAGGTAGGTCGCCGGGGTGGCCAGCAGTCCGCCCAGCAGGGTGGCCGCCAGCGGGTGCACACCGGCGAGCTCGACCAGCAGCACCATCGCCGTGGTGCTGATCGCGAGGTTGGTGGCGTTCGAGGCCGGGTACAGCAGGAAGGTGCGCAGTCGGGGGCGGACGCGGAACGTGAAGTGGCAGTTGAGCAGGTAGGAGGCCGACATGGCCACCGTGGTGGCGAGTACGTGCGCGACCAGGTACGGAACCAGCTGCCAGGCGACGAGGTAGACGAGGTAGTGCACGACCGTGTTCACCACGCCCACCACGACGAACCGCGCGAACTTGCCGGTTTCGCTCAGTCCGCGCACGAGCGTCCTCCGGAGCCCGTGACCGGGTCGGTGACCAGCGGATCATCGGAGCCGGACACGATCAGACCGGTGAAGTCGTCACCGACGCTGTGCGGGAGGGCGGATTGCTGGTGCGGTGACCCACCGGACTCCTGGATGAAGTAGTGCGGGCGGTTCTTCGACTCGAAGTAGATGCGCCCCACGTATTCCCCGATGACGCCCAGGAACAGCAGCTGCATACCGCCGAATCCGGCGATGCCGACCATGAGGGTGGCGTAGCCGGGCACACCCGGATTTCCGAGCAGCCCGGACACGATCACGTAGATCGCGTAGACGAAGGCCAACAGGGTGACGGTGCTGCCGAGGTAGATCGCCGCGCGCAGCGGCTTGCTGTTGAACGACACGACGCCGTCGATGCCGTAGTTGACCAGCTTGCCGAAGCTGAAGGCGGATTCGCCGTGCTTCCGCGTGACGTTGCCGTAGGGCAGCGTCACGGTGCGAAAGCCCGCCCAGGCGAACAGGCCTTTGGAGAAGCGGTTGCTCTCCGGCATGGCCAGCACGGCGTCCGCGGCGCGGCGGGACAGCACGCGGAAGTCGCCCACCCCGTCTTCGAGCGGCACGTCGGCGAGCTTGTTGACCCCGATGTAGTACATCTTGGACAGCAGCGACCGGACCCGCGGCTCCCCGTCCCGGTCGCGGCGTGCGACGACCTGGTCGTAGCCGGAGTCGAGCAGCCCGAGCATGTCGTTGAGCAGCCACGGCGGGTGCTGCAGGTCGGCGTCCATGAGCAGCACCCGGTCCCCGGTCGCCTCGCGGATCCCGGCCAGCAGTGCGGCTTCCTTGCCGAAGTTGCGGCTCAGCGACAGGTACCGGTAGCGCCGGTCCAGCGAGCTCAGCCGCCGGGCCTCGTCGAGGGTTCCGTCGGAGCTGCCGTCGTCGACGAGCACCACCTCGTACCGGCCGACGAGGGCGGGCAGCACGGCGTTGAGCTCCTCGCGGAGCTCCTTCAAACCGCGCTCCTCGTTGAAGCACGGGACCACTACAGAAAGATCCATAACCGCTCTCGCGCAAGATCGGGGAATCCGGAAATCACCCTCGGGGAATTCGGCCGGTGGACAGGCCGGGTAAGGCGGCACAGAATGAACGGGATCCAGCAGAATGCGGAAATGATCTCGTGATCATTTTCGGCGCGGCGCCGGGTTGGCCGATATTGATCTTCGGCTGCCCCCCGGCCGCTCGGAACATCGGAGATCCGTTGCAGCGGTGGGCTTTCCGCGTGTACGGGCGTAGCATCCACCACCTCCAAGATCGTCACGCCAGGACCGGCGGACAGCCGGGTGATTGCGGCCGAACGGTGCGTGCGCAGCTGTCGCACGCGCCCGCGGGGTAGTTCGCCGAATTCCCGTTCGTCTATCGATCACGGCCCGATCGACGGTAATCCGGGGCCACCCCGGCCGCACATCGACATCATCGGGGCCACCCCATAGCGTGATCCGTGAAGACCGGACGAACCGGACACGCTGCGTATCGGCGCCGGGGCGCTCCGCGATCAGGGGGAAGCCGCCGCCGCGAGGCGTCCGCTGTGGACCTTGCCACTCCCGCCGCACAGGTATCCTCAGTGGACGTACCGGTCGGTGAAGGGTGTCAGGAGGAACGTTGAGCACATCTGGTCTGCAGGGCGCAGCCGTCGTCGTCACCGGAGCGGGATCCGGGATCGGCAGGGCCGCCGCACTGCGCTTCGCCGCCGCCGGATCCCACGTCGTGGTCGCCGACCTCGACGGGGACACCGCGGCGCGCACCGTCGACGAGATCGCCGCGGCGGGCGGCGCCGCGGTCGCCGTCGTCGGGGACCTCAGCGAGCAAGGCGTCATCGACGACGTCGTGGCCACGGCGGGGACCCGGTTCGGCGGGATCGACGTGCTGGTGAACAACGCCGGGATCATGGACACCATGTCCGCGCCGGCCGACATCACCGACGACGAGTGGGACCGGTTGATCCGGATCAACCTGACCGCCCCGTTCAAGCTGATGCGCGCGGTGATCCCGGCGATGCTGGAGAAGGGCAAGGGGTCGATCGTCAACACCGCGTCCGAAGCCAGCCTGCGCGGCAGCGCGGCGGGTGCCGCCTACACCGCGAGCAAGCACGGCGTGCTCGGGCTGACCCGCTCCGCGGCGGTCATGTACCGGGACAAGGGGATTCGGGTCAACGCGGTGGCTCCCGGCGCGACCGCGACCAACATCACCGTCGATGCCGACGCCCAAGCACCCGGGCCCGGCGTGATCGGCTCGTACATGCGCAACATCGGCCGGGTCGGCGAGGCGGACGAGCTGGCCGCGGCCATCCAGTTCCTGGCCTCCGACGAGGCCGGCAACATCAGCGGTGTGCTGCTGCCGGTGGACAACGGCTGGTCGGCGGTATGACCGGCGCACCCGGTTCCGGCGAGCGGGACCAGGTGCTCAGGCGCGCATAGCGGCGGCCAGGTACTCGAACACCCGCCCGCGCAGCCAGTCACCGGGTGCGGTGCCCGCGGCGCTGAAGTAGCCGTGCACCGCTCCCGGCTGCACGTGCAGCTCGGTGGGCACCCCGGCGCGCAACAGGCGGTGCGCGTACCCGATGTTCTCGTCCACGAACAGGTCCAAGGCGCCGACGGCCAAGAACGCCGGGGGCGCTCCGGCGAGGTCCTCCGCCCTGGCCGCCGCCGCGTAGCGGCTCACCGACGGCAGGCCCGGTTCGTGCCCGAGCAGGGCCTGCCAGCCGTACCGGTTCTGCGCGCGGGTCCACACGAACTCCCCGGCATAGGGGTTCGGGTCGGGATCGACGCAGGTGCGGTCGTCGAGCATCGGGTACACGAGCAGCTGGGCACGCAGTCCGACCTCGTCGCGGTCGCGGGCCAGCAGCGCGGCCGCAGCCGCCAACCCGCCGCCCGCGCTCTCCCCGCCGACCAGGATGCGTGCCTCGTCCACGCCCAACTCGGCCGCGTTGGCGCGCACCCAGCGCAGCGCCGTGCAGCAGTCCTCCACCGGACCGGGGTGCGGGGTCTCCGGCGCCAACCGGTAGTCGACGCTGACCACGACGCAGCCCAGCTCGGTGACCAGCTCGTCGGCCAGCGGCTGGTTCATCTCCGGAGTGCCCAGGACGTAGCCACCGCCGTGCAGCCACACCAGCACCGGGAGGTCGTGCTCGGCCGCTCCGGCGGGCCTGCTGACCAGCACGCGCACCCGCTGCGCGCCCGGGGCGGTCGCGGAGCGCTCCGTGGTGCGCACCTGCGCGGACGGCTCACCGACGTCCAGATCGCCGATGGCACCGCGCAGCACACCCAGCCGCTCGTCGCTGAGATCCACGGCGGGGAACTGCTCCACCACGAACCGCAGATCGGGGTGGACCAGATGCCGAGATGTCACGTCGCCTCCCGCACGCCGACCGGTCGATCGCGGCGACGCTACCAACCGCCCGGGGATTCGGCGTCGGGTTCGGGATCAGCCGGGGATCACCAGGCACGTGCTGCTGGCGGTGGCCAGGACCTTGCCCTGCGCGTCGCGCAGATCCGCTTCGGCGAAGGCCATGCGGCGGCCCGGTTTGCTGACCCAGCCGTGCGCGCGCAGCTCCCCGCTCCCGGCGCGGATCGGGCGCAGGTAATTCACCTTGATCTCGCCGGAGGTGTAACCGGTACCGGCGGGCAACGTGGTGTGCACGGCGCACCCGGTCGCCGAATCCAGCAGCGTGCAGGCCAGTCCACCGTGCACCGTGCCGATCGGGTTGTACACCGATTCGTCGGGCACGCAGCTGAAGACGACGTCGCCCTCGGCGACGCTGACCGCGCGGAACCCGAGCAAGCCGCCGATCGGTGCCGCGGGCAGGCGGCCTTCGGCGATCGCGGTCAGGTATTCCAACCCGGACATCTCCGCGCCCGCGGTGCTGCCCACCTGCGGGTCGTACCAGGAGACGGTCTTGCTGCGGGGCTCGCCCCAGGACTGCTGGGTGGTGCTTCCGGTGGTCGTCATGGCGGCACCCTAGCCCATCTGGGTTCGCTTATTGAACCCAGTACCATCGAGCCATGGCGCGCGAATGCTCGGTGGCCAGGAGCCTGGAAATCGTCGGCGAGCGGTGGAGCCTGCTGGTGCTGCGCGAGGTCTTCCTCGGCGTGCACCGGTTCGACCGCATCCGCGCGGCCACCGGGGCGCCCCGCGCCGTGCTGGTGCGCAGGCTGGACGCGCTGGTGGCGCACGGGGTGCTGCGCCGGGACGACTACCGCGACACCGGAGCGCGCACCCGCCAGGAGTACCGGCTCACCGAGGCGGGCCGGGAACTGCAGCCGGTGCTCACCGCGCTCATGCAGTGGGGCGACCGGCACCTGACCGGCCCGGACAGTCCCCCGCTGCGACTGCTGCACGCCGACTGCGGCAGCCCGGTGCGCGCCGAACTGCGGTGCGCACGCGGGCACCGGCTCGACGACACCGGCCGCGGGCTCGACGCGCGGCCGACCGGGTGACCGGCACCCCCGGCGTGCTGCGCCCGCCCCGGCCGCCCAGCAGACTGTCCGCGTGACGACGCGAGCGACCATGCGGGCCGTCGAGTTCGCTGAGTTCGGCGGCCCGGACGTGCTGCAGGTGCAGGAGGTCGAGGTCCCCGAGCCGGGGCCCGACGATGTGCGGGTGGCAGTGCGCTGCGCCGGGGTCAACCCCGCCGACGGCAAGCTGCGCGCGGGTGTCATGGGAAACCCGACCCTGCCGCACCGCCCGGGTCTGGAACTGTCCGGTGCGGTCGACGCCGCCGGGGCAGCTGCCGGGTTCCGCGTCGGCGACGAGGTGTTCGGCTGGGCTCGCGGCGGCGCCTACGCCGAACGCGCGCTGACCGGTGTGCTCACCCGCAAACCCGCCGAGCTGAGCTGGCAGGACGCGGGATCGCTGCCCGTCGCCGGGGAGGCGGCGCTGCGCGGGCTGCGACTGCTGCACGTCCAGCGTGGCGACGTGTTGCTGGTGCACGGAGCCGGTGGCGTGGTCGGCTCACTGGCCACTCAACTGGCCGCGACCCGCGGCGCGCGGATCCTCGGCACGTGCGGTGCGCACGATGACGACTACGTGCGTTCGCTGGGGGCGACGCCGGTGCGCTACGGACCCGGCCTGGTCGAGCGCGTGCGCCGCGTGACCCCGTGGGTGGACGCGGTGCTCGATGCCGCCGGCGCCGGAGTACTGGGCGATTCGACGGTGCTGCGCGGCAGCACCGAGCGGATCATCACGCTGGCCGATCCGGCCGCCGACGAGCACGGGGTGGTCTTCTCCGGCGGCAAGCCCGGCGACCGCACCACCGGTGTGCTCACCGATCTCGCCGAGCAGGTGGTGGCCGGCAGGCTCGTGCTGCGGCACGCGCGCAGCTATCCGCTCACCGACGCGGCCCGGGCGCACCGGGACAGCGAAACCGGCGGGCATTCCGGCAAGCTCACCCTGGACGTGTCCTAGGACCGAGCCGGTTCGATGCACGGCCGAT
The DNA here is from genome assembly GCF_015209505.1 of Saccharopolyspora montiporae. Lineage (GTDB taxonomy): Bacteria > Actinomycetota > Actinomycetes > Mycobacteriales > Pseudonocardiaceae > Saccharopolyspora > Saccharopolyspora montiporae. The sequence goes on from NZ_JADEYC010000019.1 coordinate 177,385, forward strand.
GATCGGGGGTCGCGGTCCACCACGCGCACACCCGGCCGGCGACCTCGACCGCGGGCCGCCAGCGGACCTCCTCCTGCCGACCACCGCACGTCGCCTGCTCGGCCCGCGCACCGCTCCCGGCGAGGCGGGCGGTCGAGCACCAGTTGGCGTTGGCGGTCCGGGTGACCTGCACGACCGCACCGCCGTCGCCGGCCGGATGCAGCTGCACGCAGGTCACGCCCAGCGAGCTGCCGCGGTTGCCGGCGCAGGAACGCTGCACCCCGGCCTCGGGCCAGGCCGCCGCGCTCACCGCCGCGCTGCAGGCCAGCAGCAGTGCCACCGCGCCGAACAGCACCTTCCGCAGCAACCGAAGCCCCTCCCGCCGGTGCGCAGATGCTACGAGCGCGTCCCGGGCGCGGCCACCGAGACCCGGTCCGGTACCGCTCCCCCGCGCCGAGCGGGCACACTCGGGGCTACGCAGCAGAACAGGAGGCCGACAGTGGCTCTGGACGGCGAGTACGAACCGAACGCCTGGGATTGGGTGGCCGACCACGTCGCCCGCTACGAGGCCAGCGGCGGTGCGGACGGCGGCACGATGAAGGACCGCCCCTGCGTGGTGCTGACCACCAAGGGTGCCCGGTCCGGCAAGACGCGCAAGGTGCCGGTGATGCGGGTCAGCGACGGCGAGCGGTACGCGGTGGTGGCCTCGCTGGGCGGTGCCCCGAACAATCCGGTGTGGGCGAACAACCTCATGACGTTCCCGCAGGACGTCCGCTTGCAGGACGGGCCGCGCGTGCTGGACTGCACCGCGCACCTCGCCGAGGGGGCGGAGCGCGCCACGTGGTGGGACCGCGCGGTGGCGGCGTTCCCGGAGTACGCCGAGTACCAGGGCAAAACCGACCGGGTGATCCCGGTCTTCGTGCTGGAGCCGGTGGCCGGATGACCGGAACCGGGGGCGGCCGCCGGATCGCGGGGCCGCCCACCGGTCACAGCGGGTGCAGCTCGGGCAGGTTCACCACGATCGCTTCCTGGGTGCTGCGCGAGATCACCACCACCGCTTCGGTGGACGGGTCCGGATTCTCCTCGCGGTGCGGGACGTACGGCGGCACGAAGACGAAATCGCCGGGTTCGGTGCGCAGCCGGACCTCGCCGGTCCCGTCGTGGAAGACGAACTCGGGGTTGCCGCGCACCACGTAGATCGAGGTCTCGGATTCGCCGTGGTGGTGGTCGCCCGACGCGGCCCCCGGCGCGACGCGGGTCTCGCCGGTCCAGATGCGCTCCGAGCCGACCGCGTCCCCGCTGATGGCCGCGAGCCGCGTCATGCCCGCGGTCTGCGCGGTGCGCCCGTCCAGGTCGGCACCCCGGACGTGGTGCAGCCGCGTGCGCAGCACCGCGCGCTCCGCGGCGTCGAGATGCGGGTGGAAGGCGTCGCTCATCGCAGTCCTCCGTGTCGTGCTCCGCGCCGGTTCGCGGTCGGCCTCGGTTCACCGAACCGCGAGGCGCAGCACGCGTCAAGGAGTGCCGACGGTTCCCGCGCAGCGTGTCAGCGGCAGCCGTCCGGTGGCGGCATCCCGGCGAAGCGGGCGCCGATCCACTGCAGCGCCTCGGGGGCGGACTGCCGGACGACCGTGTCGTGCCCGCCCGGGTACTCGCGGTACTGCACCGGCGTCGCGTGTCGGCACTGCTCGGCGACGACGGCGTCGACGGTCTTCGCGGCCACCAAGGCGTCCGCGGCCCCGGACACCACGAAAAGCGGCGCGGCCAACGGCGCATCGTCGTACCGGTTGTGCTGGATGAACCGGCGCACCGCGGGATTCTCGGTCGCATCCGGCCTGAGGTACTCGTCGGCGGTCCCGCGCGCCCCGAGCGCCTCACCGACGCCCATGCACCCGTCGTGCACGGAGCGCTCGTACTGGCGCATGCCCGCCGGAGTGAGGATTTCCTGCGGGTGGAACCCCGGGTCCTGCACGGCGAGCGCGTAGGCGATGTAGGGCAGATAGGACGCGACACCGGGACGGTCGCCGAGCTCGGGAAGCACGGTGTCCAGCGGGGTCGCCGGCGCCAGCGCCACGGCGCCGACCAGCTCGCCGACCGGTTCCGCGGTCTGCTGCGCGGCGGCACCCCACGCGGCCTGCCCGCCCTGCGAGTGCCCGGCCACGACCCACCGGTCGCTGAGCCCGCTGACGGCCTCACCCGCTGCGGCGGTCGCGTAGCGCACGTCGTTGGCGTTGGCCGGCATGGTGTTGAACTCGTGGTCGCGCCCGGCGCCCAGGCCCGAGTAGTCGGTGGCGACGACCGCGTAACCCCAGTCGAGGTAGTCCGCGAAGCGGCCTCCGCCGTGCAGGTCGCGCATCAGGGTGGGCGCGCAGTCGGGCTCGACCCCGGTCGCACCGTGCGCCCAGCTGATCACCGGCCACCCGCCCTCGGGTGGGGGACCGCCCGGGGTGAGCACCGCCGCCGAGGTGGCGGTGGGCTCGTGCTGCGCCGAGCGGGATTCGTACACGATGCGGGTGGCGCGCACACCGTCCGGGAGGGACCAGCCGCCGAACGGCTCCGCGCGCAGCAGCGTGCCCGGTTCCGCACCGGTGGGTTCGGCCGCGTAGAACCCGTCCCGCGGCAGGGCGTTCGCCGTCTGCTCGGCTTCGGCCCGCTCCACGACCCGGTCGGACGGTTCGGACCCCGCGCCGGTACTCCGCCCGGACTGCGGGTCGGCCCCGCAGCCGGCGAGCGCCGCCAGCACTCCGGCGGCGGTAGCGGCGAACCACCCGCGTCGGTGCGCCATGCGCTGTTCCCCTCCCGGTGCTGCCGGTGCGGGACGGGATCGACGGTGCGCACCGGCCGCCGCCGTTCCGGCATGTCGGCCGTCCTCGTTGTACAGCGGGCAATCCGACCCGACAAGGTCGAAAAGCACTACGCACACGGCTGGTTGACCGTCATGGCAGCGCGTGTTCGATGCGCGGCAGGGCGGTTCGCGCCGGGGTCAGCGCGGGGTGAGCACCAGCACCGGAATCTCCCGCTCGGTCCAGGACCGGTACTTGGCGAAGTCGGCGTAGTGCTCGACCAGCCGTTCCCACAGGTCGTCCCGCTCCCGGCCCACGGCCTCACTCGCCCGGACTGCGACACCGCGCCTGCCGGGCAGGTGGACGCGGGTTTCCGGGTGCGCTAGCAGGTTGAAGTACCACTGCGGGTGCTGCGGCAGTCCGCCCTGGGAGGCGACCACGACGAGGTCGTCCCCGCGCCGCAGGTACAGCAGCGGAGTGGTGAACACTCGCCCGGACTTGCGGCCGCGGTGCTCCAGCAGCAGCGTCGGGACGGGTTTGCGCAGACCGGCCCCGACGCGCCACATCCTGCCGATGCGCCCGTTGGTGGCCCGGAAGACCCGCACCTGGATCCGGGCCATGTACTTGATCATCGCGGCCGTGATCGGTGAATGGAGGCCGCGCGGTGCCTCATCGGGCAGGCTGAACCGTCCCATGGCGACTCCTGCGCAGGTCAGCGGTCGGTGGGCTGCGGCGCGGTGCTGCCGCCGAGCGGCATCGGGTCCAGGCCGAGCTTGCGGTGGTCCCAGGAGCGGGTCCGCTCGACGTCCAGCCGCACGGCGACCCGGTTGTGCAACATCGTCTCCACGAAGGGACGAACCTCCTCGTCGTAGGGACCGTGGTAGCGCTCCCAGATGCCCACGCCGACCGCCCAAAGCGCCTGCGGATCCTCGACGATCTCGGCACGACCTTCCAGCGACACACCGCGTAGCGCGTCGTAGGTCAGCCCGTCCTCCAGGAGCACGGTGACCCGCGGGTCCCGGCGGATGTTGCGCGCCTTCTGCGCCTTGGCCTTGGTCTCGAACCACAGCACGCCGTCGAGGACGGCGAACCACATGGCGACCGCGTGCGGATGGCCGGTCGGGCCCAGCGACGCCAGGACCGCCGTGCGCCGGGCCGCCACGTGGTCGGTGATCTCCGCGGAGGTCATCTCGACCTGGGAACGCTGGTTCTTCCCCACCCGTGCCCGTCCTTTCCCGGTCGCGCCGTGCCGGACGTGGGCCCGTCGGCGATGCCCGATGCGCGGACAACCTACTGATCCGTCCCGCCGCCCGGTGGGGACGTCCCGCTGACCGGTATGGCGCAAGACGCGACCGTCAGCGGCACGTGTCGGGGGGTTCCTGCCCGGCGAACCGGTCGGCGATCCACTGCAGCTGGTCCTCGGCCGACTCCGTGACGAGCGAATCGTGCGTGCCGGCGTACTCGCGGTACTGCACGGGGGTCTCCTGGCCGCACTGCCGGTCGGCGGCACCGGCGACCGTGTCCGCAGGCACCGAGGTGTCCTGCGCGCCGGAGACCGCGAACAGTGGGACGTCGAGCGGCTCGGTGTCGTACTCGTTCTGCTCGATCAGCCGCTGCACCGCCGGGTTGTCGTTCACCTCCGGCTTGAGGTACTCGGCGGGGGTCGCCGCACCGGTCAGCGCGATCGCCGAGGGCAGGCAGCCGTCGTTGACGTACCGGTCGTAGTTCTGCATCCCCGCATCGGTGAGCATGTCCTGGGGCTGAAAATCCGGATTCTGCAACGCGATCGCGTAGGCGAGGTAGGGCAGGTACACGGCCGAACCCGGTGTGCGGCTCAACTCGGGCATCGCCTGGTCGATGCGGGTCGCCGGGGCCAGCGAAACCGCACCCACGAGCTCGCCGACCGGGTCGGCCGTCTGCTGCTTCGCCGCGCCCCACGCGGCCTGCCCGCCCTGGGAGTGTCCGGCCGCCACCCAGCGGTCGCCGAGCCCCGGGACGGCCTCCGCTGCCGCCGCGATCGAGTAGCGCACATCGTTGGCGTTGGCCGGCATCGTGTCGTACTCGTGCCCCTCGCCCGCGCCCAGACCCGCGTAGTCGGTGGCGACCACGGCGTATCCGTGCGCGACGTACTCGGCGAGCACGTCGCCGTAGTAGAGGTCCTTCATCAGGCTCGGGGCGCATTGCGGCGCCACACCGCTCGTGCCGTGCGCCCACCCGATGACCGGCCATCCCCCCTCGGGTGGTTCGCCTTCCGGAGTCACGACCGCGCCCGAGGTCACCACCGGCTGCTCCTCGGCCGACCGCGACTCGTACACCATCCGGGTGCCCTGCATCCCGGGGGGCAAGTGCCAACCGCGGAACGGTTCGGCTCGCAGCAGCGTTCCCGGGTCGGCCCCGCTGGGCTCCGCCGAGTAGAACCCGTCGCGCGGCAGCGCGTTGGCGTCCTCGTCCCGCTTCGCCTCCTCCGGTGTCTGGTCCTGCACCTCGGAAGGCGGCTGCTGCACCGGGTTTCCGGGCGACTGGTCCGCGGGACCGGCCCCAGGGGGCGGAGCGGGCGGATCGGGCTGCCCAGCACAGCCACCGACGGCCGCGAGGACACCGGCGATGATCAGGGCCAGACCCGTGCGTCGGTCCGCAGACATCGGACGCCTCCTCCCGGGGGACGACGCTGCGGGGCGCGCTTTCTCCCCGGTCGATCATCGGGGAACGCTGCCCGGCTCCCCGGTTGTACAGCTCCGCGACGATGCCCCACAAGCTGTGCCCGCCTCCCGCGACCCGACCGGCTGAGTTCGCGGAAATGATGTTTCAGCGCGGATTTCCCAATGCGCCGGCCCTCCACGCCGGGAAGCGGCGCGTCACCGGCCCCTGCGGGCACGGTGCGTCTCTCGCGCACCGCGAGCACCCGCAGGATCAGTCGACCACGCAGTCGAGCAGGTAGCCGCCGTCCGCCGCTCTGCGCACCCCGTGCACGTCGGACTCGAAACCCGGGAGCCGCCGGTCGAAGTCCTGCAACGCCGCGAACAGCGGTGCTTCGGTTCCGTTCGTCCCGCAGCGCGCCCCGCAGCTGTCGCACAGCAGACGTGCGGCTTTCTCGACGGTCTTCTTCGCGGCGGCGGTGGTCCGGGCCTGCCGAACCGCCGTTGACTCGGTGCGGGGCACCGATTCTCCGTTTTCCGGGAACCGCGTTGCTGCCGCGTCGGGGCCGGCTCGGCGGGCAGCGGGAAGGTGAGCAGCGCGGTGTCGATTCGTTCCCGCCCCTCCAGGATATGTGCGACCTGCCCAGCACGAATCCGCCGAGCATGAGATCGGAAAACCCCCGTCGAACGCTGTTTCCCGATGATATTCCGCGATTCCTATTCCACGTCGAATCGGGCTGCGCGCCGCATATTCCTGCGGGGTCGAATTCCGGTCGCACGTTCCGCTCACTGTTCCGGGGGCGGCCCGACTCCGAGCCAGTGGGACGAGCCGTGGACCAGCCGCCGCCGTGCTGCCACCGTGGCGCGCACCCAACGGAAGAGGTGCTCCATGCCCGCTCACCCGACGGTCTGCATCATCGGCGCCGGCTGCTCCGGGTTCACCACGGCCAAGCGGCTGGCCGAGCACGGCATCCCCTACGACTGCTTCGAGGAATCGGACGACATCGGTGGGAACTGGTACTTCGACAACCCCAACGGCCGGTCCGCGTGCTACGAGTCGCTGCACATCGACACCTCGACGACCCGGCTGCAATTCGAGGACTTCCCGGCCGGGGCGGACTGGCCGCACTTCCCGCACCACAGCCTCATCCACTCCTACTTCCGCGATTACGTCGACCACTTCGGGTTGCGCGACTCGATCACGTTCAACACCTCGGTGCAGCACGCTTCGCGGACCGATGCCGGAACGTGGCGGATCGTGCTGGACACCGGCCAGGTCCGGGAGTACGACGCGCTCGTGGTCGCCAACGGGCACCACTGGTCCCCGCGGATCCCGCAGCACCCGGGCACCTTCGACGGAGTGACCCTGCACAGCCACCAGTACCGCAGCCCGTTCGAACCGGTGGACATGCGCGGCAAGCGCGTCGTCGTCGTGGGGATGGGCAACTCGGGGCTGGACATCGCCGCCGAGCTCTCGCACCGCTCGATCGCCGAGCACGTGTGGGTGTCGGCCCGGCGCGGCGTGTGGGTGCTGGCGAAGTACCGGGGTGGCAAACCCGCGGACAAGATGATGATGCCGCCCTGGATGCCGAAGCGGCTCGGGCTGCGACTGGCACGCCGCGCGATCCGCAAATCGCTGGGCAACATGGCCGACTACGGGCTGCCCGAACCGGATCACGAACCGCTGTCGGCGCACCCGTCGGTGAGCGTCGATTTCCTCGCCAAGGCAGGATCCGGTGACCTGACCTGCGTCCCGGAGATCGAGCGGTTGGACGGTGACGCCGTGGTCTGCACCGACGGCACCCGCGTCCGAGCGGACGTCATCGTGTTCGCCACCGGGTACGACATGCGGTTCCCGTTCTTCGACGATCCCGCGCTGCTGCCGGACGAGCAGCACCGGATGCCGCTGTTCAAGCGCATGATGCGCCCCGGGATCGACAACCTGTACTACGCGGGCCTGGCGCAGGCGTCGCCGACGATCGTCAACCTCGCCGAACAGCAGAGCAAGCTCATCGCCGAGCACCTGGACGGCAGTTACCGGCTTCCGGGGCCGGCTGCCATGGCCTCGGCCATCGAGCGGGACGAGAAGGCGCACCTCGCGCAGTACTACAGCGCACCCCGGCACACCATCCAGGTCGACTTCGCCCGCTACGTCCGCGACCTGCACAAGGAACTCGCCGCGGGGCGCAAGCGCGTCGGGGCGCGGGCGCGGTGACCGTCGAGGGGCGCTGCGCGCCGCGATTCGCCGCGGTGCGCCGGCTACTGGCCGAGCGCCTGGCATCCGGTGCGGACGTCGGGGCGTCGGTGTGCGTCATCCGGGACGGCGACGTGCTCGTGGACCTGTGGGGCGGGCTGGCCGACGCGGAGCGCGGGATCCCGTGGACGGCGGACACGCTGGTCAACACGTATTCGCTGACCAAGACGATGACTGCCCTGGTCGCGCTGGCGCTCGTCGATCGCGGGGCGCTGGACCCGGATGCGCCCGTCGCCGAGTACTGGCCGGAGTTCGCCGCCGCGGGCAAGCAGGACGTGCTGGTGCGGCACGTCCTGGGCCACACCAGCGGGGTGTGCACCTGGGCGGATCCGATATCACTGCCCGAGCTCTACGACGCGCGGGCAGCGGCGGCGAAGCTCGCCGCGCAACCGCCCCGCTGGACGCCCGGTGACGGGTCCGGGTACCAGGCGATCAACCACGGGCACCTGGTCGGCGAGATCGTCCGCCGGATCACCGGGCGCTCGCTGGGCACCGTGCTGCGGGAGGAGTTCTGCGCACCGGCCGGCGCCGACTACTGGCTCGGGGCCCCGGACGACGTGCATCCGCGCGTCGCGGCACTCGTCGCAGCACCGCCGCCTGCCGGTGCACCGCGAGCCACCGGGTTGGCGGCCGAGGTACTGGGCAATCCCGTCGTGCCACCGTCGATCACCGGCACGCGCCCGTTCCTGGCCGCCGAGATCGGCGGGATGAACGGGCAGGGCAACGCGCGTTCGGTGGCCGAGCTGCAATCCGTCGTCTCGCACGGTGGTGTCCGCGACGGACACCGGTTCCTCTCCGAAGACGTGCTGGAGCGCATCTTCGACGTGCAGTCCTCCGGCGTCGACCGAGTGCTCGGCGTGCCGCTGCGGTTCGGGCTCGGTTACGCGCTGCCCGCACCGGCTGCGATGCCCGCGGTGCCCCGGGGCCGGGTCTGCTGGTGGACCGGGTTCGGCGGTTCGGTCGTGGTCAACGATCTCGACCGCCGCCTGACGGTGGCTTACGTGATGAACAGGCTGCACCGCCCGCTGATCGGCGCCCCGAACGCCACCGCCTACCTCGACGCCGTCTACGCCGCGGCCGATCGGTGAGGACGGGGTGACGCCGCTCGGCGGACGGACGAGCCGTCGCGTCCCGGTGCTCCCGGCAGCGCATCCGCGGGGAGCACCACCGGCCCCGGTCTCCCGGCGGGACCGGTACCGCCGAACGGGCCACGCCGGTGCGGGCGCGGCGATCGGGGCTGTGCAACGGCTTCCCACCAGATAGGAACGCGCCGCACGTCCCAGAGCGTGGTCGACTGTTGACCGCCCGCGATCGCGGATCGAAGATCTGTGGCCATGTCGTGGTTGCCCACCCTGGTGGCTCGGCTGCACGTGGACCTGCAGCACCAAGCCAGCGCACTGTGTAGCGACAGCCCGCGGGCCTGACCGGACCCGCCCGTCCTCCGGACGACCCCACCTCCCGTCCTCGCCCTCCGCACACCGGATCACGGCCGCACCGCGCCGTTCCCGGTGCCACGGCGCGCGTCTCCCGCACCTCGTCGTCCGGTCTCGCACCGCCGCACCCGGGTGCGCACGTCGCGCCCGGCGGACACCACCTGCTCACCCGACGAAAAACGGGAGAACACCGATGAAGTGGAAACCAGCCAGGTGGAGACGACCGCTGCTGGGCATCACCAGCGTCGCGCTCGTCTTCGGCACCGTCAGCTTCCCGCCCGGCACGGACAACGCCTACGCCGACGTCAAGGTCTCGCAGAGCACCGTGAAAGCCGCTGACGGCAAGGAGTACTCGGTCACCAACCACATCGTCCCCGAGGTGGCCGAGCCGAAGTCCGCGGACGGGAAACCCAAGCAGTGGCTGCTGGTCTGGGCAGGCGACGAGAACATCGCCGATACCGCGGTCGACGACGTGCAGGACCTGCCGGGCTCGCTGGCCGAACCGGTCAACAAGGTGAAGAACGCCCTGCCGGGCCCGGACTTCCTCGCCGTCATCGACGCCACGGAGGGCTCGCCCACCTACGGCCAGGTGGCCAACACCGCGACCGTGGGACCGCTGGTGGAGAACGAGCCGCACCACATGCAGTACGTCTGGCACAAGGGCGACACCATCTTCGCCGGTGCGCTGTTCGGGGCGGTGACCTACGCGTTCGACGCCACCGACCTGCCGAACATCACGTTGAAGGGGCAGAGCCTGCCCACCCAGACGCCGGGCGGTTCGGTGCCGGACGCCTACTGGACCCTGGAGGACGGCACGGCCTACGGCACCTACATGGGCGGGCCGATCGCGCCGGGCCCGCACGCCTACGCCAACGGCGACGTGCAGATGAGCAACGGGTTCGCCGGAAGCCCCGGCGAGGTGGTGCGTTTCGACGAGAACGGCGAGGTTCTCTCCGAAACACCCGCGGCGACACCGCAGGGCGACAACGAGAAGCTGTGCGAAAACCTGCCCCAGCTCGGCAAACCCAGCTGCGCCAACCCGCACGGCATCCAGGCGCGGGAGGACCTGGACACGCTGGTCACCAGTGACTACGCCGAGCCGCGCAACATCATCCTGGACCCGGTCAAGCAACCGTCGCCGTACCTGCGGCGGCCCACGGTGCGCACCTGGGACATCTCGGACCGCAACGAGCCGAAGCTCAAGGCCGTGTCCTACCTGCCGGACGGCCCGCGCGCGGAGAAATCCGACCCGCTGCACGCGGAGAGCCGCGCGGTCATGGAAACCACGGTGACCAACCAGCCGGAGAACAAGGGTGCGTTCGCGCAGACCATGCAGGGCGGCGCGATCTTCTACACCCCGGACATCACGGCGCCGGAACCGCACTGGCGGCAGGTGTTCGACGACGGTTCGGCGGGCAAGGCACTGGACCCCGGCAACGACGACTCCGGCAGCAGCTCCAACGGCGGCTGGGTGCAGACCAGTCCGGACGACCGGTTCCTCTACCACGCGGTGACCGGGCGGCAGCCGGGCACGCTCGGCGACGACGACCCCGGCACCACCGGCGGTGTGTACACACTGGACATCCGGGAGCTGCTGGCGTCCGGCAACGACGTGCAGTGCTCGATCGACACCCCCGAGGAAGCGACGAACGGCGGGAACGAGGCCGACTGCCCGACCCTGTCCGGCGCGCAGGGCATCAACCCGGGCCAACCGGGCCAGGGCCCGCACTGGGGCGCCTACGACAACTTCGAGCTCGGCGAGGACGGCAAGTACCGGGAGACGGAGCAACCGGGCCGGTTGGCGCTGTCGAACTACTTCGTCGCCCGATCCGGGCTGGACGGTGACCACAAGGTCAACATGGTCGACCTGGACCCGGACGGTTCGCTGTCGCTGGACGAGTCGTTCCGGGACGAGGTGACCGGCGAGGTCGGCATCAACTTCAACCGCCGGAGCTGGCCGCACGGCGATTTCGGCAACGCCAAACCGCACTCCGAGCTGTTCGTCGTGGCGGACGACGACGTTCGATGACCCGCACCGGGTGGCGGCCGAGCCGCCACCCGGTCTCCCCCTCGCGAGATCGGTGAAGCACGATGACCCCACTCCACGAGCACGGCGCAGCCCAGCACGAGCCGACCGGCGTCACCGGCGTCGACGTGCTGGGCGTGGTGCTCCGCCTGCTCCTGTTCGCCGGCACCGCGCTGGTCGGCGGGATCGGGCTGCTGCGCCCGACCGTCGAGATCGTGGCGCGCCGCGCACTCGTGGCCGCCTCCACCGCGGGCGCGGTCGGCCTGGCCGCGCTGGGCAGTTCGATCGCGCTGCGCGAGGTGAGCACGTCCACCGCCGGGGCGCACGCGCTTCTGCTGCTGGCCGTGCTGGCGACCATCCCGCGCAGACCGTCCGCAGCGGCGGCCTCAGGAGCGCTGCTCGCCCTGGTGCTCGCGCTGGAGACAGCCGGCGGGCACGGCTGGACCGGCCTGCCGATCGCGGTGCTCACCGTGCTGGGCACCGCGTGGATCGGCCTGTTCGCGCTGTCGAGCACCGCAGCGGTCCCGGAGCGGGCGCCGCAGTTCCGGCATCCGCGGAGAGCGACCCGGGTGGCGGCAGCGGTGATCGCGCTCGCCGGACTCGGTCCGCTGCTGCTGTCCGATGTGCTCGGCGACCGCCGGGTGCTCACCACCTCCTACGGCCAGGTTCTGCTGCTCATCGCGGCGGCTTCCGTCGCCGTACTGCTGGTCACCGCGGTGCTGCTGCGCCGCGGCGGCACGACGCGGGCGGCCGAATCCTCGGCGGTCGCACTGGTCGTGGCGCTGGTGGCCTCCTGGCTGCTGCCCGCTGTACCGCCGCCTGCGGAACTACCGCGGCCCGGGACACCGCTCATCGCCGAATCCTCCCTGCACGGGGAACCGGTTCCGATCCTGGTCACGCCGCAACGTCCCGGCCGCAATCTCGTGCACCTGCCCGAATCCGCGGGCGAGGGCATCGAGGTGGTCGGTGCGGGCGAACCGGTGCGGACCGAGCAGCGGGCCGGGACGAGCGGCCGGTGGGCGGAAGTCGACCTCGCCGCGGGGCGCAGCCGGCTGACCGTGCAGCACGCGGGCGGGCACGGCAGCACCGCTGTCGACGTGGACACCGGCCAGGTGCGCACCGCCGTCACGGGAGCGACCGGACCCGACGGACCGGAGTGCGCGGGCACCGCACTGGCCGCCCGAGTGGCCGGCTCGCGCGATGCGGTCTCCAGCTGCCCGTCGCAGGAGCTCAGCACCGCCGATGCCGGGGCGCTGCGCAGCGCCGTCGGCTATCTGGCCGCCCGGAAGGCACCCGCGATCGCGCTGCTCGGCGACGATTCGCCCCGGTCCCGGCAGGCCGCCGACGCGGTCCGCGACGCCGCGGCCGAGCACCGGATCGCGGTGCACGGTGCTCCGCAGTCGGGCGATGCCGCGCTGCTGGTGTCCGGGTACGAGGCCGCGCAGCGCAGGCTGGACGAACTCCGGGGGCTGCAGGGCCGGGGACTCGAACTCACGCACGGCGTGCACCTGGCCCCCTGGCTGCTCAACGCCCCGTTGGCCAATTCGGTGGCGACCGCGTCGGTTCCGCTGCGCTTCGACCCGCGCGACGGGCGCGCGCTGCAGTACGGGATGGCGGTGGACGCGCTGTTCCCCGGCTCGGTCCCGTCGGTGTCCGGGTTCACCGCGTGGCTGCGGACCCGGGGCCAGGAACTGACCGGTCCGGTGGCGATCTACGCCTCGGCGCAGGTCGACGTGATGAAGATGGACATGCCCGGGCACGACATGTCCATGCACGGCAGCGCCGCGGCGGGCCAGTGGAACCCGCACGGCACCGTCGTGGCGATCTCCGGCCCGTTGCCGGGCTGACCACGAGACGTCCGTTCCCGCTGCGGGAGCGGCGAGGGAAGAACGGAGGGACATGATGATCAGATCGCTGACCCGGTTCGGTACCGCGACGTGCCTGGCGGCCGCGGCGTGCCTGGCCCTCGGCGGGGTGGCGCACGCCGCCGAGGAGCCCCCGTCGGCGTGGCTGCTGCCGGGGGTGGACATCGGACCGGTGGTGGATCCGCTCGTCCAGCTGCCCACCGAGGCGCTCGCCCCGGTGGTCGGCGTGCTCGATTCGCTCGCACCGTGACCATTCGCGCAGGAAGGACGCATCCCATGAGGACACCGGTACGCGGCGCGTTCGTCGCGCTGTGCGTCGGCGCCGCCGTGCTCGTCGGCGGCGGATCGGCGCTGGCGGCGACGCAGGACGCGATGACGCGCGAGGACGACGGGGTGGCCGTCGTCGATGAACCCGACACCGACGATCTGCACGACCAGTGGACCTTCTCCCCGCTCGGCGTCCCGGTCTTCGGGCTGATCGACTCGGTGGCGGAGGTACCCGGCCAGCTCCTGCCCGGGAGCTGATCGCGTTCTCGGCGGCGAGCGCCACTCCTGGGGCGGCGCTCGTCGCCGAGGCGATCACCTCGGCGGCGGCGCGGTGTCGCGCAACACAGATCCCCCGCGCCGGTGCAGCGCCGTCGAGCAGAACGCGCAATACGGGATCTACTCGCACAACCTCGCTTCCGCGCACCCGGACGGGACAGGATCTGCCCCGGCGCCGCGACCCGCTGCAGGGCCGCGGGCGAGCACTGCCCGACGACCGCGCAGGAGAGCCCGGATGCCCGTTGCCGTGGAGCAGGAATTCGCCCAGTCGATGGGCGCACCCGCGCTGCTCGGCATCGCCGCGGCGGCCATCGCGCTGCTGCTGGTGCTCATCGTCCGGTTCAAGGTGCACCCGCTGTTGGCGCTGGTCGGCATCAGCGTGGCGACCGCCTTCGCCACGGGTATTCCGGCGGATGCGGTGGTGGACGTGCTCACCTCCGGTTTCGCCGACACGATGGGCGAGGTCGCGCTGCTGGTCGGTCTCGGCGCGATGTTCGCGCGGATCGTGGAGACCAGCGGCGGCGCGCAGGCGCTGTCCGATGCGCTGATCCGCGGTTTCGGCGAGCACCGCGCGCCGCTGGCGCTGGGCGTGGCCGCGCTGCTGTTCGGCTTCCCGATCTTCTTCGACGCGGCGTTCATGGTGATGCTGCCGATCGTGTTCACCGTCGCCCGGCGGCTCGGTGGCGGGGTGCTGATCTACGCGCTGCCCGCCGCCGGCGCGCTGTCCACGATGCACGTGCTGCTGCCGCCGCACCCGGGCGCGGTGGCCGCCACGGTCCTGCTCGGCGCCGATGTCGGGCTGGTGATCCTGCTGGGCATCGTGGTGGCGGTGCCCACCTGGTACCTGTCCAGCTACCTCTACGGACGCTGGATCGGCAGGCGCATCCGGCTCCCCGTGCCGGATCTGCTCTCCGGTGGTCCGGACACCGGGCAGCAGCCTGATCCGCCGCGGCCGCGGACGGTGCTGGCGCTGCTGCTGCTCCCGCTGGTGCTCATCTTCGCGAACACCGGGCTGAGCACCGCCGTGGACACCGGCGCACTGGGCGAGGCGGCGTGGATCCCGGTGGTGCAGGTGTTCGGCGAGCCGCCGATCGCGCTGCTGATCACGGTCGCGGTGGCGATGCACGTGCTGGGCACCCGCCGCGGGCGCACCCGTCAGTTCCTGGACGACCTGCTGGACAACGCGCTCAAACCGATCGCACCGGTCGTGCTCATCACCGGGGCGGGCGGCATGTTCGGTGGTGTGCTGCTGGCCAGCGGCATCGGCGACGCGCTGGCCGGAACGCTGGGCACGATCGGGCTGCCGCTGATCGTGTCCACGTTCCTGGTCGCCGCGATCCTGCGCGTGTCGCTGGGCACCGCCACGGTGGCGATCACGACCTCGGCCGGGCTGCTCGGCGCGGCGGTCGCCCAGGCCGACCTCAACCCGGTGCAGAACGCCGCGGTGGTGCTCGCCCTGGCCGGCGGTTCCTCGGTGCTCTCGCACGTCAACGACGCCAGCTTCTGGATGATCGGTCGGCTGCTGGGCATGGATGTGCCCACCACGTTCAAGACCTGGACGGTGATCAAGACCCTCGTCGGGGTGGTGGCGTTCGGGTTCGCCTCGCTGCTGTTCGCCCTCGCCTCCTGACGCACCGGCCGGTGCGAACCGGTCGTTTCCGGCGCCGTGCGCGTCTGTTCGGGTGCCGCGGCGGGCATGTCGCGCACACCGGCCGCCGATGCTCCTACCATCGGCTCAACCGCACTGCCGCACGAGCCGACATCTCCGCAACGCCGGGGCGCGACGCCCCGGCCGGGATGGGGAGTTTCCGTGACACGATTCGACTACATCATCGTCGGCGCCGGAACCGCGGGCTGCGTGCTCGCCAACCGCCTCTCCCGCGACGCCGGGACGACCGTCCTGCTGATCGAGGCCGGCGACCACGACACCAACCCGCTCATCACCGTGCCGCGGGGGTTCAGCGAACTCCTCGGCGACACCACCACCGCGTGGCACCACCCGACCCGCCCGTTCGGACCGGCCCGGCAGGTCGAGCAGTGGGTGCGGGGCAAGACGCTCGGCGGGTCCAGCGCGGTCAACGGCATGGTCTACAACCGCGGGCACCGCGCCGACTACGACGCGCTGGCCGGGCTCGGCAACCCCGGGTGGGGCTGGGACGAGATGCTGCCGGTCTTCACCGCGATCGAGGACCACGAACTCGGCGCCTCCGAGCTTCGCGGTGCGGGCGGGCCGCTGCACATCTCCTCAGCCGCCGGGGATGATCCGCTGCTGGAGGACGTCCTCGCCGCCGGTGCCGGACTCGGTTGGCGCCGGACGCGGGATCCCAACGAGGCCGACGAGGAACGTATCGGCTACGCGATGGCCACGATCCGCGACGGCCGGCGGGTCAGCGCCGCGCACGCCTTCCTGCACCCGGTCGCGGATCGGCCCAACCTGACCGTCGCGGTGCGCACCGCCGTCGACGAGGTCGTGCTCGACGACGGCCGGGCGGTGGGCGTGCGCGGGAGGCAGGACGACCGGGACGTCGAATACCGCGCCACGCGCGAGGTGATCCTGTCCGCTGGGACGCTGGCGACGCCGAAACTCCTGCAACTGTCCGGGATCGGCGATCCCGAGGTGCTGGCGGACGCCGGGGTCGGCGTGGCGGTGCCCAGCCCGCGGGTCGGGGCCGGCATGCGCGAGCACCGCGTGTTCACCGCGCAGTTCCGGCTCACCGAAGACCTCGGCTACAACCGGCTGCTCAGCACGCCGGAGGGACAGCAGCAGGCGATGGCGGAGTACCAGGCGACCGGCGGCGGACCGATGGCCGCCCCGTCGTTCGACGTCATCGGATTCGTCAAGACCCGCCCCGAACTGGACCGCCCGGACGCGCAGCTGCACATCGCACCGTTCTCCATGCTGCCGCCCGAACCGGGCGCGGCCATCGAGGTCGAGCGGGACCCCGGGGTGCTGTGCATCGCCTACCCGCTGCGCCCGGACAGCCGGGGAACCGCGCGCATCACCTCGGCGGATCCGGACGCCCCGCTGGACATCGACCCCGGCTACCTGACCACCGAGCACGACCGCACCACCTCGGCCGACGCGTTCCGCATCATCCGCAGGCTGTTCGGCACCGAACCGCTCGCGGCGCGGATCGAGCGGGAAACCGCGCCGGGCCCGCAGGCGCGCACCGACGAGCAGATCGTCGAGGCCGGGCTGCTCGGCGGCTCCGCCGGGTACCACGCGATCGGGACCGCGGCGATGGGCCCGGCCGATGCGGACGTGGTCGACTCGCGGCTGCGGGTGCGCGGGGTGGCCGGGCTGCGCGTCGTGGACGCGTCGGTGCTACCGATCATGCCCTCCGGCAATACCAACGGCCCGATCACGGCGCTGGCCTGGCGCGCCGCCGACATGATCCGCGACGACGCCTGACCGCCACGGGCGTATCGTCCGGCTGGGGTGCTCGGTGAGGAGGGCGTGATGCCGGACGGTTCCGGCGACGCGGTCGTCGATCTGCACGAGGTCCGCGCCGGCATGGGCGATCTGGTCGGCGGCAAGGCGGCCAACCTCGGCGAGCTGCTCGCCGCCGGCGAGCGCGTGCCCGCTGGATTCTGCGTGACGACCGGCGCTTTCGACTCCGGGGAGGTTCCCGCGGAGGCGATCGAGGCCGCCTACCGACGACTCGGTTCCGGGAAGGTCGCCGTGCGCTCCAGCGCGACCGCCGAAGACCTCCCGGAGGCGAGTTTCGCCGGCCAGCAGGACACCTACCTCGATGTCGAGGGTGCCGCGCAGGTGGTCGACGCGGTACGCCGCTGCTGGGCCTCGCTGGACACCGAGCGGGCCGAGGCCTACCGGCGGGCCAACACCATCGACCGGGACGAGGTGCGCATGGCGGTGGTGGTGCAGCGCATGGTCGATGCCGACACCGCCGGGGTGCTGTTCACCGCCGATCCGGTCACCGGGTCGCGCAGCCGGACGGTCGTGGAGGCGGTGCGCGGACTGGGCACCGGGGTCGTCGACGGCTCGACCGAACCCGAGCACTACGCCGTCGACGACGGTGCCGCTCCCCGCGCGACCTCGGGGTGCCTGACCTCCGCGCAGCTGGGCGAGCTCGCCGCGGCCGGGCGCCGCGCGCAGGAGCTGTTCGGCGCACCGCAGGACGTCGAGTGGTGCCACGACCGGGACGGGACGCTGTGGCTGGTGCAGTCCCGGCCGATCACCACGCTGTTCCCGCTGCCCCCGCAGGACCTGCCCGACATGCCGCGGCTGTACCTGGAAATCGGTCACCTGCAAGGGATGCTGCGCCCGTTCACGCCGATGGGCATGGCGATGATGCAGCGGGTGTGGGAACGCTGGTGCGAGACCGAAGGCATCCCGGCGGGATCCGATCCGCGACGCGGGCCGATGGTCGACATCGGCGGGCGGCTGTACTTCGACCTGACCGCGATGGTCCGCAACAGGCGGCTGCGCGGGCGGCTGGTGGACGGTCTGCAGGTGTACGGGCCGCGGGTGCAGGCCGCGGTGGGGCGGGCGCTCACCGATCCGCGCTTCGCACCCGACCGCCGATCCCGAATCCCCGTCTCCGCGGTCCTGCGCGTGGCCGCGAAGCTGGCGCCGGTGGCGCTGGCCGCGACGGCGCGCTCGCTGGCGCGCCCGCACGCCGCCCGGGCCCGCGCCCAGCGCGGCGTGCAACGGCTGCGCGAGCTGCGCGGGCCGGGTGCGGACGCGGGACCACAGCAGCGGCTCGACTGGGTCTTCGACGCGGCGTTCCACGAGATGCTCGGCGGCGACTTCGGCCCGGTGCTCGGACCGACCTACGCCGGGATCCTGGCCGGCAACGCACCGGCCGCGCTGCTGCGCGGGGTGGCGACGAAGACCGACACCGAGCGGGTGCTCGGTGGGATGCCGCACAACGTCACCACCGAGATGGACCTGGCGCTGTGGCGAGTCGCCGAACGCGCCCGACCGCACCGGGAGCTGTTCACCGACCACTCCCCCGCGGAGCTGGCCGAACGCCACCGCAGCGGCGAGTTGCCCGATGTCCGGGTCGACGCGTTCCTCACCGAGTACGGCCACCGCGCCTCCGGGGAAGTCGACATCGGGCTGCCCCGGTGGCGCGAGGACCCGGCGCCGGTGTTCGCCGCGGTGGCCAACTACCTGCGGCTGCAGGATCCCGAGCAGGCACCGGACCGGCGGTTCGAGCGGGCGGCAGCGGCGGCCCGGCGCGCGCTCGCCGAGCTCAGCGCCCGCGCGGTGCGCGCCCGTCCCGTGCGCGGGCGGATCGCCGCGTTCCTCATGCACCGCTCGCGGGAGCTCGCCGGGATGCGCGAATACGCCAAGTTCGCCTGGCTCGTCCCGTTCGCCGAGATGCGCAGGCAGCTGGTGCTCGCCGGCCGGGACCTCGCCGCCGCCGGTGTGCTGGACCGGGCCGAGGACATCATGTTCCTGAACGTCGACGAGGCCTGCGCCGGCGCCCGGGACGGCGCGGACCTGCGCGCGCTGGTGGCCGAGCGCCGCCGGGTGCACGAGCGGGAACGCACGCGCAGCCGCGTACCCGGCGCCCTGCTCAGCGATGGAACCGATCTGGAAGCGGCGAACCCCGCCGAACCGGCCCCGGACGGCGGGCTCTCCGGCATGGCCGCCGCCCCGGGAGAAACCCGGGGCCGGGCACGCGTCATCGCCGATCCGGTCGGCGCATACCTGGAGCCGGGCGAGATCCTGGTGGCCGCAACCACGGATCCGGGCTGGACACCGCTGTTCATGACCGCGGCCGGCCTGGTCAGCGAAACCGGATCGCCGATCGCGCACGGCCCCACGGTCGCCCGGGAGTACGGCATTCCCGCGGTGATCTGCGTGCGCGACGCGACCAGCACGATCCGCACCGGCGACCTGCTGCACATCGACGGAACCAGCGGAACGGTCGAAATCCTGCCCGAGGACGCCACCACCCCTGACGACCACGCACGGTGACGCGCCCGGATGTCCGGCCGGGTCACAGCCCTGCGCGCACCCGCACCACGTCCGTTGTTCACCCACCGCGACCACGGCGCGGCTCTTCGAGTGATCTGCGCGTTCCCGACCCACGCCGCCGTGCCGCGCCACTACACACGAGGCCATGCGCAACGAGAACGACGCCCGCCGTCCGCGCGGGTTCCGATCGCTGGTGTCCGATACCGCGTGGGCCGCGCTGGCGCAGGAAGGCGCGCGAAACCGCCACCGCGCCGGCGAACGCCTGCTGCACCAGGGCAGTCCCGGCGGGTGGGTGCTGCTGTGCCTGTCCGGCCGGTTGAAGGTCGTCTACGCCGAGCCCGACGGCCGCGAAGTCCTGCTCGCAGTGCGCGGTCCGGGCGACGTGCTCGGTGAGCTGTCCGGCCGGGACGGCCGCCCCCGTTCGGCCACGGTGCAGGCCATCGAACCCGGCATCACCGCGAAGCTGTCCGACCGGAGGTTCCTCGATCTCGCCGACGCGCTGGGGTCGCGCGAGCAGCTCTCCGCCTACATCGTCGGCAAAATGCGGGAAAGCGCCCCGCACGCCTGGCAGCTGGCGCATCGCACCACGGCGACCCGACTGGCCGAGCTCATCACCGCACTGATCGACGCGGCGGGACCGGATCACCCGCGCCCGGGCACCATCGCCATGTCCCAGGAGGAGCTGGCCGCGGCGCTCGGACTGGCCCGCTCGGCGATCACCCCGGTGCTGGCGCGGTGGAAGTCCGCGGGTCTGGTCCGCACGGCCCGCGGCAGGCTGGAGGTGCCCGATCCGGCCGCGCTGCACACCGGCGCTGTGTCCACTTCTGGACAGAACGCGACGTGACTGGCCGGCACGCTCGGTCCCGCCACGCACCCCGACACGAGGAGCACCGGTGGGACACGAATCCTCTCCCGACCCCGGCCAGTACAGCGGCGTTCTCGCCGTCGACGTCCGCGGGTTCAGCAAGCACCACGACGCCGCGCAGGGCACGATCGTCCGCACGCTGCCCGAGGTCCTCAACCAAGCGGCCGTCCGGGCGAACATCACCGATTTCCTGCAGGAGAACCGGTTCCGCGCGTTCCGCGGCGACGGCTACCTCATCGGCATCGAACCGAGCTCGGTGCGCGCCGTCGTGGACAGGTACTTCGACTCCCTGCAAGCCGAACTCCGGCGGCGCCGCACCGAACTGCAGGCGGTCGGCGTGCAGATGCGGATGCGCGCGAGCCTGCACCTGGGTCCGCTCCAGGCGTTCGACGAGCACCTGGCCGACTCGCCCGCCGGAACCGTGCCGGTCGAGGCGATGCGCATGATCGACGCACCGCAACTGCGCGCCCTGCTCGACCGTTCGGATCCGGAGGTCACGATGGTGGCCGTGGCGGTGTCCGACGACGTGATGAAGCACGTGATCCGCGGGGGCCGCACCGTGCGCCGCGCAACCGAGTTCGTGGCAGCACCGCTGCGGATCGCGGAGAAGGACTTCTCGGGCACCGGCCACCTGCGCGTGCCCACCCTCTCCGGAGACCTGCTCAGCAGCGGACTGCTCGGCGAGGCGGACGAGCCCGATCCGGCGGAGGAACCCGGCCCAGCGGAGACGGCCCAGCATTCCCCGACCGCCCCGGTTACCAACTTCGTCGGCGGGCCCGTCACCAACGCCAACCAGGCCAGGGACATAGAGGGGGGAGTGCACATGCCGTCGGTGCACGCGGAAACGGGTGGCACCGCAGCGATGGGCAACATCGACCAGTCCACGAACAAGCAGGAGAACTCCGGCCAGTTCACCACCCAGGGCGATGCCAACTTCGGCTCGTCGAGCGGTCGGCGCAGCAACCGTCCGCACCACGACACGACCGGGAAGTGAGCTAGCGATGGAGGATCACGACGTCGATCGGTTCGGCATGTCCGACGCCGATGTCCCGCAGGAGGGGCGAGCACCTGCGCCTCCGGACATGTCCGTCGAGCGCCTATCCAACGAAGAGTCACCGAGCCCCCGGTCCTCCGCGGTCTCGGCAAGCGAGGGCGCCAACGTCGCCGGCAAGGAAATCGACCAGTCACACAACAAGAACGACTACCGCGGTGCAGTCATCTACTCGCCCGAGTTAATTCCCGACCTCGCTCGATCGATGGTCGGGGATCGCAACGGGCGCGGGCTCCAAGACCCGGAAGCGCTTCGGCGACTGGCGGAGAACTACGTAGCACCGGACGGGCTGCTGGAAACACGTCACGGCCAGGGCCGAACCGCCCTCGACGTGCTCGTGGAACGCCGGGTCGTGCTGGTGAGCGCACCGGGAGACGAATGCGGCCAATTGTCAGCGTGCCTGCGCCTCAGCTATGAGCTGCAGCGGCGGAAACCGGACCTCATCGTTCGCGAAGAGCTCATGGACCAGACCGTCCGCCTGCATCCCGCTACCCTGCTGGCGACGCAAGAACCTGCAGCGATCCTGATCGACCTTCGCGGATCGGATGGCGCCGACCTCCAGGCGATCGACCGGGGCTTGGTCGAGCTCACCAACCACCTGCAGCATTACGACAGCTACCTCATGCTGATCATCCCACCCGGCACTGAACGTTCGTTCGAAGATCGAGTTCCGGGTCGAGTGCACGTGCTGGGCAAACCTGATCCGATGCGAGTCCTAGCCCACATCACCGGTGTGGACGCGTCCACGCTCGTCGATGACACAGGTGTTCCGGAACAGCTCACCGACATGTGGCCGCCGAAGGTCAAGGCGGTGGCGGAAGCCGTGCGCGATGCCACCGAACGCGGCGCACGACCACACCGCGCCCTGCACGACGCCCTGGAACAGGAGTCATCTGCCCGCCCGTCCGAGCTTCGGAATCGGATCCTCGAACGGCAGGGCGAACAGGACGCCGAGTGGATCGCCTTACTGCTCGCCGCAGCCACCTTGGAAACCGCCTCTTCTCAGCACATCGCACAGGCTGCAGATCAACTGCTGGCACACAACGAAATCCCACCGCCTGAACCGAAAGCACCGCTGTTGCGCCGCAGCCCATCTGTCCGGTTGCAGCACCTGCCGACCGAGTGGTTCGACCCGGTAGATCGAGCGTTCCGGGCACGCAGCTTCGGCACCGACGTGTTGCGCTATTTCTGGGACGAGCATCCTGACTTGCACGATCCCCTGCTCGCCTGGTTCGGCAGCCTTCCACGCCACGTGGACGACCTGGAACGCCACGACCTGGAGCAGCTCGCGGACAGGACGGTCCTGCTCGCACGGCAGGGCGGAGCCCGCATCGCGCTCGGTCTGGCGACAAGCTGGACCAAAACGGCCGATTCAGCTGGAGGGCGATCGGCGCGGAGCCCCAGGGACCGATACCGCCGATCGATCGCCGTGCGCCTGCTGACGACAGCAGCGACCGACTCGGGACTCGGCAAGCCGGTGCGTCAGCAACTGTGGCATTGGGCGCGAGACGGCAACACCGACCTCAAACTTCTGACATCGGAGGTCTGTGGCGGAATCGGTGCAGCATTCCCCAGGATCGCCCTCACCCGGCTCAAACACCTGGCCGGATCCGAGGACGCCGAGGTACGCACCTCGGTGCTGGGTTCGCTGCAGCAGATCGGCACCGAACTGGGCACTTCGCGTTTCCTGCGTTACCTGGCCGAATGGTTCGACGATGCTTCCCCGGCACGACTGGACCTGATGTCACAGGGCGTGCACGAGGTCCTCACCGACCTGCCCGGCACCGTGGACCCGGAAGCAGCGGAGGGATTCTGGCGGCACGCGATCGACACCATGCCCCCGAAACATATCAAGCCGCTCGTCGAGAGCTGGCTGCACGTCGCCGCACAACTGCACGTCGACCAGCGCGGCGAGATGGTCGAACCCCTCGTGCAGGCGACAGGCCCCGAATTCAACCGGATCGCACAGGTCAAGCACGCCAGCAAGCCCGAAAGCAGCTCTTTGGACTTGTCCGGGGTCAGCAGCGGTCTGGCGGACGTGGTCCGGCAGCTGTGGATCCGGCTGGAAGAGATCGATCCGGTTTGGGGGCGGGAATGAGCATGTTGGCCGATATCCGCTGGCGGCGCCTCCGGCACCGGCAGCTCGCGCAGGAGGTCCGCCGGAGAACGCTGACCGGTGCGGTAGCGGAGGACTCGATCAACGCGGAGCACACCGCCACCCTGGATCTGCCCAGCGCGGACCCGACGCTGCCGTTCGCGACCACGGTCACGGTTTTCGCGTGGTGCGGTTCTGCCGATGCGGAACCCTCCGCGTCGGACATCGCGCTGGCCGGGATCGCCCGGCGCGCCGAGCCGGTCGCGGCACGGCACCGGCTCACCGCGTCCGAGCGGGTCCGGGCCGAGCTGAACACCGCGCTGCTGCACTGGGAACCGGTGTCCGATTCCCGGGTGCAGGCCCGGGCGCAGTGCACGGTCGTCGACGTCGACCCCGATCTGGTGACCGCGGTTCGCGAACGGGAACAGGCCGAGCGCCGGAATGCGGTGCTGTCGTGGAACGATCAGCGGCGCGAACAGCAGCAGCAGGACATGTGCTCGCTGATCCGCGATCCGCTGCGGGCGACCGCGTGGTGGTTGCTCGATCACCACGACGAGCCCGAGCAGGCCGTACCGGTGGCGCAGAAGTTCCGCGAACTGCGGGACATCCTCGTAACCGAAGAGCGGGCGGATTCGCCGGGAACGCTGGTGGACGACCTGCTGGCCACCGACGACGGGGCCATCCGGGACTACCTGCTCACCAGGTTGCGCGGCGTGTTCGGCCACTACCGCCGGTCCGACCTCACCGACCGGCTCGACCGGCTCGAACACTGAAAGTTCGGTGCCCGGGCCGGTCGTGGTCCGGGCACCCGGGGCTCTCGGTGTTCGGTCGGAACGCGCCGTTTCGCTCGTGGCGAGGTCCGCGGCGGGCGAACATCGGGCCCGCGGACCGCACCTCGCGGCTAATCTGCGTTCGCGGTGCACCGGTGGTGCGCCGGGATGCGCAGCGGGAGGTACGACGATGGATCCGGATGAGCGCGATGCCGCGGGCTCCGGCGGCTACACGGCACCGCAGGACGTCGATGCCCGGCACGATTGGTTCGCCCGGATGCGGGCGGAAGAACCGGTGTGGTTCGACGAGCGGACCGGGTTCTGGCACGCGTTCGGCTACGACGACGTCGCGCACGTGCTCGCCGAACCCGCGTCGTTCTCCTCCGAGCTGAGCCGGGTGTACCCGGATGCGGCCGACTTCGCCGAGGGCGAGCTCACCGCGATGGACCCGCCCCGGCACGCCCAGCTGCGCGCAGCGGTCGCGCAGGCGTTCACCCCGAAGGTCGTATCCGATCTGGAACCGCGCATCGCGGCCCTCACCGAGGACCTGCTGTCCGGAGTGGATGGTGATCGGTGGGACCTGGTCACCGACCTCGCCTACCCGCTCCCGGTCGCGGTGATCGGCGAGCTGCTCGGACTCCCGCCGGGGGACGGCGAGCTCATCCGGTCCTGGATCGAACCGATGCTGGAGCAGCAGAGCGGTGATCCCGTGGTGGGCGAAGAACTGTTCGGCGAGCGGACCGAAGCGATCCGGCAGCCGCGCACCGAGCTGCGCGACTACCTGGACGACCAGTGCCGCAGGCACCGCGGAACCGAGCGGGACGGTCTGCTCAGCGCGCTGCAGCGGTCCGATATGGACGGCGGTCTACTGGGCAGCGGCGCGCTGATCAACATCGCCGAACTGCTCCTGCTGGCCGGGCACATCACCACCACCCTGCTGCTGGGCAGCACGGTGCTGCGGCTGCAACAGCGGCCGGACCTGGCCGACGAGCTCCGCGGCGATCCCACCCGCATCCCGCGCGTGCTGGAGGAGGTGCTGCGCACCAGCAGCCCGTTCACCCAGGTGCTCCGGGTCACCACCGACCGGGTGCGTCTCGGCGGACGCGAGATCGACGCCGACCAGCCCGTCACCGTGTGGCTGGCCAGCGCCAACCGGGACGAAACCCGGTTCCACGACGCAGCGGATTTCCGTCCCGACCGCCACCCCAACCCACATCTGGCGTTCGGTCGCGGGATCCACTTCTGCCTCGGTGCTCCCCTGGCGCGCCTCGAAGGCCGGGTGGCGATCCAGGCGCTGCTCCGGCGCTTCCCGCGGATCGCCGCTCCGCACGACGATGCGCCCACCTTCTACACCAACCCGGCGCTCACCGGCCCCAAGCGGCTCCCCGTCCACTGCCTGCCTACGTGCTGAGGCGGCGGCCTCACCGGTAGACGAGGGTGCGCAGCAGAGCGTCGGCCGGGCCGGCGCGCCCCGCGCGGTCCAGCCACGTCGCGATCAGCAGCGCCAGCGACCAGGAACCGAAGCCGACGGCCAGCGCACCGAGACTTCCGACGTGCCGCCCGACGGCGAGCAGATCCGGGTGCAGCACCGCGGCGACCACCACCGAGTTGAACAGGTAGAACGTCAACGACCGCTGCCCCACCGCGGCGACGGCGCGGGTGACCGCACCGCGGTGCGCGTCCAGCCGCAGCGCCAGCAGCGCGAAAACCGCCGCGTATCCCGCACCGCCGAGCACTCCGGTGAGCACCTGCAACGCCAGCAGCACCCCGGTCGGCAGCGCGGACAGCTGCAGCACACCCACCTCGATCAACGCCGCCGGCACAGCGCCCAGCACCGAGACCGCGACCCCGCCGACCGCGATGCGCACCAGCACGCCGCGGTGTGCGCCCGGATCGTCGAACAGTCCCTGACGTCCAGCGAGGAAACCGATCACCACGGCCAGCAGCAGCGGATAGCCCGCGGCCAGGAACAGCGGCAGGAACGGCAGGGCGACCAGCCGCCCGATCCAGTCCTGCAGCGTGGTGTAGCCCGCGGGATCGGCGACCTGCGCATCGAGGCGCGCGGCGGCAGCGGTGCTGATCATCAGCGCGGTGCAGGTGACCGCGTAGCACACCGCCAGCACACCGATCGCCCGGCGCAGCACCCGGTCCGGGCGGAACAGCAGCCACCCGACGACCAGCCCGGCCAGACCGTAGGAGGTGAGGATCTCGCCCTGGTAGACGAGCAAGGCGTGCACGGCACCGAACGCCAGCAGCAGCAGGCTGCGGCGGGTGACCAGCCGGCGCATCTCCGGTTCCCCCGCACCGGCGGCGCGCCGGCGGGCGATCATCCAGGACATGCCGCAGCCGAAGAGGATCGCGAACATCGGGAAGGCGCGGTTGTCCAGCAGCAGCACGGTCAGCACGCGGGCGATCGCGTCCGGCGGCGGCTGGTCCGGAGTCGGTGCACCGAACGCGATCCCGGCGTAGACCCCGGAGTAGGCCATCGCGATGAGCAGCAGCATCGCGCCCCGGGCCAGGTCCGGCGCGAGGCGGCGCTGCCCGGCCTGCTCGGACGCGTGGGCGGGCCGTTCGTGGGCGCTCATCGGATCTCCCTCCGCTGGACGTCGCAGACCCTACCGGTCGCCGGCGCCGCGACGAACGCGCTTTTCCCGCCGAGCGCGGCAGTCGTGGTGTCCGCGGTGGCCGAGCACCGAAAATCCGCTGTCCGAGCGGGAATCCCGTTGCTACGGTACGGCCGATGTTCTTCGACCCGGAATCCCTGCTGCTCGGACCGCGGGGACGGCGGTTGTGTCTGGAGCTCGCGACCGCCGGCCCGCACGCCCCCGAGCTGCACTCGGCCGTGTTCTACGCCGGTCACGAGCTGGACCCGGGCCGCGGGCGCTCTCGGGTGCTGTTCGGCCCCGGCAGCGACGAACCGCCACCGCCGCACGCACCGGCCGACGTCGCCGCCGCGCTGGACAGCATGCCGCTTCCCGAACCGGACGGCCGCAGCCTGCTGCAGGTGCTGGACCGGGTCCTGTCCGCGGCCCGCTACTGGCAGGAACCCGACGGGGAGGACGTCCTGTGCGCGGCACCGGAGATGCGGGACGCGCTGGCCGGTGTCGCCCGGCGGGTGGCCGCCGCACCAGCCGCGGCGTGGTGGACCACCGCGCTGGATCGCGATGCGCAGGCCACGGTGCGCTTCACCGACGGGCCGCAGGTGGAGCGCACCGCCGATCCCGCGGCCGGGCTCTCCCGGTGGCGCAGCGGCACCATCGAGGACGAGCACCGGGCGCAGCGGGAACGCCCGCGCGATCCCCGGGCCGCCTTCTCCGGGTACTGGTGGTCGGCACCGCCGTTCGACATGCCGTCCAGCACGCGGTTCCTCGACGGGCTGGGGCCGGTGGGCCTGTGGTTGGTCGAGGACAGCATGGGCTGGGAGCGGGCGGTCACGCACCGCGCCGCGGTACCCGAAGACGCGGCGGTATTCGAGATCGACGGACCCGAGGCGTGGGCAGCGCTGTGCCGCCGCTACCCGTTGGAGGTCACCGCCGCGCGGCGGCACGACTGGTTCCGCACCACGGGACGCGACGGCCGCTGGGTCCTCCCGGACTGGTCCCGCGTCGCCGCGGACGTCGACGCGGTGCACCTCACCGCACACGGTTACCTGACCACCGCGGGCCGCGCGATCACCGTTGACGAGGACGCGGCCGCGGTGCTGGCCGGCTGGGATCCGGACAGCACCTGCTGGTTCACCGGGATCGGCGAGCGCGGGATCGGACAGCACTGGCGCAATGACGATGCCGCGGGATGGAAACAGCTGCCCTGACGGTGTTTTCGAGCCCGGGTGGGCGCCGACCGCGGCGTCCGCGGGGAAATCGGTCAGCTGCCCGGGGTCAGGTCGAGGTCGACGGTGCAGTCGTCCTCCTCGCCGAAGGGGTTCGCCGCGTCGAGCGAGGGCGAGTCGGTGTCGACGATCATCTTCTGCTGGTCCCAGTCGACCTGCAGCAGCCGCATGAACCCGGAACCGCCTTTCCGGACCGTCCTGGTAGTCCTCGGACTCCAACTCGCGGAGTGCAACGCGTGAACACCCGGACAACAACGCGCATCCGCCCCGCGCGGCCGTCCGGACCGGCACGGCTGCTCGCGCAGGCCGGGGTTCACTCCGCCCGCGCACCACCCGCGGAACCGCGGTCCGGCTCCCGATCTTCCGCAGGGCGCGTGCGCGGACCGCTCCCCCGCTGCGGCCGGCGGGCTCGCGGCCCCGCCGACGTCCCACGGGCGGGGCGCCCGGTGAGGGCGCGATCGAGGTCCTCCAGCGCGACCTGCCAGCCGCGGGGTGTGCGGTCCATGGTGCTGATCATGGCCAACCGCGCCCGCCGCCGCACGCCGAACTCCGATGCGGACGGTGCTCGGACGTCAGCACGACCCCGCCCGAGGAGCGAGCGGGGTCGTGCCGGGAATCCGGTCGCGGGGGGGGCCCCC